>CAVPEK010000008.1:0-702165 GCA_963703445.1 uncultured Thermoleophilia bacterium | reverse complement strand
GCGGAGGCGATCGAGGCGATCGGGAACGTCTCGTGCACGGTCGACGAGGAGACGCGGCTCCCGTTCCCGGACGAGTTCGACAACGGCGCCCTCGAGGACGTCGTCGGCCCGATCAGCTGGACGCCGCTCGCCGAGGGGGTCCGCCAGACGATCGACCGGCTGCGAGCCGCGCCGGACTGAACGACGCGTCGACCACGATCAAGATCGCAGACGCGACCACGAGCGCCGCCAGCACGGCGTCGAAGCCGCCGGTCACGTCGCGGAGCACACCGAGGAGAAGCGGCGAGACCGCCGACAGCGTGTAGCCGACGCCGAGCATCATCCCGGCGAGCGCCGCCACCTCGGCCGGCCGGTCGGCTGCGTCGAGCGGCAGCGTCATCGTCAACGGAAAGAGCGGACCGCAGGCGACCCCGAGCAGCACCGCCCAGCCCCAGCCGCCCGCCGGCCACAGCAGGATCCCGAGCAGCGAGACGAACTGCAGCGACGCAGCACCAGCGAGCCAGCCGCGCCGCGAGCCCCAGTGGTCCGCGGCCCACGCGACCAGAAACCCGCACGGGATCGTCACCGTGTTCAGGACCGCGAGGAGCTCGCCGGCCGAGGCATCGCTCCAGCCGCGCTCGACGTACACGTCGGGCAACCAGGCGTTGAGGCCGTAGAACACCGACGACATGAAGAAGAACGCCGCGACGAGCCGCCAGGCGAGCAAGCGCCTGAACGGCAGCTTGCAGCGGCCGGACGGTGGCACGGACGTGCGTCGGCTCGGTGCGCGTCAGCCAGAGCCAGAGCACGGCGAGCCCGGTCGACACCGCGCCGAAGACGAACAACGGTGCGCGCCAGCCGTCTGCGAGATGCGCGAGCGGAACCGCGGTGGCCGCGGCGACCGCCGAGCCGATCGTGATCCCCGTGGTGTAGACGCCGGTCGCGAAGCCCGGGCGGTCGGCGAAGCGCTCCTTCACCGTCACCGGCAGGATCGCGCCCGCGATCCCCATCCCGACGCCGATCGGGATCGTCAGCAGGATCACGCCGATCGCGCCCGGGGCGATCGCCCGTACGACCCCGAAGACGCCGATCAGCGCGAGCGAGAGCGCGACCGCCAGGCGAGACCCGATCCGGCCCGAGACGAACGGCGCCGGCGGGGCGAAGAGCCCCATGCAGAGCACCGGGATCGTCCCGAGCAGGCCCGCGACCGCGTGCGTGACGTCCAGGTCGTCCTGGACGAGCGGCAACAGCGGACCGATGCCGACGAGCTGGGGCCGCAGCGCGAGCGCAGCCAGAAACAGCGCGACGAGCAGCGGCGCCCGCCTCACGGGATGCTCTACCCGGTGACCGGGTTCCTGATCGAGCCGACACCGTCGATCTCGATCGTGATCTCGTCGCCCGGCTTCAGCCAGACCGGCGGGTCGCGGAACGCGCCGACTCCCGCGGGCGTGCCGGTGATGATCAGGTCGCCCGGCTCGAGCGTGATCGCCTGCGAGACGAACGAGACGATGTCGGCGACGCCGAAGACCATGTTCGAGGTGCTCGAGTCCTGCATCACCTCGCCGTTCAGGATCGCGCGGATCGGCGAGCGCCTGCGGGATCGGGCACCGCGCTCGCCGGCACGAGGTCGCCGACCGGCAGGAACGTGTCGAGCGACTTGCCGCGCACCCACTGGCCGTCGGCGAACTGGAGGTCGCGGCCCGAGACGTCGTTCGCGACGACGTAGCCGCGCGACGAAGTCGAGCGCATCGTCGACCGAGACGCCGCTCGCACGGCGGCCGATCACGACGCCGAGCTCGGCCTCGTAGTCGACCTGCTTCGAGATCGCCGGGATCCGGATCGGCCGCGCCGTTCTCGAGCAGCGTGTTCGGCCACTTGGCGAAGAGCAGCGGGCGCTCGGGCAGCGTCGACGCCCTGCTCCTCCGCGTGGTCGCGGTAGTTGAGGCCGACGCAGACGATCTTCTGAGGAAGGTCGATCACGCGGGCGAGCCTACTATTCCGTCGCGTACCAATGCCGCGATGTCGTCGTCGCGCGTAGCCGAGCTCGCGCAGCACCTCGAGCCGAGTGCTCGCCGAGCAGCGGCGGCGGCAGCCGGTGCTCGAGGCGCTCGCCGTCGACCTGCAGCGGCGAGGCGACCGCGTCGACACCGTCGACCTCCTGGAGCATGCCGTTCGCGCGCGTCTGCGCGATGCCCGACGGTCGCTGCGAGATCCTGGACCGGGGCGACGGGGATGCCCGCCAGCCGCTCCAGCCAGTGAGCCGAGCGTCCGCGCGGCGAGCCGCTCGCGGATCGCCGGCAGCAGCTGCTCGCGGTTCGCGAGGCGGTCGGGGTTCGTCAGGAACCGAGGGTCGTCGGCGAGCTCCGGGCGGCCGATGCGCTCGCAGAGCAGGCGGAAGAGGCCGGTCGTTCGCGGCGGCGATCATCAGCTCGCCGTCGGAGGTCGGGAAGACCTCGTACGGGAGCGATCAGCGGGAACGCGGTTCCGTGGCGTCCCGGCACGACGCCGGTGCGCAGCGACGGCGGTCAGCTGGTAGCCGACGAGCGAGAGCGCCGTGTCGAACAGCGCCACGCCCACGTCGCGGCCGCGACCGGTCGACGCGCGCTCCAGCAGCGCGGCGAGGATCCCGAGCGCGGCCCAGACGCCGGTGCCGATGTCGACGACCGACGCGCCGACGCGCACGCCGGGCCGGTCCGGCTCGCCGGTGATGCTGATCAGCCCGGCGAACGCCTGCATCAGCGGGTCGTAGCCCGGCTCGCTCGCGAGCGGGCCCGAGCCGACCGAACGCGCGAATCGAGCAGTAGACGAGCCGGTCGTTGCGCGCGCGCAGCGCGTCGCTGCCGAGCCCGAGCCGCTCGGCCGTGCCCGCGCGCAGCGACTGCACGAACACGTCCGCGCCGTCGACGAGCCGCAGCAGTGCCTCCATGGCCGCGCTCGTCCTTGAAGTCGAGCGCGAGCGAACGCTTCGAGCGGTTCGCCGCGAAGAACATCACGCTGCCGCCCGTCGAAGAACGAAGGCCCCCAGGCGCGTGCCTCGTCGCCGCGGCGCGGGATGCTCGACCTTCACGACGTCGGCGCCGAGGCCGCCGAGGATCTCGGTGCACGTGGGACCGGCGAGCGAGGACGTGAGGTCGACGACGCGAATGCCGGCGAGCGGCGCGAAGCTCATCGCCGCCGAATCTACCCAGGGCTTAGGATCGCCCGATGCCAACGATGAGCGCGGAGCCGAAACTCGGGCATGAACATGATGCTCTGGTCGACCGACGTGACCGGGCCCGAGCACGACGCGACCTTCGAGCTGCTGCGCGAGATCGGCTACGACGGGGTCGAGATCCCGATCTTCGACAGCGAGGTCGGCAAGTACGAGCGCCTCGGCAAGCGGCTCGCCGAGCTCGGGCTCGCCGCGCTCGGCGTGAGCGCCCGGTTCGAGGACGACAGCCCGATCAGCGCCGACCCGCAGGTGCGGGCCCGCGGCCTGTCGCGGCACGAAGGCGGCCGTCGAGGCGTGCGCGGCACTCGGCGCCCGAACACTGTGCGGGCCGCTCGCGGCACCGCTCGGCGTCTTCAGCGGCGCACGCGCCGACTCGCGAGGAGCGTGAACGTGCCGCCGAGAGCCTGCGGGCAGCCGCCGAGTACGCGGCGACACTCGACGTGACGATCGTCGTCGAGTACCTGAATCGCTTCGAGATGTACCTCGTGAACTGCGCCGAGGACGCCGCCTCGCTCGTCCGCGAGGTCGACCACCCCAACTGCCGGATGATGTACGACACGTTCCACGCGCACATCGAGGAAGCAGACCCGCGGGCGGCGCTGACCGTCCTGCGCAGACGTGCTCGTTCACGTCCATGCGGCCGAGAACCACCGCGGCACACCGGGCAGCGGTCAGGTCGACTGGGACGCCACCTTCGCCGCGCTCGCCGAGATCGGCTACGACGGCTGGGTCGTGATCGAGGCGTTCGGCGACTCGCTGCCCGAGCTCGCCGCAGCGACCAAGGTCTGGCGAAAGACGTTCTCGAACGAAGAGCAGCTGGCGCGCGACGGCGCGGCCTTTCTGCGATCTCGCTTGCAGCTGCTCGCCACTGCCCGCTAGACGCGACTAGACGCGGCGGGGGCGCCGATCGGCGCCCCCGCCAATGCGATCTAGAAGTGGAACTTGCCGATGTTGGCCTTGTTGAACACGTACGGCGGCCCGAGCAGGACGGTCTGCTTCGCGCCGATCTTGAACCTCCCGAGCTTGCCGGCCGAGAACCTCTGACCGACCTTGCCCGTGATCGTGCCGGAGGCGTAGTTGACTGCGGCGTACGCAGCCAGGTAGCCCAGGTCGGCCGGGTTCCAGAGCTCGAACCCGTCGATCGTGCCGTCGAGGACGTACTTGCGCAGCGAGTTCGGCGTGCCGAGGCCGGTCAGCTTGACCTTGCCCCGGTACTGCGGCACGTCGAGCACCGCAGCGGCCGCCGCAATCCCGACCGTGGTCGGCGAGATGATGCCCTTGAGGTTCGGGTACTGCTGCAGGAGCCCCTGGGCGACCTGCGTCGACGTCGTCGGGTCGTCGTTGCCGTACACGGTGGAGACGAGCTTCATGTTCGGGAACTTCTTGAGCTCGTCCTTCATGTAGCCGATCCAGGCGTTCTGGTTCGTTGCCGAGGCGGCGGCCGACAGGATCGCGATGTCGCCGGTCTTGCCGATCTGGCTTGCGAGGCAGGTCGACCTCGCTCCGGCCGATCGCTCCGCTGTCTGCCTGGTTGATGAAGATGTTGCGGCAGGCCGGCGCGTCGGAGTCGTAGGTCACAACCGTGATCTTCTTCTTCATGGCGGCCTTCAGCGTCGGGCAGAGCGCGGCTGCGTCACTGGCCGAGACGAGCAGCGCGTTCGCGCCTTTCGTGATCGCTGCCTGGATGGCCGGGATCTGGGACGCGGCCGTCGCGGCGGTGCCGCTCGTCTCCGTTCCCTTTTCGCCGAGCAGCTTCAGAGCGGCAAGTGCTCCGCCGGACTTGACGCTGTCCGCGGTGGTGAAGTACGGGTTGCCGAGGTTCTTCGGGATCACGAAGACCTTCAGCCCCTTCTTCAGCGGCGCGGCCGTGGAAGCTGCCATCGCCACCGGCACGGAGATGATGAGCGCCGCCCCGAGCAGCACTGCCACCAGGCTCCGTACGTTCATCGACTTCCTCATGAGTTGAATCCTTTCGACGATTGAGAAGACGCCCACGTATGAGCGCGAGCCCACCTGGTCCCATTCATCAGTTCCCCATCCATCCACCCCCCGGTGCGACCGTGCGCCGGCTGAACCTGGCGGGTCTCGCATTGAGTAAGACAAGGCGTTGCATCTGTTAGTTGGCCTCCGCGACGGGAAGGCTGCGTGCTTCCCGTCTCCGCCAGGCGGCACGCCCACGGCGAACGAACGAGCCCGCGTTGGGGGCCAGGACGCTGATCAGGAGCAGGCAGCCGGTGACGATCCCGAATGCGCGTTGCGGGAAGCTCGTCAGGAACAGAGCGTTCTGGAGCGCCGCGTAGACGGCGACCGCCAGCACGACCCCGATGATCGAGCCCCTACCGCCGAAGATGGAGACCCCGCCGAGGAGCACGATCGCCACGACGTTCAGCTCGAGGCCAAGCCCGTTGTCCTGAACGGCGGTGGAGAGCCGGAACGTGTAGAGGATGCCCGCGAACGAACAGATGATCCCGGAGACGACGAAGAGCAAGAGCTTGACGCGCTTGACGCGAATGCCCGCGTAGATCGCCGCCTCGGTGTTCTGGCCGATCACGAAGAGCGAACGTCCGAAGGGCGTGAGTTGCAACACCACGCCGAAGATCACGGCCAGGATCAGGAAGAACACGACCGACCAGGACAGGAACGTGTTCCCCACCGGATTGACCCCGATGCTCGTGTACCGCGCCGGGAAGGTGGAGACGATGTTCGACCCGAGAATCACGACGGCCAGGCCGCGGTACAGCGTCAGCGTCCCGATCGTGACGGCGAGCGACGGCAACCCGAAGCGCGTGATCAGCAACCCGTTGAAGAGCCCCGCGCAGACTCCGACGACGAGGACGACAGCGAACGCCGGCCACACCGACCATCCGTGGAGCACCAGGTAGCCGAGCGTCGCGCTGCTGATACCGAGGATCGAGGCGACGGACAGGTCGATCTCGCCCGTGATCACGATCAGGGTCAGCGGCAACGTCATGATCGCCAGCTCGCCGATCGAGATGCAGAGGTAGAAGAGGTTCCCCTTCGTCAGGAACTGGTCCGACGAAAGGGCGCCGAGCAGCATGATCGCGAGCAGGGCGATCACGAGCCCGATCTCCCAGCGCAGCGTCGACCTCATCCGCTCGACGAGCTCAGGCCGCTTCACGAGACCTCCTCCTCCTGAGCGCCGCCGTGAGCTGGAGCGAGATCAAGCGGTCGATCGTGATCGCGAGCAGGATCAACGCCCCCGCGATCGCCTGCGTCCAGAACGGCGACACGCCTGCGACGTAGAGGGCCGCGAGGATCGTGCTGAGCAGCAACGCACCGAGCGCCGCACCGATGACGCTGCCACTTCCGCCGAAGATCGCGACTCCACCGATCACAACCGCCGCGATCACCTGCAGCTCGTAGCCCGAGCCTGCGGTCGAGTCGAGCGTGCCGTACTTCGACGCCCAGAGGACGCCCGCCGCACCGGCGATCGACCCACTGAGCACGAACGCAGTGAAGACCCTCAGCCCGCTCGGGATCCCGACCAGTCGGGCCGCGTCCGGGTTCGAGCCGATTGCGTACAGGTCGCGGCCCGAGCGGTACGAGCGCAGGTAATAGGCACCGATGCCGATCACGGCTGCGACCGCAAGCGTGAGATACGGAACGTTGTGGAAGTTCCTGAGCGAGATCTCGAAGAACGAGTTGGGCAGCGAACTGGCGACGACCTGACCGCCGCCGATGATCAGGATGTCGATGCCGCGGATGATGTAGAGCATCGCCAGCGTCACGACCAGGCTCGGCACGCGACCAATGGTCGTCAGCGCGCCGTTCACGATCCCGCACGCCGCCCCGACGCCGATCCCGACGAGGAAGGCGACGACGATCGCGACGCTCGTCGGGGCGCCGTGGAGATGACTGAACATGCTTCCCGAGACGTAGGCGGAGAGGCCCAGCACCGAGCCGATCGACAGATCGACGTTGCGCGAGATGATCACCATCGCCTCACCGAGCGTGAGGAGCGCCAAGATCGAGGTGTTGCCGAGGACGATGTTGACCTCCTGGCCGCTCAGAAAACGGGGCTGGGCCACGGACGTGACGATGATCAGGAGCGCCAGCGCGGCGACGATCCCGAAAGCGCGCAGCCGGTAGGCGAGGTCGATCAGGTGGTCTGTGCGGATCCTCGCGACGGGACGCTGACGCTCAGCGTGATCGACGGTCGACATCAGGCCGCTTCCTCGTCGAGCTGTCCGGTCGCCGCCGCGACGATCCGCTCTTCGCTGGCCTCGGCGTGTGCGAGCTCGGCAACGAGCCGTCCCTCGCGCATGACGAGGATCCGGTCGGCGACGTGGAGCACCTCTGGGAGCTCCGACGAGATCATCAGGACGGCCACGCCCTGGCCCGCGAGCTCGTCGAGCAGCCGATGGACCTCGGCCTTCGTTGCAATATCGATGCCGCGCGTCGGCTCGTCGACGATCAGCAGCGTCGGCTGCCGACCGAGCCACTTGGCGAGAACGACCTTCTGCTGGTTCCCGCCGGAGAGCGAGTTCGCGGGGTTGCCCAGTCCCCCGTACTTGAGCCGAAGCCGCACCGCCCAGTCGGCGGCGAAACGGCGCTCGGAAGCGGAGAAGATGAAACCGAACCGCTGGAGTCGCCCGAGCGAGGCGAGTGCGATGTTCCGCGAGATCGACAGGTCCATGACGAGCCCCTGCTGACGGCGGTCCTCCGGAACGAGCCCGACGCCGGCGGACATCGCCGCCGTCGGCGAGGCGCGACGCAGACCGCGGCCGCTGACCGTGACTGAACCGGCGTCGTAACGGTCGATTCCGAAGATCGCACACGCCACCTCGGTCCGACCAGCCCCGACGAGGCCGGCAAGAGCGACGATCTCGCCGGCCTTCACCTCGAACGACACATCCGTGAAGAAGCCCTCCCGCGTCAGGCGCTCGACGCGCAGCACGGTCTCTCCGACCGTCTGCTGCTCCACCTCCCGGTCGACGAGGTCCCGTCCGACCATCGCGCGAACGAGATCGTCGGCTGTGAGCCCGGCGAGTTCCCGGCTCATCACCCACCGCCCGTCGCGCAAGACCGTGACGCGCCGGCAAAGCTGGAAGACCTCCTCGAGGCGATGCGAGATGAAGAGCACGGCGGCTCCCGCAGCGCGCAGGCTCTCGACGACGCGAAAGAGGCGCGCGACCTCAACGGCAGACAGCGCCGCTGTGGGCTCATCCATCACGATCACCTTCGCGTCGAGCGAGAGCGCCTTGCCGATCTCCACGATCTGCTGCTCTGCAATCGACAGCCCGCGCGCGATCCGGGCAGGATCGAGGCGAACGCCGAGCCGTTCGAACACGTCGTTCACATGCGCGCGCATGGCGCGCCGGTCGATGCGGCGGCCACCGGCGAGCGGCTGCCTCCCGATGAAGATGTTCTCCTCGACGGTCAGGTCGGGGAACAGGATCGGTTCCTGGTAGATGATCGCGATGCCGACGTCACGTGCATCTGCCGGGCCGTTGAAGAAAACCTGCCGTCCGTTCACGTGGATCGAGCCACTGTCGGGCGGATGCACCCCGGCGAAGATCTTCACGAGCGTCGACTTGCCCGCGCCGTTCTCCCCGACGAGCGCGTGGACCTCGCCCGGATAGAGGTCGATCGAGACATCGGCGAGCGCCTGCACGGCCCCGAATGCCTTCGAGGCGTGCCGCAACGAGAGCAGCGGTTCCTGCGTTGGGGAGGGCGTTGCCTCGCTCACCGGGGATAGGCCGCCGTGACGCCGCCGTCGACGTTGATGACGTTTCCGGTGGATTTCGCAGAACGAGTGCTTGCCAGAAACGCGATCGCTTCCGCTACGTCCTCCGGGTAGACGTCAACGCCGAGCTTCGTTCGGCCCCGGTAGAAGGTCTGCAGGTCGGCCTCCGTCACGCCGTACGTGCTGGCCCGCTCGGCCTTCCAGTCCGATGACCAGATGCTCGAGCCCTCGATGACCGCGTCGGGATTGACGGTATTGACGCGGATGCCGTGCGGACCGCCTTCCTCTGCGAGGCACCGCGCCAGATGGAGCGACGCCGCCTTGGCCGAGGAGTACGCCGCCGCGTTCGCTCCGGCCACGAGCGCGTTCTTGGAGCCGACGAAGACGATCGACCCGCCCCTGCCCTGCTCGGTGAGTACACGGAAAACCTCGCGTGCGGCGAGAAAATACCCGCGCGCCAGCACGGCAAAGTTCCGTTCCCACTCGTCGACGGTCGTCTCGGTCACCGGCGCGCTGGTCGCAAGCCCTGCCGAAGCGACGAGGATGTCAAGGCCGCCGTAGGCGAGCACGGTATGACGCGTCATCTCGATGACCGCCTGCTCGTCGGTCACGTCGACGTGGACAGCAGATGCCCGGCGAAAGCCATGCTCCGCGACGATCGCGTTGGCAACCTCACGTGCGCCGTCCTCGTTCAGGTCCGCGATCACAACGTGCGCTCCGCGTGCTGCCAGGGCCCGCGCGGCAGCGCGGCCGATTCCGCTCGCGCCACCGGTCACGAGCGCGATGCGCCCAGCCAACTCACCGACCGGCGGCGCCTGCGCGAGCTTGTAGCGCTCGAGCGGCCAGTACTCGATTGCGAACGCCTCTGCCTCGCTGAGCGAACGAAAGCCACCCAGGGCATCGGCGGCGTCTTCGACGGCGATCGCCCGGTGATACAGATCGCGCGACACCCGCGCCCGCGTCGCGTCGGATCCGGTCGTCACGATGCCGACACCCGGGATGAGCACGACGCGCGGACCTGCGGGATCGAGCGAAAACTGCCGTGTCTCATCGTCCAGGTTGCGCTCGTAGTAGCCGCGGTACCAGCCCGAGAACTCCTCGACACCGCGACGGAACGCGGCCGCGAGCTCCTCGGCGCCGTCCTTCGCCGGATCGAAGTCGACGACCAGCGGACGGTGCTTCGTGTTGATCAGGTGATCGGGGCAGGGCGCGCCGATCTGGCTCACCTCGGGCGCCCGGACGGACGACGCGAACGCGATCGCCTCGGGGCTCTGATCGACGTCCACGATGAGCCGCTGGGTGTCGGCCAGGAGTGCGCCGCGGAGCGCAGGGAGAGACTGCGACAGGAAGGCATTTGCCGTTCCCTCCCCGAGCTCCGCGACCTGTGGGCCCCCCAGCCCGAACCGTCCGCGCGCTGCTGTATCGATCGCTTGGGCGGCCCGTGAGACGAACTCGATCGTCGCCTCATAACTCTCCTCACCGCTATCTCCCCAGGTGACGAGACCATGCCGCTCGAGCAGTACGGCACGCGCCTCGGGATGCTCGCGCAGAAGAATCGCGATGCGGCGCGACATGTCGAATCCAGGTCGTTGATAGTCGAGCCACACAGCCTCATCGCCGAACGTCTCCGTAGCGAGCTTGCGGCCGTCTGCCGTCGATGTCAGAGCGATCACCGCATCCGGATGCGTGTGGTCGACGTGCGGCGCAGGGACGAACGCATGCAGAAGCGTCTCGATCGAAGGCCTTGGCTGGTCAGGGCGCACACCGCAGCGCAGGAGGTAGGCGACCATCGACGCGTCGTCCATCTCCTCGCGACCTTCGAGCGGAAGCAGCTCGTCGAGCCGCAGTCCCGGGAAACCGGATTCCGTGATCGTCGCCAGGTCGGTTCCCGAGCCCTTCACCCAGAGAACGCGAACCTCGCGACCCACGTGGTCGGTCACGGTCTCCTTCGCCGAGGTGTTCCCTCCCCCGACGTTCGCGAGCGCCCGGTCGGCCCCGAGCAGGTTCGAGCGATAAACGAGAGCGTCGACGACGCCCAGCCCGTTGACGGCCGACGATACCCACCGATTCTCCGGCGCCGGAATCCCCCGCAGCACGCCGGTCACGCTCATGAGATCGTCTCCAGCCCTGCGCCAGCGGCGAGGCCGGCGAACCGCTCGCGTGCTTCCTGCCAGCCGGCGTCGGCTGCGGGCTCGTAGACGACCGGATCGAACGAGGCACGCACCACCTCGCGTGCCTCCTGCAAGCTTCCGATCTCACCAAGCGCCATCGCCTGTACGAGGAGGTTGCCGACCACGGTGGCCTCCTCTGGCCCGGCGAACACCGGAAGACCGGCCGCACTCGCCGTCCATGCGCACAGCAGCGCATTGCGAGCGCCGCCGCCGACGACGTGCAGCGTGCTCGGCATCGAGCCGGTCACCGCGTGAAGCAGGTCGATGGTCTCGGCGTGCTTCAGGGCCAGGCTCTCGAGGACGCAGCGCACGGTCTCTCCGATGCCTGCGAGCTCGGTCTGCCCCGTCTCGCGGCAGAACGTGCGAATGCGAGCCGGCATGTCGCCGGGCTCGAGGAACATGGCGGCGTTGGGGTCGACGAACGAGACGAGCGGCGGTGCGGCGGCGGCCAGAGCGACGAGCTCGTCCAACCGCAGCTCCGTTCCGTCACCCGCCCACTGGCGCCGGCATTCGTCGAGCAGCCACAGACCGGTGACGTTGCGGAGGAGCCTGAAGGTTCCGGCCACGCCACCCTCGTTCGTCAGGTTCGCGGCAAACGAGTCGTCGCTGATGACGGGACGATCGACCTCGACACCGACGAGCGACCAGGTGCCGATGCTGAGAAACACGGAGGCGTCGTCCACCAGCGGCACCGCCACGACGGCTGACCCGGTGTCGTGCGTCGCGACCGCTATCACCTGCGCGCCGTCCAGTCCCGTCGGCTCGGTCACGCCCGGCGAGAGCGGCGCCAACGACGTCCCAGGCTTAACGATCTCCGGAAACAGCTTCGTGGGGACGTCGAGCCGCGCCAGCAGATCGGTCGCCCAGTCGCCGACAGCCGGGTCGTAGCACTGGGTGGTCGTCGCGTTCGTGAACTCGGTGGTCTTGCTGCCGCAGAGCCAGAAGTGGAACAGGTCGGGGATCAGGAGCAGGGTCGATGCCGCCTCGAGCGCCGGGTCGTGATCGGCGGCCATCGCAGCCAGCTCGAAGATCGTGTTGATCGGGAGCAACTGGATGCCGGTCCGTTCATACAACTCGTGCGCTGGAACCTGCCCGAACACGTGCGGCAACGCCCCAGCCCTGCGAGCATCGCGGTAGTGCCGCGGCGCCTCGACGAGCCGGTCGGCGGAGTCGAGCAGGCCGAAGTCGACCGCCCACGAGTCGACGGCGACCGAGTCGATCACGTCGTCGCGTCCGGCGGCTGTCAGCCCGTCGAGAACGTCGCGATGCAGGCGTTCCACGTCCCAACGCAGCGTGCCTCCGTCTGCAACGGGGCCGTTGGCAAACCGATGGACCTCGTGGATCGAGAGCCTCGAGCCGTCGAACTGCCCGACTGCGACGCGTCCGCTCTGCGCGCCGAGATCGACGGCTGCCATCGTCGCCACTAGTTCCGGCCTTCGTCTCGACGAACGGAGCGGCGGAGGTCGCGTGGCCGGACGGGCATGGGCTCACCCGGTCCCGGATCCACCGAGATCACCTCGACCCCGGCCGAGCGCCACGTCTGCACTTCTTCTTCGGGCGCACTCGAGTCGGTGACGATCCCGGCGAGGTCCTCCGTCGAGACGAACGAGAGGAGCGCGCTGCGATGCCACTTGGTGCCGTCGCAGATGCCGTAGACCTGTTCGCAGGCGTCCGCCATCTCCTGCTTGATCCGCACCTCATCGGGGTTCAGGTCCATCAAGCCACGCTCGAGACTCAGGCCACGGGCGCCGAGAAATCCCTTGTTGATACGTGTAGTCCGGAGAACATCGGTGCCGAGGTCGCCGACGAGCGACATTGCCGAAAGGCGGAGCGTCCCGCCTGTGACGAGAACCGTGATGCCGGGGGCGTCGGCCAGCGCGGTGGCGACCAGCAGTCCGTTCGTCACGACCACGAGCTCACGCTTGGCCCGCAGTTCGAGCGCGAGGTAGTAGGCCGTCGTGCTCGCATCGAGCGCAACCGCTTCACCTTCGCCGACGAGCGCCGCCGCGGCTCGGGCGATCGCGCATTTGCGGGCCACGTCGAGCCGAAGCCTGAGGTCGAATCCGACCTCCAGATGCCCTCTGCTGAGCGCCTGCACCCCGCCCCGGACACGGGCCACGAGGCCCTGGCGTGCCATTGCGGTCAGGTCGCTCCGGACCGTGACCTCCGAGACTGAAAACGACTCCGCAAGTTCCGCAACCGGAACGGAATCGCGCGTCTCGAGCAGTTCGAGCACCCGTCGCATGCGCTCTTCCTGCGACAAACCAGGGAAATCACGAGGCTCGTCGATGGGTGCGACCCTACGCCCACGCTCGGAAAGTGTCAAGAGCGACTTGTCTCAACTTTCGAAACTGGCTCAAATCGAAAGCTCATTCGTAAATTGGTTGTGAATCGTGCAGACTCTCGGCCATGGACGAGACCTCGGCCCTCGAACACCTTCGCCGCCTCGAGATCGAGACGCCCTCCTGGGGCTATGGCAACTCGGGCACGCGCTTCCACGTCTACCCCTGGCCGGGCGCCGCGCGCACGGTCGAAGAACGGATCGCCGACGCCGCGCTCGTGC
Source organism: uncultured Thermoleophilia bacterium (assembly GCA_963703445.1). Classification (GTDB taxonomy): domain Bacteria; phylum Actinomycetota; class Thermoleophilia; order Gaiellales; family Gaiellaceae; genus PALSA-600. Next base: position 688,534 of record CAVPEK010000008.1, on the reverse strand, counting down.
ACAGGCTCACCGGCGCGTGTCCGCGCGTCGCGTTGCACATCCCGTGGGACGCGGTCGCGGACTACGGCGACCTGCGACGGCTGGCGGCCGAGCAGGGCATCGGGATCGGCGCGATCAATCCCAACCTCTTCGGCGACGACGACTACCGGCTCGGAAGCCTCTGCCACCCCGACCCGTCCGTGCGACAGAAGGCGGTCGAGCACTGCCGTGAATGCATTCGAATCGCCGAGCAGGTCGACTCGAACGTCGTCAGCCTCTGGCTCGCGGACGGCACCAACTATCCGGGCCAGGACGACCTTCGAAGTCGCCGCGCCCGCCTGACCGACGGACTCGAACAGATCTATGCGTCTCTTCCCGCAGGGATGAGACTGCTCGTCGAATACAAGTTCTTCGAGCCGGGCTTCTACAGCACCGATCTTCCGGATTGGGGAACCGCGGCGATGCTCTGCCGGCGTCTCGGCCCCCAGGCACAGGTGCTCGTCGACACGGGCCACCATCCGCAGGGCACGAACGTCGAGCAGATCGTCGCGGTGCTGCTGGGTGAAGGGCTGCTCGGCGGGTTCCACTTCAACAACCGCAAGTACGCTGACGACGACCTCATCGTGGGTTCGATCGATCCGTTCGAGCTCTTCAGGATCATGCGCGAGATCGCTGCCGGTGGCTCCGCAGACGTTGCGTACATGATCGACCAGTCGCACAACGTCGAGGGGAAGATCGACGCGATGATCCAGTCGGTGCTGAACATTCAGACCGCCTATGCGAAGGCGCTGCTCGTGGACGAGCAGCGCCTTGCAGAAGCTCAGCTCGCCGGAGACGTGCTTGGCGGCTACCGGATCCTGCTCGAGGCGTATGAGACGGACGTGCGCCCGCTGCTCGGGCGGCTACGGGCTCTGCTCGGCGTCGCAGACGATCCGGTGGCGGCCTTTCGCGAGGGAGGGTACGGAGCTGCATTGGCACGCGAGCGCGGCACGGCGTCTGTCGAGAGCGCATACGAGCAGCAGTGACGACGCAGGCTGGCACCCGGTGCGCATCGCCCTCTTCGTAACCTGCCTCGGCGACACGTTGTTCCCCGACGCCGGCCGCGCGACAGTGCAGGTCCTGGAACGGCTGGGCCACGAGGTGGTGTTCCCGGAGGAGCAGACGTGCTGTGGGCAGATGCACCTGAACAGCGGGTATGCGCGCGAGGCCCGGAAGCTCGGCCGCCGGTTCACCGAGATCTTCGGTGCGTTCGATGCGGTGGTTTCGCCGTCTTCCTCGTGTGTCGGGACCGTGCGGGAGACGCTGGCCATGGACAACGTCTTCGAGCTGTCCGAGTTGCTCGTGCAGCGCCTCGGTGTCGAAGACGTTGGTGCATCCTTCCAGGGCCGCGTCGCCTACCACTCCACCTGTCACTCCTTGCGTGTGACGCGGGTCGGCGACGCGCCACTGCGTCTGCTGCGCAGCGTGCGCGAGCTCGAGCTGGTCGAGTTGCCGCGCGCCGATGAGTGCTGCGGATTCGGGGGGACGTTCGCGATCAAGAACGCCGAAACCTCGAGTGCGATGCTCGCGGACAAGTGCGCCGCGATCGAATCGACCGGCGCGCAAGTCTGCACCGCCGTCGACAATTCGTGCCTGCTCCACATCGGTGGTGGGCTCGCTCGCCGCAGCTCGCCGGTTCGGACCGTCCACCTCGCCGAGATCCTGGCGTCGACATGACGAGCTTCCCGGAAGCCGCCCGGGTCGAGCTGGCCAACGTGCAGCTGCGGACGAACCTCCGCAACGCGACGGACACGATCCGCGCGAAACGGGCACGAGTCGTGGCAGAGCTGCCCGACTGGGAAGAGCTCCGCGACGCAGGCAAGGCAATCAAGACCGAGGTGCTTGCCCATCTCCCCGAGTACCTGCTCCAGTTCGAAGCGGCGGTCCAGGCGGGAGGCGGTCACGTCCACTGGGCCCGTGATGCGGCCGAGGCGAACGCAGTCGTCGCGGAGGTCGCCCGAGCACACGGTGTCGATGAGGTCGTGAAGGTCAAGTCGCTCACGACCGACGAGATCGGGCTCAACAAGGCGCTCGCCAACGAAGGCATCCACGCGCTCGAGACGGACTTCGCCGAGCTGATCCTCCAGCTCGACGGAGACTGGTCCTCCCACATCCTCGTCCCCGCGATCCACCGCAACCGGACGGAGATCCGCGACCTCTTCGCCCGGACGATTGCTCCCGGCATCGGCTCCGACGAACCGAGCGACCTGGCCGAGGCGGCACGGCTCTATTTGCGCGAACGGTTCCTGGCTGCCCGCGTCGGCGTCAGCGGTGCGAACTTCGGCATCGCCGAGACCGGCACCGTCTGCGTCGTCGAGTCCGAAGGGAACGGGCGGATGTGCACCACACTGCCACCCGTTCTCATCACCGTGCTGGGAATCGAGAAGCTGCTGCCGCCGTTTCTCCGACCTCGAGGTGTTCCTGCAGCTACTGCCGCGATCCTCCACCGGCGAGCGGATGAACCCGTACACGTCCCTGTGGACCGGCGTGACGGCGGGCGACGGCCCGCAGGAGTTCCACGTGGTGCTGCTCGACAACGGCCGCACCCGCGTGCTGGGCGACGATGTCGGCAAGGAGGCGCTGCATTGCATCCGCTGCAGCGCCTGCCTGAACGTTTGCCCGGTCTACACCCGAACCGGCGGGCACGCGTACGGCTCGGTCTACCCGGGACCGATCGGCGCGATCCTCGTGCCGCAGCTGATCGGGATCGAGAACGCTGCCACGCTCCCATTCGCATCGACCCTCTGCGGCGCCTGCTACGAGGTCTGCCCCGTCAAGATCGACATCCCAAAGGTGCTCTTGCACCTGCGCGCAAAAGCGGTCGAAGCGAAAGGCAACTCATCCGAACGAGCTCTGATGCGCTCGCTCGCCTGGCTCTTCGGCGGCCCGCGCCGGCTCGCCGCCGCCCAGCGGCTCGGCCGCCTCGCCCAGCGGCCCTTCGTCCACCACGGCTCGATCCGCCGCCTGCCCGGTCCGCTTGCCGGCTGGACCCGCTCGCGCGACCTCCAACCCGCTCGCCCGGGAGAGCTTCCGCTCGTGGTGGCGACGGGAGCGTGGATGAGCGAGGCTCGGGCCCAGATCCTGGCACGGATCGCAGCAACAGCCGGTGCGTCCCCCGCGGGGCAATCCGAGGCTCACAGCTACCGGCAGTCGGGCGCCCTCGGCAGAGACGAACGGATCGAGCTCTTCTGCCAACGGGTCGACGAGTACCGCGCGGATGTGCGGCGCGCCGCCGAGGCCGAGCTCCCGGCCGTGATCACGACTGTCTGCGCCGGGCGTAGCGCGACGAGGCTGGTCGTTCCCGACGGAATCCCTTCCGAGTGGCGCCGAGCAAGCGTCGAGCTACTAGACGATCACGGACTGTCGGCGCGTGAGCTCGACATGGTCGACGGCGCACTGACCGGGTGCACTGTCGCGATCGCGGAGACGGGAACGATCGTCCTGGCGGCCGGCGCGGCCGAGGGCCGCCGCGCAATCTCGCTCGTCCCCGACCTTCACATCTGCATCGTCTACGAGCTGCAGATCGTGGAGCTCTTGCCGGAAGCAGTGGCCCGGCTTGCCGACGAGGGACTCGAGCGGCGTCCGCTCACCCTCATTTCAGGTCCGTCGGCCACATCGGACATCGAACTGAGCCGTGTCGAGGGCGTGCACGGCCCACGGGATCTCGTCGTCCTCGTCGTCAAGGAGTCGTCATGACCCAGCGCACCGCCTTCGTTCTCAGCGTCCGGCCCGACAAGATCGACCAGTACATCCAGGCCCACAAAGAGGTGTGGCCCGAGATGCTCGGCGCGCTCCGTGAGGCCGGAATCCGCAACTACACGATCTTCCGGCACGGCAACGAGATGTTCGGTTATTTCGAAGCAGACGATCTCGACGCCGCCGCGAACCACCTCGAGCGGCAACAGATCTCGACACGCTGGCAGGACGCAATGGCGGAGCTCCTGGACCAGCGTGTCCCGGACGGAGGACCGCCGGCGCTCGAAGAGGTCTTCCGCCTCGACTGAGCGCCAAAAGCCGAGCCCGCAGGGGTCCTCCGACGGCAGGCGAACGAGTCCGGACAGCTTTCGCTCAGGTGAAGTCCTCGTTCGGCCGATAGAGAGAGAGATATGTTGAAAGTCGTCATCGCGGATGATCACCGCCTGATCCTGGCCGGGATCAAACGCGCCCTCGAGGACGACGGCGAGTTCGAGGTGGTCGGCGAGGCGAGCACGGGCGAGCAGGTGCTGCCGCTCGTCGCGCAGACGAGTCCCGACCTGGTCGTGCTCGACCTGCGCATGCCGGGCATGGACGGTCTCATCTGCCTCGACCAGATCAAGAAGCGCCATCCTGTCGATCAAGGTGATCGTGCTGTCGGTCTCGACCGACGAGAAGCTGATCGAGAACGTCCTCAAGCGCGGCGCGAGCGCCTACATCGTGAAGAGCGTCAACCCGGTCGATCTGCCGGGGGCGCTACGCCAGGCGGTCGAGGAGAACGTCTTCAGCACGATCGGACTTCCGGACGCCTCGGCCGCGGGCGCAGCGAAGGCCGCGGGGCTCACCGACCGCGAGGCCGTCGATCCTCGGAGCGCTCGCACGAGGTCTCTCGAACGAGCAGATCGCGAAGGAGCTCTGGGTCGCCGAGCAGACGGTGAAGTTCCACCTGACGAACGTCTACCGCAAGCTCGGACGTCTCCAACCGGACCGAGGCGGCTCGCTACGCCTACCAGCAGGGCCTCGTCGACAGTCCGCTGTACGAGCACGAATAGCGCGCTCGGCGCCTCGCGCTACAGAAGCTCGACGCGGATGAGGCGGCCCTTCGCACGCTGAGCCGCTTCCCAGGCACGAACCCGGAGATAGATCGCCATCCGCATCGCCTCGAGGTTGTACGACCCGAGCAGCGACACCTCGATCGTGTCCTCGCCGGCGGCAGCCACGACGAGGTCTGTCCGCGTCTGGAGATCGGCGATCAGGACGTCTCTCATCCCGGGGTCACTCAGCCGGAGAGTCGTCACGGTCCCCTTCACCGACGCGAGTGCGCTCGCCGAACTGGAGCCGGGCGCAGGCAGGACAGTAGAACGCGAGCGCCGGAGACTCATCGGTTCCCGGCTCGTCGATCCGGTAGGCGCGCCATCCGTGCCAGCAGAGGCCGCTCGAGGCTTCGCACTCGACGCATTGGACGGTCGTGGCCTTGTGGTTGTGACGATCCCGGCTGCTCGCGTTCACTTGTCTCCCTCCCTGTTCCGTCACCTTGGAACGGCGAGCAGGTTCGAGCCACCTACGTTCGAGTTGACTCCCTGCGACCTACGGCGTGCCTCGAACGAGGGACTACGCCGCGCGCGCGTTGCGCCGGGGGGCCGCGAGGATTCCCGCCAGCTCGGCGAGGTGCGGCATCGCCGGCGGCCAACCGCTGGAGCTCGCGGGCCTCGCTTCGCCTCAGAGCGACGACGCGCGTGCTGTTGAGCGCCCAGTCGAGCACGAGCGCGAGATCACGAAGTCTCGATGAGACCCCTGCTTCGGCGTGCGCGAGCCTCTGCGCACGTTCGACCTGTGCACGGGGAACCACCACGAGCTGACCTCGAATCTCAAGCCTGACCATTGCCGCGCGAAGGACTGTACGTCGGGCGCCGGACGAGCCTGCCGCCGGTCACCGTCCTCACGTCCACACGCGCAGCGACCGCCTGCGCCGGGCGAGGCGGAGGCTCGTGCTGGATGCAGAACTCGCCCATCGTCAGCACTCTGCAGCCCTGCCGGCTGCACTGGTGAACCAGTGACATCTCGAGGCCCTCCCAGCCGCTTCCTGCGAGCATCTCACGGCGGCGAGACTGATGGACGGTCGCAGGCGCCGAAAAAGACGCAATTTGCGGGTCGCTCGCTCATGCCTTTCCGAGCGGCACGTGCTGCGTTTCAGCCCGAAAAGAGGGATACTCGTCAGGCGGCGCGCGGCTGCGGACTGTGCGGCAACTATCCCCTTCCGCGCGCCGCAGCTACTTCTGCTGTGACGGCCCGTCCACAAAATCCCGGCATGGTCGAAAGCGACCGAGACCGCCTCAACCGGGAACTGCTGGAACTGCTGAACGAGTTGCGCGTCGCGCTTCCCGGCGTGCAGGTGCTCGTCGCGTTTCTCCTCGCAATCCCCTTTGCCCGGGGGTTCGCAACGACGACGAAGTTCGAGCGCAATCTCTATTTCGGCGCCCTTGCGTCTGCCCTCGTCGCAACCGTTCTGTTGATGGCGCCGAGCGCCTATCACCGCGTGCTCTTTCGCCACCACGACAAGGAACTGCTGATTCGGCACGCAAACCGGCTCGCGATCGCGGGAATCTTCGCACTGGGAGTCTCGCTCACCATCAATCTGTACTTCGTCAGCCAGTACGTGTTCGGCGGCGGCCCCGCGGCGATCGCAACCCTGGCGTTCATCGCGCTGATCGCGTTGCTCTGGTTCGTCCTGCCGGTCTGGATCCGCTTCCGGGAGTAGAGCCCGCCGGGAACCGCTCAGCGTTGCGTGGTCCGGACGGTGCGCCGAGGTAGTTCGACCACCTTCGGCTGCAGAGCGGGAAGGGCGCGGAGGATGAATGCCTCCACGAGCTCGGGATCGAACTGGGTCCCGGCCGACGCCCGCAGCTCTTCGATCGCCCGGTCACTGCTTCGCGCATTTCGGTATGGGCGTTCGGTGGTGATGGCGTCGTAGGCGTCGCAGATCGCGATCATCCGTGCGGCCAGTGGGATCTCCTCGCCGCGGAGGCCGTCGGGATAGCCGGTGCCGTCCCATCGCTCGTGCGTCGAGCGGACCGTGAGCGCAACGTGCTCGAGACCCTCGGCGGCGGCGATGATCCGCTCGCCGATCAGCGTGTGCTGCTGAACGATCTTCCATTCCTCTTCGTCGAGCTGACCCGGCTTCTGCAGGATCGTCTCCGGTAGTGCGAGCTTGCCGACGTCGTGGAGCTCTGCCGCCGCACGGACGAGCTTGGCGTCGCTCCCGACGAGCCCGAGCTCCATGGCCAGCGCAGCCGAGTACCTGGCGACGCCGTTCGTGTGCGTGCCGAGTGACTCGTCCCGCTCGACGAGCGCCTGGAGCAGGACGCCGCGGCCCTCTCCCCCGCCGACGCCAAGACCTTTCTCGGTGTACATCCGCCGGTCGGCGACCTGCAGGGCGTCGTGCGTGTTCTCGGCCTCGCCGGGAAGCAGCGTGTGGCCGCTCGAGCAACTGATCGCGAACGCCTCGCCGGATTCACGCAGGCTTGCGGTCGCTGCCGCCCGAACCCAGGGCAGGTTCACACTCGATCCCTTCACAAAGATGCAGAACTCGTCGCCGCCGAGTCGAAAGACCTCGCCACGCGAGCCGACCGAGTCGCGGAGCCGTGCGCCCAGCCGTTGCAGCAACGCATCGCCCGCACCGTGGCCGAACGTGTCGTTGTAAGCCTTGAAGCCGTCGAGATCGAAGAGGAGCAGGAGCGACGGTTCATCGCCGGTCGAGGCGAAGTACTCGTCGAGCCGGCGAACGAGTGCGCGGCGGTTTCCGAGACCCGTGAGGGCGTCGCTGAGCGATTCGACACGCGTCAGCTGAAGCAGCACCAGGTACTCCTTGAACGTGAACATCAGCCGCCCGATGACGGCGACGAGACCGAGCGAGGCCGCAATCAGCGCCACCGTCTGCACCCGATGGAAGTGGTCCCAGAACTCGATCCCGAGACAGACCAGCGCCATCGCGACCGGGGCGAGGACGATCGCCATGCCGTCCAGCCGGCCGCGCTGTCGCCAGGCCGGGGCCACGAGCGATCCTGCGGCGATCAGGACGAAGCCGGCCGGCCAGCCGAGGTCGAGCCAGCCGCCGTACTGGTAGGTGCCGTGCGCGACCTCGACCAGATAGACCGAGTCGGCTACCGCGAACAGGACGAGCCCACTGCCCACGACGAGCCACATCCGGTTCAGCTTCCAGCCGGACAGCCCGAACGCACAGAAGACCAGGGAGAGCAGCAGAGCGTCTCCCGCCGGGTAGGCGAGGTTGGTCGCGATGGCGGCGAAGCTGCCGGTCGACGTGCGCCACACGGGGCCGAGCACGAGACTCGTCGCGAGCGCGCAAACGGTGAATCCCGCGATCAGGCCGTCCACCCAGACGAAACCGCGGAAATCGACGACGGAGGAACGCACGAGGAGCCCCAGGCCGACGAAGACCGGAACGTAGAAGCCGAGGTAGCCGAGATCGGCGAACGACGGGAAGGGCTGCGATGCGAGGTCCTGCAGCGCGAACGTGTAGTAGATGTCGCCGAACGTCCACGCGAAGATTCCGGCTGCGATCCAGACCCAGGCTGCTCCACCACCCCCGCGCAGACCTCGCAGCAGACACGTGGCGCCCGCGAGCAGGCCCACGGCGTCGTAGACGTAGTTCGTGAAGATCCTGGACACTTCGGCGTCGCCGAAACCGGTGCGCAACTGGACGGCGAGCGCAACAAAAGTCGCGGTCGCCGCGGCCAGGCCGACGACCGACAGCCGCCGCGCCCAGAGGGAGTCGGCCTCGGCCTCGTTCGGTGCGAGCCGGGCAACCGAATACGCAGTCACAGCCTCGGTTTCGGCACCGTTCGGCGTGGAACGGCTCCCCCGGATGGGGTAACCCGGCCGTGGGCGGGCGGTGTCGTCCAAGGAGTGCTGGTGCGCAACCGGGCGAGAGCGAGAAAGGGGCCCCGCCGCATCGGGCCTTGGCTCTCACCCGGTCGCAGCGGCTTCATCGGCAGATCGGACCCGGCTCCGATCCCCCAAAACGGGGAGGGCGATGCGGCCGGCAGCCCCTAGGGTTTGTCTCGAGCCGGGATCGAGAGCAAGGGGGCCGCAGCCTTCGTTCTCTCCCGGCTCATTTTCTTCTTCGTGCGGCCGGCAACGCGTCGGCCGGCGGCCGGCTCCAGGGGAGAGGGACGGAGCCGTGCCGCCGAACCGCCACGCGGTCTCCGACTCCCCCGGAGACTGTCGGAACATTCGGCGAGCGAGTCGACTGTCCTTGTGTACGTGAGGAGTCGCGCGCTACGGGCGAACGACGAAGGTCCGGCTGACGACGACCCGCTTTCGAGCGGGGTTGAACGCCGCCTGGAGGACCAGGTGATACGCGTAGCGACCGGGCGGAAGGTGGCGCTTCGGAAACCGCACGAGCGGCGTCCAGTTGGCCTTCGCGTAGCCGACCGTGCGCATCTTCGCCGCGGGAGCCGTGGGGACGTCGGCGGTGGTGCGCTTCGATCCACTCACGGGCACGACGGTCGCGACGTACCGTGCGTCCTCGGCCGTACGGACGGCGAAGCCCCACGCGCGCTGCCGCGACGCGACCTTCGGGATCGCCAGTCCATGGAAGAAGACCTGCGCGCCGAGAACAGTGCGCGCGTGCTTCCAGACGACACGCCGACCGATGCAGCGGCCTCCGGTCGCGGCGATCGCGTTCGTCACGGTGGTGAACGACGGCCGTTCAGACCCGTCGGCGCGCAGCAGCCCGCTCTGGAATCCCGTCAGTGACGTCTCGTCGATGAACGGCAGGAAGAACAGATCCTTCAGCGTGGGGTCACACTCCGCCGAGCGCACAAGCTGGCCGTAGATGGTGGCCTGCTTCGCCTCCGTCGTGACCGGGACGTTCTCGACGCCGACGTACGGGCTGTCGGGGGCGCTGGACGCGACCCGAACCTGCCACCCGATCTCGTCGATCATGATCCCGAGACCGGTCTCCGTCGTCGGTTGGCCCGTGCCGTTGAACGCGTCCCAGAGGCCCTGCTTCACCCGATCGAGGTTCGCGTAGCCCGCCATCGGCCACTCCAGCCCTTTCTTGAGCGAGTCGAGCGACGAGCGTGGGTACGGATGAAAGGCAAAGAGGTCCATCAGCGGAGCCTTGCGCTTGCTCGCGCGATACGCGACACCGAGGTCGTAGAGAAACCGCAGCGGTGACGTCGAGCGGTTGCTCAGGGCGTGCGCATCGTCGTTCCCGCGTCCCGAGAGCGCGCCGCCCACGACCGTGATCGTCGGGTCGACCTTCTTCAACGCGTCGTAGCAGAGGGCGAGCACCCGTTCGTAGTCGTGTCCCGCGACCGGTTTCCCGTTGCGGAACTGCGGCTGCCAGAAGCGTGGCTGGTTCGGCTCGTTCGCGATCACGAACGTCTTGACCGTCGGATAGGTCGTTGCGAGGAGCGCGACGAAGGCAGCGAAACGCTTCGCCTGCACGAGACTTCCGCCGATCGCATTTGCGCGCTCGGGCCGCACCGACAGGATGAGGTTCACGCCGATGGACGCGGCCTCGGGAATCGTCCGGTCGAGGAAGGGCTGCTCCGTGATCGTCGTGGGGTTCGCCGGATCCCACATCACCGTCAAGCGGTCGTTGCCCAGCCCGCTCGCGGCAATGCGGGCGTAGAACTCGGCGCCGGAATCGGCGGCGTACTTACCGGTGTCGTCGGCGACGCCGAACTTGATCGTGCCCGGCGAGGCGGCTGCGCGACCACACACCACGCAGAGAATCGCCAGGGCGACGATCGTCGCGCAGGTGTGGCGGCCCATCGGCGCACCTTTTAGCACACCGCACGGCTGGTTCTGCCTCGATTCCACCGTCCGGTGAGCTCGACGACAAGACTTTCTGCCACCGGCAGGAAGGGCAGTGCCGGGCGGGGAAATCAGTCTGTGTGATCGACGATCAGGAGGACGGCCGGCCCGTGGTCCGCCGTCTCGGCTCCGACCCCGCCTCGGGCGAGGACCACGGAGCCTCGACCGGAGACTGGCTTCGGGCAGAGCGCGAGCACCTGGTCGTGCACGACTACGACACGGTCGACCGCGACCTCGAACGCCTCGGGATGACCATCTCGCGGCTACCTTCGGAAGCCGGAGTCGTCTGGCGCCTCACGCTCCCGCACGGTGAACGGGTCGAAGCCTGGGAGCCGGGAAACGCCGGCCTGGCTCTGCCCGCCGAGATCCTGCGGCTGGTCTCCGGCGTCGTCGGCGGCAAGGGGCTGATCCCATCCGCGCCGGTCAGCAGCGACGGCGGCGCCGCACGTCTTCGCCAGATGCTCGAGACGCAACGTCGCGCACTGCTCGTCCACGATCCGGGCGTTCGCCTCGGCTCGTCGCCCGAGAACGTCCGCCGGCACCGTGTCGCAGCACGCCGTAGCCGGACCTTCCTGCGCGCGACGCGTTCCTACGTCGACCCGAACTGGCGTCGCAGCCTGGCACAGCCTCTCAGCCGGCTGAGCGAGACAACCGGGCCGGCCCGCGATCTCGACGTCTTGCTCGACCATCTCAGGGCCGAACTGGAGCAGCTCGACGAGGCGGATCAGCCAGGGGCTGCCAGCCTGCTGGCAACCCTCGAGAATCTTCGCGACGAAGCCCAGCGGCGGCTGCTGGACGCGCTGAACGAGGAGTCGTACCAGCACCTCCTTGCGCGGCTCCATCTTCCTCCGCGCCTTCGCGCAGGCGTGGAGTCGATCCCACTCGAGCGAATCGCGCGGCGCGAGTTTCGCACGCTCGCGAAGACGACCAAGCGCCTCGGCCCTCACCTGGAGGACAGCCAACTGCACGAGCTGCGGATCTCGCTCAAACGGGCGCGTTACGCCGCCGAACTGTCTGCTGCGACCGGAACCTCGGCCGACCTGTTCTTCGAGTCTGCGAAGACGCTGCAAGGCCTGCTCGGCGAGCACCAGGACGCGGCCGTGGCAGAGTCGCTCCTTCGTGAAGCTACGGTCGTCGACAAGTCGACAGCCGCGGCGTTCGTCGCGGGCAGAATCGCCGAGCGGCAGCCGGCGCGCATGGCACGCGCGAAGGATCAGATTCCGGCGGCGTGGCGGCGGCTGCGGAAGCGCGGCTCGCGCCTGTATCGCAGCTGATCCGGCTGTGCCGGTCGGAGCTACAGTGACGCGGTGGAGCAGGAGTTCGTCGCCCTCGGACACGCAGGCAGCGATGCCTACGCCGGCCTCGAGACGTTCCCGAACCCGGGGGTCACGACGGTCGAAATGGTCAGTGACGAACTGACCGCCGTCTGCCCGATCACGAACCAGGCCGACTTCTACACCGCGACGATCCGATTCCGGGCGGGAGAACGCTGTCTCGAGTCGAAGTCGCTCAAGCTCTACCTGGCTCGCTTTCGCGAGCAGGGAGCTTTCTGCGAGCAACTCGCCGTTCAGATCCGCGACGAGGTCGCCGCTGCGCTCGCGCTCGACGCCTCGGACGTGAATGTCACGCTCGTTCAGAAGCCGCGCGGCGGGATCACCATCACCGCCTCGGCCTGATCGGCGAAATCCAGTCCCCCGATCGATGCGTAGACGATTACGTAGACGCAGCAAATGCAATCGGTTGGAAAGGACGTCGCAAATGTCTCAACCTCTTCGCCTCACACTCATCGCGGCCGCCGTGCTCGTCGTGGCAGCCGCCTTCGCGGTCACTGCACTGGCTCGCCCACAGGCGAGCCAGAAACTGATCGGAGTCGTCGGCAAGAACGACGCGTACAAGATCACCCTCACGACCTCCGCCGGAAAGCTCGTGAAGACGCTGAAGCCGGGCACCTACACACTGGTGATCCACGACGACTCGTCAATCCATAACTACGAGTTGGACGGGCCGCACGGAAAGTCCTGGACCTTCACCTCGGTGCCGTTCAAGGGCACGAAGACGATGACGATCAAGTTCGCCGCGGGTGCCTACAAGGCGTACTGCTCCGCGCATGAGTCCGAGATGTTCCAGCACTTCAAGGTCAGCTGATGGTTGCGCGCGGAGAACACCTCAACATTCGGCTCGGGCTTGCGGTGCTCGCCGCCGGGACGCTCGGCCTGATCGGGTTCCTGGTCGCCGGCACGAATGCGCAGGGGGCGACGCACCAGAGCGTAAGCAGCGCATCGGTGTCGCTCCGCACGACGAAACTCGGCGCGATCCTCGTCAACGCAAAGGGCCACACGCTCTATCTGTTCACGAAGGACAAGAGCGCCAAGAGCTCGTGTAGCGGCATGTGTGCGAAGTACTGGCCACCGGCAATCGCACGCACGAAGCCGACTGCGGGAACCGGGATCAAGCTCGCTCTGCTCGGAACGACGAAGCGGAGCGACGGCACCAAGCAGCTCACCTACAACCACCACCCGTTGTACGGCTTCGCGCTCGACAAGCAGGCCGGTCAGGTGAGCGGACAGGCGGCGAACGCCTTCGGTGGCCGCTGGTGGGCCGTGTCCGCCCGCGGAACGGCCGTCACGAAGACGTCGACCGCCGGTACGACGACGACGACCTCGAGCACCACCACCTCGAGCACGACGACCGACGAGACGACCACTTCGCGGTACCCGTAAGACCTCCCAGGGGTCGCTGCACGCGGCCGTGCGGCTGCGCGAGGGCCGGTTTCGCCCTCGCGCAGCCGCAGTCGGCTGTCAGTTGGTGGAAGGACTTGCGGCCGGCGGAGACGCGTCCGGCGTTCCGGCCAGATCGACGATCTTCGTCGCCCGCAGCGTCGGCGGGGTGCCCTGGCACCTGACGACCCATACGTGCAACCGGTCGCCGGGGGCGAGCGCCGAGAGATCCACGGCAGCACCGTTCTTCAGGATCGAGGTATCGCCGGTGACGGAGACCGAGAATGTCCTCAGGCCCTCGGCGCCGTTCGAGGTGAAGCTGATGCTGCGGGCTCCGACGACCGCAACGGGAGCTGTGAAATCTCCCCGTGCGCAGCCGGCGGCCGCCGGCGGAGCCGGTGGGCTCACCGGGGCCGTGTCGCCGCTCGCCGGCCCGGCGCCCACCAGAGTGAGCGAGACGAGCACGACCTCTGTCGGCCCGCCGCCTCCCTGACAGGTCCGAACCTGGGCAACGACCTTCTGCCCGACTGCGAGAGCCGTCACACCGACGGGTCGATCCTGCTTGCGAATCTGGGTGCGCGGGAGGAGTCGGAAGCTCACCGGACCATCCTGGCCGGCAACCTTCAACACCACTCCATCGGCGCTCAGTGCCTGAATCACCGCTCCGAACCGCTGGATCGTGCACGAACGGCCGTCACTTCGCCCGACCGCTCCCGCACTTGCCGCAACGACCGCCGACAGCCCGAGAGCGAGCAGGGCGACCACGAACAATCTCCGCATGGTTTTCTTCCTTCCTGGCACAACGTTGTCCGGGCGGACATCGGCGTCGGCCTTCGGGCCCTCGATCCCTCGAATCAGGACTCGGCAGGCCCGGGGTTGAGCCAAACGGTGACGTGGGCGGGCTGCACGGCTCTGCGAACCGCCTCGTCGAGACTCGCCTGCACCGTCTCGAGGTCGACTGCATGGCGCAAGCGCCTCGCAAACGTGTCGACGATCGCCTCGGCGTCGTAGCGCGCACGGTTGAAGCGCCGGTCGACGAACCTCTGCACGCGCTGCCGCAGCGGATTGAACATCGCCGCCGCCGCGAGCGTCGACGCCGCAACACCGACCGGCGATGAAAACGGGAGCACGTCGGTGGTCAGCACGACGACGCCCAGGAACACCACAACGAGCGAGCCGGTGACGATTGCATACGAGAGCGTCCGGCTGATCAGGCGGTCGATCTCGTACAACCGGAACTTGAGGACGCCGATCCCGACGCTGATCGGAAGTGCCGTGATGGCGACTGTCGCGACGATTCCAATGACACCGTTCTGTCCGGTGACGGAAACGGCAAGACCGACTGCGGCAACGACGCCGCCTGCCATGAGCCACTTCAGCTGCTGGCGACTCTCCCCCGTTGCCCGGCGGTAGGCCGGAAGCTCGCGAATGAGCCAAGCGAGCAGCAGCACTCCGAACGCAACGAAGAACGCGCCCTCGAGCCACCCCCACCACGCGGTGTTGCCGGTGGGATGGTCGAGTTGGATCAGATCGCCGCTCGAAGTGACGTGCACCGAGTGCCGCAGCAGCTCCGCCGCGACGATCGCAATCGCACCGCCGATCCAGAGGGCCCCGAGCGCGAGGAAGCCCCGGAACAACCACGACCACGGTGCCGCGGGGAACTTTCCGCTCGGAAAGAGCTGAACACTGGCGCCGAACCGAGCGCGAGCGCGTTGACAGGGCGGAAGAGTCTCGCCGTCACGCGTTGCTCCGCAGCCAGACCGTCAGCTGTGTGGGCTCGACTGCGCCCGCGACGGCTTCGCTGAGCCCCGTCTGAACCGTCTCGAGATCGACCGCGTTTCGGAGGCGTTGTCTGAACGCCTCGACGGTTGCGTCCGCGTCGTAGCGCGCACGGTTGAAACGCCGGTCGACGGTGCGCTGAACGCGCCGGCGCAACGGAGTGAACAACGCAGCCGCTGCGAGCGTCGAAGCCGCGACCCCGACCGGCGAGGAGAACGGCAACACGCGCGTCGTCAACACGACGAGGGCCAGGAACAGAACGACGAGCGTCCCGGTCACGATCGCGTACGACAGTGTGCGACTGATCAGCCGGTCGATCTCGTACAAGCGGTACTTGAGGATCCCGACGCCGATCGAGATCGGCAGCGCCGCAACGCCGACGAAGGCGATCGACCCGTTGATAGTCAACGTCACGAGCAGGGCGGCGATGCTCACGGCGCCGCCGGCCATCAGCCACTTCAACTGCTGGCGGTGCTCGCCCGTCGAACGCCGGTACTCGACGACCTTGCCGACGACCCAGGAGAGAACGACCACCGCGTAGAGCGCGCCCACAACGGTTGCGGCGGCCCCGGAGGGGCCTGCGAACGTGTTCAGCTCGCCCGACGAGTCGACCCGAACGACACGGTCGGTGAACGCGCCGGAATCGCGATACGCGATGTCGGCGACGAAGATCGCTCCGAGGATGAGGTAGAGCCAGAACGTCCAGCGCCAACGTCGGGACGGCAGGCGACCGTCGGGGAACAACACGATCGGGAGCGGCAGCAGCAAGATGAGCCCGATCCACGATTGCGTCAGCGCAACTGCGAGTCGCGCGAGCGGCAGCTCATGATGACCGAGACGGTAAGCGATCACCGAATAAGCCCCTGCGTCGACAGAGCCCATCATCGAGATGGCGAGCACGAGCAGGACCCAGCCGATCGGGTTTCGAGGCTCGCGGCTTGCCACCAGGACCCCGACGACCGCGAACGGCGAGAACAGCAGGGCGATCCCAAGACTGCCCCCGAGGAGAGAGTTGTGCGCATAGAAGTTCAGCGGGACCGACGCCGCAACCACAAGCACCATGAACACACCAAGCGCGAGTGCGATCGTCCGAGCCGACGCGCGAGTCATCGCTGCTCCCCGAGCTGGTGCAGCGCCGCCTGCGCTGCGTGATAGCCGCACATGCCGTGCACTCCCCCACCCGGCGGCGTCGAAGACGAGCAGAGAAAGACGCCGTCGATCGGCGTGGTGTAGGGCGAGATCCGCGCGACCGGGCGCGTGAAGAGCTGTCGGAGGTCACCGGCGCCGCCGTTGATGTCGCCGCCGACGTAGTTCGGGTTGTACTGCTCCATGTCGGCAGGGCTCATCGCCGCACGCGCCAGGATCCGATCGCGGAACCCGGGTGCGAACCGTTCCACCTGCCGCTCGATCCGGTCCGTCATGTCGACGGGAGAGCCGTTCGGAACGTGGCAGTACGCCCAGGCGGTGTGCCGGCCGTCGGGCGCCCGTGCTGGATCGAACAGGCTCTGCTGGGCAAGGAGAACGTAGGGTGCGTCCGCCGGTTCGCTGCGCCACGCGGCCCGCTCCGAGCGGGCGATCTCGTCGAGCGTGCCGCCGAGATGGACAGTCGCTGCGCGCGCGCACTCCCCCGCGCTCCAGGGGATCGGACCGTCGAGCGCCCAGTCGAGCTTGAAGACGCCAGGGCCGTAGCGATAGCCCTCGATGCGCCTCCGATAGCGGCTCGGCAGCTCCGAGTTGGCGAGCCGCGCGAACTGATGCGGTCCGACGTCGAGCAGCACCGCGCCTGCGCCGTCGAGCTCGCCGAGCGAGCCGATGTGCCGGCCCGTCTCGATGCTGCCTCCGAGCGAGCGCAGGTACGACGCGAGCCCGTCCGCGAGCGTCTGCGAGCCGCCGCGGGCGAGCGGCCAGCCGACCGTGTGGCCGAGCAGCCCCAGCATCAGGCCGTAACCCGTTGTCGGCGCTCGTGAGAGCGGCAACATCGAATGCGCAGCGAGTCCTCCGAAGAATGCGCGGGCGCGTTCCCCGCGAAACGCGGTGCGTGCGAATGACGTCGCAGGCAGTGCGCCGCGCGCGGCGAAGCGCGCGAGCGCGAGCGGATGGCGCGGGCGTCCGAGTGGCCCGAGCAGGTCTCCCAACACGAGCGGTGCGTCGCGAACGAGCGGCGACATCAGGCTCGCGTAACGGGCCGCATCCTCCCCGAGGGTTGCCCCGGTCGCCGTGACCGAGCGCTCGAGCACCGCAGCTGTTCCGTCGTCGAACGGATGAGCGACCGCCGCGGGGGGCCAGATCCACTCGACGCCGTGCTCCGCGAGCGGAAGCGTCGAGAGGAACGGTGAGGCGACGGCAAGTGGATGGATCGCCGAGCACACGTCATGCTTGAACCCCGGCGAGGTCAGCTCGGCGGTGCGCATGCCGCCGCCGATCGTCTCCATACGCTCGATGAGGCGCACCGACACGCCCTCGCGCGCGAGCGCGATCGCCGCGGCCAGTCCGTTCGGGCCCGAGCCAACGACGATCGCGTCCGCCATTCGTGGCAACGCTAGATTGCGTTCGTCTTCTTGCGAAACGGCGAAGTTGCGGTGTGGATCCCCGACTTGAACGCGCTGTTGTAACGCACGTTCCCGGCCCGCGACCACTGGCGCCGCCGCTCGACGCAGACGATGTTCGTCTCGGGCTGATTGTTCGAACCGAGCCGCTCGGCCAGCGCACGGAGCGTCGCGCGCCAGAACGCATCCTCCTTGCGATGACCGCCGAGTGTGAGCCCGAGCTCCGTCAGCGGATCCTGCGCCCGCATCAGGACCTGCGCCTGGGCCGTGGTCGCCCCGTCCTGTTCGAAGGCGCTGAAGGTGATCCAGCCGGCGAACATGTGGCCCTGCGGTGTCATGAACGTGAACGACTCCTCGTCTGCGTAGATGACGAGAATCCCGGTCGAGAGCTTCAGCCCGCCGCCGAGCGAGGCCTGGAGCAGCGCGACCTCCCCGGGCGAGATGCCCGTCAGCGGTGCATGAAACTGACTGCCCCTGGGCCAGAACGCCGGGAACTCTTCCTTCCAGACCGCGATCGCCTCCCGCGGCGTCACGCCGGTGTCGGCCAGCGACACGCGGTACGTCTTCTGCCACATCTTCCCGAACCCCTGGATCGGTGAAAGAACTCGCTTCCCACCGACCGTGTCGAGAGCCCCCTGCGGGACGTTCGAGGCCGCGAGCGTGTCGACCGGCTTCGCCCAGTTCTGCTCGTCGCGCGACACTTTCTCCGAATCCATCGCTCCTCCGTTTCCCTAGCCGGCGACCGCGGCCAGCGCCTCGGCCTCGTTCGCGTGGATCGCGACCGCCTCGTCGAGCCTCGTGAGCTCGAAGATCTGGCGGTAGTGGTCGTTCAGCCCGCACGCCAGCAGTTGCTGGCGCTGCCGGTTCGCCCGGACGAGCAACGTCACGAGCAGTCCGATCCCACCCGAGTTCATGTACTCGAGTGCGGTGAAGTCGAGCAGGACGACACGGGCGCCGCCCTCGGTTGCCGTAGTGAAGGCCTCCATGAGGGCGTCTTCCGAGCCCGCCGTCACGTCACCCTGGATGTCGATCGCGCTCACCGTGTCGGTCAGCTGCCGCACTGCGAACGAGACGGTTCCCTGCACCATCGTTCACTCTCCCTCGTCGTCGAGGATGGTCATGAAGTCCGAAAGACGTGTGATCCGAAAGATCTCCCGGTAGTGCTCTGCCAGCGCTCGCGCGCGGATCTCCTGTCCTGACCTGCGTGCCTGAGCGAGGACCCCGACGATCAAGGCGATCCCCGTCGAGTTGATGTAGTCGACGTCCGCGAAGTCGAAGATCACGACGCCTGCGTCTTTGACCTCGTCGTACGCTGCGAGCAGTCCTTGCTCGGCGCCCGAAGAGATCTCACCGCTGAGGTCGAGCACGGCAGCGGTCTCTTCGAGCCTGACGGATGCCGCGAACTCAGCTGTCCTCATCACTGCCTCCTTCGATCCTCAGCACGAGCTCGACGGTGTGCTTGCTGCCGTCGGTCCAGCTGCGGAGGTCGTCCACCATGTTCTGGATCAGGAAGAGCCCCCAACCGCGGGGCTTCTGCAGGCCCTCGAGCTTCGCCTCGAGGTCGGGAGCCTCGGCCTCGGGGATCTCGTGCTCGCCGCCCTGGTCGGTGATGCGCACGGTGAGCACGCCCTCGGCTGCCTGGACGCAGATCTCGACCGGCAGGTCGAGGCGCGTCTCGTTCCCGTGCTCGATCGCGTTCATCGTCGCCTCGGAAACCGCGGTCTTGAGCCGTTCGAGTCGGTCCGGTGCCAGCTCGAGCGGCGCGATCGCTTCGACGACGCGGTCCATCGCGAGCCGTTCGTTGCCGCGTTCGCTTGCGATCGAGAACGTGATGTCGACGTCCTTCGTCACGGGAGCGGTAGGCCCCAGCCCGACGCACTTGAGCGCGACGAGGGTGATGTCGTCCTCCTGTTCGCCGCCGGCCGGTGTGAACCGTCCGAGCTCGGTGAGCACGCGGTCGATGACGTCACCGCGGCCGTTGCGGCCCCCGACGACATCGAGCAACCGCGGGAAGCCGAACATCTCGCCGTCAGCGTTGTGGGCTTCGGCGACGCCGTCGGAATGGAGCAGCATCGTCTGGCCCGTCTCGAGGACAGCCTCCCGCTCCTCGTAGACGATGCCGGGCATCAATCCGAGCGGCATCCCGGTCGCGCGCAGCTCGATCGTCCCGCTGTCGGTCCGAACGTACGGCAGGTTGTGGCCGGCGTTTGCAAACCGGAAGCGTCCGGTCGCCGGGTCGACAACCCCATAGAGACAGGTGACGAACATCTTGGGCGGCATGTCCGGGCACATCAGCTCGTTCACGCGGCCGAGCACAACGCCCGGCGAGATGATCCGCTGCGCCGACGCACGCAGGACACTCCGCGTCGCGGCCATCACCATCGCCGCGGGCACGCCCTTGTCGGTGACGTCGCCGATGACCACTCCGACCTGCCCTTCCGGCAGCTCGATGAAGTCGTAGAAGTCACCGCCGACCTCGCGGGCGGGCCGGTAGTAGGCGGAGACCTGCCAGCCAGGCAGATCCGGCAGCGACTTCGGCAGGAAGTGCTGCTGGATGAGCGTGGCGACGCGCAGTTCCTGCTCGATCCGCTCCCGCGAGCGCGCCTCGGCCTCCTGGCGCCGGACGAGCTGCGCGACCTGAAGTGCGGGCGCCGCCTGCGCCGCGAGCGAGACGAGCAGCTTCTTGTCGTCTGTCGAGTACGCCTGGTCGGAGAGACGCGCGCCCAGGTTCACGACCCCGATCAACTCCCCCTGGCTCACGAGCGGCACGACGAGCTTCACGCCCGCGGCCTTGAGCGCGTCGACGGCCGGCGAGACGAGGTCGAGGCTGTCGACCTCGACGACGCCGGCCGCACTCTGGAGGTAGGCGACGATCGGATCGTTCGGTGAGATCTCGACCGCGAGCGCATCCGGCGCGGTGGGCGCGACCGTCACGACCTGGTCCCGCGCGATGCCGGGCTCGGCCCGTTCACGGCGTCGGATCACCCTTGTGATCGAGTGGGTCAGTGCGCTCATCGCTCTTCTGTTGTACGCCGCCACCGTCCGGAGATCGTTACGGGTTGGCCACTGCGCGTCCAGTCCACGCGCGATGCGCAAGCAGGCCGGAGAGCCCGACGATGAGAAGCGCCGCGATCGGGTGCAGGATTCCGATCGCAGGTGTGCTCCCGCCCGCGATCGCAAGGATGACCGCGACGAAGACGAGGGCGGCCAGCCCAAGCGCGAGCAGCACCCCGCGTCGTCCGAGCCGCGCACCGAGCGCGAAGAGGAAGAGCAGGAGGCTCCCCAGGAAGATGAGGTACCCAAGCGCAACGTGCGGGCCGAAGCCGTGGTCGAACTGCTTGTGGGTGACCGCGTGGTGGGCGTCGGCCTTCTGGTCGGCCGAGAACGCGCCGTAGCCGGCTGCGCCGACCTGCACGATCACCGCCAGGAAGAGCAAGGCTGCCCAGAACCGGTAGAGAGCACGGAACGCAGAGGTCATGACGGCTCCTCGAATCGACGCCAGTTGTCGTCGATCACACTCCAGGAGGACCGTCCCGAGATCGTTACGGCTCCGGCCGAAGCCCGTTCTTCGTTGCGTAGGATCGCGCCGTGCTGCGGATCAACCTGCTCGGCGCGCCCGCGATCGACGTCGAAGGGGAGCCGCTCGCGGTCGACACCCGCAAAGCGACGGCGCTCGCCGCGTATCTCGCGGTCGAAGGCGGTGCGCACAGCCGCGATTCGCTCGCCTGCCTGTTCTGGCCGGATTACGAGCAGGAGCGGTCACGCGCCGCTCTCCGGCGCACGCTCTCCACCTTGCGCACCGCAGTTGGCGGCGAGACGCTGATCGTCGACCGGGATGCCGTCTTGCTCGACCGCAGCAGACTGGCGCTCGACATCGACGAGTTTCGCCGCCTCGCCGCCGACACCGGACGCAGCCTCTCTCGACGCCGCGGTCGCACTGCACCGAGGGCCGTTCATGGCCGGCTTCAGCATCCGCGACAGCGCGCCTTTCGACGACTGGCAATCGTTCAACTCGTCGACACTCGCCCGGGAGCTCGGGGCCGCGCTCGACCGCGCAGCCGATGCCTGCGCCGCTCGCGACGATTGGCCGCGCGCGATCGAGCATGCGCGGAGACGCCTCGCACTGGACGAGCTGCACGAGCCCGCGCACCGGCGACTGATGCAGCTGTACGCAGCGAGTGGCGAGCGGAGCGCCGCGATCGACCAGTACCGAGACTGCGTCCGCGTGCTGCACCGCGAGCTCGGGGTAGCGCCACTCGACACGACGACGGCGCTCTACCGTGCGATTCGCGAAGGGTCGGTCGCCGAGCCCGAGACGCGGCTCCCGCCGACCCTGCCCGAGCACGCGGGCCATCCGTTCGTCGGCCGCGCGCTCGAGTGGCGGGAGCTTCTCGACGCGTACGCCGCGGTCGGCCCGGACGGGCACCTCGTCGTGATCGAGGGTGAGATCGGCATCGGCAAGACACGGCTCGGCGAAGAACTGGTCGGCTGGGGGCGCGCTCATGGAGCCGTTGCGGTCGCGACGCGCTGCTTCGAAGACGAGCGTGGTCTGGCGTTCGGACCGGTGCTCGACCTGCTGCGGGCCGCTCTGCGCGAAGGCGATGCCGGCGGGATCGACCCCGGCTCCGCTGCGGAGGCTGCACGGCTCGTGCCCGAGCTCGGCACGCCGCCGACCCGCTCGCTCGATGATCCGGGCGCTCACGCGCGGTTCGTCGAAGGTCTGGTGCAGAGCCTGCTCGGGGCCGCCCACGGGGAACGGCCCGCGGTCGTGCTGATCGACGACGTGCAGTGGGCCGACGCATCGTCGCTCGAGGTGTTCACGTACCTCGCCCGACGGCTGCGCGGCCGGCCGTTCATCCTCGTCGTCACCTGGCGCACGGAGGAGACGCCCGCGACCCACCCGGCTCGCCGCTTGCTGAGCGAGGCGACGCGCGACGGGCTCGGGACCTCGATCAAGCTTGGCCGGTTCGACCGCGTGCAGGTCGGCGAGCTCGTCGACGCGGCCGGTCTCTCACCGGACCTGGTCGACCCGCTCTTCGCCGAGACGCGCGGCTTGCCGTTCTTCGTCGTCGAGTACCTCGACTCGCTCGGGGACGACGTGGCCGACTGGCCGCTGCCGGCCGGCGTCCGGGACGTGCTGGAAACACGGCTGGCCTCAACCAGCGAGGTGGCGGGGCAGGTCGCCGCTGCCGCCGCGGTGCTCGGTCGTCCGTTCGAGCCGGAGCTCATTCGCGACGTCAGCGGACGCAGCGACGAGGAGACCGTCTCGGCGATCGAGGAGCTGAGCGCGCGCGGGATCCTCGCCGATCTCGACCCGGGCGTGCACGATTTCCGGCACGAGCAGACGAGGAAGGTGGCGTACGAGCGCACGAGCCTCGGCCGGCGACGCCTCCTGCACGGCCGCGCAGCCGACGCGCTCGCTGCCTCCGGGCGCGGGACGACCGGCGCCGGACTCGTCGCCCAGCACTTCCGGCTCGCCGGCCGGGAGGCCGAAGCGGCCGACTGGTTCCAGCTCGCGGGCGAGCAGGCACGCGACCTCTACGCGAACGGCGAGGCGCTCGCCTACTTCCGAGAGGCGCTCGCCCTCGGGTCTCCCGCCGCCGGAGCCCTGCACGAGGCGATCGGCGATCTTCTCACCCTGGCCGGCGACTATGCCGCCGCCCTCCCCAGCTACGAGGCGGCGGCTGCGGAGGCCTCCGGAGCGGAGATCGCCGGGATCGAGCACCGGATCGGCCTCGTCCACGACCGCCGCGGCGAGTGGGAGCTGGCGGACGGATCGTTCACCGCCGCGCTCGCAGCCCTGCCCGAGAGCGCCACCGCGTTGCGGGCGAGGATCGTCGCCGACCAGAGCCTCACCGCCCATCGCCGCGGGCGCGACGACCAGGCGCTCGTGCTGGCACAGGATGCGCTCACGCTGGCCACCGCGGCCGGGGATCGGCGCGCCCGTGCGCAGGCCCACAACCTGCTCGGGATCCTCGCGGCGGACGACGATCGCCGCGCCGAGGCGCGCGAGCATCTCGAGGAGAGCCTCGCGCTCGCCGGCCCGGACGACCCGGCTGCGCGCGCCGCAGCGCTGAACAATCTTGCGCTGCTCCACCGCGCGGACGGCGACCTGACGGGCGCCCTCGAACTGACCGAGGAGGCGCTCGTCCTGGCCGTGACGGTCGGCGACCGCCACCGCGAAGCCGCGCTCCTGAACAACGCCGCCGACCTGCTGCACGCGGCCGGCCGTCACGACGAGGCGATGCAGCGGCTCAAGTCGGCGGTCGCGATCTTCGCCGAGATCGGTGAGGAAGGAGCGATGGAGCCCGAGATCTGGAAGCTCGTCGACTGGTGATTTTGCTTGCAAACTCACGTTCTTCCTGATTACCTGAGGGGCGGGATGGGGGTGCTGAGGCCTGCGGTGGTACGCGGCCTTCGGCGTGCGACGCGCTTGCTCGCGTTCGCTGTCGTGGCTCTCCTCGGCGTGGTCCTCGTGCCTCAGGCATTCGCGGGCACGTTCACGATACACGGGCGCCTCGGGCGCCGATCACGGGCGGGATCATGCCGACCGACGGCCTGCACCCTCCGCGCTGCGATCACCGCCGCGAACACCGATCGGTCAGCCGAGCACGATCACCTTCGGCAGTCAGATGTCAATCGCCGCTCGACAGCAACCTGCCACCGGTCAGCCAGCCCGTCACGATCGACGGTCGCGGTCGACGACGAGCCATCGCGGGGTGGGCTCGCGGGCCGCGGACGGAAGCGTGACGCGGGACTCGGCGCCAATCCGCTCGAGTGGTCCGTCATTCGCGGGACCGCGCGCTCGCCGGGTTCCAGAACGCGTCCCCAGGCGTGGCGCGATCGTCTCGAGTCCGACGGGAACACCGTTGCGAGCGACTGCTTCGGCGTCGGCGCGGATCGGCATCCGCTCCAGCGGCCAACTCAACCGGGATCCTCGTCATCGGAAACGGGCAACACGGTCGGCGGCAGCGCGCCCGCGAATCAGAACGTGATCGCGCAACAGCTCGGCACGGCGTCCTCGGCCAGGAGCGCACCGACGTCCACAGTGCAGGCAGCGGCAACGTCGTCGCCGGGCAACCCGATCGGGCTCGACGCCAACGGCGCGATGAACCAGCAAGCGACACCGGCATCGGCGTCGACAGCAGCCCGGGCACGGTGATCGGCGACAGCGGACCCCGCCCGAGATCGCCGACCCGACCCCAGCTCGGCAACGTCATCGCGGCGCGAGCGACGACGGCGTCATCGTCACGGGCGCACCGGAACGGATCGATCGCCGGCAACTTCATCGGCACCGACCGGCAGGGGGCGACCGGGCTCGGGAACGACCAGGGTGTCCGCGTGATCGGCGCCACGAGCAAGCGACGATCGGTCCCGGCAACACGATCACCGGCAACACGACCGACGGTGTCCAGATCGACACGTCCTCCGGACAGCGCATTGTCGCCAACTCGATCTTCGGCAACGGCGGGAAGGGCATCCTCATCGACCCCGGCGCCAACGACGACATCGCCGCGCCGGTGATCACGGACGCCACGACGGCGGGCGGAACGACGACCGGGCACGGCACCTTCCAGGGTTCCCCGAACGGGGCGGCCTTCATCGAGTTCTTCAGCAACCCGATCTGCGACCCGAACGGCAGCGGCCAGAACTACCTCGGCTCGATCCGAACTGCAACCGCCGACGGCAACGGGTCGGGTCAGTTCTCGTTCTCGTTCCCGACAGGGCCGGGAATTGCGTTTCTGACGGCAACCACCACCGACACGACAACGGTGGACACATCGGAGTTCTCGAGCTGTCTCGCGTCCGACCGTGGTCGGCTCGCTCTCTGCCACGCTCTCGCAGCCTGTGAACCAGGACATCGACCTCACCGCCGCCGGCTCGCTGGACTGGGCTGTCTGGGGAAATCGGCAACAGTGCGTCGCTGACCGCGAACGTGCGCAAGGCAGGCGGAGCGGGCATCAGCGATCTCAGCCCGAGTAACCCGAGCGACGGCCCGGCTCGGAACTTCGGCCAGTTCGCATACCCGCTCGTGCCGTTCGGGTTCGACTGGTCGGACGGAACCTCGCCGTCGCTCGGCCTCGCAGGCGAGTGCCGGTATCACCGCGCCGCAGGCCGGGCAGGGCTTCTCGTTCACGGTTCCCGCCGATCCAACCCTACCGCACGCTGACGGTCTGGACGTCGTCGCACTA
Organism: uncultured Thermoleophilia bacterium; assembly: GCA_963703445.1. Taxonomy (GTDB): domain Bacteria; phylum Actinomycetota; class Thermoleophilia; order Gaiellales; family Gaiellaceae; genus PALSA-600. Next base: position 662,746 of record CAVPEK010000008.1, on the reverse strand, counting down.
CGCGGACGGGACGCTGACGGCGACCCTCTCCGACGGGAGCGCTCAGCCCTTCGGTTTCACTGTGCATGCGGTCGCCGGTCAGTTCACCAACGCCGGGGAGAACGTCCCGGAGGTCTTCGCGCTCACCTACAGCGCTGCGCACGCCGGTCAGCACCTGACCGTCACCTGGACCGAGGCCACGAGCAACGGCTGCCTACCTGCCTGCGACGACGTCGTGATCTACGCTGCCGCGCTCTCCGCCGGCCAGGGCAGCACCCCCACGGGCGTGACGAGCAGCCTCACCAGCGCGGGCTCCGTGAACATGTCCGGCTCGAACGACCCGATCTCGAGCATTCCACTGAGCGCCTTCGCGCCCGCGCAGCCGGGCGTGACGCCCGCGCCGATCAACGGGCTGCCGATCAACGGCCTGCCGATCAACGGCCTGCCGATCAACGGCCTCCCGATCAACGGCCTCCCGATCAACGGGCTGCCCATCAACGGGCTCCCGATCAACGGACTGCCCATCAACGGCCTCCCGATCAACGGGCTCCCGATCAACGGGCTCCCGATCAACGGGCTCCCGATCAACGGCCTGCCGATCAACGGGCTCCAGATTCCCGGCGGCTGGACGGCAGTGCTGGCCGGAACGGCGCTCGCAGGGAAGCCGCTGCAGACGATCACCCTGCAACAGGTGCTCGCGCTCAACCCGCAGCCCGCGGCGGTTCGCAACCTCACGCTCGGGAACCTGCTGGTCGCGGACAGCGCGATCGGTCAGGTGACGATCGGCGCACTCGCGCTCGGCAAGACGCCGATCAACGGGCTCGGGGCTGGGGCCGCATCGATCGAGTCGCAGCTTCAGGCCTGGTGCACGGGCGTGGCCGGCGCCGCGAACTGCTCGCTCGCCGCGATCGGCAACCAGAGCCTCTTCGCGCTCAGTCTCGCCGGCGCGCCGATCAACGGTCTGCCGATCAACGGGCTGCCGATCAACGGCCTGCCGATCAACGGCCTGCCGATCAACGGCCTCCCGATCAACGGGCTCAACCTGTCTGCATCGCCGATCAACGGGCTCCCGATCAACGGCCTGCCGATCAACGGGCTCCCGATCAACGGGCTCCCCGCGGTCACCCTCGCCACCGTCGTGGACTGCACGAAGGCGGGCGTCGATTGCCTGAGCACCCAGACGCTCGGGCAGGCCGCGGCCCTCGGAGGGATCAAGTCGACTGCCACCATCCTCGACCTGCTGCGGATCCTGCTGGCGGACGGCAGCCCGGTGCAGAACACGCTGACGCTCGGAGACGTGATCGGGCTGCTGATCAAGAGCGCCGACGTCCCCTGGGAGACCCTCCCGCCACGGCTTCTCTCCGTGTTCGACACCAGCCGCCCGATTGCGCACATGAACGCCAACTTCACGCTGCAGGGCACAGGGCAGGGGACCGGGAACGCGACCGTCAAGGTCACGCTGCCGGCCGGCTTCGACTTCAAGCCGGGCTCCGCCCAGTTGCAGATCGGCGGGCCACCGTCCGCAGGCATCGGCGACCCGACGATCGATACGCAGGCGAACACCCTGACCTGGACGGTCCCGAACGTGCCCTTCAACACGCCGTCGACCATTTCCTTCGACACGTGGTCGGGGAGCAGTGTCGGACCGACGCAGGCAGCCGCGTCCGTGACGTCGGGCGGCTTCACCGGGTCAGGCACAGTGCCGTTCTCCGTCACAGACGGCTTCAACAACAACACGCCGGCAACGGCGACGACGATCTCGCCCGACACCAACGTCGAGATGTCGGCGATCGCGAGCGCGGGCGAGGTCGACTACTACAAGATCCCGATGCCGCCTGCGGGGACGCGACTGCTGGTGCACCTGACGAACCTGCCCGCCGACTACGACCTCGCGCTCTATTCGCCGACGACGACTTCTGTCCGCACCGGCACGTCCGCCGTCCCCGGCCCGCCGCTCCAGGACGGAACGATCGCCGACCAGTCGCTCAGCCTGCAGAACGGCGGCTCGAACACGCAGCTGACTCCGACCGCTCTGCAGGACATCCCCGATCCCGGCATCCCTGTCGTCCAGGTCTCGGCGAACCGCGGCACCGACGACGAGGACGTGGGCATGGTCTCCCCCGGCGGCGGCGGGTTCGCCACGATCGCCGTCTTCGGCTACAACGGCGCGTCGAGCCCCGACCCGTACTCGCTGCGCATCACGACGCAGGCGCCACCCGGCATCAACTGCTCGCCTCGGACGTTGACCGGCGGCACCGCCGGAACGGTGCCGAGCATCACGTCCCTGCCGACCAATCTGAACACGCTGATCCTCGTCAACGAGAAGCGGATCGGTGCCACGTACGGTGCAGCGGCTGAGACGAGCGTCGTCTCGTCGCTCACCCATCTGGCCGGTGACGCGACGCTCGGCGTCAGCGGCGCCGTGATCCCGGTCGAAGGGCTCGCCCAGGCCCAGTACACGGCCTGGGACGCCAACCCGTGCAACGTCAACGCCGCCAACGCCGTGGCGAACGCGATCGCCGACGAGATAGCTGCGGTCAAGACGCAGCGGCCTGGCCTCAAGTACGTGGTCTTCGCCGGCGGCGACGACCAGATCCCGTTCTTCCGGATCCCCGATCTCTCGCGGATCGCGAACGAGACCGGCTTCGCCGGCATGTTCAACAACAACGAGTACTACGGCGCGCTCGCAAGCGGCGACCTGCTCACCGACAACCCGTACCTCGACACCCGACCCGTTCCCGCGAGCGGCCGGCAGCTCTTCATCCCCGACCTCGCCGGCGGCCGCCTCGTCGAGACGCCTGCGCAGATCGCCAACGCCGTCACGAGCTTCGAGAACTCGAACGGGACGCTCCGCAGCTCCACGGCGTTCGTCTCCGGCTACGACTTCGTCAGCGACGGAAGCCAGCTCGTCGCGCAGCGGCTTCAGTCGATCCTCGGGGCACCCTCGGTGAAGAGCCTGATCGACACGACCACCCCGTTCGTGCCCGCGACGTCCTGGTCGAAGAACGGCCTCCTCAACGCGGCATTCCCGACGATCGGCCAGGCGGCGATCAACGACTGGAACGGCCACTACGACAACACGCGCGCCCTGATGGCAAACGGAGACCTTCTCTCGGCGTCCGAGCTGACGGGGACACATGCCTTCTCCGGCGGCATCTTCCTCACGATGGGCTGCCATGCCGGATTCCAGACGACCGACGCGATCATCGGGACGCCCGTTGCCGACTGGCCGCAGTATTTCGCCGGCACCGGTACGGGCTTCGTGGGCAACACCGGCTTCGGTCTCGGCAACACGGACAGCGTCGCCTTCTCCGAAGAGCTGATGGCCGACTTCGCCGGCCATCTCGATCGCATCGTTTCGATCGGTCAGGCACTCAACCTCGCGAAGGAGGACTACTTCCTCTCGCGCGATGCCTTCAGCTCCTACGACGAGAAGACGCTCTCGGAGGCCGAGCTCTACGGCCTGCCGATGTACGGCGTCGGCGCCCCGCCGGCCCCGCTGGGGGCGCCCGCCCCGTCGCCGGCATCGTTGCCCGACCCGGTGAGCGGCACTGCGACGTCGACGAGCCCCTCCACGGGCCTGCTCTCCTCCTTCACCGGGTCGGTACAGGCCGCCGGCTTCGACGTCACCCCCGCCTTCTCCGGCCCGGTCACCGGACAGCACGGCAGCTACTACACGAACGCCGGCCAGGTTCAGGCGCCGAACTACCGGCCGCTGCAGCCGTACGTGACGCTGCCTGCGAGCCGCACCAACCTGACCGCGCACGGCGTCGTGATCGACACGCTCGCCAGCGAGGACCACATCGGGTTCAACCCGGACAACGTGCGGCCGACCGTCGACCTGACCGCAAACGAGCCGGAGCCGCAGTTCACCGACCAGGCCTGGCCGACCAAGGTGCCGACCCTGGTGTCGCTCGACGACCCCAACGGGCTGCAACAGCGGCTGAACCTGACGACCGGGCAGTTCTTCACGTCGACGGACGGCGGCACGAAGACAGAACGCCTCTGGACGCAGATCGGCGGCCGGGTCACCTATTCCCAGAGCGCAGACTTCGTACCACCGACCGTCGACCAGATCGACGCGTACCTCACCGGCAGCACCGTGACGTTCAGCGGCCACTTCAGCGACCGCACCGAAACCGGCGCTGCCGGCACCGTCACGTTCGCCCAGGTCGTGTACGACGTCAACAACACCGGCACCTGGAAGAGCGTGCAACTCGTTCAGGACGGGACCGGTAACTGGACGGGCGGCGCGCCCTTCACCGGGACGCGCGTGCAGTACTTCGCCGAGGCCTGCGACGCCGCCGGCAACTGCGGCTACAGCTCCAACAAGGGACGCTACTTCGACGCCCTGCCTCTGCCCACGACGACGGGCTCGATCGCCCTCATGCCAAGTGGGACGCTCGGGGCCGGCGGCTGGTACACGAGCGACGTCAACGTCACCGGTACGAGCTCGGTTCCAGGCGTGACAATCACGGTGAGCGTGGACGGCGGCCCGTTCGCCCCGATCCCGGGCACGGGGATCACGCTCACCGGCGACGGGGCACACACGCTCAAGGCGCTGGGCTCCGACGGCTCCAAGGCGACGACCGTCGTCCTGATCGACAAGACGGCGCCCACGATCGCGTTCGCGCCGAGCATCGTGGCCTTCGGTTCACACCTGCCCGCCTTCACGTGTCTCGACAGCGGATCTGGCGCCGCGGTGTGCGCAGGCACCCAGAACGGTGTGCCCGCCAACGGCGGCGACCCGTTGAAGACATCGAGTGTCGGGACCGTTCAACTGACCGCGCACGCCACGGACGTCGTCGGCAATCAGGTCAACGCCACCCAGACCGTGCAGGTCGTCAAGGCAACGCCGACCGTGACCTGGCACACGCCGGCGCCGATCACCTACGGCACCAAGCTCAGCGCAACTCAGCTGAACGCAACCGCCTCGGCCAACAGCCTCCCCCTGCCGGGCACGTTCTCGTACACCCCGCCGGCGGGCACCGTTCTGGCACCGGGCAGCCAGACGCTCTCGGTCACGTTCACGCCGACCGATTCGACCGACTACACCACCGTTTCGAAGAGCGTCACGATCTCGGTCGGCTTCACACAAGCGTGCATCACGACGACCAGGACAGGCCCGTTGACCGTCGCGAGCGGCCAGTCGGTCTGCGTCTCGAGCGGCGGCAAGCTGGTCGGCCCGGTGACGGTGCAGGCGGGCGGCTCGCTCTTGATCAACGGCGGTGCCGTCACCGGGCCGTTCACCGCGACGAGCGCGGCCGTTCTGACGCTGTGCGGCTCGACGCTCACCGGGCCTGTCACCGTGACCGCCTCGGCCGGCTACGTCAGCTTCGGCGGCACGGGCTGCACCGGCAACACGATCACCGGGCCCGTCAGCATCACGAAGGGCACGGGCGGCCTCAGCTTCGTCGGCAACAAGGTGGTCGGGCCGTTGACGATCACCAACAACAAGGGCGGCTTCGCCTACTCCGGAAACACGATCACCGGGCCCGTGACCGTCTCCGGCAACAGCTGAGCCGAGGTCAGCTAGGGCAGCGGTACGCTCGGGAGAGCGACGATGCCGAGGCGCTCGAGGATCGCTTCCGCCTCGCTCGCTTCTGCGTCCGAAGCGAAGCCGGTCACAACCTTTGCGTGCAGGGTGCGACCGAGCTCGTATTCGGCGCCCAGTGAACGTGCAAGCCGGATGCTCTCGTCGAAATGCGGCTCGCCCTCGTCGGGCGTTCGCGCCTGCACGGCGGCGAGGCCGAGCAGCCGCTCGAGTAGGGCCGAGCGCACACCGAGCTCGCCCGTGCTGCGCATGCGCCTGAGCGCCGTCGTCGCCAGCTCGACCACATCGGCATGGCGACCTTCGAGGATGAACGCCTGCGCACGGCGGGCGTCTGCCTCGATCAGGTAGCTCTCCGCACCGAGCGCCTCGAGCCGGGCACGCGCGTCGTCCAGGTATCGGTGGGCTTCGGCGAACCGCCCCTCCTCGGCCGCGAGGCGGCCGAGATTGATCATCACGAGCGCCTCCCCGACCGGGAACTTCGCAGCCCGGTACGTGCGCAGCGCGACGTCGAACAGCTCCGCCGCCTCGTCGAGGCGCCCCTGGTCGAGGAGAATCTCCGCGCGGTTGTTCGTCGCATGGCCGCCGGTCAGCACGTCGCCGGCCCGCCGGACGACCTCCTCGGAGCGGTGATAGAGCTCGAGGGCCTCGTCCCAGGAGCCTTCGTAGTAGGCGCGCACGCCCATGTTGTTGAGGACGGTCGCCTGACGCTCCAGCAGCCCGAGCTCGTCGAAGATCTCGAGCGCCCGTTCGAGGTACTCGCGAGCCGGGCCGCCGCGATCGCCTTCGGCCGCCGCCCGGACGTAATAGGCGTCGGCCAGCGCTGCCCGGTCTCCGAGCGCGGACGCGCCGTCGGCAGCACGCATGGCGGCGGTCGCGCAGTCGTCGATCTTTCCCTGCCGGTAGAGAACGATCGCCCGAGCGAGCTCGAGCGCCACGCTGTCGGCCGCATCGGCGTCCAGGGCGCCGCGTTCGTACAGCGCGAGTGCCTCGTCGTATCTGCCGCGGCGCTCGCTGGCGACACCCTGCTTTCGTAAGAGCCGTGCCGATGTCCCGCCGTGCTCCAGGGCGCGGCCGTACGCCGCCTCGGCATCGTCGTACCGCGCCGCCAGCTCGCGCACATCACCGAGCGCCTCGCACACGCGCGCCACGTCCGCGGCGTTCGGATCGAAGTGGCCCGCCGCGGCGAGCGCGCGCTCGTAGAACGTCGCCGCGTCGATGTTCGCGTACTTCGAACGCGCATCGTCGCCGGCCTCGACCGCGTAGGCCCAGGCCTCGTCAAAGCGACCGGCCTCGAGAAAATGCAGTGACAAGACACCCGCCTGCGGTGGCCCGCCGGCCCAGCGGCGCTCGATCGCATCGCCCACCCGCGCGTGGATCTCGCGCCGTCGCGCATACGAGAGACCGTCGTAGGCGGCGGTCCGGACCAGGTCGTGTCGAAAACGCAGCAGGCCGGGACCGACCCAGTCGACGAAGTCGGCGAGCCTCACCCACTGCTCCGGATCGGTCGCCTCGTCGGGCAGGATCTCGGCAAGCAGGTCGAGGTCGAAGGTCGGGCCGATCACCGAGGCGTGCCGGAGCAGCAGGCGATCGTTCGCCTCCAGCGTGTCGATGCGAATCGTCAGCAGCGACTCGACCGTCTCGGGCAGAGCATCGTCGTCGGCCGGTGCGATCGCCAGCTCGCGGATGAAGAGCGGGTTGCCGGCCGCACGGTCGGTGACGGCGGCGAGCTGGTCCTCCGACAACGCGAGGTCGCCCGCCGCAGCAAGCGCAAGGGTGCGCGCCTCCGCAACGCCGAGCGGCTCGAGCTCGAGTGCGAGGACATCGACGGCGGCGAGCGGCAGGCCCGACGGGCGCCGCGTGGCGACGACGAGCCAGGGCCGCGGTCCCGGCTGAGCGAGCTTCGCGAGCAGGAGCTGCGAGGCGTCGTCGAGCCAGTGCACGTCCTCGACCAGCAGCACCGTCGGCATGAGCAGCATGCGGGCCAGAAACTGGTCGAGAACGTCGTGCAGACGGTCGCGCCGGAACGCGGAATCGATCTGGTCGACCTCTTCGCTGTCCGGGACGTCGGCGTCGAAGGGCAGCGCGAGCAGAGGCAGCCACGGAGCGAGGTCCGGCATCACCGTCTGCGCGAAGGCCGTCAGCTTCGCGCCGGCGCTCTCGCGGGACTCATCGGGAAGGGCACCGATCAGGGGACGGAGCATCGCCCTGAACGGGCCGAACGGTGTCGACGCCGAGTACGGCTCGCAGCGGCCCTGGAGGAACTGAAACCCGACGCAGATGGAGACGAGCTCCTCGACCAGACGGGACTTGCCCGCACCCGGCTCACCGACGATCTCCACGGCGCGGCTCTGGCGCAGCCGCGCCGCGTCGACCGCTCCCGCCAGCACCGCGAGCTCGAGCTCACGGCCGACGAGCGGCAACAGCGGGCGTGTCTCCTCGATCGTCTCGGTGCTGACCGCGCCGACCGCATGACCCGTGACCGGCCTCGCCTTCCCCTTCATGAGAAACTGGCGCGCCGTCGTGTCGAACCTCGTACGGGCCCTTTGCAGGACGTCGCCCGTGGCCAGGATCTCGCCCCGCTCGGCCCGCGCCGCCAACCGCGCTGCGAGGTTCACGGTGTCCCCCATCACGGCGTAGGTCGTCCGGATCGACGAGCCGATCGGGCCCGCAAGGACGGGACCGCGGTTGACACCGACACCGATCGCCGGCCCGACGCCCGCGTCGACGATCGCGCGCGCCGCGCGAAGCATCCGATCTTCATCGTCACCCGCGCTCGACGGTGCGCCGGCCACGAGGTAGAGCTTGCCGCCGTCGTGGTCGATGTCGGACTCGAGCCAGGTGATGCCCAGCTCGTCGGTCTCGGACGAAACCGCGTCTGCCAGGGCGGCGAGCGCCGCCGCGGCCTCGTCGGGCGCTTCGACGAGCTGATCCGTTCCGCTGAACTTCACGAATGCGACGGTCACCTGCCGATGCTCGGCTTCGATCGCCCCTGTGGCGATCGGGCCGCGAAGCGTCGAGGGCAGAAGGGCGGCGAGGTCGCCCAGGCCGTCCGGCTCTTCCGGCAGCGACGGCGGCTCGCCAACCGCTGCGTCGCTGCGGAGCAGGAAGGCGCCGTCGCGTTCCGTCGCCACCAGCCCCTCGAGAGCCTCGGCCGTCCGCGCCGAGACGAGCACCTCACCCGCCTCGGCCGCGTCCTCGAGCCCGAGCGTCGCCGAGGCCGCGGGGCCGCAGACGATCAGCTCGCGGTGCGACCGGCCGACGAGGAAGAAGTGGCACTGCCCCGAGACGAGGCCTGCCGCCATGCCGAGGCGCACGGGGCCGACGCTCGACTCTCCCGATCCCGACTCGGCAACGAACCCCTGCATCGCGAGCGCAGCGCGTGCGGCTCGCTCCTCGTGACGGTCACCGTCGAAGAGCAGGAGCAGCGCGTCGCCGCGGAACTTCAGGACGTCTCCGCCGTAACGCTTGCCGATCTCGATCAGGCCGGAGTAACACCCGCTGATCAGCATGATCAACTCTTCGGCTCCGAGCTTGCCGCGCTCTGCAAGCCGCTCCGAGAGAGCCGTGAATCCCGAGATGTCGAGGCCGAGCAGCGACCCATCCAGGACCCGTCCGACCTCGCCGCTGCGGTCCCGCTGCCAGGTCGCCGCCAGGCGCGGGACGAACGGCCGGAAGGCCGAGACGGTGTCGGTGATCACTCTTACACCGCGTCTGGCGGGAGCCGCTCGGCGAGCGCCTGCAGGACCTTCTCGCCCACCGACGGCATCGCGTGCGTCACGCGCCGAAACGCGCGGTCGGTGAGGATCAGCAGATGGCACGGCGTCGTCGTCGTGACCGTGGCCGTCCGTGGGACCCCGGTCAGAAGCGCGATCTCACCGAGGAAATCACCGTCACCGAGGGTGTTGATCTGCTTTCCGTTCCGGGAAACATCCGCGCTGCCGCTCACGAGCACCACGAACTCGCGCCCGCTTTGCCCCTCGACGGTGAGTGCGCGCCCGGCGGAAACGTCGAGCTCGTCAGCCTCAGCGGCGATCGCTGCCAGCTCGCCCTTCGAGCAGCGCGCGAACAGCGGCACGGTTCTCAGCAGCTCCACCTTCGCGTTGCGGCGTAGCGCCATCGAGGCGATCGTAGTCGATCGCACACGTTCCAACTACGACGCCCCCGGCGGGTCGACTACGGTTCGCCCCCGTGAAGGCGCGGATCTGGGGATGCCGAGGCTCACTTGCCACACCGGGCGAGGCGACCGTGCGTTACGGCGGCAACACGACGTGCCTCGAGCTGCGGAGCGCGAGTGGTGCGGTCGTCGTCATCGACGCAGGCACCGGCATTCGAAATCTCGGCCGAGCACTGGCCGACGAATCGCTCCACCACCTCGACCTGCTCCTCACCCATCTCCACCTCGACCACATCGAGGGCCTCGGCTTCTTCGCGCTGCTGTTCGATCCGGAATCGACGATCAAGATCCACGGCCCCCGGCCGGCGAACGGGACGCTCAAGGAGAAGATCGCCGCGTACCTCTCCCCTCCGTACTTCCCCGTGCCGTTCGAGCGGATCGATGCCAGGCTGAGCTTCGAGGAGATCGAGACGGACTCGTGGGATATCAACGGCCTGCGCATCTCCTCGGCGCCCGTATGCCACCCGGGGCCGACGCTCGCGTATCGCATCGAGGAGCACGGCGCGACGTTCGCGTTCATTCCCGACAACGAGCCCGGGCTCGAGCCCGAGTCGGGGCTCACGATCGCGGGCGGCGCGGATGTTCTCCTCCACGACGCTCAGTACACCGACGAGGAGTACACGACGCGCGTCGGGTGGGGCCACACCTCGCTGAGCGACTTCGCGACCTATCTTCGCGCCGCCGCTCCCAAGCGCGCCGTGATGGTCCATCACGATCCCGCGCACGCGGACACGCAGCTCGAAGACATGCTTGCAGAGGCGCAAACCGCCTCCGGGCACGACGATCTCTCGCTCGGCCACGAGGGCCTCGAGATCGAGATCGGTTGACACACCGCCGGACAGGATCGATTAGGATCGCGCCATGGCTGCGCCCGTCGAACTGCTGAAGCAAGTTCCTCTTTTCCAAGGCCTCGACAACAAGAGCCTCAAGAGGCTGTCGGAGACCTTCATCGACCGGGCATTCGTCCCGGACCAGGAGCTCGCGGTCGAGGGCAGCGGCGGCGTCGGGTTCTTCGTGATCGAGTCGGGCGAGGCGGTCGTGACCGTTGAAGGCGAAGAGCGGCGCACGCTCGGAGCCGGGGACTGGTTTGGCGAGATCGCGCTCCTCGACGCAGGTCTCCGCACGGCGACGGTCACCGCGACGACCGACGGCAAGATGTACGGCCTCACGCAATGGCAGTTCCGGCCGCTCGTCGAGGAGAACGCGTCGATCGCCTGGCCGCTCCTGCAGGCGATGGCGAAACGCACCCGCGAGCTCGAACAGCGAAGCTGAGGATCGGCGCGGAGGCGACTAGGATCGGCGGGTGACGCCGGTTCAGGACCTCAGTGACGAGCACCTGGTCGCCCGCTGCCGCGGCGGCGACTCCGAAGCGTGGGCGGTGCTCGTCGAGCGATTCTCGCGGTACGTCTATGCCATCTGTGTCCGCGGCTTCCGTCTGTCGCCGCAGGACGCCGAGGACGTGTTCCAGGACGTGTTCGCAAAGACGCACGAGCGCCTCGGACGCCTGCGCGACGACGCCGCGATCCGCCCTTGGATCGGCCAGCTCACACGGAGGTGCTGCATCGACAGGCTCCGCAGCACGCGCGAGGAAGGCGTCGGCCCGGACGCGGATGTCGCCGACCCGACCGACAATCTCCACGACGTCGAACAGGCCTTCGACGTCCAACAGGCGCTCAGCGCGCTCGGGGAGCCCTGCCACGAGCTTCTCGACCGCTTCTTCGCCCGCGATCAGAGCTACCGGACGATCGGTGCCGAGCTCGACCTTGCCGCAGGCACGATTGCGAGCCGCATTTCACGCTGCCTGGAGAAATTGAAGCTTCAGTTGGAAGATCCCGGCCACCCCGACCGTCCTGTAGACGGGTGATTCGATGAGCAGCAACGAGACAATCGAGGAACTGGCACGCCTGATCGCCGTCATGCAGCCGGCGCCGGGGGGCTGGGTCGAAGCAGCGCAGGAGCTTCCGCAACTGCACGCCGGCCTGGACAACCTGGTCGCCCGGGCCGAGCAGGATGCCGAGTTGCGCGCCCGTCTCGTCTCCGACCTCGAGTCGGCGCTCGCCGAGTCGGGCATCGAGCCCACCCCGCGCAGCCTCGCCGAAGCTCGGCGCCGGCTGGGATCCTGAAGCCGAGTTGAATCTCAAAACGGCCGAGCGCTCCGCCGACGAGCTGATCGCAGCGCTCGCCTCGGTCGACGAGCCGGCAGCAGCCGGCTCCGCCGCCGCCCTGACGGGAGCGCTCGCCGCCGCGATCGTCTGCAAGGCTGCCCGCGCCGCCTCGAGACCGGCATCCGCGGCGCAGGCCGTCTCGCTGCAGGACCGACTGCTCCGGCTCGCCCGAGCCGACGCCGAGGTGCTCGGCGAGGCGCGTGCGGCTCTCCAGTCCCGCGACGCTCCTGCACCTGCCGCGGGGCGCGATTTCGCGCTCGGGCAGGCGTTGCGCAACGCGTCGGTCGTGCCCACGGGCATCGCCGAGACCTGCGCCGACGTCGCACAGCTCGCCGCCGCCGAGCATGGGTCGGTGGAGCCGGACTTCACAGCCGACGTCGCTGCCGCAGCCATCCTCGCCGCGGGCGCGGCGCAGGCCGCCGCTGCTCTCGTCGCGGTCAATCTTCTCGCCCACGACAACGAAGGCGACGTCGTCGCAGCACGCCGCGCCGCGACAACCGCGGCCGAGGTCGTCGCGCAGCTCGCCGGGCCGATCTAGCATGCCGCGATGACAGGCGGCAACGAGGAGGCCGTCCGGCGCGAGCCGATGCCGGCCTGGTCGCTGACCAGCGCGGCGGCGACGGAGATCGGGATCGCGAACCCGCTGCCGGAGCGCGTCGATGCCGAGTGGGCGTTCGGCGGCTCGTCGGGTGAAGGGATCAAGGTCTGCATCCTCGACAGCGGAGTCGAAGAGGGCCACCCGCTGGTGGGTGATGTGTCAGGCGCAGTGGTGATCTCACTCGACGAGGAGGGCCGGCCCGTCGCCGACGAGGACACCGAGGGTGACCTGTGTGGGCACGGGACCGCGTGCGCAGGCATCGTCCGCTCGATCGCCCCGGGAGTGGAGATCTACTCGGTGCGGGTGCTCGGTGCCGGATTCAAGGGATCCGGGAAGATCCTGCTCGCCGGGCTGCGCTGGGCGATCGAGCAAGGGTACGACGTGATCAACATGAGCCTCTCGACCACCAAGCGGGAGCTCGGCGATCATCTGCACGAGCTCGCCGACACCGCGTACTTCCGGCGAACGGTGCTCGTCGCCGCTGCCCACAACATGCCCGTCGATTCGTTTCCCTGGCGCTTCTCGTCCGTGATCTCCGTGGGCAGCCACGAGGAGGACGACTCCCTCGTCTACTACGCCAATCCCGACCCGCCGGTCGAGTTCTTCGCGCGCGGAGTCGACGTCGACGTCGCGTGGCTCGGCGGCACCACGATCCGGGCTTCGGGCAACAGCTTCGCCACGCCCTGCATCTCCGGCATCGCCTCGCTGATCCTCGGCAAGCATCCCGGCCTCACACCGTTTCAGCTGAAGACGGTGCTGCACCTGACCTCCCAAAACGTCAAGGAGAGCCATGCCTGATCGTCTCTACGCCGCCGTTGCAGCAGGTGTCATGGCCTCAGAGGAGGACTTCACGCGCCTCTTGCGTTCCATCGTCGAGGTCGCTCGTGCGATCTTCGGCGCGCAGGGCTCGTCGATCTTCTTGCTCGACGAGGAGACGGACGAGCTGGTCTTCGCTGCCGTTGCGAGCGAGGAAGAGCAGTTCCTCATCGGTCAGCGGTTCCCGTCCTCGACCGGGATCGCCGGCTGGGTCGCCGCCTCGCAGACGCCGCTCGTGCTCGAGGACGTGCAGGCCGACCCTCGCTTCGCGCGCGACATCGCCGAGCGGAGCGGTTACGTGCCGAAGGGAATCATGGCCGTCCCGCTGCTCGACGAGGAACGCGTGCTCGGCGTGCTCCAGGTGCTCGACCGTCCTTCGGACGCCCGGTTCTCCCTCCGGGAGATGGAGCTGCTGGGCCTCTTCGCAGGGCAGGCCGCGATCGCGCTGTCGCTGCTGATGACGGCGCGAAGCGCGAGGGCCGCCCTCGCCGGCGATGCCGAGGCATCGCTCGTCGCCGACCTCGCGGGCGCGCTCGACCGCCTCGAGGGCGACTCGAGGGACTCGGCCGGCGCCCTGCTCCGCAGCCTGACCGAGCTCCTCGGCGACCGGCACTGATCCCGAAAACGAGAGAGCCCCGCAGTGGCGGGGCTCTCGATCGTCAAAACCGCAGACTCTCTGGCTTACGCGAGGCGATGCGCCTCGACGTCGTCGCTGTCGTCGCTGTTCTCTTCGATGGTCGGGTCCTTCGCGAGGCGGTGCGCCTCGACGTCGTCGTCAGCCTGCTCGCCGTCGTCGTTCTTTGCCAGACGGTTGCGATCCTCAGACATTAGAAGCCTCCTCCTGGAACTTTGAACCCGCTCAATCGCGGATGACACCTACTAGACGGTCGCGGGGAGAGAAATCTTCCCTCACCCTTCCATAGAGTCGCATTGGATGCAATTGTCCGCCGGTGGGGCTGGGCGGCCAATTCTCGGAGTCCCTCGGTGCGGTGCGCCGCGTCTTCGCCAATCCGAACCTGCGCCGCATCGAGCTCGCCTTCGCCGGATCGGCGATCGGGAACTACGCATTCTCGGTGGCGATCGCGATCTTCGCCTTCCACCACGGAGGGGTGGCCGCGGTCGGCATCGTCACTGCCGTTCGGCAGGCCGCGGCGGCCGCGATCGCACCGTTTGCCGCGTCCCTCGCCGATCGGTTCCGTCGCGAACGGGTGATGCTCGCCTCCGACGCGGGCCGCATCGGCTGCTCGGCGGGCATCGCGGTCCTCGTCTCGAGTGGATCGCCGACGATCGCCGTCTACGCGCTCGCGGTGGGGGCCTCCGTCTCGGGCGCCGTCTTCCGTCCGGCCGAGGCGTCACTCGTCCCGCTGGTCGCCCGGTCTCCGCAGGAGTTGACCGCCGCGAACGTCGCGGCGAGCACGTTCGACAGCGTCGGCGTGTTCGCCGGGCCCGCGCTCGGTGCGTTCCTGATCGCGTTCTCGGGCTACACGGCGTCTTTCGCCGTGATCGCAGCGACGTTCGCGTGGAGCGCGCTCTTCGTCGTGCGGATCTCCTCCGGCACGCACGCTGCTTCTGCTTCCACGTCCGCGACCGAGGACGGCGACAGCGAAGCGGGCGGCCTGCGCTCGCTGCTCGCAGGCTTCCGCACGATCGCCCGCGAGCCGCGCCTGCGACTCCTGATCGGCCTCTACGACGCCCAGTGCTTCGTCGCGGGGGCGCTGGGCGTCCTGATCGTCGCGACCGCGATCGATCTGCTCGACATCGGCAACGCCGGCGTGGGCGTCCTTCAGTCGGCGTGCGGCGTCGGTGCAATCGCAGGAGCCGGCGTCGCGCTCACACTCGTGTCTCGCTCACGACTGGGCCGCGGCCTCGCATTGGGTCTCGTCCTCTGGGGCGTTCCGCTGATCGTCGTCGGCGCACTCCCCTACTCGTTCGTCGCGGTGATCGCTCTCGCCGTCCTCGGGATCGGGAACACGCTCGTCGACATCTCGACCATGACCTTGATCCAGCGCACCGCCGTCCCGGAGGTCGCGGGCCGGATCTTCGGGGTGCTCGAAAGCTCGATCGTCGCGTCGCTCGCACTCGGCGCACTCACCGCCCCCGCGCTCATCACGTGGCTCGGCACCCGCGGCGCGCTCCTGACCGTGGGCGTGATCCTGCCGTTCCTCGCACTCGTCACGCACAGACGGCTCAACGTGATCGACGACGCGGCTCACATCCCGCTGGAACAGATAGCAGCGATCCGCACCGTTCCCTTCCTCACGCTGCTGCCGCTGCAGATGATCGAATACATCGCCGGTCAGCTGAGACGGACCGAACTGGCGAGCGGCAGCGTGCTCTTCAGCCACGGCGATCACGGCGACTCCTTCTACATCCTCGACCAGGGCACACTCGAGATCGACCTCCCGGAAGGCGTGAAGCGTGAGACGGCGCCCGCTTTCGTCGGGGAGATCGCACTGCTCCACGACATTCCGCGCACGGCGACGGTCCGGGCGGCCGGCAATGCCGTCCTCTGGCGGCTCGACCGCGACGCATTCCTGGCTGCAGTGGGCGGCCACGCACGCGCCCGCGGGCATGCGGACAGCATCGTGTTCGCGCGCCTCGACGCTGCCAACGCGAACGCTCTATAGATTCGAGGCGCGGCGCTCGGCGATCAAAGCACGCAGCCGCTCGACGGCTTCCGGCGCCTTGCGCTCGAGGGCCCAGACGGCAGGCTTGAAGAGCGCGATCAACTGCATCGGCGAGGTTGCGACAACGGATGCCGTGCGGCGCCCGGACGCGAGCACTGCCATCTCGCCGAACACGTCGCCCGGCCCGAGCGTGACCACGGTCGCGCCGTTGGCGTTCACGTCCGCCGTGCCGCTCTCGATCGCATACAGCGCATGGCCGAAGTCGCCCTCCGTGACCAGCGTTTGTCCCTCGGCCGCCTCGACCTCGGTTGCCGCGGCGGCGATCGCCTCGAGATCTGCGCCGTCCAGGCCGCCGAACAACGGGATCACCGCGAGCCGTTCAGTCTCCATCGCGCACGAACCTACACCGGGCCGGGTGGCGGTTTGGTGAACGGGCGGGGGACGCTCCGGAACGAACTGGTGAACGGCCGTCGCAGTAGGCTTCTGCTCGATGACTTGCCCCAACTGCGGAACAGCGAACAGCGCCGGTCGTCGATTCTGCGGGGCGTGCGCCGCGCCACTCGAGCAGACCTGCCCCGCCTGCGGCGCGGCGAACGAGCCGGGCATGCGGTTCTGCGGCGCGTGCGCCCACCCGCTCGACGAGGCCGGCGCGACGGCTGCCCCGGCAACGTCCGCGGGAACGGTCGCGGCACCGCCGGCCGCGGAGCGACGGCTTGTCTCGGTGTTGTTCGCCGACCTCGTCGGCTTCACGACACTCTCCGAATCCCGCGACCCGGAGGACGTCCGCGAGATCCTGTCTCGCTACTTCGACAACTGCCGGCGTCTGATCACCCTCTACGGCGGCACGGTCGAGAAGTTCATCGGCGACGCGGTGATGGCCGTGTGGGGTGCGCCCGCGGCAACCGAGGACGACGCCGAGCGCGCCGTTCGGGCTGCGCTGGACCTCGTCGCGGCCGTTTCGGCGCTCGGCGACGAGCTCGGGGCGCCGCTTCGCGCGCGCGCCGGCGTGTTGACCGGCGAGGCCGCGGTGACGATCGGGGCAAAGAGCGAAGGCATGGTCGCGGGAGATCTGGTGAACACCGCTTCCCGGATCCAGTCGGCCGCGGAGCCTGGATCGGTGTACGTGGGCGAGTCGACGCGTCGTGCCACCGAGCGCTCTGTCGCGTATGACGCGGCAGGCGAGCACATCCTGAAAGGAAAGGCCGAGGCCTTGCCGTTGTGGCGCGCGCTGAGGGTCGTCTCGGGCGTGGGCGGACAGCTCCGCTCGCAGGGCTTGGAAGCGCCGTTCGTCGGCCGTGACCGTGAGCTGCGCCGGATCAAGGAGCTGTTCCACGCCTGCGCAGACGAGCGGCGGGCGCACCTCGTCTCGGTCACCGGGATCGCCGGCATCGGCAAGTCGCGGCTCGGCTGGGAGTTCTACAAGTACTTCGACGGGATCGTCGAGCAGATCTGGTGGCACCGCGGCCGCTGCCTCGCCTACGGCGAGGGCGTCGCCTACTGGGCGCTCGCCGACATGGTGCGCATGCGCTGCCGGATCTCCGAGGACGAGCCCGTCGAGGCTGCTTTGTCGAAGCTGCGTGAGACGCTCCGCGAGCAATTGCTCGACGACGACGAGCGCCGCTTCGTCGAGCCTCGCCTCGCGCAGCTGATGGGGCTCGCCGACGGCGAATCGAGCGACCGGCAGGACCTGTTCGCCGCCTGGCGTCTGTTCTTCGAGCGCCTCGCCGACTCGAACCCGGTCGTCCTCCTCTTCGAGGACTTGCAGTGGGCGGACGCCTCGCTGCTGGACTTCATCGAGTACCTGCTCGAATGGTCGCGCAATCACCCGGTCTACGTGATCACCCTGTCGCGGCCCGAGCTGCACGAGCGGCGGCCCGACTGGGGCGCCGGCCAGCGGAACTTCACATCCATCTACCTCGAACCGCTCTCCGAGAGCTCCATGACCGAGCTGCTCGCCGGACTCGTCCCGGGCCTGCCGGGCGGGCTCCTCGCCCAGATCCTGGCGCGCGCCGAAGGCGTCCCCCTCTACGCGGTCGAGACGGTGCGGATGCTGCTCGACCGCGGCGCGCTCGAGCGGTCGGGCGACCGCTATCTCCCAACCGGGGAACTCGAGACGCTCGAGGTACCCGAGACCTTGCAGGCGCTGATCGCGGCACGGCTGGACGGGCTGAGCGACACCGACCGGCGGCTGCTCCAGGTCGCGGCCGTGCTCGGCAAGACCTTCACACGCGCGTCGCTCGCCAGCCTGTCCGGTCTCACGGAGCCCGAGCTCGAACCGCTGCTCACAGCGCTCGTCCGGAAAGAGGTGCTCTCGCTCCACGCCGATGCCCGGGCACCGGAGCACGGGCAGTACGGCTTCCTCCAGGACCTTGTACGCCGGGTCGCCTACGACACGCTCGCGCGGCAGCAGCGCAAGCAGCTTCATCTCGCCGCAGCCGATTTCCTCGGCGCCTCGGGAGCCGAGGACGAACTGGCCGAGGTGATCGCCGCCCACCTGCTCGCTGCCTTCGAGGCCTCGCCCGACGCAGCCGACGCGGAGGAGCTGCAGGCTCGCGCGACGGGAGCTCTGCAGCTGGCCGGCGAGCGGGCGGCGTCGCTCGGCGCCGCCGCTGCCGCCAAGCGCTACTTCGAGCAGGCCGCGAGGCTCGCCGCGGAGGACGCCATCCGTGCGCGGCTGATCGCCCGGGCGGGCGAGATGGCCTACAGCGCGTCCCAGCCCCGCGAAGCGGAGACTCTGCTGGAGGAGGCGCGGGCGGCGTTCACCGAGCTCGGAGATGTCCGCGCGACAGCGCGGGTCCTCTCGCTCCTCGCCACGATCGATTTCGAGGACGGCCACCCGCCGAAGGCGGTCGCGCGGCTCGAACCGGTGATCGCGGAGCTCGAGTCGGGTGAGCCCGATGCGGTGCTCGCCGAGATCTCGGGTCAGCTCGGCCGCTTTCTGATCTTCGCCGGTGAGCCGGAACGCGCAGCCCCCTATCTCGAGCGCGCACTCACTCTCGCCGAGGTGCTCGATCTGCCCGAGACGTTCGTGCACGCGCTGAACAGCAAGTCGGTGCTGGCGATGCAGCACGACCGGCTGCGCGAGTCGCGCATCCTCCTCGAAGGAGCCCTCGAGATCGCGCTCGCGCACGAGCTCCACGCGGCAGCGCTCCGCGTCTACAACAACCTGTCGGTCCTGTTGTGGTCGATCGACGACTGGAAGGCCAACATCACCAACATGGAGCGTGCGCTCGAGCTCGCGCGGCGCGTCGGGCACCGCAACTGGGAGGCGAACTTCGTGGCCGGCGCAATCGGCACGCTGGACGTGCTCGGACGCTGGGACGAGGCGCTCGCCCGCGCTGCCGAGGCTGACGAGCTCGCGACCAACGAGTTCGCGCGCGGTCTTCGGCTGCAGGTGGTGCGCATCCTCGCGGCGCGCGGCGAGCTCGAGCGCGCGCGAGCGGAACTGACCAGAGACGCGAGCATCGCCCGGTCCGAGAACCACGATTTTTCCGGCGGCTACGCGATGGTCGAGTCGTACCTGCTCCGGGCCGAGGGCGACCTCGATGGCGCGCAGGCAGCGACCAACCGCGCACTGAGCCTCGGCCTTGGCGAAGATCTCGCCGGGCTCGGAAAATACACCCTGTTCGAGGCACTCGAGGTGGCCGCCGCCCGCGGCGATCTCGAACAGCTGCGCACCTTGCTGGGACGTCTCGAGGTCGTCTTGCCCGGGCAGGTGACACCGTCCCTCCGCGCATTCCGGGCCCGCTTCCGCGCCTACCTGCCGGAGGCCGATGCCGACGCCGAGTTCCGGACCGCCGAGCGCGTTTTCGCCGAGCTCGAGCTGCCGTTCTTCCTTGCGATCACGCGGCTCGAGGCAGCGGGCCGCCTCCTGGCAGCCGACCGCGAATCGGATGCGGAGCCGCTCGTCGCAGCAGCCGCCCAGGCGTTCGAGCATCTGCGAGCGACGCCCTGGCTCGATCGCGTCGAACGGCTCAGCCCAGGGGCAACGCGGTCCTCCGAGGCCGAGTCGGAGCCCGCGCTCCCGGCCTGATCCCCTGCGGCGGCGCTTGCCAGGGTCGCGCAATGCGGCGATCCTCTGCTCATGCCGCCTCGCCCTTCGGGCACGGTCACCTTTCTCTTCACCGACGTCGAAGGTTCGACGTCGCTGCTCGGCGAGCTCGGGGCGGCAGCGTACGCCGCTCAGCTGGAGCTCCACCGCACGGCCCTGCGCCAGGCGTGGGAGTCGCACGACGGCGTCGAGATCGACACCCAGGGCGACTCCTTCTTCGTCGCCTTCAGCCGTGCGGGCGACGCGGCGGCCGCGGCCCGCGACGCGCAGGCTCTTCTTCAGGAGCACGGCATCCCCGTGCGGATGGGCATCCACACGGGCGAGCCGCTACTGACGGACGAGGGCTACGTCGGAATGGACGTTCACCGTGCGGCCCGGATCGCCGCCGCCGGCCACGGTGGGCAGATTCTCCTGTCGCACGCGACGCGCGACCTGCTCGCGGACGAGGACGAGATCGTCGATCTCGGCGAGCACCGGCTGAAGGACCTGACCCGGTCGGAGCGCATCTACCAGCTCGGGCTCGGCGCCTTCCCGCCGCTCCGGAGCCTCAACAGATCGAACCTGCCCGAGACGGCGCACCCGCTCGTCGGACGCTTGGTCGAGCAGCTCGAGGTCGAGGACCTGCTCCGGCGCGTCAGGCTGGTCACGATCACCGGCACCGGCGGCACGGGCAAGACGCGTCTCGCACTGCAGATCGCCGCGGAGCTCCTGGACGAGTTCCCCGACGGAGTGCACTTCGTCCCGCTCGCAGCATTGACCGACGCGGACCTCGTGCTGCCGGTCGCCCTGCAGGCCCTCGGCCTCTCGGAGGCCGATAACGCCGACCAGCGCTCGCTGCTCGTCCTCGACAACTTCGAGCACCTTCGCGAAGCGGCGCCGGCGATCGCCGGGTTCCTGGCGAGCTCGCCGGGCCCGACACTGCTCGTGACGAGCCGGATCCCGTTGCACGTCTCGATGGAGGTCGAGTACCCGCTCGATCCCCTGCCCCAGCTCGCAGCGGTCGAGCTGTTCCTCGACCGGGCACACACCGTTCGTAGAAGCGCAGAGCCGTCACCGGAGGTGGAGGAGATCTGCCGCCGGCTGGACTGCCTTCCGCTCGCACTCGAGCTCGCAGCGGCACGGTTGAGGCTGCTCGACCCGGCCGCTCTCCTCGATCGACTCGATTCGCGGCTGTCATTGCTCACCCGCGGGCCGGCCGACCTGCCCGAACGGCAGCGGACGCTGGAGGCGACGATCGCGTGGAGCTACGACCTGCTCGACCCCGAGGTGCAGAGCGTGTTTCTGCGCCTGTCGGTCTTCGCCGGCTCGTTCGGCATCGAGGCCGCCGACGCCGTCGCCGAGGCCGACCTGGAGACCCTGACGACGCTCGCCGAGGCAAGTCTCCTCAAGGCCCGCGGCGACAGCCGCTTCCTCGTGCTCGAGACGATTCGCGAGTTCGCCCGCGGACGGCTACCGGTCGGAGAGGCGATGAGACTGCCGACCCGCCATGCGCAGTACTACCTCTCAGCGGCCGAGGAGGCAGCGCCGAAACTGACGGGACACGACGCGCAAGAGTGGCTCACCGCAATCGGGGCCGACTACGGCAACTTCCTGGCGGCGCTCGACTGGTTCGCGCTCGAAGCACCGGAAGACGTGCCGCGCTTGACGATCGCGCTCTGGCGCTTCTGGCTCGTGCGGGGACGCTACGAGGAGGGGCAACGCGCGATCGAGCGGGCCCTCGGGCTCAGCCCCACCCCGCTCGAGCACGCCGAGCTCCAGTACCAACTGGGCGCGATCGTCATCTCACGGGGCGACACGGCGCGCGGGCGAGCCGTCTTCCAGGACGCACTCGACCGATTCCGCGCGGAGGGTCAGCACTTGGGTGAGGCCCGCAGCCTGAGCGCGCTCGGGCACGTAGCCGCGGATGCGGGTGCCTGGAGCGAGGCGATCGCACTCTACGAGGGCGCCGCGGCCGTCTTCCGCCGCAGCGGCGAACGCTTCGGCCTCGGCGGTGTCCTCGGCGATCTCGCGAACACCTACCTGCGCTCGAACTCGCCCGGCGAGGCCCTGCCGCTCGCCGTGGAGAGCCGCATGATCCAGAACGAGGTCGGCAACGGGCAAGGCGAGGCGCTCGCACTCGCGATCGAAGGGTACGCCCACCTCGGGCTCGGCAGGCTGGCCGAGGCACACCGCGCGCTTGCGTCCGCAACGCGCGTCGCACACCGGCTCGGCTACCTCCACGGCCTGGTCTTCAGCCTGAACGGACTTGCAGCCGTTGCGTATCGATCGGCCGACCACGCCCGAGCGCGAGCGCTGTTCGAAGCAGCGCAGGCGCTTCGCGACAGCATGGGCATCGAGCACGATCCGGACGACATGCTCGTCGCCGAAGACCGAGCGGCGCTCACAGGCCCGGGCCCGCCGGTCGGCGTTGCGGACTTCGATCTCGACCGGGCGATCGCCCTCGCGCTCGCCGACTAGCGTGCCGCTACGTTCGGCGCTTCGAACAGGCGGATGACCTCCAGTCCGTGCAGGTCGTGCGAGGATCCCGTCGAGGTCGCCGTCCTTCACAGCACGTAGGCGTAGGTCGGGATTCTTGACATCGTCGAACCAGAGGTTCTCGAACATCCCCTTGTTGCTTCTTGCAGATCGATTTGACGCTCGCGCGGGTCCGAAGCCCGGGATTGGGCGTCATCGCGTTGATCTTCACGAAGTTGTGTGGCACGTGTCCTCCTCGAGTTCAGCCGATCATCCCCAGCCGAACCGGGCGATGCAAGACCGTCAGTAGGCGGGAAGCGGCGGCGGAAGCGGCCGGCTCAGGCTTGCAACGGCCCCGGGGGCCTCTTCGGCCGCCGCAGCCCGGGCATCCGTGCGGGCATGCCAGAGGTCGATGTTCAGGCGCTCGATCTCCTCGACGAGCATCGTGATCGCGCGCCCGGCCGCACGCACCTCCTCCCGCGGATCGGTCTGCAGCCCTTCGCCCCAGCTCCGGAGCGTCTCCACCTTCGCCTCGTCGAGGCGCTGCTGCGGGAGGCTCAAGGGGCCTTCACACCGGCGGGAGCGAGCGCGACTGTCAACAGCTTTTCCACAATGCACCACCACCAGTCCCTGCGAGCACGCGGAAACCGGCCCTCGTTGTTGATAACCAGCCCTGCGCTCCGCACGCGGTCTCCCCGGGCGTATCAGGGCAAAAATTCACCGAGCCGGTGGCGTTTTCGTCCACCGCCCCCACAAACCTTCGGCTTGCGCCTATGGCCCTCAGGAACGGCTTCGGTCTACTAACGCTCCGCGCTCGGTGCATTCAGCAACGTAGCGACGGCGCGGAGCACGTTCAAGACCGGGGTTTCGAAACGAACCCGCAGTTTGCGGCAATTCACTCGCGGGCGCCGCCGGCCGGAGAGGACGGCATCCCTCGACCGAGGGAGGCCGTTCGTTGCGAGTCGCACAGCGGGGTTCTAGACTCGCGCGCATCCGACGAGAAGGAGGCCGAGATGGCAGCCACGACAGACATTGAGGCCGACCGGCTCGACACGCTGAGAGGTGCCCTTTCCGGGGCGCTCCTGGCGCCGGGCGACGGCGGCTACGAGGAAGCGCGCCGAGTCCACAACGGATTGATCGACCGCAACCCGGCGCTGATCGCGCGCTGCCAGAGCACTGCCGACATCGCGGACGCCGTTCGGTTCGCGCGCGCAGAGGACCTCGACATCTGTGTGCGCGGCGGCGGTCACAACGTTGCGGGACGTGCGGTGGTCGACGGGGCGCTGATGGTCGATCTGAGCCCGATGAAGGGGATCTACGTCGACCCGGGCGCGCGTACCGTACGGGCGCAGGGCGGCGTGCTCTGGCGCGAGCTGAATCGCGAGACCGCCGCCCACGGGCTCGCCGTGACCGGCGGTGCGATCTCGACCACCGGCATCTCCGGGCTCACACTCGGCGGCGGTCTCGGCTGGCTGATGGCGAAGTACGGGCTGGCGGCCGACAACGTGAACGCGATCGAGCTCGTGACGGCCGAGGGCGAGGTGCGCGACGTGACGTCGGAGTCTGATCCGGATCTGTTCTGGGCGCTTCGCGGCGGCGGGGGCAACTTCGGCATCGCGGCGTCGTTCGAGTACCGGCTCCACCCGTTGCAGATGATCACCGGCGGGCTGATCGCCCACCCGATCGACGCCGCCGGAGAGCTGCTTCGCTTCTACCGCGATGCGCTCGCGTCGGTGTCGGACGACCTCACCGTCTTCGCGGGGTTGGTACATGCGCCGGACGGCTCGGGCCACAAGCTCTCTGCGCTCGTCGTCTTTCACACCGGCACACCGGAGGAGGCGGAGCGGGAGCTCGCGCCGTTCAAATCGTGGGGCTCACCGCTGGTTGTCGACGTCGGGCCGATGCCGTACCACGTCATGAACACGCTGCTCGACCCGAACTATCCGACAGGCTCGCTCAACTACTGGCTCTCGAGCTTCACGAGCGGGCTGCCGGACGGCCTGATCGACACGGCCGTGGAGCGGTTCGCAACCGTTCCGTCGACGATGAGCGCGGTGCTGCTCGAGCAGTTCCACGGTGCGGTGTGCCGTGTCGGCGTCACCGACACCGCCGTCCCGCACCGTGAGGAAGGCTGGAACCTGCTGCTGCCGTCTGTCTGGACCGACCCCGCAGAAACCGATGCCAACATCGCCTGGACGCGCGAGACGCACGCGGCGCTTGCTCCTCACCTGACGGAGGGCCGCTGGCTCAACTACCTCGGCGACGATCAGGACGACGCGGTGCGCGCTGCGTACGGGCCGAACTACGACCGCCTCGTCGAGTTGAAACGGCGCTTCGATCCGCAGAACGTCTTCCGCCACAACCACAACATCGTTCCGTAGGCGCCGTCAGGACAACAAGGTCGCGGCGTGGTCCGGGACGTAGCGGTAGAGGTCGCGCGGCGGCCGCTCGTAATCGCTTTCCGGTGGGCGCGGCGGCAGCTCGACCGGGGCCTCCAGCACGTCCTGGTAGGGCACGATCGATAGGAGATGGGCGATGCAGTTGAGGCGGGCGCGGCGCTTGTCATCGCCCTCGACCACGTACCACGGAGCCTCGTCGATGTCCGTGTGGACGAACATCTCGTCCTTCGCCCGCGAATAGTCGACCCAACGCGCACGCGACTCCAGATCGAGCGGCGACAGCTTCCAACGCCGCAGCGGGTCCTCGAGCCGTGAGCGGAACCGCCGCTCCTGCTCCTCGTCGCTGACGGAGAACCAGTACTTGACGAGTTGGATCCCATCGTCGACGAGCAGCCGTTCGAAGATCGGGCACTGCTCGAGGAACAGCCGGTACTCCGCGGGCGTGCAGAAGCCCATCACGTGCTCGACGCCGGCGCGGTTGTACCAGCTGCGGTCGAAGATGACCATCTCCCCTGCGCTCGGCAAGTGCGCGATGTACCGCTGGAAGTACCACTGGCTCCGCTCGCGCTCCGTCGGCGCGGGCAGCGCGACGATGCGCGCGGCCCGTGGGTTCAGGTACTCCGTCATACGCTTGATCGCCCCGCCCTTGCCGGCGGCGTCGCGGCCCTCGAACAGGACGACGAGCCGCACGCCCGTCGTCCGCACCCATTCCTTCAGCTGGACCAACTCCGCCTGCAGTCGAAGCAGTTCCTGCTCGTACAGCTTGCGGGGGATCGTCGTCGCGTGATCGTGGGGCATCGGGTGGGCTCCAGCGAACCCTACGCGCGTCGGCGTCCCCGGCCGTGCGGGAAACCCCCACCCCGGCTCAGTGATCTCCGGGATTCCACGCGCGGCCGACGTCGGCGAGGCTGCCGGCATGTCACTGCATCCGAAAAGCACAACCGACCTGGCTCTCGCCCCGGTGGCAGCCGCAATCGACCTCAACCTCCAGAGATTGCGTGACCGGAAGCCGTCCGAGATCGACTACGAGCTCGCGCTCGAGCTCAATCTCAACACCCACGAGAGCACGCGCGTAGACCGTGCGCGCTGGGTGCACCAGAGCGCGATCCGCTTCGTCGACCTCCACGACTGGCAGACGGAGATCACCGACGACGATAACCGGCTTCGACTCGAAGGAGGGTCCGTGACGCTTGACCTGGGACTGAGCGCTTCACTCCTCACCTACATCGAGTACGGGCCGAACGGCTCAGCGCAGTAATCGCGCGCGTCAGCGGTCGACGGCCGGAGCGTTCGCGTACTCATCGTCGGTGACGTGGTCGCCCCATGTCGCGCTCGTGCCCGAGGCGTCGACCTCGAGCATGGCGAGGTGGGTCATCAGCCGTGTCGCGGCGGCGCCGTGCCAGTGCTCCTCGCCCGGCTCGAAGAAGACGCGATCGCCCGGGCGGATCACTTCGACGGGACCACCTCGCCGCTGCGCGTGCCCGACCCCTTCGAGCACGTAGATCGTCTGGCCGTTCGGGTGCGTGTGCCAGGCGGTTCGTGCGCCGGGCGTGAAATGAACGCGGCTCGCGCTCAGGTGCGAGCCAGCGGACGGCGCGGCAACGGCGTCGATGTGCACGGTGCCGGTGAACCATTCGCTCGGCCCCACCATCGTGTCGCCGATGTTCCTCGTGATCTGCAAGTTGGCCTCCAGCTCAGGATCTGTCGGGTACGTTCGCCGGTTCGGGCTCGTCGGGCGTCGCCGTCCAGCTGGCGAGGAGATTGAGCGCCTCCTCGTCCTTCGAACCGATCTCGGCGGTGTAGGCGAACATCGTCAACGCCGAGTCGGCCGCCAGCGTCATCGTCTCGTAGCTCAGGGTGAGATCGCCGACGACGGGATGATGGAATCGCTTGCTGCCGGTGTCGTGGTTCCGAACATCGTGCGCGGCCCACAGCGTGCGGAAGAGCTCGCTCTGCGTCGACAGCTCGCCGACGAGATCCCAGAGGTCGCGGTCGTTCGGGCTCCGCCCCGCCTCTGACCGGAGGATCGCCACCGCATCGTTCGCCACACGCTCCCAGTCGAGATAGAACCCGGGTGCGCGGGAGTCCAGAAAGACGAACCAGGCCGTATTCGGCGGACGGCGCGGCGCGGCATACATCTCCGAGTAGAGGGCGAGCCCCAGGCGGTTCGCCGCGAGAATGTCCATGCGCCCGTTGCGCACGAACGCCGGCGCCCCGGTCATCGCGTCGAGCATGCGTTGAACGCCCGGCCGCACATGTCGGGTAGTCGTGCGGCGACGAGCTCGGGTCGTCGTCTGCGTTGCCCGCGCGAGGTCGAACAGGTGCCCCCGCTCGGCGTCGTCCAGTTGCAGCGCACGTGCGAGCGCCTCGAGCACCGTCTCCGAGACGCCGCTCAGATTGCCACGCTCGAGCCGCGTGTAGTAGTCGGCGCTCACTCCTGCGAGGAGCGCCACTTCTTCGCGGCGAAGACCGGGCACGCGTCTCGCTCCACCGTAGGTTCGCAGTCCCGCCCGCTCCGGCGTGATCTTCGCGCGTCTCGAGGTCAAGAACTCGCGCGCTTCACTCCTCGTGTCCATCGATCGAGAGTATCCCGACTCGGCGAACGCTGAGGGGGACTGCCGGTACCTGGATCACCAGGGTCGGTCACGCACCGAGTTGCTGTGATTCAGTGAACGGCGACCCAACTCGAGGAGCCCCAATGCAGACGCGCACGCTCGGTACCAACCTGGAAGTCTCGGCGATCGGCCTCGGCTGCATGGGGATGAGCAGCAGCTACGGCAAGCCTGCCGACAAGCAGGAGATGATCTCGCTCATCCGCACGGCGGTCGAGCGTGGCCTCACCTTCTTCGACACAGCGCAGGTCTACGGTCCGTTCACAAACGAGGATCTCGTCGGCGAAGCGCTCGCCCCGATCCGCGATCAGGTCACGATCGCGACGAAGTTCGGATTCGATCTCGACGGCGGTAACCGCGGCGGGCTCGACAGCCGGCCCGAAACGATCAAGCGCACCGTGGATGCGTCCCTCGAACGCCTCCGGACGAACACGATCGACTTGCTCTATCAACACCGCGTCGATCGGGCTGTTCCGATCGAAGAGGTGGCCGGGACGGTGAAGGAGCTGATCGAGGAGGGGAAGGTCAAGCACTTCGGCCTCTCCGAAGCGGGTGTGCAGACGATCCGGCGTGCGCATGCCGTGCAGCCGGTCACCGCGCTCCAGAGCGAGTACTCGCTCTGGTGGCGGGAGCCGGAGGACGAGATTCTGCCGACGCTGCAGGAACTGGGGATCGGCTTTGTCCCGTTCAGCCCGCTCGGGAAGGGGTTCCTGACCGGAAAGATCGACGAGACCACTCAGTTCGAGAGCACCGACTTCCGCAACACCGTCCCGCGCTTCGATCCGGAGGCACGCAAGGCGAACCAGGTGTTCGTCGAACTGCTCGCCGGCATCGCCGAGCGGAACGGCGCAACGCCCGCACAGATCGCGCTCGCGTGGATCCTCGCCCAGAGCCCGTCGGCGGTTCCGATCCCGGGCACGACGAAGCTGCATCGCCTCGAGGAGAACATGGCTGCCACCGATGTGGAGCTGAGCGCGGAGGATCTCCAGGAGCTCGACACTGCATCGGAGGAGATCACTGCCGAGGGCGATCGTTATGCGGAGGCGAACCAGCGCATGATCGATCGCTGACAGTTCACCTGACTCGCACCTGGAGGCTGAGCCGGCGCTGGCGCGGCGACCAGATCCGGAGCAGCGAGCCGCGCTGGAGGCGAATCGTCCGGATGAAGACGCCCTGATTGTTCGTCAGCCGGGCACGGCCGACGAGCTTCCATTCGTTCCGGTGGAGCACCTCGAGCTGATAGGGCTTGCGGCCCGGCCGGCCGCCGCGAATCTGACCCCAGAGCACGGTCTGGAACCCGACCCGCCTCATCTCGGCGAACGGCAGCTTGAACCCCTGCAGCGAGGGCTTCGGGTGGCTGTTCGCGAAGAGGAGCCCGGTCTGGAAGCGGCTGAGCGCGACCTCGTCGCGGTAGAGGTACTGGATCAGCATCGTGACCCGCGGCAGCCGCCAGGCGCGCATCGCTGCCAGGCTGAGCATCGTCGCCTGCCTCCTCGGCGGAACGCCGAGGAACATGTCGGGTGGGTTCGTCTGGTAGCCGTACTCGGTGAGCCAGATCGGCTTCGGCCCGAACGCGCGCCTGACGAGGATGAGGAGCTTCGGGAGCGTCGCCATCGTGATCGACGGGCAGTTCTTGCAGCCGCCGCTCGACGGCGTCTCGCCGGGTCTCGACGGGTAGGGGTGGTGGGCGTAGGCGTCGAGCTTCGCGTGGGCGGCCGCCATGCCGCGGACCCACACCACGGGCGCGACGCCACCCAGACCGCCGCGAGGCGCCGTCACTCCGCCGCCGACCTGTGCGTGCCGGAGGACGGCGTGGATCGCCTCGTACCCGGGGTTGAGCAGATGCTGGACGTAGATCGCCGCCTTCGTCGGTCTGAGCCAGAGCGGCTTGTTCGGCTCGTTCCAGATCAGCCAGTAGTGAACCCAGGGGTAGCGCTGGGCGGCGGCGTGCGCAAAGGCCCGGAAGTCCCGCGGTCGCGGAGGCGCGAAGTTCGGCCCGCGGCCCCCGTTCGCCCAGCCCGGCGTGCCGACCAGCGTCAGCACCGGCTTCAGGCCGTAGCGGCGGAGGCCGCGAAGAATCCTGTCGGGTCGACGCCAGTCGTAGGCGCGATCGCGCGGCGAGTTCGGATCGGTCGGCCGTCGTACAGCGACCTCGTTCCACCGAAGCGTGAAGCGGACGAGCGGCACGCCGAGCCGCTTGAACGTCGCCAGCCGCTGGTTGAGCGTTCCCGGACCGAATTCCAGCCAGGCGTCGTCCTGAATCCCGTACCGAATGCCCTTCGAAGCGTGAACGGTGCTCGCACCGACGCATGCCGCAACGGCGAACAACAGCAGCACGCACATTCTCATCCGACCCCCTGGCGTCCTCATCGGCGGCTCGAACTCTCGCACGTCACCCGGATGCCCGCACCGGCATGCCTACGCCACGACAAATTGAGGGCTATGTTGGAACGACCCCAACATGGAGGCTCGCCTTGAGCACGCTCATCCGCTTCGCTCCCCCGTCCTTGACGGCCGAGCAGTACGACAACGCTGTACGTCGACTGCGCGAGGAAGGCGTCCTCCCGGCAGACGGGCTCGAGTTCGAGATCTGCTTCGGCTCGGGCGACCAACATCGCGTCAGTCAGGTCTGGGACTCGCCCGAGCAGATGGCTGCGTTCGGCGAGCGCCTCGCACCGATCCTCGCCGAACTGGGCATCGACCCCGGCGAGCCGGAAGTCGTCGAGGTGCACAACATCATCAGGCGCTGATCCCTGTCGGAAGGCGGGCGGCGGACACCTCCGAGCGATTCGGCCGGCTACGCTGCTCGCTCTTCCGGATCGACGTCTCGCCCGGGCGCGCCCGACGCTGCGGCTCGGGCGGCAACCTCGGCGCCGGCGCCGAACCGCAAGATACGACCGCCGAAGGCGATCGAGCACACCGCAAACCACGCCCAGCCGAGCGCCAGGCCGGCGATCACATCGGTCAGCCAGTGGACATCCAGCAGGACGCGGCTCGCCGCGACACCCACTGCGATCCCGGCGGCCAACCCGATCAGCGCAGCCCGCCGCGGGCGCGCCTGGCGGCGACCGATCAGCAATGCAGCCGTCGCGTAGAACGCAGCCGCAGTCGCGGAGTGACCGCTCGGGAATGACGGCCCGAGCGTCGCGGCAACGGGATTGAACGCGGGCCTGACCCGGTCGGCCAACTGCTTCACGGTCAGCACGAGAACCTCCTCGCCCGCCATCACCGCAAAGATGAAGGCCACCACCCAGACGCTGCGCTGCGCAACGGTCTCGACGATCGCGAGGATCACGCACAGCACAACCACGACGTAGATGCTCCCGAGTTGGGTGATGCCGTTGAGGACGTGCGTCGAGAACGCCGAGGCGTGCGCGTTTCCCCACCGCGCGACGCTCTGGTCGATCCCGAGGAGGTGCGCATTCGTGCGCACCAGGTACGCGAGCACTCCGAAGAGGACACCGCCGGCAATCGCCAGCACGAGGGCAAGCGTCAGCGCGAGCCCCGTTGCCACCTCAGGGTCGAGTCGAGGAGCAAGCGCCGCCCGCAGACCCGGATGCGCGTCAGCCGATTCGCCGACCTTGCGTGCCGCGCTGCGGGCCGGGTCGGCCGCACGCGGAAACCTCCACGCGAGCAGACCGACCACGAGACCGGTGGCCAGGGCAAGGGCGAAGAGGAGTAGGAGTGGCATTTGTACGTTTCGAAGATTCAGGAAGCGAAGGACGGGGATATGCCCCCATCGTCTCTCTCAAAACTCAACCAGCCACTGCAGCCGGCGCTGCCCCCACACCCCGCCGCGCGGCGTCGACGGAGGACGGCGGTCTCGGAGTGCTCCAGGCACGGCCGGACGGGCCGGCCCGGCGGCTCGCGGCGAGCATCGACGCGAACGCCGCGGTCGTCTTCACGGTCGCGATGCTCGCCGGGCTCCTGGTGATCGCAGCCGCCTCGATCGGAGCCGGGCTCCTCATCACGAGGGTGATCGAGCACGCCTGGGGCATCGGCGCGGCCGACGAGCGGGTGAACGTCTGGCTCGCAGCGCACCGCACACCGGGTCGGACCCACGCGTCGCTGATCGGCTCGATCGTCGCAGGTGGCGTGGTGCTGCCGATTCTGGTCGCCGGGATCGGGCTGGCCTGTGCGGTCGCGCGGAAATGGCGCGTCGCGGCTTTCGTCGTCTTCGCTCTCGCCGTCGAAGCGGCGACCTACAGGATCACGACTCTGGTCGTTCACGTCCATCGACCGCGCGTCGTCCGGCTCGAGCACCTGCCGGTCAACGCCAGCTACCCATCCGGGCATACCGCTGCGTCGGTCGCGGTCTACGGCGGGCTCGCGCTCCTGGTCACCTCGAGGTTCCAGAGCAACGTGGTCCGCGGGCTCGTCTGGACGTTCGCCGTCTTGATGGTCGCATTCGTCGCGTTGTCGCGAATGTACCGCGGCATGCACCATCCACTCGATGTGGGCGGCGGACTGCTCGTGGGCGTTGCAGCCCTGGCTGTGCTCGTGTTCGCATGCCGTGTTGCAGGCGCGGCCTACGACAGGCGCCACGGCGGAGAAGCATGAAGGTTGCAGTCATCGCCCACTCGGGCAAGACGCTCGGCGGTGGACTGCCGGAGCTCCGCCGCGTCCTCGAGGCCGAGGGCGTGACCGACCCGTTCTGGAGCGAGGTCCCGAAGAGCCGCAAGGCCCCGGCGCAGATCCGGCGCGCGGTGGCGGAAGGGGCGCAGCTCGTCTTCGTGTGGGGCGGCGACGGAATGGTCCAGCGCACCGTCGATGTACTGGCCGGTTCCGATGTGACGTTGGCGATCATTCCCGCGGGCACCGCGAACCTGTTCGCTTCCAGCCTCGGCATCACCAAGCACATCGGCCAGGCAGTGTCGATCGGACTGCGCGGCGCCGACCGCAAGCTCGACGTCGGACGGTTCAACGGCGAGCGCTTTGCGGTGATGGCGGGCGCAGGCTTCGACGCAGCGATGATCCGCGATGCCGGCACCGGGGGGCTGAAGGAGCGGCTCGGTCGCGCGGCGTACGTCTGGACGGGCTCGAAGAACCTGCGCTCGAAGCCGTTTCGGGCCAAGATCGAGGTCGACGGGGTCCGCTGGTACAAGGGGAAGGCAAGCTGCATCCTCGTCGGGAACACGGGCGAGCTGTTCGGCGGAGTCAGTGCGTTCGAGGATGCGCGCCCCGACGACGGCAAGCTCGAGCTGGGTGTCGTCACGGCCGAGGGGCTCGTGGAATGGAGCCGGATCATCGCCCGCGCGGCGGTCGGCACGGCGAGCAAGTCGCCGTTCGCACGAACGACGAAGGCACGCACCGTCAAGGTCGAGCTGAACCGGAAGACCCTGTACGAGCTCGACGGAGGCGATCGCTCGAAGGTGAAGTCGTTCAAGGTCAAGGTCGAGCCGTCCGCCATCACCGTGCGCGTCCCCCGCGACGATTCGACGTCGCCAACGGCGGCGTGAAGCCCGTCTACTCAGAGAGGAACAACGTATGAGCAACATACGATCAACCGGAGGGGTCGGCGCCGTCGAGAACGCCGGCGCCGGATTCGTGCAGACCCCTGCGTTCGAGTGGCTCTCGCGCGCCGGGTTCGTCGCGCGCGGAGCCGTCTACGCGATCATCGGCATCCTCGCGTTCAAGCTCGCCATCGGGCACGGCGGCAAGCTGACGAACCAACAGGGAGCGATGCGCACGCTGGCACATCAGCCGTTCGGCAAGTACCTGCTCACGCTGCTCGCGATCGGTCTTGCCGGCTACGCGATGTGGCGGTTGTTCCGCGCTGCGCTCGGGCGCGGGCCCGAGGGTGCCGACAAAGGCTTCGACCGTCTCGCTGCGCTGGGCAGCGGCCTCGCCTACGGCGCGATGTGCGTGCTCGCAGTCGAGATCCTCCTCGGGGCCGGCTCCTCGGCAGCAGCGCATCGCCCAAGAAGTCGGCGGCCGGTGTCCTCGGCTGGCCGGCAGGCGCCTGGATCGTCGGGCTCGTCGGCGCCGGCCTGGTCGGGATCGCGCTCTACCAGGGGTACCGCGGCGTGTCGCAGAAGTTCCTCGACGACTCGAAGGTCGAGGAGATGCCGCCCGCCGTGAAGACGTGGATCGGCCGGCTCGGGACGGTCGGGCACCTCGCGCGGATGGTCGTGTTCGGCCTGGTCGGGATCTTCCTCATCAGGGCTGCCGTCGACTTCAATCCGCGCAAGGCGGTCGGCCTCGACGGCGCGCTGGCCAAGGTCGCGCACGCCGCCTACGGCCCGTATCTCCTCGGAGTGGTCGCCGTGGGGTTGATCGCATTCGCGCTCTTCTCGTTCAGCGACGCGCGGTATCGAAGGATCTGACGATGATCGGACGGCTTGATCCGTTCAGGCGGATGACCTTTCCGCTCGAGTGTTGGGTGGGTGAACAGATCTCCGAACAGATCTGCCGTCATCACCGGAGGCGACTGGAGCGGATCGGGTGGTCGCACGCTCTCCATCCCGAGCCGGGCAAGTGGGCCGCCGGGGAGTTTCCGCCTCGACCCGGCAACAGCGTCGAGATTCTGGTCGACGGCGCGCAGGCGCTGCCGTCGATGGTCGACGCGCTGCGCGGCGCGAAGTCGCACGTCCACATCACCGGGTGGTACTTCACCCCGTCGTTCGCGCTCGAGCGCGGTGATCGCGACCCGCTCGTCCTTCGGAACCTCCTCGCCGAACTGGCCGAGCGGCTCGACGTGCGCGTGCTCGTCTGGGCCGGGGCGCCTCTTCCTCTCTTCCGCCCCTCGCGGGGAGATGTCTCGACGATGCGCGACCGGCTGACCAAGCACACGAAGATTCAGTGCGCTCTCGACGCGAAGGAGCGGCCGATGCACTGCCATCACGAGAAGACGATCATCGTCGACGACCGCGTCGCGTTCGTCGGCGGGATCGACCTCACCTCGGAGTCGGGCGACCGGTTCGACACGAACGAACATCCATCCCGCTCCGACGTCGGTTGGCACGACAGCTGTGCACGGATCGAAGGCCCCGCCGTCGGAGATGTTGCGGACCATTTCCGTATGCGTTGGCACGAGGTGACCGGTGCGCAGCTCGCTCCCGTCGCCCCGACGAAGCCTGCGGGCGACGTCGAGCTCCAGGTCGTGCGCACCGTGCCCGAGCGCATCTACGACGCGAAGCCGAAGGGCGAGTTCACCATCCTCGAGTCGTACGTGCGCGCGCTCGAATCCGCGCAGCGCTTCATCTACATCGAGAACCAGTTTCTCTGGTCACCGGAGATCGAAGGCGTGCTCTACCGGAAGATCCTCGATCCCCCCCACCCCGACTTCCGCCTTTTGCTGCTGCTGCCGTCGAAACCGAACAGCGGCGCCGACAACACACGCGGCGTGCTCGGTCATCTGCTCTCCGCCGACGGAGAGGCCGGACATGTGCTGGCCTGCACCCTCTTCGCTCGCGCAGGCGATCTCGCAGACCCCATCTACGTTCACTCGAAGATCGCGATCGTCGACGACGACTGGCTCACGATCGGTTCGGCCAATCTGAACGAGCATTCGCTGTTCAACGACACCGAGATGAACATCGTCAGCCGGGACCCGGAGCTTGCCCGACGGCTCCGCCTACGTCTTTGGGCTGAGCACCTCGAGCTGCCCGAGGAGCAGATCCCGGGCGATCCCGTCGAGGCGATCGACGAGGTGTGGAAGCCCATCAGCAAGGAGCAGCTCGAACGCCGAACGGCGGGCCGTCCGCTGACGCACCGTCTCGTGCGGCTCCCGAACGTCTCACGGCGCTCGGCCCGCGCGCTTGGTCCCGTCTCGGGGCTTCTCGTCGACGGCTGACGGCGCGTTCCTAGCCCGGTCAGAGCAGGGCGCGACGCTGCTCGATCAGCAGCTGGCAGGTGCGGGCGAACGCATCCGGGCTCTCGCAGCTTCGCCTCGACCGCGAGCGTGCGGACCGTCTAGCTTCGTGTGTCGTAGGTTTGACGCAATGAATGTCCGGAAATAGATGACCAGACCGGTCTGTCTTATGAAGGCAGTCGGGTGTTCATCGATATCCCTTCCCGTTTTGCCGTTCCGAAACCACGAAGAGCGATCGGGCAAGACGGGGAAAAGCGGCCCTTTGGAGGTTTGAATGTCCGTGCTCGCACACAATCGGTCTTCTGCGTCATCGAACCGACTCGCGGAGACGAGGACCGGCACAGCGCGACCATTGCTCTGCTTTGTCTACTCGCCGACGTCGGGCCCGTCGCGCCGGGCCGAAGGTTTTCTCGCCCAGGTCTTGCAACGACGGAAGAACCACCAGACGTTCGTCGTGCAGCGCATCAATTGCGTCGATCGGCCGGATCTGGCGAAGAAGCTCGGTGCCGAGACCGCCCCGTCATTGGTCGTCGTCGAGAACCGGCGCGTGCGTGCGCGCCTGGAACGGGTGCGCGGGTGCCGGGACATCGAGCAGTTGCTCGAGCCGTGGCTGGACATGTCTGATGGCGACGAGCCTGCGGCGGAGTCGCCTGACGAGGGGAACGACGCCACCCCGCCGTCGATCACTCCTATCCCGGAGCCCTACCCGCCGCCCGACGAGTTCGACATCCCGAGCCCCGAGCCCAACAAAGGGGACGAGGGCGACGATCGGTAAGCCGACGAAGCTGAAGCGTTGAACACGACAAACCGAGGAGGGAGCAAGATGCCCCCGAGAGGCGTGAAGAAGGGCACCAAGCGCGCCCGTCAGTACGAGCACATCAAGCAAAGCGAGCGACAGAGCGGTGCCTCCGAGGCACGCGCCGAGGAGATCGCCGCCCGGACGGTCAACAAGGAGCGCGCCCGGTCGGGTGAATCGCGTACGAGCTCCCCGACCTCGACGAGGGACATCTCGTCCGGGCGGCGTGGCGGACTGCGCTCGGGGACGAACCGGGACAAAGGCCGCACCTACGACCAGCTCTACGCCGAAGCCAAGAAGCTCAACGTCCAGGGACGGTCGAGGATGAACAAGGCACAGCTTCAGCGAGCCGTCGATGGGCGGAAGCGCTCAAGGTGACCGACCATTGTCGCGCCGCGCGAGCGCACAACCGAGCTCCAGCGCACCTCGTCCTCCCCCTCTGCCTCGTCTGATCGCAGCACAGCGTGGACGAAGAAACGTGGACCACCGCCGCGACCGCGCGACATGCATTCGTCGCGACGATCGTGGCACTCATCGTGATCGTGATCGCGTTCGCCTTGTGGCAGCTCAAGGTCGTCCTCGCGCTGATCCTCCTCGGCTTCACGATCGCGGCGGCGATGCGCCCTGGCATCGATCGCCTCGCCTCGTGGCGGATCCCGCGGCCGGTCGGCCTGCTCCTCCACTACGTCGCCGTGCTCGCTGTGATCGGGCTCTTCCTGTCGTTCGTCGTGCCGACACTCACCGACCAGGTTCAGACGGCGCTGCACGCTGCGCAGACTCACCATCCCGGGTCGGGAGTCGGCATCAAGGCCAGGGTGCTCGACGTGCTCTCGCGCCGGTTGCACAGCCTCCCGGCCACCGACAAGCTCGTCCAGCCCGCCTTGTCGGCCGGCGAGCAGGCGCTCAAGGTGCTGATCGGCATCCTGTTCACGTTCACGGTTGCCGCCTACTGGATCTTCGAGCGTGAGCGCACCGTCGACCTGGTTGCGAGTTTTCTGCCCAGACCGAGACGCAAGACCCTCCGCGACACATGGACGCTGATCGACCAGAAGCTGGGCGCGTTCGTGCGCGGCGAGCTCGTGTTGATCGCGTTCGTCTCGACGCTCGCGTCGATCGCACTGTGGGTCGTCGGCGAGCCGTACTGGTTGCTGATCGGGATCGCGGTCGGGATCCTCGAGATCGTCCCGGTGGTTGGGCCGCTCGCGGCACTCATCCTCGCCGTCGGTGCCGGGTTGACCGTTTCGTGGCACACGGCGGTGCTCGCGGGCGCGGCACTGCTCGTGATCCGGTTGACCGAGGACTACCTGGTCACTCCGCGCGTGCTCGGAGGTGCCGTCGGTCTCTCCCCGCTCCTGACCCTGATCGCGGTGTCGGTGACAGGCGTTCTGCTCGGCGGCTTCTACGTGTTGCTGTCGGTGCCAATCGCAGCAGTCGTCGCGACCGTCGTCGACGTGTCGCTCCGCGGGGTCGACCCGGCCGAGGTCGAGGTGCCGACCGTCATCTTCCCGTCCCAGGACGCGGGCTGACCGCCGCGCCGGCCGTTTACGCCGTCGCCTGACCCGGCTCGGCGAGGTCGTCACCGGGCTTACGGCGCAGGAGATCGAGCAGCGGCCCGATCTCGAACCCGAACTGCGCCGGATGGCGCATCTCCTTCTCGCGGTTGATCGCGTAGTGATTTCTGCGCCCGGTCCTCTGGCGCGTCACGTAGCCCTCCGCAACGAGGTCGGCGACGATTCGCTGCGCCGCCCGCTCGGTGATCCCGACGCGTTCCGCGATGTCCCTCAACCGGATATCCGGGTTTGCGGAGATGCAGAGGAGCACCTGCGTGTGATTTGTGACGAAATGCCAACCAGTCTGTGCGTTTCTGCTTGACATAGATGATAATTTTGTCGTATGTTTTGATTCCGGTATCAGGTTACGTCACCCGGGATTGACTCGACAACCTACCAAGCCCCAGCCAGTTCCGAGGAGGGATGATGTCGCTCACTGCTGATTCGATGTCGATCGCCGACCAGATCGCGCGCGACGGCGGGCGGCAGGTTCGCCGTTACGTCAACGAGTCGGTGTCTCGCACCGCGAGAGAAGCCGGCGCCAACGAGCTCGAGCCGTGCGATTTCGTCTGCGAGTGCGGTTCTCTCAGTTGCGCGGAGGTCGTGCGGATGCCGCTCGCAAACTTCGACGAGGCGTCGCCCCCGGGCTCGATCTCCGGGCACGGCAAAGAGGGCTTCACTCCCTCTGCCGCCTGACGCGCCGGCCAGGAGCGGTGCTCACCTGATTCGCACGGCAGCGAGGATGTGCTGGCCGCAGGAGATCGCTCCTGGCTCTTCGCATAGCTCGGCCTCGAGCCACGTGATCAGGCCTCTGAGCTCTGGATCATCCGGTCTCGGATCGGGGATCAGGCCGGCTGCTGACGCAGCGACCACCTCGCCGTGACGAGAAAGCAGGGTCTCGAGTTCGCCCCAGCGGTAAAGGTGCATCGGTAGGTGCCCGTAGTCGGGATCCTGCGGTAGGAAACCGGTGCGGACGATGTCTTTCTGGATGTCGCTTCCGTCGCGTCCTGCGAGGTCGAGGAGCATCGGGAGGTAGTGAATCATCGTGCCGACGGTCGACATGACGCTGACGAGGAGGTAGCCGTTCGCTCGCGTTACTCGGACGAGCTCCAGCAGCGCCGCTTCGGCGCGATCGAGTACATAGCTCAGCGGGCCGCCGAAGCAGACAGTCACGTCGAAGCTGTTGTCGGCGAAGCGCGATAGGTCGGTGATGTCGCCGACGACAGCCTCGATGCTGGGCAGCCGCTCGCGCAACAGGTCGAGCTGGCCAGGCGAGATATCAAGAGCAATGACGGTGGCGCCGAGCCGAACAAGCTCGATCGAGAAGCGGCCGGGACCCGCCCCGGCATCGAGGACCCGATCCCCGTCGGTGACGAAGCGCTCGAGGAACCGAATATGACTATCGAGGCCGGCCGCGGGCGTTCGACCGTCTTCGAAGCGGCTCCACTCCTTCTCGCCGAGCTCGTCGAAATACGCAGCCGCACGATCGGGCTCGTACCTTGGAACACTCACTTCGAGACCACTTTGCGCACGGCCCGAAGAAGATAGTCCGCCGTGCTTGTTCGTCGTTCAGTAACGCCGTATTCTCTGCCGATGGCCGAGCCGCTGCGGACGCTCGAGACGCCTGACGGCCGCCGGCTTGCCTACGCGATCTGGGGCGACCCGGCCGGGTTCCCGGTGATGTCGTTGCACGGGACGCCAGGGTGTCGGCTGGAGCGCTGGCCGCGCGATGAGGTGTATGCAGACCAAGGTGTCTGCTGGGTGACGCATGATCGCGCCGGCTACGGGCAGTCGTCGCGGCGTCCGGGACGCAGGGTCGTCGACGAGGTCGATGACGTGGTGGCGATCGCAGACGAGCTCGGCTGGGACCGGTTTGGGGTCAGCGGAGGCTCCGGTGGCGGCCCTCACGCGCTTGCCTGTGCTGCGGTTCTCAGCGACCGTGTGATCCGGGCCGCCTGCCTGGTGGGAGTCGTCCCATATGGGCCGGAGGGATTCGAGCATGACGACTGGCTGGCCGGCATGGACGCGGAGAACGTGAAGGAGTTCGAATGGGCGCTCGCCGGAGAAGACGTTCTCAGCCGGGAGCTGACCGTCATGCAGGCCCGGATCGAGGAGCGGGTCGCCGAGGATCCGGCGAACGTCCTCGAAGGGTTCGAGCTGAGCGAAGCTGACCGGGAGGCTCTGCGGCAGGCGGAGTTCCAGCAGATCATCCGGGAGTCGACGTACGAGCGTTGCGCGCACGGCGTCGGCGGCTGGGTCGACGACGAGCTCGCCTTTACGAAGCCGTGGGGATTCGACGTCGCGCAGGTCTCGGTGCCGACACTCGTCCGGTACGGCGCAACCGACGTGCTTGTCCCGCCGGCGCACGGCGAATGGCTGGCAGCTCACGTTCCCGGCTGCGTCGTGAAGATCGACGGCGAGGCAGGGCATCTCGCGTCAGACCCGGTGGCGGAGATCGGGCAACACATCCGCTGGCTGCGCGATGGCACGCCGCCCGAAGGCAGCCGGTCCTAGCCGGTCGCTGACGCACGCTCTGGCAGAGCGCGATGTCCTTCGTCCAGGGACATCGCGCTCTGCTCAGGTCGTCAGA
Organism: uncultured Thermoleophilia bacterium; assembly: GCA_963703445.1. Classification (GTDB taxonomy): domain Bacteria; phylum Actinomycetota; class Thermoleophilia; order Gaiellales; family Gaiellaceae; genus PALSA-600. The sequence continues at coordinate 622,568 of CAVPEK010000008.1, read as the reverse complement.
TACCCGGGCAGGTACCAGGGTCCGGTTGGTCGATCCTCGTCGCGCCGCCCTGCGGCACAAGCGGGAACGTGACGTACAGGATGTACGGGCTCGTGCCGGTGTTGACGACCTGATCCACTTCGCCGGGTGCCTCGATGAACGCCTGCCCGGCGCTGTACGTCGTGATCTCGCAGCGGTCGCCATGCCGGTAGGCCGCACCTGCGTGGTACTTGGTGAGCGTGCCCTGCGCGACCACGACGATCGCGCCCCCGGGGTGCGAGTGCCAGCCCGAAGAGCCTCCCGGGTTGACCGTGATCTGGGCCATGACGACGTCCGTTCCGGAGAGCGGCAGGATGGCGTGCGGCGGGAATGTCCCACGCGCCAACGGGACATTCGTCAGCCCTGATGGAGGCGTGGCCGACCCGGATGCGACGAAGATCGCTGTGATGACGCCGGCAAGCCCGACGCTCAGGAGTACCCATCTAACTGCACGGTTCATTTCTTCTCCTTCGTTCGAGTTGTCGTTTCGTGAGTCATCGTGAGTCGAGGCTGCGAGCAGGTTCTTTGTCGTGGTGCTTCCCGTGGTCGAGGCCGGTCCTTGCATCGCCGATGCAGCGGAGACTCGCGGTCGGCGGTCGGAATTCGGTCAACGGCGGTAGAAACGCGGTAAATCGGCTGCTTGTGCGGCCAACCCGCGAGCGCTAGCGTCGCAAGCGTGGCGCTGGAGTTCCGGATCCTCGGGCCACTCGAGGTCGTCGACGGCAACCGCGAACTCCGCCTCGCGGGGGCGAAGCAGCGCGTCCTGCTCGCGGTCTTGCTCGTCCACGCGAACGAGCCGGTCTCGGTCGACGTCCTCACCGAGGAACTCTGGGGCGGGGAGCCGCCGCCGACGGCGGTGAAGATGGTCCAGGGGTACATCTCGCAGCTTCGGAAGGTGCTTGGCGACGGCGTGCTCGTCACGCGCGCGCCCGGCTACCTCGTTCGGGTCGAGGCCGAAGGGCTCGACGCGAGCCGGTTTGAGCGGCTCGTCGCGGACGCAGCCGGACGGCCGCCCGACGAGGCGGCGAAGCTGCTCGGCGCAGCGCTGCGGTTGTGGCGCGGCGCGCCGCTCGTCGACTTCGCCTACGAGCCGTTCGCGCAAAGCGAGATCGCGCGGTTGGAGGAGGCGCGCCTCGGCGCCCTCGAGGAACGGATCGACGCGGATCTCGACCGTGGTCGACACGCCGCCGTCGTGTCTGAGCTGGAGGCGCTGGTCGCCGAGCATCCGTTCCGAGAGCGCCTGATCGCCGAGCTGATGCTTGCGCTCTACCGCTGCGGCCGCCAGACCGAGGCGCTCGAGGTCTACCGCCGCGCGCAGCAGGCGCTCGACCGGGAGCTCGGGCTCGAGCCCAGTCCAAGCCTGCGGGAGCTCGAACAGCAGATTCTTGTGCACGACCCCGCGCTCCGGGCCTCACCGCGAACCCGCGTTGTCCCACCGCGGCTCGCACATCACGGACGCGGGATCGCGATCGCGGGCGCCGCCCTCGTCGTCGTCGCCGCCGTCATCGCCGGCTGGGAGGTCACTCGCGGCTCGGCGGCCGCGGTCACCATCATCGACCCAGGTATCTCGCCCGGCTCGATCGCGGTCGAGCGCGATGTCGGCTGGGCGACGAATGCGGCGACGAACAGCGTCTCGCGGATCGACCTGCGTATGAACACGCGCGCGGGGACGGTTCCCGTTGGAGACAGCCCGTCCGGAATCGCGGCCGGAGGCGGATTCGTTTGGGTGGCGAACAGCCTCGGCGGGAGTGTCACGAAGATCGATCCGCGGGGGGACGGCGGCAGCGGTGGCGTGGCGGACACGATCGCGGTGGGGAACGGGCCATCCGGATTGACGTTCGGCGGCGGGCGCGTCTGGGTCGCGAACTCCCTCGACCACACGGTCAGCGAGATCGATCCCTCGTCGCCGAGCGCTCCGAGGCGGATCCCGGTGCCGGCCGGGGCGGATGCGATCGCCTACGGCCTCGGCTCGCTCTGGGTCGTGAGCGGTCCGGCGAACACCGTGACCAGGATCGACGCCAGGACACGCGCGGTGTTGGCACGGACGAGCGTCGGCAACGACCCGACCGCGATCGCGATGGGTGAGGGAGCCGTCTGGGTTGCGAACAGCTTGGATGGGACCGTTTCGAAGATCGACCCACACACGGGAACGGTCGACCACCTCGTTTACGTCGGCGGATCCCCGACCTCCATTGCGGCGGGCCGCGGGGCCGTTTGGGTCGGCGATCCACGCCTGTCAACGCTGTCGCGGATCGACCCGATCCGCGACAAGGTCGTCGAGACTCTGCACACGACCAATCCTCCGCAGGGGCTTGCCGTTTCCGCAGGCAGGCTCTACGCGACCGTCGGGCCGCCGTCGGCAGCGCACCGGGGCGGCACGCTGACCGTGCTCACCTACCCTTGGGACTCGATCGACCCCGCTGTTGCGTATGAGGTGCAGGGATCCTGGTCGGTGTTGGGCATGACCAACGACGGGTTGTTGACGTACCAGCGGGTCGGCGGCACCGATGGGATCAGGATCGTCTCCGACCTCGCAACGTCGCTGCCCACGATCAGTAACGACGGCAGGACGTACACCTTCCAGGTACGACGCGGAATCCACTACTCGAACGGCACGCTCGTCCGGCCGGCGGACTTTCGCCGTGCGATCGAGCGGGCGCTTCAGTACCAATCTCTGAACCCGCCACTCGGTCCAGGCTTCTACTTCGAGCAGATCGTCGGCGCCGGGGAATGTGTGAAGACGCCAAAACGGTGCGATCTCCGCAGGGGCATCGTGACCGATCCCCGGCTGTGGACCGTCACCTTCCACCTGACCCAACCCGACTCGGACTTTCTCAACGAGTTGGCACTGCCCGCCGCTGACGCCGTCCCGGCGGGCACCCCGTTCAAGGCGCGCCTGCCGTTGCCCGCCACCGGCCCGTACATGATCGCCTCCTATGACGCCGCGCGCCGCGCCACGCTCGTCCGCAACCCGAGCTTCCACGAGTGGTCTGCTGCCGCCCAGCCTCGCGGCTACCCGGCCAAGATCGTCTACATACTCAACAAGCCCGAAAAGGCGAGCGTCAGCGCAGTCCAGCACGACCTTGGCGACTACACCACGATCGAGGATCTCGAAGCTACGGCCGCACTCCGACGCACCGGCTACGGCAGCCAGGTACACACCAACCCAGAGCTCGCCGCCTACTACTTCTTCTTCAACACGACGATGGCGCCGTTCAACCGCGTCGATGTGCGTCGCGCCGTGAACGAAGCCATCGACCGGGCTCGTCTCGCACGACTCTACGGAGCCGGCACCGGGCTCACCGCGCAGTCGACCTGCCAGATCCTCCCACCGAATACCGTGGGTTACGTCCGCTCGTGTCTCTACCCGTACGACCTTGCCAAAGCGAAGAGACTCGTCGCCAAGTCCGGCACAGCCGGACGCACGGTGACCGTTTCGACCGGACCGCCCGGACTCAAGGCCAGCGCCTACCTCGTCTCTGTGCTCGACAGCCTCGGCTACAAAGCTCGTCTCAAGGCATACAAGAACCTCGACGCATTTCACGCCGTCCGTGATCGAGGAGAGACGGAGATCGCCCCGAAGGGCGACGGCGCCGATTTCCCAGCACCCTCCGGGTTCTTCACTCTGCTCCTGACGTGCGAAACCAGTCGGAACCCAGAAGAGAACCTTGCAGCGTTCTGCGACCCGGGCATCGACCGGGAAATCGATCGCGCGCGTACGCTCGCAACCGGTTCCCAGGCGGCGGCGCTGGCATGGAGCAAAATCGACCACGAGGTCATGCAGAAAGCTCCGTTGATTCCGATTGCAATCGGCACGGAAGTCGATCTGATCTCACGTCGCGTCGGCAACTACCAGTTCAACCCCTTTTGGGGCGTTCTTCCCGACCAGCTCTGGGTCCGCTGAGCGCGCGGCCGGGGGAATGCCTCAGCGGAGCTAGGCCCCGACGACGGGCCGGGACTCGTTCATGGTGCGTCCCTCGTATCGATCGTCCAGACCGCTCGCATGTTGAGCGGCTTCGATGAACCGGTCGTGCGCGGCGTGCTGCGTTTGACGAGCGAGACGAGGTTGCGCGCGAGGATCACGAGCGCCCAGTAGCAGCCGACCCAGGCAACGAGCGCGAGGCCGAGCGCGAGCGCGTACAGCACTTGCCCATCGGTCATGACTCACTTCCTTCCTGCGCGAGCAACAACGCGTCGCGCATCTCATCGGGGACTCGTACGTCTCGCGCAACTCGTGCCCGCGCGCAGGGCGTACTGGTGACGGAACCGCGGCGCAACGGACCGGCGGCGACCGGATGCCGTGTGACCGCGATCTACCTAGATAGTCGCCCGTGTCACACCAGATCGCGATGGCACGATTGCGTCAACTCAGCGCCGACGGTCGGGGTCGTCGACCTACCTCATCGTGTCATGGTGGCTCCGCCGGATCAGGGCTACCGTGATCTTTGCGAGAGAGCAGCGTGACGTTCCCGGGCCGAACACTGCTCCCGCCTTTTCGACCGTCACGGGCCCGGGTAAGAGAGGAACGATCTTGAAAAAGGGAATCACCCTACTCGGGGTGCTCGTGGCAATGCTCGCGGTCACCTCGGGCGCATTCGCCGCCCACCACTACCTGATCACGTCGTCCAGCCAGATCAAGGACGGTGCCGTCTCACTGTCAGATCTCTCGCCCGCCGCCCGCCAGGCGCTACAGGGCAACAGGGGAGAGACAAGTGCAGCCGGCCAGCAGGGCCCTGCTGGTCCAGCCGGTGCTCGAGGCCTGGAAGGACCGGCCGGCGCCAACGGACAGAAGGGAGACGCCGGCACGCCTGGAGCGAAGGGCGACAAGGGCGACCCGGGCACTCCGGCCAAGGCCGACTCGTACGGGATCGCCGACGTGAAGGTCAGCCGTGGCCAGACCAACGGCGTCCAGAATGCCCCTGCGACCTGGGCGACATACTCGACCGACCTGGGCTCCCCGGTGGGCGACACGGCGGGCGGCAGCTTCCGCTTCACCTGCTCGCCTACCAAGGCTCCGTGCACCGTCGGGCTCGATGCGTACACCGTCGGCACCAGGACCGCGAAGCTCTACCCACGGATGCTGATCTACCGTCAGGACTACGACAACTTCGGCCCATCCACCGAGTGCGAGTATGCGGACGGCACCAACAACAATGGCGGTCAGCAGACGCTCACGGGCTCCGCGGCCACAACACCGCTCGGCATCGGCGGCTCGTTCGACTGCAACGCCGGCCAGACGGCTCTTCCTGATCCGACGAACGGCGGACTCATGCCGGTCGATTCGATCACCGTGCCTGCCGGCTACTACGACGTGTGGACGACGCTGTCGTTCTTCGCTTCCTAGCGGTCGTCGGTCACCCCACACGGCAGAGCTCCCGGCGCTGGACGCGCCGGGAGCTTCTGTTCATGCGGCTCGATGACACGTGACAGACCGTCGTCCATCGACCACACTGTGGGAATGGCTTCAACGCCTGGCGGACTGACGGTGGGCGGCGACGTCGAGCGCGCCCTCGACGGCTTACTCGTCCCGAGTTACGTCCTGGACACGACCGGAGTCGTCAGGTGGATCAACCCGGCGGCCGAACGCCTCCTCGGCGACGTTCGCGGCCGGCACTTCACGTCGGTTGTCGGCCCGGAGGACCGGGCGCGAGCGCGCGAGCTCTTCGCGCGCAAGGTGCTGGGCACGACCGCAGCGACCGAGTCAAACGCGGTGTTCATCTCGACCGACGGGACCCGCCTTCCGCTGGAGGTGAGTGCCGTGCCGCTGATGGGCGGCGAGCGCGTGGTCGGAGTTTTTGGGCTGCTGACCGGCCCGCTCGACGACGAGGCGAGCGTACCGCCCGCGCACCTGACGCCGAGGCAGGCCGAGGTGCTGGGTCTCCTCGAGCGGGGTCGCTCGACAAAGCAGATCGCCCAGGAGCTTCACCTGAGCACGGAAACGGTCCGGAACCACGTCCGCCATCTGCTGCGGGCCCTCGGGGTGACTACGCGCCTCGAAGCCGTCGCCGCCGCCCGTCACGGCCGTGCTTTCCAAGCACCCGCAAGTTGACGCATCGACCAGCGGCTCGTCGTCCAACCCTCAAGTATTCAGACGCTCGCGTCGATCCTTGAATGGCTGCCTGCCTGAGGAGAGTCATGTCGTCAGTCGAATCGCCAGGTTCAACGCATCAAGTATCCGGCGGGCTGACCTGGCGAAAGGCTCCTACGTCGGGTCTTCGGCCGAGCGTCCGCTTCGCGGTCGCTTTGGTACTGACGCTCGGCTGGGTCGGGTTCAGTGTCTGGGTATCAGCGGTCTGGCGCGGTGAGCTGGAAGCGGCGCTCGGGCCGGTAATGGCGTGGGTGATCCCGATCTTCCTCGCCTACATCCCCGGCCTCATCATCTGGTTCATGATCTTCACGCTCCTGATCACACGCTACGAGGAGCTACCGCTCGATCCTCCCAAGGGCGACTGGGCCGAAGGCGAGTGGCCTTCGGTGACGATCCTGGTGGCGGCGTGGAACGAGAGCGCAGGCATCGTCCGCACGCTCGAACAGATCGGTGCCCTCGCATACCCGGGTGGCCTGGAAGTCGTGGTCGCCGACAACAACTCGACCGACGACACCGCCTCGCTGGCAGACGCGGCGGGCGCTCACCTCCCGTTCCCGTACCGACGGGTCTTCGAGGAACGACAGGGCAAGCACAACGCCCTCAACGCCGCCCTGGAGACCGTGACGACACCACTCGTGGTGACAGTCGACGCCGACACCCTCCTGCAGGAGCAGGCGCTCACGCGACTCGTGGCGCGCGTGACGCGCACGCCGCAGGGCCAGCACGTCTGCGCGTGTGCCGGCGCACTCGTCGCTGCAAACCCGCTCGCGACGTTCGTCACCCGGATGCAGCAGTGGGACTACCGACTTGGGATCAACGGTGTGAAGCGCATGCAGGCGGCGTACAACACCGCGCTCGTGGCTCAAGGCGCGTTCTCCGCGTACTGCACGAGTGATCTTCGTGCTGTCGGCGGCTGGCCCGATGCGATCGGCGAAGACATCGTGCTCACCTGGACGATGCTGTCCGCACGTGGGCTCGTCCAGTACGAGCCTGTCGCACTCGGCTTCACGGTCGTCCCCGACAAGTTGAGCATCCTCCTGAGCCAGCGCTCCCGCTGGGCACGCGGCATGTTCGAGGGACTGCGCAAGAATCCACCTCCCACCCAGCCGCGCATCCTCGCGAAACTGGTCGCCGGGATCGACTACCTCGTCCCCTGCCTCGACATCGGCGTCATCTTCTTCTGGGTTCCTGGAGTCATCCTCTTCCTCTTCGGCTACCCCTTGATCTTCGGCTGGTGGTCGATGCTCCTACTCCCGATCACACTCGCCATCTTCGGGTTCCTCGAGCGGTGGCAGGCACGCCATGTCTTCCGGACGCTCGACATCCACCCCCAGCACGACAAGCGCGGCTTCATCGGCTATCTGTTCGCCTACCAGGTGCTGACCTCAGCAGCCGCACTGCGCGGCTACGGCCAGTACCTCGCCGGAGCCGGTCGCCGGTGGAAGTGACCCGAAAGACGGAAACCCCCGGGCTAGCGGGGGGTTCCGAGTGGGCGGTACTGGGCTCGAACCAGTGACCCCCAGCTTGTCGAAGAGGTGAGTCCCTCCCACTCCGTTCCACGCTGTACCGCTGCGTCCCATGGGTGCACGAAATTCCAGTTGAGATCGTCTCGCCGGGTTCTGCGCTGTCCATGACCGTCTCGTGCGTCCTGGTAGCTGGGTGGTAGATGAGTCGAGCTGAGCTTACGCCCGCCGGTCCAGGCCTCACCGGGTGATATCTGGGCGTGGCTTAAGGACCGAGCTCGGCGAGCAATTGCGCGCGTGCGTCGCCGCCGCGGATTTGGGCGAGTTCGATCGCCTCGACGAGCGCATCGCGCGCCCAGTCATTGCGGGCAGCGTCGTCCTCTGCGCAGCGGAGTGCAGCTGTCGCCGCCCGCGCTGCATGAAGCGACTGCTCGTTTGGCGACTGAAGCGCGAGTCGACTGGCGAGCCTAAGCGCGCGCCGTCGCTCGTAGCGAGTGGGAAGCGTCCCCGCCGCCTGGCGGTCAAGCACGCCGAACAGCGGTCCAAGCAGCTCTTCGTCGTCGCCCAGCGCCCAGAGGGCGGCCCGTGCCGCCACCTGCTGCAGCGCAGGCGGATCAAGCTGTCCCGCCCGATCCGGCGACAGCACGCTGACGTCGAACCAGGCCGCCGCTGCCTCGAGCAAGCCTGTCAGGGTCGGCGCCGGTGGCCGATAATTGCGACGCTGCACTCAGCCGAGGGTAGCTCCGTGCCTCTTCCTCTCAGGCCGGTTCGGCTCCGACGCGCGATCCGCTGAGTTGCCGAGAACAAACGTTTCCCGAAGAGCTCGCTAGTCCGCGCCCGCTGGACAACTCTGTTCGCACGAGAACAGTTCGAGCGTTGCGGCGCGAAACGACGCTGCTCCCGAAGCGCCGTAGCTTCTGATCAGTCGGTTGCGCAGGGTGACCGGAGTTGCGAAGGGAGATCCAAATGTCACGCACCCGGAACGCGAACAGCATCCTCGTGGGAAACACGTCGGAGGAGACGGTCAGTGCACGGAAGGCTGCGCAGGTGCTTGCAGCCACGATCTTCGCGGCGCTGTTCGCCGTGCCGGTCGCATCGGCCGTGGAAACGACGCTGCCGTGGCAGCCGGCAGCACCACCGGCGCGACTTGCGTCAACAGCGCCGCTGCCGAGCAACGTACACACACCGGGCGTCCAGTCTGAGCCCGGAGCGCCGCCGGCGCCTCGCGCCCCGCACCGGATCTACCTTCTCGGCTCCTTCGCCCGCCCGTCGACTCTTTCGACTGCGAAGGCGAAGGCGAGCACCCTCCTCAAGCCCACGGCAGTCAAGATCGCTGCCAACCCGACGGGCGGATCCGCGAACAAGGTGCAGCAGGTGTTCTCGATCCATTGACGACGCCTACGGCCCCGGCCGCATCACGCCGAGCGCCGCCATCATCATTCAGGTGCAGCAACTCGCCGGCGCGGCTTCGCGTCGGCGACCTGACGGAAGATCCTTGTCGGCGTGGAGCGGCTCCGGCGGAACCTTGACTCCCTAGGAGGGACGCGAGATCACTTCCCTTCGGAACCTTCGCTGCGCAGTACGCCGGTTCGGCAGTAACCCGCTGGATGTAACGAATTCGATCGCCTTCAATCAGATGCCCTGACAGCCGCCTCGACCGAAGGAGCGACGGGACCGTGAACCTATCCGTGCAACAGCGTGAACTCTGCACGACAAGCGTCTGGGATTTCTCCGATCTGCGCGCCCTCTATGTGAACTGCACGCTGAAGCCGTCTCCTGATGTTTCGAACACACAGGGGCTAATCGATCTCTCGATTGCGATCATGGAAGCCAACGCCGTTTCCGTCGATCGGCTCCGGGCGGTCGATCATGCGATTGCCCCCGGCGTCTACCCGGATATGAGGGAACACGGCGCGGCGGCGGACGCCTGGCCCGAGGTTTATGAGCGTGTTCAGGCGGCGGACATCCTGGTGCTCGGGTCGCCGATCTGGCTCGGCGAGAAATCATCCATTTGCACTCGGGTGATCGAGCGCCTGTACGGCAACTCCTCGCAACTGAACGAGCACGGCCAGTACGCGTACTACGGCAAAGTCGGCGGCTGCCTGATCACCGGCAACGAGGACGGCGTAAAGCACTGCGCGATGAACATCCTCTACTCGCTGCAGCACCTCGGGTATGTGATCCCGCCGCAGGCCGACGCGGGCTGGATCGGAGAGGCCGGGCCTGGGCCGTCCTATCTGGACACGGGCTCGGGTGGCCCCGAAAACGACTTCACCAACCGAAACACGACCTTCATGACCTGGAATCTTCTCCACCTGGCGCGCTTGCTCAAGGACGCCGGGGGCATGCCCGCGCACGGCAACCAGCGGGCGCTCTGGGAAGCCGGCTGCCGCTTCGACTTCGCGAACCCGGAATACCGCTAGGCCGGCGGATGTCGCGTCAGTTCCCTGTGAGACCCTGTACGCAGAACGTTTGCCCGATGGGATGTCGGCTCGTGACCGTGAGCGGTAAGGATTGGGTTATCGGGGTCGACGCTAGGCGACGGGGAGGGTGAAGGAGATGCGCGCTCCGCCGGTTGCGGCTCCCTCCGCCCAGATGCGGCCGCCTTGGGCTTCGACGAGCCCTCGGGCGATTGCGAGGCCGAGGCCGGTGCCGCCGCTTCGGGCGGGATCGTTTCGCCAGAACCGATCGAACATGCGGCGGGCCGTCTCGGCGGTGAGGCCGCTGCCGGTGTCCTCGACGCTGACGGTGACGTGATCCTCGGCGGCGGCAAGCCTGACGGCGATCGCGCCGTCCGATGGGGTGTGCTGGAGGGCGTTGGTGAGCAGGTTCAGGAGAACACGTTCGACCTGGTCTGGCGCGCAGCGAACGAGCGGCGCGTCGCCGAGATGTCGATCCAGGGTCACGCCGCGTGCTCGAGCGACGGCTTCGACGCCGCGCAAACACGAATCGACAAGGGGAGCGACGGCGACGATCTGAAGTTCGTGTGAGAGCGCGCCGGCGTCGATGCGGGCGAGTTCGAAGAGGTCGTCGACGAGTGAGGCGAGCCGCCGGGTGTGCTCCTGGAGCGGCGCGAGGTATTCCTCGGGTTGTGCGAGTCCGTCCTCGATCGCCTCGAGCATCGCGGAGATCGACGCGACCGGTGTTCGCAGATCGTGACTTGCGGCGGCGATCAACTCGCGGCGTGCGTCGAAGAGGCTCTCCAGCTCGGAGGCCATCGCGTTGAACGAGGTTCCGAGGCGCGCGAGCTCGCGCGGTCCTCCGGTCGGAGCACGGACGGTCAAGTCACCCTGCGCCAGACGATCTGCTGACGCACTCAGCTTCTCGAGTGGACGGGTGATCGAGGCAGCCAGAACGAGTGCGACTGCGACCGCGCTCGCGGCAGCGGCGGCTGCGACAGCGAGGATCTTGACGTCGGCGCCCATGTGGAACATCACCCAGCCCGACAGCAGCACAGCCGCGAGCGGCAGGAGAACCGCAAGTAGCCCGAACGCCGCGAGTTGCGCCCGCACTGCCGACAACCGGCGCAGCGCAACCGCGCCGAGCAGGCCGACGGCGAGCGTCGAGAGAGCGACGACGATCGCGAGGTGGATCACGGGACAAACCTGTAGCCGACGCCCCAGAGCGTCTCGAGGCGCTGGGGAGCTGACGGATCGAGCTCGATCTTCGAGCGCAGCCGGCGAATGTGAACCGTTACCGTTCCCGTGTCGAGCGCAGCTTCGTAGCCCCAGACGCGATCCATCAACTGCTTCCGGGAGAACACTTCGCGTGGGTGCGATGCGAGGAAGAAGAGCAGGTCGAACTCCTTGCCGGTCAACCGCACAGGCTCCCCGGAAAGTGTCACCTCACGCGTCCGTCCATCGATGGTCAACTGGTCGAACGTGATCGTCTGCGGAACGGTCTTTGCCGGCACTTCCGCACGCTTGAGGACATTACGGACGCGGATCGCCAGCTCCCGGGGGGAAAACGGCTTGGTGACATAGTCGTCGGCACCGAGCTCGAGACCGACGATGCGATCGGCGGCCTCACCGCGAGCGGTCAACATGATCACCGGCAGGGCACTGTCGGTGCGGATCCAGCGGCAGAGGGCGAGCCCGTCCGTGCCGGGAAGCATCACATCGAGCACGACGAGGTCGGGAGCGCCGCTCTGGATGATCGATCGTGCGGCATCCCCGTCGGCCGCCTCGAGCGTGTCGAAGCCGTCGCGTTGCAAGTAGCGAACGACAACGTCGCGCACGATCGGCTCGTCGTCGACGATGAGAACGGTCGTCATCATGTTCATTGTCGTTGCTCACGCACCCACTTGGAGTGATGGCGTTCCGCCCAGTCGCTGCGCACGGAACCGGAGATCATTCCCCGTAGCGAGTGACGGGTCGCCGGATAGATGAGTGCGAGGTAGAGGTGACCGATGAGCAGCACGAGCGAGACGTACATCAGCCAGTCGTGCAGCATGATCGTGCTCGCGAACTGGAAGCGATGGTCACGTTCTCCGAGCCAGAGCAGGGACCCCGACACCGCGAAGAGCAGGCCGAACGCTGCGGTGAGCGCGGCATTGATCTTCTGGCCGGCGTTGAAACGACCCTGCGGCGCGGGTCTTCGCCGAAGCCAGATCAGGTCGTCGCCGTCGAACTCGTCGAGGTCGCGCACGGTCTGGCGCAGCCGGCGGCGATCGCCGAGCACGACCACCAGGACGAGAGCGGCGATCCAGCCGACGGCCGTATAGACATGCAGGTTCTTGAGTAGCGGCCGCCGGCCGACCAGGATGCTGAGTCGTGGCACGTACAGCACGAGACCGGTTGCAAGCAGTCCGAAGAAGGCGGTGGCGTGCACCCAGTGGGCGGCCCGTTCGGTGCGTGTGAACCGCTCGATGTAGATGACCTCAGAGGCCATTCGAGCGGCCCACCCACGCGTCGGTGTCGTAGCCGCGCTGTTCCCAGTAGCCGGGCTGCGCCCGGGCGCCGACGGTGATCCGCTCGACCCACTTGACGTTCTTGTAGCCGTACATGTCCGGGATCACGACGCGAACCGGCGCGCCGTGCGGGCGCGGCAACGGCTGGCCGTCCATTTCGTAGGCGAGCATCACGTCGGGCAGGTGAGCCTGGTCGAGCGTCAGCGTGTCGACGTAGGGCTTCTCGGCCGATGTGAACGTCAGCACGCCGGCGTTCGGACGTGGCGCGGCCGCTGCGAGGAGGTCGGCGAACCGCACGCCTCGCCAGTGGACATTGCTGACGGTCCAGCCCGTCACGCAGTGGAACGTCGAGATCTGCTCCGCCGCCGGCAGAGCACGCAGTTGCTCGTAGTCGATCGTCTGCGGCCGGTCGACCAGTCCGTCGATTCGAAGGCGCCAGGTTGCCGGGTCGAAGCGCGGCATCGACGCGGCGACCGTGTAGATCCGCCAGCCGGACGGAATGATCCCCGAGGGCAGCGCGTCGACGAAGGGGTGCGTGACGCCGGAGACTGCCTGCCAGGCCGAGCGTCCCCAGACGAGCGAGGAGAGTCCGACGGCCGTCACGCCGAGGAAGGCGCGACGGCCGTAGAGCCGGGTCTCACGCGGTTCCATCCGCTAGTGCACCTTCACGACGTACCAGCCGTCTACGCCGTTGCAGAGAATCTTCGTCGGTGTGTCGCCGTGGAAGCGATACAGGGCGTGGCCGTTGTAGGTGACCTGTGTCGTCCCGTCCGGGCGCATCACGTCGCCGAACGTTCCCATCACACCGGCGATGTGCTTGGGCGCCATCGTCCCGTGTGGGATCGTCAGCGGCGGCCACGTCTTCGCGCACGCTCCCGTGCACTTGATCTTCAGGCCCTTTTCCTGGTTCCACGTGTACAGAGCGAGGTGACCTTTGGTTGCGAGGATCGACCCGAACGCCGCTGTCTTCAACTTGACCACGGGGCCGGTGCTCTCACGCGCGGCAAATGCGGAAGCGCTGAAAAATGCGGTCAGCGCGAGCAGGAGAAACAGCAGGACAGAACGACGCATCTGAGCTCCTTGGTTGGGGATCGATCGCCCCGTTGTACGCGGCAGGCCGACCGAAGCGCACCGAACCTCGGGTCATTTCATGGACTGTTCAGAAACCCGGCCGACAAGGGGCTGATCCACCTGTTTGGGTCACGTAGCCTGAACAGACCACTGATGGAGCTCGTCGTCTCACCCGCTGCTGCCAGCTTCCTGCACACCCAGGACGACCGGCTCTACGTCTGGCCGACGAGAAACCGCTGCTGCAGCGGTGGCCTCTCGCTTGAAACCGCGCCCGAACCGCCACCCGGCCGCGTCTTCCGTGCGATCGCGAACACCGCCGGCATCAACCTGTTTCTTCCCACGGCCCTCCCCGAGCTCCCTGACGAGCTTCACATCGACCTCCAACGCTGGCCGCGACGCGTCAGGGCCTACTGGAACGGCTGCATCTACGTCGTCTAACTCCGACCGGCGCCGCAGCCGCTGCGGTACCTGGCAGCCGAGAGGCTTACGAGTTTCTTAACGCCCGTAACCAGCGCGACATTCGTTGCTCTAGCGAATCGATGACATCCATCCAAAGAAGGAGGAGTGATTCGATGAGCGTTCTTGCTCGTATCGCGCTCGTGCTCGCGTCCATGGTGTTCCTGACGGTGTTGCTCACTGGGACCGCCGGCGCGGCAACCGGGTCTTTCGGCCGCGCCCCAGACCACGTCGTCTTCGTTCAGACCGACAACCCGGCCGGCAACACCGTTGTCGCCTACGACCGTTCGGCCGCTGGGCAGCTGACCCAGGCCGGCATCTATCCGACCGGGGGACTCGGCGGGGTCCTCGCCGGGTCGGTCGTCGACCACACCGCGTCGCAGGGTGCCCTCGCCTTCGATCCGCGTCACAACCTGCTCTACGCAGTGAACGCCGGAAGCAACACCGTGTCTGTTTTCGCCGTGCTCGGCGACAAGCTGGCACTGATCCAGGTCGTTCCGTCGGGCGGGACGTTCCCGGTCAGCGTCGCAGTCAGCGGTGACGTCGTCTATGTCCTCAACGCCGAGAACGGTGGAGCGCTGCAGGGCTACCGAGTCGTCCTCGACCATCTGCTTCCGCTCGGCGGCTCCACCCGGCAGCTCGGGCTCGATGCATCCGCGACCCCGCAGTTCGTGAATACACCGGGGCAGGTCGCGTTCTCGCCCGACGGTTCGAAACTGATCGTCACGACGAAGGCCAATGGCAATGACATCGTCGTGTTCAGTGTCGGCTTCCTCGGCTACCTCTGGCCGAATCCGGTCGTCAACGCCGAGCCCGGAACGGTCCCCTTCGCGATCAGCTTCGACCACGCCGGGAACCTCGTGATCGCCGAGGCGGGAACCAACAGCCTCGCCACCTTCGCCCTGCACAACGACGGCACGGTCACGCTGCTTCACTCCGTCGCAACGGGGCAGGCAGCAACCTGTTGGGTCGCCGCAACCGGGTCGTTGTTCTACGCGTCGAACGCCGGCAGTGCTTCCCTGACCGGCTTCCAGTCCGGCCCGGCCGGACAACTCACAGCACTCGGGAACACCGCAACAGACCCGGGCACAGTCGACGCCGCCGCGACTCCGGACGGCCGGTTCCTCTACGTGCAGGCCGGCGGACCAGGAAACCTCGACGCCTTCCGCATCAACGCAAACGGGTCGCTGACCTCGATCGGCTCCGTCACCGTCCCCGCCGCCGCCGGAGGCGAAGGCATCGTCGCCTTCTAGCAACTCGTGACTAGTGGTCGCGCCGCCCCGGCCCTCTGCGGGCGGCGCGACCCACCCGTGGGAGTCCTAAGCGTCCAATCGACTCTGTGAGGTCGGGCAGACGTCGGTCATGCCGTCGACCGTGTGCCAACAGGCGACGCTTTTCCGTTTTCTTTCCACCCAACTCGGACTTCCCGAGGTTAACTGGCGCCTCGAACGAAGGAAACCCGCCGTTTCCAGCGGGTTTCCTTGATGGGCGGTACTGGGCTCGAACCAGTGACCCCCAGCTTGTCGAGCTGGTGCTCTCCCAACTGAGCTAACCGCCCAAACCCTGCCGATTTGCAGGCATTTATATCTTTCTATCGTAAGAAATGCTTTCCCAACTGTTGGAGAGCGACTTCAGAATACAGCCACGAGGCTCGAGGCCTATCAAATGCGCGATCTTGACGGCACGCTGTCAGCGCAAGTCGGCTTAGAGCGAGATCGTTGTTCCGACCGCGCTCTGCACGAACGCATCGGGGAAGCGCCGGGCGAGACGATGCACGGCCTTCCAGCCCGTGCAGTGCGCCGGCATCAGCAGTGCTGGTTCGAGATCGTCGAAGGCGACAACGGTCGGCTCGATGATCGGTTCGAACATCGGCCCGCTGAGATGGAATCCGCCGATAACGGCTGCGACGCGCGTTTCACCCGTGAGCCGCTGCGCATGGCTCACGATGTTGATGATCCCGGCGTGTCCGCAGCCGGTGAGGACTACGAGGCCGCGATCGGCAAAGCGCATGACGATCGCCTGGTCGTCGAGGATCAGCGGGTCGGGCTCCCAGCGACCCCGAACATGGGCTTCGTGTCCGAGGAACCCGATCTCGAAGGGCGTCACCCGATCGACCTCGCCCGTCACGAGCACCGACCCGTCGAGCAGGAACGACGGTTGCGCTTCCTCGACGATCTCGAAGCCCGCGCCCTCGAGGGCTGAGCGGCTCGTGGCGGGCAGCTCGCCGGGCTCGAAGCCAGGGATCGCAATTCGGCGACGACGCCAGAACTGCGGGATGGATAAGGACAGGGAGACCTGCCCGCCCAACGTCCTTTGCGATCCCCTCCATCCCGGCGACGTGGTCCCAGTGCCCATGGCTGAGCACGATTGCCTCGACGGTCTTCGGCGCAAGCTCGAGCCGACGCATGTTCTCGACTACCCCGCTCGGACTGACGCCCGCGTCGAAGAGGATCGTCCGTTCGCGCCCGCCGGTCGCGACTCGGACGAGTGCGGAGAAGCCCGGCTCGGCGATGAGTGCATCGGGCAGCCCGTCTTCTGTAACGGTTGAGGCCCGGCGGGGGCGCGGGAGCTGATGCAACCACGTCGTGCGCTCCACATGCTCCGACGGGAAGAGCAGAGGGTCCGTCACGTTGTCCATCAGGATCGTGATCCGTACGGCATCGACCGGTGCGAGCGGGATCGTCACCATCGCCTGTCCAACACTACGACACCTGCGACGATCAGCCCACACGGACCACGGCCCATGACGCCGAGCTCGAGCGCCCCTTCGAGCAGCCCTTCATCGAGAGCTTGGCGAGGAGGCGTGGGTACAGGCGAAGCTCGCGCTACGCGTGTCAGCCTCAGGCGTGGACGTGTTCGCCGTGCCCGGATGGTGGTGATGATGGTCGTGTTCGTCGCCCATCGGTTGTTCATCAGCTTCAGCATCGCCCACCCGCCGCCGCCGTAGGGCTGTCGGCAACCGTGCGTGGTTGCATGGCGGCGGCGTGTCGCTAGCCGCCCGCCGAATGGATCAGAAGGCGAGGCGCTTGCATCACACGCCGTTGGTCTGAGATGGTCGCGTGCGGTGGGTTGCATCTTTGCGCTGATTGCTCTGCTGTCCCCGCGGCTTGCGGTGTTCCTTCTGTGGGCATTTACCAACTATGTCAATCGCGCGTTCAGTGGCGGATGGTTCCTGCCGCTACTCGGAATCATCATCGCGCCGTGGACGACGCTGATGTACGTCTTGGTTTACGCGCCCGCCGGTCCGATTCATGTGGCGGGGTGGATCCTCGTTGGGATCGGGGTCGTCTTGGACCTCAACTCATGGGCGCACGCAGCCGCGAACCGCAGAACAGTACCCGGCTACAACTAGCGTTTCGATACGTGCTCCCGCAGGTCCGGGCCAATACGCCGGTTCCGCCACTTCGATCGGCTCAGTGCTTTCAGGAGCCGCGCCCGGCCGCGGCTCCCAATGTTCCAGCGCGACTCAGCTCGTCGACGCGTGCGGTGGTTCACACAACCCAGGAGCGGTTGGCGCCTCGAGCCGTAAAAGCAACTGCCGCCCGAACGGCAAGCAGACCAGCCGCCCAACGGGCGGTCATTGCGCTCTCCGCTCTCCTGAGCCGCAAAAGCGAGGAGAGTTTGGGCTCTCCCACCCTTCGGGCGTAAGCACGGTCGCGCAGGGGACTGGTTTTCGCCTCGAAGTCCCGACGGAGGTTGGCAGCGGACAACGCGTTCGAGAAGATTCGGGGTATGAAGGCTGACATCCGGTACGCGCGGAACGGTGGCGTCGCGATCGCCTACCAGCTGGTGGGAGATCGTGAGGCGGACATCGCCTATGTCCCCGATTTCGTCTCGAACCTCGTCTACGGCTGGGAGTCGCGGCACTGGCGCGACTTCTACGAGCAACTCGCGCAATCGTTTCGGGTGATTCTCTTCGACAAGCGCGGAACGGGTCTCTCGGACCATGGCGGGCAGTTCGCTGCTCTCGAGACACGGATGGAGGATCTGCATGCAGTCCTCGAAGCCGCCGGTTCGTCGAGCACGGTCCTTCTGGCGTCGCATGAGGGTTGCTCGATGGCCGCCTTGTACGCCGCCACCTATCCGGAGCGGACGCGCGCGCTGATCCTTTTTCATCCTTTCGTCTTCGCGCGTGAGGGGCATACCGACGCCTGGCGGGCTCGGCTCGCGGAACTGCGTGATCGGTGGGGCTCGCAGGGGCTCAGCGACCAGATGCTTGAAGACACCTCGCCGTCGTTTGCCGGCAATTCGACGGAGCGGGAGTGGTTTGCCAACTGGCTCCGAGTCGGGGCCAGCCCGGCCGCTGCTTACGCGCTCCACCGCGCTTGGATCGAGACCGACCTCCGCGAGGTTCTGCCGGCTGTCCGGGTGCCTACGCTCGTCATGTATCGGTCGGTTGGGGGGATCGGCGAACGGTCGGCGAATGCGGAGCGCAACGCACGCGAAGTGGCCGACCTGATCCCCTCTGCGCGCGTGCTGCGGGTCTCCGGGACGGACTACCAGCACATCTTCCTGTCACCGGAGATTCCCGAAGAAGTGGCGCGTTTCGTCGCTCGGAAGGCGGTGCCCGATGTCCCTGACAGCGTTCTGGCGACCGTTCTCTTCACCGACATCGTCGGCTCGACCGAGCGGGCGGCCGAGCTCGGGGATCGTGGCTGGCGCGAGCTGCTCGAGCGCCACCATGCTCTCGTGCGCCGAGAGCTGACCCGCTTCCGTGGTGAGGAGCGCGACACCGCCGGCGACGGTTTCTTCGCGACCTTCGACGGCCCAGCGCGAGCCATTCGCTGCGCCCAGGCGCTCGTCAACGGCGTGCGCGAACTAGGCCTGGAGGTGCGCGCCGGCGTCCACACCGGCGAGTGCGAGCTTCACGACGGGAAGGTCGCGGGCCTGGCAGTTTCGATCGGTGCCCGAGTCGCCGCCTCCGCCGCCCCAAGCGAGGTGCTTGTCTCGCAGACAGTCAAGGATCTGGTCGCCGGCACGGGGATCGTCCTCGAAGACCGAGGAGAGCGGGATCTCAAAGGCGTCCCCGGCAACTGGCGCGTCTACCAAGCAATTCCTCCCGAACCTGTGGTTACGCCGGACTAAACCCACTACTGGGAGGCGGTGCGCTCGACCGTACGGGCCGTCCCTAGTATCGAAAGCAAAACGTATGATGACCGGACGATGCTGGCTTGGCTGCGCACGAAGACGCCACTGATCCGCGCCTGGACTGGGTTGGCCGACGAGAGAGCACGTGTGGTGATCCCGCACGCACGGAAAGTTCCGGTATGCCGCTGACCTGGCTTCCGCGAGACCCGGGGGAGGCGACTCATCCCGGACGGTATTGGCGGTGACCGCAAGCGGCAATGTTTCACCTCGGGCGCGAATGAATGAGGAAGCAAACGTGCGCCGAGCCGAACAGCGGTGTGGTGGACCTTCGAGCCCAGGATCGACAGTCGAATCGTCACCTACGATCGCGACGCGCACCGCCGGCGCCGCTCGACTGCAACTGAGCGAGCTTTCGCTGGGCTGCGCCCAACTGGGGAACCTCTACAAGGCCATCAGCGATGAGCAGGCACACGCGACGGTCGACGCAGCATGGAAGCAGGGCGTTCGCTACTTCGATACCGCTCCGCACTACGGCCTGGGTCTGTCGGAGCGTCGCCTCGGCGCGGCACTCGCCGAGCGTCCTCGAAGCGAATACGTCCTCTCAACAAAAGTGGGGCGGCTCCTGGAACCCGCGAGCGCCGTGCGAGGACTTGACGACGAGGGATTCGAGGTTCCTGCGACACATAGGCGCGTCTGGGACTTCAGCCGCGACGGAGTACTGCGCTCGGTCGAGGAAAGCCTCCAACGTCTCGGTCTTGACCGCGTCGACATCGTCTACCTCCACGATCCCGACGCCCATTGGACCGAGGCAATCGAGACCGCCTACCCGGCACTCGAAGAACTACGCGCACAACACATCGTGGCGGCAATCGGCGCAGGCATGAACCAATCGACGATGCTCGCGGCTTTTGCCCGCGACACTGATATGGACCTGTTCATGCTCGCTGGGCGGTACACACTGCTCGAGCAGAGTGCTCTCGACGACCTGTTGCCGATCTGCGAGCAGAGAGGAACTCGCGTCGTCGCCGCCGGTGTGTTCAACAGCGGGCTACTGTCCCGCTCGGCTCCCACTGCCGACGCAAGGTACGACTACGGCCATGCGCCGGAGGAGCTCGTGCGCCGGGCGCAACAGATCGCCGAGATCTGCCGAGGCCACGACGTGGAGCTTCCCTCTGCCGCACTTGCCTTCCCACTCGGCCACGCCGCAGTCGCAAGCGTGTGCGTCGGGTCGCGCTCGCCGGACCAGGTCGAACGCAACTCCCGCCTGTACCGATCGGGTGTGCCCAAGGCTCTATGGGCTGAGTTGAAGGCGGCGGGCTTTCTGCGCGACGATGCTCCGGTGCCTGGTCGGAGGCACGATGATGAGGATGAGATCCGGCCGGCGCCACACAACGTCACGCCGCACGGCTGAGTCGGGGGTGTTGAGCTCTCGAGCGCTCAACACCCCCGTCCCGGCAGTCAGCCCGCACCGCCCCAACGGCGAGAGCTGCCATGCGTTCGCTGCAGGAAGGCGTGCAGCGAACTCTTATGTGCGGCGCTCCTGCTCACCGCATGACGTTTCTCTTGATCTCACTGCTCAGCACGCCCTGACCATCGCGCGATCGTCGGCGTCAGGTCGTACAACTCGGCTGCGGTCGCGCCGAGTAGTCGAGCCTCGCTGGCCCCGGCTACATCGGAGACGATGTGCCGGGTCGCCTCCCACACGGTCTCGTACGTGCCGTTGAGCAGCGCCACAGGCCAGTCGCTACCGCAGACAAGTCGTCCCGGACCGAAGGCGTCCAGAGCGATCTCGACCGCGGGCCGCAGATCCTCTGACCTCCAATTCGTTTTCCGAAGGGCGGTATTGAGCCCGGAGACCTTGGCGAAGACGTTCTCGTGGGAGGCGACAGCACGCAGATCTCTCTCCCAGTCGCGCATCCTGTCGGTGCCGAGCGGTGGCTTTCCCAGGTGGTCGACGACGATGCGGAGCCCAGTGAGTCGCATCGCAAGGGTGCAGACGTCGTCGAGGTGGAGAGGGAAGACGGCCGGGACCTCGAGAATCAGGCCACGTTCCTCGAGCACGGCGAGCGAGCGGAGCACCGGCCGCTGCGTGATCCAGTGCCGGTCGGGCTCGCCCTGGATCAGGTGGCGGACAGCGCGGAGCTTGCCGGCCGCGGAAAGCTGCTCGAGCCGCCTCTCGGCACGCCGAGAGTCGAGCAGGTCGACCCAGGCCGTGACCGCGGCGATCCACTCGCGGTCTTGCGCAAGCTCGAACAGGTAGTCGGTGTCGGCGTCGTAGCACGCGCCCTGCACCAGGACGACTGCATCGACGCCGGCTGCCTCGAGGAGCGGCTGGAGCTCTTCCGGCCCGAACGTTCTCGCGATCGGGGCGTCGTCTGTCGTGATCCAGGGCTGCGGGTTGCGGTCGAGGTCCCAGAGGTGGACGTGTGCATCGACGATCACGGCGCGCGGTGCCTCGCGTCGGGGTTCGACCCGTTCGCACGCCCGGCTGCATGGTCGGCCGACTTGCAGAGGTACGTGGATGCCTCGCGGCCGGTGCGTTTCGCATAGGCGGCGGCGACGCGTTCTGCGAGCGTCGCTGCGACACTCGCTTCCGACAGTGCGACGATCGCCCCGCCGAAGCCACCGCCGGTCATTCGCGCGGCGACGGCGCCGTGCTCGTAGGCGAGGTCGACGAGGAGGTCGAGCTCCGGCGTGGACACCTCGAAATCGTCGCGAAGGCTCTGGTGTCCCTCTCGGAAGAGCGTTCCGAGCGACTCGAGATCGCTGGATTCGAGCGCCGCCGCAACAAGGCGGACGCGATCGTTCTCGTTGGCGATGTGATGAAGACGGCGCGGCTCGCCTCGCTCGACCTCTTCCCGTCGTTGGGCATAACCGGAGTGCTCGAGCGAATGCCGGACACCGGAGTCGACGACGACGAACCCGAGGTCCGGCGGAAGCGGCACGTGACGGTATTCCTCGGTCGTGCAGTCGAGCAGAAGGGCGTGGCCACGACGCGCGAGCACGATGCAGGCTGGATCCATCAGCCCGACCGGGACACGCGTGGCCAGGAACTCCGACTCCTGAGCGAGATGGGCCAGCTCGAGCGGCTCGAGCTCAAACGATGCCGCACGGCAGAGTGCGAGCGACAGCGCGACCGTGAACGCAGCGGACGACGACAAACCGCTGCCAATGGGGATCGTCGACGAGACGACCGCTTCAATCCCGAGCGACGGACGCCCGCCGCGGTGGAGCAGTGCAACGGTGGCCGCAACGTGGCGACCCCAACCGGTGAGCTCGGCCGGCGAGACCGAGCCGTCTACCGGCACCTCGGCAACATCGTTGTAGGCGAGCGACCGCACCCGCACCGACTCCGCACGTGGCCGCCACTGCAACGTCGTGGCGAGGTCAATCGCTACCGGCAGCACGAGCCCGCCGGCGTAGTCGGTGTGCTCGCCGATCAGGTTGACGCGCCCCGGCGCGGTGACAGTGGCATCGCTCATGCCGGCGCGGGTGTAAGCGCGGTCGCCTCGAGTTGCAGACGCTTCAGTCGACGCATCACGTCGTCACCGCCACGTCCGAACAGATCGTGCAGACGCAGATACTCCGCGTAGAGGCGGTCGTAGGGCGCACGGAAGTCGTCTCGCGGCGTGTAGCTCTGCTCGCTCAGATGTGCCATCTTCCGCGACGCCTCGACGATCGACTCGTGCCCGCCGCCGGCGGCGCCGGCGGCGACCGCGCCGAACATCGCCGCGCCGAGTGCCGGCACCTGCAGCGATCGAGCGAGCGAGATCGTGCGACCGGTTACGTCGGCGAAGATCTGCATCAACAGTGGACTACGGTCCGGCAGCCCACCGCAGGCCACGATCGCATCGACAGGCACACCGGATCGCTCGAGTGCCTCGATGACAACACGGGTGCCGAACGCCGTCGCCTCGAGCAAGGCGCGATAGATCTCCGGCGGACTGGTGGCGAGCGTCATCCCGACGATCAAGCCGCGCAGATCGGCGTCGACGAGCACTGAGCGGTTTCCGTTCCACCAGTCGAGCGCAAGCAGACCCGACTCGCCTGGACGCAGGGACGCCGCGTCCTCCGCCAGCGCGTTGTGGATACTCACGCCGCGCCGCTGAGCTTCGTCCCGGTAGCGCGCCGGTTCGATGCGCTCGGTGAACCAGGCGAAGATGTCGCCGAGCGCAGACTGCCCCGCCTCGTAGCC
The DNA here is from genome assembly GCA_963703445.1 of uncultured Thermoleophilia bacterium. GTDB lineage: Bacteria > Actinomycetota > Thermoleophilia > Gaiellales > Gaiellaceae > PALSA-600. The sequence goes on along the minus strand of CAVPEK010000008.1, from coordinate 599,280 downwards.
GAAGAGCCCCGGCACGACGCCGTCCTCGACGACACCGCAGATCCCCTCGACGTCGGCGAGCTTGTCGCCGAGCACGAGGTGGCCGTTGCTCGTGCCCATGATCAGCACGAGCGTTCCCGGCGCCGTCACCGTTACCGCCGGAACGGAGGCGTGGAAGTCGACGTTGGCGACAGCCACGGGCGTACCGGCCCTGAGGCCGGTCCAGCCGGCTGCCCGTTCCGAGAGGCCCCCTGCTTTGCTGCCTGGTGGGTCGAGCGTTGTCGACATCTTCTCGTCGACGACGCGTTCGAACCGGGCGTCGAGAGCCGCGAAGAACTCTCGTGCAGGGAAGCCGTCCTGCTTTGACCACATTGCCTTGTAGCCGGCGGTACATGCGTTGCGGGTTTCGACGCCGGTGAGCTGCCAGACGATCCAGTCGGCTGCCTCGATCAGCCGATCGGCGTGGGCGTAGACCTCCGGCGCTTCGTCGAGGATCTGCAACGACTTCGCGAAGAACCACTCGGATGAGATTCGCCCGCCGTAGCGGCGAAGCCACGGCTCGTCGCGCTCGGCCGCAACCGCATTGATCCGATCGGCCTCCGGTTGAGCTGCGTGATGCTTCCAGAGCTTCACCCAAGCGTGTGGCTCCCGGCGCAGGTCGTCCAACAGACATAGCGGAGTCCCATCGGCGAGGGTGGGCAGCATCGTGCAGGAGGTGAAGGCAACCCCGACCCCGATCACGTCCCCCGGGGAAACGCCCGTCTCGGCGAGCAGGCGGGGCACGGCCGACCGCAGGCTGCGGACGTAGTCACGAGGATCCTGAAGGGCCCAATCCGGCGCAAGCTCGACGTCGTCGTCGGGCGGCGGAAGGCGCGAGTCGAGGACGCCGTTCTCGTAGCTGTGGATGCTCGTGCCCAGCTCGCTGCCGTCGGAGCAGTCGACGAGCAGCGCGCGCGCGGACTCGGTGCCGAAGTCGATCCCGACCGCGTAAGTCACGCAGGCTGCCCGTAATACGCGCCGTCGCCGTGCTTGCGCTCGAAGTGCTTCGCTAGCAACGGTTCCGCGATCGCTCCGATGTTTCCGGCGAGTCCGATCGACCGGTAGCTGCTTGCAGCGACGTCCTCCAGGACGACGGCGTTCTCGACTGCCGCCTCGATCGAGGCCCCCCACACGAACGGCCCGTGCGAGGCCACGAGAGCCGCCGGGACTGCCAGCGGGTCAAGTTCTCGCTTCGCGAACGTCTCCACGATCACTGCCCCCGTCTGCTCCTCGTAATCAGAGTCGATCTCCGCCTCGGTGAGAGCTCGGGTTACGGGAACGGAGCCGCGGAAGTGATCGGCGTGCGTCGTTCCAAGACAAGGCAGGTCACGGCGCGCCTGAGCCCAGGCGGTGGCAAAAGGCGAGTGCGTATGGACGACAGCCCCCACCCCGACGAACGACCGCACGAGTAAGAGGTGTGTCGGTGCGTCGGACGACGGGCGCCGGTCGCCCGCGACGACGGCGCCGGTGGCCAGATCGAGCACGGGAACGTCTTCGGACCGCAGTTGGCCGTACGCGACTCCACTGGGTTTGATTGCGAGCACCCCTGCCGCGCGGTCGGCGACGCTGGCGTTCCCGAACGTCAGCGTCACGAGCCCCGCCTCGACGAGTGCGAGATTCGCGGCGACGACCTGCTCTCGGAGCTCCGCGAACCGCACTACAGGGTCCGGGAGAGGCGGTAGTGGGCATCGCTCCAGCCCAGCTCGCGTCCGAGGTCGCGTACGTTCGTGTGCTCGTCGATGACGACGAGCTCGATCCCCGCGATCTCCGCCAGGTCGGCGAACGCCTCCGTGTCGAGAGAGTCGCTGAGCACGGTGTGGTGCGGGCCGCCGGCCACGAGCCACGCCTCGGCCGCGGTAGCGAGGTCGGGCTGGGGCCGCCAGAGCGCCCGTGCGACCGGCAACCTCGGCAAGCGACGGTCGGGCGTCTCCAGCTCGACCTCGTTGATAAGCAGCCGGAAGCGGTCGCCGAGGTCGACGAGCGCAACAACCACCGCCGTGCCGCTGCGTGCGGTGAACACGAGCCGGACCGGATCGTCCCGCCCGCCGATCGAGAGCGGGTGGATCTCACATGACGGCCGTCCGTCCGCGATCGTCGGACAGACCTCGAGCATGTGGGCGCCGAGTACTCGCTCACTGCCTGGGGCGAGGTCGTAGGTGTAGTCCTCCATGAACGAGCTGCCACCCGCCAGGCCCGTTCCCATCACCTTCGCTGCGCGCAGCAACGCCGCTGTCTTCCAGTCGCCTTCGGCACCGAACCCGTACCCGTCTGCCATCAAGCGCTGGACGCCGAGCCCTGGCAACTGTGGCAGGTCGCCGAGATCCTCGAAGGTATCGGTGAACGCCTTGAAGCCGCCGGCGTCGAGGAACGACCGGAGTCCGGCCTCGATCCGCGCTGCGTCCCGCAACGCGGAATGCCGTTCGCCGGCTAGGCGTAAAGCCGGGACGATGTCGTATTCCTGCTCGTAGGCGCTGACGAGAGCGTCGACCTCCGCGTCCGACACCTCGCGCACCGCCCGTGAGAGATCGTCGACGCCGTAGCCATTCACGGCGACGCCGAGCCGGAGCTGCGCTTCGACCTTGTCACCCTCGGTCACGGCGACTCGGCGCATGTTGTCGCCGAAGCGTGCGACCTCCAGCCGCTGGAGCTCATGCCAGCCGCAGGCAGCGCGCGCCCACGTCGCTATCCGGTGAACGACGATCGGGTTGCTCCAGTGCCCGGCGACAGTCTTGCGTCGGAGGCCCATTCGTGTCTGCATGAATCCGAGCTCGCGGTCCCCGTGTGCTGACTGGTTCAGATTCATGAAAGCCATGTCGAGCTCCTCCCACGGCAGCTCGAGGTGGAACTGTGTGTGCAGGTGCAGCAGCGGCTTGCGGAGTAGCGACAGCCCGGCGATCCATGACTTGGCCGGTGAGAAGGTGTGCATCCAGACGAGCAACCCGACACACGAGTCGGATGCGTTCGCGGCGAGGCACAGCCGACGAACGGAATCCGACGACAGCGCGACCCCCATCTCGACCACGCGTACCGGCATTTCCGGTGCGTCATCGAGCGCGCCGACCACTTCCCGGCCGTGTTGGGCGACCTCAGCAATCGCCGCCTCGCCGTACAGCTCCTGGGCACCCACCACGAGCCAGATCTCACGGTCGCCGAGCGGCTTCACGTTCGGACCACGCTTCCGGTTCCGTCGTCTTGCGAGCGGCCTCGACCTGGAAGAGGTGCTCCGACCCGATCTCGGCCTGCGGTGCGAGATCGATCTCTGCCAGCCGCCGTGCCGCCGTTTCGGGAAGCACGTCGTTCAGGTAGAGGCCGGTCGCGGTTTCGACGCTCGCCCGGATCTTGGTCGACGTCCGACTGCGCCGCAGCGGAAGAAAGTCGAAGGCGAGGTGCCAATCCGGCTCGTCACGCGGTGCCTCCTGTACGGCCATGAGATACGGCGCCCCAGCGCCGAGGAGCGCCTCGAGCCGAAGCGCGACGTCCCGAAGAGCCCTGGAGAAGGTGCACCCGCTCTTCGCGGTCGAGGTCGGCGAGGCGGCCGAGGCCGTGGCGCCGTGCCCGCACTGTGACTTCGTAGGGCCAGCGCGGCGCAAACGGCACCGCGACCGCGAAGCTTTCGTTCTCGGTGACCGCCCGCACCCCGCCGGCGGAGCGAGTGACGACGCAACCGAGGCAGGCGCGTCGCTGCTCGCGTTCGCGCCGGTGAGCGGCGACCTTTGCCCGCGTGATCGGAGGAAGGTGGTCGAAGGCATAGATCTGGCCGTGCGGATGCGAGAGCGTCGCGCCTGCCTCGACGCCGCGATTCTCGAACGAGAAGACGCACTGGTGGCGCCCGTCAGCCCAGAGAGACCGGCTGCGGTCGACCCAAATGGCCAGCAGCTTTCCCAGTTCGGGCGGAGTCAACTCGGCGAAGCTCGCGTCGTGTCGCGGTGTGTACACGATCACCTCGCAGCGGCCGAGCGCCGGTGCTGTGGGGCCGTCGCCTGCCGGTGGCTCGGGCGGTTCGCCGACGAGCGAGGGGAACCGGTTCTCGAAGACCGCGGCGTCGTAGGGGAAAGGAAGCTCAAGCCCGCCCGGGCAGATCGGGCACGAGACCTCAGTCTCCTCTGCGGACTCCGGGTCGTTCGGACGGACATTGCGCTCCGGCGAGATAACGACCCACTCCTCGGTGAGCAAGTCGAAGCGACGGTGGATCCCAGCCGTACGCCGATCGGAACTCCGCGCGGAGCTCAGCTCGGTCGAGTCGGAACGGCAACCGTAGACGAGCACGTGACGACCGTCCTTGTGCTCGAGCCGGCGCCGCAGAAGAACGCTCCCGCGTCGATGGTGCTCCCCCAGCTTGCACGGCTCACTGCGTGGCGACATCGCGGCTGATCGCGAGCCCCGTCGCTAGATCAAAGAAATGGAGCGCTCGTCGCTGGAGCGAGACCTCGATGAGGTCACCCTCGATAACACGAGTGAGCGGGCTGAAGCGACCGACGAGCGGCGCTGCCTGCGGTTGCGCACCGGATGCCAGTTGGTCGAGCACCCGGTCGTCGCCCACGTCTTCGGCGAGTTCCCGCATCTCGTCCGTCACCGCTTGCCGGGCCGCCACCGTGAAGTGGACAAGCACCTCGGCCCCGAGCGCCTCGCGCAGATCGACACGCCCTTTGATTCGCGGCCCCGTGTCTCCTTCGGCGAGTGCAGCATCGTCGAGGTCTTCGGGCCGGATTCCCAGAATGATTTCGCGGCCGTCGTAGGCCGCGAGCGCCGGACGCCGGGACAGTGTCTCTTGGTCAAGAGCGAGCACGGTGTCACCGAACACCGCCGCGAGACCGTCGTCTCGCCGTTCGATCCGAGCCTCGATCATGTTCATCGACGGGCTGCCGATAAAGCCGCCAACGAACGCGTTCACGGGATTGTCGTACAACTCCTGTGGCGGTGCGACCTGCTGCAACTCGCCTTTGCGCATGACGGCTACGCGATGTCCCATCGTCATCGCTTCGACCTGGTCGTGGGTCACGTAGATCGTCGTCACGCCCAGTCGGCTCTGGATCTTCTTGATATCGCCTCGCATCTGCACACGAAGCTTTGCGTCGAGGTTGGAGAGAGGCTCATCCATCAGGAAGACGGATGGTTGGCGTACGATCGCGCGGCCCATCGCCACGCGCTGACGCTGACCGCCGGAGAGCGCGCGCGGTTTTCTCTTCAGGTAGGGCTCCAGGTCGAGGATGGCGGCCGCCTCCGCTACGCGGCGGCGTATCTCGACTTTCGGAGTCTTCTTGATCTTCAGCGCGAACGCGATGTTGTCGTACACCGAGAGATGGGGGTACAGCGCGTAGCTCTGGAATACCATCGCGATGTCGCGGCTCTTCGGCGACAGGCTGTTGACGACACCGCCGCCTATTCGCACGACGCCATTGCTGATCTCCTCGAGCCCGGCGACCATTCGTAGCGCGGTCGTCTTGCCGCAGCCGGACGGGCCGACCAGGACCATGAACTCACCGTCGACGACCTCGAGGTCGAGACTGTCGACGGCCTTGGTGCCGTCACCGAACACTTTCGAGACTGCCTCGAACGCAACGCTTGCCATGGTTTAGGCCTTCACGGCTCCGCCGAGCGTGCCCCGGACGAGCGCGCGCATGGAGAACAAAAACACGATCGCGACCGGCACCACAGCGAGCAGCGTGGCGAGCGCAAGCTCGGGCTTGAAGATGTGGACCGATTGGCCTCCGCCGCCGACCGCTGGGTTGAACGACGGCGTCGAGGAAAGCAGGTCCCAGAGGCCGACAGTGATCGGGTACTGGTTCGAGTTCGCGAGGACCACATATGGCAGGAAGAAGTTGTTCCAGTCGGCGACAAAGCTGAAGAAGAAAACAAGGGCAATGACCGGCTTCGCGAGCGGGAGCGCAACGCTGAGGAACGTTTGCAGCTCTCCGCAGCCGTCAACACGCGCGGCGTCGAGCAGTTCGGGAGGAATCGATGTCGCGTAGTAGATGTACGAGAGATAAACGCCGAACGGAAAGAATGCGAACGGCAGGATCACAGATAGGACGCTTCCGATCAGATGGACGGCGTTGAGCTCGAGGAAGATCGGCAGCACGAGTGCGGCGCCGGGAACGATCATCACGACCAGCGTCAGCGAGAGGATGAGCTTGCGGCCAGGGAACTTCCCGATCGCGAGGCCGTACCCGGCCGGAACGCTGACAGCGACCGTGATCGCAGTCGCGCTCAACGCGTAGTAGAGGGTGTTGGCGAGCCAACGTCGGTAGATGTGGCTGCTGAACCCATCGAGATGCTTCCACGCGAGCGCGACGTGGTGAAGATCCCCGAACGAAAACGGGTTGCTCGTGATGAGCGCCGGATCGCTTTTCGTCGGTGCGAGAATGAGCCAGATAACCGGCGCGATGAAGAAGACCGCGAACGTGATGAGGATGAGGCTTCGAACAGTGAGTGCCGTGATCCGCATCAATCCTCCGTCCTGAAAAGCCCGCTACGCGTGACGATGATCACCGCGCCCAAGAGGCCGATTACGAGCAGGTCGACTGCGATGGCGGCGGCACCGTTGAAGTCGGCGTAGCGGAAGGCGAGCTGATAGGCGAGCTGATTGGCTGACCACGTGTCGGGCACGAGGCCGAAGCTCGCGGTTTGAACGACCTGCGGCTCGACGAAGAGCTGCGTGCCGGTCGCGAACGAGAGAATCATCATGTAGGCGATCCACTTCCGGATCAGCGGCAGCTTCAGGCGCAGCGCGATCGTGATCGGGCCGGCACCATCGATCCGGGCGGCCTCCTCGAGGTCGGGCGGGATCGTGTTCAGGGCCCCGTACATGATCACGATCCACGCACCGGCACCGGTCCAGAACGCGATCATCGCGAAGATGTACGGGAGGTTTCCAGGCGCGATCGACTGCGCGAAGATGTTCGCCCCGAGCAGATGGTGCAGCAACGGGGAGCCGGGGCTGACGCTCGGGTCGAGCATGAATAGCCAGACCAGGACTGCCGCCGAGCCGGCAAGGGCGCCCGGCATGTAGAAGAGAAAGCGGAACGTCGCGGAAACTCTGTTTGCGCGTCCGTGAAGTAGGAGCGCAAGCCCAACGACGAAGACCATCAACGCGGCGAGCCAGACGGTCGTGTAGACGAGGACGTGCTTGAACGCGGGGATGAAGCGGAAGTCGTCGTACGTTCGGACGAAGTTGTGGAATCCAACCCAACTGCCACCGACATTCGTGAACGCAAGGTCGAGTGCGTAGATCGTCGGCGCGATTCCGAAGACGATCAGGAGCGGCAGATATGGCAAGACGAACGGCAAGCCCTGCAGGCGCGAGCGGGGGCCACGCAAGTGCGTGGCCCCCGCATAGTCCGGCCGCTCGGCAGACGAAGTCACTCCTACTTCCGGATGACCTTGTATCCCGCTGCCTGCGCGTTCTGAGCGAGCCCATCGCCGAACGCCGGCATCAATGAGCTCAGCGACTTGCCCGCAACCAACTGCGTGACGACGGTGTTCGACCACACGGGCTGATCCGGATAGGTGACCATGTTCCAACCTTTCCAGACCACGGGTGCGGCCGCTTTGAACGCCGGGCCTTCTGGCGCGGCGAAGTACGGGTCCTTGTTCAGCGACTTCAACCAGACGGTGGCCATCGGCCCATATGACGGGTAGCCCGGTGACAGGGCGTTGACCTTCGACTTGACCAACGGCGAGGTCGTGGCCCACCGCACGAAGTCGACCGCAGCCGCCTGGTTCTTCGAGTGCTTGGAAACGACCCAGGGGCCTCCGCCGACCTGGCCGGTCACAAGCGGCTCATTGTTCCACCGCAGAGGCGCTACGGCGGTCAACTCACCGGCGGGGACCTGCAGCGTGCCACCGAAGATGTCCTTCGCATACCACACCGGCCCCGGCATGAGCAGGATCTTGTCGTTGGCGCCACCCCACTTGGTCGCAAAGTCAGCGGTGAAGACGCTCTCAGGTGGGACCACGCCGCTCTTGATCAGCGGATCGAGGAGGTTCGCCATGCGCGTGCAGTGCACGTCACCCGAGTTGATGCGGACGGTGTTCGGGGCGACGACCTGGGAGATCGGACACTTGTCGGCCCACAGGTAGAGCCACGCGCCGTAGGAATCGCCGATGTTCCCGATGATGTATCCCGGGTGCTGGGTGGCAACTTTCTGACCGAGTGCTTGCCACTGCTGCCAGGTCGTCGGGACGGTGTAGCCGAACTGTGTCATCAGCTTCTTGTTGACGTAGAGCACCTCCTGGGCGAGGTTGTCTTGGAGACATACGAGGCGACCCGTAACGGTGCATTGTGCGAGCGACGGTGAAGGCCAGCCGGCAAGCAGACTCTTCGGGAATACCGTCTTGAGGTCCAACGCGTAATCGAACGGCTTCTGCGACATCCAGACTGGGTCGTTGGCCTGCTCGGTGAAGATGATGTCTGGCCAGCCGTGGCCGGTACGGTTCCAAAGCTGGATCTTCGTCTGCATCGTCGTCGCGCCGTTGCCGTCGCCGTCATAGGTGACGATGTTGAGGTGCACTTTCGGATGGGTCTTCTGGTACAGCTTCGCAACCGGGAGACGGACGGCGTCGACCCAGACGGTCAGCTTTCCGGACGGCCCGGAACTCGGGCGCGAGCTGGCGACGTTTGCCTTCGCTGCGACGAGCGCCGCGGCGACTCCGACAACGATCAGCACGAGCGAGAGCTTCCGGCGAGTGAACTTGAAATGCACTCCCTCCTCCTTCGTTTGGGTAGTTCTGGGGGGCGTCATGAATCAGCGACGTGACATCGAGCGGTGCTCGTGCACGAGCTCCGGCAAGGCGATGCCGGGGGCGGTGGGTGCATGCACGAGCCCGTCCGGACCGACGCGGGATTCGCGTACTGCAGGGTTGGACTTCACGAGCGACTCGTAGTACGTGCAGTTCGGAATGGCCATACAGAGATGAACCGCCGGTTCGGTCGGACCGTGCACCTCGGCGCGCAGCAGGAACGAGTCCGCAAGATGCGCTATCCGCATCGCGCCGGTCATCCCTCCTCGGTGATTCGCACTTGTCCGCACGTAGGTGGCACACCCAGATGCGATGAAATCGGCGGTGTTCAGGTGATTCCCGTCGGAGGTTTCGCCGACGAGCAACGGCACGGCAACCCGGTCAGCGAGCCAGCGATATGCGGTCACGCTGAACTCGCGCATCGGCTCCTCGTACCAGCGGTAGCCGGCCTCCGCCAGCGCGCGGCCGACGTACTCGGCACTCGGCAGGTCGAAGCCAGCCGAGCCGTCGTACATCAGGTCAATGTCGGAGCCAACGTGGCTCCGTACGCGCTGGCAGAGGTCGGCATCCGCGCGTGCATGCCCCCAGGCATGAAGCTTGATCGCTGTGTAGCCAAGCTCGAGGCATTGATCGACGACCTCGAGGTATTCCTCGACCGTAGAGAAGGTTGTGGTCGAGGCATACGCAGGAATCGAGTCTCTGTACGTGCCGAGGAGGCGGTGCACCGGCACGTCGAGAACACGTCCTTCGAGGTCCCACAATGCAACGTCTACGACCCCGAACAGCCAAATCGGGAACTCCTCGGTACGGTCGAGTTCCCAGAGGCGATGCCAGAGCCATTCCCGCCGATCGGCCCGCTCGCCGACGAGTTCCTCGCGGAGCACCCGGTCCACGATGTCGGCAAGCATCGGTCCGCTCCATTCGTGATACGCCTCGCCGACGGCACCGTCGTCGGTCGTGATCCGGAGGACTGCGGTCGTGCGGGCCTGCGCCGAGCCACGAAGGCCGTCCCGCCACGCGAACGGGGGTTCGACGGCGGGGAGAGCGATCAGGTCAACATCGATAGCCGCGATGCGCATCGCGGAAGATCATCATACGAATGATGCCTTCTTGTCAAGGGCGCCGACGTTCTTTTTCTTGCGCTCCGCCCAGGCATTCGCGATATGAGCGGAAATCAGTTCGCCAGCGCGTTCGCCGTCGCCCCCCGCAAGCGCCTCATAAATTGCGCGGTGGTCGCGGACGGTGCGCTCGAGCAGATCGCGCGAGGACGCCGCGGAGAGCGAAGGGGCGACGCCGCCGTACCGGTGAATCGTCCTGACGATCGTCAGGCCGACTTCGTTCAGGGATGCCTTCATCACGATCATGTGGAAGGCGAGGTCGAAGGTTCGGTAACGCTCGTAGTCGTCGTACGACGTCTCCATCTGCTCGATGTTCTCGGCGAGCGCAGCGAGGTCTCCAATGGTCAGCCGATTCGTGCCGGCTCGCGCCATCTCCTGTTCCAGTACACGCCGCACTGTGATCAAGCTGTCGAGCAACGACATGTCGTGGTCGTACTCCAGAGCGATCCGGATTACGACCGGGTCGAGAAAGTTCCACGTGTTTCGTGGCTGCACCGTCGTCCCCCGCCCTTGCTCGACGCGCACCAGCCCGCGCTCCTCGAGCAGTTTCACACCCTCGCGAATAACGGTGCGGCTGAACCCGAATTGTTCGCAGAGCGCGGGCTCGGTCGGCAGGATCTCACCCTCCATGAGCGAGCCGCCGATGATCTGCTGCGCGAGTTCTTCGACGACCACGGACGCGAGGCGCCCCGGCCGCCACGTTGGTCCACCGTCACGTGCGACATGAAACGGCGCGCCGAAGGGCGGGCGATCCTTGCTCTGGCTCATCGAGACATCATATGTTCGAGGGCTGCTGACAGGCTCAACGGTGAACCGTCGCTGGGTAATCGGACAGCATGCCGACGCGCCTCACCGCTCGACGCGCGGCGCGCGACCCGAGACCAGACGTTCGACCTCAGCGCGCGTGGCCATGGAGGTGTCGCCGGGCGTCGTCATGGCAAGTGCTCCGTGCGCCACGCCGTAGGCTAGAGCCTGATCGGGCGGATAGCCCTCCAGCAACCCAAAAATCAGTCCCGATGCGAACGAGTCGCCGCCTCCGACACGATCGAAGACCTCGAGTCCATCGAAACGCGGGCCCTGGTGAAAACCCGCATGGGTCATACAGACTGCACTCCAGTCGTTGCTGCTTGCCGTATGCGCCTGGCGGAGCGTCGCGGCGACACACGACAGTCGCGGGTGGTCGCCGAGCACGCGGTCGAACAGCTTCTCGTACTCCCGCGCGTCGAGCTCGAGCAGGTCTTCATCGACATCCAAGGGGTAGCCAAGGCCGGCTGAGAAGTCCTCCTCGTTCCCGAACAGGACGTCGACGTTCGGGACGATTTCGCGATTGACGGCAGCCGCTGCGGGTTCGCCACCGCGCGACTTCCACAAGGACGGTCGGTAGTTCAGGTCGTACGACACAATTGTGCCGTGGCGTCGTGCGGCTGCGACGGCCTCCTGAGCGAGCGCGGCGGAACTTTCAGAGAGGCCGCAGAAGACGCCGCCGGTGTGGAGCCAGCGGACGCCTTCGACCGCAAAGATCCGTTCCCAGTCGACGTCTCCGGGGCGAAGCTGAGACGCCGCGGAACTGCCGCGATCGGAGCAACCGACAGCTCCGCGAACACCGAAACCTCGTTCGGTGAAGTTCAGACCGTTCCGAACCTCACTGCCAATCCCATCGTATGCACGCCATGCGAGCTGTGCCTGTTCGACGCCTCCCTGCAGGATCAGATCTTCGATCAGCCGGCCGATCTGATTGTCCGCCAGCGCGGTGACGATCCCGGTCGGCAGACCGAAGCAACGACGAAGTCCGCGCGCGACGTTGTATTCGCCCCCACCTTCAGAGACCGAAAAGGTGCGTGCCGTGACAATCCGCCGGTCGCCGGGATCGAAACGGAGCATCACTTCGCCGAGCGCGACCAGTGCGTAGCGGCACTCCTCGCGCGGCCGCAAGGAGAGAAGCGGCGTCATGGGAGCGCCTCGATCGCGGCGCGGGCGCGCCGCGAGACTTCGTCGAAGCGACCCTCTCGGAGCAAACGCGGCTCGCAAATCCAGCTACCACCGCAGGCCACGACCGACGGTAGCGCCAGGTATGAGGCGAGCGAATCGGCGTCGACGCCCCCGGTGGGGATGAATCGTGCCTGCGGAAACGTCGCCGAGATCGCCCGGATGAACCCGGGGCCGCCCAAGGTGGATGCGGGAAAGACCTTCACAACGGTGCACCCGAGGCGCAAGGCGTGGCCAAGCTCCGATGGCGTCGCGATGCCGGGGAAGAAGGACAGGCCGAGCTTGGCGCAGGCGCCCACCACAGCGTCGTCGGTTCCTGGGGCGACGGCGAACACCGCGCCTGCGTCGGCAGCGGCGACGGCCTGCCCGACCGTCAGCACCGTCCCGGCGCCCACGAGCATGCCCTCCACCCGGGACGCCGCGTCGATTGCGGCGGTCGCGGCCTCGCTTCGGAACGTGATCTCGACGCAGGAGATGCCGCCGTGCAGCAACGCCGCGCAGAGATCGGGAACGATCGCCGGATCCTCGACCACGACGACAGGCAACACCCGGGCATGCGCGAGCGCGTCGAGCACCGTCTGCTCGTCTAGCTTGGCTGCAGCGTTCATCGCCCGAGCCAGCCGCCGTCGACCGGCAGGACAACCCCGTGCACGTAGTCGGCGGCCGATGAGCTGAGGAACACGATCGCCCCAGCGATGTCCGGCGGCTCGGCCCAGCGCCCGGCGGGGATGCGGGCGAGAATCTGGGCCTGACGTTCCGGGTCGTCCTGGAGCGCCTGCGTGTTGTCGGTGCGCACGTAGCCCGGCGCCACAGCGTTGACGTTAACGCCATGACCCGCCCATTCGTTGGCGAGCGCCTTCGTCAGCCCGGCGATCGCGGATTTGCTCGCCGTATATCCGGGCACGGTGATTCCGCCCTGGAAGGAGAGCAGCGATGCGATGAAGACGATCTTGCCGCTTCCCCGTGCGAGCATCTCGCGGCCGAGCTCGCGCGAGAGTAGGAACTGGGCGGTGAGGTTCACCTCGAGCACGCGATCCCACAGGTCGTCGGGATGATCAGCAGCGGCGACTCGCGCGATCGTCCCTGCGTTGTTGGTGAGGATGTCTACTCGCTCGACCTCAGAACCAACCGTCTCGATGAGCCGATAGACCGCGGCACGGTCGGCGAAGTCACACCTGTAGGCACGGAAGGTCCGCCCGTGAGCCTCCACGGCCGAGGCGACGTCACTTGCCGCGTTGAGAGAGGCGCTCACCCCCACGATGTCAGCGCCGGCGGCAGCGAGCGCGACAGCGGCTGCTTTTCCGATTCCTCGTCTGCAGCCGGTGACGAGGGCAGTACGGCCGGACAAGTCGAACGGCCCGCCCGTCACGCGCGGCAGTCCACGAGGATCTTCATTGCCGGCCGCCCGGCCCGCAGCTCGTCGAAAAGAGCCGGCACGCGCTCAAGCGGCTCAACGGCGGTGATCATCCGCTCGACTGGGAGGGAGCCCGCAGCTAGCAGCGCTAGAGCCGCATCGAAATCTTCGGGCTCGTAGACACGGGCACCGCGGAGCTCCAGTTCCTTCCAGAAGAGGTCGAACAGGGCAACCGGCTTCGGCTCCGGAAAGATCGCGACGACCACAACGCGTCCTCGAAGACCCGCGTAACTCGTCGCAGCCAGAATGCCGGCCGCAGAGCCGGACACCTCGAACACCACTTCGGCGCCGGCATCACCTGTCGCCTCGGCTACAGCGCATTCGACATCGTCGGCTGTCGGGTCGATCGCCGCGAAACCGAGTTCCGCGGCGAGCGCGCGGCGCGTTTCGTCCGGCTCGAGGACGAGTACACGAGCGTCGCGGGCACGCGCCACGAGTGCAATAAGTAGGCCGATCGGCCCGCCGCCGATGACGACTGCCGACTCGCCGCTACCGAGTTCGCTGCGGCGGACATCGTGACAGGCCACCGCCAGCGGTTCCGTCAGGGCTGCGAGGCGCAGATCGAGGTTCGGCGGCACCGCGTGGATCGTGAACGCCGGAACTGTCCATGAATTCTGGAGCGCACCAGGAGCGTCGATTCCGAGGAACTTCAGGTTTCGGCTGATGTGGCTGAACCCGCGGTCGGCGGCCGTCTCACCGCGCGTATCGAGTGGCCGCACGACCACGCGGTCTCCGACACCGACCCCTTCAACGCCTTCTCCGATCTGCGCGACCACCCCGGACATCTCATGGCCGATCACCTGCGGCGATTGGATGCGCTTGTCCATCGCGCCGTGCGCAATGTGCAGATCGGTTCCGCAGACGCCACAGTAGGCCACGTCGAGCCGTACTTCCCCAGGCCCCGGCTGCTCCAGTCGGCAGTCCCCGACGGAGAACAAACCGCCGCCTTCGTAGTAAATCGCGCTCACGTCAGCGCGCCCGCGCGGCGGCTTGGACCTACTACTTCCCGCCGAGATGACATACTAAGATCATACCTTTGTTTCATTGAGTGGGTTCCCCACAGCGTCAGACCTCGAGATCGGCCGAAATGACCATCCTCCACCACCGCGACAGCGCAAGTCGCCGCGCGGCACTGGCGGTGCGCATGGTTGTCCTGCTTGCGTTCGGAGCATTTTTTGTCGTCCCGCTCGCCTGGCTCGTACTCGCCCCGACGAAGACCGACCCCGAATTGCTGACCGAAAGCCCGTTCGCGGTTGGCAGTTTCCACAACGTCTGGACCGCGTGGGAGCAGCTAGACGGGTTCAGCAGCCATATCTACCGGCGTTGGATGGAGAACTCGCTCCTGTATTCGCTCAGCGCCACCGCGATAACGCTCGCCACCGCGATCCCCGCTGGATACGGGCTGGCTTTCGGCAGATTCCGGGGGCGCAAGCTGATCCTCAAGCTCACGCTCGTCGTGATGCTCATGCCGGCCTCCACGCTCGTGCTCCCGATCTTCCTGGAGCTGAATGCGCTGCGATTGATCGGCAGCATCTTCTCGATCATCTTGCCGTTCTCGTTCTTCCCGTTCGGGGTCTATCTCGCCTACATCTACTACAGCACGGCGCTCCCGCCGGGGCTCCTCGATGCGGCCCGTGTCGATGGCTGCAGCGAATGGGCCACCTTCCGCCACATCGGGATGCCTCTGGCGCGCCCCATCGTCGCCCTCGTCTTCTTCTTTAGCTTCGTTGCCAACTGGACCAACTTCTTCCTTCCGTACGCATTCCTGGCCAACGATAGGCAACTCCCCATCCAGGTGGGGCTGTCCGACATCTTTAGATCGACGCGACCCGCAGTAGCCCTTGCGGCGCTGATTGCGGCGCTTCCGATTGCCATCGTGTTCATCGTCTCGCAGCGTGCACTCGTGCGCGGACTGGTCGGAGGCGCCACCAAGGGCTAACGCTCCAGGCTTCGCAAGAGACGGCGCCTCGTCGCGACGCGTCCGCGACGCTTGTGGCCCCGGCTGCCTGCGATGCTTCGTGCGGCGTGAGGAACTGGGCTGGCAACGCGACGTACTCGACCAATCGGGTTGCTACGCCTCGTTCAGTCGCGGAGGTGCAGGAGCTGGTTGCGCGGTCCCACGTTCTTCGCGCACTGGGAACACGCCACTCGTTCAGTCGTGTTGCCGACACCCTCGGAGTCTTGGTTTCGACTGAGTATCTGAATCGGATCGTTGAGATAGGAGAACGGACCGTCGTGGTCGAAGCCGGGATCCGCTACGGCGAGCTTGGTCGAGTTCTCGCGGGGCAGGGGTTGGCTGTGTCGAACTACGCATCGCTGCCTCACATCTCAGTTGGCGGGGCGATCGCCACGGCGACCCACGGGTCAGGCGCGCGCAACCAATCGCTCGCATCCTCGGTCGCGGCGATCGACCTTGTCTGCGCAGACGGTTCGCTCATCCACGTCGAGCGAACGGACGTTGGCTTCGACGGAGCAGTCGTCGGGCTCGGAGCGCTCGGAGTGGTCGTGCGCGTGGTCCTCGATGTCGTCACCGAGTTCGAGCTCTGCCAACAGGTGTTCGAAAGACTCCCATGGCCGACCGTCGAGGCGAACCTTCATGAGCTGCTCGCGCTCGGCTACAGCGCGAGTCTGTTTACGCGCTGGACGACGGCCGGGGTCGACCAGGTTTGGGTGAAGTCGCGAGCGCCCATCGACAGCTGTTTCGGCGCGATCCCTGCCGACGGGCCGCGCCATCCGATCGCCGGCACCGACCCGGCGCACACAACCAAGCAGCTCGGTGTCCCAGGCCCATCAGCGGAGCGGCTGCCGCACTTCCGGCTCGGTTTCACACCGAGCAGTGGTGAGGAGCTCCAATCCGAGTACGCCGTCGCGCGCGAACACGCCGTCGATGCCCTGCGCGCGCTCAGACCGCTAGGGCCAACCCTGACCCCGCTCTTGCTCACCTCGGAGATCCGGGCGGTCGCCCGCGACCCGCTCTGGTTGAGCCCCTTCTATGAGCGCGACAGCGTCTGTGTCCACTTCACCTGGAAACCGAACGCGGAGAAGGTGTACGCGGTGCTGCCACTGATCGAGGCGACGCTCGCACCGTTCACACCCAGACCGCACTGGGGCAAGCTCTTCGTGCAGTCTCCCACCCCTCTCTACCCTCGGTTGCCTGAGTTCCGGGCGCTCCGCGCCAGTCTCGACCCCAACCGTGTCTTCGCGAACGCGTTCGACTCTCAGCTCGGGACGTAGGCGAACGTGTCCGGGTTCGGGCCGTTGCGGCCAGCCTCGCCGCGATCGAGCCCGTCGATCGTCTCCACGTCGGCCGTCTCGAGCTCGAAGTCGAAGATCTCGATGTTCTCCCGGATCCGGTCCGGGTTGACCGACTTCGGAAACACGACGTTGCCGCGCTGAATATGCCAGCGCAGCACAACCTGGGCGACCGACTTCCCGTAGCGCCTGGCGATCTCAAGGAGCGTCGGATCATCCAGCACCCTGCCCTGGCCGATTGGCGCCCACGCCTCCGTAGCGATCCCGTGCTCCAGCCCATACGCAGCGACATCGTGGTTGCGGAAATACGGGTTGAGCTCGATCTGGTTCACAGAAGGAACGGTGTCCGTCTCGTCCGCGAGCCGCTCCAGGTGCGCGACCTGAAAGTTCGACACACCGATCGACCGCGCTCGACCGTCTGCCTTGAACTCCTCGAGCGTGCGCCAAGTCGACACAAAGTCGCCGTCGTAGAGCGTCGGCAGCGGCCAATGAATCAGGAACAGATCAACGTAGTCGTACCCAAGCGCATCGAGTGTCGCCGCAAAAGCGCGACGAGCTTCATCCGGTTGGTGGTAGCCGTTGTTGAGCTTGCTCGTGATGTAGACCTGATCGCGGTCGAGCCCCGCGGCCCGAACCGCCTCACCGACTGCCTGCTCATTGCCATACATCTCCGCAGTGTCGATATGGAGGTAACCCGCTTCGAGCGCGGACCGGACGGCACGCTCAGTCTCCGACGGCGGAATCTGAAAAACGCCGAAGCCAAGCTGCGGAATCATCTCTCCATCGTTCAGCTCGATAGACGGAACGTCCACGATCCCATCCTGCCAAAAGCACCATCGGAGGGGGCAACCATGCCGCGTCGACGACCGGCGAGCGTTTCGCTCTCGTAGCCGACTGCAGCCGCGCCGCTCTACCCAACCGATAGTTTCGTTCGAAGACCTCTGGCTCTCCCCATTTTCTGAAAGCGAGCCGCGGGCGACGTTCATCCGACCTCAGCCAGGCACCCGGCCCCGGCGGCCAGCTCTACCGCGAGGCGATCAGGCCTCGTCGCCGACCTCCACACCTAGCAGGCAGCTCCCGCGCCAGAGCATTCAGCCGTCAATCGCGAACGGGCACCCGACCCGGCACCTCTGACGCGCTCGGAAGGATCGGACGCCGGGCATCGCGCAGAGACCGTGGGCAACACGAGCGTCCACCCTCGCCGAGCGCTAGGGGGATATAGACCGCAGCTGGACGACGATGCGTTCGAAGAACTCCCACTTGCGCTCGTCGTATCCCGTCGGCGTCGCCTTGAGCGCCGCGTACTCCGCCCGCAATTGAGTATCTCGCTGCAGGAGCTCCCAGGCGAGTCGGTGACGCACGTCCCAGTCGGTTCCTCGTCGCGTAAGCACGACATCGACTTGCGGCGGCCCAAGCTCGCGAAAGGCGGCCCAGTCCGCCGACCAGTGATCCTCGTAGAGGGGCCGGTACACCTGCCGCAGGTCGGCGGCAGCTGCCGGGACATCCTCGACGAGCGCAACGAGATCAATGTCTCTCGCGTCGAGGCCGGCGACGGAGGCGCTGCCCGTCAGATGAACCTCAGCGTCCGGAATGACCCCGACTACCCGCTGCCGGTGCGTCAAAACGATCGCGTCGAGATCCGTAGCGTCCACGTCGGCGAGCGTAGTGATTTAGCGACCCGAGGGGTCGAGGCCGAACACCGGGCGTGTCATGCGTCTCTCCCGCCCTTCGCAGCTTGTTCTGCCAGCTTCTTGATTGCGGCCAGGCGTGCGTCCCATCGCGCTGCGGTTTGCGCGAGGGCGCCGCGTGCCTGATCGAGGGATTCTTCGCGAACGGCGTAGCGAACCTCACGGCCGCTGCGTCGTGGCGTGACGAGACCGGCGCGCTCGAGGATGGCGAGGTGCTTGGAGACGCCTTGCCGCGTGATCGGCAGCGCCGCGGCGAGCGTGCTCGCTGTAGCCTCGCCGCGCTCAAGCAGGAGATCGAGCAGGCGAATCCGCATCGGCTCGCCAAGTGCAGCCCAGAGCCGGTCGGCCTCGTCGCGCCGCGCGCTCATCGATCACGGTTTGCAGCAACCTGGATGGCGTACGCGCGAAGCTCGTTGAGCTCGGTGCACCAACCCTGGGTGTTCTCGTCCAGGTAGCGGTCGCGCGCCTCGTCGGGCCACGGCAGGGCTGCGAAGCCGCTCTCCACGACGCGGAGTCGCGTGCCGCCCTCCTCCGCAGCGAGCGTCATCGTGACGAGCGTCGAGTTCGCCTCGCTGAAGTGGCCCTCCCGGGTCTGCCAGCGGAAGGCGAACGCGCGCTGCGGGTCGACCGTTTCGACCCGTCCTTCGTAGGTGCCGTGGGCGTGCCAGGTGAGGAGCAACCGGCCCCCGGGTCGGAGGTCGATCTCGGCCTCGTCGCTGAACCAGCCGGCCAGGTGCTCTGCCTCGGTCACGATCGACCAGACGACGCCCGGCGGCGCCTCGATGACGATCTCCCGCTCGATCACGTCCGGGGCCACGTGGAGAACGCTAGCACCGATGTGCAACTTGCGGTTGCGCAGACTATCTGATTTGTGCAACTATTGGTTGCACAACCGATTCCCTGCGAAGAGGAGGCAGCGTTGACCACTTCAACCTCGAAGAACCTGATCGCCGTTCTGCAGACGACGCTCGACGGCAGAATCCTCGACGGCGGCTCAGCCTGGGTCGACTCGTGGGCAGACGGGCTCGAGCTGCTGCCGCCCGTGGACGCATTCGTGCTCGGCGCCGGGATGTTCTCGGGCTACGAGCCGTTCTGGGCGAGCGTGCTCGACGACCACCGGCGGCCGCAGCGACGATGCTCGGCCGCGATCCGTATCCGCGCGAAATCGCCTACGCACAGATCGCGTCCAGGACCGAGCACCTCGTCCTCTCGACCACGCTCGCGGACGTCACGTGGCCGAGCGCACGCATCGTCCGTTCAATCGAGGAAATCCGCAGCTTCAAGCACGACGGTCCCGGCACCGCCTACGTGGTTGGCGGGCCGACGCTGATCGCGAGCCTGCTCGACGCGGGACTGCTCGACGAACTCCGTCTGCTTGTCCACCCGATCGTCATCGGTGCCGGTCAGAGCATCAGCGAACTGCTCGACAGCCCACAGCGGCTGGAAGTCCTCCCTGCGGCCGAACGAGCCGCGGGCGAACGCGTGACGCTCACTTATCGCCTGCCGCGAGCCGCATGAGCGACCGGCCGTCAGACCCGAAGGGCTTCAACGAGTCCGTGATCCGCGAGTTCCGCGCGAACAGCGGCGTCGTGGGCGGCGAGCTCGCCGGCATGCATCTCCTTCTGCTCACGACTCTCGACGCACGCGACGGCTGCCCCCGCACCACGCCGCTCGCCTACCACCGACGCGGCGACCGCTACCTCGTCATCGCATCCAACGGAGGCGCTCCGAGACATCCCAGATGGTTCCGCAGCCTGGAACAAGATCCGGCAGTGACGGTCGAGATCGGCGTCGAGACCTTTCCGGCGACGGCGCGAATCCTCGACGGTGCGGAGCGCGACTCGGTCTTCGCAGCAATCGTTGCGCATGCCCCGGCGGCCGGCGCGTTCCAGGCGAAAGCCCGCCGAACGATCCCGGTAATCGAGTTGAAGCGACCTGCTGGCACGTCCGAACTAGAACCCTAGGTTGACAAAGCTTCCTTTGCAAACTACTCTTTGCTTGTGGCTGCGAGCGACGTTACCGCCATTCGGGCGCTTGCTCATCCACTTCGTCTTCGTCTGCTCGACCTGCTCCGCATCGACGGGCCGTCAACCTCGACGATCCTCGCCGATCGCACCGGAGAGTCGACCGGCTCTACGAGCTACCACCTGCGCCAGCTCGCGCGCCACGGATTCATCGCCGAGGCGGAGAGGGAAGCGTCTGGCCGCGAGCGTTGGTGGCGCTATGTCGAGCGGCAAGCCTTGCTCGAGGCAGAAGATGGAGATGCGTCTCGCCAACTCGTGCGAGAGCTTCTAGTCCTCGAGGGAGACGCACTCGACCGGTTCCTCGCCGAGCCCGACCGCACCCCGGATTGGGATCGCGCAGCCTTCGTCCAATCGCGTGTGGTCAGCCTGACCCCCAACGAGCTCGAGCGCCTCAGCGCAGATATCGCCGAGGTCTGTCGACCGTTGCGAGACACCGCCTCCTCCGAAGTTCCGACCGACGCACGTCCGGTGCGTATTCTCGCGCTCGCCTTTCCGACGGCGCCCTGACCCGTGCCCGCCACGACAACAGCCGACCTCATCGACGCGATCGCTGAACGCCTCGCCGGCGACTACGTATTTCCCGAGCTGGGCCAGCGGGCAGCGGCGCATCTCCGGCATCGACTCGAGGAAGGCGCATATCCCGGGTCTCCGAGCCCTGACGTTTGCCGTCTGATCTCGAACGATCTACTCGAGACATCTCAGGACAAGCATCTGCGCCTGCTGTGGCACGACACGGACGAAGACAAGCCGGCCGAGATCGACCCGGTCGCTGCTCTCCGCGCGCGGATCATCCGCGAAAATCACGGCATCTACCGGGCCGAACGCCTCCCAGGCAACGTCGGTGTCGTCGCACTGACGATAGTCCCGGAAGCGTCAACAGGAGCGCCCACGATGACCGCGGCGATGCAGCTCATCTGCCACACCAAAGCGCTCATCCTCGATCTGCGGCAAACCCTTGGCGGAAGCCCGGACGGCGTCGTCTTCTTCGCCAGCCATTTCTTTCCCGACGGAGAGACCCATCTCGGCGATTTCGTCGAAGACGGAGGCAGACAGGTACGCCAGTTCTGGACATCGCCGTACTTGCCCGGCCCCCGCTACTTGAACCGCCCGGTATACGTGCTCACTGGGGCCGCCACTTTCTCCGGCGGTGAGGCGCTCGCCTACGACCTGCAGGCACACGGGCGAGCCGCAGTCGTCGGCTCAATCACGGGCGGCGGCGCACACCCATCCGAGGTCGTTCACCTGACAGACCACGTGGAACTTCGACTGCCCGTGGCCAGACCGATCAACGCCGTCACCCAGGACAACTGGGAAGGGGTAGGAGTCCGCCCCGACCTCGAGGTGGCGGAGATGGACGCGCTCGGCACCGCGTACCGGGCCGCGCTCGCCGCAATCATCGCGGACGAAACAGCCGACGCGGCGACAGTGCTCGAGGCCGAGACCGTACTGAAGAGTCTCCGCGAAGCCGAGGACAGTAAAGTCGAATAAGCCCCCGGCTCGCTCGCCTACACGATCCAATTGCATCGCCCCTGCGAGCCGAGGTGACAGAGTTCGGGCTCTCCCAACTCCTCGGGCGTAAGCACACTTGCTCCAAGCCGCGATCGACCGAGGGCTGTGGAAGCCGGTACGACGGCTCTCGAAGCCGAAGATACTCCGCTGACGCCCCACCATCTGGGCGGCTCCGTGACACCGCTGTCCTCACGGATGACTGCCCCTATCTTGGGTTGCTGCGCTCTTCGGCCAGCGTTTCGGAACGACCCTGAGCCTTGACATCGACTCTGACTGCGGGGTTATTGGTGGAAATCGCCTGGCCGCCGCTTCCAGTGAAGGAAGATGTCTGCGCGTATGCGCGTCTTGAAAGGCAGTAGATACCGCGATCGTAGGGAGACAGGCGTGATGACCCTCGAAGAGCAGGTTCAGGCGGCAGGCCGGCGCGCAGAGTCGGATCCGGAGTTCGCTGAGCAACTGGCGTATGACCCTGTCGGCGCGTTGCGCGAGGCCGGCTGGGAGACGCTCGCGGCGGAGGTCGCGGGCGAACAGCGGCGCGTTGCAGAACTCGCTCGTCGGCTCGACGGCGACGATGAGTTCTTCGACCGTGTCGCGTCAGATCCCGACATCCTCGCCGAGGAAGGTATTCCCGACGAGGCGATCGGCGCGGTGCTCCTCGCGCTTGGTGCGCCGGACGAGCTTCTCGAGAAGACGTCCGTCGAGGTGGAAGCCCACACCTCGATTCGACCGGCGGTCGCGGCAGTCGTGGTCGTGCTCGGCGCGTTTGGCTACGCAGGGCAGGCAGTCGCGTCGTCCTCCGCCGGCGATCGGCCGGTTAGCGGCTCGTTAAGGGAGGTACGCATACCCGAACCGGGTGGCGCAGTAGTCAGCACGCTCATCCACCAGCATCGCCACCATCATCCCGCCCCGGTGGTACACCGGTGGCAGCCGCGCATGTAGTCGGTCAGGGGCCATTCCGGAACACTCGCCCAGGCGAGGAGTACGACCAAAAAGCTGTAAGCCAGCTGTCGAGCGCATGGCCGCGGGCCGGGGCCGCGACGTGGTTGCGACCCGCCAAAGTCAAGTGAGCGAGAAAAGGAAGCCGATAAGACCTTCGGCGGCTAAGCGAGATCGCTAGCCCTCACCTGGGCCGGTGTCCGGATGACGCCTGACCGTCGGGCCTCATCCCTCATGGCTGCGTGAGTGCGAACCGGGTGGTTAGCCCCCCTACGTTGCCGGGGTGCCACGGTGGGCGCGTCTGAAGCTGCGGCCTACCGTCGTCGGCGGAAGGTTCATGACGCTCGACGAAAGGAGTCACATGCAAGGCTTCTTCACGGGAAGGAAGCGGGCTGTCCTTCTGACGATGCTGGTGCTCGCGGGCGTGACCGCCGTCGCGGCCTACGCTGCGCTGCCGTCGCGAACTGTTGCCCCGACGAGTGTGCCGGTCGGCACGCTCGCCGGCGAGACGTCGATGGACGTGTACTCGGTCGACGCCTTCACCCGTGCGATCAACCAATCGCACGGAACGGTGGCTGTTCTCCAGCACATCACGTACACACCAGGGCAGAACACGTTGTGGCACACCCACCCAGGGCCGAACATCGTCATGGTCGTGGGCGGCAGCCTGACGATCACCGACAACCACTGCGTCTCGAGGACGTACACGGACGGTCAGGGATTCGCGACCGGGCTCGACGTGCACGAGGGCGTCGCGGGCCCGAATGGTGCGGACACCTACTCGCTCTACTTCCTGCCGAAAGGCTCGGACGCGTTGCGGACTCCCGCCCCGGGAATCTCCGCAGACCCGCCGGGTTGCGCTTCCTAACACGATGGGCGGCTCGGGGAAGGCTGCCTTGCTGCCTCCCCCGAGCTGCCGCGTGTGGTTGGTCCTTGCAGTTGTGGCGGCGGCGTGCGTCAATGCGAGCGGGGCGCGCGCCGACGGAGATCCTGCGAGTGATTACCTGCTCACGGAGCAGGCGTTCGTGTCTCCGAACGCACGCGTCTCGACCGGCAACATACGGCGACTCGCCGACTCCCTGACAATCCTCGGGCGGGCGGGTTACAGAATCCGGGTCGCGGTGATTCAGAGCCGATTCGACCTCGGCGCGGTCACGGTGCTGGACGGCAAGCCACGGCTCTACGCCCGTTTCCTCTCACAGGAGCTTCGCTTCGTCTACAAGGGGCGCCTGCTCGTTGTCATGCCGAACGGCTACGGGTTCGCGGACGACGGCCGGTCGGAACCGGGCCAGCAGTCCGTCGTCGATCGGGTGCGCCCGGCGTCGAGCCTCGACGGCGCGAAGCTCGTTGCCGCGACGATCGCCGCCGAGGGAGCGCTCGCAGCTGCGCACGGCATCGACGTGACGCAGCTGCCCGGATGGCCGCGGCGGACGGGCGGCCCTGTCTCGGACCGCGAAATCGCGTTCACCGCAGCCGTGGTCGTCCTGTTGATCCTCTTCGTACCACTCGCCTCGCGGGGTCGCCGACGGTTCAAGCGCCCAAAAGTGACTTGAGCGAACGCTCAGGGCAGGCGAGGCCGCAATGTGCCGAGGCGTCTAGCGCGCGTCGTTCAGGAGTCATTCCGAGTATCCGATGAAGCTCCGCCGCAACGGACGACGCTTCGACAAAGCGGCCAGTCACCCGAACTGGACGATGCTTTGCGTTACACGGTGCCCTTAGCGTGGGACGACTTCTACGCGAGAGGATGAAACGCCGTGGCCAAGAGGTTTGGCGGAACTATCAACATCGACATCAAGGACTCGGTTCCGGACTGGGAGCCGTACGCGCAGCCGATGCCGCCGGACGGACGCGCCGAACGTGCTCTACGTCGTCCTCGACGACGTCGGCTTCTCGGCGATGGAGTCGTTCGGCGGCCTGATCGAGACGCCGAACATCAAGCGGATCGCCGACCGCGGCCTCATCTACACGAACTTCCACACGACGGCGCTCTGCTCGCCGACTCGCTCCTGCCTGCTGACGGGTCGCAACCACACGACGAACTCGATGGCGTGCATCACCGAGGCGGCGTCGGGATTCCCGAACGCGAGCGGTCACATCCCGGGCGAGTGCGCGATGATCCCGGCCGTCCTCGGCGAGCTCGGCTGGAACACGTACATCGTCGGCAAGTGGCATCTCTGCCCCGAGGACGAGATGAACATGGCGTCGACGAAGAAGGACTGGCCGCTCGGGCGCGGCTTCGAGCGCTTCTACGGCTTCCTCGGCGCCGAGACGAACCAGTGGTATCCCGACCTCACGCTACGACAACCACTCCGGTCGACCAGCCGAAGCTGCCGGAGGAGGGCTACCACTTCTCGGTCGACATCACCGACAAGGCGCTCTCGTTCATCAAGGACGCCAAGGTGGTCGCGCCCGACAAGCCGTTCTTCCTCTACTACGCCTTCGGCGCCGCGCACGCGCCGCATCACGCGCCGACAGGAATGGGCCGACAAGTACAAGGGCAAGTTCGACATGGGCTACGAGGCCTACCGCGAGCTCGTCTTCGCGAACCAGAAGAAGCTCGGGATCCTCCCGGAGCAGCGCCGAGCTGTCGCCGATCAATCCGTACACCGACCTGAAGGGCCCGAACGGCCAGAGCTGGGGCGAGCTCGACGTCGTGCGCCCGTGGGACTCGCTCGAACGACGACGAGAAGCACCTCTTCTCGCGGATGGCCGAGGTCTACGCCGGCTTCCTGAGCCACGCCGACGACCAGCTCGGACGGATGCTCGACTACCTCGAGAAGTCCGGGCAGCTCGACAACACGCTGATCGTGCTCGTCTCGGACAACGGCGCGTCGGGCGAGGGCGGCCCGAACGGCTCGGTGAACGAGAACAAGCTCTTCAACGGGCTGCCCGGACACGATCGAGGAGGCACTCAAGTACGTCGACGAGCTCGGGCACGCCGAAGACCTACAACCACTATCCGACCGGCTGGGCCTGGGCCTTCAACACGCCGTTCAAGATGTGGAAGCGCTACGCGAGCTACCAGGGCGGCACCGCCGACCCGATGATCGTCTCCTGGCCGGCCCAGATCAAGGAGCGCGGGCATCCGGACGCAGTACACGCACGCGATCGACATCGCGCCGACGATCTACGAGCTGCTCGGCGTCGAGCTGCCGGAGGTCGTCAACGGCTTCACGCAGCACCCGCTCGAGGGCGAGAGCTTCGCGGCGAGCCTGCACGACGCGGACGCGAAGGGCAAGCAGACGCAGTTCTACTCGATGCTCGGCACCCGCGGCATCTACCACGACGGCTGGAAGGCCGCGCTCGGTGACGCCCGCCGCGCCGAACGCGTGGGGCGACTTCGCCAACCAGCGCTGGGAGCTGTTCAACGTCGAAGCCGACCCGAGCGAGTGCCACGACCTCGCCGAGCGAGCAGCCCGAGAAGCTCCAGGAGCTGGTCGCGCTCTGGTGGGCCGAGGCCGGCAAGTACGGCGCCCTGCCGCTCGAGTCGCGCGACGCGATCGGCATCCTGCTCGCGCCGCGGCCGCAGCTCTCGAAGCCGCGCGACCGCTACGTCTACTACCCGGACTGCGCCGAGGTGCCGGAGTCGGTCACCCCGAACATCCGCAACCGCTCCTACGCCATCGCCGTCGAGGTGAAGATCGACTACGCCGGAAGCGAGCGGCGTCCTGTTCGCGCAGGGCTCGCGCTTCGGCGGCCACGCGCTCTACCTGAAGGACGGCAAGTTCAAGTACGTCTACAACTGGGTCGGCGAGTTCGAGCAGATCGTCGAGTCGACCAAGCCGATCCCGACCGGTGAGCACGTGCTCTCGGCGTCCTTCGTCAAGGAAGGCGACGGCATGCCGACCGAGGGGACGCTGACGCCTCTACTTCGACGACGAGCAGGTCGGCGAGGCGAAGATCAAGACTCAGCCGGGCAAGTTCTCGCTCGCCGGCGAAGGGCTGAACGTCGGCAAGGACGGCGGCGAGCCGGTCACCGACGACTACGCCGGCGGCTCACCGTGGGCGTTCGTCGGCGGGACGATCCACCAGGCGACGATCGACGTCGCCGGCGAGCCGTGGGTCGATCTCGAGTCCGAGCTCGCCGGTGCGTTCGCTCGCGACTGACGAGATCGGACGACGACCTAACGGGCGGCGGCGGGGACATGGCACCCCGCCGCCGCCCGTTCATCCGGAAAGACCCCTGAACGACGCGCGTTCACGAAGGCCAGAGTTTCACGGCACGCTCCGAAGCTGCGCGAAGCTCTGCGCAAGCTCGAGAGCGGCCGCTGAGCCCTCTGGCACGCCATCCGTCGGCGCGCCGGGGCGGCGCCAGCACTTAGTTCAGATCGCCACCGGGCCAAATCCAGGTTGTGAACCTTGTCTCTTGGGCCTAGGTTGGAGTTCTACCCCGGGGGTGCGGTGCGGGAATCCGCCTGCTCGCGGTCACCGGGGAAAGGGGTCAAGGGTGTCTCTCGATCAGAAGAGGGCGCGCTGGTTCGGCGTGCTCTACCTCATCACGTTCGTCACGTCGATCCCGGCGCTGCTGCTGTACGAGCCTGCGCTCCGTCATCCGGTCGCCTTCATCGCGGGCGCGGGGAACGTCAACAAGATCTACCTCGGCGCGCTGTTGGAGCTGCTGCTGATCATCGCGAACATCGGAACCGCGGTCGTGATCGTCCCGATCATGAGGCGGCAGTTCGAAGAGCTGTCGATCGGTTACGTGACGGCGCGGATCTTCGAGTGCACGTTCATCCTCGTCGGCATCGTCGCGATGCTCGGGATCGCCACGTTGCAACAAGCAGGCTGCGGGCGCGGCCGAAGGCACGGTCGCCTACACGCTCGCGGCGATCAAGGACTGGACGTTCCTGCTCGGGCCGGGCTGGGTCGTCGGCTGGGGGAACGGGCTGATCCTCGGCTACATGATGTACCGCACGGAGCTCGTGCCGCGGCCGTGGACGTGGCTCGGGCTCATCGGCGGGCCGCTGATCATCATCTCCGGGACGGCCATCCTGTTCGGCGGGAACCATCCGAGCAGCACGCTGCGCTCGCTGCAAGGCCTCGCGACGATCCCGGAGTTCGCTCTGGGAGCTGTTCCTCGGCGTCTACTGCACCATCTGGGGCTTCAGGCGCGACGCCCCGATTCTTTCCGGAGCGCGACGTGACGACTCAACCCTCGCCGACTCCGCACTCCCCAGATGCCGCGACCGGCGCTCACGCACCGCCGTGGCAGCGGCTCATGGCCCTGTCCGGAGTCGCGTTCGCCCCGTTCTTTGTCATCGGATGGGTGACAAGCGTCGCCAAGAATCCCCACTACACCGCCATCAGATCAGGCGTGGACGAACTGGGCGCACGACAACCAGTCCAAGAGCCGCATCAGTGCTTTCGCGATGCTGCTCGCAGCCTTCATCTTCCTGTACTTCATCGCGGCGATTCGGAGCGCGCTCGAAACTGCGGAGTCCTCGGTTCGCGGCTCCGTACAACTCGCCCGCGTCGCGTTCGCCGGTGCGCTAACCGGCATCGTCGGCACGACGATGGCGTTCATCACGATCGCCGCTGCGAGCTCCGCGGGTGCCGAACGCAAATCCCGTGGTGAGTAGGGCGGTGACCGTCAGCTCGACCGGACCGTTCCTGGTCGGCGCGATGGGCTTCGCCGCCTTCCTGATGGCCGCCGGACTGCTAACGCTACGAAGCGGAGTCTTCTCCCGCTGGACCGGCATCGTGGCGCTGATCGGCGCGGTCTGTTTCCTCATCACGTTCCTGACGATCCTCAACAACACGGGCAACGGAAGCGTGTTCGGCTACGCGTTCTTCCCCGGCCTCCTGGCGCTCATCACCTGGACAATCGCGACGAGCATCGCCAGCTACCGCGCAGTGGCGACCGAACCCGGCGTAGCACCACCCGCCTAACGAAAACGCCTACACGGGGAAGGCGGGCACTCAGGTCGCCTCTCCTCCCTACCTTCATCCCGGCACTACGCCGGCGCAACTCGTGAACTCTCAGCCTTCGTTTTCACGGCTGTGTTCATCTGTTCGAAGCCGAGTGCCGTCCTGCCGAGCATCGACTTCAACGGGCGGACGAACAGGCCGCTGAACCGCTCGGTCTGAGTGAAGCGGCAGCGCTCGCCATCGAGAGGCTCGATGCGAAGACTGTACTCACCATCTACGAGACCGGGAACGATAAATCGCTGCTAGCGCAGGGCGTTCGGATCGGCCGCCGGCCCCAAAGACCCAACGACTCGCCGGCCTACACCTGAGTCTCGACGTGGAGAGCAGGCTGCCGCAGCCCCGCTCATCTGCACGTCTGTGAAGTCGGCGGGCCTCGCCGCATCGGGCCCTGGTCGACATTCGCACCATGCGCGCGGTCCGCGCTTCGTGAGCTACGACCGCTCGGGGTCATTTCGGAACACTGGCGCAGGCCAGGTCGGGGGTGTCGTATGCCTGCCAAGCTCTAGGCTGGGCCTGTGACGCAGAAGCGTGCAGAGAAGCGCGCGGTCGTCTTCGCGGCGGGGCCTGTCCTCGTCGTCATCGCGCTGAAGTGCGCGCTGGAACTCGCGGTCGCCGGACGGTACGGCTGGCACCGGGATGAGTTGTACTACGCCGTCGCCGGGTTGCATCTCCAGGGCGGCTACGTCGAGTTTCCGCCGGTGACGGCGCTGCTCGCGGCGCTGGCTCGTGAGCTGTTCGGCTGGTCGCTGGTCGGCTTGCGCGCTTTTACCATTCTTGCGAGCGCCGGGACGGTGCTGGTCGGCGCCCTTGTGGCCCGCGAGCTCGGGGCGTCGCGCCGTGCGCAGACGCTTGCAGCCGTGATCATCGGGTTCGGGCCGGGGATGCTCGCGACCAATCTGCTCTTCCAGCCGGTCGCGCTCGACCAGCTGACGACGATGGTCGTTCTCTGGCTCGCACTGCGGCTCGCCCTGGGCCGCGGCTCTTGGCTCCTGCTCGGGCTTGCCGTCGGCATCGGACTCGAGACGAAGTACACGCTTGCCGTCGTCCTCGTCCTGCTGATCGCGACGTTCCTCGTCTGGCGCCGCGACCTCCTCAGCACGCCGGGCTTTCCGCTGGCCGTGGCCGTCGCAGCCATTCTGCTTGTTCCGAATCTCGTCTGGCAGGCGGGGCACGGCTGGACGAGTGTGCACTGGTTCCTCAACCCGCCGCCGAGCGGCAGCGACGAGACGCGGCCGGTGTTTATCGCGAACGTCATTCTGCTCACGGGGGCGGCGGTTCCGGTCGCCGTCGCGGGCATCGTGTCACTCGTCCGCGATCGCCTGCTGCGGCCGTTCGGCTGGACGATTGTCGGCACGGTCGTCGCGTACCTCCTCCTCGGAGGCAAGTCCTACTACGCCCTGCCGGTGCTGGTGTTCGCGCTCGCCGCGGGCACGATCCCGCTCGACCACTGGTTGACACGTCGCCGTCTCTACCTGGCCGGGGCAGTGTTCGTGACGGTCGGTCTTGCCGTGCTGCCGATCTCGCTGCCGGTGCTGCCGTTGCACACAGCTGTTCGACACGGAGTCGTCAAAGCACGCGGCGACTACCAGTCGGAGGTCGGCTGGCCCGCGTACGTGCGCCTGGTCGAGCGGCACGCGGCGGGCGTCGACGTGATCGTGGCCGACAACTACGGCGAGGCGGGAGCACTCGAGGTGTTCGGAAGCGGGCTGCCACCGGTCGCGTCGGCTGACGTGACGATGCGCTACTGGCGCCCAGAGGTGACGGGGCGGCGGGCGCTCGTGGTCGGCTACTCCCGCCGCGCCGCCGTGTTCTGCAGCGGATATCGCGTCGTCGCACACATCTCCGCCGCGGACGACAGCGACGAGGGCGGCGAGCCGATCGCGCACTGCACACTGCATGGCACCCTCGCGGACGTCTGGCAGAGCATCGCCGCGACGCAGGGCTAACTGCGGGCAAGCCCATCGCGACGACGAAGCAAAAGGATCGAGCACGCACTCCTGCCGCGCGCTTTTGGTCAGTCCCAGTGCGCTGACCTGGCCTGGACCGGCTTCACCAAGCGCCTGACATTCCCGGCGGGCGAGTCATCCGGCCGGGCTGGCGAATCCGAGCGCGACCGTCTCAGCCGTTTTCGAAGATCTGGTAGCCGTTGTCGCTCGCGATCCTTCTGGCTCCGCCGCGAGTGACCCAATCCCAGCCGTTGTCGTGCACGAAAACCGTCGCCGGGATGCTGGTCGGTAACGAGCCGGTGACACCCGCCCGGTCACAAGCGGCGACCGCGGCAGTCGCTGTAACCGGGTGGTTGAGAAAACCAGCAAAGGGCTGGATTGCCCTGCCAAGTTCTAGGAGCGCTCCCGTTCGTAGGCGCAAATGCAAACAGCACGTACCCGAGGTCTGGATCATTTCCTAACGATTCGGGGCTGCGGCGACGGGCAGCATGGTGGTGTGATGCGCCGCAGCGATCGCGATGCCGACCTGGTGGCGGCCGTCGCGCGCCGTCGGCGCCGATCCAGCAGGACACGAGGCCGTCGGCGCCGAGTCGTCGGAGTGCTGACTGTCCTCGTGATCGTGTTGGTGGGAATCGGCGGCGTTGCGATTGTGGGTGCGGCGGTCGCGCCGACGATTATCCGCTCAGAGTGCGACCTTCGTTCGCTGAAGCCGGTCAGTATCGGAACGAACTCGTTCGTCACGGCGAGCGACGGTTCGTTGCTCGGCACGATCCCGGCAAAGAAAAATAGACAAGAGCTGACACTGGCGCAGATGTCGCCGTGGCTGCCGAAGGCGACGGTTGCGATCGAGGACCGGCGGTTCTGGCAGCACGGGGCGCTGGACTACACGGCAATCGTCCGTGCCGCGGTCAAGGACATCGAGAGCGGGCGCACCGAGCAGGGCGCCTCGACCCTCACCCAACAGCTCGCACGCAACCTCTACATCGGCCGGCCATCGCAAACGATTGGTCGGAAGCTCACCGAGGCGTGCCTCGCGCTAAAGCTCGCGGACAGGTTGTCGAAGCGCGAAATCCTCGCGCAGTACCTCAACGTCGTCTACTACGGGAACCAGGCGTACGGCGTCGCCGCAGCTGCGCAGACGTACTTCTCTCGCCGCGCCTCGCAGTTGACCGTGGCGCAGGCTGCAACGATCGCGGGACTTCCGCAGGCGCCGACGCTGTACGACCCGCTCCGCGACTCCGACGCAGCCCTGCGTCGCCGCAACGAGGTGCTCGACGCGATGCTGACGACGCACGTCCTCAGTACCGCGGCGTGGCGCTACGTGCGAAGGCAGCCGCTCGAGCTGCGCCCGGGCACGCTCTACAAGACAATCCACGAGCCCTATTTCTTCGGCTACGTCGACCAGCAACTGGTGCAGCACTACGGGCAGCGGCTCGTCGAGAGCGGCGGTCTGCGCGTACAGACAACGATCAATCCGAAACTGCAACGGCTTGCCGAGCAAACGCTTGCGCAGCACCTGCCCACTCGCGTCGATCCGGCGAGCGCGCTCGTTGCGATCGACCCCCGGAACGGCAAGGTACGAGCGATGGTGGTCTGGGTGCCGAGCCGGGAGCGCCTGCAGTTCAACCTCGCTACCCAAGGCCACCGACAGGCCGGGAGCGCTTTCAAGCCATTCACGCTGGCGGCGGCGCTCGAGCACGGCACATCCCTCTACAGCTACTTCAACGGGCCGCCCGAGCTGACCATCCCCGATCCACTCTGCGAGAACGGCTACAACCAGCCCTGGGACGTCCACAACAACGCAGACGAGACTGCCGGAACAATGAACCTGATCGACGCGACCGCCTACTCCGTGAACACAATCTTCGCGCAGCTCGTCTCACAGGTCGGCCCCGACGCAGTCGTCCGCATGGCCCACCGCCTCGGAATCGAGTCCGACCTGAAACCGTTCTGCTCGATCACCCTCGGGACACAGGCGGTCAGCCCGCTCGAGATGACGGCGGCCTACGCGACGCTGGCCAATCGAGGCATCCGACACGACCCGCAAGCCGTCGAGTCCGTCGGCACCGCGAACGGCGACCTTCTTCCATATCCCGTCTCGACACCCCAGGTCGCCGTCTCGCACCAGATTGCGGACGAGGTCACCTATGCGCTCGAGGCCGTTACCCAGAAGGGGACCGGCACGGGCGCAGCGATCGGACGGCCGATCGCCGGCAAGACGGGCACCGCCGAGAACTACGTCGACGCCTGGTTCTGCGGCTACGTCCCGCAACTCGTCACCTGCGTCTGGGTCGGCTACCCCCACCGCGAACAATCGATGAACTACGTCGAAGGCTACGCACCCGTCTACGGCGGCACCATCCCCGCCGCGATCTGGCACGACTTCATGAACAGCGCACTCGCAAACACACCAATCCAAGACTTCACCACGCCCGAAATCACACAGCCCAGCTACACCTACTCGCAGCCGTCCTACACACCCACAACCACAACGACGTACTCAACAACAGCGGCTGCCACCACCGAAGCGACTACATCCACCACCACAACGACGGCTACGCGATGAAGACCGGCCTCTCGGCCCTACCGACCAGTGTCGCTCAGGCGCAGCCCTACCGGACGCTCGCGCCCAAAACCACCTGGAGCCTGCGAGTGAAGAGCTGTGAGCTCGCCGGCCTGATCCGCGCACTCGCCGAGACGAAACCTGTGACCCGGACGCCCGCTCCGCCCTCAGGGCATCTGGGTTACGGGCGAGGAGCGTAACGTACGTTTTTGATCACTCCCAACGGAGACCGCCTGGCAGGGCGCCGTGCGCCCGGTTCCTCTACGGGGCATCCGTCGTATGAACGACCAGTCTGGACGAGGCGGTATCTGCCAACTCGAGCGCATGTCGCGGCGTGTCGCCGGTGGCGATCACATACCCGCGCCGGTCGGCGTCGACCTGTAGCGGCCCGATCGTTGTGCCTACGGCGAAATAGAGCTCTGCGGCAATGACGCCTGGTGAGGCTCGTACCTCATCGAGTCGCTCGACATGGCTGACAATTCCGAGCGGAAGAACACCGGGGCTCGCGGTGAGAAAGCGAATCGCGATAGGCCTGCTGTAGTGCGGTGCGATCAGCGCATCCGGCACCGTGTGGCCGAGCGCCTGCTCGATCGCGACCTCGAACAGGCTGATGCCTGTTCCCATGGCAACGAGATCGGCCATCTGGCCGGCTGGGATGCGCGCTGCGATCTCAACGAGCCGCACCTGACCGCTGCTGTCCGCGATGAGCTGCGGAAACGCGATGCCGTCCTCGAGACCCAATGCTTGCACGGCCGCGACAGCGACCGACTCGGCCTCGACTAAAACGTTGTCGGCCAGCGACGAAGGGAACAAATGGATCCAGCCGACGCCGAAGCCGATGCCGCCAGGTCGGAGGCGGTCGGAGAACGTCACCAGCGTCGGCGCTCCGCCGCGAGCGACCAGGATGCCGTTTAACTCAGTGCCAGGAACGAACTCCTCGAGTATTGCTCTGCCTGACCTGGAGAAACCAAGGACTTCCGGGAGTAAGCGCCGCGCCTGATCGACCGACTCGATCCGAAAGACACCTCGTTGCCCGCCGGAGTCGACCGGCTTCAGGACCGCCGGAAACCCGATTGCCGCACTCGCCTCTTCAAGATCGGTGCCGTCCGACACGACGACGTATCGGGGCTGTGGGACGCCTGACTCTTCAAGCACTCTACGCATCGAAGCCTTGTCGGTCATCGCGCGGGCAACATCGACGCCGATTCCCGCAAGGCCAAGCCGCGCCGCGATCGCCGCGGCAGGAGCAACCGCACGATCAGTCGAGACCGCGAGCACACCCTCAACGCCGAGCCTCGACGCGAACTCGGTGACCCGATCGAGATCGGTGAAGTCAAACGTCTCCGTGACGTGGCAGAACGAGAACCCGACCGCTTCTGGATCGCCGTCGACCGCCGCAACACGATGTCCCGCATCGCGTGCATGACGAATCGCAGGAAGCTGCGAGACACTCGCCCCCAAAAACAGAAGCGTCGCCAAGGTCGACCGTCAGCCATCAAGCGGCACCAAATTCACGATCGGAAACGCCTTCCACTACCTTGGACCGGGGTGCCCGTATGGCTGTTGTGACTGATACGAGCCGGGCCAACAGCTGATCGTGGTGCGTGCGAATCGACCTCGGAGACAAGGTTTAGCGGCGTCGACCTCGGCAACTGGTGCGCTCAGGCTACGTCGGGTGGCCGGCGAGGCGAGGTCGGAACGGTCTCGCGATGGTGTGCACCACACCCCAGGGTAGGAGTCCGAACCGGGCGAGCGCGGCGGGCAGTCTTCGGTTCCAGCGCATCTCCGCCGTGTGGCGCCACATGCCGGTGAAATCCCAGAGCCTTAGGTCCCGACGACCGAGTCGGGTGATCGACGAGGCGAGTCGACCTGTCTCGATCCGCTGATCGCGGATGACGCGGTCGCGCGAACTCCAGTACAGCTGCAAGGGAACATCTGACCTGGCTATTGCACCCAGATAATGGTCGGGACTGCGGACGGCGTATGCATGCGGGACCTCGTGCGGGGTGCCGCCGATCTCTGCGCGAGCGAGTTGCTGAAGTGACGAACCGTCGGGTAACTTGGCGAAATCCGCGTAACGAAGAGCCATGTCGGTCGCGGGATCGAACGCAACCGCTCCCGCCAGCAGGTGCGGGTGCTTGGCGACCAGAAGCAGCGTTTCTTGGCCACCCATCGATCCCCCGACGGCGTAGATTCGTTTCGGGTTGACGTTCACTCCGTGACGCGCGGCAACCGCCGGCATTCGCGCCAGATCGGTGATCTGGCCGGGGGCCCCCCACGAGTACCAGTGCAGACGACGCCCCTCGCCCGCCGGGCTGATCACGGCGAATCCACCTGCACCCGGCAGATCGCCCCAGAGCAAAGCGTTTTGGGTCCCGTCGACTCCGCGCCCATGCGGCGATATCACGAGCGGAATCGCGCCGCCGTGATAGGCGGCCGGAAGCAGCAACCATGCCGGACGTTTCACACCGTCATGCGCCCGATAGGTGATTAGACGCATCTGAGTAAGAGGCGCAGTACTAGGCAACCGCTCAAGTGCCGCGGCCGGCGAGACCCAGACGGCGAACCCAAGCAGCATCATCGGCCAAAGACGCATGTCGCGACCTTAAGTAGCCCTGCGAGACAACGGGTTAGGGAATCGCCAAGATCCCGAATCTGTTCATCCCCACCTGCTCAGCCGGCGCTAGGTGTCCTTACGGGTGCGTAAGCTGGCTTGGAGGTTCTGGTCGTAGCTCGTGCCGATGGTGGAACTCGACTAGCCGGTAAGGCGCTGCGCCATGGTCGCCGGCTCAAACGGCGGCCCGAGAACGGGAACCGCGATGGCTGACGCAGCTTGGCCGGGCCGCTGGGTCGACGAGCAGAGTTGCGCGGCGAAGCGTCAAGTCCGATGACAGGGGCGCTCGCAGCCGCTCGCGTCTCACCTTCCCGCGGGGCGTGACGACCAAGATCTCGGTGCACGATTCAGTGAGCAGGTGCGACATGTCGAGCACAGGCTGCCGCGGCAGATACCACTCGAACGGCAGCCGGTAGCGATACGGGTCGCCGAAGACGGCAATCGGTCGTGAGGGGTTCCAACCGTTCAGAACGAGCGATCGAGCCATCGCATCGTACGCCGGGATCCGCGCGACGTTCGAGACGATGACCGAGATCCCGATCGCGACCACGACTGCGGAAGCGCCAACCAGGCTGACCCGCCGGGAGGTCGTGTCAAGGAGCACCACAGTGAGCACCGCGATGTACGGACCGACTCCGATCAGGTTACGCAGATCGAAGATCGGCACGCCCGCGGCCCATGCGGTCGCTGCCGCCACGATCGGGGCGAAGGCGAGCACGACGACGAGTCGCCCGGACGCCGAGCGCCGAACGAGGCGGAGCGCGCCTATCAACAGGGCGATCAACGCCGCGATCGAGAGCGCCCGCCCCATCGGCAGGTCGCTGTAGGCATACGTGAAGAGGCGAAGCGGGACGGCGTCGACGCTGCGCCACCGGAACGCCCCGATCCAGCGGAAATGCCCGTAACGGTACTGCGTCATCATCATCGGGAGCCACGGAAGGGAGACCACGCTCCCGGCCAGCACGGCAACCGTCCCGCGCCGGCGGATCCGCCGGGCACCCGGGTCGAGCCAAAGCCAGACGAGCACAGCTCCCACCGAGAAGGCAAAGAAGTAGTGCGTGAGGCAACCCGCCGCTACGGTCGCGGCCAAGACGAGATCCCACCGGCGCGACGGCTGCTCGAGCATTTTGAGCACACACAGTCCCAACGCAACCGAAAGGAGTGCGAGCAACTCGTAGGCGCGAAGCTCCGCGCCGTGCACGACGAACTCCGCGCCGAGCGCCGTGGTCAGACCCGCCGCTGTCGCCAGTGTCAAGGCGACGAAACGATGAGCGAGGCTGACAACTGCGGCCGCGAATAGTGCGCCGAAGAGCACCGAAAGCAGACGTTCGCTCTGGAGCGGCACCCCTGCCTGGTGAACAGACCACGCCACTGCGTACCAGAGCGGCGGCATCGACTCGGTCTGCGCAACACGGTGGAGCATCGCGATAAAGCTCGGCTGAACGAGGATCTTCGCCGAGGCCACCTCGTCTTCCCAGAACGGGCGTCCATAGACGGCGGGCAGCCGGACCGCCGCTGCCACGGTGGCCACGACCAGCATCGACACCCAGGGCCGCCCGAGCATCCGATACTTCGTCGACACGGCGCGACGATAGTCAGATCAACC
The DNA here is from genome assembly GCA_963703445.1 of uncultured Thermoleophilia bacterium. Taxonomy (GTDB): domain Bacteria; phylum Actinomycetota; class Thermoleophilia; order Gaiellales; family Gaiellaceae; genus PALSA-600. The sequence continues at coordinate 561,939 of CAVPEK010000008.1, read as the reverse complement.
CGCCAACAAGGTGAAGAGAGCGTGAAGCTACAACACAGAATGGTCGAGTTACGTCTTAGCTCGGAGCCCTACTCGCCGTGAAGATCCCCTGGTCTCGCCCGAAGCACGAGTTGCTGCTGCTTTTGCTCGTCGCGGCCGCCGCTCTCACGCCGATCTACCTCGTTTCGGCCCAGGATGTCTCCCGGCTTTGTCTCACCCGATCGCTCATCCAGGGGCGCTTGACCATCTCGCCTTGCGTCGGTCATGCCTTCGATCGGGCCCAGTTCGGCGGCCGTCTCTATTCGGACAAGGCTCCGGGCATGTCGATCCTTGCGATACCGGCGGTTGAGGCAGTCGGCCTCCCCACGTCGTCACGATGGCGCACCGGACGTGATCTGGCCGTCTGGACCGTGCGTGTGCTGACAAGCGGCCTTGCTTTCGTGCTGCTCGCGTTCGCCGTCGGACGCGTCTCCGAGGGGCTCTCTCCGCGCACGGGTGGGATTGTCCTTGTGACGTTCGCGCTCGGAACAATCGACGAAGCGCTCGCCGCGACGACATTCGGGCACGTCACAGCCGGAGCGCTCTGCTTCGGGTCATTCCTGCTCGCCTGGCGAAAGCGACACGTCCTCGCCGGGCTGCTCGGCAGGTGCTAGCGCTGATCGTCGAGTACCAGACTGCAATTGCAGTCCTGGTGCTTGGCGCTCTATACGGCTCGCACGGGCGGGAGGTCGCTGCGCACGTACGCGACCGGAGTCGTCCCGGGCTTTCTCTTGCTCACGGTCTACAACTGGAGCGGCCTTCGGCTCGCCATTTCATCTCTCGTACCGGTACATCGCGAACAAGTACGCCGCCGAGCAGTCCCAAGGCCTGTTCGGCATCTCCGCTCCTCGCTGGCACTCGACAGCACAGGTCCTCGTCGGCGACCGTGGCCTGGTGCTCGTCTCGCCGGTCCTGATCGTCGCCCTCGTCGGTCTTGCGCTGCTGGCGCGGGAGCACACCGCGGAAGCGGCGGCCTGCGCCGCGATCTTCCTCGGCTTTTTGCTCCTGTCGGTCGGCTACTTCCTGCCCGTACGGAGGCGTCTCGCCCGGGCCCCGGTTCCTCGTCCCGGCGATCCCGTTCCTCGCACTGGGGCTCGGCCCCGCCTTCGCACGACTTCCCGTCTTCTCAACGCTGCTCGCGGTGCCATCGCTGATCGCGTCGACGGCTCTGACGCTGACCTGGAGCTCGGAGGGGTACATCGGCTATCGACAGTCGGTTTGGGGCGAGCTGGCACGCGAGGTCGCCGGTTCGGGTTCCCGTCCTGAACCGCAACCTCGCGAGTAACGTCGCAACAACCCTCGGCGTGAGCCGAAGCGGCAGCGCGCTACTGGTCGCGACTTGCACGCTGGCAGCCTTTGTGATCTCAGTCACCTCGCTCGGCATCTCCGCAAGGTCGACCTCGAGACTCCACCGACGGCAGTGAGGAGACCATCCCATCGCGACCGTTCTACCGGTCGCTTCGACGCTGAACAGCTCCTGGCGCTCCTGCTCTACGCCGCTGCCTCGTTTCTGATCTTCGGCCTGCGAGTCGCGGCGCACTCGGACCTGAGCTACGTCGGCACCGGGGTCGATCCGCAGATCTTCATCTGGTCGTTCGCGTGGTGGCCGCATGCATTGATCCACGCACATGAACCCATTCGTCACCCAGGCGGTGTGGGCGCCGAGCGGGCTCAACCTCGCATGGACGACCTCGGTTCCCGGGCTCGCCATTCTGTTCGCACCGGTGACGCTGCTCGCCGGCCCCGTAGTGGCCTTCAACGTCGCCGCCGTGCTGATGCCGGTGCTCGCGGCCTGGACTTGCTTCCTTCTCTGCCGCCACTTGACTGCGCGCAACTGGCCGTCGCTGATCGGCGGCTATCTCTTCGGCTTCTCGAGCTACATGCTCGGGCAGCAGGAGGGACACCTGCACATGACCTCGGTGTTCCTGATCCCGCTGATCGCGCTCGTACTGATCTGCTTCGTTCAGCGAACGATCAACCGCAATCAACTCGCGCTTCGACTTGGCCTCCTGCTCGCAGCGCAGCTCACGTTTTCGACCGAAGTCTTCTTCACCGTCACACTCGCCATCGCAACGGCAACTGCCATCGCCTACTTCTCGGCGCCGGAACTCCGTCCCGAGATACGAGCACTTCCTGCTCCTTTGACCGCTGCATATCTGCTCGCGCTCGTCACCACGGCGCCTCTCGTCTACTACGCCGTCTCCGGTTTCGATGCGCATCCGATCAACCTCCCACGCCGGTTCGCCGCCGACCTCGCGAATGTGATCGTGCCTACCAAGCTGACGCTCCTGAGCGTCAACGAGCGTGCATTCGCAACGCACTTTCTCGGCAACGATTCCGAACGCGGCGCCTACATTGGGCTTCCGATTCTGATTGCAGTCGGTGTGTTCGCGCACCGACGGCGCTCGACCGCGAGGGGACGGTTCCTGCTTCTCTGCTTCGGAACAGGCGTTCTTGCTGAGCTAGGCGCGTACTTGCGCCTCGACGGCAGGCAACTGCTCCCGCTTCCTCTGGCGATGATCGACCACCTTCCGCTCGTCGACAACGTACTGCCCGCTCGCCTTTCGCTCTACGTCTCCCTCGCAGCCGCCGTGATGGTCGCCTTCGTAGCGGCCGAGGGCCGCTCCGCCTGGACGCGCCTGGTGCTCCCCGCCCTGGCCGTCATCTCAATCCTTCCGAACCTCGGTTCGCATGCGTGGATCACCAGCCCCGACAACCCCCGGTTCATCACCCAGAAGATCTACCGCACCTGCCTCTCCCACGGCGAGAACACACTGGTCTTTCCGGCGGGCGGCCAAGGAGACGCGATGCTCTGGCAGGCAGAGAGTTCCTTCTGGTTCACGATGGCAGGTGGCTACCTCAGCCCCGTCGTGCCGCCGAACTTCAGGCAGTTCCGGGCAGCACACGCCACCCTCGCCCCCACGAGCACGCCCCAGCAGATCCTCGCTCTCGCACGAGCGAAAGGCGTGCAAGCGATCCTCGTGGATGCACACCACAGCCGTCCCTGGCGCAAACTCTTTCCCGGCCGGCCCATCGACAAAGCCGGGATCCTCCGTCTACCCGGTTCCCGGAAGAGCGGCAGCGACGCGCTGCCGCGATATAGCCCAACCCAGATAATTCCCAGGCACGCTCCAATCACTCCAGGATGCCTCTGCATTGCAACTACGAGAGCGCGAACACCGCCGGGACATATATCTGCTCACCTGCGTCGACGGCACGAGCCTGCGGGAAGCTCGACCACGAACGCGGTTGCACCGCGAAGCAGATGGTCTTCCCACGAAGTGACGCTTCCCGGATAGTCGTGCAGAGCTAGAAGAGGAAGGCGGACGAGACGCGCGAATCTCCGCTCGAGCAACGCCGAGCCTAGCGAGTCGTCGACGACGCCCAGGTGCTGGTGGAACCAGATCGACACACGGGGACCTCAGACGAAGGATCAGCCGGTAAGCCATGCGCGACTCCGGCTCCGAGAGCGGTTCCGGCCCCGACTCGTAGGCACCTTCCAGCGGTTGCCAGTGCCACGGGTTCGTTTCCGTGGATGCAGCCGACGAGGAGGACCTTCCGCGCGCTGTCGAAGTCACCGGTCTCGACTGCCGTGATGAAACGACCGTCGACGGAGCGGCCAAGTGCGACCGTGCGACGACCGATTGGGTCGTGTGAGTGGTTGGCCGGGTTGCTCCCAGGCCGAGGCCTACGGCCGCGGGCGAGAGGTTGCACGCGGGATGATGTGACGGTTCTGTTGGCTTCGCTTCTGACGCTCGTTGAGCAGCACAGCCAGTGGGCGATCCCTCTTCTGTTCGTTCTGCTCACGCTCGAGTCATTTGGTTTGCCGGTGCCGGCCGAGACGGCGCTGATTGCCTGTTCCGTGCTCGCCGCTCAGGGTTCGCTGTCGATCGTTTGGATGATCGTGGTGGGGGTTCTGGCTGCGATCGTCGGCGACAACCTCGGCTACTGGGCGGCCAGGGAAGGCGGACGTCCACTGCTCGAGCGGCACCGCCTGACGCGTCGGTACCTGGTTTACTCGTCCGTCCGAGATCAGGAGTGTGTCGTCTTCGGGATGTCGGAAGCATCCGAAGGGCCCCTGTGCTGTGCAGCCTTCCTGGCCTTCTGTTCTGCCGCCTTGGTCTTTGCTTCTTCGTATGACTGTTCGACGAGGTTCTTTCCGCCACCCCAACCGAACACCCAGATCATGAGGACGAGGGCGAACAGAATCGACCACGCAGTCGAGATCAGTTGCTGCGCAATCGAGTAGGCGGTCGCTGTCTGTGAGTTGGTCACATCGCTCAAAGCGGCAACGTTGAACGCCTGATTGACGCCTGCCCCACCCGGCGTTACCGCGACGGTGTTGGAAATCGAATTGCTGCCGATCACGGTCATGACCGAGTGAAACGTGACGGGGATTGCGTAGGCGCCGAGGAAGACCCCAACTACACAGAGGCTCGCGACCCACGCGACGAACTCGGGGAAAAACACCCCGCCGAAATAGGGGCGCGGTCGCCCCAAGATCTGGCCCCCCTCCCGTGCCTGCTCCCACCATGCGGTGACCTTCGGCCAGAAGTGACGCATCATCAGAGCGATCACAGCGGCGCCCGAGACTAGGAGGATTGCGACCGCCCACGGGTGCTCCTTGATCCATGAGAAGTCGATGTCGAACGAGCCGGGAACGGAAAGGAACAGATAGAGGTACACGAATGCACCCGCCATCACGAAAAAGATCTTCTGCACCATGAAGCCGCCGAGCATGCCGGCGAACGTCGCCGATGCGATCACCGTCGTGAGCATGACGAACATCACGATCGTTCCCAGATTCGCGGGCAGAATATTGTTCATCGCAACGCACGCCGCGTACGCTGCCCAGACCTGCGTCCAGCGAACCTCCTCGGGATAGGCGTAGCGGAGGATCGAGAACCACGCGAACGCCGTCGCCGTCGTCTGCACCGTCATCGCGAGCACCGCAGCAATCACGTACTCGACGGAAATGCTCGTCAACGTGGTCCATAGGTCGCTGAACCAGTCACGGATATCCCACCCGACCAGGCTCGCGAACGCACCGCCGCAAATCGCGAACCCAACGATGATCAGACCGCGGCGCGCGGGATGCCCCCGCGCGCGTTCGGTGGTCTCGTTACTGGACGCTGCGTCACTCACACGGACTCGCTTCTCGTCCATCGGTTGCAGCCTGCCGGCAGATACTCGCACGATCCTTTTCACCCGTGCCCCGCTGGGCGGCCTTGCCACGCCTACTGGTCGGGCAGATCACCAACCGCTCGGGGACCGACCTGAGAGCCTAGGCTCAGCGCGCAAGGCCTCGGCTCGACTCCCACCCGGCGCCCTGCTTCAGGTGCCGCACGGGCTTTGGGGTGTCGACCCGACGAGAGCTTCGAGGCTCCGCTTCAGGTTGACGTTGAAGCGAAGGTCTATGACGCCGCGGTGGCGAGCAACGAGGGTCATCTGGCCGCCACTTGCCGCCTGAAGGCACGCGCCCGTCGCCGACCAGTACGGAGACCAGTTGACGCCGACGTGATAGCGGCCTGCGCCGCCCAGAAAGACGACCAGCTCTGACTGCGCGAAGCGAACGACGGTTGCGCCCTCGCGCCCCGTGACGATCGGTCGTGGGTGGGAGACCTGGTAGACGGTGATGTGCCCGACCCGGCGGATCTGCGTGAGGCCTGACCGTCCCGTTCGAATCAAATGAGCCTCGGCTCTCGAGCTGTAGTCGGTCGGGGCATCCGTCAAGAGGACATAGCGGACACTGAGCCGCCTTAGCCATTGAAGGTACGCCGCGCTTGTTATCCGCGGGTCGTAGAGCAACTCGTTCTCCGGGAAGTCGTCCTGTCGGAACCAACCTCGGGCGATCGGGATCTGTGCGGCCGGGAGGTAGGCCGCAGCCCAATGGTCGGTCGTATCAACTACCTCGACGCGGTAGCCCTTAGACAGGTGGGTGTGAAGGAACGTAATTGCCGGCGCCCAGTACTGACGGTTGTCGTCAACACTTGAGCGAGACAGCGCAGAGACCGCTGGCGTTAGATTCCAGACGGCAGCGAACAGCACCACGCCAACGCTGAAGGCGCGTGATGTTCTACCGCGAAGAGCGAGAACCAACAGCGCGATCGGGATGGCGGCGTAGCGCATTCGTTCGATATTCGAACCGAGTGATGAAGGAATCGCGAAGGCCAGAATGCAGACGGCTCCATAGACTCCGAAGAAGCCGTAGAGCGAACGCGCCCGCGGGACTTCGCGCGTCAAGGCCAGCCCGCCGACGCTGAAGATCAATGCGGGTATCAACTCGTAGAACGAGAACGGAAACTTCCCGGAGGTCGGGAACAGCCTCATCACCATCAGCTGTGCGGCCCCGACCAGTGCAACCACCACCGCTGGGCCCGCGACCCGGGCGCGCCCCGGACGTCGGCCTGCCGCGATCCCTACCGATACGACAGCCAGGATCACGAATGCAAGCGGGCTCGCCGCGAGAGTGAGGACGGTGAAGACCGCAAACGCCCAAGAGCGGGCCTGCTGAAGACTCCAGACCGCCATCATTCCAAGCGCTGCGCCGAGTGCAAACGGAAACGCGGCAGCAAGAACGACTGCCGGCCACACCGCGGCGAACGCCCGGCTGGAGCCCCTGGCTGAACTGCCCCACTCGCACCAGACCAGGACGGCGAATGCTGCGGCGGCAGCGCTTGTGGAAGCGACTGCAAGCACTTGCGTCCCGACGACAGCCGCCAACGGGTAGTACACGAGGCTGTACCCGACGAACGAGTATCGGCCGGCGTACCAGAAGTTGTTCCAAAGCGTGAATCCGTGAGCAAGAAAGAGAGCACGCTGATAGGCGTGTGCGGCCAGGTCCACTCCGGGTGGCGCCAAGACCAGAAGCGCCACCGTGCCGACCCCGGCAAGCGAAGCCGCAAGGATCGACTCCCGCCGAAGTTCAGCCAGATCTACCATGGTTCAGTCACAACTGGACGCTAGCTGTAGCTGCTGAAGGCACCGGATGCCGCCGGCATTGCGATGCTTGAAAAAAACCGAGCTACCGACACGGTCGTTCAGAGATCCGTCAGAGGCGAACTCGTATCTTGGCGAGATGAGGCGTCTGGCCCGGTTTTTCGGGCTGTCCAGGCACGTTCGCCTGCTTTGGTTCCTTGCGGCGTTCGAGGCGCTTTCGCTTCTTGCGCACGTCCTCGCCGGTGTGCACTGACTCGATGACGAAGCAGCCAGTCGTTTTCGATGATCGTCGGCAACGTCTGAGTGGCGATCATCGGCGTGGGCGTACCTTCTTCGCACGGGCGTTGGGTCGATGCAGTTGAGCGCCCCGGGTCGAGTGCGCCGCCATCGCGCCGTCGCGGTGCGGCGTCGTCTCGGGTCGCTGCTTACCGCTCCGCTGTATTCGCTCTATACGCGGCGGCTGCGCGAGCAGGTCTCGGCTCGGCCAGGCCCTCGCCACGTGGCCGTCATTCTTGACGGCAACCGACGCTGGGCGAGCCTCGCCGGCCTGCGTGAGCTCGGCGCCGGCCACCAACATGGCGCGGACAAGCTGGATGAGCTCCTTGTGTGGTGCGAACGGCTGGGTGTCGCCGAGCTCACGGTCTGGGCTCTGTCGACGGAAAACCTTTCACGTGCGAGTGGAGAGGTCGCGGCGCTCGTGGACGTGCTTGTGCAGAAGCTCGACCTGCTCGCCGAGCAATCCCGCGACGCCCATCGTTTCCGTGTGCGCGTGTTCGGGCGCATCGACTCGCTTCCTCCAGCGCTCGCCACGGCAGCGCGGAACGTGCAGGTCGTAACTGCCGGCGGCAAAGGACTTTGCCTCAACATCGCGCTCGGCTACAGCGGCCGCGACGAGCTGGTGGACGCGATGCGCGGCCTTGTCCGCTCGCTCGCCGCGAGAGGAGTTCCAGTGGAAGAAATGTCGGAGCGAATCGATGCCGACGCGCTCGCCGCGCCATCTCTACACGGCCGAGCACTCCGACCCCGACCTGATCATCCGCACGAGCGGCGAGATGCGGCTGAGCGGCTTCCTGCCGTGGCAGAGCAGTCACAGCGAGTTCTACTTCACCGATGTCTACTGGCCCGATTTCCGCGAGCTCGACTTCCTCCGCGCGATTCGCACCTTTCAGGCCCGTGAACGCCGTTTCGGACGCTGAACAGATGGCCGGACGCGCGCGCACCCACGCAGAGCGGTTACGCGCCACCGACGGGTACTTCGCGCCGAGGAGCGTGATCCGCCGAGTCGGGAACACACCGGTGACGCCGTTCCTCGGCGGCGGAGCGGCAGTGTTACTCCAGGTCGCGCACCCGCTCGTCGCCGAAGGCGTGGCGCAGCATTCCGACTACGAGCGTGACCTCTGGCGACGGCTCGCGCGGACTCTGCGCGCGCTCTACCTGGTCACGTTCGGCACCAAAGAAGAGGCCGAAACGGCAGGGGCCGCAGTGCAAGCGGTACACCGGCATGTCCGCGGCACAACCAGCGCGAAACTCGGTCGCTTTCCAGCCGGCACGGGCTACTCGGCCTGCGATCCCGAGCTCATGCTCTGGGTGCACGCAACGCTCGTCCACACGTCGCTCTCTGCCTACCAGTTGTTCGAGCGAGCGTTGTCCCGAACAGAACAGGAGAGCTACTACGACGACATGGCGATCGTGGCGCAGCTTTTCGGCGTTCCAGCCACCGTCATCCCGCCAACCCTGGACGAGTTCCGCGTCTACTTCGACGAGCAGATCGGCGGAGATTCGATCAGCGTCACGCCCGTAGCTCGCCAGATCGCAGCAGTCATCATGCGCGCTCCGCTCCCGGTGCCGCTTCGACTGATCGCGCCGGCGCACCGGCTTGCAACACCAGCACAACTGCCGCAGCGTCTACGCCACGAGTACGGGTTCCGCTGGACGCCACTGCACCAGCTCGCACTCCCGGTTGCCGGCCGGTCACTGAAGGTAACTGCAACCCCGGCACTCGTCGCCGCTTCCCGCCTACGACTCCTCAAAACCGCGGCGGCGTGCTGAATGGTCCTTCGGAACTGCCCGTCTGCCAAGACGAGCGCCGATATGTCAGAGGTCGATGGGATCGGCGGCCGCCGTCAACGATTGTGCCTCCGACTCCTTAGCCCGTCCAGGCTAGGAAAACGTCCGAAAGCCGGGGACAACAGAGGGGCATCCACCGCGCCCCCGGCTTCCGCGAACGACGCCTAACTCCCCATCAGCCCACGTCGTCGGAAGCGAACGTAGCCACGACGTTTTGTCGCGGGATGAAGACACTGTTACGGAATGACTTCGGATCGGTTCGCAGTTTGCGCCACCGTTAATCCTGTCCGTGTACTCGACAGTCCGACTGCGGCCGTCTGGAGGTTGAGAGCAAGCCGAGCTGCCCCTCGTAGGGAGCAGGAGCACACTCGGCCGCGGCAGCCAGCTTCGGCCCGCCGTCGAGTATGGGCGAAGCTAGACCGGCCGCAGATCGATCCTCTGTTGACGGGCCTCAACTTCCAAACGTTCGTTCTAAGGCTCGTTCTTCGGCGGCTGGTTGCGGCGACTAGCCGGAACCGCGACGGTCACGAAAAGAAACAGGTTTTACGCGAACGTTGAAGGCGCAAGCTGAAGCAAATCCCCGTCTGGCAGGCGAGGAGAAACTCAGATGACCGTCTTCAAGTCTGTGTGGCATTCGGTGCAAGGCGACCCGGTGTTCATGCGCCGCGTCAACGGTTGGCTGACGATGTTCTGGCTTGCGATGATCCCGATCTCGTACTCAATGGGCTGGCTGAACAGCGTCGTGTACGTCTCCGCGCTCTCGCTCTGGGCGCTCGTCTCCGGACACTGGTCTGCCTGGCAAGCTGCCCGGGTCGAGGTCGCACAGGAAAAGGAAATCCAACGCCAGAAGGACGAACCGCTGGAAGACAAAGTGGTTGAGCGCATCGTCGAGAAGACGAACGTCGAGGGAGCCCAGTCGACGTAGGACGAAACATGGTCACGCCGCCTCCTACCGTCGCGACCAACGCCACGCGCGGCTACGGACTCGCGCGCCTCTTCCAACGGACGCGTGCCCGCGCCCGGCCAGCACCGAGACCGCTACGCCGACGAGTAGCTCGTCACTCAAGACGACCGACTGACGAGTCATACCGTCGCGGTCGGCTTCTCGTTGTCCAGCCGTCCAGGTCGGCTCCGGCGCCTCGATCACATAGGTTCCCGCGAGTGGCGAGATACCCGACGCGTGCGGCGTTCTTCTGCACAGGGGCAATTCGCCCACATGAGCTTGCGAACTTCTACATCTCGGACTTCTTCCTGCGCGATCGAAAGGGCGGCTAGAAGTCGTCGGACACGGGATCGTTATCTGGTGGCCATCGAGACCCCGCCGGGAGTTCGTCGACCTCGCCGACGCTGCGCGTGCTTGGTTCCGCACCATCGCAAGCGCGTACTACCTACAGACGGGCATATCCCACTCGATTCTCAGCTAGTCGGGTGGTCGAGGCGCTAGACGTTGACGCGGCTTTCAGACTCCAGGCACGGCTTTTTGGAGCACACGACGCGCATCTTTGCTGGCGCCGACATGGCCGTCCCGGCCAGGACCGTCCTTCCTCCGACGCGGCGGCCTGAAATCTTCCCAGGCGTGCGGGGAGCGCTTTTGGAGGCGTCGTGCGAACCCAGCATGGGCTGCGCCCGAAATGATCACGCCCGGGCGTTCCGAGTGCGTCTCGGAGTGGAGCTAAGCAGTATTGCTTGCTTGCCTTTGTTTGTTGGCTGAGACAACACAGGCTACGACGAAAGGTGCAGCAACGAGAAATAGCAGACCGGGTAGGCCCGGACCGCCCCGGTCTTGTGCCATGTGCGTGCCGAAGTAAGCGGCGACGATTGCGCAAGCGATTATCGGCCGCGGATTGATCCGAACCAGTGCCAGAGCGGCCGGCACCAGGACAACCAGCGCGACTACCGCAACAAGGCCATCGCGTCATCGCTGGTGCCCGCAGCGATGGTCAGCACCGCGATCGGAGCGAGCCACACGAGCCCGCGAGAGTTGACCTTGCGTTGCCGCGGATACGTCACCAGACCGGCAAAGCAGATGGCCGGGACGATCAATCGAACCCGTTCCGCATTCGTCAGTTCGTATCGGGACGGATCTAGCAGAACGCTGGCCGTGAAAAGCAGCGCCGTCGAGCCGGCGACCCGGTCGTAGCCGATCAACGCGAGGACAAGCGCGGCGCTAAGCAGGATGAGCGTCCACGCCCCGTAGAGGTATCGGGGGTAGTCGGGAATCGGGCCGTGGATCCTGTCTCCGAGATCACTTGTCAAAAAGAGCACCAACAGCCAAATCGCGGCAACGCAGAACCCATCGCCGACCACCCTCGCGACGCCGGCTCGCTTCGTCTCGGCGCTGCGTGCGCGCACGCCGGACCTGACAAGGTCGACGATCTCGCCGGCGAACCGCGCCCGGGACGTCGAGCTCACGTCGAGCAGCGTGCTGACCATCTCCGGACCGCGGGCCGAGCGCACGGCCGGCGGGAACGCCTGGAGCGCGGCATAAGCGATCCGCTCGCGCGTCATCCCGCTGCGACGCTTGCGGTGGCTTGGAGACGGCGGGCGACAGTCCGACCCGCAACGGCAAGCCGCGCCGCTTCGACTCGCAATGCCTCCCGCCCGGACCGGGTCAAGGCGTAATCGCGTCGCTGTCGGCCGCCTTCGATGTAAGGCTCGCCAACAACCACCAGTCCCTCGTGAAGCGCCCGCTCGAGCAGCCCGTACAGCGTCCCCGTGGAGAGCCGCACCTCCCCGTCTGAGAGCTCTCTAGCACGCCGAACGATCCCATAGCCGTGAAGCGGCCCGTCGATCAACGCCGCAAGAGCGAAGTAACTCGGCATCCGAAACTCCACAAACACACTATATATCGGTACACGACATATAGTCAATCGACATGTGCCATCTGAACTCGAATCGCAGGATGGCGAAGAGAGTGTCCCGAGCTGGTCGCCCGGCTTCGTAGGGCGCCATGGAGATTAAAAGAGGAACCGAAGAAGCTGCCGTGCCTACGTTTTTGTCGGAGCTTCACTCTGCACGCTCGCGGCGTCGAGGTCGAGCGCCAGCCTCTCCGCCAGCGTACCTAGGAGGAACGTGCTCGAGAGTCATTCCCGAGCACCGGCCCAAGCGACGGCAGTACCGGCGTTCACATCTTCGGGCAAGCTAAGACCAGACGGGTCAGCTTGCGCTCTCAACGTTTGCGTGAAACCTGTTCCGATCGGTGTACGGCTGGCCTCTCTCTTCGCCATAGTCGGCGGCGGGCCGAGGGTTGGCTGCTGCGGCCGAGCGTGCCCTACTCTCGAGTCCACCGGGGCGGCTCAGGCCGTGAACGACATGCTCGTGTCACGGGAAATGGCTGGCGGGTTTACCGCAACGCTTGAGACGGAACGGGTCTCTCCACGTTGACTGTTTACCGTTACCGGCTGATCGACAGAGTTGGCAACGATCTCGGCCTGTTCGTGAGTGGTTTTGAGGACTGGCGACCCGGCCGAATCATTCTCCGGCCCAGCGGTGACTACGAAGTGAGAGCTGTGGTCGCGGCGGAGCCGGGCGAGCCGTTCGGGGCATACCTGATTGTCGAGCAGCCCAGTGTCGGGCGTTAGATCAGATCGCGGAGGCCGCGAGACGGGTGTGACGGTGGCCCAGAATGACTCTGGTTAGATTGCTGGTGATGCGTCGCGTGCTTTCCTTGACGGCTGCTCTTTGGGGCGTCGCGATCCTCTTCGGGCTGCTCCTGGCGATCCGCCTGGTCTAAGCACTGGCTAGCGCAGCGCGAGGTACAGCACCATGCTGAGCGCGCCGAGCATCGAGGCGCTGAGGGCGAGCAGGAGCAGGAACCGGTCAGCGTCTTGACTCGGTCCTACTCCCTTAGCTGACCACCACTGCTGCTTCATGAACACCTTCCGGCTAGAAGGCCGTTTTCTTGCCGAAGAAGAACGGACTGGGCGTACAGCGCTGTCATTGACTTCATCGCCAACCCGTTCCGTCGGAGTCGCCTGGACTGACATTTAGCGGCGGGCGAGTCGCCGGCCGCTTTGAGTTTCGAGGGGGGTGTAGTTGAGCCGGTAGTGGTGGTAGAGGACGGACTCGTCGTCGGCGGTGAGTTGGCCGCCTTCGAGTGCGATGTTCGGCGCGTTCTTGACGTCCGCCATGGTGGTGGCTACTTGGAGGTTGTCGGGGCCGACGGTGACGCCGACGAGTGGCACAAAGGTCAGGTGGCGGCTGAAGATGCCTTCTTTGACAGTGCCGAATCGTGCTTCGTCGGTGTCGGTGTCGAAGTAGACGTCTTCGAGTTTCCCGATCCGCTCGCCGTTCGCGTCGTGGAGGGTGCGGCCCCGCCATTCCGAGAGGTCCTGATGGTGAACGGCTACCACGTCACTGGCCCCGGTGGTATCCGCCTCGGCTTCGTCGGACTGTTCATCCGGAATCTGCTGTTCCTCGTTCATCTCGATCGCCTCGATCTCTTGCCTTTGATGACGAGGAGGACCCGTCCTGAACGGTTCTCCATGGTTCGAGATGGTCTGATCGAGGGCGGCATACCGAATGAGCTCGTGACCGCCCGGATATGGTCGCGCAGCTGCCTGGGGACCACGGGCGTGTTGCCGTGACGTTTGCTGTCCATCGGGAACCTTCCGATAGCCAAATCGCGCTGCTCGTCGCGGTCGGGATGAGACGTCTACGCGAGGAAGAGGGGCCGGGCAGGCCGGGCGCGACGCTGGCCTACAGACTACACGCAGGGCTGGTCCGCTCACTAGATGGTCATGCGCGGGGCCGGCGATATGGCCCCCTCAGCGTGTCGCCGGGACTCGCGTATCCATCTAGTGGCGTCGTTAGCCTGCTCGCATGTTCATGCTCGCGAGTCTGCACGCGGTCGTGCATTGGCCAACGAAGGGTGGCTACAACTTCGTTAGTGGCCCGCTTGCAGACATCACGCTGGTGACTGCTTTCGCGAGTGCGCTGTACTTGTTCCTACGAAGGCACAACTGCCACGTGCGTGGCTGTTGGCGCATGGCGTGGCACCCGCACCCCGTCCACGGCCATCCAGTCTGCAAGAACACCACCCCGACGGGCACGGCCTGCCAGCCGGACGGACTTCGCCCAGTTCAGGGCTAGAAGCATCGACCACCTCAGCCGCTGCCCCGAGGACATCGGTCAGCGAGTTCCACCACTAGAACGCCGGGTATCGCGCTGCATGAGCAGGTCGGTTGTGCCGTGGGGACACCGCCGCCTGCGGGAGTGCATGGTCACAGACGTGGCTTCTTCGACTCGTTCAAGGAGGCGGGGACAACGGCCGCGGCGATCAGCAGCGCCGCCCAGCTCTCACTGGTAACTCAGGGCGTGGTCAACGAGACGGACACTCCCGATCAGCCCGTGCCGTGCGGGCGACATAGGCGAACGCTCGCGCAGGCACGATACGACCTTGCACAGGTCACGAGTTCAGCCGGCGGTGGATGCGGCCGTGTCGTCTGCGTCAGCGCTTGGTTTGAGGGTCGATGACGCCGTCGTTCTCCACGACTCGAACCGGCTGGCAGTCCGGCTCCTGCCGTGTGATGTGCTTGCACGCGTCGCGCCCTCGGTTCGACGAAACCATGAAGGTGCGGCGTTCGAAGTCGAGATGGCACGGCAGCTCGAGGAAGCCGACTGCCCGATCGCTGTGCTCGAGCCTCGGGTGGAGCCTCGCGTTCACGTCCGTGACGGCTTCGCGATCACCTATTGGACGTACTACGAGCCGTTGCCTGCCGCCGAGACCACGTCGGCCGAGTACGCGGGGACGCTCGAACGCCTGCATGCAGGCATGCGGCAGCTCGATGCGCCTGCACCACACTTCACCGATCGAGTCGAAGAAGCGCAGTCGATCGTCCAAGACCGTTCGCAGAGTCCGGAGCTCATCGACGCAGATCGGGAACTCCTGGCCCACTCGTTGCGCAGCCTTCGCCAGGCCGTCGTCGACCGCGGCGCGGACGAGCAGCTGTTGCACGGCGAACCGCACGCCGGCAACCTGCTCAGGACGACGAGCGGCCTGCGGTTCATAGACCTCGAGACATGCTGCTACGGACCAGTCGAGTTCGACATCGCCCATGCGCCCAACGAGGTTGGCGATCACTACGCACTCGCCGATCCACTCCTGCTTCGCGACTGCCGGATCCTCGTGCTTGCGATGGTCGCAGCGTGGCGAGCGGATCGCGACGATGACTTCCCGAACGGGCGCGCGCAGCGTGATGCGCTGCTAAGCATGATCAGACAAGCAACTCGACTCGAGGGTCATTCGTGAACACTCGCGCAGGCGACGGCGTGAGAGCCTCTGCTTGGGCACCCGTCGGTCCTTGACGCATGATTAGGGCGATGGCCCTCGGCCCACGTCGGTTGCGTACGCTCCGAACGTGCCGGATCTCGTGGGTCGCGAGACAGAGCTCGACGTAGTCGATGGGTTCCTCGACGATGCGGAGCCCGGGTTGTGCGCGCTTGCGATCGTGGGGGAGCCGGGCATCGGCAAGACGACGGTGTGGCAGGAGGCGGTGCGCCGCGCCCGGCTTCGCGGGCTCACTGTCATCTCAGCGCGGCCGGCCGCCGCGGAGGCGAAGCTGGCGTTCTCCGGTCTGACCGACCTGCTCGCTGGTGTCGAGCCGGAGATGCTCGCCCGGTTGCCACTACCCCAGAGACGCGCGCTCGACGTAGTGCTGCTGCGTGCCGAGGCGGGGCGCGCGCCCGGCCGCCGCGTCGTGGGCACCGCGCTCCTCTCGATACTCACGGAACTCGCGGGCGAGGGCGAGCTTGTCGTCGCTCTCGACGATGCGCAATGGCTTGACTCGCCGTCGAGCGATGCGATCGCGTTCGCGCTGCACCGGCTCGGCGAAATGCCTCTCCGGGTGATCGTGGCGGCGCGTTCGCAGGCGCCGCGGCCGCCCGTTCTTTCTGTCTTGGATCACCTGCGCCTCGAACGGCTCGACCTCGGCCCGCTGTCGGTCGCTGCGCTGCAGCGAATAATCGCCGACCGGCTCGGCGTCAACTTCTCTCGGCCAACGCTCGTCAGGCTTGCCACGGCGTCGAAAGGCAACGCCTTCTACGCCCTCGAGATCGCGCGCCTGCTCGACGATCGCGGGCCCGGCGCGCGGAGCTCTGACCCGCTGCCCGTTCCGGATGATCTCCGCGCGCTGGTGCGGGCGCGCATCGAGCGCCTGCCGCGCGCGACGCGCTCGGCGCTACTCCGCGCCGCTGCGGCGGTCAGGCCAACCGCCGAGGTCGTCGACGACTCCGCGCTCGTACCTGCGGAAGAAGCCGGCCTGATCTCGATCGGCCGCGACGGCAGCGTGGAATTCACGCATCCGCTCTTCGCCTCCGCCGTCTATGGCTCGGCGGGTGCGCACGACCGCTCGCTCGCCCACGAAGCGCTGGCGGCGGCGTCGCAGGATCCGGAGGAGCGCGCTCGACACCTTGCACTCGCGGCGCGCGGTCCGCACGCAGCGACCGCCCATGCGCTCAGTGAGGCCGCCAAGAATGCCCGAGCGCGAGGCGCGTCCGATGCAGCCGCGGAGCTGGCGCAGCTTTCGATCGAGCTGACCCCGGAGGGCGATGACGCCGGCGACGAGCGCCGCCTCATGCTCGCGGAGCATTTGCTGCTAGCCGGGGACTTCCAGCGGGCGGGCGAGGTGCTCGAGGCTCTCGTCGCGTCGGTGTCTCCTGGCGACCTGATGGCACGCGCCTTGCTCGTACTCGCAGACATCGAGTACTGGCGGGAGGGTGAGTCCTCCGCCGTCGCGGCCGATGCCGCTGCACTGGAGGTGGCCGCCGATCCGCTGCTCCGCGCCCGGTGCCTCGCAGCCATCGCGATGCATGCCGGCACGAGCGATCTTCCGCGCGCGGCAGCGGCCGCGCGCGAGTCGCTCGCCGCCCTCGACGGACGGGAAGGGGCGGAGCCGGAGCTCGTCAGCGTCGCGCTCAGTGCCCGAGTGCGCGCTGATCTTTTCCTCGGTCTCGGACTTGACCGGCAGGCGGCGGAGCGCGCGCTCCGCCTCGAGCGCAGCTCGGATGCCCAGCCGGTCGCGGTCGACACGCGTGTCTCGTTCAAGCTCGGCCAGTGGCTGCGGTACATCGATGACTTCGACGGGGCGCGAGCGCATCTCGTCGAAGTTGAGCGCGCCGCACTCGAGGAGGGCGACGAATCTTCGCTCGCCAACATCCTGCTCAACCGGACGCTCCTCGAGTGCTGGTCGGGGAACTGGGCCGTCGCGTCGGAGCTGGCCGATCGGGCGAAGGAGCTCTTCGCTCTCACTGGGGTCCCCGTCGAGTCGAGCGGAATCTGGGGCGCATACGTCGCAGCGCACCAGGGACGCATCGACGAGGTTCGCGCAGCGGCAGAACGTGTCTCCGCGCCGACAGAGCCGGTCGTACGCATGCTCTGGGGAAGAACACTCGGCCTCGCCGAGCTGGCCGTCGGCGAGACAGCGGGTGCGGCTGAGCATCTGGCCGACGCGCTGGTCGCTTTGGGGGAGATGGGCTTTCGCGAGCCGGCTGTATGGCGGGTCGAAGGAGACGCAATCGAGGCAGCCGTTGCGAACGGCGAGCACGAGAAGGCCGAAGCCGTGCTGGCGAGATTCGAACAAGCGGCGGCGCGCTCGCGCATCCCCTGGAGTCTCGCCGTCAGCGCCCGGAGCCGTGGGCTGGTGCTTGCTGCGCGTGGAGAGGTCGAGCAGGCATGCGCCGCGCTCGAGCAGGCGGTCACATATCACGCTCGAAGCCCGGTGCCGTTTGAGCTCGGCCGCACCCTCTTGGTGCAGGGCCGTACGCTTCGGAGGCTGAAGCAGAAGCGGGTCGCCCGCGATGCGCTGGAGCGGGCCGCTGCAATCTTTGCCGCCCTCGGCGCTGCTCCGTGGGCCGAGCGCGCCGCCGACGAGCTCAGTCGAACGGCCGCGCGCGCCGCGCCGGATCGCCTGAGCGCCACCGAATACCGCATCAGCCGGCTCGCGGCGGCCGGCCTCACGAACGACGCGATAGCCGCAGAGGTGATGCTCACGCGGAAGACGGTCGAGGCGAACCTGTCGCGCGCCTACCGCAAGCTCGACATCCGCTCGCGCGCCCAGCTCGCCCGTGCGCTCGACGCGCGGGATCGCGATCCGATTCCGTAGGGTTTCCCCTCTTTGCTCGTCGGGCCGGCGCACCTAGCGTCGACGACATGGAGAAGGCGAGCGTCGATTGCTTTGTCGCTGAATGCTTCTGGCCCGACGTCGACGAAAACGCGGTCCGGGACGCCGACGCGCGGATTGCCGAGTGCGTGCGGACGGTGGGCGGCGGCGTTCGCTACTGCGGCTCCATCCTGTTACGGGAGGACGAGGTCGTCCTGTGTCAGTTCGAGGGCACGGCGTCAGGCGTCCGCAAGGTCGTGGAGTGTGCCGAGGTCCCGTTCGAGCGGATCCTCGCGACCACGACGTATCCAGCACGAGGAGGGTCCAACCCATGACACGTACGTCGAGATCGACGCCGGCCGCCGCCGTGGCGGCGGGCTTCGTCTTGCTGGCAGCCGCGCTGACCGCGGGAAGCGCCGGTCATGCAGCCGTGCTGGCGCCCGCGGGGCCCTTCAAGCGGCTCGACACGGTGAAGGCAACCACGTCCCAGGCCGTCGCGGCCGCTCGCACCCCGAACGGCGTCCTGCACCTCGTCTACCAGACGCTCTCCGGCAGCTCGGTGACCGGGCTCAGCACGATCGCGATCAGTCCGGCGGGAAAGCCCGGCCCAGCTGCGTCGGTCGTCTCCGGCTGGCAGGCCGGTCAGCCCGGACTGCTTGCGCTTCCGGGCGGGACCCTCCAGACGGTTTTCGGGGCGATCTCACCAAGCAAGGTGTCGGGTGTCTGGGGCGTCAGTTCGACAAATGGCGGCGTCGGTTGGACGTCGCCCTCCCTCGTCGGCGCCGGTGGAGACTACGAGTCACTTGCGTACGCCGCGGACGTGACCGGTGCCGTCTCGGGGACGCAGCCGGTGCTCGCGCTGCCGTCGGCGGGCAACCTCGTCGTACAGGTCGGTCTCGGCGGTGGCTCGACACCGGCGAAGATCACCACGCAGGCGGACGGCTCGACGACCGATGCCGACCTCGCGGTCGACGCCGCCAGTGGTCAGGTCGTGGCCGGGTGGCCCTCGGTCGCGCATCAGCCCGCCCTCTACCTGCAGGGCGTCTCGCCCGTCGGCGCCCCGCAGAAGGTTCCAGGGCAGAGCCGCAACGCGGTCGTCCTTGCCGGGCGTGACGCCGGCCCGGGCGTCTTCGCCGCCTATACGAGCGACGGGAAGCACGTTCGCCTCTTGCGCTACGGCGGTGGCTCGGTTGCTGTCGGCTCGAGAGCAGGTACGACCGCGAAGGTGCTCGCAGCCGCGACCGGCCCGGCCGGCCGCATCTGGGTGATGTGGGGAGACGACTCGGGCGGCGGTGTCGCCGTCACGCGCTCCAACAAAGCGGTCACGCGCTTCGAAACGATCCAGCAGGTGACCCTGAACCCGCTCAGCCTGTATCGGCTCGAGGGCGACGGCAGGCTTGGTCCGCTCGACCTTCTCGCGGATGTGATTCCGGGGAAGGGGCCGACCGTCTCCGGTCTTTACTACGCGCGGGTCCTGCCGGTGTTCGCCACAACCGTCGCCGTGCACGCGGTGAAGAACGGGAAGGGAGTGATCGTCGGCCACGTGCTCACAGTCAGCGTCACCGACGCGGGCGACCCGGTCCCGGGCGCGAAGGTGTCGGCGGGCGGCAAGCAAGCGACGACGGGGAAGAACGGTTCGGCTGCGTTGACCTTCGGAGTCTCGACTGTCGGTGCGCTGAAGCTAACCGTCACCGCGCCCGGTTACGCGCCCGGTTACCAAATCGTCCACATCTGATCGAGGAGGATCCATGAAGCTCGTTTCCCTACTGGTCGTCGTCCTGGCGTTGGCTGCTGCGACCGCCGCATCTGCCGGAGCGACCCCCGCCGCGCAGACGGCATCGCGCAGCTTCTGCAGCACCGCCCGCGGCGTGGCGCGCAGCATCGTGAACTCGACCACGCTGCCGAGCGGCAGGGTTACACCGACTGCCCTCAAGACCGCCTATACCAAGGTCGCCGCGGCCGAGCCGTCGTTGCTCGCTACGGCGCCCGCGTCGCTCAAGCCCGAACTGAGGCCGGTGTTCGACTTCATCAACGTCCTGATCGCCGACTTCAAGAAGGCGAACTGGAAGATCTCGAACCTCGCACCGAAACTGCCGACGCTCGCCGCCCAGGCGGACCGCGTGAGCCCTCACATTCGCAGGGTGCGCTCGTACCTCAACGCCACGTGCAAGTTGAACGTCTGAGCTTCCCGTTCACGAGGGCGACCGGGGATGTTCTCCGAGACGTGAGGAAACAACGCGGAAGAGCCGGTGGCGCACGCCGCCGGCGATCCCTTTGCGGATGCCGACCGGACGCCGACGATCGAGGCGGAGTGTGCACGGCTCAGCGCGTTGCCGGACGAGGCGCGGGCGCTGCGAATCGACGCGCAGCTCGCAGACGGTCGCCACATTCAGTTCCTGTTTCCGAAGAGCGACAGCAACAGGAGGAACACGTTCAGCACGTCGAGGAAGATCGACGCCGCCAGCAACGGTGCCGTCCGGATGTCCTTGCTCCGACGGAGCCGCTGGAAGTCGAACGCGGTGAGCCCGGCGAAGATGACAAGGCCAACGATCGCGTAGATCAGGTCAGAGTGCGGGATCCGGACGAAGATCGCGACGATCCCGAACACGATCAGTGCGATCAGCGCCCAGAAGCACGCACGAGCGACACCCGACAGGTCGCGGCGCGTCGCGTAGCCGAACGCGCCGAAGCCGGCGATGAAGAGCGCCGTCGCCGCGCCGGCCTGCCACACAGCCTGCGGCTGGGTCGACATGTAGTAGGCGATCGTCGGCGCCGTGGCCAGGCCGATCACGAGACCGAACCCGAACAGGAGCGTGATCGCCCCTTGCTCGGACCGCTGCGCGACAACGTTCACACCGATCAGCAAGAGGAACGACGCGATGTAGAGCACCCAGCCCCACTGATAGGCCAGGTCGCGACCGAGGTACGCACCCAGCGCGAAGAGTCCCGCGGTCACCGCCACGAGGCCCATCGTCTGGCCGAGCAGCGTTCCGGCCTCGTCGTGGGTCAGCGGCTGCTCGCGAATCGCGAAGTCGTCTGTGGTGCTCATCCGGCTGCCTCTAGAAACGGCTTCCCTTTCTCGACGATGCAGGTCGCGAGCTCCCCCGCGCTGCTGCCGCCGACGCTCCTCACCGAGTTCGGCGCCCGCGTGCACAGAGCGGCCTGAAGGTGGTCGCCTGCGATACCGGGCACCTGCCCTGCACTGCTCATGTGAGCCTCCCTCTCGTCACTTTGCCGAACGATGATCGCAGGACGAAGCCTGCGGTGCGCGCTTCGCCGGCGGGAGGGTTTGGAGCGGCCGAGCAACTGGCTTATCCTTGCGCCTACGGTCTTGCGGTCGATCGTCGCGATAGGAGCTATCTGTCTGGTGTGCGCCTCGGCGGGTGCGGCCTATGGCCGTAGCCCCGTGACGTGGCTGACCGGGCTCCATCCGGATGGGTGGGGACAAACCACGTCAGGGGCACAGGTGGAACTCAAGCTGCAGTACCCAGGCATCATCCCGACCTCCGTGACGTGTGCCGGCATCCTGATGCGCGGTTACCCCCCGTGGCTGTCCAGTTCGGCCGCCGGTCGGAGCCGCAACTGGGACAAGCTTTTTTGCACTGGCCGGACGTGGTCATCGCGGTCGGTTTTCTCACTCGTTTTCGATCAGAAGAGCCGATCGTCCTGGATCGTCTACCGGCTGAGAGGCAGCTCACTCACTGAGTTACGAACACCGCGTCCGTAAAATGAGAACCGACTTATGGCACATCGGAAGAGAATCGGTTTTCTCTCGTTCGGCGCCTGGCACCCTGGCGGTGGGCTGACCCTCACCGCCGGCGACGCGCTGCACCAGACCGTGGAGCTCGCACAGGCCGCGGAGGCGATCGGGATCGACGGGGCATTCGTCCGTGTCCACCACTTCGCCCGCCAGCTCGCTTCGCCCTTCCCACTGCTCGCCGCGATCGGCGTCAAGACGAGCCGGATCGAAATCGGCACCGGCGTGATCGACATGCGCTACGAAAACCCGCTGTACATGGCGGAGACCGCTGCCGCAGCCGATCTTCTCGCCGGCGGCCGGCTCCAGCTCGGCGTCAGCCGCGGCTCGCCCGAGCCTGCCTGGCATGGCGCCGAAGCCTTCGGCTACTCGATCGACCACGACGAGGCGCGCGAGAAGACAGATCTCTTCCGCGCGGCAATCTCAGGCGCAGGCGTGGTCCGCGCCGACAGCGGCGGGCGGCCAGGTGACGCGATGCTCCCCGTCCAACCACAGTCGCCCGATCTTGCCGAACGGATCTGGTGGGGATCCGGCTCGCGAGAGACCGCCGTCTGGGCCGGCGAGCAAGGCATGAACCTGATGAGTTCTACCCTCCTCCTCGAGGACACACAGGTCCCGTTCGACCAACTCCAGGCCGACCAGATCGAGCTCTTCCGACAAGCGTGGAAGAAGGCAGGGCACGTGCGCGAGCCCCGCGTATCGGTCAGCCGCAGCGTCATTCCGATCACTTCCGACCTCGACCGCCGGCTCTTCGGCGGCGACGCCAACGAGGACCAGGTCGGTTGGCTCGACGGTGCGATCAGTCGCTTCGGTCGCACGTATACCGGCGAGCCCGACCGGATCGCCGACGAACTCCGGCAAGACGCTGCCGTCCAGGCGGCCGACACGGTCCTCTTCACCGTCCCGAGCCAACTCGGCGTCGATTACAACGCAGCAATGCTCGACAGGATCGCCCGCGACATCGCACCAGCCATCGGTTGGACACCGAAGACCATGCTCGAACCCGTCACATAGCGGCCCATTCGCGCTCGCATCTCTCGTCTTTGATCCATCCGTGGACGACTTAGCCATCTGGGGACCGAGAGAACCGCTCTAGTGAAGTGCAGCGGTCAACAGCAATCCGGGTGATAGGTCAAGCGGCTGTTGCCGACCATAGTCCGCTTATTGGAAACGGGCCCGATGCGGCGGGGCCTTTCTGATAACTGCGGGAACGACGAAGGATTGAGCAGGGCCAGCGGCGGCCCTGCTCTCCTTGTGCTCGGAATCACTCTGCCGAGGGATCGACAGCCAGCTTGCTCCAACACTTAATGCACGAACGGGGCTATCAGTCGCCGAGGGGGCCGCAGCCTCAAGCGACAAGCGACGGCCGGCCACTCGATGGTGGTCGGACCGTCGTAGCTCCAACTCCGATCATTGCGGCCTCGGACTGTGCAGCCTCAAGGGATTTGCAAGGACGGTGCAGGATGGGAGATCGCATCGACGAGCTTGCCCGCCCTCTTGTCGCCGATGTCATGCACGACGTCAGCTTGGGCGAGCATGCCGACCACCCGATCGTTCGCGACCACGGGGAGCCGCCGGACCTGTCGATACACCATTTGGTCGACGGCTTCGCTCAGCGGCTCGTCGGGATAGGCCGGGCTCACGGTGGTCGTAGCGATTTCCTCGACCAGCGTCGACCGAGGATCTCGGTCGGCCGCGACGACGCGAAGGGCGATGTCGCGGTCGGTGACGATGCCGACGAGCATCTGGTCGCTGTCGACAACCGGGAGTGCACCGACATCCTGCTCGGCCATCAACATCGCTGCTTCTCGCACCGTTGCTTCTCGGCGAACTGTCCGTGGGTTCGCGGTCATGGCATCACGCACGCGTTTCTGCACGGGAACCTCCTCACCGTTTGAGCATTTGCCTTCACGGATCCTCTCTCCCGGCGGGAGAATCCCAAACACCGCCTTTCAACCTCGGCGTTCGCCAGCGCATGAGCGTCTCGAGCTCCCGCGGCAACGCGTCCTCGGGCTCGGCCAGCTCCGGGTGCCAGCGCTTCTCCCACTCGACAGTCAACCAGCCGTCGTAGCCCGTCGCGTCGAGTGCAGCGAGGCTCTCGCGCACCGGCACCTCGCCTTCTCCGAGCGGGACGAGCTGCCAGTCGTCGCCGCGGCGGCGGGCGTCCTTCACATGCACGAGCCTGATGTGCGAGCCCAGTGCTCGCACGACGTCCTCCGGCGACTCGCCGACCCGGTACGGGTGGTGCACGTCCCACACCGCCCCGAACGACGGGCTCTCCACGCGTCGCAAGAGGTCGGCCACGAGCGCGGCGCTTGCAAAGGCGTCGTGCGTCTCCAGTGCAACCGTGATGCCGAGCTCCTCCGCCCCGCCGAGCGTCTTGTCGAGCCGCAACGCAATGTCGTCGGGCGCGTCGGCCGAGCCTCCGAAGACTCGCACGGTCGGCACGCCCCACTCTGCCGCCAGCTCGAGCGCCGCCTCGAGATCGCGCGCGAACGGTCGCGCGAGCTCGATCGACGTGTCGAGCGACACGAGCGGCACCTCCGTGCGCGCGAGGATCCTGCGTGTCGCGCTGTCGACAGCCGATGGGTCGATCGGCTCGCCGTCGAGCAAACGCAGCTCGAGCCCGTCGTAGCCGTACTCGGCGACGGCGTCGAGCGTCCGCTCGAGTGTCCACGCGGGCGCGGCGAGGTTCGAAAACGCGACGCGCGTCAGAGCGCCGCAACTCCGGAGCGCAGGTCCGCGAGGAGCGCCGCGTACGCGTCGCGGTCGACGGGCAACGTCACCACCTCACCCGTGTGCGTCGAAAGCACGATCGCGTTCGCGAGCTCGAGCGACCACAGTGCGTCATGGGCGGGAACGCGCGAAACGCGGCCCGTGCGCACGGCCGCGGCGAAGTCCGCGTGGACGTCGACGTGGTCGCCGCGTCCGGCGGGAAGCTCAACTCTCTCCGCCACGCGGTCGGGTGCATCGAACATCCCCGGCGCAGTCCCGAGGTGCTCCGACACGGAGGGCTCGAACTGCTCGAAGACGATCGTCTCACCGACGATCTCGATGCGGCCGCGATCGCCAACCAGCTCGATGCGCTGCACGCCCGGCTCCGTCGTCGACACCGCCAGCGTGCCGACTGCGCCGTTCTCCCATTCGAGGAGCGCGGTGGCGGTGTCCTCGGCCTCCATCGGCTGCGACCGCCGCCGGGCCCTCCCCCACACTCTCGACGGCGGCCCAGCGAGATGGCACAGCAGGTCGAGCGTGTGCGGAGCCTGGTTCATCAGCACGCCGCCGCCCTCGCCCTCCCACGAGCCGCGCCAGCCCGCCGTTCCGTAGTAACTGTTCGGGCGATAGAGCGGATCGACGATCGACAGGCGGATGAGCCCGCCGAGCCTCCCGGCCGCGATCAGCCCCCGGGCGGCCGCGATGACCGGCCGGAAGCGCTGCTGGAAGCAGACGCCGAGCAGGCGGCCGGCGTCGTCTGCCGCGGCGATCATCGCGTCCGCCTCGCGAACCTGCACGGCAAGCGGTTTCTCGACGAGCACGTGCGCCCCGGTCGCGAGCGCCTCGATCGTCAACGCCGGGTGGGACGGATGCGGCGTCGCGACGACCACGACGTCGAGGCCGAGCCCGAGCAGCTCGACGTTGCGCGTGAACGCCCGCGTGCCCGCCTCCTCGGCGAGCGCCTGAGCCCCATCGGGCGCGCTGATTCCCACGAGCTCGACGTCGTCGAGCGCAGCGATCCCCTCGAGATGCATCGGGACGACGACACCCGCGCCGAGGATCCCGTAGCGAAGCGTCACGCGCCGAGCTCCCGGAGGGCCGCGACGCAGTCCCGCGTCGCGAGCTCCCCGCTCCCGGCCCGTTGGTAGTGCGTCTCGAACGAGAGGTAGCCGTCGTAACGGGTCTCGTCGAGGTAGCGGAGCAGCGCCGCGAAATCGACGATGCCGTCGCCGATGCGCGTCCACTCCTGCGACATGGTGACGTCCTTCACGTGCACATGCGCGACACGGCCCCGGATGTCCTCGAGCCCACCGAGGCCGGCGAACACAGACGGGTCGAGCATCGCCGCGTTGCCGGGGTCCCAGATGAGGCGCAGGTGCGGCGAGGCGGCGGCGTCCAGCGCGGCCCGGGCCTCCCCGCTCGTCGCGACATTGCACTCGTGCTCGTTCTCGAGCGCAAGCGTCACACCCGCGTGGTGCGCGCGCTCGGCTGCAGCGTGCAGCACCCTCCCCACGTCCGGCATCGCCGCGCGGACATCGTCCTCCCGCCAGTACGCGAACGAGCGCACGATCGGCGCGCCCAGCAGCTTTGCGGCCTGAAGGGTCGCCGAGAGCACGGCGTCCTGCGGCTCACCGCGGCCGCATTTCATGAACGGTGACGCGATCGCACTGACGACGAATCCGCGCCGGTCGAGCGTCGCTCGGATGTCCCGAAGGTCGCTGGGACCGAGGTCGACGATCTGCACCTGGTCGAGGGAACGGAGCTCGACTGCGTCGATCCCCAGCTCTTCGCACACGTCGAGCGCCCGCTCGAGGCTCGGGTCGATCTCGTCCGTGATCACGCTCAGGCGCACGATGGTGCTTGTATCAGGCGTGTGGACCGGGCGGCCCAGGGTACGGACAGCACCGCCATCGAGGCTCCCAAGAGCTAGTTTCCACGCTTGTCTGTCCGCAGACACCGATTGAATGCCGCGGCACTCAACGCAAAGGAGCAAGCAATGCCTCTCACTCAAACGCAGCTCGCGGACGCGGTGGCCGAACGGTCCGGTCTCTCGCGCGCCCAGGCCAAGGGCGCGATCCAAGCGCTCGAGGATGTCGTACTCGACGAGATCGGAAACGCCGAGAAGGTCAAGATCGGCAACCTCGTCCAGCTCACCGTGCGCGTGAAGCCCGCCACCAAGGCACGCAAGGGCAGAAACCCCGCCACAGGCGAAGAGATCACCATCGGGCCGAAGCCGGCATCGGTCGACGTGCGCGCGCGCGTTCTTGCGAAGCCGAAGTCCGCTCTCCCGTCTCTTCAGAAGGCGAAGAGGCGGCTCGCCGCCTGAACCGGACGCTCACTTGATCTCACCACTGGTCGGTGGGACGCACCAACGAGTTCCACCGACCAGTGACGTACGACTTCAGGCGGGCATTCCCGGACGCCGGTGCCCTCAGGCGAGCGCGCGTTCGAGCGCCGAGCGGTCGGTGGGCTTGCCGTGCGCCGGCAGCACAAGCTCGACTGGGAGATCGAGCAGAGGACGCAGCCGCTGGACGACATCGTCGCGCGTCACGTGCTTGCGACCGCCGAGCTGAATGTCCAATCCGTCGCCGAAGTCGGAGAGCGAGTCTCCGGTGACGATCGCGTTGATCGACGGCAGCCAGAGGATCAGATCGTTGTCCTCGCGGCCCGCGTACGCGCGAATGCCGAACGGCCACGTACCGGGGCCGTGGAAGTGCCCCTCGCCTTCGTCCGCGCGCAACCAGGCGAGATCCTCACTCACCATGCCGCGCACGCGGTCGGGATCGACACCGAACTTCTCGACCCAATCCTGCCAGGTGTCTGCCGGCGGCGTGTGGACCGGCAGGCCGAGCCGACGGGCGTCGCGCTCGTGATAGGGCGCGGTCAGGACGACGGCGGTGGCGCGCTCGCGCAAGTAATCGGGAACGGAGAGCGGATCGAACAACACGAAGTCGTCACCAAGCTCGATCCCGTACGACGAGACCAGCTCGGGCCACCACTGCTCCTCATCCCAATCCGGATGCGGCGTTTCCCAATGCCAGACACCAGGGCGCAATTCAGTCATGAGGGCACTTGATCTGGCGTCGGTCAGGACGCTGCGAAGTTGACGTCCTTCGTTTCGACCGTGCCGGCCGCCCGCCCCGGGGCCTCATGATTGCCCCAGTAGAGATTGGTATGCGCGATCACGAGTTCCGGTGTCGGTGCACCCCACTGAGAGAGATCCTCGGTCGTATGCGCATCGCTGACGAGCGTCGCGTCATAGCCACGAACGAGTGCGCCGTGCAGCGTCGAGCGCACACATTCGTCCGTCTGCGCGCCGACGACGACGAGGCGCCCGACCGCGAAATCGGCGAGTACAGACTCGAGCGTCGTCTCCTCGAACGAGTCCGGATACCGCTTCTCGACGAGCGGCTCGCTCTCGTCCGGGCTCAACTCCGGGACGATTTTCCATTGCTCGCTTCCTGGCGCGAGGTTGTCGCTCGAGTGCTGCACCCAGACGACCGGAACCTGCGCCGCGCGAGCCTTCTCGACGACGGTGCCGACATTCGCGACAACGGCGTCCCGCTCGTGGGCCCCGCCCACGACGCCGTTCTGCACGTCGATCACGAGCAGAGCAGTGTGCGGGCGGTTCTCGAGTGTCGTCATACGTACCTCCCCTCTATTTCGCGCAGCTCGGACGACCAGAGGTTAACGGGAGCAATCCACCGGGCGCGTGTTCGTCGTACGTCGGATGCCGGGCTGCCGCCTTCTTCACCAGCTGGGCAGTCCGGCACCTAGCTCGTCGCAGGTCACCGTGACAAGTAGAGTCGAAAGAGCGCGCCGCGAGTCTCAGGAGACGCCAGATGATTCGTCGGTTGCCGCTGGAAGGGGAGGTGCATCATGTCGGATGAACCCATCAGCTTCGAGCGTGACGTCAAGCCTCTTTTCCGCGAGAGCGACAGGGCAGCGATGTCGTCCCGCTTCGATCTCTGGTCGTACGGCGACGTCGACGCGAACGCCGACGCGATCCTCAGCGTCCTCGAGGCGGGGTCGATGCCCTGCGACGGGGGCTGGGATTCAGGCCGCGTCGAGACGTTTCGCCGGTGGGCACAAGGAGGGAAGGCGGCCTGAGCGCGGAGCCGAGTCGCATCGATCAACAAGAACGTCAGGCCGCCCGTCTCGCGGAACCGCAGTGGGTGAACGTACTCACGGATGCAGGGTGGGCCGGTAGGTGAGCTCTAGGATGTCGCCGTCGAGCGTTCGGCTCTCGATCAGCTCGAGGTCGAAGTCGGCCGCCCCTTCGAAGATCGCGTCCGAGCCGTTCTCGCCGGTGATCACAGGGAAGAGGGTCACCTGGACGCGGTCGACCAGGCCTGCGGCCATCAACGCCCGATTCATCGACAGGCTCCCGTGTGAGCGCAACGGCACGTCGGACTCCTCCTTGAGCCGAGCGACGACATCCACCGCGTCGCCGTTCGCCACGGTCGCGTCCGGCCAGTCAATGGGCTCTTCCAGCGTGGTCGACACGACGATCGCCGGCAGGTTCACCATCCGGGTGACCCACGGGTCCCGCACCTCGGACTCCTCGGTGCTCGAGGCCAGCATCTGTGCGAACAGCCGATAGGTGTTGGCCCCGAGGACCATCCGCTGCTCCTCGCCGTACAAGGCGAGGCGGTGGTCGAGCAGCTCAGGGCCCTGCTTGCCCCAGTAGCCTCCCCAATCGCCGCCGCTGGCGGAGCCGAAGCCATCCAGGCTGGAAAAGACGTCGAAGGTATAGGTAGCGGCCATGATCCCCCTCCTCGAGTGCGTTGATCGGTCGTGGATACAGACTGCAACCCACGGCAAGACTCATCGCGTGTGGCGACTCTCGGGATGGCGGGGCAGTCCGTCGTCGGGGATCGGCTCCCACGGAGCGGCGTAGGCGACGAACTGCCGGACGCTCGGCCGGATCCCGGGATCGTCGTCGAACGCCCCCATCCGGATCGCAATTGGATCGGCGTGACTGGGATTGCGGCCGAACAGCGCCGAGCCACAGTCGCCGCAAAACCATTTCTCGCCGCCGTCGTCGGGCTTCCAGACGCGCAGCCTGTCCTCGCCCGCAACGATCCGAAACGTGCCAGGTGTTGGGTGCGCATTCGCCGACGCCGCTGCTCCGCTGCGACGCTGACACCGTTTGCAATGACAGTAGCTCGCGACCACGAGGGGCTCGCTCACCTCGAACCGAACGGCTCCGCAGTTGCAGCCGCCCGTGAGAGAGAAGTCATTCATCGCGAGAAGCGCCTTCATTCGGGTCGACGCCGATCACCGGAAAGAACAATACGCCGTCGCTCTCGACGCGCACCGCGCCTGCGCTGGTCTGCTCGTCGGACCGGAGATAGGCAAAGGGGTGGTGGAATGCGTCGAGCGCTGCGTCTCGCGCGACGGCGCAATGCAGCGTCCGCTCGGTTGCGGATTGCCAGACTTCGATGCTCGTGCTGTTGTCGTGCGGACTCCAGTAGAGCGTGACCTCGATGCCACCGCTGACGCGGCGCGCGAGCTCGCGGCGAGGGCGGATGGTTGCAGGCCCGATGTTGCGCAGCCTGTCCTCTTCGAAGGTCATCTCGGGAGCTAGCTCTGTCATGGTCATGGTCCTTTCACCAGGTTGACGCCCAGCCAGGGCGGGTGAGAGGGCCGCCGGTGCGGTCGGCCCTCTCGTTGTCAGAAGTGCCTAGTAGCCGTAGCCGTACCCGCCCGTCATCGGAGCGCCGGCGCTGTTACTCGTGGCGTCGCTCTTCTCGACCTTCGCGCCGGCGGGTGAGACGGCCCACCATTCGCCACCGAAGACGGTCAGGGCTTCGCCGTTCGTCTGGCCCTTGCTGGTGTCCTTGACGAACGTGTAGAGCGGGTGGTGGTTGTAGGTCACCTGCAGTCGTCCATCGGGCCGCTTGACGGTTCCGAGCAGGGATGCCTTCGCACCTGCGACCGCGCGCGGTTTACCGGACGCGATCAGCGGCGGCCAGAAGCCGGCGCACTGGCCGGTGCAGCTGCTCTTCCCGTGCTTGTCCTTCCCGAACAGGTAGAGGGTGCGGCCGCGCCCGTCGACGAGGATCCGGCCGAGCCCGGAGCCGGCGACAGCCGACCTTCGTGGCGGCGCTTGCTGTCTGACTCGACGCCGCCGCGCTGGTCAGCCCGACAGCCAGCGACGTGGCGGCGGCCAGTCCTGCGACCGTGAGAACAAGACGTTTCATTTGACTACTCCTCTCGTTGCGACACCTTCGTCGCGCTTGTATGGATGCTTGGTTAGAAGGACTCCGCGGGCGCGCCGATATTCCCGGCCAAGACAAAAGTTCTCGACCGGCCGTAGGTGGCGCTCTCCGCGGAATGGTCGTCGGGGCCCGGCCGTTGGAGTCCGCAGTGATCGGCGCTGACCTTCATCCGCGATTGACGTGATCGGCGCAGACGGCGGGACGACGGGATCGAGCGGCCACAGCTCCGCCCGTCATGAGGTTGAGCCATCCACTACGCTGGCCGCTGCGGGTCGCGAACAGATGGAGCGCCAGCTCAACCCTGCTCGGCTTGGAGATCACGTCGACCGCCTCTACCGGGCCGCGTGGGCGTTGTCGGGTTCCCGCGAGGACGCGGAGGACCTCGTTCAGGAAACGTACGCTCGGGTGCTTGCGCGGCCCCGTCTGCTTCGTAACGAGGACGACCTCGGCTATCTCCTGCGGGCGCATGCGCAACACCTTCCTCAACCAGAAGCGGACCGAGAGCCGTCGACTTCGAACCGGACCGTTGCCGGACCAGCTCGACCTCGTCGCCGACCCGAGCCGCGCGAGATCCTGAGGCAGCGCTCGAAGCCTCTGAGCTCTACGCGGCCGTCGCCGCCCTCTCGGGGGACTTCCGCGATGTGCTCGTCGCCGTCGACATCGCGGGCCTGTCCTACAAGGAGGCGGCGCATTCGCTGCGGATTCGCGAAGGCACGGTGATGAGCCGGCTCTACCGCGCGCGGCAGGAGGTCGTCCGCACGCTCGAGGCGGGCTAGTCGTCGTCAGCCGGCCGGGCCGAGATGTCGGTCAGCGCCGCGCGCTGACCGTTCCGACGAGCACCTTCTCGCCGGACGAGCCTTGATTGCCGTCGGCCTGCTCGCGGGTGACGGTCAGCGTCGTGAAGGCCGTGGGTGGCACTCCAGCCCAGAGCGTGACGCGGTAGCCCTCGTTGAAGGTGCCAACCGGCACCAGCACGCCTGCCCGGTTCCGCAGCCACGCCTCGTAGAAACGCCCCCCGTCGAGACGGGGCAATCCGCTCGCGTCGAGCTCGATCCGCCAGCCTGAGGAGGTCTTCGTGAGCGTCGCCTGGCCTTTGGCGCCAGGCGCCAACTCGGTCGCGGCGAGCGCGGCCTTGAAGCGCAGACTCGAGCTGCCGGAACGAAAGACGCTGAGCCCGACCACCGCTGCCACCGCCACAGTCGCGACGGCGCCGATCGCGACGATGCGGCGCGTTCCGTGGGCGCGGCGTGCGCCTCGTTTCGCATCGATCCGTGCGCGCAGTGCAGGCGGCGCGTCGACCTCGGTCGCGGCTGCCCGGGCGAGCGCCACGGCACGCTGTTGCTCGGCGAGGCGGTCGGCAAGCTCCGCCGACTCGGCCACCCGCGCCTCGAGCGCGATTCGCCGCTCCGGTGCAAGCGATCCGTCCGCGAGCGCCGCCAGCTCGGCGAGCTCCTGATCGCCGCGCTCCTCGTCCCGTGGGCTCCTCATCGACACAGCAACCTGAAAGGTAACGCGGGGCGCCCGCTCAATGCGTTGCCCGGTTGCGGATCAGACCAGAGGGCGCTCATGCCCTGAAGGACACCTCGCGGCCGTCGTTATTCCCGCGCTCGCCGAGAAACGATTCACCGCAGGCCGGAATAGGTGCGGCGCGGTCGGTGTCTTGAGCGACAAGACGTCAACTGCGAAAGGACACAAAATGAACGTGCTGATCGTCGCCCTGGAGCCCGTGGCGGCCGCGGAGATATCGGAGGCGAAGGTTCTCGTGGTCGCCCCGGCCTTGAACTCCCGGCTTCGGCGCTGGCTGTCGGACGAAGACGAAGCTCGTGGCCGAGCGGAGCGGCTGGCAAAAGCACTCGTCGAGCTGCTGGAGCGAAGCGGAGTGAGCGCGGAGGGTCGCGTCGGCGACGCCGATCCGCTGATGGCGATCGCGGATGCGCTGCCGACCTTCCCGGCCGACGAGATCGTGATTGCCGGCCGGCCGAATGAATTGCCGGGACTCGACGAGCTCGTCTCGCGCATGCGCAGGCGCTTCGCGCTTCCCATTCGCTGCGCCGACTCGCTCAGCGAGGCGGCGTAAATCGCAACTCGGAATAGACGCCGGCCTCCGGTGTCTCTAGCTGACGAACCATCAACACAACCCGAAAGGAAGCAACATGAGCAAGCACAAGGGAGTGAAGCCGCACCTGCGTCTCGCAGCCGCCGCGGTCGTGGCCACCGCCGTCATCGGCGGAGCCGCTACCGCGACCGGTCAGGCGAACGCGGCACCGTTCCGCCACACGCACAAAGACATGTATCGGTTCTCCGACCCGAACTTCGAGCACCCGAAGCTCAGACACGGGCTACTGTCGATCGAGGGCACCAACGCGGCGGACTCGATCACCTTGCGCCTGGCGGCCGGCGATCCGAGCATTCTCGCAGGTCGACGTCGGCGACAATCGACTCGGCCGAGTTCAAGTTCGCGCGAGCCAAGATCAACGCGATCTCGGTCGATGCCGGGCGCGGCAACGACACCGTTAGCGTCGACGAGAGCAACGGGGTCTTCACCGACACGATCCAGACCACCCTCGCCGGCGGGCCGGGAGACGACATCCTGTCCGGAGGCTCAGGAGCGGAGACGCTCGTGGGTGGTGACGGGAACGATCGGATCGACGGCAACAAGGGCAACGATCTGGCGTTGATGGGTGCCGGTGACGACACGTTCGTCTGGGATCCGGGCGACGGCAGCGACACCGTCGAAGGTCAGGACGGCAACGACACGATGCTCTTCAACGGAGCCGCTGGCTGCCGAACACGTCGACCTGTCCGCCAACGGCAACCGCCTTCGCTTCTTCCGCGACGCCGGGAACATCACGATGGACACGGCCGGGGTCGAACAGGTCGACTTCAACGCCCTCGGCGGCGCCGACGTCGTAACCGTCCACAACCTGTCCGGCACCGACGTCAAGCGGGTGAACGTCGACGAAAGCAACCCGGCAGGCAGCGGCACCGGCGACGGCCAGGCCGACCAGGTGATCGTCGAAGGCACCAACAACGCCGACGACATCACCGCAGTCGGCAGCAACGGAGCGACACGCGTGGGCGGGCTCTCCGCAGCGGTGACCATCACCGGTGCTGAGCCGGCAAACGACACACTCTCGATCAATGCGCTCGACGGCAACGACCACGTCAGCGCCGCCGGACTCGCCGCGAGCGCCGGCAAGCTGACGATCGACGGTGGGAACGGAAATGACATCCTGATCGGTGGCGGCGGTGACGACGTGCTCACCGGCGGGGCAGGCAACGACCTGCTGATCGGCGGCCCCGGGCAGGACAACCTCGACGGTGGTGCCGGCAACAACATCCTCGTCCAGTAACCGTCGAGCAAAGCAGCACCACGTTCGGCACACGCCGTAGTTGGATCACGCGCGGGCGGCCCGCCAGGCCGCCCGCGTGCTTTGTCAGCTTCTTGGCTCGAGGTGCATCCCGGTTCCCCTGCCTTTGCCCAGGCGAGTGCGTCTGTTCTGGCTGGTCTGAGCAGAGGCGTTTCCCGACCGCCTCTCAACCGTTAGCGGGCTGCGTGCGTGGCGAGCAAGGCGTCCAGCTTGGTGAGCGCCTCGCGCCAACCTCCCGTGCTGGGGGACACATACTGCTCGGGGAGCCACTGGCGAATCTCGAGTCGCGTGCGTCCGTCTGTCTCGTCGTAGAACTCGACTCGCATCCTCGTCTCGAACGGCTCGAAGCCCCCTGGCAGGTGACCGGTGATGTGCATGACGCCGTCGAGCAGCTCGCCGTCGACCACGTCCGTGAGGTCGATGCGGCCTTGAGTCCAAATGCCGGGCTCGCGTGGGAAGACCTCCGACCACCGCTGATGGCCGCCGGGGCGCACATCGAATTCGATCTCCTCGCGGGGTAGCGAGTTGCCGATCGGGCCCCACCACGCGGCGAACTGATCAGGGTCGGTGAACGCTTGGTAGACGAGCGCACGCGGCGCGTCGACGATGTGCGTCAGGGCGAGCTGCGGGGGTGTCGTGATCATGGCTTCCCTTTCTTGGTCTTGGTCTTGGTCTTGGTCCGAGCCTGGGACGTCGGTTGCAGTCGAGCGAGGTGGTCGTCGAGCCGGTCGAATCTCTCGGCCCAGAGCCGCTCCTGCAGCGAGAGCCACATCGCCGCGCCGGCGAGCGACGTCGGGGAGAGTCGCGCGCGCCGCCACCTGCCCTGGTGGCTTCGGGTGATGAGCGACGCGCGCTCGAGCACCTTGAGGTGTCGGGAGATGGCCGGGAGGCTGATCGAGAACGGGGCCGCGAGCTCGGTAACCGTCGCCTCACCGACGGCGAGTCGCTCGATGATGCCCCGGCGAGTGGCGTCGGCGAGCGCACCGAAGAGCAGATCGAGATCCTCGCCCGTCAGTTCCGGTACAACACTTAACATGATGGTTAACTATAGCCCGGCCAGTTCGTGTCCGCAAGGGCGCATCTCGCTCCGACCGGCTCGACCGATGAGGAAGTGTCCAGGAGTCAGTCTGTGTCTCGAGGCTGCTTACAACCGAAGGAGGGAGCCGCATGCTCACGGTCACTCGCTCTCGAGAGCTGGAGGAGTTCGCCCGAGAGGGGCGGCGTCGTTTCGAGGCTGGCGACAGCGCGTGGTTCGCGGAAACGACGGCTTCCGGGGAAGTGAGTTCCTTCGGCACTGCACCTGAGGAGCAATCGCGGGGGCGCGACGATGTGCTCGCGCTCACAGTCGACCAAATACGCGAGATGAACCAAGCCGCTGGGTTGGCGATTGCAGCCAGCGACGACCGCGGCGGTGAGGAGGACCTCATCGAGGCTTACCAAGCTGGCGATGCCGGGTGGATCGTGACACACGGTCGTTTCACCTTCGACGACGGATCGTGGGTGGCGAACCGGATCGTCAGCGTCCTCGTGTGTGACCCGGACGACGGCGGATGGAAGACCGTCCTCACCACGTCGCAGCTCTTGATACCGAACGAGTTGCTCAACGACGGATCGCCCCTACGAACACCGGGCGAGATTAGGGGACACCGTTTGGCTTAGGTGTCATTCCGGAACGCCAGTGCACGCGAACGGTCCCGAGGCTTTGGGGTTCGCGCCGCTCCGGCACTTGGCCCCATACGACGGCGTGAGACGGAACGCTTTGAGCGCCAGGGACAGGACGAGTGGCTTCAGCGGATCGCGCCGCGTGTGCCTTCGGAATCCCGCTAAGTCGCCTCGAGGGTCATTCCGTACCACGGGCCTAGCCGACGTCCTCAAGTGAGACTCTGACGCGACCTTTCCCCGACCCTGGTGTGCTGCCGCCACCAACCTAGGATCTGCCATGCCCAGTCCGCGAACCCTGGCGCAGGCGGCCGTGGTCTCTGTGGTGCGGTGTCTAAAACGAGTTGACTGCGGTGAAAGTGACGGCTCCGACAAGCCTTCCGCTCTTCACGGTGACGCGCCAGCATCCGGCTTGCGGCACCTCGACGTATGAGGGGAACTGGTTGCCTGGCGAGACGCTCGGGTAGCGGCTCGAGAAATGACCCGGTTTGTCGAGTCGTTCGCCGGAGATCAGGAGTGTCGCGCTTGCACCGGGGCGTTGGGCTGTCCAGAGCACCTTTGGGTTGATCGACCGGTTCTTCACGGTGGTGAAGATCCGAGCGCCGAGAAGGTGCTGCTTCGGCCAGGGCGTCCCGCCATACAAGAAGAGATGAGCGTGGAACGATCCGCTTGGGGTGGTCGCAATCCACGGGATCGACCGCAGGCCGCCCCTCGCGCTGCTGTCGGGGGAAAAGTGCACGTGACTCATGGGACAAGTTGCCCGGTTTGCGCCGTCCGCAGCCGCCGTGCCCCCGAGAGCGACAAACGAGAGCAGCGCTGTGGCGAGGACAGCCGCGAGTCCATCGCGCTGGATGAAAGCCTTCGGAATCACCGAGACGGAATTGTCGCGCAGACGTCCGGCGCTGTCGAATAGCGCGTAGATCGCTCAGGGGTCATTGCGGAACACTGGCCCAGTCGAGGGAAGTAGGTCATGCATCGAGTCGGAGGACGACCTCGTCCGTTTCCTCGTTG
Source organism: uncultured Thermoleophilia bacterium (assembly GCA_963703445.1). Lineage (GTDB taxonomy): Bacteria > Actinomycetota > Thermoleophilia > Gaiellales > Gaiellaceae > PALSA-600. The sequence continues at coordinate 525,080 of CAVPEK010000008.1, read as the reverse complement.
CGTCCGTGAGCGAACCCGCGCCCCTTGTCCACGAGACGAAAGCCGCACTTCGTCAACACGCGAATCGACGCGGCGTTGTCGCTCGCAGCGCCGGCGTACAGCGGACGGGTTGCCTCAAGCTCCAAGAACTCCCGTAGGGCACGGGTGGCAATGCCGCGGCCCCAAACTTCACGACCTATCCAATATGTGACCTCGCGGTGCCCCTCCAAGTCGAAGCTCGCGATGTGACCCACAACTCGACCGTCGATCTCGACGACCCTGTTCGTGGTAGAAACGTCGCTCCGTATCCGCGCCCACCGTCGCTCGAAGGCGGTTCGATCATTCTGATCCGGCGAAGTGAACGCGGCCATCCGTATCGCGTCGGGATCCGTCCAGTGCTCGAACAGCACGCCGAGATCGCGATCTTCGATCTCGCGAAGGACAAGCTGTCCCGAGTCCTCAGGCAAGGTCGTCAACGCTACCTGCCACGAACTCGGGTGACATTCGCGAATCTTGCCCGACGCGCTCCGGTGACTTTGGCGAACCGAACCCGACTAGACCGCCGTGCCTTCGTGTCAGTCCCGAATGCTGGGCCAGGCGAGGTTGTGTTGCTGTCTTTCTTAGGTGGGGGGTTTGATCCAGAGGGAGGTGTGCCCTGGTTGCACTGCTCCGGTGACGGCGGCGACGAGCTCTCGGTGGACGGTCTCGAGGTCGACTGCTTCCCGTAGCCGCTGGGTGAACGCCGCAACGACGGCCTCGGCGTCGTAGCGGGCCCGGTTGAAGCGCCGGTCGACGCGATGCTGCACCCGCCGTCGCAACGGGTTGAACAGTCGCCGCAGCGGCCAACGTCGATGCGGCTACCGCGACCGGTGAGGAGAACGGCAGCACATCGGTCGCGAGGACGACGATTCCGATGAACAGCGCTGCCAGCAGGCCGGTGATGATCAGGTACGAGATGGTGCGGCTGATCAGCCGGTCGATCTCGTACAGCCGGTACTTGAGGATCCCGACGCCGATTCCGATCGGCAGCGCGGCGATGCTGATGAAGCCGAGAAAGCCGACGACCTGCAGGGCCGCGACGTTGCTGTTGCTGATCGTCATGGCGAGCAAGAGACCGCCGATCGAGATCGCACCGCCGCTCAGCAACCACTTCAGTTGCTGGCGGTGCTCGCCCGCCGACCGCCTGTAGCTCGCGACTTGGCGACCGACAGAGGCCAGGCAGAACCCGATGTAACAAAAAGCCGTCACGGCTTTGACGGCTACGGGAGTCGAGCTGCCGGCAGACACCAGCTCGCCGTTCGAGTCGACCCGGATGTGCGCGGCAGCGATCCCGGTCGCGTCCTGCCACGTCGAGCCGGCGACGAGGATCGCACAGACCGCAAGGTACGCCCACACGACCCAACGCCAGCGTCCGCGTTAGGCGACCGTCGGGGAAGAGCGCGATCGGCAGCGGCAACAGCAAGAGCAGCCAGATCCACCAAGCCGCGAGAAAGACCCCGACCCGGGCAAACGGCAGACCATGCTCACCTTGACGGTAGACAAGAACCGCGTAGCTGCCGCCGTCCGACGAGAGCAGGAACGCGAGCGTCAGCCCGATCAAGATCCAGCCGATCGGATTGCGCGGTGCGCGACGCGCGACGACGTAACCGATGATCCCGAAGGGAAGGACGACGATCCCCTGCGAGAGGTCGTGGCTCGCAATCGCCAGCGGCACCCCCACCGCGACCAACACCACTGTCGCGGCACCCAGCAGCGAAGCCATCCGTGGCGACGGCGCCCGGAAACGACCAGTCGCAAGACCTGGATCCGGGCACTGGTTCGCGTTCACAGCGATCCCCGGAATCTAAACGCAGCCCGTCCAGAAACCGTTACGAGCCCGCGGACCCTATCCGCCGAGAGGGACACCGAACGCGCGGTACATGGCGTAGAAGGACCAGACGCCTAGGCCGAACATCGCCGCGATCACGGCGGCGGTGATTGGGGGCCCCCACCGTGTGCGGCCGGGAATCCTGGTCACGAGCCAGGCGCCGAGAAGCGCGATTGCGCCAAGCGCGGGGACGTAGAACCTGACGACCTGGACGGTGACCGAGGTGGGGTCGGTCGTCCAGGTGTACGCGGAGTACAGGCTCCAGATTGCAAACCACGATGCAGCCAGGGCGGCGCCTGCCGAGAGGTCGCGGCGTGCTTGCGTGCCGGCATCGCCAGCGTCGCGGCGGAGCATCAGCCACCGGAGAACGATCCATGCGAGCGCCACCAGGGCTAGCGCAAGCATCGGTATGGCCTGGATCAGGTGTGCGGGCATGAGGCGCAGGTTTGGCCCGATCGCACCGGGGCTGAAGGTGACCTCGCCGGGTTGGTATCCAGTGGTCAGCGGGCCACCGTAGACGACGTCGTTGAAGGTGGCCAGGCCGGCACAGAAGATGGCCACCGATGAAAGCCACCAGCACAGTGTCCCGAGAGCCAGCTTCGCGGTGTCGCAGCCGCCACGCGACGATCCCGGTCACAGCGGCGCAGCCGAGGAACACGATGTTCGTGTACCGGACGAAGGTTGCGAGCTCGATCGCCACGAATCCGGCGAGGCCGACCCAGGTGCGCCGTCGAGAACTCACTTCGGGTGACAGAACCGCCCACAGCAAAAGTCCGGAACCGGCGGCGACCAGCGAGGCGTCGGTGAACGTTGGCATGTAGTCGCGCCAGGCGAACGCCAGCGCGGCTCCGGATGAGCAGTACAGGCCGACCGCCGCGGGGCCTCCGAGGCGACCGAGCCAGCGCCGCGCGCCGATGAACAGCCCGATGCAAGCCAATAACCCATAGAAGAGCGGCGCCCAGCGGATGATGCCGAGCTTCTCGAACGGCGCCGCGAGAAACGGGTAACCCGCGTCTTTCTCGCTGATGTACCGTCCGTTCGACAGCTGCACCCACTGGTTCGGAGGGGCTGCCGGATTGTCGCCCAACTTCCTCGCAAGGGTTTCTGCCTGAGCGGTCGACAACGTCAGAAAATGGCCTTCGGTCATGGCCACAATCGACGCACGATAGGCACCGTCATCAGGCTCGGCGGTCTGGGCCGCGACGGACAGGACGACGATACAGAGCGCCGCGAATGCAGCAACCGCAAGCGTCGCATCCAACAACGCCGCTCGCATGCCGCGTTCGGCCGCCGGCACTGCCCCATCGACTCCTCGGTTTGTCGTCGGCCTGCTGGCTGACGTGACAATCCGATGCGCCGCCGATTTGTTCATGCGTGTAGTTCTACGCCTCGGCAGATGACATCAGCGCTACGCGTGATGTCGAACGGATGTCATGTCCATCAGCGCATACTTGGTGTGAATGCGGGTCTTGGTTGTCGAGGATCACGTGACGCTTGCCGGCCGGATCGCTCAAGGGCTGCGTCAGGTGGGGCTGGCCGTCGATGCCGTCTTCGACGGCACGGCGGCAATCGAGGCTGCTGGGAGAACGACCTATGACGTGATCGTGCTCGACCGCGACCTGCCGCGCCTTCACGGTGACGAGGTGTGCCGAGCGCTAGCGGGCTCCGGCCCACGGATCCTCATGCTCACCGCCGCTGCCGACGTGGACGAACGGGTTGACGGTCTGGAGTTGGGCGCGGACGACTACCTGGGCAAGCCGTTTGTGTTCGCCGAGCTCGTCGCACGCGTGCGGGCACTCTCACGCCGGGCGCCGTCCGCGCCGCCGGTCCTCCGGCGTGCCGATCTCACCGTCGACCCTGGCCGGCACCGTGCCAGCCGCGGCTCTCGGCCGCTCTCGCTCACCCGTAAGGAGTTCGGGATCCTGGAGATGCTGCTGGCTGCCGATGGCGCGGTGGTCACAGCGGAGGAGCTGCTCGAGCACGTGTGGGACGCGGACGCAGATCCGTTCAGCAACATCGTCTCGGTGACGATGACTCGCCTTCGTCGCAAGCTCGGCGACCCGCCGCTGATCGACACCGTGATCGGCAAGGGCTACCGGATTTGAGCCACCGCCCGCGGCTGACCGTCCGCGCTCAGCTGACACTGCTTTACACCGGCCTGTTCGCCGTGTGTGGAGCGATCGTCGTCGCAGTCAGCTACATCCTGGTCGCACGCCTGGAGCCGCAGGGGCAAGGTCAGCAGGCTCCGGCCAGCTTCCTCGCTCGGTGCCGATCGGAAGAACTGAGCAACCATCCCAACCTCCGCCTGCTTGCCAAGTGCAACGCGTACTTCCAACTCCAGGGCGCGCGGCATCAGCGTCACCTCACCCTCTCGCATCTCCTGCAGTACTCGCTGATCACGCTCGCCCTCGTTGTTGCCCTCGCCGCGATCCTGGGCTGGATCGTCGCCGGGCGCGTACTGCGCCCGCTGCACAGAATCACCGCCGCGGCCCGAGCCGCGTCGGAACGCAACCTCTCGGCGCGGGTCGGACTGCGCGGCCCTCACGACGAACTCCACGAGCTCGCTCAGACCTTCGACGAAATGCTCGACCGACTCGAGACCGCTTTCGACAGCCAGCGGCGCTTCATCGCCAACGCCTCCCACGAGCTGCGCACACCGCTCGCAGTGATGCGCGCAAGCGTCGACGTCGTACTCGACAACCCTCGCAGCACACCGACCGACCTGCGCGCGATGGCCGCCGACATCCGAGCCGCCGTCGATCACGCGGAGCATCTCATCGGGGCGCTGCTCATCCTCGCGCGCAACGAGCGTGGGCTTATCGTCAACGACACAGTGGATTTGGAGACCGTCGTCGAAGACGTCCTAGACACTGCCAACCTGAGCGATCGACGAATCCACAGCACGCTCGAGCCGGCCGTTGTCTCGGGCGATCCGGTGCTACTCGAGCGGCTCGTTGCGAACCTGCTTGACAACGCCACCCGCTACAACACCACCGACGGGGACATCTGGATCAGGACGTCTACCGTGACGGGCAACAGCCTGCTGACTGTGGCGAACACCGGCCCATTCATCAGTGCCGAAGACGCCGAACGCATCTTTCAACCGTTCCAGCGGCTGAACGACCGTAGCGCCCACGAGGGCTTCGGACTCGGCCTCACCATCGTCGCGTCCATCGCCGCAGTCCACAGCGGAACGACGATCGCCCACCCCCGCGAAGGCGGCGGACTGTCTATCAGCGTCACCATCCCCTCGCCGGCAGCTCGCCGTCGTCACTCGGCAGGTGTGACGAGACCCGTCTCGTAGGCGGCGACCACTGCCTGTGCGCGATCGCGGAGGCCGAGCTTGCGGAGGACGTGACTGACGTGCGTCTTGACCGTCTCGTGGCTGAGCACGAGGCGGCCGGCGATCTCCTGGTTCGAGAGGCCGGCCGCGACGAGGCTGAGAATCTCAACCTCGCGGGGCGTGAGGGCGTCCAGATCCCGCGTGTGGGTGCGCTGAGGCGGGCGCAGGCGCGCGAACTCGGCGATCAGGCGCCGCGTCACGGTCGGCGCGAGGAGTGCATCGCCGGCGGCGACGATTCGCACCGCTTCGAACAGTGTCTCGGGCGGGGCGTCCTTGAGCAGGAAGCCGCTCGCTCCGGCCTGAAGAGCGTCGTAGACGTATTCGTCGAGGTCGAAGGTCGTCAGGATGAGGACGCGTGCCCCGTCGCCGGCAGCGCAGATGGATCGGGTCGCAACGATGCCGTCGAGGACGGGCATGCGAATGTCCATGAGAACGACATCCGGCCGATGTTCGTCGCTCAGTTGCACCGCCTCCTCGCCGTCTGCCGCGGTAGCGACGACGGTGATGTCGTCCTGCGTCTCGAGGAGCGCAGCGAGTCCCGCGCGCACGGCCTGTTGGTCGTCGACCACGAGAGCGCGGATCGTCAGGGTGCCCCCTCGGTCGGCAGCACCACCTGTACCTCGAAGCCGCCGCCTTCTGCCTCCCCCGCCGAGAAGGTGCCCCCGGCGAGTACGGCGCGTTCACGCATGCCCAGAAGCCCGTGGCCCTCGAAGCCTTCGCCGGCAGGCGGCCCCGCCGCGTAATCCCGAACGCGCAGGTGAAGCGCGTCGTCGGCGTAGCTGAGCTCGACATCGACGTCTGCACCCGGCGCGTGTCGCCGCGCATTCGTCAGTGCCTCCTGGACGATGCGGTAGGCGGCCAGATCGGTGCTCAGAGGCAACGCTGCAACCGTGCCCTGCCGAATGAGGCGGATATGGGTTCCGGTCGACTCCGCCTTCCCGATCAGCCCGTCGAGCTGGTCGAGCCCAGGTTGCGGAATCCGGTCCGGCTCGCCTCCCGTGTCCTCACGCAGGACTCCCAGAAGCCGCCGCGTCTCGGTGAGCGCCTCTCGCGCCGTGGCGGCGATCGATCCGAGCCGGTCGCCTGCCGCCGCCGAAAGACCCGGCGAGGTCAGTCGCGCAGCCTCGCTCTCGACGGCGATCACAGACAGGTGATGAGCCACGATGTCGTGGAGTTCCCGGGCAATGCGCGCGCGTTCCTCCAGCACGGTCTGCGCACGCACGCTCTCGGCCATCGCCTCTTCGGTCGCATCGAGCGCCGCGACCGCCAGTTTGCGTCTGCGCACCGACTCGCCGACGACGAGCGCGGCGAGGCAGAAGAGCAGCGGAGCGGTGCTTCCCAGCGCGTTGTAGGGGCCAGTGAGCCGGACGACGGTGACGACGAGAAAGGGGATGAGCAGCGGCGCGGCGACGAGGAGACCACGGCGGACCACGAGGTGCGCCACCAGGAACAGGGCGATGCACATGCTCACGACGGTCAGCGCGGGATTCTCCGCCCGCAAGAACGTGATGGTCAACAGCGTGGCTCCTGCTGCGGCGAGCGCGGGCCGGGACCGCCACAGCACGATCGGAACGAGAGTGAGCAGGCTCAGCACGATCACCCCCGATCTGTTGAGCGGCCCGTCGTAGGACTCGAAGCGGCTCGCCTCGTAGACAGCGAGCAGTGTGAGCACGACGATCACGGCCCACTCGCCTTCCGTCCTCGAGAGCTGACGGCGCGTCGCGACGAGCAGCCGATCCATTGCCGAGTAGTCCACCACCCCATTGTCGCCGCTCCTCGGGATGCCCGCCTCGCGCCGACAGATGATCTTTCTCCTCACCCTGCAGAGCGAGAGTGCGAGCAAGGCTCACCGTTCTGTGGCAGCCGAAAGACAGCTCCTCCGCGCGACGCGACAGGTCGAAGGGGCCTCTACCGTCCGAGGGGTGCAGATACATGACTCACTACCTCATCGCCGGGCGTTCGGCGCCGCTGTCACGGGTCTCATCTTGGTCACCGCCGCCACACTCGCGGTCACCGCCTCGTCCAGCGTGGGCGGAGCACGAGCACGGTTCGCGCGTGAAACGGCCAACTGCATTTCAGAGGCCACCTGCTACACGCCGCACCAGTTCCAGGTCGCCTACGGCGTCCAGCCGCTCCTCCAGCGCGGAATCGACGGCCGCGGCGAAACGGTGGTGCTGCCCGAGCTCGCCGAGTCGCAGCTCTCGCCACCGAACGTCACGGACCTCCGCAAGGACTTCGCCGTCTTCGATCATCTCTTCCACCTGCCGGCGCCGCATCTGCGGTTCGCGAGTACCTTCGCAGGGCCAAAGGCGCCCTGGCTCGCATATGGAGAGGAGGTTCTGGACGCGGAGTTGGTCCACACGATCGCTCCCCGCGCCGCGCTCACCATCCTCCTGGTCAAGGGAAACTCGCTGGACAGCGCCGACCAAGCGGTTGCGGCCTCGATCGCCGCCCTGCGCATGGGCGCCTCGGAAGGCGGCATCATCTCGCTCAGCCCCGCAGGCCAGATCGGTGGAGAGCACTGCGTTACGCACGGCCAGCTGGAAGAGCTGAACAACGCGCTCCGCACCGACGCCCGCGACCACGTGACCGTCGTCGCAGCCACCGGCGATTCGGGAGCGGCAGGGGAGCCGTGCGCACTCATCGACGCGCTCTCTGCCGGGATCAGCAGCGGCTTCATCCCTCGAAGAGAAGTCACCCTCGTTTCCTCAGACCCTCTTGTACTCGGCGCCGGCGGCACGACCCTCAGCGCGAACCACACGACCGGCTCCTGGACCGCGGAGACAACCTGGGGCCTCCCCGACGGCACCCCCGGCACGGGCTTCCAGGCGTCAGGCGGGGGCTTCAGCCACCTCTTCCCTCGCCCCTCGTATCAGGACGCGGTCCGTGGGATCGGCTCGATGCGCGGCGTCCCTGACGTAGCCGCCGACGCCAACCCGAACCCCGGCAGCGGAGTCCCGGTTGTCACAAGCGACGGCGGCGCGGGCTACACGATCAGTGAACACGGCGGCACGAGTGCGAGCGCACCGATCTGGGCTGGGATCATCGCGCTCGCCGACCAGTACGCGAAACGCCACCTCGGTCTGGTCAACCCGGCGATCTACCGAATCGCGCGCAGTCCTCAGTACCACGAAGCCTTTCACGACATCACGAGTGGCAGCCGCAACACAGCGAAGTTCCCGCACGGGACGATCACCGGCTACCGAGCAGGCCCAGGCTGGGACCCCGTCACGGGCTGGGGCAGTCCGAACGCGAAGGTGCTCGTGCCCCTGCTCGCTTCCGCCGCGACCCACTAGGCGAGTCCTCACGGTCTCACGAGTCGGAGGTAAACAGCTTCCACTCTCCCTCGGAGACGACTTCGACGGTGTCGTCGACCACCTTGATTGCGGTCTCGTCGTCAATTGCGTACCCCGGCACCGGGAGGCCGGCGGCCCATCGTTCCGCATTGGCCATCGAATGGTCCGGCATCGCCTCGTGATCCAGGTGGGGGAACATCGCAAAGTCGACGAAGCCCAGCGCTCTGTCGCCGCCGGTCAGCGGGCTCCCGTAGACGAACTCCTCCCCCACGTGCGGGCCCATCACCAGGCTGCCCGCGCTGACTCCCACCCAGACTTTCTCGCGCAGCGACGGCAGGAGCTCGGCCAGCCCCGACCGTTCGATCCAGTAACACAGGTACAGGGGATCGCCACCCCCCACCAGCAGAGCGTCACTCTCCTGAACCGCGGTGGTCCAGTGCGTCTTTTCGATGCTGGGCAGTGCTGTGAGCTCCAGCACTCCCAGGCTCTTCCAGCCCAATTCACACAGAGGGCTGGCGGCTCGCCCATTGATCAGCCGCCAGGCCATGCCTGCACCGCCGGGGAAGGCATAGATGGCGGTCGGAATGCAAAGGGCATTGGACTCTGCAATCGGCTTGTCCAGTAGACCGACCAGCGCGTCGTGGATGCTCGCGTTCTTGATGCCGGCCGAGGTGAGAAGAAACTTCATGCTGCCTCCCGAAGTCGTGGGGCGAGACCGTTCTCGGCGCTCATGGATCCGTACCCGGTAGAGACCTGCCGACCGCCGAAAAACCATCGGCCCGCCCAGATCCAACCACGACGCGCCCGATCTAGCCCCGGAAGGGAGTTCCGCCCGTGAACCAACTTTGGGCGGGGTCGGCCCGTCTGAATCGGACCCGATGCCCGACTACCTCATCATCCGCCGCTACGGCGACGATCGCGAAGACGAACGCTCGACCTGGGACTCCGACGGACACAACATCCGGGTCGTCGGCGACGCCTGGCACGTCGAAGGCGATGGGCTGAAATGGCGAGTCACGAAGGTGACGGCCGGCGACGACGCGACACCTGCGGCGATCGTGCTCGAGCCGCTCAGGGATTAGCGTCGAGCGACTCGACCGGTCGCGACCACCCGCCAGCACCACCCCACACCACCTCTTGGCAGGCGAGATCCGCACCTCTCCCCACAAGCAAGGCGGTGGCGGATCAATCGCCCCAGCCGAGCAGGATCTCCCCCAAGACCCAACCACTCGACCGCACTGCAGTCTCTCCTGAGACACGCAGATCCGGTATCCCTCAACCGAGTGGCCTACCGCTCTAGGGGCTGAGCAGTTTCCAGTGCCCTTCGGTGACGACTTCCACCACACCGTCGGTCACTTTCACGGCGCTCTGATCATCGATCGCGTAGGTCGGCGCCGGCCTTCCGGCGGCCCATGTTTCTGCGTTGGCCAGAGAATTCTGCGGCGATCTCTCGTGATCCAGATGCGGGAACACCGAGAACTCGACCAGCCCCAACGCTCTGTCGTCGGCGGCAGGAAGGTCACTTGCCGGCGGCTCACGACAGAACCAGTCGTCGTAGGGCTCGCCGAAGTTCGGGGTCAGCACCATGCTCCCGGAGCTCACTCCCACATAGACAAGCTCGCTCCGCAGCGACGGCAGGAGGTCAGCCAGTCCGGACGCCCGCATCCAGTGGCACAGATAGAGGACGTCGCCACCCCAGACCAGCAGGGCGTCGGCCTCCTGGACGATCGGGACCCAGTGCTCTTCCTTGATGCTGGGCAGCGCGGTGAGCTCCAGCACTCCCAACGACTTCCATCCCAGGCCGCACATTCGGCTGACGGCTGATCCGCTGATGAACTGGTAGGCCATCGAGGGCCCTCCGCTGCCTGTGCCGTACGCCGCTGTGGGAACACAGAGCGCGTTGGCTTCCGCGATCGGCTTGCCCAGTAGATCCACCAACGCGTTGTTGATGGTCGCGTTGGTGATGCCACTCGAGGTGAGAAGAAGCTTCATGCTCAGTTCCCCACGGCCGGGTCGGGCATGAACTCGCGGACCTCTTGGGCACAGCGGCAGGCGACGGCGATCTTCGCAGCCCACTCGAGCGCCGCCTCGCGTGAGGGCACCTCGATGACCCCCTCATCGAACGAGATCAGGTACCGCGTCACGTCATGCCTCCTTTGTCCACGGGGCCGTGTCCGGCTTCAGCTCACCGCACGGTAGAGACTGACAGACGACCGGAAACTCATCGGACTTCACCGCAACCGTGTGGGTCGGCCGGTTCGAGCTCGATGACAGGGATCGTTCGTCCGGCCTCCTCCTGGTAAGCCCCCGGTGCGGGCGCCTGCGAGACGACGGAGGCGAAGACAGCTTCACGCTCCGTGGCCGTTCTCGCGCGGCCGCGCACAACGGTTTGTAAGGTGGGAGCGTGCCCAGCGCCTCTCCATCGGATCTCGAGCCGGTTCCGCTCTTCGGCTCACTTGCCGCTGCGGACCTCGCCACGATCGCTCCCTGGTTCGAAGTGCGAGATGCCGGCCCCGGCGAACGCCTGATCGGGGAGGGCGCGACCGGCGAACTGTTCTTCGTCATCAGCGACGGCGAAGTGGCTGTCACGGGGCTCGGACACAAGATCGCCTCGCTCGGACCGGGCGAGTTCTTCGGCGAGATCGCGCTGCTCGGCTACCGCCAGCACATCGCCACGGTGACTACGTCCTCGCAAGCACGCATCCTCGTCCTCACCAGCGACGACTTCAATCGCCTCCGCGCCGACTACCCCGGCGTCGCCGACGAAATCGGAGCTGTCATGCAGAGACGGCTCGAGCAACTGTCGTAGCTACGACTCATCGAGCTGCGCCCGAGCCGGCTTTCGCCCGGGCGCAGCTTCGCTGAGAGACGCTGGCTGTAAGCCTTAGGCGAGCGCCTTCTGCTTGAGCGCATCGAACTCCGCCTGGGTGATCGCGCCGCTGTCCAACAGCTTCTTGCCCGACTCGATCTCCGCCGCGGCGCCTCCACTCGTGCCGCCCCCCTGGTAGGCCGGCTGCGGGCCTTGACGCGCAAGGCTCCGCTCCCTCATGCCGTCGCTCTGCGAGATCAAGTAGATGAAGATGCCGAGGAACGGCAGGATGACCACGAAGATCACCCAACCGGTCTTTGCCCAACCCGAGAGGTCATGCCGGCTGAAGATGTCCGCGAAGACACCAAAGAGCAGCCAGAAGAACAGGATCCAGACGAAGAAGACAAGCATCGTCCCCATCAGGCTCCAGAACGGGTAACTGTCAGCGAGCACCTGCGTCTCCTTTGTTGGTTTCGTTTTGAAGCTGGACGCGACAAAACTGCACACGCGCTACTTGTCGGGTGAGCCGCCTTCTCCTGCGGGACGCGGCACGTCGATCATCCAGCCGCGGGCTTCCGGCGGCGAGCCCACCAGACAGCACCGACCGCCACCACCGCGACAGCCAGGATCCCGAACGCGATCCAGCCCCAGGGCGTCTCGCTGCTCTCGGTCTCGGCGTTCTTGGACGCCACCGCAGCTCCGGCGGCTGCAGCCGCACCCGGGCTGAGCCCGGCGCTCGTGGTTTGCACGGTCGTGGTGGTGGTCGTGGTCCCCGGAACGGACGCTGCGGCCGTAGTCGTTGCTGTGGTCGTCGTGACCACCGTTGAGGTCTGGACTCGCGTTGTCGTCACGGTCACCGGCGGGGTGGTCGTGGTGACCGCCGTCGTCGTCGGCACGCGCGACGTGGTGGCGGTCGTGGATGGAGTCGTACCGGTTATGGGCGCCGTCGTGGTGGCCGCCGCAGAGGTGGTCGCGTTGGTGGTCGTCTGGTTCGCGAGTGACGAGATCGCGGTCGAAACGGCGTCGCGATGCGTGCCGCTGCCGCAGGACGTGACCGCGACCGCCAAGGCGAGTCCCGCGATCGCGGCTGTGAGATACCTCACGCCGCCACGGTAGGCGTCGCCCGATCCGGGTTCATCATTCGATCAGGGTGAAGTCCGGGTTGAGTCGCTTCCGCCACCCGCAGACGGATCCGTAAGGTGCGGGAGTGGCGACCGATCGCGAACGTGCACTCGCCGACGGCAGGCTGATTCCGCTGCTCGGGTTGGGCGTCTGGCAGGTCGAGAACGCCCGCGAGTGTGTCGACGCGGTGCGTTGGGCGCTCGAGGAGGGGTACCGGCACATCGACACCGCGCAGGCTTACGGAAACGAGGAGAGCGTCGGTGCAGGTCTACGCGAGAGCGGCGTGCCGCGCGAGGAGATCTTCGTCACGACGAAGTTCTTCCCGCGCCGGGACGACCCGGTCGCCGAGCTCGAGGCGAGCCTGCGCCGGCTCGGGCTCGACTACGTCGACCTCTACATCATCCACTGGCCGGCCGGCGGCCCGCTCTGGGCGTGGCCTGGAATGGAGCAGGCCCGCGAGCTCGGCCACGCACGGTCGATCGGCGTCTCGAACTTCGACGTCGCCGAGATCAACGCTCTGCTGCAGAGCGCCGAGCAGCCACCGGTCGTCAACCAGGTGCTGTTCAACCCGTTCTCGTTCCGCAAGAGGCTCCTCGAGGTCTGCTTGGAGAATGATGTGGCAGTCGAGGCGTATAGCCCGCTCGGAACGGGACGCCACCTGGACAACCCGACCGTGGCCGCGATCGCGACCCGCCACGAACGGACCCCGGCGCAGGTGCTCCTTCGCTGGGGCATCCAGCACGGGATCCCGCAGATCCCAAAATCGACGCACCATTCACGGATCGTCGAGAACTCGAAGCTGTTCGACTTCGCGCTCGGTGACGACGACATGCTCGCGCTCGACGGCCTCGACCAAACGGGAGGCACCGGCAGCGCCCGCGAAGACAAGTGGTGGCGGTAGCGGCCGCCCGGACGGTCGTTAGCCCGCGCTGACGGATTCGGCGCGGCGCGGCAGGACCCAGCCGGGCCGGGGGAAGTGGCAGGTGTACCCGTTCGGGTAATGCTGGAGGTAGTCCTGGTGCTCGGGCTCCGCCTCCCAGAACGGCCCGGCCGGCGACACCTCGGTCACTACGCGTCCCGGCCACAGGCCCGAGGCCTCGACGTCCGCGATCGTGTCCTCGGCGACCCGGCGCTGCTCGTCGTCGAGATAGAAGATCGCTGAGCGGTAGCTCGTGCCGTAATCGTTTCCCTGGCGGTTCACGGTCGTCGGATCGTGGATCTGGAAGAAGAACTCCAGGATGTCGCGATACGACGTCTTCGTCGGATCGAAGACGATCTCGATCGCCTCGGCATGCGTGCCGTGATTCCGGTAGGTCGCGTTCGGGACGTCGCCGCCCGTGTATCCGACCCGCGTCGAGACTACGCCGGGACGCCGCCGAATGAGGTCCTGCATCCCCCAGAAGCACCCGCCGGCGAGAACCGCTTTTTCAAGTCCTTGGTCCATGACTAGAAGTGTAGGCACTGCGCCACACCTCAAGTCGGATCTCGGGCCAGAAAGACCGCCCGCTTGCGTCGATCGAACAAGCTCGAAGGATAGAATCGGGCGGGTGGCGAGTACTCGCGCAGAGCAACGCCTTCTCGAGGCACACAAAGCTGCGACCTCTCGCCGCCTGCGTGTGCAACGCCGGCACTACGAGCGTGATACGCGCCGGGACATCGACGCCGCCGGCACGAAGATCGAACGGCACCACCTGACCGAAATCGCCTAGTCGTCGGTCGATCCTGTCGAGCGGTGCAACGCGAGGGACAACCGGCTACTTGAGCAACCTGTGAAGCTCACCGACCGCAAGAAAGTCGGCGAACAGCTCGCCGGCTTCGTCTACGGAACGGTCGTCGTTCTTTCGGTGATCGTCACCGGCGCAAAGGCGTTTCCGCATGGGCTGGGGCATATCGCGCTGCTTGTCGCTGTGACGACGGTCGTGTTCTGGCTGGCCCACGTCTACGCACATGTCATGGCGTTCAGCGTCCGGGAGGAGACACATCTCTCGCTGGACGAATTCGGCCAGATCGCCCGTCGTGAAGCATCGATTCTTGCGGCTGGTGTTCCGCCTGAAGTTGCTCTCGTCCTCGGTGCCATTGGTCTCTTCGGCGAGCACTTCGCGATCTGGCTCTCCTTCGGGCTCGGACTCGCGGTGCTCGGCGTGACGGGCGTCGTCTTTGCGCGCGTCGAGCGTCTCGGGCCCTTCCGGGGGATCCTTGCGGTGCTCGCAAACCTGGCCCTCGGTGTCGTGCTCATCGGCCTCAAGGTGCTTGTCGTCCACTAGAGACGCCGCGGAGCAATCACCGGCCCAGGCACCATCCTCGGCGGTATCTTTCAGACGCTGCCGGTCATGATCCTTGCCCGTGCGGCGCGCCCATCGCCAAGGAAGAACGTGTCGACACCAGCGAGCCCCCTGCTCTCCCCGTCGCAACTGGCTGCGTTCGCCGAGATCGGCACGGAGCGCTCGGCCCCTGTCGGCGAGCTGCTGTACCGGGTCGGCGATCGGGCGTACCCGTTCATGGCGATCCTCGAAGGAGAGGTCGCGATCATCGACGCCGCTGGGAACGAGCTCGTCAGGCACGGCGCCTCGGGCTTCCTGGGCGAGCTGAACCTCCTGTCGGGGCAGACCGTCTTCGTCAACGCGCTCGTGACCGAGCCGCTGCGGTACATCGCCGTCGAGCGCGGCGCGCTGCGCTTGCTCTTGAACGAGGACGGCCCGCTCAGCGACCTGCTCCTCTCCACGTTCATCTCCCGTCGCGAGGCGTTGCAGAGCGTGCAGGGAATCGGCCTCGAGATCGTCGGCCCACATGGCTCCGAGCCGACGATGCGAATGATCGATTTCGCGCGCGCGAACCGGCTCCCGTACACCTGGCAGGAGACGGCCCCGCCCGGCGCCGGCGCGTTGCCGCTCGTGCGGTTGCCGGGCGGAGGAGAGCTGCACGGCCCAACCACCGGCCAGGTGCTGCGCGCGCTCGGGATCGGGCTCGAGCTCGCACCGCGCGAGGAGGTCGACCTCCTGGTCGTCGGCGCCGGCCCGGCAGGCCTCGCCGCCGCGGTCTACGGCGCCTCCGAAGGCCTGGACACACTCGTCGTCGAGAGCACCGCGCTCGGCGGCCAGGCCGGCTCGTCCCGACGGATCGAGAACTACCTCGGCTTCCCCGCGGGCATCAGCGGCACCGAGCTCACGAGCCGCGCAGTCACCCAGGCGCGCAAGTTCAACGCTCGCACTGCGACGCCGTACCGCGCGCTCTCCCTGGAACCGGGGAACGGCCGCCACCTCGTCCGCCTCGAAGACGACAAGGAAATCGACGCGCGCGCCGTTCTGCTCGCAACGGGCGCTCAGTACCGGCGGCTACCGGTCGACAGCCTCGCCGAGTTCGAGGGACTGACGATCTTCTACGCCGCCGGGGCTCCCGAGGCCCAGCTCTGCGCCGCCTCGCGCGTCGCGGTCGTCGGTGGTGGCAACTCCGCCGGCCAGGCCGCCGTCTGGCTCGCCCGTGGCGGGGCGCTCGTCACCCTCCTCCACCGCCGCTCCGACCTCCGCGAGACAATGTCCGACTACCTGGTCCGCGAGCTCGAGCGATACGGGGTCGCCGTCCGCGACCGCAGCGAGATCGCGGCGCTCCACGGCGAGAACGGGCACCTCGCGGCCGTCACGCTGAAGAGCGGCGAGCGACTGCCCTTCTCGTTCATGTTCCTCTTCCTGGGCGCGCTGCCGTGCACGGAGTGGCTCGATGACACCGTCGCCCGCGACGCTGACGGCTTCATCCTCACGGGCGCCGCGGCGAACATGGACAACCTGCTCGAGACCGATCTCCCCGGTGTGTTCGCCTCAGGCGACGTCCGCTCCGGCTCGACCAAACGCTGCGCCACTGCAGTCGGCGAAGGTGCGATGGCTGTGCAGTTCGTCCACGCTCATCTCTCCCGAACTCCTACTGCCGAAGGAGCGAAATGACCAACCCTGCCTGCACCCACCTCGATCAGATCGCCGTTCACGAGTTGCCGCCGTCCGTGGAGGGCTGCGAGGACTGTCTGAGGATGGGAGGCAAGTGGCTGCACCTCCGGATCTGTCTCGTCTGCGGTCACGTCGGCTGCTGCGACGACTCACCCAACCGCCACGCCAGCGCACACGCACACGCCACGTCGCACCCGATCATCCGCTCGCTCGAGCCCGGCGAAGACTGGAACTGGTGCTACGTCGACGAGATCGCGTTTCTCGTCGACGGGATCCACGGCAAGACTCGCATTCCGCCTTCGCCGCTGCTGCAGTAGGGCTGCGTCAAGCTCGCAGCGTTCGAGAGGGCTAGGCGTCGAGGGGCACGGCCTCGATGGCGATATGCCCGCGCCCGATCTCGAACCGGACCAGGAACCGCTCGCCGTTCTGTGCCTCGGTCGTGAGAAGCAGCCCGCCCTCGTCGAAGTGATCCACGGCGACGAGCTTTACGTCGCCCTCGCCCTCGATCTGGAACACGACACCGTCCTCACGAGCGAGCATTTCCTTGAAGTGGCCGGTCGCGATCTCGGCGACGCGATCCCCGACTTCTTCGATCAGACGCTGCTCGAAATCGTGCTGCTCCATCAGGTCTCTCCTTCTAGGACGTCCGGAAGCTCGATTCTTGCTGAGATCGCAACCGTTCGGACTACGATCGCTGGATGTTCCTCCTCGTCGCTCTCGTCCTCCTGCTGGTACTGCCGTCGCCGTGGGGCTTCGTCGGCTTCGGCCTTGGTCTCGTGTGTTTCGCCGGCGAGGTCTACTACTGGCAGCGCAGGGTCCGAGGACGGCGCGCTGTCGTGGGCGCGCACACCTTGATCGGAGAGGTAGGCACCGTTGTGTCGCCATGCCGGCCCAGCGGCCAGGTGCGCGTGTCGGGCGAGATCTGGGCAGCGCAATGTGAGCTCGGCGCCGATCGCGGCGACCAGGTCACGGTCGTCGAACGTCGCAAGCTGACGCTGATCGTCGAACGCGTTTCGAGCGAGGGTGAGCCCGCCCCGCCAACGGGCTGAAGTCGACGTCCGCTCGCCACTCCTCGACGAGAGTCGGTTAGCGTTCGGCCTGTGACTGAAGTGCTTGCCGAGCGTGAGCAGCGGGTTACACCGCTCGAGCTGTTCTTCGATCTCGTGTTCGTCTTCGCGTTCACCCAGGTCACACTCGCGCTGTCGAACAACCCGACGTGGAGCGGCCTCGGTCATGCCTTCCTGATGCTCGGCGTTCTCTGGTGGGCATGGGCGTCCTATGCCTGGCTGACAAACACTGTCGATCCAGGCCTGGGACCAGTGTCGGCGGCCATGCTGGTCGCGATGGCGGCGATGTTCATCGCCGCCATCGCCGTCCCGGATGCGTTCGGAAGCCACGGCGTCCTATTCGGGGTCGCCTTCTTGATCGTCGCCGTCATGCATCTGACGCTCTACGCGCTCTCAGCACGCCGCGACCCGGACCTGCTCGCGGCGATTCTGCGCGTCGCTCCCTCCGAGCTCATGGGCGCCTTCCTGATCATCGTCGCCGGCTTTGTCCACGGCGATCTCAAGCCGATTCTGTGGCTGGCAGCGCTGGCGATCGCATACGGCGCGCCATTCGTCATCGGGACGCACGGCTGGCGCGTTCAGCCGGATCATTTCGCCGAGCGGCACGGGCTGATCGTGATCATCGCAATCGGCGAGTCCTTGATCGCCATCGGCGCAGGTGAGAAGGTCAGCGGCCTGAAAGGGGAGGTGATCGTCGCCGCTGTGCTGGGGTTTGCGGTGACGACCTCGTTTTGGCTGGCGTACTTCGATTTCTTCACGATCCGCGCGCGCCAATTGCTGTCCGACCGAAGCGGCGATGAACGCGCGGCGCTGGGTCGCGATGTCTATACCTACTTGCACTATCCGATGGTGGCGGGAATCGTCCTCTTTGCATTTGCGATGAAGACGACGCTCGCGGATGTCGGCGCCGACCTGTCCGTCGTGCCGGCATTCGGCCTCTGCTGCGGCCCCGCCCTCTACCTGTTCGCCTTCGCAGTGCTCCGACTACGCGTGTCAGGCACGGTCCGGGGTGGACGGCTCGTCGCCGCTGCTGCTTGCGCCCTCTTGTGGCCGGTGGCCGTCGTGGTCCCGGGGCTCGTCTCGCTCGTCATGGTCACCATCGTCTGGCTCGGACTCCACGCGTACGAGATCATCTGGTGGCGCGAGGCCCGCGCGGCAACGCGCGCGCTCCAGCTGCCGGTCTAGCCGTCGGTGTGGGAGCCGCCTCGGCTGCTCAAAGAGCCTTGCCGGTCGCGGGATCGAAGAAGTGCAGGTTTCTCGGGTCGACCGCGAGAACAATTCGTTCGCCCTCCTTCGCCGCGGTCTGTGCATGCACCCGCGCCACCCACGTCGGCCCGGACGGGGACACCTGGAAGTGCACGAGCACCTCCGAACCGAGCGTCTCGCGCAAGACGCAGACGGTGACGATCTGCGGACAACCGATCAGGACGGCCGGATCGTCGAAGTCCTCCGGCCGGATGCCGAGGACGACCGGCGCGCCGTCCTCCACCGCCTGGGCAACTCGTTCATCGACAGTCAACTCGTGGCCGCCGAAGACGACCGCTCGTCCACTGCCCGCTCGTTGTACAACGGCATCGACGATGTTCATCGCCGGCGAGCCGATGAACTCCGCGACGAACTGATTCACCGGCCGCTGATAGACGCGCTCCGGGGTATCGACCTGCTGTAGGGCGCCGTCGCGCATGACGGCGATCCGGTCGCCCATCGTCATCGCCTCCGTTTGGTCGTGCGTCACGTAGATCGTCGTCACGTCGAGTGAGCGCTGGAGCTTCTGAATCTCTGCACGCATCTGCACGCGTAGCTTGGCGTCGAGGTTCGAGAGCGGTTCGTCCATCAGGAACGCTTGTGGCTCGCGGACGATCGCGCGTCCCATCGCGACGCGCTGCCGTTGCCCACCGGACAACGCCTGCGGCTTGCGGTCGAGGTACTCCTCGAGGCCCAGGGTCTCGGCCGCGTGCTGGACGCGCCGCGCCACCTCGCCCCTCGCGACCTTGCGCAACTTGAGGCCGAAAGCGAGGTTCTGGGCGACGGTCATGTGGGGATACAGCGCGTAGTTCTGGAAGACCATCGCGACGTCGCGGTCCTTCGGCGGCAGGTCGTTCACGACGCGGCCACCGATACTCACCTCGCCCTCGGTGATCTCCTCCAGGCCGGCGACCATTCGGAGCGCGGTCGTCTTCCCACAGCCGGATGGGCCGACGAACACCATGAACTCGCCGTCGCGAATCTCGAGCTCGAGGTTGGCGACAGCGCGCGGACCGTCGCCGTAGCGCTTCGACACGTCGTGGAACTGGATCTCTGCCACCGGTTTGCTCCTATCCCTTGATCGCGCCGCCGAGGCCCGGTCCGCGCAGGAACGACCGCTGGAAGATGAGGAAACCGGCAATCGGGACGAGGCAGGCGATGAACATCGCGGCGAGGAACACCCCGAGCTCCGTCTGTGACTGGATCGTCGGCAGGCGCACCGACAGAGGCTGCTTGTTCGGGTCCGGGAGGACGAGCAGCGGCCACAGGAAGTCCTTCCAGGACGCGAGCACTGCGAAGACCGAGACCACACCGAGAATCGGTTTGGACATCGGCAGCACAATCTTCGTGAAGAGGCGGAACGGCCCCGCGCCGTCGATCCGTGCGGCCTCGAAGATCTCGCGCGGCAGGTTGTCGAAGAACCGCTTCACGAGGATGACGTTGAATGCGCTCGCGCCCGCCGGCAACCAGACCGCCCAGTAGCTGTCGATGAACGAGTGATGGATGAGCGGCGGACGCACCACCTCGAGGTACAACGGCACGAGCAGCACCACAGCGGGCACGAAGAGCGTCATCAGCAAGAGCCCGGTCAGCACCTTCGCGTACTTCGGCCTCAGCACCGAGAGAGCGAACCCGCCGGTCGTCGCGACGATGATCTGGACGAGCCAGGATCCGAACGCGATCACGACCGTGTTCCAGAAGTAGCGACCGACGTCGACGTTCGACCACGCCTCCCGCAGGTTGCTCCACGCCGCGCCGTGCGGGAACAGCGACATCGGATGGGAGATCGTGTCGTTGGTCGGCGTGATCGCCGACTTGGCGAGCCACAGAATCGGGCCGAGCCCGATCACGATGAGACCGACGAGCAGCAGACCCTGTGCGCTGCCGACCCCGAGGCGAATGCTGGCGCGGCGCCACTCGGCGGGCGAGATCAGACCCGCCCGGACCTCGGACGAGTGCGAACGTCTCCGGCGTCGCAGCGCGATCAACTTGTGCTCCAGGACCGCGTGGCGCGCAGGTACACGAGCGAGAACAGCGCCAGGAAGCCCGCAAGCATCAGGCTGAGCGCCGTCGCGCTGCCGTAATCCCCACCGAGCGAGTTGCCGAACGCGTAGTCGTAGATCAGCAGCAACACGGTCAGCGTCGCGTTCGCCGGCCCGCCCGAGGTGAACAGATACGGCTCGAGGAACACCTGCGCGGTCCCGATGATCTGCAGGATCATCGTCACGAGCAGAACCCCGCGGAGCTGCGGCAGCGTGATGTGCCAGACCTTGCGCAGGACGCCGGCGCCGTCGACCGCGGCCGCCTCGTAGAGCTCGGAGTTCACGGTCGTCAATGCTGCGAGATAGATGATCACCGTGGCTCCTGCGTTCGCCCAGGTCGACTCGAGCACGAGTGACGGCATCGCGGTTCTCGGTGATTGGAGCCAGGGGTACGGGCCGAGGTGCACCCAGCCGAAAATCGTGTTGAAGACGCCGACGGAGCCGCCGTCGTAGAAGGTCTTCCAGAGGAGCACTGCGACGACCGGCGGGATGACGACCGGCAGGTACGCGAGCGCGCTGTACCAGCCGCGCGCACGCCGAACCTCGCTCATCAGCACCGCCGCGATCAGCGGGATGGGGTAGCCGAACACGAGTGCGAGCAACGCGAAGTACGCCGTGTTCTTGACCGCAACCGGCAACAACGGGTCGTGTAGGACCTTGCGGAAGTTGTCGAGCCCCACCCAGGTCGGCGCCTGCACCAGGTTCGTGTGCTGCAGCGACATGATCACCGTGCGGACGATCGGGTACCACGAGAAGGCACCGAAGACGAGCAGCATCGGAAGCAGGAACAGGAACGTCGTGAGACCGCCTCCGCGCACCCAGGTCGCGGGCGTGTGCCGGACGCGCCGGCGGGGCCGGCGGCCGTCGTCGGCGACGACAGAGCCTTCCGTCTCGATCTCACTCGGCCTGAGGCTGACGGCCATCTACTCCTTCCGGGGCCGTTGGTGGCGGCCGGCGGCGAGTCCGAGACCCGCCGCCGGCCGTACTGCCCGCAAGTTAACCTCCGCTGGAGATCGCAGCCTGGGCCGTGCTGTTGGCCTGCTGCAGCATCGACTGGATGTTGGCGTTCCTGTCCGTCAGCACCGCTTCGACCACAGCGTCGAGCGAGTGGTACACGCTCTGCGTCGCGGCCTCCGGCTCCGGAACGAGCGTCTGGTTGTAGATGCCGGTCGTGAACGGCTTCATCTGCGCGATCGGCACGTTGATGTACGGCTTGATCCACGTCTGGGACAGCGCGTACTGCGCCTTGTTGAAGAGCGGCAGGGCCGGCACGCCGACCGGCTGCTTGTTCGCAACGAGCGTCTCCGCGTTGCGGATCGCCTGCTTCTTCGAGATCAGCGGCTCCTCGTAGAAGAAGTCGATCCATTTCACCGCCGCGGCCTTCTCGGCCGAGTTCGCGTTCGGCTTCACACCGGCCAGCGTGCCGCCACCGAGGACGCCCGCCTTCTTGTTCTTGGCGAGCGGCAGAGCGGCCAGGCCGTAGATCGACGGATCGATGTTCGAGGCCTGCACGAGGTTCGTGTAGACGTCCGACCCGCTGATGTACATCCCGACGTTGCCCGCGGCGAACGCCTGGTTGATGTCACTCCAGCCGTAGTCGAAGTTCGAGCCCATCGAGTTGTCCGTCCACCGCATGTGATGCAGCAGATTGAGCGCTGCAACGGTCTGCGGATTGTCGAGCGTCGCCTTCGCCTTCGTCCCGATGCCCTGCTCCATGCGCCCACCGAGCGCGTAGACGAGCGTGGTCAGGATCCACCCCGCGGTGTTGTCGTCCTTCGCCATCTCGACATAACCGGCCTTGCCGGTCTTCTGGGAGATCGCAAGCGCGTCCTTCTCGACCTGGGCCCACGTCGTCGGAGGCTTGTTGGGGTTCAGGCCCGCCTGGGAGAACAGCTTGCGGTTGTAGTGCAGCGCCTGCGCGTAGGCGCCCTTCGGCAGGGCCACGATCTGGCCCTTCGAGTCGGTGCCCTCCGCGAGGACTGCCTTGTTGTACTTCGAGTAATAGGGCAGCGCCTTCACGTAGGAGGTGAGGTCTGCGAGCTGACCGTTGTCGCCGAGCGTGCGGGCGTCGGTGAACGGCACCTCGAACACGGTCGGCAGGGTGCCCGCGGCGAGCTTCGCCGCGAACGTCGGGCCGGTCCACTGGTACTCGACCGGCTTGACCTTGATCGACGGGTTGGCCTTCTCGAACTCCGCGACCTGCGCGTTGAACTGCTGGATCGCCAGGGGAGTGCTCCCCGGGATGAGCGATGCGACACTGATCGTGACCGACTTCGTCGTCGACCCGACGGCGGCCGCGGTGGCGCACACGGCCAGCAGCGCCACGACCGCGACGGCCGTGGTCATACGAATGGACTTCATCGTCCTTCCTTTCCTTGACCTATCGGGTTCTGGGGTTTGTTCGGAGGGGACTTGGGGGGCTCGTGCTCGGACCGGCGGAGCCAGACCGTCGTGTCTTGCTGGGACGACACCTCCTTGGATCTTGTTGCTCGAGATGAGGACGTCGGCGCCCGCCGGGAGCTCCACCGGGTCGGGCCCGAAGTTGACGAGACAGGTGAATCGATCGCCGCGCTGGAACGCGAGGACACCGTCGGAGGCGGGCAACCACTGGATCGTGTCGGCCTCGCCCCACGGTGCGAGCCGCCGTTTGCCGAGCCCGGTGCGGTAGAGCTCGAGCATCGAATCCGGCGCGCCGCTCTGCGCCTCGACCGTCAGCGGCGCCCAGTCGACCGGCTGCTCGAGCCAGGGGGTCGCGCCGTCGCCGCTGAACCCGTAGGTCGGCTGGTCGCCGGCCCACGGCAGCGGGACCCGGCAGCCGTCGCGGCCCGGGTCGACTCCGCCCGAGCGAAACCACATCGGGTCATGCCGGCGTTCGGCGGGGATGTCCTCGACCTCGGGCAGCCCGAGCTCCTCGCCCTGGTAGACGTACATCGAGCCCGGCAACGCCATCGAGAGAAGCGCCGCCGCACGAGCGCGGCGTGTGCCGCGCGCGAGATCGGTTGGGGTTCCCTCGCGCCTGTTCTCGAACGAGAACGATGTGTCGGCCCGCCCGTAGCGGGTCACCGGCCGCGTGACGTCGTGGTTGGAGAGCACCCAGGTCGGCGGTGCGTCGACGGGAGCGTGCGAGGCGAGGGCCGCCTCGATCGAGGTGCGCATCGGCCCGGCCTCCCAGGGACAGGCCAGGAAGTCGAAGTTGAAGGCCGTGTGCAATTCGTCCGGGCGCAGGTAGCGCGCGAGCCGCTCCGCATCGGGCAGCCAGATCTCTCCGACGAGCACGCGCTGCTCGTCGTAGCCGTCGGCGACGGCGCGCCAGGCGCGATAGATCTCGTGCAGCTGGTCGCGATCCATGAACGGGTGCTCACCCGGCGCAGGATCGGACGTCTCCTCGCCGAGCGCAGGATCCTTGACGAGCAGCGCCGCTGAGTCGATGCGCACGCCGGCGACTCCACGATCGAACCAGAAACGCAACACGTCCTCGTGCTCGATCCAGACATCGAGGTGCGTCCAGTTGAGATCGGGCTGCTCGGGGGTGAAGAGATGCAGGTACCACTCGCCGTCGCCGACGCGCGTCCACGCAGACCCTCCGAAGATCGACTGCCAGCCGTTGGGAGGGTCGGCCCCCTCCTCGCCCTGCCCCGGTCGAAACCAGAACCGCTCGCGCTCGGGCGAGCCGGGCGGCGATGCGAGCGCCGCTTGGAACCAACGGTGCTCGCTCGAGACGTGGTTGGGGACGACGTCGACGATGGTGCGAATCCCGAACTCGCGGGCTTCGGCGATCAGTTGCTCGGCTTCGTCGAGCGTCCCGAACGCCGGGTCGATCGCGCGGTAGTCGACAACGTCGTACCCGTTGTCGGCGAGCGGTGAGGGGTACCAGGGGCTGAACCAGAGCGCGTCGACGCCGAGGTCGCGCAGATACGGAAGCTGGGAACGCACACCGGCGAGATCGCCGATCCCGTCCCCGTTCCGGTCGGCGAAGCTCCGGACGTAGACCTGGTAGACGACGGCGTCGCGCCACCAGGGCCGTTCCGGGCGGTCGGGGCTGGGAACGCCAGTGGGCGCAGGCTCTGCGACCGCGCCGGACGAGGAGACCGTATCGACTTGCGTCACGCCGGCGACAATGGCACAGCCGACAAATGATTGCAAGAGGATGACTTAAAGTCGCAAATTTCGGATTATTTGCGACATATTTGCGCAAGTTCAGCCGCGAGCGAGGGCAATCGGGACGTTCGCCGTCGACCCGCGAGCCACGATCTCCGGCTCGAAGAAGAGCTCCTCCGCCGTGACGGACGAGCCTTCGATCTGGCCGGCGAGCATTTCCACCGCAGCTCTCCCGATCGCCTCGATCGGCTGCCGCACCGTCGTCAGCGGCGGGTCGGTGCAGCTCATGAAGATCGAGTCGTCGTACCCGACCACCGACAGGTCTGCTGGCACCGAGAGCCCCGCGCGGCGCGCGGCACGTACGGCCCCGAGTGCCAGCGGATCCGATGCGCAGACGACACCCGTGACACCCCGGCCGATCAGCTTCGAGGCGGCCGCATGTCCGCCCTCGAGCGAGAAGCGCGTCCGCTCGACGAACTCGTCGGGCAGCGGCGCTCCGGCGACGCGCAAAACGACGCTCCCGAACGCAGCGAGCTTTCGTCTCGACGGGACATGGTCGGGCGGCCCGAGGATCAGGCCGATCCGCTCGTGGCCCAACGAAGCCAGATGCGCGTAGGCCTGCTCCATCGCCACAGCGTCGTCGGTCGAGACCCGCGGGAAGTCGAGATGGTCTGCCGCCGCGTTCACGAGCACGACCGGGAGGCGCAACTGGAGGAGACGGTTGTAGTGCTCGTGCGGCGCGTCCGCCTCCGCGTATTGGCCACCCGCAAAGATCATCCCGGAGACCTGGCGCTCGAGCAGCATCTCCACGTACTCCGCCTCGGACATGCTGCCGGTGCGAGTGCACAGCACCGCATTGAACCCGCGTTGAGCGAGCGCACCCGCGACGACCTCCGCGAGCGCCGGGAAGATCGGATTCTGGAGCTCCGGGACGACAAGACCGACCATGCGAGCCCGCCGCCCGCGTAGATGCGTCGGCCGCTCATAGCCGATCACGTCGAGCGCCGTGAGCACGGCTGCCCGCGTCGCCTCGGAGATGCCGGGCCGGCCGTTCAGCACACGGCTGACCGTCGCCTCGCTGACGCCTGCCTGTTTCGCGATGTCTGCAAGTTTGCCGGCCACCTTGCAACTTTACGGCAAAAGCCGCAAACCCTTGCACATTCGGAGCCTGACGAGAGCGGACGGAAGTCGACCGCCGCTTCGGCGGCACCGGCCGATCGTGAGGAATAGACGCCCGGCAACCGCGTTGAGACACCGTGAAGATGACGGTTCGCGACAATCCGACGGAGCTGCGGTACGAGCTCGTGGACGGCGATCAGGTGATCGGGATCATTCGCTACCGCCGTGAGGAGGGCGCGGTCGTGCTCGTTCACACGGAGGTGGACCCGGCGTACGAGGGCCACGGCCTCGCGGGCGAACTCGTCGAGGGCGCATTCCGCGACCTGCGCGAGCGCGATCTGCGCGTCGTTCCCGTCTGCCCGTACATCCGCGAGTGGCTGGACCGCCATCCGGAACAGGCAGATCTCGTCGGGGTCGACCCCGCCCTCCCCGAATAGGGGCCGCTGCAGCCCGATCAGTTCGCCGGAATCAGCCGGACCGCGGTCTCCAGGATCCAGAACTGTTTGCGCTGTTCCAGCTCCCCGCTAGCGTGTGACCGTGATCCCTGCACCGGCGATGCCGCGCCACAAACGCATCGCGTTGATCGCCCACGACAACCGAAAACCCGACCTGGTCGAATGGGCGCTCTACAACCGGAACACGCTCGCCCGACACGAGCTCTACGGGACCGGCACAACCGGGGCGCTCGTCGCCGCCGAACTCGGCCTGCCCGTCCATCTCTTCCTCAGCGGCCCCCTCGGCGGCGACCAGCAGGTCGGCGCCGCGATCGCCGAGGGCCGCATCGACTTCGTCGTGTTCTTCTGGGACCCACTCGAGCCCCAGCCACACGACGTCGACGTGAAAGCGCTCCTTCGACTCACCGTCGTCTGCAACATCCCGATCGCCTGCAACCGCTCCACCGCCGACTTTCTTCTCTCGAGCCCGCTGATGAACGAGGAATACCGGCCCGCCGCGGCCGGGGAATGACTGGCGCGAATGGGCGTGCCGTCCGGCTGTACATTCCGCCCCAGCGCTTGACTCTGCCCCGTCCTGTCGTTTATTTATACTGAACAGTGAGCGCAAGTCAGGACCCGCGTTCGGCCGTGGGGTTGATTGGACTCGGCAACATGGGCAGCGCGTTCGCAGAGCGCCTCCTCGACGCCGGCTATCAGCTCGTCGTCCACAATCGGAACAGCCAGAAGACCGAATCCCTGGCTGCCCGCGGCGCCGCCGTAGCGGAGACCGCGGCCGAGCTTGCCGCGACCGTCGACATCGTGCTCACCTCGCTCGCGGACGACGAGGCATTCGAGTCGATCTCGGCGTCCGTCCTCGCGGCCGCACGGCCGGGCACGATCCTCGTCGACACGAGCACGGTCTCGCCGGGAGCCTCGGCGCGGGTCGCGGCTCTCGCCGAGCAGGCGTCCGTCCTCTATGTACGCGCTCCCGTGAGCGGCAACCCCAGCGTCGTGCGGGCCGGAAACCTCACCTTCATCGTCTCGGGCCCGAGCAACGCCGTCGAGCGCGCCGAGCCTGTCCTGCTCGCGATCGGGCCGAACATCCAGCTCGTCGGCGACGCGGAGCAGGCGCGAATCGTGAAGCTTGCGATCAACCTCGTCATCGCGGGCCTCGCGCAGCTCATGTCCGAGGCGCTCGTTCTCGGGGAGGCTTCGGGAGTCTCCCGAGCTGCGCTGCTCGAGACGATGGGCAACTCGGCCGCCGGCGCGCCGTTCGTCAAGTACAAGACCGAGCCGCTGCTGCGCGACGACTACTCGGCCACCTTCACCACCAACCTCCTGGAGAAGGACATCGACCTGGTGCTCGAGGCGGCCGAGGCCGCCCGCGTCCGGCTGCCGCTCGCAGGAGAGATCAAGTCGCTCGTGCGCTCCGCGGTCGAGGCAGGCTACGGGGACGACGACTTCATGGCGCTCTTCCTGAACCTGCGGAACGAGGCCGAACAGGAGGTATTGCGATGACGATGCGAAGCAGGTCGAGCGGCTCGCCCGACGCTACGCGGGCGGTGGACTGGGAGCAGCGGATCGACTTCCCGAAGCTCCGCAGCGACCGGTTGGCACGGGCGAAGGCTGCGCTCGACGCATCAGACCTCGGCGGGCTTCTCCTCTTCGACCCGAACAACATCCGCTATGTCACGAGCACGCATATCGGCGAATGGGCGCGCGACAAGAACGCGCGCTACACGCTCCTCCCGCGAGGCGACGACCCGATCCTCTGGGACTTCGGCTCCGCGGCCCGCCATCACCAGCTCTTCGCTCCCTGGCTCCCGCCCGAGAACTTCCGCGCGGGCGTCGCGCCGATGCGCGGCGCGATGCCGGTCGAGACGGGCATCCCCGACCGGCTCGGTGAGCGAATCGCGCTCGAGCTTCGCGAGCGCGGGCTCGCAGGCGAGCCACTCGGTGTCGACATGGCCGACCTCGTCACGATCGAAGCGCTGCAGCGCGCCGGCGTGCACGTCACCGACGGCTCACGGGTCATGCTCGAGGCGCGCAAGATCAAGACCGCGGAGGAGATCGCGCTGCTCGACCAGTCGGCCGGTCTGGTCGACGCGGTCTACGAAGAGATCTACCGGATGCTGCGGCCGGGGGTCTACGAGCACGAGATCGTCGGGCGGGCACACCAGCTGCTCTTCGAGATGGGCTCCGAGCACGTCGAGGCGATCAACGCCGTCTCGGGCGACCGCTGCAACCCACACCCGCACGTCTTTTCCGACCGGCTCCTCCGCCCCGGGGATCAGGCCTTCTTCGACATCATCCACTCGTTCATGGGCTATCGGACGTGCTACTACCGCACGTTCAACGTGGGCGGCGTCAACTCGGCGCAGCTCGACGCCTACAAGCGCTGCCGCGAGTGGCTGGATGCCGCGATCGCCCTCGTCGGGCCGGGGATGACGACCGACCGGATCGCCGAGGTGTGGCCGACCGCAAAGGAGCTCGGCTTCGCCGACGAGGAGACGTGCTTCGGCCTCCAGTTCGGGCACGGCATCGGCGTCGGGCTGTACGAGCCGCCGATGATCTCTCGCGTTCACTCGCTCGATCATCCCGTCGAGATCGAGGAAGGGATGGTCTTCGCGCTCGAGACGTACTGCGCAGCGACCGACGGCCGCTCGGCCGCGAGAATCGAGGAAGAGGTCGTCGTCACGGCCACCGGCTGCGAAGTGATCACACGCTTCCCGGCCGAAGAGCTGCTCGTCGCCGGCAAGACGTACGTTCGCGGCGCAGACCTGCTGCCCGAAGGTGCGGCCGGTGGCGACGGAGTCGCCGGCGCGGTGGCTTCGTCGGCACTGGTGGGAGCCGGCTCCGGAACATGACCTCCGACACCGGCACGCGGTACCTCGCCGACGGGATGCCGTCGTATCGGCTCGTCCGGCGAGAGGACGTGCAGCTCGCCGAGGGGCTGCCCGGCCGCTCGAGCAACCTCGAATCGTGCCGGCTCGTCGGCGGATCGCTCGGGTCGACGCACATGGCGCTGACGCTCGTCTCCCTGCAAGGCGGGCACGTTGACACGCACGTCCACTCCTTCGAGACAGGTTTCTACGTGCTCGAGGGCGAGCCCGTCCTCTACCTCGACGGCCGCGGAGTCCAGCTCGAGCCCGGCGCCTGCGGCGTCGTGCCGGTCGGCGTCCCACACGCGTTCCGATCCGAGGCCGCAGCGTCGTGGATCGAGATGGCGGCGCCGCGTCCGCGCCTGGACGGGAGCGACACGTTCTTCCTCGGGCCGGCGCCCGACGCCTCGCCCGAGCGCCTCGACATCCGCGACCCGCGCAACCGCAACCTGTTCCTCCTCGGCGAAGGGCAGATGGACCTCGACGTCCTCAAGCGCGGCGCCACCGTCGGCGCACCCACGGTCTCATCGAGCATGGCGACGGCTGTGCTCGCCTACAGCGGCATTGCGGTGAAGATGCTCGTCGATCAGCGCCTGGACGCGCAGCTGCACACGATGTTCATGGTCGACTATCAGCCCGGCGCCGTCGCCCACCCACACGATCATCCCTTCGAAGAGTCGTACTACATGCTCGAGGGCGAGGTCGACGTCGTCGCGAACGGTGACCGTTACACGCTCCGTCCGGGCGATGTCTTCTGGACCGCGGTCGGCTGCGTGCACGCGTTCTACGAGGTGCAGGGCGGTCGGGTCCGCTGGCTCGAGACGTCGGCACCGGGGCCCCCGTCGCGCCACTCGTACCGGTTCGAGCGCGACTGGGACTACCTCTCCGAGCAGCTCGCAACGAGGGCTGGTGCCGCATGAGCACCAAGACGACGGGCGTGCTCGACGACCTCGATCTGTACACGCGGATCTATCGGCAGATGCTCCTCATTCGCGGCTTCGAGGAGCTCGTGCAGTCGCTGTTCCTGAAGGGCGAGGTGTACGGCACGACGCATCTGTACTCGGGTCAGGAGGCGGTGGCGACCGGCGTTGCGAGCCTGCTCGAGGAGCGGGACCGCGTGGCGGCCACGTATCGCGGGCACGGTCACGCCCTCGCGCTCGGCGTCGACCCGCAGGCGCTTGCTCGACGAGATGCTCGGGCGCGCGACGGGAGTGAACGGCGGCCGGGCCGGCTCGATGAACGTGACGTCGCCGGCCGACCGCCTGATCGGCTCGTTCGGGATCGTCGGCGGCAGCATCGCCGCCGCCACAGGAGCAGCACTCGCGCTCTCGCGCACCACAGGTGGCGTCGCCGTCGCGTACTTCGGCGACGGCGCGATGAATCAGGGGTATGTCTTCGAATGCCTCAACTTCGCCCAGGTGCAGAGGCTGCCGCTCGTCCTCGTGTGCGAGAACAACGGCTACGGCGAGTACACGCCGTTCCGCTCGGTCACCGCCGGAGAGATCCGCGCGCGCGCCGAGGTGATGGAGGTCCCCGCCGAGACCGTCGACGGCATGAGCGTCTGGACGATTCGCGAAGCAGCGGCGCGCGCGATCGACCATGCACGCTCGGGCCAAGGCCCCGCATTCCTGGAGGCGCTGACCTACCGCTTCTTCGGGCATTCGCGCAGCGATCCCGGCGCGTACCGCCCCGAGGGCGAGCTCGACGAATGGAGGACGCGCGACCCGATCGTCGTCCTGCGTGCACAACTCGAGGACGACGGCGTCGGCGGATCGGCCCTCGACGAGCTCGAGCGCGAGGTGCGCGACGACCTCGAGCGGATGCGCGAGCAAGGGCTCGCCGCCCCGTTCCCGTCCGGGCTCACCGTCGGCGAGTTCAAGGATTAGTGCCCGCATGCCCGCCGAGCTGACAATGCCGAAGCTGTCCGACTCGGAAGCGGACATCGTGATCATCCGGTGGCTGAAGACGCCGGGCGAGGGCTTCCGGCGCGGCGAGGCGCTGATGGAGGTCGAGACGGACAAGGCGACCGTCGTCTTCGAGGCCGAGGACGACGGGACGCTCGAGGCGATCCTGGTCTCCGAGGGTGAGTCGGCGGCCGTCGGGCAACCGATCGCGAGGCTTGCAGGCGACGGTGGCACGTCCCCCGTCGAGCAACGGCCGGCCCAGGGTGCGACGAACGGCTCGCCACCCGCAGGCGAGCGCCCGAATGCAACCCCGGTCGCACGCCGTGCGGCGGTGGAGCTCGGCCTCTCGCTCCATGACGTCGCCGGGACAGGGCCTGGCGGCAGGATCACGAGCGAGGACGTCCAGCGTGCGGCGGAGAGCACGCCGGCCCGCCCGGCCGGAGATCCGCGCGGGGATGTCACCGTTGTCGAGCTGACGCCCACGCAACTGACCATCGCCCGCCGCATGGCGCAGTCGGCCGCGGAGATCCCGACGTTCACCGTGTCTGCCGATGCCGATGTGTCGCAGGTCGTCGCGCTTCGCCACGGTGCTCGTGAGGAGTCGCAACCCGCACCGTCGCTCAACGATTTCGTGGTGAAGGCCGCCGCGCTCGCCCTGCGAGAGTTTCCGCGATTCAATGCCTCGTACGCCGACGGGAAGATCGAACGCTATTCCCGCGTCAACATCGGGATCGCGGTCGCGGTGGATGAGGCGTTGCTCGTGCCCGTCGTCACGGACGCCGACCGGACGAGCCTCGCCGGGATCGCGGCCGAGACGCGGCGGCTCGCGGAGGGAGCGCGCAACCGTTCACTCCGGCCGGATGAGCTGCGCGGGGGGACGTTCACGGTCAGCAATCTCGGGATGCTCGGGGTGCGCTCGTTCACCGCGATCGTCGATGTGCAGCAAACGGCGATCCTGGCGGTCGGCTCGGTGCGCCGCGCACCCGTGGAGGACGACGCGCGGCGAGTCGTCTTCCGCGACGTGATGACGCTCACGCTGAGCTGCGACCACCGGGTTGTCTACGGCGCCGACGGCGCCCGCTTCCTGTCCCGCGTCTGCGAGCTGCTCGAGCGGCCGCTGGTGCTCGCCCTCTGATGCCGCCGATCGCCTTCCGTACCGCGATCCGGGATGCGCTCGACGAGGAGCTCGACTTCGACGAGCGCGTGATCCTCTTCGGCGAGGACGTCGCGGTGGCCGGCGGGGTCTTCGCAACGACGCCCGGCCTCTACGAGAAGTACGGCCCGCAGCGCGTCTTCGACACGCCCATCTCGGAGCTCGCGCTCGCCGGCGCCGCCTTCGGGTCGGCAGTGACGGGGCTGCGTCCCATCGTCGAGATCATGTTCGGCGACTTCCTCACGCTCGCGATGGACACCGTGGTCAACCAGGCGACGAAGTACTGGTTCCTGACCGGGGAACAGGTGAGCGTGCCGCTCGTGTTCCGGTCGGTCGTGGGCGCGGGCGGCCGGTTCGGCGCAATCCATTCCCAGATGCCGGCCTCCTGGTTCATGGGCGTTCCCGGCCTGAAGATCGTGGCACCCTCGACGCCGGCAGACGCGAAGGCGCTCCTCAAGGCGGCAATACGCGACGACAATCCGGTGCTCTTCTTCGAGCACAAGCGTCTGTACGGCATCGAGGGAGAGGTCGACGGCGAGGTCGGCAAGCTCGGCGAGGCGGCCGTGGTGCGCGAGGGAAGCGACGTCACGCTCGTCACGGCGATGAACAGCGTCCACCACGCGCTGGAGGCGGCGGAACGGCTCGAGGCAGACGGCGTTTCGGTCGAGGTGATCGACCTGCGCACACTGCGACCGATCGATGTCGACACCATTCTCGCCTCGGTGCGAAAGACGAACCGCGTCGTCGTCGTCGAGGAAGGGCCGCTGACGGGCGGCTGGGCGGGCGAGGTGCTCGCCTGCGTCACCGAACAGGCGCTCGGGCATCTCGACGATGCGTGGCGGATCGCGACCCCGAACACGCCGATCCCGTACAGCCCGCCACTCGAAGACGCGTTCCTTCCCGGGGCAGATCGGATCGTCGCCGAGATCCTGCGGCGGCTACGGTAAGAACCGTGGTCACCACCGAACGCAGCTTCGAGTCCTCGAAGGTCGGGAGCCGCCTGCGGCAGGAGCGGGAGCGGCGAGGCATGAGCCTGCGGGAGCTCGCGCGCCGCGTCGGCGTCTCCCCCAGCCTCGTTTCGCAGATCGAGCTCGACCGCGTCAACCCGTCGGTGAGCACCCTCTATGCCCTCGTCTCCGAGCTCGGAATGACCATGAGCGACGTGTTCGGCGACGGAGCGCAGGCGGCGCCGCAGGTCCGCCGTTCACATCCCGACGACGACAACGGTCTTCTCACGCACCCCGACGAGCGACGCGTGATCAACCTCGCCTCCGGGGTGCGCTGGGAGCGCCTCACGCCCCGGAGCGACCCCGACGTCGAGTTTCTCCATGTCATGTATCCGGTCGGCGCGGAGTCGTGCCCGCACGACGCGCTCGTCACGCACGGCGGCCGGGAGTACGGCTATGTCACGAGTGGCCGGCTGGGCGTCCGCGTCGGATTCGACGAGTACGAGCTCGGGCCTGGTACGTCGATCGTGTTCGACTCCTCCTCGCCGCACCGGCTCTGGACGATCGGCCGCGAGCCCGTCCACGCGGTCTGGGTCGTGATCGGCCGTGCGGCCGACGTGCGCACCGAGGCCGGCAGGCCCGCCGACCAGGCCTAGGACGTCGCGGGCGTCTCGACTGCGTCGACGCGGTGTCGCGCGCTGCGGAACCGCGCGAGTAGCTCGGGCGACTGGTAGAGCAGGAGCGCGACCAGGATCAGCACGCCGATCGCCATCTCCGCATATTCGGTCGGCTGCTGGAAGAACGGGAGAACGTTGTTGATCTCGGTCAGGAAGAACGCCGCGAGGAGCGTCCCGAAGAACGACCCCTTCCCGCCTGCGAGGCTGGCACCCCCCAGGACGGCCGCTGCGATGCTCTCGAGCGCCTGATTGCCGATGATGGGCGAGCCGACCTGCACCTCCGCCGCGAGATAGAAGCCGGCGATGGATGCCATCACCGAGCAGACGACGAATGCGAGGATGATCGTGCGGCCGGTCGACATGCCGAGGCGGCGCGACGATGTCTCATCGAGGCCGACCGAACGGAGCGCAAGGCCGGGTCGCGACCGGTACAGCCAGAGGTCGGCGAGCGCAGCCAGAACGACGACGCCGATGAACGCGAGCGGCATCCAGCCGACGCTCTTGGTCAACGCGTTGGTCACGTTGGTGTTGATCGCGCCCTGGGGATAGGACCGAAGCCAAAGCGCCGCTCCTTCGAGGATGCTGAGGGTGCCGAGCGTCGCCACGATCGACGGGAGCCGCAGCACCCGGATCAGGAGTGCGTTGAAGAGACCGGTGGCGATGCCGACGCCAATGAGGGCAAGCGATCCGGTCACGAGCGCGAAACCGGAGGTCGTCGGTGTCAGCGTGAACGATGCGATGACGACGCACAACGTCATCAGCGCAGCGACCGAGACGTCGAAGCCGCCGACGAGAAGAGCGACCGCTTGACCCATCGAGACGATGATCAGCGGCATGGCGGCGAGGAGCAGGCTGCTCAGATTCTCCTTGCTCAGGAATGCGGAGGAGTGAGCATCCGCGTACGCGCCGAGCGCGATGATCAGCGCTGTCATCAGCACGAGTGGCAGCCACCCCCGCGTCATGTGCGCGCTCCCTCATCGTCGGGGACGGCGACCTTGGCACCCGTGCGCGCGCCGACGATCGCCTCGATGATTCGCCGCTCCCCGAGCTCGTGGCGTGGGATCTCCTCCACGATGCGGCCGCGCGACATGACGATCACCCGGTCGCAGAGGCCCGCGAGCTCGAGCGGGTCGCTCGACTTGACGACGGCGGCGATCCCCTCGTCCGCCTTCGCGCGCAATGCCTCGTAGATGTCGAACCGTGCACCGACGTCGACGCCTTGCGTGGGCTCCTCGGCGAGGATGACCTTGACGTCTCCGCGCAAGAACGGGCGGATGAGCGAAACCTTCTGCTGGTTGCCACCGGAGAGCGACTGCACGGGCTGTTCCTCCGACGCCATACGCACTCGCAGCCGCTCCACGAGACCGGCGATCGCCCGACGCTCGCGGCCGCGGAACACGACCCCGCCGCGCGCGAGTCGTCCCAGGACCTGGATCGTCGCATTCGCGCGGACGCTCAGAACGGGGAACAGAGCCTCGCCGCGCCGGTCGCCGCTGAGCAGGACGACTCCCGCGCGCAGCGGCCCCGCCGGCGAGCGAAGGTCGAGCTTCCCGCCGCCGCACAAGGCACTGCCGGTCGCGGGCTCGACCCCGGCGAGCGCTCGGAGGAACGGCACCTGGCCGTTGCCCTCGGCCCCCGCAATGCCGAGGATCTCCCCTTTCCTGACCTGCAGGTCGACCGGCCCGAACCGCTCGCCCCGCAAGTCCGACACGGCGAGCACAACCTCTGCCTGCTCAGGAAGTACGGGGCGCTCCGGGTAGGCGACGGTGAGCGGCCGGCCGATCATGAGTGTGACGAGCGCGTCCTCCGAGACCGACGCCGCCTCGAACGTCCCCTGCCCGACGCCGTCGCGGAGCACCGTGACGCGATCGGCGACCGCGAGCACCTCGGGAAGGCGGTGACTGACGTAGACGACACCGACTCCGGCCCGCACCTGCTCCAGCACGAGCGTGTGGAACCGTTCGACGTCCTCCGGTCCGAGTGCCGTGGTGGGCTCGTCGAGCAGCAGCACCTTCGGCCGGGTCAGTAGGGCCTTCGCGACCTCCAGAAGCTGTCGCTCGGCCAGCGGGAGCGAGCCCGTGAGCGGCGTGACGGGGATGTCGAGGCTGAAGGTGGCAAGGGTCTCTTGCGCCCAGCTCTGCATGCGCCCGTACGACGGCCGCGCGTCGGCGGGCACCGCGAGGTAGAGGTTCTCGGCCACCGACAGGTCGAGGACATGCGAGTAGTCCTGGTAGGCGATCCCGAGCCCGAGCCGCCGCGCCGCGGCGGGGGAGTGGTGAGTGAGGCGGCTCGCACCGATCTCGACGGATCCCTCGTCGGGCGCGAGGAACCCGCTTGCGATTCCGAGCAAGGTCGATTTCCCGGACCCGTTCTCCCCGACGAGGGCGTGGATCTCGCCCGCGTGGCAGTCGATGCTGACGTCGCGGAGCGCTTGGACCGCTCCGAACGCCTTCGACAGCCCGCGAACGGACAGGACGTCGGATGTCACGGGCCCGGGATTCGACATTTCAGGATTCAGCTTCTCGTGCGCGATCCTCCTATGGGTACATCTGGTGGAGCAGGCTGAGCGGGATGAGCGAGGTCGGGGATGCCGTAGGCGGATACCCCTTCGTGCACATGTCTCGCTTGGCCTGGTTCTGCAGCTCGATCGGAAGGACGATCGTCGGTGGGATCTTCGCCCCTGCGAGCTTCATCATGTCGGCGGTCAGTGCGATTCGGATCTGCGAGTTGCCCGCCGTGTAGTAGAAGACCTTGAGAGCCGGGTCCTTCAGCTGATCGGCCAGGCAGCCCATCGCCGACTCGTCGGTCCGGTAGGTGAACACGCCCTTGTAGGGGATGCCGGCGGACTTGTACGCCGCGTAGCCGCCCTGCGACATGAAGAGCGCGTCCTCGTAGCTGATCCCCTTCAGATCCGGGTACTTCGCGAGGATGCCGGCGACGATGCCCTGGACCTTCGACGGATCCCAGTTCGTCGGCTGGTTCGCGACCACATGAATCGAGGGGTTGAGCGCCGCCTGCTCGCACTTCTGCCAACCGAGCGAGAGCGGGTTGCCGGGGAAGCCGCCGAGGAAGGCGATGTTGCCGGACTTGACCTGCGTGTTCATCACGTACGCGAACGTCTTGCCGAGCTTGCACGTGTCCTCGCCGACCACGGTCGTGTAGTTGGATCCCGGGCCGGTCACGTAGCCCCAGGCGTAGGTCGACACGGGAATGCCCGCCTTCGTCGCCTGCTGGAAGACCGGGATCATGGCGTCGCCGAAGTCGGGGTAGGTGACGATCGCGCTCACGTGCTGCGCGATCACCGACTTGAAGTCCGCGATCGCCTGGTTCAGGTCGGAGTGTGCGCTCATGTAGATGATCTTCCCGATCTTGGGATACGTGAGCGCCTGGAGGATGAACTCCATCTTCGACATCTGACGGTAGGTGTTCTCGCCGAAGCCCTCGACGTACGCGACGGTGAGCTTGCCGCCCGTTCCGGTGCTACAGCCGTTGTTCTTCCAGCACTTCAGAGCAAGCGCGTAATTGACCGTCTTCGGCGACCGTCCGAACGCAGCCAGCGAGATGTCGCGCGCCGTCTTGTTCGCGGGCAGAAGGGTCGCCTTGAAGAGCGTGTGCGCCAGGGTGGTCGACGGCGCCGAGTAGGTCTCGCCGAAGCCGCTGCCCTTCCCGATCGTCACCCCTCCCTTGCCCACATAGCCTGAGGGGCCGTTGACGGTCGAGTGTGTCCCTCCAGCGGTGCCACTTGCGGCCGCGATCAGGGCGATCGTTGCCGCACTCGCGACAAGCAGCACCCCGAGGAACTGGTGCTTCCTTCTCATCCGTGACTCCTTCCGTCGGTTCATCATTGACGTTCTTTTGGGGGGTATGACTCTGTCCGCCTAGACGCCGTCGGCCGCTCGAGCAGTCGGCGTGGCAACCCTCAGGCCCCAGGCGAGGACGGCGGCAAGGCGATCTCCCGAGACGACCATTCCGGCGATGATCGCGATGCCGAAGACGATGTACTGCATCGCCGACGAGAGCCCCATGATCAGGAGCATCTGCGTCAGCAGAGTGAGGGCGAAGGCGGCGATCCAGGTGGACGTCGCGCTCGCCAGGCCGCCCGAGAGCGATGCGCCGGCGATCACCACGGCTGCGATCGGCGCGAGCAGATACGCCGAGCCGAATGCAGGGTCGATGCTGAAGCTCACGCCCGCGAGCAGCACCGCCGCGCCCGCGTAGAGCGTGCCCGCCGCCGTGTAGGCGAGCACGACGTACGTTCGGACGTGGAGGCCTGCCATCCACGCCCCTCTCGGGTTCGCGCCCACGGCCTGGAACCGGCGGCCGACCACCGTGTAGCGAAGAACGAGCGCGAGCAGGATGGTGATCGCCGCCCCGACCCAGAAGACGCTGCTCACTCCGAGCGGCTTCGCGGTTGCCCAGTTCGACAGACCGGTTGGCACATTCGGGCGGTTGGTCACGACGTCGCGCGAGTACTTGCTGCTCCAGGCGAGGACGATCAGGCCCACTGCCAGCGTGACGATCAGTGGGTTGAGCCGCAGCAGACCGACGAGCACGCCGTTGACGAGGCCCACGAGCACACCGACACCGAGCGCGGCGAGGATCGCGACGGGGAGCTTGTGGTCCGAGCCCGCACCGATCCCGGCGACCAGGTTCCCTGCCGCCGCCATGACCCCTGGCGTCGACAGGTCGATGCCCCCCTGAATCACC
Organism: uncultured Thermoleophilia bacterium; assembly: GCA_963703445.1. Lineage (GTDB taxonomy): Bacteria > Actinomycetota > Thermoleophilia > Gaiellales > Gaiellaceae > PALSA-600. The sequence continues at coordinate 486,454 of CAVPEK010000008.1, read as the reverse complement.
ACGAGCATCTGACCGAGGGACGCGATCGCAAGGACGGTCGCGATCGGGAGGATGTAGGAGAACGAGGTATGCCCCAGGGCGTCCGGCGCCGCGAACGCGGCAATCACGAGCAGCGCCACGGTGGCCAGCCACACCGGCAGGAAGCGTGCTGCGACCGTGGCTGTGCTGACGAGTCGTCGAACGTGGGCGGCCGTGAATCGTCCCCTCGGGGGCGGCGTTGGAGTACTGGCCGCTACCACGGGACATTCTGACCAGGTCCGGCGAACAGTGTCAATGATGGCTTAACGATTCGAGCCATTTCGCCCGTCGCCGTTGACGTCGCCAGGCACAAGCGTTTATGGTCGCTGTACATGCGGCGGCGCGCGAACCACCGCACCGGATCCCTGTCTGAAGAGGCTAAGGAGTAAGCATGAGCTCGCAGCGGCTATTGATCCGCAACGGCTTCGTCGTCTCGATCGATCCCGAAGTCGGCGATCTTCCGGATGGTGAGGTCCTCGTCGAAGACGGCAAGATCGTCGACATCGGCACCGACCTCGGCGTCACGGATGCGGAGCAGATCGACGCCACCGGGATGATCGTGATGCCCGGTTTCATCGACACCCACCGGCACACCTGGCAGACGCCGGTCCGCGGCGTCCTGCCGTCGTGCACGCTTGACCACTACTTCGCGGTCATGCTCGGCCAGGTCGGCGGCTTCTATCGTCCCGAAGACGTGCACATCGGCGACTACGCCGGCTCGCTCGAGGCGCTCAACGCAGGCGTCACGACGCTGCTCGACTGGTCGCACATCTCGAACACGCCCGATCACTCGGACGCGGCCATCCAGGGCTTGAAGGACGCCGGGATTCGCGCCGTGTACGCGCACGGCATGCCCACGGGCGGCGAGTGGTGGTCGTTCAGCGAGCTCGAGCATCCGGCCGACATCCGCCGCATCCGCGACACGTACTTCTCGTCCGACGACGGCCTGATCACACTCGCCATGGCCGCGCGCCAGCCCGGGAACGTGAACTTCGACGTCGCGAAGCACGACTGGGCGCTCGCACGCGAGCTCGGGATCCTGATCAGTGTCCATGTCGGCATGCGGCTCCACACGCTGCATTACACGCCGGTCAAAGACATGCACGACCTCGGGCTGATGGGCCCGGACGTCTGCTACATCCACATGACCGATCTGAACGACCAGGAGCTCGACTGGATCGCCGAGACCGGCGGAAAGGCGTCGATTGCGCCCTACGTCGAGATGCTCATGGGGCACGGGCCGCCTCCAACCGGGAAGATGCTCGCCCGCGGCGTCCGTCCGTCGCTCAGCGTCGACGTCGTCTCGAGCGTTCCCGGCGAGATGTTCACGCAGATGCGAACGGCGCTCGCCTACGACCGCATCCTGGAATTCACCGACACCCCGGACATCGCATTCGCGCCGAAGCTCACGCACACGGACGTGCTGGAGTTCGCGACGATCGACGGGGCACGGTCGATCATGCTCGAAGACCGGGTCGGCTCGCTCACACCCGGCAAGCAGGCCGACATCGTGCTCCTCAAGACCGATGTGATCAACACCGCGCCGGTGCTCGACCCGAAGGCGACGATCGTCACGTACGCGGACACCTCGAACGTCGACTCGGTGTTCGTCGCGGGCCGCGCGGTCAAGCGGAACGGGCAACTCGTCGGCGTGGACATGAAGTCGATCGTGCACAAGCTCGAGGAGTCTCGCGACCACATTCTCGGGCAGGGCGGTCTGCTGCCCGACTGGGCCATGGAGAAGGCAGGGGCGCACTCCCACTGAGGAAGCCGGATCGGAGGGGCGGGCTACGGCCCGCCCCTCCGGCCCCAAAACAAGGAGAAGCGAACGATGGCGGGAGAGAGCGTCGTAGTGGTGGGCGGAACGCGTGGCCTGGGTCGCGAGGTCGCGCAGTTCTATGCCGACCAGGGACGCGACGTCGTGATCACGGGTCGCGACGCGTCTGTCGCGGAGGCGTGCGCCGCGGAGATCGGCGGCGCGACGCGCGGCGTGGGTTTCGACCTGGCGGATCCGCACTCGATCGCCGAACGGCTCGCGGACGTCGGCGACGTCGAGTACCTGGTCCTGGCGGCGATCGAGCGCGACAGCAACTCGGTGAAGGACTACGACATCGCGGCCGCCACCCGGCTCGTCGTGCTCAAGCTCGTCGGCTACATCGAGGTCATCCACACGCTCCTGCCGAGGCTTGCCGACGACGCCGCGATCCTGATCTTCGGCGGCCTGGCCCGCGACCGGCCCTATCCAGGCTCGACGACGGTCACCGCGGTGAACGGCGCGGTCACGAGCATCGTCCGGACGTTGGTGGTGGAGCTCGCTCCGAGGCGCGTCAACGCCCTCCACCCCGCGATCGTCGGCGACAGCCCACAGTGGAAGGACATGCCGGACGAGCGCTACCAGGCGCTCGTCCAGCGCACGCCGATCGCCCGGCTCGTCACGATGGCTGAGGTCGTCGACGCGTCGCGCTTCCTGCTCGAGAACGGCAGCATCAACGGCATCAACCTCGCGGTCGACGGCGGCTGGCTCTGCATGTGAGCTAACCCGCGACGGGTGGCCCGACCGGGGGCAGCGCCGCGCCGGCGTTTCGTGACGGCTCGCTCGGGCCTGGATCGAACCGGAACGGCGGGTACTCCGGCCGCATGAAGAGCGCGTACGCAGCGACGCGGAAGACCCAGCGCTTGCCGGGCTAGGCGGGCGGGCCGCGGCTGCGTAGGCTGGCCCAATGCAGTGGGCGCTGTTGGCAGGGGTCCCGGAGGAGGAACTGCGCACGATTCTGCAGGTCGCGCGTCGCCGCAGCTTTGCGAGGAACGAAGTCGTGTTCCACCGCGGTGACCCAGCTGATTGCTTCCACCTGATCGCTCAGGGCCGGTTTGCGATTCGGATCATGACACCGCTCGGCGACACCGCCACACTCGCGATCCGTGGCCCGGGGGCGACATTCGGGGAGATGGCCCTCCTGATCGACGAGGCAAAGCGCACGGCGACGGTTGCCGCCCTGGAACACGGCGAGACGTACTCGGTCTACCGAACCGACTTCGATCTCATTCGCGCGGCACATCCCAGCGCGGATCGCTTCTTGTGGGGGTTTCTGGTCAACGAGGTGCGAGTGTTGAGCGAGCGGCTGCTCGAGGCGCTCTACCTGCCGGTCGACAAGCGCGTACGGCGGCGACTGCTCGAACTTGCCGAGGAGTACGGAACTGGAACGGAGGGACCGGTCACGGTTCCGCTGACGCAGGAAGTGATCGCCGAGCTCTCCGGGGCCGGTCGTCCCACGGTCAACCAGGTGCTGCGGGACGAGGAGAAGCGCGGCACGATCGAGCTCACGCGGGGGCACACTCGAATCCTCGACGCTTCCGAGCTCGCTCGCAGGGCCCGCTAGGCACCCAGCTCTGTTCGCACGAAGACAGTTCCAGCGTTGCGGCGCGAAACGACGCTGCTCCCGAAGCGACGTAGCTTCTGATCAGTCGGTTGCGCAGGGTGACCGGAGTCGAGAAGGAGAATCAGATGTCAGGCACCCAGAACACAAACACCACTCTTACCGGAGACACCTCGGAGCAGACGATCGGCGTACTGAAGGCAGCGCAGCTGCTGGCCGTCGCCGTGCTCGCGGCCCTGTTTGCGATCCCCGTCGCTTCGGCCACGGAAACGACGCAGCCGTGGCAGCCGGTGCAAACGAAGCAGCCTGCTCACGCACTCGTGATCCGCGGTCAAGCGCTGAACCGGATCTACCACCTCGGCTCCTATGCCCGCACCTCGCCCGCCAAGGCGAGCACCGTCCTGAAGCCGACAGCGGTCAAGATCACCGCGAACCCGACCGGCGGATCTGCGAACACGGTTCAGCACGTGTTCTCGATCCATTGACGACGCCCGCTGCGGCATGACGGCAAGCGGCCGCAACCATCAGATGCAGCAACTCGCCGGCGCGGTCTCCGCGTCGGCGAGTGGGCAGGTCCAGCCGCGACGACCAGGCACTCGGATGCGAAGCGGCTTCCCCATGCTCCTCAGGGTTGACCGGCTCCCGGCTGGACCAGGCCTGACTCGTAGGCGATGACGACTGCTTGCGCCCTGTCGCGGAGGTCGAGCTTGGAGAAGATTCTCCCGATGTGGGTCTTCACCGTTGCCTCGCTGATGAACAGCTCACCTGCGATCTGCGCGTTGGAGCTGCCTCTGGCGATCAGCTTGAGCACGTCGAGTTCGCGCTCGCTGAGCGCGCCGAGATCGGGCGGATGTGAGCTGCCCGGCGCGGGCCGCCGTACGAAGTCCTCGATCAGACGACGGGTGATCGCCGGCGCGAGCAGCTGCTCTCCGCCGGCGACGATTCGCACGGCTGCGATCAGCTGGTCACGCGGGGCGCTCTTGAGCATGAAACCGCTCGCCCCGCTCTTGAGCGCCTGGTAGACGTAGTCGTCGTCGTCGAACGTCGTCAGAACGAGCACCCGGACGTCGGCTTGCGAGGCCAGGAGTCGGCGCGTCGCCTCGAGACCGTCAAGTTTGGGCATGCGGATGTCCATCAAGCACGACCTTCGGTTTCAGGTTGCGTGCCTGCTCGATGGCGGCGGCTCCGTCCGCGGCCTCTCCAACGACGCGGATGTCGGGTTGCGTCTCGAGGATCAGGCGGAATCCGTCTCTCACCAATGCCTCGTCGTCGGCCAGGAGAACGGGGATCATCGACCCGCCGGTTCGAGCGGCAAGACTGCCCGCACGCTGAACCCACCCGTGGGCCGCGGCTCCGCCTGGACCGAGCCGCCGTAGAGCGCGACGCGTTCCCGCATTCCGATCAGGCCATGACCGCCCCCGTTGACGTCGAGTCGCGCCGTCACCGTCGTCTCGAACGTCGATCGTAACGGCCTCGGTGCCGAAGCTGATCATGACCTTGGCGGAAGCGGATCGGCCACCATGCTTGAGTGTGTTTGTCAGTGCCTCCTGGACGATCCGGTAGACCGTCAGGTCGACGCCCGGCTCGAAGCGGGCGCCCCTCCCCGTCGATCTCGAGCGATACCGGAAGGCCCGCGGCACGTACCTCATCGACCAGCGACCCCAGCTCGGCGGCGCGCGGCTGGGGTGCGAGCTCGCGCCGCTCGCCTTCTCGGAGCATGCCGAGGAGCCGTGTCATCTCCGCGAGCGCCTGCCGCCCCGTCCGCTGGATCGACACCAACTGGTCGCGCGTTCGCGCAGGCTCTGAATCGAGTAGGGCGTCGGCCGCCTCGGCGTTCAACACCATCAGCGAGACGGCATGCGCGACCATGTCATGGAGGTCGCGCGCGATCCGGGCCCGCTCATCTCTGACCGCACTACGCGTTGCCTCCTCTCGGTCACGCTCGAGGAGCGCCGAGCGCAGCTCGAGAGCCTCAGCTCTTCCTTCGCGACGGTGCACCGCGCGGCCTGCGAGCCACGGCACTGCGACCAGCGCGAGCCCGAAGACGAAGCCTTGAACGCTCCGGTCGGCTGCTCCTGCCTCGTCGATCGCCGCGCCGACCAGACCGATGGCGAGCGCCCCGTACGCCCGCCCTCGCGGCAGGGCTGCGCCCGCCGAGTAGAAGAGCACGATCCAGGTGACGATCACCCACAGCGCTTGTGGCGACGACGCCAGCACTGTCTGAACGGCAACGGCGGTCATCGCAGTCACCACCGCGGCGAGCGGTGCTCGTCGACGCCAGGCGACGGAGCCCGCGATCACGAGCCCGGCCGACGCCGTCACGGCCGTCGATCCCGACGACGCCCCCGACCAGACGTGCACCTCGGCCAAAACGATGAGCACGGCCGCGAGCGCGGCGTCGACGAAAAACGGCCGCTCGAGTCTCCGTCTCATGACCCGAAGCTAGCGGGCCGCGGCACGCGGCGCATCCGACCACGGACGGATTCTCCGGCATCCGCGAATCCGTCCCTGGTCTGACCTCGATCCGACCGGAGCCCGAAGACGGTTCTGAGTGCGCCTCCTATCGTCGACGACATCGAAATCTCGACTCAACGGAGGTAATTGATGCTCACGTCACGTCTCGGCGGCAGGCTGCTCGTCGCCGCCGCGCCGGTGTTGCTCGCTGCGGAACTCGTTCGATCCGATCACTCCCAGTCGAGCTACGCGGCGCAACTCGCCGATGTCGCAAACGCTCGCACGCCGGAGCTGCTCGCCGCAGGGCTCTTCCTTCTCGGCGGACTCTTGCTCATACCCGCGGCGATCGGACTCGCACGCGTCACCTCCGGGCGCGGCTCCCGGCTGATCACAGCCGGCAGCATCCTGTTCGGTATCGCGGCGATCTGGATGTCGGCCGGCCGCGCGATGTTCGCGCTGATGCTCTACACCCTCACCCAACCGAGCTTCGCACGCGGACACGGCGGTCGGCGCCCTGACGCAAATCGGAAACTCCTCGGCATTCACGATCTTCCTGCTTCCCCTGCTCGCGTTGCTCCTCGCCCCGATCGTGCTTGGACTCGGCCTCTGGCGAGCGCGCCTCGCGCCCTTGTGGCCCGTCGCGGTCTGGCCGGTCGCGACGGCCGCGTTCCTCGGGCTCGAGAGAAACAAGCTTGGCGACCTCGTCACGTTCGGCGCCATGACACTTGTCATCGCCGCGATCGGTCTGGCGGCGAGCCGTGCGGCATACCCGATTGGAACGAGCGATTGACGTGATCGTCGCCGGGTCCGGAGAGTCTCCGGTACCTCAGGTCCCGTCGTCCGCGAACCCGCGGCGAAACGTCTCCCCAGCGTCGCGAGTGCAGCGGCGTCGATTCGCGGCGGCTGCGAGTGCTTTTGCGGCTCGTTTCGCCGTCGAGCGTCCGAAGGCGCCTCCGCCCGTCGTTCACCGGGACACCGAGCCCCAGGCCACTAACTCACGCCAGGCCTAAGGCACCTAGGATCGCGACATGAGTGCAGTCGACGCCGCGGTCGCTGTCGCCGAGACCTACGGTGTGCCTTGCGACGAGCCCGTGGTCCTGCGCGAGGCCTGGCACGTGCTTGTGCACCTTGCGCCGTCGCCGGTGGTCGCCCGGGTGACGAGCGGCGCGCTCGGCGTCGATCCCGGCGACGTCGAACGGGAGCTCGGAGTCGCCCTGCACGCGGCTCGCGCGGGCGCACCGGTCGTACGCCCGAGCGACCTGCTCCCACCCGGCCCACATCGCCACGGGGGGCACACGCTGGTCTTCTGGCAGTACCTCGTACAGGCCGGCGACGTCGACCCGACCGACGCCGGCCGAGGGCTGCGCACGATCCACGAGTCGCTCGCGGACTACGAGGGTGAACTGCCGCGTGCGGGCCGCGCCGATGAGGTGCGTGCGATGCTCGCACCGTTCGCGCCGTCCGACGATGTCGAACTTCTCTGCGAGCTCGCGTCGCGCGAGCTTCCGGAAGGGCAGGCGCTACACGGCGACGCCCACCTCTTCAACTGCATCCAGACCGCCACCGGGACGATCTGGCACGACCTCGAGACGGCGTGCCGGGGGCCGCGTGAATACGACCTGGCGGCGCTCCTCCTGGACGACCGCTCCCAGGATCCACAGCCGGAGGCTCGGATCGCCGCAGCCGGCTACGGCCCCTACGACGAGCACATTCTCGAGCAGGCGATCCCGGTGTACGGCTCCTGGATCGCCGCATCGTTCATGGTCGCGGTCGCCCGCCGGCCGGACGCCGCGCCGGCCCTCGAGCGGCAGCTGCGGTTTCTACGACGCTACCGTTAGTCCCGCAGCGTCGAGGCCGACGATGCCCCGACCATGCCGGCGTTCAGTTCACGAGCGCTCACAACCCGCCTCCCGAAGGGAACCAGCGCCGCGCCGGCCATCTTGATGTCGGCGATCCCGAGTGGAATCCCGATGATGGTCAGGCACAGGGCGATCCCGGTGAGCACGTGACCGAGAGCGAGCCACCAGCCCGCCAGCACGAACCACAGAACGTTCCCGATCACGCTCAGGCCCTTGTGCCGCGTCGGACTTTGCACGAGCGCACGGCCGAAGGGCCAGAGGGCGTAGCCGCCGAGCTTGAGGGATTGCTTTGCGAACGGGAGCCCGATGATCGTGATCGCGAGCAGGACGGCCGCGAGCAGATAGCCGAGAGCCATCCACGCCCCGGCGAAGACGAGCCAGATGATGTTCAGAAGCGTCTTCACGTTGATCCTCCCCGCCGAGCCTGCCGAATTGTAGGGTCACCCCGGAGACGTCTCAGTGAGCACGGAGTCGCAAAAGCAGCTCGTCTTGATCCTCGCGCGCGCGTTCGCCTCGAACCTGTCCACGCCCACGCTCCTCGCCGACGCACGTGGGTACCTGGTCTTCTACAACGAAGCGGCCGAGGCCGTCGTCGGCAAGCGCTTCTCGGAAACCGGGGAGATGCCGCTCGACGACTGGATCGCCGCCTTCGAGCCGAGGACGGCCGAGTCCGATCCCCTCCCGGCCGACCGCCGGCCGGCGCGGATCGCGCTCGACGAACGCCGGCCGGCCCACCTGTCGTACGTCGTGACGAGTGCGGACGGAGTAGAGCGCGAGATCGAGGTGATCGCGCTACCGCTCTTCGCGCACACCGACGAATTCGTGGGAATCGTCGTGATCTTCTGGCGGCGCTAGCCGGATGTGTCCGTGCGCCTGAAGATCTGGGGCTGTCGTGGCTCGGTACCGACGCCCGGTGCCGCCGCGGAGACCTACGGCGGCAACACATCGTGCGTCGAGGTGCTTCTCGACGACGGGACGGCGCTCGTCCTGGACGCCGGTACCGGCATCCGCGCGCTCGGCGTCGACCTCCTCGAACGCGGCACCCGGCGCATCCACCTCTTCCTGACCCACCTCCACCTCGATCACCTCGAGGGCCTCCGGTTCTTCGCGCCGCTCTGGGACGACCGGGTGAGCATCGACGTCTGGGGCCCCCGCTCGCCGGTGCTCAGCCTCCACGACCGGATCCTGCGGTCGTTCTCCCCGCCGCTCTTTCCCCTCGACCTCCGCGACGTGCCCGCCCGGGTGACGTTCCACGACCTGCCGGCACGAGCCGTGGCAGGCCGGAGGACTCTCGCTCACCGCCGACCTCGTACTCCACCCCGGTCCGACACTCGGCTTCCGGCTCGAATCCGGCGGGTCGACCCTGGCATACCTCCCGGACCACGAACCGGCGCTGACCGGTATCGGAGAGAGGTCACTCGATTGGATCTCGGGCGCCGCGCTCGCCCGCGACGTCGACGTCGTGCTCCACGACGCCCAGTACACCGAGGAGGAGTACCTCGCGAAGATCGGTTGGGGGCATTCGAGCGTCGCCGACGCCGTCGCCTTCAGCCAAGCGGTCGGCGCCGGTCGCCTGGTGCTGTTCCACCATGAGCCCAACCACACCGACCGTGCCCTCGAAGAGCTCGAGCGACGCGCTCGCGAGCTCGCGGGAGACGACCGGGAGCCCCCGATGCTGGCCCGCGAGGGAATGATCCTCGAGCTGGGCTAACTCGGCCGAGCGGCGGCGGGGATGCAGTGGTTCGCGAGGAACATCTCGTCAGGGTCGTGCATCGACTTCACGTGTTGCAAGCGCTCCCAGCTCGACTCCGGGAAGATCGTCCGCGGGTCGGCTTGCGACTCCGTGAAGTTGAGGTAACGGCGACCGCTGTTCCACGGTTCGAATCCCACGAGCAGGCGATCGACGTGGTGGTCGACGGCCGCTTTCATCTCCGCATCGGCGGCGAAGCCGAACGTGAAGAGCACGAATGGCTGGTCGATGGTGTCGAGACAGCCGTGGTCGGGCGAGCCAACGCACAGCGCACCGCCGAGATGGCGTACCTCGACGTGAAGTAACGGCGAACCGACGAACGAGTCGACAAGCACCTCGGTCGCTGCAGGCGAATAGTCCGCGAGCAGGATCCCGTCACCCGCGTAGGGGAGCGGGAAGTCCGGATCCATGTTGACCAGGCTCAGGTCGCGCGCCGGCATCATCGCCACGTTGTCGAGCTCCGGCGCGAGATCGCGGAACGGCTGCACAAGTGCTGCCCCCTCGCTCTCGGTGCCGAGGAACGCGACCTCGACGAGCGCGAACGACCGCCCGCGGAGATGTTCGGGTAGGAACGGCGCGTCGGGGAGCTGCAGGAGCCTGCCGATCGACTCGCATTCCAGCGGGACCGTGTCGACCCAGGCACGCCAGGCATTGAGGATCTCGGCCGCACGCTCGATCGGCCAGAAGAAGGCGCCGGCATACACCTGCTCGACGGGGTAGAGCGCGAACTCGATCGCCGTCACCGCGCCGAAGTTCCCGGCACCGCCGCGCACCGCCCAGAACAGGTCGCTCTCGTGCTCGGCGTCGGCGCGGACATGCCGGCCGTCCGCCGTGACGAGCTCGACGGCGAGCACACTGTTCACAGCCAGGCCGTGCTTGCGGATCATCCAGTTGAAACCGCCGCCGAGCGTATAGCCGACGATGCCGACGTCGGGCGACGTGCCTGCGAGATAGGCAAGGCCGTGCTCGCCCGCCGCGTGCGCGACCTCATTTGCGAGCACTCCCGCCTCGGCCCGTGCACGCCGACCCTCCACGTCGATCTCGAGCCCGCGCATCCGCTCCGTCTTCATGAGCAGCGCGTCCTTGCTCCAGTCGATCGGTCCCGCGTTGTGGCCGCCGGCGTTGAATGCGATCCGCAGACCGTGCCCGGCGGCGAAGCGCACCGTCTCGACCACATCCTGGACAGACTCCGGGAAGACAACCGCGACAGGCCGCTGCTCGACCGCGAGGTTCCACGACTGGCGGGCCGCCTCCCACGACTCGTGATCGGGCAGGACGACGTCGCCGGACAGCCGGTTCCCGAGCGCCCCGATGTTCGCAGTCTGGTCGACCGTCATCTCGAGTTCTCCCCTGGTGGACACCCCACGCAAGTCAACTCGAAGCCGCAGCGGAATTCAAATCGGCGCGCACCCGGGTGTCTGACACCAACGGTGTCAGACACCACTTTCATTGCGGTTTTGGTTCGGCAGCTCCCGGGAACCACAGAGGCATGGCCAGCGTCACCAAACACGTCCTGGCCGGCTCCGACGGCTACCGGGTGCTCGGCGCGGACGAGCAGCTTGGCTGGGTGGAGGAGCTCTGGCTGGGGGCAGCCGACGAACCGGTCGCCGCAGTGGTCCGGCTGGCAGACGAACGCCGAGGTCTCGTCGTCGCCGAAGATGTCGCCGCGGTTGCGCCCAACGAGCGATCGCTGACGCTCGCCCCTGCGGCGCGGCTGATCAGACTCGACCCGCCACACGTCGAGCACCTGGCCGACGGAATGTCGTCCGCGACCTGGCGCGCCACGGGCGAGCTGCTTCAACTGCCGGCAGAGCGGCGACACGAAGAGCCGGCTCCAGTCGACCTGCCCGAGTCAGGACAATCTGCACGTCGCGAGCGGCCGGTCCTCCTGACGATCGCGACCCTCTACATCGTCCTTGGCGGGATCGTCTGCCTCGTCATCGGCCTGGACATCCTGCTCGCCTACCTCGTGGCCGGCTCGCCGCCGTACTAATCGAAGATGATCAGCGCGCGCCCGCGCAGGCCGCCCCTCTCCATCAGCCGGTGCGCGTCGGCCACCTGCTCCGGTGGGAACGTCTCCGCGACCCGCAGGTCCAGCAGCCCCTCGGCGGTCAGCGCAGCGAGCTCCTCGAGCCAGCCCGTCCGCTCGATGACATCTGCGATCTGGACGCGCCGCACGTGGACGCCTTGCTCGACGTCCTCACCGTCCCAGGTCCGGACGAAGGCGAACGCGCCCCCTTCGCGGATCGCCGGGAGCACGGCCCGTCCGAGCAGCGCCGTGTCGTACACCGCGTCGACGCCGCCCGGCGCCTGCGCGCGGAGCGCTTCGACAAGCCCGTCGCCGCGGGGCAGGACCTCGTCCGCGCCGAAGCTGCGGACGAGCTCCTCGTCTTCGGGCTTTGCGTCGGCGAGCACGTGCAGCCCCTGCCGCTTCGCGAGCGGGATCACGTACGACGCCAGCAGGCCGGCGCCGCCGGTGACGGCGAGTGTCGCGCCGGGCTCGAGAGCGAGCAGTTCGAGGCCCCGCATCGCCGTCAGGCCGTTCATCGGGAGCGTCGCAGCCTGCTCGATCGAACGGCCAACCGGTGCCGGCACGACCGACGCCGCCGGCACGACCACGAGCTCAGCCTGCGCGCCGCCCTCCGGCCTCCGGGGCATGACGGCCGCCATGACCCGGTCTCCCACAGCGAGTCGCTCCACCCCGGCGCCGACCGACTCGACGACGCCGGCGGCGTCCATGCCCGGCACCCACGGCGGATCGAGCCCCGGGGCGCCGCGCTGCCGCAGGCCGATGTCGGTGGGATTCACCGCAGCCGCTCGCACGGCGATCCGAACCTCCCCGGCACGAGGGTCGCGCACCTCGCGTTCTGCGACCCGGAGCACCTCGGGGCCGCCGGGTTGCGGAATCTCAACAGCGCGCGTCATAGCCATTGCAGGAGCTCCTCCACGGTCGAGACGGTCAGGTCGGGACGATGCGCTTCGGGGACTGCCGCGAGGTCGAGGCCGCTGCTGATCCCGGTGCGGACGAGCACCGTCGTGGAGCCGCCGAGCCGGCCGAGAGCGATGTCGAGACGGAGGTCGTCGCCGACAACGGCTACGTCGGCCGGGACGACATCCAATCGTCGCGCGTACTCGCGCACCGCCGCCCGTGACGGCTTGCCGACGACGATCGGGCGGGCCCCGCTTGCTTTCGCAATCGCCGCGGTGACCATGGCGCCTCGGCTCAGGATCGGCCCTTCCGCCCCCGCGTACGCACTGACGTAGCTGCCCGTGAGCAGCTGCGCGCCGCCGATCACCGCGTGCGCGGCGCGCTCGAGCTCGTCGAATCCGGTCCAGTCGGTGTGCGCGACGAAGACAGCGTCGACGCGTCCGTTGTGCCCGTCGACGACTTTGACGCCGCAGCGCTCGAGATACGCATGCGCATCCTCCGTGAGGAACCCCAGTACCGCTGCCTCCTGACGGCGCTCGAGATACGCCTGCACCGAACAGAGCGGCGTGATCACCTGGCTGTCCTCCACCGGCAGACCGGCCGCACGGAGGTCGGCCGCGAACCCCGCGGGCGCCTTGTGGCTGCCGTTGGTGAAGATCGCGAACGTTCGGCCCGAGCGGCGAATCCGGTCGAGCACCTCGTGGGCGCCGTCGATCGCCTCGACCGTGTGCGGGCCGGAGCGGTGGACGAGCGTCCCGTCGACGTCGAAGACGAAGCCACGAACCTCGTCAAGACGCACGACGCCACACCACCAGATCGTCGCCCTTCTGCACGCGCAGGTACGAGATCTCCCGCCTGCGCTGGAGCTCGCGAAGCAGGCGCACGACCGGTGCGCCGCCCGAACGCGACGCGCTCGCCGCGAGCGGCCGCATCGCATCCACCTGCTCCACCGGCATGACGAGCCGGAGCAGCAGCTCCTCCTCGGAGATCCGCGTGCCGAAGCGCTCGCGCGCGCCGTCGAGGTTCACAGGCCTCGCCGCGCGCAGCTTGTCCGCCTGCGGCAGTGCGAGCACCTGAGCGGCGATCTCCGGATCGACGGGCGCCGCGAACTCGCCGTAGTGCCCGAGGAAGTATCGAACGGTCTCGTCGGAGACGTTCGTCCAGCGCTCCTCGTCGATCACGTTCCGCATCGCCTGGGTGACCATGAACTGCGAGACCGGCGTGACCAGAATCGGGTAGCCCATCTCCGCGCGAACGCGCGCGATCTCCTCGAGCACAGCGCCGTAGAGCTCCGGCCGGCGGATCTCCTCGAGCATTCTCTGGGTCGTCGTCACCATCCCACCCGGAAGCTGATGGTGGTAGTAGGCCGCGTCGTAGACGCGTGGCTCGCCTGGTGGTAGGCGCTTCTCGCGCGCCAGCTCGGCGAAATGGCTCGACATACGCGCGAGCGCGTCGGTCTCGAGCACATGCCCATAGCCCTCCGCCTCGAGGTTCGCAAGCGTCGACTCGGCCGTCGGCTGCGACGTGCCGTTGCCAAGCGGACCGACCGCGGTGTGCAGCACGTCAAATCCTGCCTTCAGCCCCTCCATGTAGACGAACGGCGCGAGCCCGATCGTGCAGTGGCTGTGCAGCTCGACCGTCCGCCCGGTGGCGAGGAAGTGCGGCGCGAGGTCGCGCACCGCGTCGGGGGTCAGCAGACCGCCGGGATCCTTGAGATAGAAGCGGTCGATGTCGGGACAGTCGGCCAGCGCGGTGAGCCGCTCCGCGTAATAGGCATGCGTGTGGACCGGGCTGATCGAGTACGTCATGCCGACAACGATCTCCTCGACCCCCTCCTGCCGCGCCATCCGCGCGATGCCACGGAGCGCCTCCGGCGAGTTCGAGGGCTCGGCGATCTGGAAGCGCCGGATGCCGTTCCGCACCACACAGCGAAACGCGAGCCGCATCACATCCTCGTCGCAAGGCTGCCATGTGATGAAACGCATGCCGGTGGTGATGAAGTTGAGCAACGTCGTTGGCAAAGCGGTCCGCAGCAGACGCATGAGCTCCCACGGGTCCTCGCGGTGGAAACGAACCGAGACGCCCATGTGGGTGCTCGAGGTGAAGTCGAGCGCGTGAAAACCGACCTGCTCCATCGTCGGGGCGATCGAGAGGATGTCGTGCGCGGTAAGGCCGGTCGCGCTCCAGAGGCTCTGGTTTCCGTCGCGCGTCGTCGTGTCGACGATCTGGATCGTCCGGCTCACGGCTTCACCCGAAACAGCGGTTGTCCGTGCTCGACCAGCTGCGCATTGTCGGCGCAGACCTCGACGATCGTTCCCGCGACGCCGGCAGCGATGGAGCTCATCATCTTCATGACCTCGATCAGGCAGACGGTCGACCCCGCATCGACGCGGGTCCCGACATCGACGAACGGCGCCGCGCCCGGAGCCTCCGCGCGATAGAAGGTCCCGAGCATCGGCGACTCGATCGTGACGACGCCGTCAGTATTCGCCGTCGGCTCGGCGGGATCGGGGTCAGGCCCCGCCACGGTTGCGTCACCGCGAACGACATGCAGGGAGAACCCCTCGGATTCGACCCGTAGCTCGTCGAGCTCCGATTCGTCGATCAGCCGGAGGATCTCGCGGACATCGTCGTCGTCGAGCGGCATCAGCGACCTTTCCCGACGCCGAACGCGCCCATGACGAGGTCGATCGCCGAGCCCGGCGCGGGCTCGGGCTCGTGCCGCGGCAGAGCCGTCACCGGCCGTGCTTGCAGGACCTGCAGCTCACCGCCGGGAGCGAACGCCCACTCGATGTCCTGACGGGCACCGAAGTAGCGGTCGACGCGGCACCCGACCTCGACGAGCGCCGCGAGCGCCGCATCGTCCAGACAGGAGGCGGAGCGCAGATCCTCGGGCACTCCGGTTCGTTCGGCTCCGTGCTCGCCGGCCACGTACCTGACCGTTTTCTCGGCGATCTGGCGGCGCACGACCTCGCCGGTGATCTTGCTGACGAGGAAATCGTCGGGCGTCACCTCGCCGCCGACGACCGCGAGCCCGAGCCCCCAGCTCGCATTGATCGCGACCACGCTCGGGTCGCCGCTGACCGGATTGCACGTGAACATGACGCCCGAGACCTCGGCGTCGACCATCGCCTGGACCGCGACGCCCATCTCCGGCAGCCCTCCGCCGCCGAGCCGGGCGCGATAGGCGATCGCCGGGGCGCCGTACAGGCTCGCCCAGCAATCGCGCACCGCTGCGCACACCGCCTCCGCGCCGCGCACCCAGAGATAGGTTTCCTGCTGGCCGGCGAAGGTCGCCTCTTTGCTGTCCTCGCCGAGCGCACTCGAGCGGACGGCGACGGCAGGAGCCCCCAGCTCGGCCAGGCGATCGGCGATCTCCTCCCGGAGCTCGTCCGCAACCGGGCACGAACGGATCGCGGCGCCGATCGCGGCCGCCGCCTGGTCGATCGTGCCGACGTCGTCCAGCGCAACGCGCGCAAGCTCGGCGTCGATCGTCGCGCGGAGACGCTCGTTCTCGACGAATGCACGATACGCCGAGGTCGACACGGCGAATCCCGGCGGCACCGGGATCCCGGCAGCGAGCAGCTCGCCGAGCGTCGCGCTCTTACCGCCGAACGCAGCACTGTCTCCCCCACGGAGCTCGGCGAGCGGGACGGTGTGCGCCATCAATCGAGGATCGTCACCGTGCCGGCGGAACCGTCGACCCGGATGCGCTGACCGGTCTGGATCTGCGAGGTGGCACGTCCCGTGCCCACGACGGCAGGCAGTGCGTACTCGCGGCAGACGATCGCGGCGTGGGACATCACACCGCCGATGTCGGTCACCGCTGCCCGGATCTTCGAGAAGATCGGCGCCCACGCCGGCGAGGTGATGCTGCAGACGAGGATCTCGCCGTCGCGAACGTCCCCGATCTCGCCCACCGTCTTCACGACGCGCGCGATGCCCTCGACGATCCCGGGCGAGGCCGGTGTGCCGTTCACCTCCGAGCCGCCCTCCTGGTGCTGCGCCCACGCGTGGACCCGCTGGGTGGTGACGCCCCAGAGCATGATCAGCGCCGGATCGAGCACCGCCTCGGGCACCGCACCGACGGCGGGCGGAGGCGTCCAGTCGGCGAGCTTCTCGAGCAGCTCCTTGCGGCGCGCGACGATCGGCGGCCAGTACGTCGGCCCGCGCGGACGCCCACCGGTCGCCCACGTCAGCAGCAACTCGTCGAGCGCGGCTTGCACCTCGAGGCGCGACAGCTGGAACACGTCCTCGCGGTCCTCGAGAAAGTCGTGCGCGGCGAGCAGGTCGCCGAACTCGCGGATCGTGTTCCACCAGCTCGTGAGGAACCAGTAGTCGCAGAGAAACTTGTGCTCCTCGACGTAGGGGAAAACGGTGCGCGAGAGCGTCAGCAGCTCATCGAACGCCTGGCGCGCGTTGTCGTCGAGCAGGGCTCCGTACTCCGTCGCAAGCCGGTTGCGCTCCGCGGCAATGTGGTCGGTCGGCCGGTCGATCTCCTCGCCCGCCTGCAGCGCGCCGATGTGGCCGATCAGCGACGCGTACGGGATGCGCGGATCGTCGAGCCAGCTCGTGTAGGTGTGGTAGAGGCCGTCGCCGGTCGCCATGTGGAACCACGGATCCTTCACGCCTTCGAGCTCCACGAGCCACTTGCGTCCCGGCTCGCTCTGCTCGAGCTCCGCATCGATCTCCTGTGGCGAGCGTCCCTCGACGAACGCCCCGGCGACTCCGAGCTCGATCGCAAGACGCGCAAGCCGACGAAGCTCCGTGTCGGGCCTGAAAAGCGTGACGTCGATGCCGGCGACCATCTGCGCGATGTGCTGGTCGGGAATGTCCGGCAGGTTCGCCTTGCAGAGCTCGGCGAACGTCATGTACGCGCCGTACCCGAGCAGCAGGAACTCGAAGTGGTGTTGCCACATCACGTCATGGAGCCGCAGCGCGCGGCGATAGGCGTCGAGGACAGCGCAGTAGCTCGTCTCCTGGTCGCCGAACGCGACGTCATCGGGCTCGTACTCGTCGAGCGAAGGCACGTGCAACTCTGCGAGCTCGGCGATGAGCGCCTCCATCTTCGTGCGCCACTTGCCGTACAACTCGTCCCAGTTCGCGTAGTAGTAGCCGGCGCGGCGCTGGAAGTACTCGGCGCGGGCCGCCATCTGGCCGGGGTCGATGACCGGGTTGCCCGAGATGTAGATGTAGCCGTTGATGCATCGCCAGTCGATCCCCATCGCGGGCGGCACGGCGAACACGCGGTTCTGCCACGAGCCGAGCGCCTGATACGCGGTGTCGATGCAGATCGCGTCGAACGCCGGCATCGGGATCGGGAAGTGCATCGAGTTCCAGAACCAGAAGCGCTGCTCGTCCTCCGCACGGCGCGCCTCGTCGAAGCAGCCGTAGTACGGATACATGTCCTGCCAGCCCTCGCAGCCCGGCGGCGTCTCAACCTCGTACGGGCTTGGGAACGAACCGACGCTTGCTGGTGCCGTCATCTCTCCTCCTGGGGCCGGTAGCCGATCTGCCGGATTCTCTCACCCGGACGCGGATCGGGGGTCCCTCTTGCCGCAGCGGCACGAAGCCGGCGCGCTACCGTCCGGGGGTGTCGATCGAGGAGCGAGAGCCGGAGGGCGTGGCCGAGCGGCTGCGGGCGGTCACCGAGACGCTCGAGGCGATCGTGCAGGACCGCGGGCTCCTCGCGGCGCTCTCGGTCGCCGAGCGCACCAGGCTGTTGACCGCAGCGGCCGATGTCCATCACCCGGACATCGAGCAGCGGCGCCGCTGGTCGAAGGCCTCGCGCCGGCGCGAGAAGGCCGAGCGGCTCGAGCGCGACGAGGCGGTGCTCGCCGATGCCGGGATCCGGCTGCTGAGAAAGAAGCCCGTGTTCACGACGCCCGATCCTCCCCGGCCTGCCGTCACGGAACAGACGGAGGTCGAGGACGATCCCGGGTTCCGCGAGGTCGTCGAGCTGCAGCACTGCTACGTGTGCAAGCAGCGCTATCTCGCGATCCATTACTTCTACGACCAGCTGTGCCCCGCGTGCGGCGACTTCAATTACGCGAAGCGCGGCGAGACGGCAGATCTCCGCGGCCGCGTCGCGCTGATCACCGGAGGGCGGGTCAAGATCGGCTACCAGGCCGGAATCAAGCTGCTGCGAGCGGGCGCCGAGCTGATCGTCACGACGCGCTTCCCTCGCGACGCGGCGGCGCGCTATGCCCAGGAATCCGACTTCGACGACTGGGGCGAGCGGCTCGAGATCTTCGGGCTCGACCTCCGACACACCCCGAGCGTCGAGGCGTTCTGCCACCACCTCGGGTCGAGCCGGCAACGGCTCGACTTCATCGTCAACAACGCGTGTCAGACCGTGCGCCGTCCGCCGGACTTCTACCGCCACATGCTCGAGCTCGAGACCGCATCTCTGGACGGAATGTCGGAACGGGTGCGCGGACTGCTCGGAGACTACGAAGGCCTTCGTCGCTACGACATGCTGCCGACCGCGCCGTCCAACGGCGGGCCGCTCGCGCCGGTCGGCCTGACGCGCGCCGCCGAGCTCTCGCAGGTGCCGCTCTTGCCGGAGGAGGTTGCAGGCGGGGGAGATCTGTTCCCCGAGGGCGTGCTCGACCAGGATCTTCAGCAGGTCGATCTGCGCGACCGCAACTCATGGCGGCTGCTGCTCGCGGAGGTGAGCTCGGTCGAGCTCCTGGAGACGCAGCTCGTGAACGCGGTCGCACCGTTCGTCCTCAACGCCCGGCTGAAGCCGCTGATGCTGAGCACGCCCGAGCGGGACAAGCACATCGTCAACGTCTCCGCGGTCGAGGGGCAGTTCTACCGCCGCTTCAAGACGACACGGCACCCGCACACGAACATGGCCAAGGCGGCTCTGAACATGATGACCAGGACGTCCGCCGCCGACTACCAGCACGACGGCATTCACATGAACAGCGTCGATACCGGCTGGGTCAGCGACGAGGACCCCGTTCACGTCGCCGAGCGGAAGGCTGTCGAACATCGCTTTCGGCCACCGCTCGACATCGTCGACGGGGCGGCCCGCATCGTCGACCCGATCATCGACGGCTTCAACAGCGGCACCCACATGTGGGGGCAGTTCCTCAAGGACTATCGCCCGACCGACTGGTGACGTCTCGTGGATGACGAGCGGCCGCCGATCTGCGCGGTCTGCGGCGTGACGATGGTCCCGGCGACGCTGAGCGCCCGGACGGGTCAGACCGATGACTGGGTCTGCCTCGAATGCGAGGAGACCGGCGCAACCGAAGCCGGGTAGGCCGGGCGTGCACGCGTTCGCCTTACAAACGGCCCGGGATCCGGGCGACTGTGCGCCCAATGCGAAGAGTGGTGGCCTTTTCCGGGCGAAGATCCCCGTCTAACCATTCGCGGGACCTGCTCGTCCGAGTCTGGTTGATCCATTTTCCATCTCATCTCGCTAACGAGAAGCCAACAGAACCACGGAGCAAGGAGGCTGGTACGCGCATGAGGTCATCAAGGCGAGCCCCTCTCGGACTCATGGCGACCGTGATCGCGGCCGCAGCGGTGACGCTCGCCGTCGCCGTCCCGATCGCCGTCGGGCACGACTCGGCAGGCGGCTCAGTCACGAACTATCTGAAGTACGTCGGCGGCACGGCGGGCAAGGCGAATCCGAAGCTCTCGCCCGTCGTGATCGGCGCGATCAACACCCAGGGCGGCCAGGTGCTCGTCGGGCCGAACTGGACGAAGGGCGCCGAGCTGGCGACGAAGTACGTCAACTCGAAGCTTGGCGGCATTCAGGGGCATCCGCTCGTCCTGAGCGAGTGCTTCACCACGTCGGCCGAGGAGGACGGCACGAAGTGCGGCCAGAAGTTCGCAAACGACAAGCGCATCTCGGTGATCGACTTCGGCGCTGTCGCGGTCGGCAACCAGTCGTTCTACGCGGCGCTCGGCGGCAAGAAGCCGGTCGTCAGCGGAGTTGCGCTGCTGCCCGTCGACGCAACGCAGAAGAACGAGTTCGCCCTCTTCGGGACGAACGACTCGGTGCTCGGGCCGTGGGGAACGTTCGCCAAGACCCACCTCCACGCGAAGACCGCGGCCGTCGTCTATCCGCAGGTTCCCGGCATCGACGAGGGAGCCAAGGTCGAGAAGACGAGCCTCGAGGACGCGGGCATCACGACGAAGCTCGTCGGCTTCGACCCGAACGCGACCGACCTGACAGGGCCGCTGACGGCGGCGGGCGCACAGACCGCTGACATCGTGGTCCCGCAGAGCAACGCGGCCGGCTGCGTCAACGTCGCCAAGACGCTGCAAGCAACTGGGTGTGCCTGGATCGAAGATCGTCTCGAACCCGCTCTGCCTGAGCGGCCAGGTCGCAGCCGGTCTCGGCGGCGATCTCGCCCCGTGGGTGTACGGGATCGCGTCGACCCTCGCGGGCGACAAGTCCGACCCGGCGGCCGTCCCCTACAACAAGGCGATGGCTTCACTCCACCAGTCGGCGCTCGCGCAGGACGCGTGGGTGATCGTCTCGTGGGGCCAGATCCTCACCACGGTGAAGGAGCTGAACAAGGTCGGCGTCGCGAGGATCACGCCGGCCAGGATGACCGTCGCCCTGCGCGGCTTCAAGGGCCCGCAGGCGCTGGGCGCTCCGAGCCTCCAGTGCGGGAAGTACAAGACAGAGCCGGCGGCGTGCAACGACCAGACGCAGTTCTTCCAGTATCAGGGGAAGGGCGTCTTCAAGCGGCTGACCGGCTGGTTGCGGCCTCCCGCCAACTTCACGCCGCAGGGGTAGCGGTACTGCACTCGTCGAAGGGGATGGGGCCACCGCGCCCCATCCCCTTTCGGTGAGACTCGCGTATGGACTGGACACAACTCCTTCTGTTCGCGATCCTCGGCCTCGGCGCGGGGTCGCTGATCGCCGGGATCGCCCTCGGCGTCGTCCTCACCTATCGCGGCTCGGGGATCATCAACCTCGCCACCGGCGCGATCGCGATGCTCGCCGGGTATTCGTACTGGGCGCTCAGGTCCGGTGAATTCGGCGGCTGGCATGCTCCGACCGCCGTCGCGCTGTTCATCACCTTCCTCGTGATGATCGGAATCGGCGTCCTGATCGAGTTCGCAGCCTTCCGGCCGCTGCGCACGGCGTCGCCCCTCGCCAAGCTCGCCGCGTCGCTCGGCGTGCTGCTGGTCGCGCAGGCGGCAGTGTCGCTCGCCTTCGGAATCGGCACGCAGCCGCAGCCGACCGTGCTGCCGACCAACACGGTCAAGCTGCTCGGCGCGATCGTTCCCGTCGACCGGCTGATCCTGCCGGCGATCGTCCTCTTCGCCACGCTCGTCCTCTCCCTCTTCTTCAAGTTCAGCCGGTTCGGGCTCGCGACCCGCGCAGCCTCGGAGAACGAGGTCGGCGCGATGCTGATCGGCCTTGCACCGAACCAGCTCGCTCTCATCAACACCGTCGCCGCGACCGTCGTCGCGGGCGCCCTCGGCGTGCTGGCAGCATCGATCACTCAGCTCGATTCGACGGCGCTGCCGCTCCAGGTCGTCCCGGCCCTGACCGCAGCGCTCTTCGCGAACTTCACGTCGTTCTGGATCGCAGCGCTCGTCGGGCTCTCGATCGGGATGCTCGAGAACATCCTCTACTACCTGCAGACGTTCAGCTGGTTCCCGACCGACCACGGCGTCGCCATGCCCGGGATCCAGCCGCTCCTCGTCTTCATCCTGATGGTGATCGCGATGTTCATCCGCGGCACTCGCCTCCCGAGCCGCGGCGAGCTGATCGAACAGCGGCTGCCCTTCGCACCGCGGGCCAGGCGGCTCTGGCCGAGCGCGCTGATCGGAGCGGGCGGAGCCGTGATCGCGCTGATCGTCCTTCCCTACGACTTCCGGCAGGCGCTGATCACGTCGCTGCTCGCGACGATCATGTGCCTCTCGCTGGTCGTGATCACGGGCTTCGTCGGGCAGATCTCGATCGTCCAGCTCGCGCTCGCCGGGATCGCCGGCTTCATCCTCTCGCACCTCGCCGTCGACCACGGGATCGGGTTTCCGCTCGGGATGTTGATCGGCTCGCTCGGCGCGACCGTGTGCGGCCTGGTCATCGCGGTCTCAGCGCTTCGCGTCCGCGGTGTCAGTCTCGCGGTCGTGACGCTCGGCGCCGCCGTCGCGATCGAGCAGTTCGTCTTCCTGAGCACGACCTGGGGCGGCGGTAGCTCGAGCTCTCCGGTGCCGCCGCCCAAGGTCTTCGGCCTCGACCTGAGCCCGTACGGCGGGTTTCGCGGGCTCGACGACAAGATCCCGAGCCCGGTGTTCGGGTTCTTCGTCGTCGCGATCACGGTCGCTCTGGGCCTCTTCGTGGCGAACCTCCGCCGGTCGGGCCTCGGACAGCGGATGCTCGCCGTCCGCTCCAACGAGCGTGCGGCTGCCGCCACCGGTGTGAACGTCACGACCGTGAAGCTCGCGGCGTTCGGAATCAGCTCGTTCATCGCCGGAATCGGCGGGACGCTCTACGGCTACAACTTCAGCTCGGTCACGGTCACGCGATTCTCCGCGCTCACCGCCTTGAGCCTCATCGCCTTCGCCTACGTCGGCGGCATCACGACAGTGGCAGGGGCGATCTTCGGCGGGCTCATCTCCGTCGAAGCGCTGTTCCCCTACGCACTCGAGAAGTGGTTCGGCGTCGAGGGGAACTGGGCGCTCCTCGTCGGCGGGCTCGCACTGATCGTGACCCTCGTCCAGAACCCCGAGGGCGTCGCGGGAGCGACCTACCGGAAGCGGCGGCTGAAACGGAAGCGGCAGGAACCCGAGGCCCGGAGCTCCGTCCTGCTCGCCACCTCGGCGGAGGAGCCCTGATGGACAGGGTCCTCACCACGCACACCGGGAGCCTCATCCGTCCACCCGAGCTGCTCGAGCTCGCCGCGACGATCGACGACGCGCAGCCGCACGACCGCGCAGCCTACGAGGAGGCACTCGAGCACGCCGTCACGGACGTGGTCGCGCGCCAGGTGGCGGCGGGGATCGACATCGTGGACGACGGCGAGATGGGCAAGGCGAACTGGATCACCTACCTCTACGAGCGGATCCGCGGGATCGAACCGACGCCTCGTGCCGATCGAAGCGGGCGACATCCTGCCTCCGAGCAGGGACCGGCAGGCGTTCCCGGAGTTCTACGCCGAGCACGACGCAGCGTTCACCCGCGAGGTCTCGAACCGCGTGCGTGCGACGCCCCGGCGCGCAACTCGAAGCCAAGCGCTGGTTCTGCACCGGGCCGATCGAGTACGACAGCGTCGGCGCTCGAACGCGACATCGCGCGGTTCAAGCGTGCGCTCGCCGGCCGCGACGTGATCGACGCGTTCCTGCCCGTCGTTGCGCCGGCGAGCGTCTACTGGCTCCAGAACGAGCATTACGCGACCGAGGAGGAGTTCGTGTTCGCCGTCGCCGATGCTCTCCACGAGGAGTACCGACGGATCGTCGATGCCGGCTTCATGCTCCAGGTCGACGACGCCGTGCTCCTACACGAGTACGACTCGATCCTGGCGAGCGGCGGCTCGATCGACGACTACCGCCGCTGGGCGTCGCTGCGCATCGAGGCGCTCAATCACGCGCTCACGGGGATCCCGGAGGAGCGCATCCGCTATCACGTCTGTTTCGGGAGCTGGCATGGCCCGCACGCGTTCGATCCGCCGCTCGCCGACGTGATCGACCTCGTGCTCGACGTGCGCGCGCGGTACTACCTGATCGAGCAGGCGAATCCGCGTCACGAGCACGAGTGGCGGCTCTGGGAGGACGTGGCCCTTCCGGAGGGCAAGGTTCTCGTTCCCGGAGTCGTGACGCATCACACGAACGTCGTCGAGCATCCTCAGCTCGTCGCCGACCGGATCGTCCGGATCGCCACGCTCCTCGGCGCCGACCGCGTCATGGGCGGCACCGATTGCGGCTTCGCACAGAGCGCGTTCGTCCATCGCGTTCACCCCTCGATCCAGTGGGCGAAGCTCGAGGCGCTCGCGGAGGGCGCGCGCATCGCCACGGAGCGCCTGTACGGACGTGCGGCGACCTGAATCGATCTTGCGTCTCCAGGGAACACAAGCGAAGATCGTGGTGAATGCCCTCGCCTCAATCCCGCTTCGCGTGCCCGTTCTGATCGACACGGCAGTGGTTCCGGCCGGCGAGCGGCTGGACTTCTGGATGGAGTCGACGTGCGCGACGTACGTCCCGCTGCAGATCAGGAGCAAGGAGCGCCGAGCGTTCTGGGCCCGGATGTGGGCGTACGAGCTCGGGCCTCTCCACGTCTACCGGATTGCGGCCGCCGCGAACACGATGATCCGGTCGTCGCGCGCCGTCGCCGCCGGCGACCCCGAGTGCATCGACCTCTCGGTCGTCCTCCACGGCCAGCTCAACTCTGCCCAGCAGGGCCGAAGCTGCGTTGCGCGCACGGGAGACGTGATCAGCAAGGAGACGTCCCATCCGGCGATCCAGTGCGCAGACCATCCATTCGAGACGGTCGTCGTGCGCGTGCCTCGAGCCTTGCTGCGCAGCCATGCGACCCAGATCGACAACCTCACCGCGGTGACCATCTCGGGCAAGACACGCCTGGCGCAGGCCGCAGCGAAGCTCCTGCCCGATCTTGCCGTCGCGCTCGAGAACGGCACGATCGAGGCTGCCGACGCAGCCGGAGATCGTCGAGAGCGTTGTCGATCTGATCCGGAGCCTGTACGCCGCCCCGTCGTCCGCGAGCGAGCCGAGAACGCTCCGATCGCGCGCCGAGATCCTGCTCGCTGTCGAGTCGTTCATCGAGGCGAACCTCGGTGATCCCGACCTGACCCCCGAGCAGATCGCCCGGGCGAGCTTCATCTCGCGACGCTACCTCCACAAGCTCTTCGAGGCGGAGGGCACGAGCGTGTGCGGCTGGATACGCGCCGCGCGGCTCGATCGCTGCCGCCGCGACCTGCTCGATCCCGCGCTCGCCCACCAGACGATCCTCTCGATCGCCACCCGCTGGGGACTGCCCGGTCCGCAGAACTTCAGTCGCATGTTCCGGACGACGTACGGCTGCTCGCCGCGCGAGCTCCGCCGCGAGGGAAAGAGGCACGGCGGCCGGGCGTACGACGGCCCCCGGCACGGCGTCGGCCAGAGCTCGTGGCTGCCCCGCCGCGCTGGCTGCGCCGCGGACGCCGGCAGGCGACTCCGAGGCTGCATGACGGGCGGCGAGCCCGCCGCTCACGCGATCCTCAGCGCGATCGGGGTCTCGGTGAGCTTCGGCGGCGTGCACGCAGTGGTCGACGTCGATCTCGAGGTCGGCTCCCGGACAGCTGGTCGGCCTCATCGGGCCGAACGGCGCCGGCAAGACGACCTTCATCGACGCGATCACCGGCTTCGTCCGCGCTCAGGGCCGCGTCGAGCTCGACGGCCGCGATCTGACAGGGCTGCCCCGCATGCCCGGGCGCGGCTCGGCCTGGCGCGAACCTGGCAGTCGATCGAGCTGTTCGACGACCTCACGATCCGCGAGAACCTCCTCGTCGCCGCGCACCGGCCGTCCGTCTGGCGGAACACTCAAGGAAGCCGTCTCCACCCCGCGTGCGGCGACCGACGAGATCGTCGCGATGCACTCGACGCTGCTCGGGCTCGAAGGCGCTGGTCGACGCGCTGCCCGAGGAGCTGTCACAGGGCCAGCGCAAGCTGGTCGGGATCGCGCGGGCGCTCGTGGCTGAGGCCCCGGCTCGTCTGCCTCGACGAGCCGGCGGCCGGGCTCGACACGAACGAGAGCGAGGAGCTCGGCCGGCGTCTGCGCCGGCTCGTCGACGCGCGGCCAGTCGATGTTGCTCGTCGACCACGACATGGGCCTCGTGCTCGGAATCTGCGACCAGGTCGTCGTGCTCGAGTTCGGAAAGGTGATCGCGCAGCGGCGACGCCCGACCACGTTCGCCGCGACCAGCGGGTGATCGCCGCCTATCTCGGCAGCGCTGCGTCGGAGCTCACCCCGACCCTCGCTCGATGCGGCGGCGGAGCGGTGACCGTGGCTGACGCCGTGCTCTCGCATCGAGAGCCTGTCGGCAGGCTACGACCAGGCGGCCGTCGATCCGCGACGTCGACCTTCGGCGTCGGTCCCGGCGAGGTCGTGGCCTTGCTCGGCCCGAACGGCGCAGGCAAGACGACGACCCTGCGCGCGATCTCCGGGATCGTCAAGCCGATGGCGGGCCGGATCGTCCTCGACGGGCTGGACCTCGCGCGCACCTCGCCGAGCTCTCGGTCGGGGCTCGGCATCGCACACGTGCCGGAGGGCCGCGGCCTCTTCTTCGGGCTGACGGTCGCGGAGCACTTCCGGCGTCGGGCCACGACGCGAGCACCTCGACGAGACGGTCGCGTACGACTACTTCCCGAACCTCCGCGACCTGCAGCGGCGACGCGCGGGCCTGCTCTCCGGCGGCGAGCAGCAGATGCTCGCGGTCGCGCGTGCACTCGCACGACGCCCGAAGCTGCTGCTGCTCGACGAACTGAGCCTCGGGCTGGCGCCCGTGATCGTGGAGCGGTTGCTGCCGGTCGTGCGGGAGTTCGCGAAGACGAACGGCTGCGCCGTGCTGCTCGTCGAACAGCACGTTCATCTCGCACTCGAGGTCGCAGACCGCGGCTACGTGCTCGCCCACGGCGAGATCGTGCTCGAGAACGACGCCGAGCAGTTGCGCGGCGACCGGCAGCTGCTGGTCGCGAGCTACCTGGGAGAACAGACGCAGGCCGTCGCCAGCGACGGCGGAAGCCAACGAGGAGGATGAAGATGAGCACGCAGAGCCTCAACGATCTGCTCGCGACGGTCTCGAGCCCCGTCGAACTGCTGCGCAACTCGCAGGTCGGCCCGAACGTGTACCCGGGAGTCCCGGCCGAGTTCACCAACTGGCGCGACGAGCAGCTGGCGTGGCAGAACACCTGTGTCCTCTTCGACCAGTCGTTCCACATGGCCGACCTGGCGGTCGAAGGGCCGGGCGCGCTCGAGCTGCTCTCCCATCTGGGCGTCAACAGCTTCGAGGGCTTCTCGGCCGACCGTGCGAAGCAGTTCGTGCCGTGCACCCCGGACGGCTACGTGATCGGCGACGTGATCCTGTTCGCGCTCGGCGACGATCGCTACAACCTCGTCGGCCGCAGCCCGGTCCTGAACTGGATCTCCTACCACGCCGAGACCGGCGGTTACGACGTGAGCGTCGAGCTCGACCAGAGAACCGCGCTTCGCACCGACGGGCGTCGGAAGTCGTACCGCTTCCAGGTTCAAGGACCGAACGCGATGAAGGTGATCGAGCAGGCGCTCGGCGAGAGCCCGCCGGAGCTCCGGTTCTTCCGGATGACGACGTTGACGCTCGCAGGCAAGACGGTGCGCGCGCTCCGTCACGGCATGGTCGGCCAGCCGGGCTGGGAGCTGTTCGGCCCCTGGGACGATCGTGAGGCGGTGCTCGACGCGCTGCTCGCAGCCGGTGAGGAGCATCGGGCTCCGCCGCGTCGGCGGGCGTGCGTATTCGTCCAACACCCTGGAGTCGGGCTGGATCCCCTCGCCGCTTCCCGCCGTGTACTCCGGCGCAGTCGCTGCAGTCGTATCGCGACTGGCTGCCTGCGACCGGCTATGAGGCGCATGGCGTCGATCGGCGGCAGTTTCGAGTCGCCCGACATCGAGGACTACTACTTCACGCCCTGGGATCTCGGCTACGGCCATCTCGTGAAGTTCGACCACGACTTCATCGGCCGCGAGGCGCTGGAGCGGATGGTCGAACGACGACCATCGCCACAAGGTCACGCTCGCCCTCGAGAACGAGCGACGTGCTGCACACGATCGGGACGATGCTCGAGAAGACAGGGCGCGGCGAAGTTCATGGACTGGCCGTCGGCGGTCTACTCGATGCATCCGTTCGACAAGGTGACGGTCGACGGCGAGGTGGTCGGAGTGTCGACGTGGATCGGCTACAGCGCGAACGAAGGAAAGATGCTGACGCTCGCGGTCGTCGACGCTGCGCACGCCGAGCCGGGCACCGAGGTGACGTTCGTCTGGGGCGAGCCTGACGGCGGCTCCAGCAAGCCGACGGTCGAGCGGCACGTGCAGACGGAGATCCGCGCGATCGTCAGCCCGGTTCCCTACGTCGAGGCGGTCAGGAAGGAGTACGCGCCGGGCGGCTGGCGCGCCGCCACTGTGTGAGCGGGCGGCGACGCCGTCAGGTCGTAGCCGCCGCGAGCGGCACCCGACCGAGGATCAGGTCGGCAGCCTTCTCGGCGATCATCATCGTCGGCGCGTGCGTATTGGAGCGGGTGATCGTGGGCATCACCGACGCGTCGACGACACGGAGCCCGTCGACGCCGTAGACCCGTAGCTCGGAGTCGACCACGGCCCCCATCGCGCACGTCGAGGTCGGGTGGTAGACCGGCTGGCCGACCCGGCGTCCCCAGGCGAGAATGTCCTCGTCGGAGTCGGAGGCGGGCACGCTGAACGGCGCCGCTCGACAGCCTGCAGCGCGGGCTGCGCAGCGATGTCGAGTGCGATGCGCGTCCCGGCGACGAAGCTCGCACGGTCCTCGTCAGTCGTGAGGAAGTTGCAGAGGACGCACGGCTTCGAGTCCGCCATCGGGGTGCGCAGCGAGACCTTTCCACGCGAGCCACGGGCTTCACGAGCACGGGCCCGAAGCGTAGCCGTGGTCGTGCGGCGGGGTCAGCCCCTCGTCGTAGAAGAGGGATGCGGCAAAGTGGAGCTCGACATTCGGAGCAGGCAGATCCGGATTCGTGCGGAAGAAGCCGCCCGCCTCGGGAAGGTTTGAGGTCAGCGGCCCGCGTGCCGTCGGCGCGTAACTGCTCGAAGTTCTCCGGTGTGAAGATCCCGAAGAGCGCCGGCTCGGTGCTCAGGTAGTTCAGGTTCGCCATGAAGTGGTCCTGCAGGTTTCGTCCGACGGGCAGCTGCTCGCGCACGGCGATCCCGAACGGCGCGAGCTCCTCTTCCAGTCCGATCCCGGAGAGCATCAACAACACCGGCGACTGATACGCGCCTGCCGAGACGATCACCTCGCGCTCGGCGCGAATCGTCTCGCGCACGCCGTTACGAACGACGTCGACGCCGACGGCACGATCTCCCTCGAAGACGATCCGCTCGACGAACGAGCAGTCCTGCACCTCGAGGTTCGGCCGCTCGGCCGCCGGATGCAGGTACGCGTCGGCGGTGCTGCAGCGAAGACCGCCGCGCTGGGTGAGCTGGAAGCGGCCGACGCCGTCCTGGACGGCCCCGTTGAGATCGGGGTTCGCCGCGTGGCCTGCCTGGACGGCCGCCTCGAGCATCCGGTCGACGAGCGGGTGCATGGAACGGCTGTCCGAGACGGTCTGCGGGCCGCCGACTCCGTGGAAGGCGTCCTCGCCGCGCTCGTTGTCCTCCCCGCGCTTGAAGTACGTCAGCACCTCGTCGTAGCTCCAGCCTGCGCTGCCCTCGGCCGCCCAGTCGTCGTAGTCGAGCCGGTTGCCGCGGAGGTAGATCATCGCGTTGATCGAACTGCAGCCGCCGATCATGCGGCCGCGCGGCAGGTACAGCCGCCGGCCGTCGAGCCCCGGCTCCGGCTCGCCGAGCAGGTCCCAGTCGAGGCTCGACTTGAACATGATCGGAAACATCGCGGGGACGTGGATCTCGGGCGCGGTGTCCGGGCCGCCGGCCTCGAGCAGCACCACCCGTATGTCGGGATCCTCGGTCAGCCGCGCTGCGAGAACGCAGCCGGCCGAGCCCGCCCCGACGATCACGTAGTCGGCCGCCATTGTGCCAGACTAAACGGCCGAACTGTTCCCGACCAACCGTTACGTTCCGCACGTGGCCGCCGACGAACTGCTCGGGCTCTACTGGACGACGTCCGGGCCCGCGGAGCCCCACTACGGCCGGGAGTGGAGCCTGTTCGACTTCGAGGATCGCTGCAGCCAGGCTGCCCGCGTCGGGTTCAGCGGGATCGGGCTCTGGCATGCCGACCTCGAACACATCCTGGAGACGCGAACGCTCGACGAGCTCGCCCAGCTGCTCGATGAGCACGGCCTGCGTTACCTCGAGCTCGAGTTTCTCCCGAACTGGTTCCTCGAGCCCGCCGACGAGCGCCGCCAAGCGTCCGACCGCCTGCGGACCCGCCTCTGGGAGGCCGCGGCAGCGCTGCCAACGCACCACGTCAAGGTCGGGAACATCCCGGGGGTGCCCTGCGACCTGGACACGCTGGTCGAGCGGTTCGCCGAGCTGTGCGCCGATGCCGCCGAGCACCACGACGCCCGGATCGTCTACGAGTTCATGCCGCCAGACGTGAACGTTCACGACCTCGACACGGCGCTCGCCCTCGTCGAGCGGGCGAACGCCCCCAACGGCAGCCTCGCCATCGACACCTGGCACATGGCGAAGCTCGGGATCACGCCGGACGCGCTCCGCGCCACACCGGCGCGCCACCTGGGCTGGGTCGAGCTGTCCGACGGGCAGTGGGCGGACATGGACGATCCTGTCGACGAGACGATCAACCACCGCGAGCTGCCGGGGGAAGGCGAGTTCCCGATCCGCGAGTACGTCGCCGCGGTGCGTGACGCCGGCTATCCCGGCGCGTGCCTAGGCCGAGCCGCGTTTCAGCGTGTTGTGGACGGTGGCGAAGCGCGGCTCGATCGGCCCCATCCCGACCGACTCGCCGGCGGGCGCGACCTGGCTCTCGGCGAAGTCTGCGAACGCCTGCGGAGACTCCCAGACATCTGCGACCAGGAAGCCGCCGTCCTCGGTCACGGCCGCCACGTGCGAGACTGCGGGGTGGTTGGCATCGGCAGAGTGCGCATCCATCCCGCCGATCATCTGGTCGTACTGGTCGGGACTGAGCTCGTCGATCTCGATGTACACGAGGACGCCCGGCTCGGTGCCTGCGCCCTGCGGGATGTGATCGTGCACCTGCGCGACGCGCGGCTTCGCTTCTGGCATGCCGGCCTCGGCGAAAGCCGCACCGGCGCGCTCCTCGAAGAACGTCTCGAGCGCGGCCTCCGACTCCCAGACATCTGCGACCACGATCCCGTCCTCTGTGACGGCCGCGACGTGGGAGACAAGGCCCGCCGGGGCGTCGTCGTCACCGGTGATCCCCATCAGCTCGTTCGCCCGCTCGTACTGCTCGACGGTTCCACCCGGGACCTCGAGCACCATCAGTACCGCCATCGTCGCCTCCTCTTTCTCAGCGCAGTGGGTACCGAGCACATGCACCGGCGCGCTCGCAGGCCGCCCATACTAGGACAACAGCGGCCCTGGATCGTTCAGATCTGGTGACGCCTCGGACGGCGCCGTAGCGCGTGGTCTCGCAATCAGAGCGAGCCTGTCGCGGTGGACCACCTCGACGCCGGGCTGGCGGGCCTGAACGTCCTTCGCGTCGACCGAACTGATGCCCCGCGCGATCACCGTCTCCTCGGGATGGCAGATGTCGAGCCCGTCCCCCGCCCGGAAGTCATGCGTCCACGAGGTGATGCCGACGGCGAGCAGGCTGCTCCCCTGCTCGGTGATCGCCCTGGCGGCGCCCGCATCGACGTTGACCTGCGACGCGGTCGCCTTTCCGTAGCGAAGCCAGAGCTTGAACGCCGACTCGTCGGTCGACGCTGGAGCGAATCTCGTGCCCGCCGGCTCGCCGCGAAGAAGTGAGCCGAGTGCATTCGGGGAGGCGATCACGGTCTCGACCCCGCCTGCCGCGGCGAGCGAGGAAGCGCGGATCTTGCTCTCGATGCCGCCGGCGCCGAGGGACGTGGGCGGACCGAGGACCGCTGCTCCCAATTCAGCCCCGTCGGCTACCAGCGTTGCGCCCGGGACTCCGGGCGGGTGGCTCATCACTCCGTCGGCCGAGGTCAGGAGGAACAGCCTGGCCGCCCGCAGCAGAACGGCGACCTGTGCGGCGAGCACATCGTTGTCACCGAAGCTGATCTCATCGGTCGCCGTCGCATCGTTCTCGTTCAGGATCGGGACGGCCGGCACCTCGAAGAGCGCCCGCAGGGCGTTGCCGACGTTCAGGTACGAACGGCGCTCGGTGATCTCGACCGGGGTCAGCAGGACCTGCGCGACCGGGAGCCCGAACCGCGCGAATGCCTCGTGCCACACACGCTGGAGCTCCGCCTGTCCCAGCGCCGAGGCAGCCTGCAGCGGGCCGAGCTTCCTGCGGCCGCTGCGGAGCCCTGCGATCGCGGAGCCGAGCGCGATCGCCCCCGACGAGACGATCACGACCGGAGTTCCGTCACGGACTGTCGAGGCGACCTCCGACGCGACGCGGTTGACGAGCTCCCACCGCGGCCGGTGCTCTCCGTCGACGACGAGGTTCGACCCGAGCTTGACGACGACGGGGGCGTTCATCGTCGCTGCGTGCCGTCGCCGATCACCCGAAACTGCCGCAGCCACAGGTCGCGATAGGTCACCGGGCCACGTGGGCCCGGAGCGCCGTCGACGTTGATCCCGGTCTCCGGCGAGCCGGTCAGGGCAAACCCGTCGGTGAAGCGGGTCGGCGCGTGCCAGAACGCGGCGGTGCCGCGGTAGGTGTCGAGGAACAAGGAGGCAGCCTCGTCGTCCTCGGTCACGATGCCTGCGGCGAGACCGGAGGTCGCGTCGTTCGCGATCGCGACCGCCTCGTGGAGCGACGACACCGTTTCGACGGTCACCGTTCCCACCCGCTCCGGCTCGCCCGCCCATTCATGCCCGAGGGGGCGGTCGAGTGCGCCGAGCTCGGCGAAGCGCCGCGCACGCTCCGTGCCGACCACGTCGAGGCCGAGCTCGCGCATCCCGTCGACGAGGACCGGCAGCCAATCCGCGACCGCCTCGTGAACGACCAGCAGGTTCAGCCGGTTGCAGACCCCGAGCCGGTCGAGGCTGTTCGAGATGAGCAGGCGCGCACGCTCGAGGTCGGCGCCCGCATCGACGTACAGCAGAGCACCCCCTTCGGCGTGCGCGAGAGTTCGAACCCCGTTCTCAGCGGCCCTGCGCGTGAGCGCAGCTGTCGTCTCGCCGCTTCCGCGCAGGATCACGAGCGGCACCTCGGCGGGGAGCGAGACGAGCGCGGCCGCGCCGGCCCGCTCCGGCGCGCGAACGAGACCGACCGCGGCGGCCGGCAGCCCGGCGTCTGCCAGGGCGGGCCGCAGTACGCCGTCGACCAGAACCGTCACGGTCCCGAGCGCCGCACCGCCCGTGCGCAGGACGCAGGCGTTCAGGCTCTTCAGCAATTGTGAGGCGACGTCGACGGCGACATTCGGCCGCGCCTCGAAGTTCGCGCCGACGACCCCGATCGGGATCCGCCGCGTCGAAACGATCAGACCGTTCTCGAGCTGCCAGGTCTCGATCTCGCGCTCGAGCGGCGGAAGCTCGGCCATCTCGTGGAGCTGTCGGATCATTTCGCCGATCCGCCCCGGGTCGAGTGTCAACCGGTCCAGCGACCCTGCGTCCAGGGTGTTCTCCGCCGCCGCGATGTCGGCGGCGTTCGCCTCCAGCACGCTGCTCTGTTCGGCCTCGAGGCGAAGCGCCGCTGCCCGCAGTGCCTCTTCGACCGCGTCGTCGTTCAGAGAACCCGCGGCTGCTCGAGCAGCTTGCGCCTCGACCCGCACCAGTTCCAGGAGCGTCTGCTCGTTCAGTTCGATGGTTGTCCCCCTGATCGCATTCTCGACATGAGCTTTCACTTTGTACAAGAAGACCGAGCCACAGATCGAAACGCGCGCCCCGCCGACGGCGATGCGTGACGTGACTGCAGCAATTCTGTGCCGTTAGCGAACGGACACTTTCGCCCGGACGAAGCGGCGGCTACCAAGGAGAGACATCACTTTGTCCTCGACCGAAGGAGCCGACTCCATGCACAGATGCGTCCACTTGACCCTCTTCCTCGCGGCAGCGCTCGCCCTGCTCGCCGTGCCGATCGCAAGCGGGGCGTCACCTGATCTCGTCGTCAGCCAGGTGTACGCCGGCGGAGGGAACTCCGGCGCGACGTATGCCAACGACTTCGTCGAGCTGTTCAATCGCAGCAGCTCGGCCGTTGATCTCTCCGGCTGGTCCCTGCAGTACGCGACGGCCTCCGGCACGAGCTGGCAGGTCACCGCGCTCGACGGCTCGCTCGCGCCGGGTCACCACTACCTGGTCGCGCTCGCCTCCGGCGGCGCGAACGGTGCGACGCTGCCGGCGGCCGATGCGACGGGCACATCGAACCTGGCGGCTTCCGGCGGGAAGATCGCGCTCGTCCACGATGCGGCCGCGCTGTCCTGCGGTGCGACGGCCGGAAGCTGCAGCGCCGTCGGGGTCGTCCGCGACCTGGTCGGTTACGGATCGGCGACCGACTTCGAGGGCGCCGCCGCACCCGCGCTCTCGAGCACTGCGGCGGCCTTCCGAGGCTCGAACGGCTGTGACGACACGGACGCGAACGGCGCCGACTTCACGACCGACACTCCCGCTCCGCGAACCACGTCGTCGGCAACGACGACCTGCAGCGGAGCACCGCCTCCGTCCGGCTCGGCGTCGGGAGCAGCCAGCGTCGCACTCGACCTGCAGTCCACGCTCTCGATCGCACTCGAGAAGCCGACGCTCAGCTTCGGCAACGTCTCACCCGGCGACTCGCCCGCAGCCCTCGCAGACCGCATCACCGTCACCAGCACGAACGGTGCGGGCTACACACTCAGCGCGCACCGGAGCGCATTTGCGCCCGCCGATCTGCCACTCGGGCTCTCCGCCACGGCCCCTGCCACGGGGCAGCTTGGCCCGGCGCTGGCCGGCGGCGCCCGCGCGGCACTGCCGGTCGCACCGGCCGCCGACCTGCTCGTCGGCACCACGGCGGCGCCGAGCGCCGCGTCCGGCGACAACTGGCCGACGACCCTCGGGTTCACCTCTCCCCTGCCCTCGCTCGCATCGGGCCACTACACGGCGACCGTCACCTTCACGGTGATCGCCCGGTGACGGGACCCGTTCTGCTCGTGGCGGCGCCGGCAGCTGCGGTCGCACTCGCCCTCGCAGCGACCGCACCGGCGCCGCCGCGACCGGCGCTCACAGCCTCTCCCGGCCGCGTCGTCCTCGACGGCGCGGCCCGGGCCGAGGTGCACGTGGCGGCCCCACGCGGTGCCGAGGTCGTCGATGTCGCGCTCACGCCCTACGCGCTCGACCTGCGCGGGCACCCCCGCCTGACCGGGGCCGCCCGCGCTCCCCGCTGGGTCTCGGCCCGCCCCTCCAGGCTGCGAGTCGGCCCGAGGGGAGCACGCGTGACGCTGTCCGCCGCGCCGCCGAGCGGCGCGGCGCCCGGCGACCGGCCGTTCGCGCTCGTCCTCACGACCCGCAGCCGGCACGGCGGAAGCGTTGCCGTCCGCCTGCGGATCGGGGTGCTCGTCGTCGCCCACGTGCCGGGGAAGGTCGTGCGCCGTCTCGTGATCGGGCCGCTGCGCGTCCGCAGGGCCGGGCGCACACGTCTGCTTGACCTCGCGATCCGAAATGCCGGCAATGTGATGGAACGGCTCGCGCCGGGCCGAGTCGTGCTCGCCGTGCTCCGGCACGGACGTGTCGTCGCGCGGTTGCGTCCTCCGGGCCGTCAGCTCCTCCCACACGGCCGCGCGCTCGTGTCGGTGCGGTTCCGGGGAGCGCTTCGCGGGCCTGTGACCGTGCGCGTGACCCTCGGCACCTTCACCCACCTCTATCCGGTTCGCCTCTAGCCGTGCGCTCAGAAGATCTCGGCGCACCACGGCTCGGCCGCCGTTCGGAACAGCTCGTCGGCACGCGCGGCGGCCGCCGGCTTCAGCTCCTCGATCCGGGAGGCGCGGGCGAGCCCGGCAAAGTCGAATCCGCCGAGATACACGGAGCCGAGCTGTGCCACGTCGAGCTTCAGATCGGCAGCCGCGCGGGTTCGTTCCACGCCTTCGCCCGAGACGTGCCAGCGGCCGCCGTTCTCGGGCAAGAGCGCGTCCGCCACCTCGAAGACGACCGGATCCGCGGCGGCGTAGCTGCGCGCCGCCAGCGCTCCCGGCACGTCGACCAGCCGAACCCACACGCCGTCGTTGAGCGTGAACTGCATGCGGCGCGGCTCGGCGAGCAGCAGGAACAAGGGGTGGTCGAGCGGGAGCAGGTCGGCGACGAACTCAGAGGTCCAGTCGAAGTCGAGGAGCCACCGCCACAGCTCTCGGGTTGCCTCCGCGGTCGGCGTGACCACCTCGGAGATGGTGACCGCCCCTTTGCTGAACCCGTTCTGCCAGTCCTGCTGGACGCGGTAGAGCGCATAGCCGGCCGGTTGACCGTCGAGCTCGAGGAGCGCACGATTCAGCGGCCCTCCTTGCCTGCGGCCGGGGTCGTCGAAGAGCTTGCGGGTCTCCCACCACGCCTTGCTGCGCTGGAACATCCCCGGCCGCTGAGCGGCGACCGCGTCGTACAGCGCGGGGAACGTGCCCGCGGCCTCCTCGAGCCCGACAAGGCGCACCGTCCCGCGTTGCTCGAACGGCTGCGCGAAGCCGGCGCGGTCGCGGCCGAGCCTGATCGCTCCGATCCGTGAGGCGAGGCCGTACCCGAACCGGCCGTAGATCGTCGACTCGGATGCCCAGAGATAGGCGACCAGATCGCCGCGCGTGCGGCAATCCTCGAGCTGCGCTCTCATCATCGCGGAGAGCGCGCCGCGCCGGCGGTGGGTCGGCAGAACGCCGACCACCGTCACACCGGCGGCCGGGACCAGACCGCCGCCCGGCACCGACATGCGATAGGTGAACGCACCCGCCCCGCCGACGATCCGGTCTCCGTCGAAGGCCGCGTGCATCCGCTCGACCTCGATCAGCTGCGCGAATCGCTCCGCCTGCTCGAGCTGGTTCTCCTGGCCGAAGTAATGGCTGATGGCGTTGAGCGCATCGCGCAGCTCCTCGACCGACGCGCAGGGCCGAACCTCGATATCCATTCCTCTACCCTAGCCGCTCGAGCGGGGCGTATTCGAGCATCAGACGCCGCTCGCTTCCGTCCTCGAAGCGCACCGTCACGACGCCCCCTGCCTCGATCTGCGTCACGATCCCGGTGCCGAGCGACGCGTGGCGAACGGTGTTCCCGGTCGACAGATCGGGCAGGTCCGTGCGCGGTGTGAACTCGCGCTGGACGCTCTGCCTTCCGTAATCCGACCATGACGCCGGCCTGAGCCGCTCCCGCTCGACGCCCGACTGGGGCAGTTCGTCGAGGAAGCGCGACGGCAGGTTCGCCTCGCTGCGTCCGAAGAGGTTCCGCCGCATCGCATGCGTCAGTACGAGCCGCTCCTGCGCGCGCGTCATGCCGACGTAGCAGAGGCGCCGCTCCTCCTCGAGTGAGTTCTCCTCGATCGACCGCGCGTGCGGGAAGATCCCCTCCTCCATCCCGATCATGAAGACGGCGCGGAACTCGAGGCCCTTCGCGTTGTGCAGCGTCATCAACGTCACCTGGCCGCCGTCGTCCTCGTCCCGAATCGCGTCCTGATCGGAGTAGAGCGAGATCTCCTGCAGGAAGCCGCTGAGCGACGGCTCCTCCGCCGCCGCGTCGTACTCGCGCGCGACGCCGATCAGCTCCTCGAGGTTCTCGATGCGACCGCTCGCCTCGATCGTCCGCTCGGCCTCGAGCGCCTCGAGATAACCGGTGCGGTCGAGCACCGCCTCGACGATCGTCGCGACGTCGGCGTCGCTCGCGGTCGCCATCAGCGACTCCATCACCGTTGCGAAACTGCGTGACTGCCCGGCCCGACGCCGCGGCGACACCAGCCTGCTCGGGATGCGCCAGCGCCTCCCACAGTGAGCTGCCGAGCCCGTCGGCGTAGCTGATGAGACGGGCGATCGACGTGTCCCCGATCCCGCGGCGCGGGCGGTTGGCGATCCGCATCAGCGAGACGGCGTCGAACGGGTTGTCGATCACCTGTAGGTAGGCGATCGCGTCCTTGATCTCCGCGCGCTCGTAGAAGCGCGGCCCGCCGATCACCTGGTAGGCGATTCCCTGTCGCACGAGCACGTCTTCCAGCACGCGGCTCTGGGCGTTCGTGCGGTAGACCACCGCGATCTCGCGCGCGCTGTATCCCTCCTCGATCCTGGCAGCGATCTCGACCGCGACGAACCGTGCCTCCGAGTGCTCGTCCTCCGTCTCCACGACCCTGACGAGCTCTCCCTCACCGAGGTCGGACCAGAGGTTCTTCTCCTTGCGTTCGCGGTTGTGCGAGATCACGTTGTTCGC
The DNA here is from genome assembly GCA_963703445.1 of uncultured Thermoleophilia bacterium. GTDB lineage: Bacteria > Actinomycetota > Thermoleophilia > Gaiellales > Gaiellaceae > PALSA-600. The sequence goes on along the minus strand of CAVPEK010000008.1, from coordinate 447,951 downwards.
GGCGTGCAGGATCGAGTTCGTCGAGCGGTAGTTCTGCTCGAGCGGGATCACCTTCGTCGCGGGAAAGTCGCGCTCGAACTCCATGATGTTGCGAATGTCGGCGCCTCTGAAGGCGTAGATCGACTGGTCAGGGTCCCCGACGGCCATCAGGTTCTGGTGCTCCTCCGCGAGCAGCTGCAGCAGCACGTACTGGGCGTGGTTCGTGTCCTGGTACTCGTCGACCAGCACGTAGCGGAACGCCTTCGCCCACTTGGCCCGCGCCTCGGGAAAACGTTGCAGCACATCGACGGTGAGCATCAGCATGTCGTCGAAGTCGACCGCGTTCGAGCCGAAGAGACGGCGCTGGTAGAGGTTGTAGACGTCCGCGACCGTCTGGTCGTAGAAGCTCGCGACCCGCGAGGCGTACTCGTCCGGCCCGATCAGCTGGTTCTTCGCGTTCGAGATCTGGGAGTGGATCCCGCGCGGCACGAACCGCTTCGGGTCGCGCTCGAGCTCCTCGAGGCACGCCTTGACGAGCCGCACCTGGTCGGCCTGGTCGTAGATCGTGAAGTTCGAGCGATAGCCGAGCCGCTCGGCCTCGCTGCGCAGCATGCGGCCGCACGCGGAGTGGAACGTCATGATCCAGATCGCCCGTGCGATCGGGCCAAGCGTCCGCTCGACGCGCTCCTTCATCTCGCCGGCCGCCTTGTTCGTGAACGTGATCGCAAGGATCTCGTTCGGTTTCACGCCGCAGGCGGCGAGGAGGTGCGCGACGCGATACGTCAAGACGCGCGTCTTCCCGGACCCGGCGCCTGCGATCACGAGCAGCGGCCCTTCGGTGGTGAGGACGGCCTCCCGCTGGGCGGGGTTCAGGTCGGCGAGGTAGGTCTCCGGCTGGGTGCTGGCCACTGTCTCCGAGAGTAGCGATCAGGTGAGCCGGTCGAGCTCGCCCTCCAGCCAGGCCCTGGCCGCCGCAAGCAGGTCCGGATCGGACGACTTGAGCACGACCTCGACCTCGGGCCCGGTCGCATCGAAGCTCGGATAGGACCCGACCAGCACCGCCGGCCACCGCGTCGTCGCCTCGGCCAGCACGCCGGAGATGATCGACTCGCGTGTCCGGTACTGCCGCCGCCAGGAGCCGATCGGCCGCTCGCCCCGCAGGGCGTCGGCGTAGCGGTCGAACATCGCCCTCATCTCGCTCGGCAGCCCGGGCAGCACCCACGTGTTCTCGAGGTGAAAGCCGGGGGCGCCGCCGAGTGGGTTCTCGAGCGGCTCGGCGCCCAGCGGCAGCGCAGCCCACCGCGTGACGTAGTCCGGGTCGCCCCGGAAACGCGACCGCAGGTCCGCCGCCACCTCCGGGATGACCTCCTGCGGGACGCCGAACGCGGCCGCGAGGGCTTCGCGCGTGATGTCGTCGGGTGTCCCGCCGAGGCCGCCGGTGACGATCAGATGATCGACGGCGACCCGTTCACGTCGGACGAAGTCGACGATGCGGTCGAGCTCGTCCGGCACGGCGGCAGTCAGGACGACCTTCACGCCGAGCTCCTCGAAGCGGCGTGCGAGCCAGGAGGCGTTCGTGTTCTCGGTGTCCCCCGACACGATCTCGTTGCCGATCGTCAGGATGGCGGCGAGCACATGACGAGTATGACCATCCGCGAGGTCTCCGAGGAGCACGATGCCGAAGGCATCGTGGCGCTCACCCGGGCCTCGTCGCCCACCGCGGTGATCACTCCCGACTCGTGGCGGCATCGCACCGCAACAGTCCCGGAGCGCGCGCAGTTGAAGGGCTGGGTCGCCGAGGAATCAGGCGTCATCGTTGCCTACGTCCACGCGTTCCTGAACTTCTTCACGGAAGGCTCGACGACCGCCTACCTCTTGCTCGACGTCCGGACCTCGCATCGACGCTGCGGTCTCGGATCGGAGCTCTACGAGCGCGCCGTCGCCCATGCGCGTGAGCACGGCGCCACGTCGCTGCTCACCACGTTCGAGGAGAACGAGCCCGGCGTCGCTTTCGCCCACCGCCGCGGGTTCCGAGAGGTGCGTGCCGAGACGAATTCGAGCGTCGACCCGCGCACCGTCGGCGAGCGTCCCTCGCCTGAGGTCGACCTGCGCCCGGTTGCGGATGTCGATCCGCTCCTCGTCTATGCGGTCGACATGGAGGCAACGCGCGACATTCCCGCCACGGAGCCGATGAACGTCATGCCGTACGAGGACTGGCGACAACACGTGCTCGAGCATCCATTGTTCGCGCCCGAGGGCAGCTTCATCGCGATGGTCGACGGCGTGGCTGCGGCAGTGTCGTTGATCCTGGTCGACGACAACGGGCGTGCGACCAGCATGTTCACCGGGACCCTGCGTGAGTACCGCGGCCGAGGTTTGGCGCTCGCGGCAAAGCTCGCATCGATCGAGTGGGCGTCAGGGCACGGTGTGACGCGACTGTTCACGACCAACGACGAGCGGAACGCACCGATGCTCGCGATCAACCGCCGGCTCGGCTTCGAGCCCGCAGGCCGCCGCGTCGAGTACCTCAGAGAGGGAACGGCTTCTTCGCCAGCGCCGCCAGCACCTGGGACGTGACCCAGACCGGCGTCGTCACGTACTTCGCCGAATAGCGGTAGCTCCCGTCCGGCTGCCTCAGCTTCGCGAGGTAGGTGAACGAGCTGCGCGGCGGCGCCACGCCCGCGGCCACGAGGCCCTGGATCGCCCAGGCCGTGGACTGCGCGTCGGAGCCCCGGCCGTGCGTGAGCTCGAAGCCTCCGTCCGGCCGCTGGAAGGTGCGCAGGAACTTGACCGCCCTCGTGACCGGCCGGCCGTGGACGCCCGCGACCCGGAGCGCCTCGAGCGCGGCCGCCGTGTCGTTCGAGTCGGCCTGGCCGTGCACGAACCACGCGAACCCGCCCGCCCTGGTCTGCTGCGCGAGCATGAACCGCGTCGTCGCCCGCGACGAGTGGCCGAGCGCGAGGACGCCCCAGTAGGTGGAATTCAGCGTCTCGCCGATCTGTCCGCTCGCCTGCACGTGGAGACGCGAGAGCAGCTGCTCGTTTCGGTCGCCGAGCGCCTGCTCGGCGAGCGCGACGATCGCGAAGTCGTTGGAGGTCTGCAGCGACGGCTCCTGCGACTGGAGATAGGCGAGGGAGCCCGGCGAAGGCGGCCCCTGCGGCGCGCAGTCCCAGCACCGCCCACGACGTGAGCAGCGCGTCCGAGGATCCGCCCGGCTCGGCATACGCGCCTCCGGCCGCGTGGCCCTGGACGAACGACACGGGCGACACCGCAAGCAGGACCGCCGCGAGCAGCGGGACTAGGCCCACACGACCACCGTCCGGAGGCGCGAGCCGTAGCGGTCGAGCATTCGCCGCAGCTCCGGCCCGGCCGCGAGCGCGATCACGACGTTGCCGGCGGCATGCGACGCGTCGAACCAGAGGCCGCGCCCGAGCACGGCGACGAGCGCCGGCAGCGTGTGCGGCGCGAACCCGTACCAGAGCCACACGTCCATCATCATGCTGAACGCGAAGCCGAGCACTGCGCTCACCGCAGCGAGCACCCAACGGCTGCGCAGCGCCGGCCCGAGCAGCGCACCGACTGCACCACATGCGCCCCAGCCGAGCATCTGCTGCGGGGTCCAGATTCCCTGACCGAGGAACAGGTTCGAGACGAACGCGGCGAGCGCACCGGTCGCCACCCCGGCGCGCATGCCGAGCGACGCGCCCGCCACGATCGCGATCACCGTCACCGGCTGCACACCCGGTACGGCGGCGAACAGCACACGGCCTGCTGCTGCGCCCGCTGCAAGCGTCGCCACCACGGCGAGCTCGCGCGTCGAGTCCGTTCCCGCTTCGAACCAGGCGACGCCCGCAACGACGAGCGAGAGCGCGCCGAGCGCCGTTGCGAGCGCTCCGTCGCTGACGAGAAGTGCTGCGACCAGCAGCGCGATCGAGATCACGATCAACCTACGCACGGACGCCCTCCCGCACGGGGAGCTCCACGATCCGGTCCGCCACCTCGGCCGCCCAGGGGAGATCGTGGGTGACAACCAGGGTGCCTCGTAGGGCCGCCTCGGCCCGCAGCAGCCGCGCCAGCTCGACCTTCCGCTCCGGGTCGACGCCACGGGTCGGCTCGTCGAGCACCAGAAAATCCGGCTCGATCGCGAGCACGGCCGCGAGCGACAACCGCTCCCGCTCCCCGGCGGAGAGATCCCGCGGATGCCGATCGGCATAGGCGCTGAGGCCGAGCTTTGCGAGCGCGGCACGGGCCTGGGCCTCGTCGGCGCCCAGCGCGACCTCGTCGATCACCCGCTCGGTGACGAGGTGACGCCCGGGATCCTGGGCGAGGTACGCGGACCGCTGCCGGACCGCCTCGCCCGCCGCCGGCTCCAGCAGGCCGGCGGCAATCTGGGCCAGCGTGGTCTTGCCCACCCCGTTCGGGCCCACCAGCGCGACGATCTCGCCCCGGCGCACCTCGATCGATGCGTTCTCGAGGACGACCCGGTCGCCGTACGCGAAGCGCGCACCGCTGACCCGCGCGACGACGTCCGGGGCATGCGGCAGATAGAGCGGGCGATGCTCGGCGAGCCACTCGAGCGCCTCCTCGCGCGGCGCATCGAGGACGATGCGGCCCTCGTCCATGAACACGACGCGGTCGCAGCGGGCGAGAGGGCGAGCCGGACGCTGCTCGGAGACGAGAACGGCGCACGGCAGGTGCTCGATCAGGTCGAAGAAGGCTTCCGCCCCGTCCGGGTCGAGCTGAGACGTCGGTTCGTCCAGCAGCAGGAGGCGTGGTCGCAATGCGAGCGCCGAGGCGAGCGATACGCGTTGCAGCTCTCCGCCGGACAGCTCACCGGTGAGCCGATGCGCGAGTGGTTCCGCACCGACGAGAGCCAGGGATTCGTCCACCCGCGGCCAGATCTCGTCGGGCGCCACGCCGATGTTCTCGAGGCCGAAGGCGACCTCGTTCGCCACCTGGGCCATCACGACCTGATCCTCCGGATCCTGGAACACCGAGGCGACGAAGCCGGCGAGCTGCGTCGGTCGCGACTCCCGCGTGTCGATGCCGCCGACGACGACGCTGCCCGAGAACACACCGCCGTGGAAATGCGGAACGAGCCCGGCGAGCGCACGCAAGAGCGTCGACTTCCCCGACCCCGACGGGCCGAGCAACGCAACATGCTCGCCGTCGCCGATCTCCAGCGACACGTCGTCCAGGACCCGTGGGCCGGCACCGTAGGCGAAGCCGAGGCGATCGACCAGTGCTAGAGCCACAACGCCCCCACGGCGACGATGAGCACGGCGGCGACGAGCGCGAGCCGGTCGACCCAGGTCCACGGACTGCGCGGCGCGCGCGTGCGGTCGGCTCGTCCGTAGCCGCGCGCCTCCATCGCCTCGGCGAGATTGAGCCCGCGCTCCAGCGAGCCGGCGAGCAGCGGCGAGAGCTGGCGCATGGCGCTCAGCTCGACGCCACGACCGCGGAGCGCCAGACGCAGGTCGCGCGCATCGCGTTCGAGCAGCGGCACGAGGCGCGTCGCCAGCCCGACGGCGACGGTCGACCTCCGCGCCCAGCCGGCCGACGCGAGCAGGCGGTCGTGATCGAGGAGCAGCGCGTAGACCGCGAATGCCAGGCCGACGGCGACGAGACGCAGCGCCTGGAAGAGGCCGTTGGCGATCTCTTCGGTGGTCACGTCGAGCCTGCCGAGCACCGGGATCGTCGGCCCGGTCCAGATCGGGTGCGATCCGATCACCTCGACGAACGGCGTGAGCAGAAAAACGGTCAGCCCGGTGAAGAGCGTTCCGACGAGGTAGGGCCAGCGGCGCTGAGCGGGAGCGCGCAGCGCAACGGCGAACAGCAGCCCTGCGATCAGGGCGACCGACCAGATGTGCGTCGCGAGGAGCGCCGCGACCGCGGCTGCCCCGAGCAATGCGGCTGCCGGCGCAGGGCTGAGCGTCGCTCCGGCGGTCGTCTCCCGGTGCCCGGTCAATAGCGGTACCTCAACGCGTGCGGGTTGGCGGCGAGGCGCCGGGCGGCAGCCGTGCCGAGCTCGAGCCGCGCCCCGTTTCGAAACCGCTCGATGTGCACGGCCTGCGGTGGCAGCTTGCCGCCGATCACGATGTAGTTGCGCGGCGTCCCCTTGGCGTCGACCACGCCGTGGACCTGCGCGGCGATCCGGGCTGCCACGGCATGGTCGGCACCGACGACGCTCGTCTTTCCGGGGAAGCCGTGCAGGAACGGCTCCGGATAGGCGCCGACGACGAGGGGCACGCTCATCGCCCCGCCGCTCCAGCGGCGATAGTCCCACCAGAGCACGTCGCCTGGATGGAGTGTCACCTCGGTCGCGCTCCGGTCGCCTTCGATGCCGTTCACGAAGAAGAACCAGTCGCGCTCGTCCGTCAGCGAGCCGGAGATCCCGCCGATCGACTGGAGGAAGCGGCCGCCGTAGCGTGTCGACACCTTCAGCTTCCGCTCGACCGCCTGGATCCCGTCGAGGCCCGCGGGGACCGCGCCGGCGAAGATCACCTGGCCGCCGCGGTCGCGCGTCACCCAGAGCGTCGCCGTTCCGTGCTCGCGCCCACCCCCGCCGCAACCGGCGAGGGCGAGCGTGAGCGCGAGGACGGCTGCGAGCCTCACTTCACCGCGTTCGAACGGATGGCGCCGGTTGCCGTCGCGCGGACGAGCACTCCGGGGTGCGCACCGGGGCACAGCGGCTTCACCGTCGAGCCGGGGAGGGACTTCTGCGAACCGACATGCCACACGAGAGCGGTGACCGCAGCGGCTTTCCCGGTGTCGTCGAACGCTGTCGCCGTGTAGCAGCCCTTGCCGGAGGCCTTCACCTCGAGCGTCGGCGGCCCGCCAGTCGGCCCGAAGGTGGCGTAGTACCAGAGGACATGATCGCCGTCGTTCACCACCACCTGGTCGGCCCCGACCGGCGGCGAGACGTTGTTCACCTTGAATACCCAGCCACTGTCGGAGGTGCCCCCGTAGAGGCCCACCTGGTCGACGTAGTTGCCGAAGCTCGACTGCGTGATGTGGTAGTAGAACTCGCCGGCGAGCGAGGCCTGCTGGAGCGCCTCGAGCGCGTTCCCCGCCGTGACGGTGGCTTCCTGCGGGGCGAACAGGTTCTTGGTCTTGCCTTCGATGCGAACGTGGACGGTCGCCGCGAGAGCGGTCGCCGGCAGGATGAGCAGGAGAGCAACGAGCACAAGTAGCCGTTTGGCCACGATTCCTCCTTCCGCGAGGGGATCGGTATGGAGGGCGACCGGCAGGTCTTCTGACTCGAGGCTCCCCCTCCGCCGCCTTCCCAAGCTCGCGCTCAGTGGCCGTGTGACGGAGGGCAACTCCCCTTACAGCGGCGGGACCGTCCCGGACTTGCACCGGGTTCCCTCACCGTTCGCCCGTTTCGCCGCGAATATAGCCGTCACAGCCTCCGGCAGGCGCTCTAGGCTACGAACATGGAGCACGGCGAGGTCACCGACCGTCAGCTCGAAGCGCTGCTCGGGCGGCTCGACCGGGTCGTCGAGGAGCTCGCCCGGTTGAACGCCCGTGAGGAGCGCCGCGAGGAGCTGACCGTCATCGCGCACGAGCTCCGCAACCTCAACGACTCGCTCCAGGCGATCACGTATGCGGCGCTCGGCACCCAGGGCCCGCAGGTCCGCCGTCGCCGCACCGGCTGAGAGCAGGTTCAGGGAAGGCGGTAGATGTCGAGCACGCCGGTCGTCGCGTGATCGTTCGCGTTGCCCTCGGGCATCGCGACGCGGCCGTCGGCGACGATCGGGCTCTGCCAGTGCACATTGCCGGAGGCCAGGTTCGCCACCTCGGTGCCGGTCGTCGGCAGGTACACGTGCACCGAGCCGCTGCCTGCGACATAGAGCAGGTTCCCGGCGACCACAGGCGACGTGCCGCCGTTCTTGTTCGACCACACCTCGTGCAGCCGGCCGCCGCCGAGGAGCCATGCCGTCGTGCCCGCGTCGTCCGAGACGAACGCCCACTTGCCCTTCCAGATCGCGGGCTCGCTGAACAACCCGAACCCACCAGGCGTCGGGACCGTTTGCAGCTCTCCCCCCGTCCTCGCGTTGACGCCGGGGAGCCGGTGCAACTGGAGGAGGCGCAGCTTCCCATCCTTGCCGCCCTGGAGGGCGTAGCCCCCGTCGAAGAGCGCGGGGCTCGTCGAGCCGAGATCGAGATCGCTCGTGTTGAGGTGGTCCTGGTCGGCCGGCGTCCAGTGGCGGAGCATCCGTGACGCGTCCGGCGACAGGACGATCACGCTGTCGCCCCAGTTGGTCGACCCGTTGAACGGAGCGTTGCCGGTGGCCACGACGAGGTCGCCGTTCGCCGGATCGACGGCCGCGCCGTTGCGCGACCAGATCGCAGAATCGCTGGCCGCACACGTGCTCGGGACGATCAGGGTGTGCCGGTTGCTGCACAGCGAGTTCCACACGTGCGCGATCCGCCCCGTCTTCTCGGACATCGTGACGACGTGCCCCTGGTAGGGCGGTGCGTCGCCGATATAGCCGCCGGTCGTCGCGATCACGAGGCCGCGGGAGACGTTCAAGGACGACGTGATCTTCTCGTGGGTGGGATCGCGGGTGATCGTCGTCGTCCACAGCACCTTGCCGTCGGTCAGCCGGAGCTTCCGGATGCGTCCGTCCGAGGCCGCGGCATAGACGGCGGTGCGATCCGTGGCTGCGGCCGGCGTGGCATTCGTGATCTGCGCCGATCCGGCGAGCCGCGAGTATGCCGGGGGCGTGAAGCGCCAGATCACCTTGCCGGTGTTCGCGTTCAGCGCCTCGGTACGCCCGTAGGTCGTTGTGACGATGAACATCCCGCGGACATAGATCGGCGACGAGTCGACCGTCCCGTCGAGCTGAACCTGCCGGCGTACGAGCGTCGACGCGTTCTGGGCGGTGATCTTCGTGTCGGCGGAGACGTTGCGCCGGGCTGCGTCGTAGCCGAAGCGTCCCCAGTCGGTGTTCGGCGCACCGGACAGGGCCACGGCGGGGACAGCCGCGACGAGAGCGGCACCGAGTGCAAGGAACCACCTCAATGCGCGGCCAGGTCCTGCGTCTTGACCCAGGGGCCGGGCGGGATGAGCAGCGACTCGGCCTGCAGGTAAGCGAGGCCCGCGAGCGGGAGGTCGCTCCATCGTTCGAAGCAGAAGTAGCGGCGCCGCCAGTGCGGGAAGAACTTGCGGTTGAAGCTGTGCAGGCGCTCCACCTGGAACAGGCGGTCCGCCTTCAGCAGGCCCCAGCGAGCGGCGCGCGTGAACGCGCCTGCGTCCTCGTCTGCCCGGAGGAAGTCGGCGAAGACCGCGAAGTTCAGCGAGACCTCGGTGACGTTGTGGTCGCGCGCCCAGCCGAGCGCCTCGGTGATCAGGTACTCCATCAGGCCGTTCGGGGTGTCCTTGCGCCGTCGCATCGACGAGAGTGAGTAACCCTCGCTCGCGGGCGACGGCACGAGCTGAAGGAAGCCGCCGACGCTCCCGTCCGGGCTCACCGCGACGGCCAGGACGGTGTCCGGGTACCGGAACACCGCATCCATCGCCATCGTGAACCCCCGCTCCGGCCAGGTGCCGCGCCACTCCTCGGAGACCGCGCGCAACTCGGAGCGAAGATCATCGCCCGCGTCCGCTGTCGAGAGAATGCGAACGTCGTAACCGCTCTTCTCCAACCGCGATACCGACTGGCGCACCTTGCGGATCGCCCGCCCCTCGAGAGAGAACTCGGCCGGTCTGATCACGGCCTCGTCGCCGAGATACATCGACTTGAAGCCGATCGCGGTGTAATCCTCCAGCGCCTCGTTGGAGGCGCCTGCAATTGCGACGCGCCAGCCTTTCGTGTGCGCCACCCGGACGAACTCACTCATCAGCTCACCCCGCTCGTGCTTCTCGCCGATCGGGTCGCCGGCGACCAGCGCGGTGCTGCCGATCACGCGGTAGGCGAGAAACGACTTCCCGCTCGGTGCGAAGAAGTAGCTCTTGTCGCGGCGCAGCGCAAAGTAGGCGAGGCTGTCCGTGCCGTGCTCCTGCACGAGCTCAGTCGCCCGCTCCCGGTCCTCGGCACACGGCGGGACGACCGGTAGTGGTCGCAGCCAGAGCCAGAGCGCACGGAAGCCGAGCGCGGCGACGAGCAACAGGCCGGCCTCTTCGATGCGGGCGGAGACATCGTCGGTCTCGTACATCACGACCACGAACAGCACCGCGGAGAGCAGCAGTGCGGCGACGACCTGCACGAGCGGGAGCACCGTCGCGGGGTCGCCCGGCGCGACGAAGTGGCGGCGCGACCGGAACAGCGCGACCAGCAGCAAGAGGTGGACGCTCGCCTCCTCGAAGTCGAGCCCTTTCGCGAGGTGCGCGAGCGCCGAGGCGAGCACGATCGCGACAGCCAGATACCAGGCGCGACGCTTGCGCCGGGCGAGCCCGCGCGAGAAGAAGATCATCCCGAGGCCGAGCGCCAGGGCGATCGTCCGGGCGGCGTCCGGGACGCCGGGAGGCAGGACTCCGCCGATCAGGCGCACACGGTCGGCCGCCTCCGGAGTGAAGGCGGAGATGATCGACATGAGGCCCGCGATCGCTGCGAACCAGGCCAGCAACACAGGTGTCGCCGGGCGACGCACACCGGGAGGGTAGCGCGCCTCGCGGTCGTTTCCGGGTTGGCCTCAGTCGTGCAGGAGGATGCGCCGGAGCTCGTCTTCCTTGCCCGGCTCCAGGATCGCGAGCACCTGGTCGCCCGCCTCCAGCTGGGTCTCCTCGTCCGGCACCTCGGCCTTGCCGTTCCGGACGACGGAGATCAGTCGCGCCCCCTCGGGGAGCCGCAGGGCGCGCACCCGCTTGCCCTGGCAGTTCGCGCCCTTGTCGACCGTCACCTCGACGATCTCGAGGTTCTCCTTGCGCAGCTCGAGCAGCTGGATCAGCCCGTGCTCGGGCACCTCGTGCTCGATCAGGCCCATGATCGCCCCCGTGGCGCTCACGGTGGGTGAGATCCCGAGCAGGTCGAAGTACGGCTGGTTGCGCGGATCGTTGATGCGCGCGATCACATTGCCCACCCCGTAGCGCTCACGCGCAAGCTGGCAGATGACGATGTTGTCCTCGTCGTCGCCGGTCGCCGCCACGACGAGATCCGGCGGGCGCTTGATGCCGGCGCGCTCGAGCACGAAGAGCTCGGTCGCGTCGCCGCGAATCACCTGGTGCTCGAACTCGGCCTCCAGCTTGTCGAACCGGTACGGCCGCTGTTCGACCAGGGTCACCTCGTGCCCGGCGCGCAGCAGCGAGCGGGTGAGGTTGGCACCGACCTTGCCGCCGCCTGCGATCAGGACGTACATCAGACCGGCGCTTCTTCGGCCTTGCGCACGGCGCCGACCAGCGTCTCGATCGCCGCGGACGTCGGGCAGACGATCCGCAATCCGCGCGTGGCGTAGAACTGCGCGCGCGCCGGGTCGAGGACGCGCACGATCACCGTCGGCACCTCGAACTGCTTCTGCGCGGCCTGGGCGATGACCAGATTCGTGTTGTCGCCGTCGGTCGTGACCACGACAGCGTCAGCCTCTTCGATCCCCGCCTCCCGCAGGACCTGGAAGTCCATCCCGTGCCCGACGAGGAACCCGCCGGTCCACTGCTCGCCCAGGCGCCCGAGAGCGTCTTCGTTCTCGTCGCAGACCGTGACGTCCCAGTTCGACGCCTGGAGCTGCTGCGCCACCGCCGAGCCGACACGCCCACATCCGATCACGATCGCCTTCATCGACTGCGCAGCGTACTCTGCTCGACCCAGTGGCTGACGTCTCGGGGCCTCTTGGTGTCCGCCACCAGGGTCTCGGACACCACTACGTCGCGGCGAGCTCCTCGTCCATGACGGTCTGCGGGAAGGCCACGATCAGGACCTCGCACGGCGCCTTGCGCAGCACGTAGTCGACGGTCGGCGAGAAGAACCGGGACTGGCGCCGCCAGCGGGGCGCCGACCCGAGCACGATCAGGTCCGCGTCGAGCTCGATGCGCGCAGTCCACGATCGCAGCGCCGATCGCCCGCGCCCGAACCGTGGTCCCGTCGACCGCCACGGAGTGCTCCGACCCGAGGAGCCTTGCCTCCGTGAGCGACTCTTCGGCGCGCTCGTCCTCGTCTTCGAGGGGTGCGTCGAGTGGCAGCTCCAGCGGCACGCGGATCACGTGCAGCGCGTGAACCTGCGCGTCCGGATCGCTGGCCAGCTTGATGGCCGTCGCCAGCATCTCCTCCCCGATGATGCCGAGCTTCATCGGCACGAGGATCGACTTGAACTGCAACGTCGCGCCGGCGGGCCGCTCGTCGGGCGCGATCACCTTCTCCATCAGGCCCTCGCCGTGGGCATGACGGACGGCGACGAAGACCACGAGGCCGATCGCGAGCCAGACCGGGCCCGCATAGCGGGCCGCGGGATGGGTCGCGAGCGCGATCACGAAGATCGTGCCCGTCCCGATCGCGCCGACGATCGAGGGCACGGGAATCGCAGAACCGCGGATGCGAATGTTGAGCGGCACCCGATAAGGACGCACCAGGTCGGGCTCGCTGATCCGCAGCTTGATCACCGCGAGCTGGGCTGCAGTGAACGCGATCAGCACACCGAACGAGAACAGGCTCGCCAGGTACGCGACATCGTGGTGCAAGAAGGAGGTCGCAATGACGATCCCCGACGAGATGATCGCCGCCGCGACGATTGCCTGCGGCGAGACGTGCGCGCGCCGGCTGAGACGTCCGAAGCTGCGCGGCAGCTGACCATGCTCTCCGAGCGAGTACGCGAGCCGCGCGGACCCGGAGATGGACGTCGTCACCGCAACCAGGAGGATGAGTGCGCCGGTGATCCCGACGTAGAACTCGAGCACCCCTCCGAGGCCGTGTGAGAGCTGGTCGCCGATGCTGTGCGCGACGCCGAGCAGGGGCGCCCTGATCCATCGGCCCCCGAGCTCCGTCTGTGGACCGGGAAACGCCGACAGCGCCACGACGGCGATCGCGACGTACATCGTCACCACTGTCGCGATGCCGCCGAACACGGAGCGCGGCAGGTCGACGCCGGGGCGCCTCGCTTCGGCCGCGAGGTTGGCCACGGTCTCGAGGCCGGTGAAGGCGAGCATCGCGAGCGGCAGCGCGAAGGCGAGCGAATGCCAGGTCGGATGCGTGCCGAGCGAGGTGCCGTGCATGAGAGCGTGCGGGGAGAAGACGAGCGCGAAGCCGAGGATCACGAGCAGCAGCTGGGTCAAGCAGATCGAGGGCCGGGATGACGATGCCGACGCCGTAGAGCGACGGACGCCGAACGAGGCGCAGCAGCGCGACGGCGGCGATCACGGCCACCGCTACAACGACATCCCACGGGTTGCGGTCGAGCGCAGACACGCCGAGCGCGCCGGACAGGTAGTGCGGCAGGAAGAGCGCCGAGAGGGCGATCACGATCAGGTAGTCGAGGAAGAGCGCCCAGCCGGTGAGGAACCCGGCGAGATCGTTCGAGGCCCGACGGACGAAGGTCGCGGCACCACCCGTCTCGGGCAGAGCCGCGGTTCCCTCCGCGTAGGAGAGGGAGACGATCAGGAAGAGCAGGCCGACGCCGAGCAGGACCAGCGGCGTGAAACCGAGTGCATGTGCCGCAACGATCCCGAGTGCGAAGTAGATCGACGAGGCGATCTCCCCGTACGCGACGGAGAACAATGCGCGCGCGTCCAGCTCACGGCGCAGGCCGGGCAGCTTGCGGGCCACCTAGCTCCTTCTCCTCAACATGATCAGACGGCCCACACCGGCCGCGACGAAGAGCACGCCGAGGACGAGGCCGACGCCGAACCCGTGGAGGAGCGTGAGCACCACCATCGCCAGCCCGAGCAGGATCATCGCGAGCGCGAGGAACGTCACGAGTCCGTGGTAGGTGCTCATTTGACCACGGTCTTTCCCGCGGCGACCATCACGCGCGACGGCGAGTGCTTGAGAACGAAGTCGACGGTACTGCCGAAGATCGTCTTGTGCTTGCCGCGGCGCGCGCCCAGGACGATGATCTCGGCACCCCGGCGATCCGCCTCCTCGATGATCGCTCGTCCGGCATTCCGCGCCCGGACGACGCGCTCGACGACCCGCACGCCGTAAGGCCCGGCGACGGCACGTGCCTCGTCGAGCAGGTCGTCGGCATCCTCGAGCTGCTCGGTCAGATCGGCATCCAGCGGGAGCTCGAGCGGCACAACGACGACGCGAAGCAGCACGATGCGGCCCGCACGCTCTGTCGCGAGGCGCGCGGCGAGCTCGACCGCCTCGCGGGATTCCGGCCCGGCCACGATCGGCACCAGGATCGAACGGTACTCGAGCGCGAGCGCGGCCCCGAGCGGAACCGGGGCCCGCACCGTCGTGGTCAACGGCAGGTTCTGCGAGCGGCGATAGAGGACGTAGAAGATGAACCCCGCCGCGAGCCAGGCGAATCCGGCATAGCGGGTCGGCGCGTCCTGGACGACGACGACGAGCCAGGCAGCGGCCGTTCCGAGACCACCGATGACGGCGAACAGGGGCCAGTCGATCCCGCCGAGCCTGAGATTCGGCTTGGCCTCCCACTCGAGCTCCTTGCCTTGCGCGCGCACGCGCAACGCGACGATCGAGGCATGCGCGATCGTGAACGAGAGCATCGCGCCGAACGCATACATCCGGCCGAGGAAATCGACCTTGCCCGAGATGATGAAGACCGTCGGACCGACGGCCCCGAACACGATCAGCGCGAGCCATGGCGTCTTCAGCTTCGGGTGCAGCCGGCGGAACACCTCCGGCAGCTGCCGGTGGCTCGACATCGCGTACGTGATCCGTGAGGCCCCGATCACACCCGCGTTCGTTGCGATGAACAGGATCGTTGCCGCGAGGATCCCGACATAGACCTTGGCCGTGGCGAGCACGAATCCATGGAGACCGAGGTTCTCGACGAGACCCAGCACCGGGTCGTTCTTGAAGCCGAGCGGCGGGGCCAACCCGAGCTTGGTGACGTAGTGCCCGTCGACATTCACGACGGGCATCGCCGAGAGCGCGATCCACGGGAGCGTGAAGTAGATCGCGAAGACGGCGATCGCCACCCACGAGATCGCGCGGGGAATCGAGCGCACGGGATCGCGGGCCTCCTCCGCCAGGTTGGAGACCGTCTCGATCCCGGTGTAGGCGATCATCGCCACCGGGATGGCGAGCAGGAACGCACTCCAGGTCGGCGCGACGCCCAGATGAACGTTCGCTCGCAGCACATGCGGGTGGAAGATCAGGAAGAAGCCGAGGCCGACGAGCAGGAGCTGCGTGGCGAAGTCGATCACCGCGAGGAAGATGTTGAGGTTCGCCGCCTCCTTGATCCCCACGATGTTGATGCCGACGAGCAGCCAGGTGAGGGCGATTCCGACGATGATGTCCCAGGGGTTCGTCCGCAGCGGCTCCCAGAAGATCGACAGGTAGTGCGGGACGAAGATCACCGAGATCGCGACGGTGATCACGTAATTGAGCATCTGGGCCCAGGCCGCGAAGAACGAGACGAGCTCGTTGAACGCGTGCCGCGCGAAGCTCGACGACCCGCCCGCCTCCGGGTAGCGGACGGTGCCCTCGGCGTACGTCGCCGCCGTGGCCGCGAAGATCAGGCCGCTGATGATGAAGACGATCGGCGTGAGGCCGAGCGCGATCCCGGCTGTCAGGCCGAGCGCGTAGTAGATCGACGAGCCGACGTTGCCGTACGCGGTCGCGAAGAGCGCGGGCGCGCCGAGGACGCGTTCGAGGCCGCTGCTCTGTCTCCGCCGCCGTGGCACGACGGCGAACACTACGTCGCTCGCGGAACGGCTACCGGAACAGCTGGTAGGGCACCGAGGAGAGGATCACGTGCCGCTCGAAGAGCAACAGCCGCTTGATGTAGAGCGCCCGTTGGTTGTGGAGCAGCCGAGCCGAGCCGCGGACGACCATCTCCGGCATGACGATGTTGACCACGGTGCCCGGATCGGCGGTCAACTCGCGGATGTACGCGCGGAGCGGCGTTCCGATGTCGCGGTACGGCGCGTCACTCAGGTCCAGCGGCATGGTGAGCCCGGCACGCTGCCACTCCCCCCTGAACTGGTCGGCGTTGTCCGCGTCGAAGGCGAACGAGACCGCGCGCATATCCTCGACCCCCAGGGACTGCGCGTAGCTGATCGCCCGCATGGCGCCGGCATGGACGTTGGCGAGCAGCACACGGACGACGACCCGCTTGGGCGTGACCCCCTCGGCAACCCGTTGCGTTGTGACGACGGGCACGTCGGTGACCACGACGCCCGGTTCGGAGAGAAGACGGAGCTTGAGCCGGAAGGACGTTCGCCCGGCCGCCGAGAGGAGCGACTGACGCTTGAACTGCTCCGGGATCACGACGGTGACGAAATCGGACTCGCCGCGAGGCAGTCGCCACACCTCCTCCAGCAGCGCCTGCATCCTCCCTTCGTCCGTCGAGAGGATCTCGAGCTTCGGCTCCTCCTGCGCGAAATCCCACCAACGCGGCCGGATCCCGGGGTCGGTGTGCTTGCCCGGCGCGAGCAGAGCCCTGATCGGCCCCTCGTGGCTGATCGTCCGCGCGTACCAGAGCGCGCCTTCGGTCGCGACGTCGAGCGACTCCACCCAGAGCAGCACCTTGTTGGTCGGCGTGCGCGCGGTCCGGACCGCGCTGACACCGACGCGCAGACGACGCCCGAAGCGCCGGTAATGACGGTTGATGCCGACGAACAGCAGGACGAGCAGCGGGATGGCGACGATCACGAGCCAGGCGCCCTCGGAGAACTTCGACCAGATGACGACGACGGCGACGATCCCGGTCGTCACCGCGCCCAGTGAGTTGACCGCACCGCGGTACTGCCAGCCCGGATCGCGCGTTCGCAGCCAGTAGCGCACCATGCCCGCCTGCGAGAGCGTGAACGCCGTGAAGACGCCGACGACGTAGAGGTGGATCAGCGAGTTGACGTTCGCGTGGTAGATGACGATCAGGGCCATCGCCGCGGCAGTGAGCACGACGACGCCGTTCGAGAAGACGAGCCGGTCACCGAGGTTCGTGAACTGCCGCGCGACGAAGCGGTCCTTCGCGAGCAGCGCCGAGAGTCGCGGGAAGCCCTGGTAGGACGTGTTCGCGGCGAGCACGAGGATCGCGAAGGTGAACACCTGCACGACCCAGTACATGAACGACGCGGTGCTCCCCACCGGGAACGCCGCGCGCGCGATCTGGGAGAGCACGGAATCGGTGGAGCTCGGGCGAGCGTGCATATGCACCGCGAGCCACGAGACACCGAGGAAGAGACTGATCGCGATCGTGCCCAGAACGGCAAGCGTGCGCGCAGCGTTCGCAGACTGGGGCCGTTTGAACGCGTTCACGCCGTTGGCGATCGCCTCGACGCCGGTCAACGCCGACGCGCCCGACGAGAACGCCCGCAGTAGAACGAGGACGCCGACGGCTCCGGCCCCGGCCGCGAGCGGGTTCGGGGCAACCGCGTGCGGGCATGTCCCGACGGTGCAGCGCGCGATACCCGTGCCGATCGCGATGTAGAGGGCGACGATGAAGCCGTAGGTCGGGATCGCGAAGAGGAACCCCGCCTCCCTGACGCCGCGGAGGTTGACGAGCGCGATCAGCCCGATCGCTGCGAGCGAGAGCTCGACGCGGTACGGCGCGAGCGACGAGACGGCCGAGGTGATCGCGAAGATGCCGCCGGCCACCGACACAGCAACGGTGAGCACGTAGTCGACGAGCAGGGCAGCCGCGGCGACGAGCGAGGGGATCTTGCCGAGGTTCTCCTTCGCCACGATGTAGGCACCCCCGGACTGCGCGTACGCCCGCACCGTCTGCCGGTAGGAGGCAACGACGATCGCCATGAGGATCGAGACGGCAATCGCGATCGGCAGCGTCCAGCGCAACGCGCCGAGCGAGACCCCGACCAGCACGACCATGGCGGCCTCGGTCGCGTACGCGACCGACGAGATCGCGTCCGCGGAGAAGATCGGCAGAGCGAGCGAGATCGGGAGGAGCTGGTCCTCCATCTGGCCCGATGCCATCGGACGGCCGACCACGTAACGCTTGAGCCGGGGCACGCCCGGAGGAAGCTACAGCGTCAGGCGGCGAGAGCCGGGGCCGGCCGCAGGACGATCGTCTCGGCCGGGGCGTTGGTGAGGATCCACGCGAGCTCCTTCGCGCTGAAGCCCGAGGCCGGCGCGACGATCCGCTCGAAGCTCTCGACCTCCCACAGCCGGCGCAGTGCATGGGTCAGCGAGCGGCCTTTCTCGATCCGCGCATCGACCGGCACCCCGGCGCGCAGTGCGGCGAGCTCGACCGCCTCGAGCAGCGGCACCGCGACGGCGACCTGGTCCCGACGGGGCGCCTCCTCCGGATACTGCAGAGGTACGACGAGCAGGTACGCGGCGACCAGTGTGGACTCCTGGGCCTTGGCGATCCGGATCGCCGCGTTCAGCACCGTCGGCTCGAGCGCGCCCGAGAACGGGACGAGGATGCGTCCCTTGCCTTCGTAGCATGCCCGCGGCCGGCGGGCGCGATACACCAGTGCGCCGACCGCCGCGACGGCGAGGACGATGACCGCGATCAGGGTCGGGATCATCTGCGCTCTTCGCGATCGGCGCGATTTGCGATCACCCGGATGTCGATGCCGGGGAGCTCGCGGACGAGGGCGGAGACGAGCGAGCCGCGCAGGATCTCGCGGCGGCGGCTCTCGTTCGGCGTCCCGACGAGCACATAGGTCGAGCCGCGCTCCTCGACGACCCGCTGAACCGTGTCGACGAGGCTGTCGCCCTCCTCCTCGAGGAAGTGCGCGCCGAGCACGACAGCCAGCCGGCGCAGCGCAGCAAGCTGCACCTGCTCGTCCGGGCTCAGCTCGTGGCCGCGGTGTCGTACCCAGAGCGCGTCGAGCGGCGCGCCGAGGCGCTCGGCCGAGCGCCAGGCGCGGCGGAGGATCCGCTGCGACCTCGGTTCGGGCGTGACGAGCGCGAGCACGCGCTCCGCCACGGCCTGTGCGCTGAGCGGGTCGAGCACGACAGCCTGGCGGCGCGCGCCGACGCCCTCTGCGACCTCGCGCAGCGCCAGCTCCCGCAGCGCCGACAGGCGGTCGGTCCGGAAGAAGTTGTCGAGCGCGACTCCGGCGCGCTCGGGCGAGTAGACCTTGCCGGCACGCAGCCGCTCCTGCAGGGCCTCGGGCGTCAGGTCGACGAGCACGACCTCGTCTGCGTCCTCGAGCACCTGGTCGGGAAACGTCTCGCGGACGCGGACGTCGGTGAGCTCGGCGATCGCGTCGTTCAGGCTCTCGAGGTGCTGGATGTTGACGGTCGAGATCACGTCGATTCCCGCAGCCAGCACCTCGTCGATGTCCTGCCAGCGCTTCTCGTTGCGCGCCTCCGGGACGTTCGTGTGCGCGAGCTCGTCGATCAGCGCCAGCTCCGGCGCGCGGCGGACGACCGCGTCGACGTCCATCTCCTCGAGCTCGAGCCCGCCGTGGCTCGAGCGAAGCCGCGGCACCTGCTCGAGGCCTTCCGCGAGAGCCGTCGTCTCGGGGCGGTCGTGCGGCTCGAGGTAGCCGATCACGACGTCTCGCCCGTCAGCGTGCGCCGACCGGCCCTCCTGCAGCATCCGGTACGTCTTTCCCACTCCCGCTGCCATCCCGAGCAGGATCCGGTAGCGACCGCGCATCGCACGTAGCCTCTACGCCCCGAAGACGTTGTGCACGATCAGGTCGATCAGCTTGATCCCGACGAACGGCAGGATCACTCCGCCGAGCCCGTAGATGCCGAGGTTGCGGCGGAGCAGCGCGGTCGCGCCGATCGCGCGGTACTTAACGCCTTTGAGGGCGAGCGGGATCAACGCGGGGATGATCAACGCGTTGAAGATGATCGCCGACAGGATCGCGCTCTTCGGGTCGCCGAGATGCATGATGTTCAGCCTCTGAAGCGGTCCGCGCTCGCCCGGCACGGTCGCGTACGTGTACGCGAACATCGCCGGAAGGATCGCGAAGTACTTCGCGACGTCGTTCGCGATCGAGAAGGTCGTCAGGGCCCCGCGCGTGATCAGGAGCTGCTTGCCGACCTCGACGATCTCGATCAGCTTGGTCGGGTTCGAGTCGAGGTCGACCATGTTGCCGGCCTCTTTCGCGGCGGACGTGCCGGTGTTCATCGCGACACCGACGTCGGCCTGCGCGAGCGCCGGCGCATCGTTCGTGCCGTCGCCGGTCATCGCGACCATGCGGCCCTTTCCCTGCTCCTCCTTGATCAGCGCCATCTTCGTCTCCGGCGTCGCCTCGGCGAGGAAGTCGTCCACGCCTGCCTCCTGGGCGATCACGGCGGCCGTGACGCGGTTGTCGCCCGTGATCATCACCGTGCGAATGCCCATGCGCCGAAGCTCGTCGAAGCGCTCGCCCATCCCGCCCTTGACGATGTCCTTCAGGTGGACGACACCGAGCGCAAAGTTGTCCTTGGCGACGACGAGCGGCGTTCCGCCCTGCTCGGCGACGCCCTGCACGAGCCGGTCGAGGTCGGCGGGCGCGTTCCCTCCCTGCTCGGCGATGAAGCGCTTGACCGCGTCGCCCGCTCCCTTCCGGATCAGCGTGCCGTTCATGTTCACGCCGCTCATGCGCGTCGTCGCGCTGAACGGGACGAACTCGTGCTCGCCGAGGATGCGCTCACGCAGGCCGAACCGGTCCTTCGCGAGGACGACGATCGAGCGCCCCTCCGGTGTCTCGTCCGCGAGCGACGCGAGCTGGGCGACCTCTGCGAGCTCGCGCTCCTCGACTCCGTCGACCGGCAGGAACTCGGAGGCCTGGCGGTTGCCGAGCGTGATCGTGCCCGTCTTGTCGAGCAGCAGCACGTCGACGTCGCCCGACGCCTCGACCGCACGCCCCGACATCGCGAGCACGTTCCGCTGCACGAGCCGGTCCATGCCGGCGATCCCGATTGCGGAGAGCAGTGCGCCGATCGTCGTCGGGATCAGCGCCACGAGCAGGGCGATCAGCACGGTCTGCGAAGTCGAGGTCCCGGCGTAGAGCGCGTAGGGACGAAGGGTCGCCACGGCAGCGACGAAGGTGATCGTCAGACCGGAGAGCAGGATATTCAGCGCGATCTCGTTCGGCGTCTTGCGACGTTCTGCACCCTCGACGAGCGCGATCATGCGATCGAGGAAGGACTTGCCGGGCTCCTGCGTGACCTCGATCACGAGCCTGGTCGGAGAGCAGCTTCGTGCCACCGGTGACGGCCGAGCGATCGCCACCGGACTCGCGGATGACGGGTGCGGACTCACCGGTGATCGCCGACTCGTCCACAGAGCCGACGCCCTCGATGATCTCGCCGTCCGCGGGGATGATCTCCCCCGCTTCCACGATCACCACGTCGCCTCGCTGCAAGTCGGCGGCGGGCACGGAACGACCGTCCTGCAGCAACGCGTTGGTCGTCGTGCGTGTCGCCCGCAGCGCGCTCGCCTGAGCCTTGCCGCGGCCCTCGGCGATCGCTTCGGCGAAGTTCGCGAAGAGCACGGTCAGCCACAGCCAGATCGCGATCGACGCGACGAACCAGAGGCCGTTCGTGTCGCCGCGGGCAACGCTCAGGAAGAAGATCCCGGTCGTGATCACACTGCCGAGCTCGACGATGAACATCACCGGATTCCGAATCTGGGTGCGCGGATCGAGTTTCGGGAACGAGTCGCCGATTGCGGCGAGCACGAGCTCGCGCGAGAAGACGCTGCCGCGTGCGCGGGCCATCGCTACTTGCCTCCGAGGTTGTCGAGAGCGAGATTCAGATCGAGCACGTTGACGCCGGGCTCGCCGAGGAAGCCGAGGCTCCGGCCGTCGGTGTTGTCCCTGATCAGCTTCTGCACGGTCGCAAGCGGCAGGTGGCGGACCGCTGCGATGCGACGAGACTGGAGCGCAGCATTCGCGGGCGTGATGTCGGGGTCGATTCCCGAGGCCGACGTCGTGACGGCATCGACCGGGATGTCTCCGATCTTCAGGCCGGGGTTGTAAGGGCCTTCGAGCTTCAGGATGGCTGCCGCGGCCGCCTTGACGTTCTTGGCGAGATCGGGATTCGTCGGCCCGAGGTTCGCGAACGTCGTCGCGCCGGCGTTGTAGGCCGGCGCCGTCGCAGACGGACGCGGGTGGAAGTAGCGCGGCGCCGTGAAGCCCTGCGCGGCGAGCCGGGAGCCGACGACGACACCGTTCCTGGTGATCAGGCTGCCGTTCGCCTTGTTCTTGAAGGCGACCTGTGCGAAGCCGGTCAGCACGATCGGGTAGACGAAGCCGAAGACCACGGTCGCCAGGACGATCACGATCAGTGAACGGCCGAGGGCGCGCATCAGTGCATCAGCCCCTCGACGATCGGCCCGAGTGTCAGCGCGGGGAAGATCATCAGTCCGGCCGTCAGCGCGATCACGCCGACGAGCAGAACGACGAACGTCGGACCGTCGGTCCGGAACGTACCGGCCGACGCGGGCACGATCTTCTTCCGGGCCAGCGCGCCGCCGAGCGCCAGCGCTGCGATCAGCCGGCACGAAGCGTCCCAGAATCAGCGCGATCGTTCCCATCTCGGCCGAGAAGCTCGTGGCGCCGAACCCGGCGAACGCGCTGCCGTTGTTGTTCGACTGGGAGTCGTAGGCGTAGAGGGTCTCGGTGAAGCCGTGAACGCCGCTGTTGTAGATCGATGCGAGCCCGGAGTGAGTCGAGATCGAGATCGCCGTCAGCGTCAGGACCATCGTCGGAACGAACAGGGCGCCGACCGCGGCGATCTTCATCTCGCGCGCCTCGATCTTCTTGCCGAGCCACTCCGGCGTTCGCCCGACCATCAGACCCGCGACGAACACCGCGATCAGGATGTAGAAGAACATTCCGTAAAGCCCCGACCCGACGCCGCCGAAGATCACCTCCCCGAGGAAGAGGTTGACGAGCGGCACAGCCCCACCCGCCGGTGTCTGCGCGTCGAAGCCGCCGTTGACCGAGCCGTTCGAGGCGTCGCTCGTGGCGACCGTCCAGACGGCGGTGTTCGCCTGGCCGAAGCGCACCTCCTTGTCGGCCATGTTGCCGCCCGACTGCCCACTACCCTGCGTCAGGTTGACGCCCGACTGCCGCAGCACCGCGGAACCGTGCTGCTCCGCCGGGAGGTTGACCGCCACGCCGAGCGCGAAGACCACGAACATCGAGATGAAGACCATCAAGGCGTGCCGGCGGGCCAGGACGAGCTTGCCGAACATGAAGACCTGCGCGGCCGGGATGAGCAGGATCGAAAGCATCTCGAGGAAGTTCGTGAAACCGTTCGGGTTCTCGAACGGCACGGCCGAGTTCGAGTTGTAGAAACCGCCGCCGTTCGTGCCGAGCTGCTTGATCGCGATCTGCGAGGCGACCGGGCCGCGTGCGATCGTCTGGCTGGCACCCTGCAGCGTCGTCGCGGTCGCGTGACCGTGGAACGTCTGCGGCACGCCCTGCGAGATCAGGAGCACAGCGAGGACGATCGACAGCGGCAGGAGGATGTAGACGAGCGACCGGTAGAGATCGCGCCAGAAGTTGCCGAGCTTGTCGCTGGAGCGGCGGGCGATCCCGCGCACGACCGCGATCAGCACCGCCATCCCAACCGCTGCCGAGACGAAGTTCTGGACGGCGAGCCCGGCCATCTGAGTCAGGTACGACATCGTGTACTCGCCGCCGTAGAACTGCCAGTTCGTATTGGTGATGAAGCTCGCAGTGGTGTTGACGGCGATGTGGGGTGCGACACCCTTCAGGTGATCCGGGTTCAGGAAGAGGTGCCCCTGGATGCGCTGGATCGCATACAGCACGGCACTGAAGGCAACGCTGAAGATCAGCACGGTCTTCGCGTACGCCTTCCAGTCCTGCTCGTCGCCGCTGCCACGGCCCAGGAGCCGTAGGAAGCAGCGCTCGACCGGGTCGAGCCGCTCGCGCGAGTACGCCCGGGCCATGAAGATCCCGAGCGGATAGCCGAGCGCGATCAGGACGAGGCAGTAGAAGACGATCTGCGCGAGTCCCTGGCCGCTCACCTACAAGCGCTCCCCGCGGAACAGCGCATAGACGAGGTACGCCAGCACGGCAAGCGCCATCGCGAGGCCGAACGCGTCGCCGGCGGACATCAGACCTTCTCCATCACGTAGAGGAAGAAGAAGCAGAACGCAAAGCAGACAGCGGCGATCCCGAGCGCGGCGACGTCGAACATCAACCGACCTCCAACTGATCGAGGACGGCCTGCAGGTCCGACCCGACGTCGTCGACAGTCGGAGAACAGGCAGCTGGCCGGGCTCGTCAGAAAGTCGTTGACCGCGAGCATCCCGACAGCGCTGACGGGCGCGTCGTCGAGCAGGCGCGCCTCGATCGCCTCGAGGAGAGGCCTGTGCGGGCGGAGCGCAGGAGTGCGAATCGGCACCGCTCCGGGAAGCTTCGAGCCGTCGAGCTCACCGAGGACGCCGTGCAGCGAGCGAGCGCAGAGCTTGCGCTCCCGCGGCGTCGTCAGCTCCTCGACGCGCCACTGGAACCGCGAGGCAAAGCCGTGCCGGATCCAGTCGTCGGCCTCGGTCCTGGCGCGACGGCGCTCGAGCCAGGCGCGCGGATGAGCAATCGTTGCCACGCCTTCGAAGGTACGACGGGCCGTGTCAACGCGGCCTCAAACCCGGTGGGCTGTTCCTTAAAGGTTCCTCAAGATTCGCTCGGGTCGACGAGCCGGTATCCGGCGCCCGGCTCGGTCAGCACGTAGCGGGGTCGTGAGGGATCGGGCTCGATCTTGGCCCGCAGATGCGACACGTACACATGCAGGTAGTGCGCCTCGACCTGGTAGGCGGGCCCCCACACCTCGCGCAGCAGCATCCGGTGGGTGAGCAGCTTGCCCCGGTTCTGTGCGAGGAAGCGCAGCAGGTCGAACTCGTGGGGCGTCAGCCGGATGCGCTCGCCGTTGCGCGTCACGAGCCGCTCCGGCACATCGATCCGCAGCTCGCCCACCTCGATCACCGGCCCGGCCTCCGGCGCCGACCGCCGCAGCACCGCGCGCAAGCGGGCGAGCAACTCGTCGACGCTGAACGGCTTGGTCACGTAGTCGTCCGCCCCCGCGTCGAGCGCCGCGATCTTCTCGCGCTCCTCGCCCACCGCAGACAGCACGATCACCGGCGCGTCCGTCCACGTGCGCAGCTCGCGGCACACATCGGTGCCGCTGCCGTCCGGCAGCACGAGATCGAGGATCACGGCGGCGGGCGGATGTGCCGCGGCCGAGGCGAGAGCCGCTTCGGCGGTGTCGGCGGTGTCGACGTCGAACCCGGCACCCCGCAGCGTCGTGCCGAGCGCGCGCAGGATCTGCGGCTCGTCGTCGACGACCAGGATCCGCTGCTTCACGCGGGCAGCTCCGCCGTCACCTCGACGACGGGGAGGGCGAGCGCAAAGGTGGCGCCCTGGCCGGGCCGCGACTCGGCCCAGACACGGCCTCCGTTCGCAGCAGCGAACCCGCGCGCGATCGCAAGGCCGAGCCCCGCGCCCGAGCGCTGGTCGCTGTCCCTCCGATAGAACGGCTCGAAGACCCGCTCGAGCTCGCTCGAATCGAGCCCCGGCCCCTGGTCGACGATCCGAACGATCGCCTCCTGCCTGGTGGCGGTGATGCGCACGTGAACGCGGGCGGAGGACGGCGAGAACTTCAGCGCGTTCTCGACCAGGTTCGCGACAACGCGCTGAATCTGGATCGGGTCGACGCTGACGAGCGGCGCCTCCCCGGCCACGTCGACGCGATCGTTGCCGGGCAGATCGCTGACCGCCTCCCGAACCAGATCGTCGAGCGCCCACACCTCCGCCTCGGGCTCGGCGCCGCCCGCCTCGAGCCTCGACAGGTCGAGCAGGTCGCCGACGAGACGCCCGAGCCGCTCGGCGTCGACGGCGATCGTGTCCAGGAGGACCCGGCGGTCGTCGTCGCTGAAGACGAGCGTCTCGCTGCGGAGGGCGCCGATCGCCGTCGTGATCCCCGTGAGCGGCGACCGCAGGTCGTGCGAGACCGCTCGCAGCAGCGCGGTCTTCACGAGGTCGCTGCGCCGCAGCGCTTCGGCCTCCAACGCCTCCTGCTCCAGGTGGCTGCGGTCGAACGCGACGGCGAGCAACGCCGCGAGCGCCGGCAGGAACCGGTGGCGAACCCCGAGATCGGGGTCGGCGTCGGCCGGCACGTAGAGCGTGCCGACGGTTCGGCCGTCGACCTCGAGCGGGATCGGCACGTCCGCTCCACGGCGCCGACGGGTGCCGAGCTCGATCTCGGCGCGCGAGATGCCGAGCACGCCCGCTGCCTGTATCCCCACCCAGCCCAGCTCCCTGTCCAGGGGTTGCCCGCCGAGCAGGTGCCCGGCGATCTCGGCGAGCAGGGACGACTCCCGCTCGCGCTGCTCGGCATCCGCCGCCCGCCGCCGCGACCTGCTCGCCAGCTCGCTGACGACGAGCGCCGTCACCGAGTAGACCGCGAGCGCGAACCAGTTCGCCGAGTCCCGCAGCGTCAGCGTGTGCGTCGGCGGCAGGAAGAAGAAGTTGAAAGCGACCATGCTCGCGACGGCGACCGGCAGCGACCAGTAGGTGCCCCACGCGACCGCTACCGGCAGGACCGCGAAGATGTAGAGGACGCCGAGGCTGACCGTCGGCGCGAAGGGCTCGAGTGCCCAGACGAGCAGCGTGGTGACGGTCACGGCGGCGATGGAGCCCGCGAGCTTCACGACCATCCCGGGACGGTAACCCCTCAGAACGAGGTGCGTCCGCCGGACGACGGCTCAAAGGCCGAAGACCGAGCCGAGGGTGACGAGGAGCAGCAGCACCGAGAGCGTCGAGGTGGCGAGCACGGTGCCGCCCGCGAGCACGTTGAACGTGCGGGTGTTGGCGTAGCTGCCCATCAGCTCCCTGTTCGAGGCCAGCTTCCAGATGAAGAAGAGCGTGATCGGCAGCAGCGCACCGTTGACGATCTGAACGAACACGAGCAGGGGGATGACCGGGATGCCCGGGATCAGCGCCACGACGGTGCCAACCAGGATCAGGACCGTGATCACTCCGACGAAAACGGGAGCTTCCCGCGGTCTGCGCGAGATTCCCTTCTCGTACCCGAACGTCTCGGCGACGACGTAGGCGGCGGTGACCGGCAGGATCGCGGCGGCGAGCAGGCTCGCGCCGAGCAGGCCGACCGCGAAGAGGATCTCTGCGTAGCGGCCGGCGAACGGAGCGAGCGCCTTCGCGGCGTCGGCGGCACTTCCGATGGTGTGATCTCCGTGGACGTAGAGCGTGGCACCGGTGGCGATGATGATGAACATCGCCACGAGGTTCGCGAAGATCGACCCGGTCACGACCTCCGCGCGCTCGGGGCCGAGATCCTCCGGGCCGATGCCGCGCTCGACGACCGCAGACTGCAGATACAGCTGCATGAACGGCGTGATCGTCGTTCCCGCAGTCGCGACAAAGAGCAGCAGGTAGGCGGAGCTCATCTGGACGTGCGGCACGACGATCGCCTTTCCGACGTGGCCCCAGTGCGGGCGAGCGAGGATCGCGGCGATGGGATAGGCGAAGAACGGCAACGTCATCAGCACGAAGACGCGCTCCGCGGCCCGGTAGGAACCGCGGACGAGGAGCAGCCAGACGAGGGCGGCCGAGATCGGGATCGACAGGTACTTCGGGACATGGGCGAGGCTGAGCGCCGCCCCGATGCCGACGAACTCGCTGATGCAGATGCCGAGGTTCGCGATCAGCACGGACACCGTGGCGAACGCCGACCAGCGGATCCCGTAGTGCTCGCGGATCAGCTCCGCGAGCCCCTTGCCGGTGACCGCCCCCATCCGGGCCGCCATCTCCTGGACGACGATCAGCGACACCGTGATCACGACCATCATCCAGAGGAGGTCGTAGCCGAACTTCGCGCCGACGGACGCATAGGTGGCGACTCCGCCTGCGTCGTTGCCGGCGTTCGCGGCGATCAGGCCGGGGCCGAGGAACGCGAAGAGCGGAAGTAGGCGCCGGGAAGCGCGGCTACGCGGCCGAAGTCGCGGCCGTGCCCAGAGCGCGCGCTCGCGCAGGCGCCCGATGACAGCGCGGACTCGGCGCGTCATCGACTTCGAGTGCTAGGAGCAGGGCTTCCACGGCCGCGGCATTCTACGCCACTCCCGGCGCGGACCGGTCACTCGTCGCCGAACAGATGGAAGTGGCGACGCCAGCCCTGTGGGAGCACGAGCTCGAGCACGTCGTCGACGGTGATCACGCCCATGACGCGATCCTCGTCGTCGACCACGGGAACCACGCTGAGGTCGTAGTCGGTCATCAGACGAGCGACCTCCTCGAGCTCGGCGCCCGCTTTGACGCTCTTCGCTGCAATCGCAACCTCTCCGACCGGAGTCGCCGGGTCGGCCCGAATCAGGTCGGCGAGCGCGATCGCGCCGTCGAGCCGCTTGTGCGCGTTCATCAGGAAGATCCAGGCGAGCGAATCGGCCGAGCACGACGAGCGCATCACGCGGTCGATCGCCTCGGCCTTCGTCGCCGTGCGATAGAGACAGACGAAGTCGGGAGACATCAATCCTCCGGCCGTGGCCGGGTCGTAGCCCATGAGCGCCCGGATGCGCCGCAACTGCACCGGAGGCAGGAGTCGCACCACGTCCTCCCGCCGCTCTTCCGGGAGCGCGGCAAGCAGGTCGGTTGCGTCGTCGGTCTCCATATGGGCAAGGACGTCCGCGATCTCCTCGTCGCTCTTGTCTTCGATGAACTCGACCTGGTGCTGGAGGTTCAGCTCCTCGAACACGTCGGCCTGCAACGCGGGGTTCTCACCGACAGCGTCGATGATCTCTTCGCCTTCATGGTGGGACGCAGCCTCGACCAGGTCGGCGAGCTCCGCCGGATGAAGCCGCGCCAGCTTCGGATGCGGAATGCGCAGCCGAACAGTGGGGACGTGACCCGTGAACGGCTCGACGCTCGACCAGTCGAGGAACTCGCCCGGACGGATCCTGCCCGAGAGCACCCTGGGGACGAGCCTGCGGGCGATCCCCCGCATGCGCACGTCGACCCCGACCACCCGGTACCAGCCTTCGAGCCGCGCGATCTCGATCTCGTTTGCGCGCACGAGGCGCGCCCCGTCGATGTTGATCAACTGGCGGTCGAGCACGTCCTTCTTCAGCAGCACCTCCTGCGAGCGGCGCTCGAAGGGCTGCAGGTCGAGCTGCGCGACCGTGAGTGTGGCCCGGCCGTGCTCGATCTCCACGGCCGCCTCGGCCGGAACGAACACCTGCCGTCCGGCGACCGTCGCCAGGATGCCGCTGACCGGCGGATACTCGTCGTCGCCGAGGCGGACGATCAGGTCGTCCACGCGACCGAGCTTCCGTCCCGTTCCGTCGATCAGATCCGAGCCGACGATCAGCGACAGATGCAGCACGCGAGGGATCACAACGGCGGAACCGTCCATGCCGAAAGGATAGAACGCTGCGCGGGGGCGAGCCCCCGCGCAGCGTCGAGTCGGTTCAGCCGTGGATCGAGATGAGCAGCGGAATGATCAGGATCGCGACGATGTTCGTGATCTTGATCATCGGGTTGATCGCCGGGCCCGCCGTGTCCTTGTACGGGTCGCCGACGGTGTCGCCGGTGACGGAGGCGGCGTGCGCCTCCGAGCCCTTGCCACCGTATTCACCGTCCTCGATCGACTTCTTCGCATTGTCCCAGGCGCCACCGCCGGAGGTCATCGCGATCGCGAGGAAGAGCCCGGTGACGATCGTCCCGATCAAGAGTCCGCCGAGCATCTTGACGCTGATGATCCCGACCACGATCGGGAACCCGATCGGGATCAGCGCCGGCGCGAGCATCGACTTGATCGCCGATCCGGTGACGATGCTGACCGCGCGGCTGTAGTCGGGCTTCTCGGTGTAATCCATGATCCCGGGGTGCTCGCGGAACTGGCGGCGCACCTCCTGGACGACCTGCCCCCCCACCCGCCCGACCGCCTGCATGGCGAGCGAGGCGAACAGGAACGGCATCAGGCCGCCGAGGAAGAGGCCCGAGATCACCCAGGGATCGGACAGGGTGAAGATCGTCGGGAGCCCCTGGTCGGTGAGCCCGCTCGTGTACGAGTCGAACAGGATCAACGCGGCCAATGCGGCCGAGCCGATTGCGTAGCCCTTCGTCACGGCCTTGGTCGTGTTCCCGACCGCGTCGAGCGGGTCGGTGATCGCGCGAACGCCCTTCGGGCAGGTCCGCCATCTCGGCGATCCCGCCTGCGTTGTCGGTGACCGGGCCGTACGCGTCGAGCGCGACGATGAGACCCGTCATCGAGAGCTGTGCCATCACGGCGACGCCGATGCCGAACAGCCCGGCGAAGTGATGAGCGACGAGAATGCCGGCGACGAGCACGATCACCGGCGCAGCCGTGGCCTGCATGCCGATCGCGAGACCTTCGATGATGTTCGTCGCATGTCCGGTCTGCGATGCCTTGGCGATCGCCTTGACCGGGTTCCAGCGGGTGCCGGTGTAGTACTCGGTGATCGCGACGAGCAGGAAGGTGACGACGAGGCCGACGATCGCCGACAGGTACAGGTCGGTGAAGCCGTACCTGCCCGTGTCGAAGCCCATCGTGACCGGGATGAAGCCGAGGGCCGACAGAATCGTCGCCGCCAGCACGGCCTTGTAGAGCGCGTTGATGACTGCGTTGTCGCCCTTGCCGAGCCGTGCGAAGAACGTGCCGAGCACGGATGCGACCGCAGAGACGCCGCCGAGCGCGAGCGGGTAGAGGTAGAGCTTCGCGTCGGGGAAGTGCGTGCCGAGGAGCATGACCGCGACCGCTGTGACGGCGTAGGTCTCGAACAGGTCGGCCGCCATGCCGGCGCAGTCGCCGACGTTGTCGCCCACGTTGTCGGCGATCACGGCCGCGTTCCGCGGGTCGTCCTCGGGGATCCCGGCCTCGAGCTTGCCGACGAGGTCGGCGCCGACGTCGGCGGCCTTCGTGAAGATGCCGCCTCCGAGCCGTGCGAACACCGAGATCAGCGAGCCGCCGAACGCGAGTCCCACGAGGTCGTGGATCGCGGAGGTCGGCGAGTTGTTCAACGCTGCCGTCAGGAACCAGTAGTACCCGGAGACGCCGGCGAGCCCCAGCCCGACGACGAGCAGGCCGGTCACGGAGCCCGCGCGGAAGGCGACGTTCAATGCCGGGGCGAGCCCGTTGCGGGCGGCCTCAGCCGTGCGGGCGTTCGACCGCACAGCGACGTTCATCCCGATGAACCCGGCAGCCGCCGAGAGCACGGCGCCGATGAGGAAACCGAACGCGGTGCCCCAGCCGAGCTTGTCGTAGACCCCGAGCAGGATGAACGGCGCGATCGCGACGATCGCGATCGTCTTGTACTGCTTCTTCAGATACGCCGCGGCGCCCTCCTGGACGGCCGCGGAGATCTCCCGCATCCGCTCGTTTCCGGCCGGCTGCTTGAGCAGCCACCAGATCAGGTACAGCCCGTACGCCACGGCCACGCCGGCACCGACGAGGCCGACGAGCACGGCGTGATGCATGAACCAATCCATCCGTTTCGCTCCCTCACAAAGTCAAGCGCCGAAGGGCTTCGGCGCGGGCGATTATGTATCACAAGCTCCGGGGGGAGCCTAAGGGTTCACCGCGTCCGAGTAGGCAACCTGCAGCCGCGCCAGGGCCAGGGCCAGGTCGTCCGCGAGCTCGCCCTCGAGCAGAGGGACGAGGGCCGCGAGGGCGTCGATCGCCTTGCGGGCCTCCGGGAAGTCCCTGCGCTCCAGCTTGGCGTAGGCCAGGCTTGCGATCGTCGAGGCGGCCGAGACGAGGAACTGCTCGACGCTGAACGCGGCCAGCTGCTCCTGCAGCGCTTCGACGTCGATCTCCTCGTTCGGCCCGTCAGCCATCGGATGTCGACCCCGCGGGCTCTCCGACGCGCACCTGCTCGGAGTAGATCTCCTCCAGCGAGGCGCCCTCGTCGAACCGGGCGATCTGCCGCTCGGCGGCGTTCCGAGCAGGGATGTTCAGGAAGGGCGCCGCGCCGATCTCGCCCGCCACCGGCGCCACCCACTCGAGCAGCTCCTCGATCCGGGCCCGCGCGTGCACCGGCTCGCCACGGTCGAAGTCGAGGAGCTCGCCGGACAGGCCGTATCGGATCGCCCGCCACATGTTCTCCTCCAGCATGCGGTTCGGAAGGCTCGGCAGTGCCTCGCCCTCGTCGATCGCACGGGCGCAGCGGACGGCGAGGCTGTAGGAGAACGCAGCGAGCGACTGCGCCTCCGCGAGATCGGGCTGGCCGTCGGCGATGCGGATCTCGATCGTCGGATACGCGAGGTGCGGGCGAACGCTCCACCAGATCTGTGTGTGCTCGTTGATCGAGCCGGTGCGATAGAGGAACCCGACGTACTCCTCCCAACCGCGCCAGTCTCCGTAGGCGTCCGGGATGCCGCAGCGCGGGAACATGCGCGTGAAGACCTCGGTGCGCGCCGAGTGCAGGCCGGAATTGACCGATTCGACGAACGGCGAGCTCGCCGAAAGCGCGAGCACCTCGGGCAGGAAGTTGCGCAGTGCGTCGTGCACCGCGATGGCGCGGTCGGCGCCCGCGATCCCCACGTGCACATGGAGACCAAACGTGTTGTTGCGCCAGACGACGTAGCGAAGGATCTCGTCGTTTCGGCGGTAGTGCGGCGTGTCGATGATCCGCTGGTCCTGCCAGCGGCTCCACGGATGCGTCCCGGTGCCTCCGAGCGCAAGCTGCAACTCGCGCGCGACGCTGTGGATCTGGGTGCGCCGCTCGCGCATCGCAGCCGCGGCTTCGCCGAAGTTCTCGCACCTCCCGGTCCGCACCTCGACCTCGGATGCGATCAGCTCGCCGACCACGTTCGGTGCGAGATCGGTCTCGAGCGCCGCGGCGTAGATCTCCTCGAAACGATCGGTGAGCGCAAGCGTGTGCGAATCGAGCAGCGCGAACTCCTCTTCGACGGCCAGCGTGAAGTCGGTGCCGGCCTCGAAGTCGTCGCGGCTCTGCGCGATCAGCTCTTGCCAGGAGACGCGTTGCTCGTCGCCCATTCGCGCAGAGGGTATCCGTGCCGGACGGCTAGAAGGGTGCGAGCAGCCGCTCCGCGATGCTCCGCCAGGACCAGCGGTCGACGACCGCCTGCCGCGCGGCCCGCCGCAGCGCTTCGCGGTCGACCGGCGAAAGTGCGAGGAGCTCGCCGAGCTTGCGCGCGAGGTCGGCGGCATCGCCGGTCTCGAACGACGCAAGGTGCCGGAAGCGCTCGGGGTATTCCTCCTCCAGCCCGGCCGCCACCTCTGCGAGCCCCGAATGACGCGCGACGAGTGGCGGCGAGCCTGCCGCCGCAGCTTCGGCGGCGACCATTCCGAACGCCTCGGGAAAGATCGAGGGAACGACGGTCGCGTCGGCAAGCGGCAGCAGATGAACGAGGTGACGGTGCTCCAACGGGCCTGTGAAGAGCGTACGAGGCGGCGCTGCCGCCTCGAGCACGCTGCGGTAGGGCCCGAAGCCGACGACGACGAGGCGCGCATCGATCTCCTTCATCGCCTCGAGCAGCACCTGCACGCCCTTCTGCTCGATCAGCTTGCCGAAGTAGACGACGAGCGGCCCGGGCTCTCCGAGGAAGGCGGCGAGCCGGTCTGCGTTCCCGTCGTCCGGCAGACGCTCGTCGCCGCCGTTCGGCGGGTCCGCGCGCGCCTCGGCGAGCAGGTCGGCCAGCGCATCGTCCCGGTCCTGCAGCCTGAACCGATCGACGTCGACGCCCGGCGGCACCTCGACGACGCGGTCCACGTGTCCGACGACATCCTCGAGCACCTTGCGAATGTGCTCCGACCCGACGAACGTCACCTCTGCACCTGCGAGCGCCGCTCTCGCCCACTCGCCGAGCTCGGGGCGGCCGCGCATCGAATACTCCAGCTCCGAGCCGTGCGCCTTGACGCGGAACGGCGCCCCACTCGCCGCTCCGACGGGGCCGCCCATCAGGACATGGTTGGCGAACACGAGGTCGGCGGGGAGCAGCTCCCGCAACGCGGCCGCGTTCGCATCCACGTATGCGCGTCGTTCGTCCTCGGTGAAGTCCTGGAGGAACTTCGGATTGAGCCCCTCGTAGTGGTCCATGACGAAGGTGGGCAGCAGGCCGCCGGGGAGATCGACCGCGACCGTCCTCGCGCCACCGAGGTCGTACTGCTCGGGCGCCCGCTCCTGCGAGACGACGACGACGTCATGCCCGGCACGGCTCCACTCGCGCGCCAGCGCGCGGGAGTAGACATTCGACCCGGTCCCTCCGAGGAGGTACCCGTGCCAGAGCAGGATCCGCATCGAGTAGACGCTACTCGGAAGGCTGGTGCCTCCACCCGAGAAACTCGCGAATCAGATTCACAGACCGAATCTGGTTCGGTCGCAGTCCGAACCTGATTCGGCGCAGCCGAACCAGGTTCACGAGTTTCGAACCGCCAGTCTGGTTCGGTTGCAGTCCGAACCTGATTCGGCGCAGCCGAACCAGGTTCGCGAGTTTCGAACTGCCGATCGCAGTTTCCGAAGAGACGGCCTACGCCAGGTGGAAGTACAAGGCGTGCAACAACTCGACCGCGGGGTTCGAGGTGTGCACCGTCACGTCGCTCGGGACGTCCAGCAGGCCCTCGGAGTAGTTGAAGATGATCCGCACACCGGCATCGACGAGATCATCGGCCACCTTCTGGGCGGCTCCCGCCGGCACCGCGAGCACGCCGACGACGATGTTCTTGTCGCGAACGATGTCCTTGAGCCTACGCTCGTCCTCGACGGTCGTACCGCCGACGTCGGCGCCGATCACGTCGGGGCTCGAGTCGAAGACCGCCGCGATGTTGATGCCGTGCTCGGCGAAGATCGGGGAGCTCGCGATCGCCTGGCCGAGCCGGCCGGCGCCGACGAGCGCGATGTTGTGCTGCCCTTGCGTGCGGAGGATCTTGCGGATCTCGGAGAGCAGCGAGTCGATCGAGTAGCCGACGCCGCGCTTGCCGAACTTCCCGAAGTTCGAGAGATCGCGGCGAATCTGGGTGGCGTTGATGCTCGTGTAGTCGGCGATCTCCTGCGACGAGATGCGGTCCTTCCCCATCTTCTTGGACTGGGTCAGCACCTGCAGGTAGCGCGACAGGCGGGCGGCGACCCCGACCGTGAGCCGGTCTGGAGCGTCGCCCGGAACGGGAGTTTGCAACATCACGAGCGCATTGTGCCCAAGGCTCGCCTACGCTCGTACGGTTGTCACAAACTAGGGCGCTTGTGACACTTTTCGGCGCAGGGCCGCCTCGTCGACGTAGTAGACGAACGCCCGCTCGCCGTCGATCTCGACCACCGGCAGCCATTCGCGGTAACGAGCCTCGAGCGCGTCGTCACCCGTGATGTCGACCGCCTCGTACGGCACACCGACACGATCGAGCACGCCGCGGGCCCGCTCGCAGAGCGAGCAGTCGCGCCCGTGGTAGAAGGCGATGTCAGGGATAGAGGCCGCGGGTGATGGTCGCTTCGGCGACACGTTGCACCGCGAGCCCGTATGCGGCCATCCGCATCGAGACCTTGCGGTCGGTGAAGGTCGCCCACGTCTCGTCGAACGCTCGACGGACGATCTCGTTCAGCCGGGCGTTGACCTCGTCTTCCTTCCAGAAGTACTCCTGCAGCCCCTGGACCCACTCGAAATAGGAGACGACGACGCCGCCTGCGTTGGCGAGCACGTCCGGAAGAATCAGAACGCCGTTCGACTCGAGAATGTCGTCGGCGGCGGGCGTGAGCGGCCCGTTCGCCCCTTCGACGATCACCTTCGCCTTCACCTCGGCGGCGTTCACCTCCGTCACGACCTGTTCGAGCGCACAGGGCGCGAAGACGTCGCAGTCGAGAGTGATGAGCTCCTCGTTCGTGATGCGCTCGCCGCCCTTCAGCTCCGAGAGCGCGCCGCCCGAGCGCTTGTGCGCGAACGCGGCCGCCACGTCGATGCCGTTTGCGTTGTGGACGCCGCCGGTCGAATCGGAGACAGCCACGACCCGTGCGCCGAGCTCGCCGACGAACTTGGCGAAGAACGAGCCCACGTTGCCGAAGCCCTGGACCGCGACGCTGACACTGTCCATCGAACGGCCCTGCTTCTCCAGCGCCGATTGGAGGCAGAAGACGCCACCGCGCGCGGTCGCCTCCTCGCGACCCAGCGACCCGCCGATCGCCAGCGGCTTGCCGGTCACGACACCGAGCACCGAGTGGCCCTTGTTCATGGAATAGGTGTCGAAGATCCAGGCCATCGTCGCGGCGTTCGTCCCGACATCCGGCGCGGGGATGTCCTTCTCCGGGCCGATCTCGTTGATGATCTCGGACGTGTACCGGCGCGTCATGCGCTCGAGCTCGCCGCGCGACATCTTCTTCGGGTCGCAGCAGACACCGCCTTTCGCGCCGCCGAACGGAAGCCCCATCAACGAGCACTTCCAGGTCATCCACATGGCGAGCGCCTTGACCTCGTCGAGCGTGACGTCCGGGTGGTAGCGGATGCCTCCTTTCGAGGGGCCCCGCGAGACGTTGTGCGTGACCCGGAAGCCCTTGAACGCGCGAACGGAGCCGTCGTCGAGAGACGTCGGGATCGACACCTCGACGGCCTTCTTGCACTCCTGCAGGACGTTGACGAGCTGCTCGTCGATGCCGAACGTGTCGGCGACCTTGTGGAGCTGCTGTTGCGCAAGCCGGAACGGGTTCTCGCGCAGGTGGGACTCGGGGGCCACAGCGGCCATCGAGGGACCAGCCTACTCCACTTTGAAGGAGACCTGCGCGCGGTCCGGCTTCGCGTCGAGCGGCAGGGTCGGCCATGCGGCGAGGCGCAGTTCGTAGGAGCCCGGATGCAACCTCGCGCTGGTCGGCCCGCGCCCGGTGATGCCAAAGCTGTACGAGCCTGGCAGCAGGTCTCGCAGCCGGGCCATCACGCCGAGGTACTTGCCGCTCGCCGAGTAGAGGAGGATGTCCAAGCGGGAGACGGCCTGGATCTGCAGGCCGCCGTCGTGCACCAGGCTCCCAGCCTGCACGCTCAGAATCGCGGGATCGGTGTCCGAGGGCGCGAACGACGGGCGGTCGATCGCAACCGGCCCGAGGAGCGATTGCGGCACGCTCCCGAAGCCGAGCGCCCACGGGACGCGGAGCGGTTCGGAGCCTGCGGGTGCGATCTGCACGACCCCGGTGGCGATCCGGGCAGCGGGGGACGCGGCAGCGCGCACGGTCACCTGGATGCGTGCGGCTCGACCGACCCGCAGCACGAGGTGGTTCGGCACCACGTTGAACCGGAGCGCCTCCGACTCTCCTCCGGCGACCGCGCTGATCGACAGCTGCAAGCGCCTGGTCGAGACATTGCGCACGACGAGGAAACGGGTGGCGTGCCAGTGAGCGCCCTGCCAGAGCCCGAACCCGAGGCTCGTCGGTTGGGCGGCGACCTCTCCGACGGCGGAGGCGCCGAGCCGGAACGTGCCTGCGCCGACCGCGGTGGGGGGTGCGCGCCCCGCCTGTGCGTATCCCACCAGGAGGCTGTCGAGCGAGGGCCCGTCCAGCGCAGGCCGCATCTGGGCGAGGAGCGCGGCGCCCCCGGCGACCGTCGCGGCGGCACCGCTCGTGCCGTTGACGGTGCCGTAGAGCGGAGAGCCGTCGGGAGCGGCTCCCGGCTCGGCCGTCGCGAGCGCGATCCCCGGCGCGGCGACGTTCGGCTTGATTCCGCTGTCGAAGGCAAGCCCGAGTGACGAGAAGCTCGCCACCTGCCCCCGGCCGGCATTCGTGTCGACGTGCTCGGCGCCGATCGCGATCCCGACGTCGAGCCCGGCGCGCCGCGCAGCGAGCAACTCGACCGCGGCCGCCGTGGGAATGACGACGACGGGCGCGGTCTCGTCCTCGGCAACACGCAGCGACCCGGGCGGGAGCGAGGCGCCGTAGAGGACGACGGCGGAGGCTCCGGCGCGCGAGGCCGCGAGCGCGGCTGCCTGCGGATCGGTGCCGGCCTCGACGACGACCGCCTGGCCCGCGACGATGCTGAGGCCTTTGGCGTTGAAGTAGTCGACGCTCTGCGATCCGGCGAGGCCCCTCGTCGAGCGGGGTGTCGCAACGCGGAGGCTCAGCGAATGACGCGGCGCGACGGCGCCGAGCAGGGGCATTTGCTGATCGAGGATCACGTCGAGGCCGCGGCGCAGGACAACGCGAACGTGCGGCAGATCGGCTCGCGAGTCGGTGGCGCCCACTGCGAGCGCGCCGGGCGCGCCGGCGGGCCCGGCGATCGAGCCGAACATCGGCCCCGCGGTGCCGTCGTTGCCGGCCGGCGCGACGACGACGGTGTTCAGATCGAGTGCTCCCTGGACGGCCTGAGCCTCGGGCCCGTCGGTGAACGCCGCGTACGGCTCGGCCACGCCGAGGAGGGCAACGCGCACCGCGTCGTGCGTGTCGCCGTCTCCGTTCGGATCGACCGCCCGTTCGAGGCCGGCGATCACCTGATCCGTGCGGGCGAACACGACGTCGTGCCCGTCCGCGGCGGTCTGCCATCCCGCGACGCGGATCGGGAGGACGGTTGCCCCGGGCGCGACGCCGTGCAGGCCGCCGGGCCCGCCGGAGCCGACGAGGATGCCTGCCATCTCGGTGCCGTGCCGCTCGATCTGAGCTGGATCCTGAGGATCCGGCCGTGCCGCCGCGTCGTCGCCGTGATCGACGATGTCGATGCCCGGAAGCACCCTGCCGTGGAGGTAGGGATGAGATTCGTCGACGCCGGTGTCGAGGAGCGCGATCGTGACGCCGCGACCGTCGAAGCCCGGCAACTCGGCAGTGGGGCGATGCCCGCTCGTAGGCCCGAACTCCTTGGAGGCGAGCAACTGCTCGGAGATCGAAGCGGGGAACGCGGCACGTACGGGGAACACCCCCGCCACCTCGGGAAGTTGGCCGAGCATCGAGATCGCCCGCGGATCGAGCGAGGCGGCGAAGCCGTCGATCACCCGTGCGTAGGTGTAGTCGGGTCGCACGATCACCCCGAGTGACGCAAGCTTGGTCAGCACCTCTTGCTGGGCTGCGAACGCCTGTGCCGCCCACGAGCGTTCCTGCGCCTCGGTCGCGTAGCGCACGCGCGCGAGCCGTTCGGCCACCGACGGTGTGTTGAGCAGCACGATCGACCGCTGACCCGCGAGCGTGGCGGCGCGCGGCTCGCCGACGAGCCCGAGCCAGCTGACTGCCGTCGGCCTGGTCGTCGTCTCGCGCCCGCGGGCGGCAACAGTCGCCCCCAGCAGGATCACGAGAGCCGCCGCTCCCAGGACTACGGCGCTACGCCGTGGGATGCGCATCGAGCGAAAGGTAGTCGGGATAGGGGACGGGGTCGGTGTACCGGGCGGCCGATGCGATCATCGCGGCGTTGTCGGTACAGAGCGCCAGCGGCGCCAGAGCCGCACCCGGCAACGCCGCTCGCAGCTCCGAGTTCGCCGCAACGCCCCCCACGACGGCGACCCGGGCGGCGCCTGTGGACTCGAGCCGCTCGACGAGCGCCCGCACGATCGCGCGCTGGTAGCTCGCGGCGAGATCTGCCCGCCGCGCTGCGAGCTCCGCGGGAGCGAGATCGCGCACCCGATACAGCAGTGCCGTCTTGAGCCCGGAGAACGAGAAGTCGAGGCCCGGCACGCGTGCGACCGGAAAGTCGTACGCCTTGGGGTCGCCCTGCGCTGCGAGCGCGTCGATCTCCCTGCCGCCCGGGTAACCGAGCCCGAGCAGCCGAGCACCCTTGTCGAAGGCCTCGCCGGCAGCGTCGTCGAGGGTGGTTCCGAGCACGCGGAACCCACCGCGTTCCTGCACGTCGACGAGCATCGTGTGCCCGCCGCTCGCGAGGAGGCAGGTGAAGGGCGGCTGCAGGTCGAGCGGCTTCAGATACAGCGACGCGACGTGGCCGTGCAGGTGGTTGACGGGGACGAGCGGCAACCGCCACGCCCACGCAAGCGCCTTGGCCGCCGAGACGCCGACGAGCAGCGCGCCGATCAAACCGGGCCGCGCGGTGACGGCAACGGCGTCGACCCTGGTGTCGCCGATCGCCTGCCGGATCACCGGCGCGATCAGCTGCAGATGCCGTCTGCTCGCCACCTCGGGCACAACCCCACCAAACCTTGCATGCAACTCGTCCTGGGACGCGACGACACTGGACGCAATCTCGCCGTCGGAGGTGACGAGCGCCGCGGCGGTCTCATCGCAGCTCGTCTCAATCCCCAGTATCAAGGCTGCCGCGCGTCACGCCACATGATCAGGGCGTCCTCGCGATTGTCCGTGTAGTACCCGCGGCGGACACCGCGTGGTTCGAAACCCAGCTGCTCGTAGAGCCGGATTGCGCCGTCGTTCGAGATCCGCACCTCGAGCGTGTACCCGCGCCGTTCGTCGTCGCGGGTCAACGCGAACAACCGCTCGAGCAGGGCCGTCGCGACGCCTCGGCGCTGATGGTCCGGGTCGACTGCGACGTTCATCACGTGCCACGCGTCGACGTAACGTGAGTTGATCACGTACCCGACGAGATCGCTCCCGTCGAACGCGCCGAGACAGATCGACGTCGGCTTCGCGAGCTCCGACGCGAACATCGAGCGCGACCACGGCGTTGGATACGCCCGCTGTTCGATGCTCTCGATCGCGTTCACGTCGGCCAGATCGAGCGGCCGGATCTCGAGCGCGACGGCGGTCATACCTGCTCCTTCGCATCCGGATCGCGCACGTAGAGCGGCTCGACGAGCTCGGCTGCCCCGAACGCTCCGGCTCGCTCGACAAGCAGCAGCGGATCCGGGACGTGTGCGCTGTCGTCGTCGGGCGGGATCGCCGCTCCGTTCGCCTCGAACAGCGTGCGGTAGCGGATCGCACCGTCTCCGACAAGTGTCAGTCCCGTCACGTCGAGCTCCTCCGGCTTGCAGACCCGGGGCTCGGCAGGAAGCAGGCCGGTGGCGAAGACCTCACCGCGGCGAGCATCGAGCACGGGCGTCCCGGTCGCAAAAGCCTCGAGGGTCGAGGCGCCGGCAACCGGCACGTCGAGCGCGAGGGCGAGCGTGCGCGCCATCGCGAGGCCGATGCGGATGCTCGTGAAGCTGCCGGGCCCACGACCGACGACGATCCCCTCGATTGCGCTCGGGTCGTCGACGAGCCCGTCGACTGCGACCAGCAGGTCCCCGGCGCGCGCGGCGCGACCACGCCGGCCGGGTGTGACTGCGCAAACGGCCCCGAAGCTCGTGGCGGTGTCAAAGGCCAAGATCACTGTCGATCCTCACGTTTCGATGTGACTCGTCGACGTGCTCGAGCGTAACGACCGCGCGGGCCTCGGGGAGCCAACGTCCGCCGTGCTCGGGCCACTCGACGAAGGCGATCGTGCCGTCGAAGTAGGGCTCGAGGTCGCCCCACTCCTCCGGATCGAGCCCGTCGACGCGGTACAGGTCGAGGTGGGCGACGGGCACGTCTGCCTCGTAGCGATGCCCGATCGTGAACGTGGGGCTGGAAACCGGCTCGATGACCCCGAGAGCGCGCGCAGCGCCGCGGACGAACGTCGTCTTCCCGGCACCGAGCTCTCCCGAGATCGCAACGACATCGCCGGCGTCGAGCAGGAGCGCCAACTCGGCGGCGAGCGCCTCGGTGGCCTCGGGTGAGCTCGTGACGGTCTGCATCGTTCACACATGGTGTCCGACACGGAGGGGGTGTGGCGCACCTCTCGGCTAGAAGAGGCCGAGCTGGGTCGGCTGCTCGGGCGCAGAGACAGGAACGACCGCCGGAGCCACCGGGAGCGGTTCGGCCACCTGTCCGATCAGCGCCGGGATCCGCGCGAAGTCCTCCTCGAGCACCTGGAGCATCCGCGGCGTGTAGAGCGCCGCCGCCGGATGGAAGATCGGATAAAGGGTGACCGGGCTGCCACCCAGCACCACCTGCTGCTCGCGACCGTGCACCTGGGTGATCCCGTTCGGCTTGCCGGAAAGGAGCTTGGTGGCGAAGTTCCCGAGCGTCGCGATCAGCCGTGGCTGAATCAGCTCGATCTGCTTCCAGAGATGAGGCTCGCAGGACTCGATCTCGGCCGGCTGGGGGTCTCGGTTGCCCGGCGGGCGGCACTTCAAGACGTTCGCCACGTAGACGTCCTCGCGCGCGAGCCCGATCCCCGCGAGCAGCTTGTCGAGCAGCTTCCCGGCGGCACCGACGAACGGCACTCCCAGCTTGTCCTCGTGGAAGCCGGGCGCCTCGCCCACGAACATCAGGTCGGCCGTCGGGGAGCCCGAGCCGAAGACGACCTGCGTACGGGTCGCAGCGAGCGCGCAGCGCGTGCAGCCCGCGGCCACGTCGCCGTAGGCGAGCAGCGAAAGGTCAGCCGCAGCTGCCACAGGAACCACCGCAACAGCCGCCGCCGAAACTGGGCTGTCCGGAGGTGCCGTGCGCTGCAAACGACATGCTGAACTGCTTCGCCACCTTGGCGTTCCCGCAGTCCGGGCAGTTCGGATCGGGATCCGACATGCCCACGAGCTCCTCGAAATGGGACTCGCAGCTCATGCAGACGTATTCATAGATCGGCACCTGACAGACCCTAGCAAGGGGCCATCTTCACGCCTCGACCGGACAGACCTGCCGTGCCCTGTCGGCTAGGCTGTCGGTGCCCGGTATCCGCGAGGAACTGGAGCGCGACATGTTCAACACCGTCACCGTCATCGGCGCAGGGCGCGCCGGCTCCGCCATCGCTGCGCGGCTGCGCGAGCGAGGGATCGAGGTGCGCCCCGACGGCGATCTGCGACTGCTGTGCGTGCCCGATCGCGTGATCGCCGAGGTCGCCCGTTCGATCGAACCAGGGCCCGTGGGTCGCACACGTCTCGGGCGGGACTCCGCTCGCGGCGCTCGACCCGCACCGTCGCCGCTTCTCGGTCCATCCACTCCAGACCCTGGTGCTCTCGCGCGGCCCCGAGCAGCTCGACGGAGCCTGGGGTGCCGTGACCGGCGAGGACGACGAAGCCCGCTCGCGCGCACTGTGGCTCGCGGAGTCACTCGGCCTGCGCCCGTTCCCGCTCGCCGACGGCGACCGGGCGGCTGTATCACGCGGGCGCGGCGATCGCGTCGAACTTCCTCGTCACGCTGTACCGCGTCTCAGCCGGGCTCTTCGAAGCGGCCGGTGCTCCCCCCGAGGCGCTCGTGCCTCTGCTGGAACGCACGATCGAGAACGGGTTCGAGCTGACGGGGCCGATCGCACGCGGGGACTGGGAGACGGTGGAGCGACACCGCGCCGCACTGCGCGGCTCCGGGTTCGAGCAGGCCTACGACGCGCTCGTGGAAGTGACAGCCCAGTGAAGGTCATCCGCACGATCGCCGAGCTCGACCTGCCACGGCATGGCGTCGTCGGCCTCGTCCCCACGATGGGCGCGCTGCACGCGGGCCATTCGGCGCTCTTCCGAGCGGCGCGGCCCGAGTGTGACGTGCTCGTCGCATCGTTGTTCGTCAATCCGTCGCAGTTCTCGGAGAGCACCGATCTCGCGGCCTACCCGCGCGATCCGGAGGGCGATCGCGCCCGCGCCGAGGCGGAGGGGATCGACGTGCTCTTCGCGCCCGACGCGTCGGAGATGTATCCGCCGGGTTTCGCGACGTGGGTCGATCCTGCGGGCGCGGCGGACGGGCTCGAGTCCGATCATCGGCCGCAGCACTTCCGCGGCGTCGCCACGATCTGCCTGAAGCTGCTCAACATCGTCCGGCCGCAGATCGCCTGGTTCGGACGGAAGGACGCGCAACAGGTTGCAGTGGTGAAGCAGCTCGTCCGCGATCTCAACCTGGGTGTGGAGATCCGGGTCGTCGACACCGTTCGCGACCCGGATGGTCTGGCGCTCTCGTCGCGCAACGAGCTGCTCTCACCCGACGAGCGCGAGCAGGCGCTCGCAATCCGCCGTGCGCTCCTCACCCGCAGTCCGGCCCGCGCACGAGACATCCTCGCCGGCGCAGGCCTGGAGCCCGACTATGTCGAGATCGCTGATCTCGACGGCCCGACCCTTGCGATCGCAACGCGAGTCGGCCCGGTTCGGTTGATCGACAACATCCCACTCCCGGAAGGAGAACACTCGTGACCACGCGCCCCCGGAAGCCCGCGCCCGGTACACCGGCCCCTGGGAAGCTCTCGTTGCCGGAGCTTGCCCAGATGAAGCGTCGGGGCGATCGCATCGTGATGATCACCGC
Source organism: uncultured Thermoleophilia bacterium (assembly GCA_963703445.1). GTDB lineage: Bacteria > Actinomycetota > Thermoleophilia > Gaiellales > Gaiellaceae > PALSA-600. The sequence goes on along the minus strand of CAVPEK010000008.1, from coordinate 403,890 downwards.
GTACGACGCGCCGTCGGGCCGAATCGCCGACGCCGCAGGCGTCGATCTGATTCTCGTCGGCGACTCCGCGGCGATGGTGATGCTCGGCCACGACTCGACCGTGCCCGCGACCATGGACGAGATGATCATCCTGACGAGCGCGGTCAACCGCGGCGCACGGCGGCCGCTGGTCGTCGCCGACCTGCCGTTCGGGTCGTTCCAGGTCTCGGATCAGCAGGCGCTCGAGAACGCGATCCGCTTCGTCAAGGAAGCAAGCGCAGACGCCGTGAAGCTGGAGGGAGCCGGGCAGTCGCTCTCACGCGTGCGAACGATCACGGGCGCCGGCGTGCCGGTGATGGGGCATATCGGCCTCACCCCTCAGACGGCGACGATGCTCGGCGGCTTCAAGGCACAGGGAAGGACCGCCGCCAGGGCCGTGCAGCTCTACGAGGATGCGCTTGCGCTCCAGGAGGCAGGGTGCTTTGCGATCGTTCTCGAAGCCGTTCCCACACCCGTCGCGGAGGCCATCACACACGCACTCGACATCCCGACGATCGGGATCGGCGCGGGCGCCTCGTGCGACGGCCAGGTGCTCGTCTGGCACGACCTGCTGGGACTCTACGACGGGCATGCCCCACGCTTCGTCAAGCAGTACGCGGAGCTCGCGCCGATCATCCAGTCGGCCGTCGCAAACTACGCAGGCGAGGTGCGCAGCGGCTCGTTCCCGGCGGAGCAGCACACCTATGCGATCCCCGAAGAGGAGCTTGCGCTCTTCGAGGACTCGTTGGCGGAGGTTCGCGCGGGGGCTGACTAGGCCAGGAGCTCGTGATCGAGCGCCCAACGGACAACATCGGCGCGGGAGTCGGCCCCCAGCTTGTGCATCGCGTTCGCACGATGCATCTCCGCCGTTCGGATCGAGATGTCGAGCCGGTCCGCAATCACCGTGTTGGTGTAGCCGTACGCGAGGAGCGTCGCGACCTGCAACTCGCGAGGCGTGAGCGTCGTCGTCGTGGTCGTCGTCATGCGTCCCAGCCTGCGCCGACCAGCCGAGCGTGGCATCGGGAGGCTCCACGTTCCGAAGCCGTAGTTCCTACGGGTTGCAACAAGAACGCTGCGGGCTAAACGGAGAAAACGACGGCGAGCACCGCGGGCACGACGATCGCCGGCGCACAGGCTGCGCCGGCACGCACCCAGGTCCAGCCGTGCACCGCACGCACGCCGATCACGAGCAGCGCCGCCGCCCAGAGCAGGAAGCCGAGCTCCAGGGCGTCGAAGACACCGGCTCCGACGCCGTGGTCGCTACCGCCGGAGCGGAAGAGCGCGTTGCCGTAGAGCACCAGCTTGACCGGCCAGAGAACCAACGAGAGTGCAATCGGCGCGGCGGCGAAGGCGACCACGTGACGCGACCGGCGGTAGCTGCCTTGCGAACCGAGCACCTTCGAGCCGCCGTAGAGCAGCCCGCCGATGGCAAAGAACCCGAACGCGCCGTAGAGGCTGCCCGCCAGGAAGACCCAGACCGCGACAACCAGCCCGCCGTAGGAACCGTCGTCCAGGAACGTCCCGGCGGTGTGGGTCGGAAGCAGAGCGGCGATGCCTGCGAGCAGCACGATCGCGAGCACCGGCTCGGAGCGGTCGGAAACGGACTCCTTCGAGTCGTCGCGCAGCGCGACGAACACCGGCCGCGGCCGTTGCAGGACGAGGAGCGCTCGCAGCCACCAGTCGCGCATCAGCCCGGAGTCGTCACGACGCGGCCGTCGTGACACCGATACTCGACCTGCCCGAGGATGCCGCCACGCTGCGAGACGGGCGCTTTGCCGTCCGGGCAGATCGTGTGGTGGCGGTTGTTCCAGGCCGCCGCCATCCCGGCGACGAACACGACGAGGCAGGCTGCCCCGAGCATGAGCAGCACCGAGCGCTTGCTCCGCCAGTTCACGCGGCGACAGCGCTGCGCTCGAGCAACGGCCGCAGGAATTGCCCGGTGTACGAGTCGGGCACCTGCGCGACCTCCTCGGGCGTGCCGACCGCCACGACCTCGCCGCCCGCCTCTCCACCCTCGGGGCCGAGATCGACCAGATAGTCGGCCTGCTTGATCACGTCGAGATTGTGCTCGATCACGAGCATCGTGTTGCCGCCGTCCACGAGCCGTTGCAGCGTCTCCAGCAGCTTCTCGATGTCGGCGAAGTGCAGGCCCGTGGTCGGCTCGTCGAGGATGTAGAGCGTTCGTCCGGTCGAGACCTTGCACAGCTCCGCCGCGAGCTTGACGCGCTGCGCCTCTCCCCCGGACAGCGTCGTCGCCGGCTGACCGAGCGTCATGTAGTCCAGGCCGACGTCGTGGAGCGTCTGCAGCCGACGCCGAATCTTCGGGATCTTGGCGAAGAACGCGAGCGCCTCTTCGACAGACATCTCGAGAATGTCCGCGATCGTCTTGCCCTTGAAGCGAACCTCGAGCGTCTCCCGGTTGTAACGCTTGCCCTTGCACGTCTCACACGGCACGTAGACGTCGGGCAGGAAGTGCATCTCGATCTTGATCTGGCCGTCGCCCTTGCACGTCTCGCACCGGCCGCCCTTGACGTTGAACGAGAAACGGCCCGGCTTGTAGCCGCGCACCTTCGCGTCGGGCGTCAGCGAGTAGAGCTCGCGGATGTGAGTGAAGAGATCCGTGTAGGTGGCCGGATTCGAGCGCGGCGTGCGCCCGATCGGCCGCTGATCGATCTCGATCACCTTGTCGAAGACCTCGATGCCGTCGACGCCACGGTGCTCGCCGGGCCGCACCCGCACCCTCGAGAGCTGGTTGGCGAGGGCCTTGTAGATGATCTCGTTCACGAGCGTCGACTTGCCGGAACCGGACACACCCGTGACCGCGATGAACTTGCCGACCGGGAAATCGACGTCGATGCCCTTCAGGTTGTTCTCCGCAGCGCCGAGCACGGTGAACCAGCCGTGGTCGTCGGTGCGCCGCTCGGGAACCTTGATCGCCCGCGCACCGGCAAGGAACTGGCCCGTGATCGACTTCTTGTTGCGCTGCACCTTCGCGGCGGTGCCTTCTGCGACGACATGGCCGCCATGCTCACCGGCGCCCGGCCCCATGTCGACGAGCCAGTCGGCCACGCGCATCATCTGCTCGTCGTGCTCGACGACGACCACGGTGTTGCCGAGGTTGCGCAGGCGCTCGAGCGTTCCGATCAGCTTGTCGTTGTCACGCTGGTGGAGGCCGATGGACGGCTCGTCGAGGATGTAGAGCACCCCGACGAGCTGTGAGCCGATCTGCGTCGCGAGCCGCAGGCGCTGCGCCTCTCCGCCCGACAGCGTCGCCGAGGCGCGGTCGAGCTGGAGGTACCCGACACCCACGTCATCGAGGAAGGTCAGGCGCTCTCGGATCTCCTTGACGATGCGATGACCGATCAGCTGCTCGGTCTTGGTGAGGCCGAGCGCATCGAGGAACTCCAACGCGCGCGTGATCGAGAACCGTGTGAACTCGTGAATGTTGATCTCGCCGACGGTCACCGCCAGCACCTCGGGCTTGAGCCGCGCGCCCTTGCAGACCGGGCACGGCCGGAACGACATGTACTCCTCGATCCGCTCGCGTTGAGTGCTCGAATCGGTCTCTCGATACCGTCGCTCGAGCGACGAGATGATTCCCTCGAAGTCGATCATGTACGAGCGCCGGCGCCCCATGCGGTTGCGGTACTGGACGTACACCTTGTCGCCGCCGGTGCCGTAGAGGAAGTACTCCTGCTGCTCGTTGGGGAGGTCCTGCCACGGCACGTCGGCGGGGATCTCGTACCGGTCTGCGATCGCCTGGATCACCGACTCGTAGAACCCCGAGCCTCCGACCGCCCACGGCACGAGCGCGCCGTCGTCGATCGAGAGCGTCGGGTCGGGGACGAGCAGGTCGGGGTCGATCTCCTGCTGAGCGCCCAGTCCGGTGCAGCGCGGGCACGCGCCGTGGGGCGAGTTGAACGAGAAGATGCGCGGCTGGAGCTCCGGCAGCGACACCCCATGCTCGGGACAGGCGAAGTTCTGGCTGTACGTCGCCGTCTCGCCGGTCTCGACCAGGTCCACCGCCACCAGACCCTCCGCGAGAGCAGCCGCCGTCTCGACCGACTGCGTCAGGCGCGTGCGCAGGTCCTCCTTCATCACGAGGCGGTCGACGACGACCTCGATCGTGTGCTTGAACTTCTTGTCGAGCGTCGGCGGCTCGTCGAGCGTGTGCTGCTCGCCGTCGACCTTGATGCGCGAGAAGCCCTCGTTCCGCAGCTCCTCGAAGAGCTCCCGGTACTCGCCCTTTCGGTCGCGGACGACGGGTGCGTTGACGGTGAACCGCGTGCCGGCCGGCAGGGCGAGGATCTGCTCGACGATCGAGTCGATCGACTGGCCGGAGATCTCCCGGCCGCAGACCGGGCAGTGCGGCCGGCCAACGCGCGCGAAGAGCAGGCGCAGGTAGTCGTAGATCTCGGTGACCGTCCCGACGGTCGAGCGGGGATTGCGCGACGTCGTCTTCTGGTCGATCGAGATCGCGGGGCTCAGCCCGTCGATCGAGTCCACGTCCGGCTTCTCCATCATCTGCAGGAACTGCCGCGCGTAGGCGGAGAGAGACTCGACGTAGCGCCGCTGCCCCTCGGCGTAGATGGTGTCGAAGGCAAGGCTCGACTTACCGGACCCCGAAAGCCCGGTGATGCAGATGAGCGCGTTTCGCGGGAGCCGGACCGTGATGTCCTTCAGGTTGTGCTCCCGGGCGCCGTGGACTACTAGCTCGTCGGCCGCCATCGAGAACGCCATTGTACCTCGCGAACGTGTGTTCGTATAGGGTCGATTTCCATTGCTTCCGCGGGGCTTCGGCGTAGATTCGGCGGGTGACCGCGGCAACGCGAAACCGCGACCTGCGCATCGTCGCCGGCGCAATCGCGATCTCGTCGATCGGCGACTGGGTCGCGATGATCGCGCTCTCGCTGCGAGCGAACGAGCTCTGGCACGGCGCGGGCGTCGCGGTGCTGCTGATCTGCCTCTGGGCGCCGCTCGCCGTGCTCGCCGGCCACGTCGGCGTGCTCGTCGACCGCGTGGAGACCCGAGCGCTCGCGATCTGGTCTGCGGTCTTTCAGGCGGTCGTCGTCTGTGCCCTCGCCTTCGCACATTCCCTGGCGGCGATCCTCCCGCTGACGCTCGTGCTCGGAGCCGGCGTCGCGGTGTCGCAGGCGTCGGAATTCGCACTCGTCCCGCTGCTTGCCGGCTCGCGGGAGATCGGTCGCGCGAACGGCCTCGTCGAGTCCGCCCGCTCGGTCGGGTTCATGGTCGGGCCTCTGGTCGGCGGAGCGTTGGCGGCCGGGGCGGGCGTCCAGATCGCGCTCTTCGCCGACGCCGCCACGTTCCTCGTGATCGCGGCGGCGCTGTTTGCACTGCCCGTCCGCCGGCGCATCGTTCAGGTGCCCGGCGCCGCCAAACCTCGCGCCCGTGACGGCCTGGAGCTCCTGCGGGGAGAGCGCGTGCTCGCGATCGTGCTCGGGGCCGGTGCCGTGACGCTCGTGTTCATGTCGGCCTCGATCCCGGGTGACTTCGCCTACGTCGCGCAGCTGGGTCGTCCGGAGGCCGGAATCGGCATCGTCCTGAGCGCCTGGGCGATCGGGATGATCGCCGCCTCGAATGCGATCCCGCATCGAATTCCGGTCTCGGCCGTGGCGATCGCGACACTGCTGGCCGCCGCCCTCCAGGGCTTCGCAAAGTTCATCGCACCGTTCTGGACGGTGTTCTGGTTCATGGTCGTCTGGTGGCTCATCGGCGGCATGGGGCACGGCGTGAAGAACACCGGCTTCCGAACGCTGATCCACCAGCGCGTCCCACCGGAGCAACACGGCCGCGCGTTCGCCGCGTTCAACGGAGTGCGCAACACGGCCGAGCTCGTCGCGCTCGCCGCAGGCGGCGTACTGGTGACGACCGTCGGAGCGCGCGGGACGTTGTGGATCGCCGGCGGCGTTTCCGCGGTTGCGGCGCTTGCAGGAGTGGTCGCTCTGTCGCGGCGCGGCCGCGAGGAGACCGTCGCCGCGGTCGAGGCGTAGAGGCCCGGCCTAGGCCTTGCGCCAGCGGCCGAACAGGAGGCCGCCGAGCGTGAACCCGAGACCGAACGTGCCGAAGGCGAAGCCGCCGATCGCCACGCCCTTGCGCCAGGCGGACAGGCGCTGCCAGCGGCCGAGCGCCTCGCGCTCCTCGCTCGTCAGCTCCTCACCGCGCCGCTGCTTGCGCAGCGCTCCCCCGGCGCGCAGCCCGAGGTAGAGGTCGTCGAAGATCTCAGTCGACTGCTCGTCGGCCATCCCCGTCACTGTATAGCCTGCTTCGGCAGTGAATACCCGCATCCTGCACGTCTCCGACCTCCATTTCGGGGCGGGAGACGACCCGGTCCTCGGGCCGGCGCTCGCAGGGCTGATCGGGCGTGTGGCTCCGGAACTCGTGATTGCGAGCGGGGATCTCACCAATCGAGGGCGCCGCGCAGAGCACGAGCGTGCGGCGGCGTTTTTGCACGACCTTCAGCTGCCTGTGCTTGCAGTGCCGGGCAACCACGACATCCCGTACACGTTTCCGGCGCGGTTCAGCAGTCCCTGGCAGGAGTTCGAGCGCCAGTGGGAGACCACCGAGCCTGAGCTCGCTTCGGCGCACGCTCACGTCGTCGGGCCTCAATTCGGTCCGGCCTTGGCGGCACCAGTCGGGAGGCGTCGGCGACGAGCAGCTCGAGCGGGTGACGGGCAAGCTGCGTCTCGCGGCGCCCGGCGCGCTCCGTGTCGTCGCACTGCACCATCAACTGATCGGCGCACCGTGGCGGTCGCGGAAGAAGCCGGTCGCCCGCCGGAATCACGTGCTCGCGAAGCTGGTCGACTCGGGCGCAGATCTGATCGTCGGTGGGCACATCCACCAGGCGACGGTCAGCGAACGCCACGAGTTCGAGGTGATCACGGGCGGCGCACGGGGTGTCGTGATCTCGATCGCTCCCGGCCTCGGGCAGCCTCGGCCGAAGCGCCGCGGCGAGGCCCGCGGTTGCGTCGTCTACAGCGCCGACGAGCGCACGCTGGTCGTCGACACCTACATCTGGCGCAACGACGACTGGGGCCTCACGGCGACCCGGCGTTTCCCGCGCGGCAGCGAGCCCTTGGCCGGAGCGGGCTAGACGGTTCGAGAACCGCCTCGGACGTTGCCGACGACGCCGACGAGCACGGCCGCGATCACAACCGCGAGGACGAAGCCGAGCAGGCCGCCGATCAGCAGCCCTGCGATCAGCGAGGCGGCGATCCCGATCAGCAGCGTCAGCCAGATCGGCATCGGATCCGCACCCGGGTGAATGAGACGTCCGAGGGCCCCGATGATCAGCCCGGCGACGATCAGTCCGACGATGTACACGGCGTGAATCGTACGGCCTCGGGCTCAGCGCTCGGCGGGCCAAGCGGCTGGCGGCGCCTCGACAGGTGTCTGACACCCCCTGGTGTCAGACACCCCTTCGGGCTCAGCGCTCGTCGAGCGCGGCGCGCTTGGCGGCCAGCTCCTCGTCGGTCAGCAGCCCGGCGCGATGCAGCTCCTGCAGCATCGCCTCGAGCCGGGCGCGCTCGGCGAGGGCCGGGTCGGGGCGCAGGGCGTTCGGATCGATCCCGAGTTTCTGGAGGCGCTCACGCTGCTGGTCGACGCCGAGCCCGCGGTCGGGGAACGCGAGCGCCCCAGGCCCCCAGATCGGGCGCTTCTGGACGAACCGCCTGTACGAGGCGACCAGCGCGATCGCGATCCCGAACGAGAGGAACGAGACGAGGTAGCCGTTGTTGTGCGAGATCGCGTTCCCGATCGCCGCGCCGGCAATCGATCCGGTCAGCCCGATCGAGATCGTCAGCCAGATCGGCATCGGGTCGGGCCCGGGGATCGCGAACCGGGCCAGACCGCCCGTGATCAGCCCCGAGATCAGGATCGCAAGAACAAACCCAACGCTCATACCCGCTCCAGCGCCGGCAAAGCCGGCACCTCCGCTCTTTGCTCGGCTCCGTCGAGCCTACGCCTCATACCCGCTCCAGCGCCGGCAAAGCCGGCACCTCCGCTCTTTGCTCGGCTCCGTCGAGCCTACGCCTCATACCCGCTCCGGTTCCGCAAACGCCAAGCAGCTCGCGGCGAAGCGCCTTGATCTCGTCGCGCAGCTTCGCCGCGTACTCGAACCTCAGCTCCTCGGCGGCCTGGAACATCTCCTCCTCGAGGGTGATCGCCAGCTTCTCGAGCTCCTCGCGGCTCATGCCCTCAGCCTTGTCGCCGCGCCGGCGGCGCGAGCTCGGCACATGCGGCTGCTCGAGCGCCAGGAACTCGGCGATGTCGGAGACGCCCTTCATGATCGAGAGCGGCTTCGTGCCGTGCTCCTCGTTGTAGGCGAGCTGAGTCTTGCGCCGGCGGTTGGTCTCCTCGAGCGCGCCCTTGATCGCCTCCGTCTGCTTGTCGGCGTACATCAGCACACGGCCTTCGAGGTGGCGGGCCGCCCGTCCGATCGTCTGGATCAAGGCCGTCTTACCGCGCAGGAAACCTTCCTTGTCGGCGTCGAGAATCGCGACCAGCGACACCTCCGGCAGGTCGAGCCCTTCGCGCAGGAGGTTGACACCGACGAGCACGTCGTATTCGCCGAGCCGCAGCTCGCGAATGATCTGGATGCGCTCGAGGGTGTCGACCTCCGAGTGGAGATAGCGCGTCTTGACCCCCGCCTCGAGCAGGTAGTCGGTGAGATCCTCGGACATCTTCTTGGTCAGCGTCGTCACGAGGACACGCTCGTTTCGCTCCTCGCGGTGACGGATCTCGTTCAGGAGGTCGTCGATCTGGTTCCGCGTCGGCCGCAGCTCGACCTCCGGGTCGACGAGATACGTCGGCCGGATCAACTGCTCGACGATCTTCGTCGACTGCCGTAGCTCCCAGGCCCCCGGCGTGGCCGAGACGAACACCGCCTGCGGCACCTTCGCGAGAAACTCGTCGAACCGCAGCGGGCGGTTGTCCAGCGCGCTCGGCAGGCGGAATCCGAAGTCGACGAGCGTCTGCTTGCGGGAGCGATCGCCTTCGTACATGCCTCCTACCTGCGGAACCGTCTGGTGCGACTCGTCGACGAAGACGACGTAGTCGGAGGGGAAGTAGTCGAGCAGCGTGTGCGGTGCCGAACCGGCGGGGCGCCCGTCGAGGATCCGCGAGTAGTTCTCGATCCCGTTGCAGAACCCGAGCTCGCGCATCATCTCGAGGTCGTACTCGGTGCGCTGTCTGATCCGGTGCGCCTCGAGCATCATTCCCTTCGCCTCGAAGTGCTTCACCTGCTCCTCGAGCTCGTGCCGGATCTCGACCGCTGCACGCTCGATCGTCGGCGCGGATGTGACGTACTGCGTCGCCGGGAACACCGTGATGTGATCGAGCTTCGAGAGGACCTCACCGGTCAGCGGGTCGAAATGCGAGATCTGCTCGACCTCGTCGCCGAAGAACGAAACGCGATACGCCGTTTCCGAATGCGCGGGCTGGATCTCGATGATGTCGCCCTTCACGCGGAACCGGCCGCGGCCGAGCAGCGTGTCGTTGCGGGCGTATTGAATGTCGATCAGCTTGCGCAGGACGAGGTCGCGGTCTGTCTCCTCTCCGGCGGCCAGGAAGACGATCTTCTTCTCGTACTCCTCCGGTGAGCCGAGCCCGTAGATACAGGAGACCGACGCCACGATGATCGTGTCGCGCCGCGACAGGAGGTTCGACGTCGCGGCGTGCCGCAGGCGGTCGATGTCGTCGTTCCGAGAGCTGTCCTTCTCGATGTAGAGGTCGGCCTGGGGAACATAGGCCTCGGGCTGGTAGTAGTCGTAGTACGAGACGAAGTACTCGACGGCGTTGTCGGGGAAGAACTCACGGAACTCGTTGCAGAGCTGCGCGGCCAGCGTCTTGTTGTGCGCGATCACCAGCGCCGGCCGTTGCACCTGCTCGATGATCCAGGCCATCGTGGCGGTCTTCCCGGTACCGGTCGCGCCGAGGAGCGTCTGGTATTGCTCGCCCGCCCTCAGCCCGTTCGCGAGCGCTTCGATCGCCTGAGGCTGGTCGCCGGTGGGGACGTACGAGGTGGAGGTCTTGAGGGGCGGCACGAAGGGAACAGGGTATCCCGCCGGCACACCCAGAAGACCCTGCAGTCCTGTGCGACGGCTAACCTGCCGCGGTGCGCCGGCTGGGATTCGTGGTCGCGGCGGCACTCGTCGTCACCGCGCACGCACAGGCGGCGACGCTGACCGTCGTTCCGCAGGACTTCTCCCCGATCAGAGCGACACTGCGCGTGTCCGCGCAGCTCTCGCTCGAACGGAGGGTCGGCGTTCGGCTCGTCACGTCCGGTGGGAAACCCGTCGGCTGGATCGTTCCACCGTCGCGCCGCCGGACCCTCGCGATCGGCTGGGACGGGCGTATCCGGGGCAAACGCGTCGCCGACGGCACCTACGACGTCCGCCTCGTCTACGGCTCGAGCGTGCTCGCCACCACGCGGCTGCGGATCGACACGCGGCCCCCACAGCTCTACGACCTGCACGCCGACAACGGCAGCACCCCTTTCGCCGGCGACAACGCGCTTCTGACGACCATCAGCCCGAACGGCGACGGGTTCCGAGAGCAGGCCAACATCTCGTTCCGGCTCCGGGAGGCGGCGACGGTGACGATGGACGTCACGCGCACCGTCAAGGCTCCGAGATCCTTCTTCACGACGACTGAGAGGTTCGGGCGCGGACAGCACACGCTCACCTGGGCAGCGGCGTCGAACCTGAACCCGCGCACGTACCTGGTTCGGCTCACCGCCGTGGACGGCACGGGCAACCGCATCGTCTACGGAGCGCCCAACGCATTCGTCGGACGCAGTCCTCGCGGCGTCGTCGTGCGCATCCAGGGCGTCGACGCCGGGTTTGCAAAACCGAACTATCTGCCGGGCGAAGTCGCGAAGATCCACATCGCCACCGATGCGGCTGCGCTCACCGAGCGCGTGTTCCAGTCGGGCCCGGAGAAGGTGGTCACCTACGCGGACAACCAGTTCGCCGGGGTCGAGGTCGACGAGGGGCCGACGCCGATCGACTGGTCGGCATGGCGAAACGCACCGCACACGATCGCGTTCGTCGTGCCCGACCTGCCCAGCGGCCTCTACTACGTCGAGTTCACCGCAAGCGACGGCCGGGTCGGCTATGCCCCGTTCGTCGTGCGACCGGTCATGCTGGGAGAGACGAGCCGTGTGCTCGTCGTTCTGCCGACGAACACCTGGCAGGCCTACAACTTCCAGGACGTGAACGGCGACGGCTACGGGGATACGTGGTACGCCGGCCCGCCGAACCGCACGGTCGACCTCGGCCGCACCTACATCGCGCGCGGACCGCCGCCGCGCTTCTACCGGTACGACCTACCGTTCCTGCACTGGCTGTACTGGTCCGGCAAACGAGCGGAGTTCATCTCCGACTCCGACTTCGACAACATCGCGACCGGCGATCAACTTGCCGCGAGCTATGACCTGATCGTGTTCGAGGGCCATGAGGAGTACGTGCGGCCGCACGAGTACGACGTCGTGCAGCGCTTCCGCGATCTCGGCGGCAACCTGATGTTCCTCTCGGCGAACAACTTCTTCTGGCAGGTCCAGAAGTCGCAGAACAAGCTCGTCAAGATCGGCCGCTGGCGCGACGCGGGACGGCCGGAAGCTGCGCTGATCGGCGTCGAGTACCGCGCGAACGACGACGGTCAGCACCAGGGCCTCTACACCATCCAGAACAGCGCGGCGACTCCGTGGCTGTGGGACGGGACGGGGCTCGCGGACGGCTCGACGCTTGGCCAGTTCGTCGGCGGCTACGGGATCGAGATCGACTCGATCGCGCCGGAGTCACCGCCCGGGACGGTGGTCGTCGCCCAGATCCCCGACCTGCTCGGCCCAGGGCTGACGGCCCAGATGAGCTACTACGAGACGCCGGCCGGCGCCAAGGTGTTCGCCGCGGGAACACTCGACTTCGGCGGCTCGGCCACGTTCTGGCCGGTGAAGCGCATGCTCGACAACCTCTGGGCGAGGCTCAGCCAGCCGTGAACCTCGTCGACCTGGTTCGGCTTCGCCGAATCAGGTCGAGGCCGAGGTCAGTCTCCCCAGTCGAAGTCGCGGGAGCGCGACCAGAGGTTCTCGTCCGAAGGCTGGTCCCCCTCCGGCGTAACGGTGGCAGCCTCCTCGGTCACCTCGAGAGCCGGTGAAGATGCGGGCTCGTCGATGAAGGTGTCTTCGGTGGTCGGCCAGTCGAGCGACGTCTCCTCGGCCTCGATCCCGGGAACACCATCCATCGTCTCCTCGATCCGCGCCTGCTCCTCGGTCTTGAAGAGCGGATGGTTCTCGAACGGATCGTCGGACATGTACTTCTCCAGCGGCATCTCATGCTCGAGCGCAGCGTTGCGCCGCTTCAACTCGAGATGGTCCTGAATCACTTGCGCGAACATCGACGGAGCGTCGACGGCCATGAAACCCTCCTGCTCTGACGCCATATTCTCTCCGACGCGGCAGTTTAGACGATCTTGGGCACGCTCGATTCAGGCGAAACGGCGACCCGGTTCCTTCCGGCACGCTTCGCCTCGTAGAGAGCCGAATCGGCAGCGGCGAGCAACTCGCCGAGCTCATGCGTCTCGGGGTATGAAGCGACGCCGAAGCTGGCCGTGACCGAGACCAGTTCGCCGTTCGGCATCTCCACACTGCGGGCCTCGATCGCCACGCGCGCGCGCTCGGCGAGACGAGCGCCGCCGATCGAGCCCGTGCCGGTGAGCACCATCGCGAACTCCTCGCCGCCCCAGCGGCCGGCCACGTCGCTCTCACGAACCGTCTCGCGCAGCGCGAGCGCGAATGCCTTGAGAACCTCGTCGCCGGCGGCGTGGCCGTGCTTGTCGTTCACGAGCTTGAAGAAGTCGAGGTCGGCGAAGACGACACACACCTCGGTGCCGAAGCGCGACGCGCGGGCGAGCTCGGAGCGAAGCGTTTCTTCGACGCTGCGCCGGTTCGCAAGCCCGGTGAGACTGTCGACCAGCGCCTGCCGTTCGACGAGGCGATGCAGGCGCGCATTCTCGAGCGCGACGACGACCTGATTCGCGAGTGAGGTCGCCGTCTCGACCTGCTCTGCCTCGAACGAGTTGGAGGCGAGTACGAGCTGCCCGAAGTCGGACGAGCCGGTGCGAAGCGGAAATGAGATCCGCTCCAGACCTGCGTCAGGGTCACCCGCTCGAGCGAGCTCGCCGTGCGGCCCGAGCACGACGCCGCCTGTGGCGCCCGTCGACTCGACCGCCGATTCGACCACGACGCGCACGAGCTGCCCCGGATCGTGGGTCGCCATCAGCGCCTCCCCGAAGCGGATCGTCGCGTCGCGCATACGTTCGCGCTCGGTCTGCAGCTCCGCGAGCCGCTGTTCGAGCTGGGCGGCCATCCGGTTGAAGGCCGTGCCGAGCTCTGCGAACTCGTCGCGTCCTCTCACCTCCACGCGCTCGCTGAGGCGCCCGTCGGCGATCGCATTCGCAGCAGCGACGAGCCGGCGGAGCGTTCCGACGATCGATCGTCCGAGCAGGTACGTGACGATTCCGAAGATCAACAGCGATGCGAGCAGAGCGGCGAAGAGCCGTTCCTCGGACGAACGCCCGGCGGCGTCGATCGCGCGCTGTCGCTCCACCACCGCGAAGACGAGACCCTTCGGCTGTGCGAGCGGCGCCGTCTGCAGTCCCCGGTACTCGGTGCCCCCGAGCCTGACGCGGGAGGGGTGGCCCGGCTGGAGCGGAAGCACGCTCCCACTTCCGACGCCGGCGACGATCCGTCCGAGCCGAGCGACGACGAGACCGAACGACGGTGAGAGCCCGGCGGCGAGGGACCGCACGAGTTGCGGGTCGATCGGGACGCGCACCGACACAGACCCGATCACCCGCCCGTGGCGGTCGACGACGGAGGCCGCACCCGGGCCGCCGGCGCCGAACCCGAACACTGCAGTGGGATGAGCGGCGGCGACCTTCGCCAGGGCGGCTTCGTCGTGCCCGCGCAGGGCACGCTGCAGGGCAGGATCGTTCGCGAGCCGCCGCGCCTCAGTGGTCGCCTCCGTGAGTCGCGCCGAGTAACCGGCGACCACTCCCCGCAGTCCGGCCTGGAGTGCGGCATCCGTCCGCCCGGTCTCGCTCCGGCTCGTCAGCGAGTCATAACCGTAGAACGCAACTGCAAGCGGCAGTAGCGCCAACAGCGCGAACCACATCACTAGTTTGAGTTTGAAGCTTCCCATTCGTGCTCAAGTGATCGGCCGGAGGTGCCGATACGCTTTCTACTAGTCGTTGTCGGCCAGAACGGGGGAAACCATGAGGGGGGTTTGGGCGCAGACCGCGGCGGGAGCACTCGCATGTGCAGTCGTCGCCGGCCTCATGCTCCTACCCGGGCATTTGCTGACTTCCGGCAACCAGGGTGCGCCCCTGCGGCTGACGGCTCCCGAAGCGCCCGCCGTCGTGCAGGTCGCGCCGGGTATCGCCCAGGCCGGATCGGGGCCCGTCAAGGCCCCCTGGTGACCGCCGCAACCCGTCCACGGGCACTGCTGAGCTCGCGAGCGTGGTCGTTCGACGACCCCTGCCGGTCACTCATACCGCCGTCCCCACTCAGGCCCCGGTGCCGGCTACCCAGCCGACGGCTCCGGCAGCCCGGCGAGACTTCTCACCCGGCGGAGCCGGGCGCCACCCCCGCGCCCACTCCTGCGCCGACCCCCGCCCCGACTCCGGCTCCAACTCCAGCCCCCACCCCGGACCCTGCCCCGGCTCCCGCGCCTGCTCCCACCCCGGCGCCTCCACCCGCGCCCACCCCAGCCCCGCCGCCCCCTGCGACGCCTCCGGGCGTCACCCCGGCGGGCGGGCGGTCGCTCGCCTCGACCTCGGTCAAGATCCTCATCACCTCGTCCTCGCAGAAGTTCGTCGACGCACTCGAGGAAGAGGCCAACGACCACGGCGGCGACTGCGGCGGCAGCGGTAGCACCAGCAGCGCCGCCACTCCAACCACCGCCACCACCACCCCCACCAGCGGCACGACCGGCAGCACCACCAGCTCGTCCTCAGCACCAGCACCAAGACCACGAGCACGCCGACAACAGCACGACGACGACGACGACGACGCCGCGACCACCACCACGACGCAGCAGCAGCAGCGAGCAGCAGCAGCAGCAGCAATTCGAAGGGCGGGCACGACTCGAGCCACCGGAAGTAGCCGTTGTCGGCACAATGGAGCCGATGCCTCCTGTGAAGATCACCCGCGGGGTCGGCCCGGTCACCGCGGCGCTCGCCGCATACGACATCTGGCGCCGCCTACCGCCGAAACAGCGGAAATGGCTCACCCAGCAGGCGCGCCACCACGGCCCTCGGATCGCCAGACAGGCGTTCGAGGCCCAGCGCAACCGCCGGCGAAGCTAGCCCGAGATGGTCAGCGCGTCGCGCGCGATGCGGTCTTGCTCGATCAGATGAGCGGTCGGGTAGCCCTCGGACGGGCTCGCCCGCCACGTCCGGCCGATGTAGCGCAGCGGCGCCGCTCCTGAGGCTTCCTCGAGCCGGTGACGGATCGACCGCCACGGCCCCATGTTCTGCGGCTCTTCCTGCGCCCACACAACCTCGGTCAGCGAGGGGTACGACGCGACGAGCGCCGCGACCGAGTCCGTCGGGAACGGGTAGAGCTGCTCGATGCGGGCGACGGCGACCGCGCTCGCTCCCGCATGAGCTTCGTGCCCGAGGATGTCGTAGTAGACCTTGCCGCTGCAGAGCACGAGCCTCCGCACGGCGTCCTTGTCGGCGCGCGCGTCGTCGATCACCGGCCGGAACCCGCCGGCCGAGAGCTCGTCGAGCGTCGACGTCGCATCCTTCAACCGGAGCAGGCCTTTGGGGGTGACGACGACGAGCGGCCGGGCGGTCGCGTCGAGGGCCTGGCGGCGCAGAATATGGAAGTACTGCGCCGCGGTTGTGCAGTTGACGATTCGAAGATTCTCCTGCGCTCCGAGCTGGAGGAACCGCTCGAGCCGCGCGCTCGAGTGCTCGGGCCCATTGCCCTCGTACCCGTGCGGGAGCAGCAGCGACAGGCGGGATGTCTCGCGCCACTTCGACATCGCCGACGAGATGAACTGGTCGATCACGATCTGCGCACCGTTTGCAAAGTCGCCGTACTGCGCCTCCCAGAGGACAAGCGCCTCGGGGGCCGCGACCGAGTAGCCGTACTCGAATCCCACGCACGCGTACTCGGAGAGCGGCGAGTTGTAGACCTCGAACGACGCCGATGCCTCGTCGAGGTGCTGCATCGGCGTGTAGGTCTCGCCGGTGTTCACGTCATGCAGGACGAGGTGGCGTTGCGCGAACGTCCCCCGCTGCACGTCCTGGCCGGTGAGTCGCACGGGGATGCCGTCGACGAGCAGCGATGCGTAGGCGAGCGACTCCGCGTGACCCCAGTCGATCCCGCCCTCGTCCATGGCTGTGCGCCGCCGCTCGAGCTGACGGGCGAGCTTGGGGTGCACGGTGAACTCGTCGGGCGTCGCGAGCAGCTCCTCGTTCAGCTCCACAAGCGTGTCCGCCGAGACCGCCGTGATCGCCTCGCCGCCGGTCGAGCGCGGGATTGCGCCGTCGTGCTCCTCGCTCGCCCCGAAGGATGCCTTCAGCCGGTCGTGCGCCTCGCGCAGCATCTGCTCGACCTCGGAGACGAACGAGGCTGCCTCGTCCGGCGTCAGCACGCCTTCCTCGATCAGCTGCTCCTCGTAGAGCTCCCGCACGGAGGGATGCGCGTTGATCTGCTCGACCATCAGCGGTTGTGTGTAGGCGGCCTCGTCCTGCTCGTTGTGGCCGAACCGCCGGTAGCCGACGAGGTCGATGACGACGTCCTGGCCGAAGCGGCGGCGATAGGCCATCGAAAGTCGCGTCGCGGAGATCGACGCCTCGGGATCATCGGCGTTGACGTGGATGATCGGAACGTCGAAGCCCTTGGCGAGGTCGGACGAATAGCGCGTCGAACGGCCCTCGTTCGGATCGGTCGTGAAGCCGACCTGGTTGTTCGTGATCAGGTGCAGCGTGCCGCCGGTCGAGTAGCCCTCGAGACCGTGCAGGTTGAACGTCTCGGCGACGATTCCCTGGCCGGCGAACGCCGCGTCGCCGTGCAGCAGCACCGGCAGCGCCACGGACGGGTCGTGGGCTCCGTTTCGCGTCGAACGATCGGTCTGCTCGGCGCGCGTGCGGCCCTCCACGACCGGGTCGACCGCCTCGAGATGGCTCGGGTTTGCCACGAGCCGAACGCCGACCTGGCCGTTCGACGTCGTCCGCGTTCCGTTCGCCGCCAGGTGGTACTTCACGTCGCCGGTTCCCCCTTCCGGGTCGACCGCAACCGCCTCGATCGTCCGCTCGCCCTCGAACTCGCGCAGGATGTACTCGTACGGCATCCCGATCGTGTGTGCGAGGACGTTGAGACGTCCCCGATGAGCCATGCCGAGGACGACCTCGTGCGCGCCCGCGTCGGACGCGAGCTCGATCGTCTCGTCGAGCATCGGGATCATCACGTCGAGGCCCTCGAGCGAGAACTGCTTCTGCCCGAGGAAGCGTTTGCGTAGGAACCGCTCCATCCCCTCCACCTCGCAGAGGCGACGGAACAACGCCTTCTTCTCTTCGGCGGCAAGCGGCTGCCGATACCGGCCGGACTCGATCGCCTGACGGAGCCAGACGCGCTGCTGGTGATCCGAGAGGTGCTCGAGCTCGTAGGCGATCGTGCCGCAGTACGTCTCGCCAAGCTGCGGCAGCACGTCCGCGAGCGTCTCGCCCTCGACGTGCACGCGCAGGACTGACGCCGGGATCCGCGCCTGCAGCTCCGGCGTGAGCTTCGGCTCGAGGCGCAGAGGCTCGAGCGACGGGTCGCCGACGGGCTCCGACCCGAGTGGGTCGAGCCGTGCGGCGAGGTGACCGTGCGTGCGGTGTGCCTTGACGAGCGCCATGGCCGCCGCGACGCCGCCGAGCAGCTGTGGATCGGGCACGTCGTCCGCGAGGGCGACTGCGACCGGAGCTGAGCCCGAGCGCTCCGTGTGACCGTTTCCCTCCGGCGCCGCGGCCGGCAGAGCGTCGAGGAGACGCGCGATCCCTGGATGGGTCGCGACCAGGCCGGACTGCCCGCTCTCGAAGAGCGCGCGCCACTCCGACGGCACCGCCTCGGGGTTCTCGAGGTACTCGTCGAGCAGGGCGCGCGCGTAGCCGGCGTTCAGGCCGTCGACGTCGTGCGTGCTCACCCTTGTGTTGTACCAGGGGAGTGCCGGCTGTCCTGCCTCTTCTCTTAGTAGAGCGGGTGGTGTGTGAGCACCTGAATGGCCGCGCCGACGACGAAGCCGATCCCCACCGCTGCGTAGGCCACCTTGATCAGGCCCTGCTGCTCGCGGCTCATGATCGTCGCCACGATCAGCATGATCAACGCGGCGGGCGCAAGACGGAACGGCCGGTAGAGCAGTTCGAATCCGCCGAGGAACAGTGCACCTGCGGCGAGCAGGCCTGCGACCGCCTCGGCGGGGCGCGAGCGATCGTCAGTCGTCGAGCTCACGGCGCGACTCTATCCCGGCGCGCCCGCTCGACGCGGATCGAGTCGCGGGTCCCGTGCGGCCCGCCCCGCCTCGGCCGCGGGCCGGCGCCGGACGGGCGCCGCCACGGCCGCCAGACGGAGTACTCCGTCGGGTCGACGCCGGGCTCCGGCTCGGCGCGGATCGCATACCAGACCACGAGACCCAGATAGATGATCGGGATCTTCAGGATCAGCATCATGAAAACCAGCTCCCAGGCTTGGCCCGACATTCACGAAGTGTAGGAAACCCACAGGTGCCCCGGCGAGCAGACCTCGACGTTAATAGAGGGCGTAGCTCGACGGCGCGAGCGCGGCGGGCGGTTCGACCCCCCGCGAAAGCAGGAGCAGCCCCGGAACGGGCGCCAGGCGCAAGCGGGCGGCGAGAGCGACCTCGACGAGCAGGCGGGCCGAGCCGGGGATGTATACGCGCACGGTTCCCGCCGCCGCGGCAAGCTCGGCTGCGAGCGCCGCGGCGGCCGCGGCCGGCGTCGCGCCGGCCACCGGCCCGATCTCGCCGCCCGGGAACGCGTAGGAGTAGGCGTCTGGCCACTCCGTTCGAACGGCGTGGCGTGACCAGTGGAGGTGATCGACCTCTCGATCGAACCCGTACGCGAGCTCGTCGATCCGGCGGAGGTCGGCGGTCCCGGTGCCCTGCGCAAGCGGTGCCTCGATCTGCGGGCGGCCCAGGAACGTCAGCAGCGGCGTCGCCGGGACGAGCCCCCGGCCGCCGTAGAGCGCGTTGGAAATGGGCTGGATCGCGTCGGTCATGGTCCGCCGACGGGTTGCCGGGGTCCAGACCGCGTCGAGCAACGCGGTGCCGACGCCCTGGCCGTGGGCCGCCTGGTCGACGAAGAGCGAGGCGAGGAACCAGTCGTCGCCGCGGACCCAGGAGGATCCATAGCCGACGACCCTTCCATCCGCCTCCGCGACGATGGAGGTCCCGGTGCGCAGAAGGTGCCCCTGGAGATTCGAGAACGTCTCCAGCGTCGGCGTCGGCGGCTCGAAGCCGTGCGGAAGGAAGACACTCCCGATTGCGCCGAGGAAGATGGCATGGAGCGCCGGCAGATCGCCGTCGGTCGTGGGGCGAAGCTCCACGACCGCGACGATACGTCAGTGCAGCGTGGCGCGAATCACGAGGTTGAGGGCGAGGCCGAGCAGGAGCCAGACCATCACCGTCACGATCAGCCGCCGTGGCCGCACCTAGCCCGCCGGCACCGTGAGGGTGAGGGTGTCGCTGTTCGTGACGAACGGAAGCGTCGTCACGACCCACGTCACGTGCCCCTCGAACGTCGCCGAGGTGAATCCCACGCCGCCTCCGGTCTGCCAGGCGGGACCGATGTGGCACGAAACGAGCCCGTTCGTGTCGCAGCCGTGAGCGGCGATCGACACGCTCGTGATGATGCCGTAGTGCTTGCAGTAGTTCACGACCAGGAAGTGCCTGATGTGAGCCAGAGGCCCCGCGCTGCCGGAATGCGAAGCCGTCACCTGCGTGCACCCGGTCCAACCGCCGCTGTTGTCGCATTGCGGGCCGCAGGCGACGGGGAGGCCCGGGTTGCCGGAAGCCGCCGCCGGAACGGCCAATGCAGCTGCGAGTCCGAGCACGAGCAGAATCTTGCGCACGTTTTCTCCCTTCCGTTGTCTTTTACGACAACGGTACGGCGAGCGAGCGCGCGTGTCTGTGCCCGATGCGTGCCGATAGCGTGCCGTTGTGGACGGCGACGCGCCAGTGGTGCAAATGGACGTGTCCGAAACGGACGAGGTGCGAGCGCTGCTGCGCGCGTACGCAGAGTCACTCCCCTTCGAGCTCGACTTCCAGGGTTTCCAGCGCGAGCTCGCGGAGCTGCCCGGCGCCTACGCGCCACCACGCGGCGCCCTCCTCGTCGCGCACGGCGCGGGCGGCGTCACCGGCTGCGTCGCACTGCGCCCGCTCGCGGACGACGTGTGCGAGATGAAGCGGCTCTTCGTGCTCCCGGCTGCCCGCGGCACCGGCCTCGGGCGCAGGCTCGCGACCGCCGTCGTCGACGAGGCGCGCCGACTCGGCTACGCACGGATGCGACTCGACACGACGCCGGGCATGGCAGTCGCGCAGGCGCTGTACGACGAGCTCGGGTTCACGGACATTGCGCCGTACAGGCACAACCCGGTGACCGGGACGAGGTTCCTCGAGCTACAGCTCTGAGACTGCGGCCCGGATCGGGTCGAAGTCGGCGTCGTCTCGGGCGAGCTCCCGAAACGAGGGGTCGAGCTCGATCGATCGCCGCAGGGCGCCGAGGGCGGCGTCGCCCCTCCCTGCGAGCGACTCGTAGCACGCCAGGTTGTAGAGCATTCCGGCGTCCTCGCCGCGCGCCAACGCAGCGCGCAGCGTGTCGGCCGCACGAGCGCTGTCGCCCCGCTCGTAGAACGCATGAGCGCGGCGCTGCGCCTCCCAGACCGTCCACAGCCCGACCAGCCGGCGGAGCTCGACGATCGGCTCGACGTGATCCTCGACACGCAGGTCACAGATCCGATCGATGCCCTCACGAGAATCCGCACGTGCCTCGACCCGTTCGACGATGACCGCAGCGGACTGCTGCCCACGCCTGTCGCCGCCCGCGGCCTGCCCCGCCTCGAGGGCGGCGACCAGCCGCTCGACGAGCGGGCCCACCGTCTCCTCGTACGCCCGCGCCATCTCGTCGACGACGGCTTCGCCCGCGAGGATGTTCCCCTGCACGGCGAAGCCCGCGCCGATGCGATGACCGGCCCAGTCGAGGCAGTGCGCACCGGTGAAGGCGGCGGCGCGGCCGTCGGCTGTCACCACTCCGAGCTGGCGCGTCTCCCGGGCATCGTCGTCCGCGAGAACGCGTGCGAGCGCGTCTTCCGGAGAGGCTCCTCGCTCGAGCTCTTCGAGCGCACGAAGACCGTAGGCCGCCACGCCCGCCGCCTGAGTGGCGACCGCCCCGACGCCGGCGCGAGCCCACGGGACGACCGAGCCGACGGAGAAGTAGCGCGACTGGACGGCGCACCCGACCTCGCCGGCCTCCAGGTCGGCCGCGACGATCGAGAACGTGCTCTTGCGGTGAACGATGCTCATGGTTCGACCTGCACTCTGGCACGGTCGCCGCGCCGCTGCTCGTGCGGCTGCGTCGTTCGGCAGCATCGAGCGGCGCAGCTCCGAGAGCTGGAGCTGCGCCGCCGCTGCTCCCCCGGTCGCTCAGACGAAATGGCAGACCGACCGTGTAGGACTCGCCGGGTGATGCCGGAGCCGCGCCTGCGGCAGCGCGACTCCGGCGACCACTGGGAGTCATACGGGAGGTACAGACGCTCGTCGTTACTCGTGGTTGATCGACGTCGGCGATGAGGGTGATCGAAGATCTATGCGATCGACGGCTCGCGCAGCCGCTCGCCCGCGCAGGCCGAGCGGGCCGCGTCGACGAAGGCAGCCGCATCGGGCGAGAGCGGCTGCAAGCGGCTCCAGACCGCGGTCACCGTCCGTGCCGGGATCACGCCGGGGGCAAGCTCGACCACCTGGGTCTCGGCACGGCGTTCGTCGGTGGCCAGGCGAGGCAGCACCGCAGCGCCAAGACCCGCGGCAACGAGGCCTTGCACGCCCGCGCCGGTCTCCGCCTGCAGGACGAAGTTCGGCTCGATGCCGTGCGTGCGCAGCTGCTCCTCGACATGCGCTCGCGACGGCGCATGTGCGACGAGCGGCAGTCGCGCGAGCTCGTCGCGCGTGATCGGATTGCGGCGCCTCGTCAGTGGTGCGCCTGACTGCAGCATCACAACGAACGGATCCGTGCAGAGCGCAGCGGCGTCGAGCGGGCCTTTCGGCAGCGGCGTCTCCGCCAGAGCCAGATCGATCTCGCCGCGGACGAGCGCCGTCAGCAGCGCGACGGTCGACGAGTTCTCGTTCAACGTCACCGGCGCGCCGTAGACGCGAAGCAACGACGGGACGAGACGTGCGAGCAGGTCGGGCGTTGCGCCGACTCGCAGGGCTGCGTTGCCGTTCCCGTCGAGCGCCGCGAGATCGGCCTGGGCGGCGCGCACGCGGGCGATCACCGCGTCGGCATGCGCGAGCATGATCTCGCCGGCATCGGTCAACGCGAGCGGCCGCGTTCCCCGCGAGCGGTCGATCAGTCGCTTTCCCGTCAGGTTCTCGAGCGCCGCGATCTGATGACTGATCGCCGACTGCACGTACCCGAGGCGCGTCGCTGCACGGCGGAACGACCCCTCACGCGCAACCGCGTCCAGCGCCACGAGGTGTCGCAATTCCACTCCCGACCACCATTCGCCTGCCATCTCAGGGGTGTGACGACCGTCACGATCATGAAGCCGTAGAAGTTCCGCTCCATAACACCTGCTTAACAAGAATGACCAAAACAAAAGAAGCCCCCGTGGGGGCTTCTCAGGTGGACCCAGCCGGGCTCGAACCGGCGACCTTCGCGCTGCCAGCGCGACGCTCTCCCAGCTGAGCTATGGGCCCGAGGAGCTGCGTCAGTGTAGCTCCGAGCTCGAAATCACGCGCCCACTTGATCTTGGTCTTCGGATTGTTCCTTGGTGGCGAAAGTCGTAGCTGGACACCCGCCCGCAGAACCGAAAGATCCTTCGGAAGCAAATAACAACTCCCGGTCGCCTGACAGTACGCAGCAATCACGTCGATCTCTTCCTCGCTGTACCGACGGGGGACGATTCCGTTCGGGCCACGGCGACTCGTCCGACAGACGATCACGATGACGTCGCCTCGTCGAACGGCCCATTTGCACTGGATTCGGAGCAGTCGAGGCCGGAGGTCGAAGATCAGGTCGTACCGCTCGTCACCGAGCGGCCGCGACACGCCCACGCCATGGGTCAAGGCCTCGAATGCGATCGCCTGTTCGGCGAGGGCGCCTTTCTGGTCTGTCGTCAACACTGGCAACAGCGTACGCGCGACGCCGGACGTTTCGTCGCGCGGTGACTCCTGCCGTCAGGCCGTGGCTGCTTCGACGGTCTCGTGCGGGACGTCGTCCCACAGATCCTCGAGGCGGTAGAACTCGCGCGCCTCGGGAGTGAAGACGTGCAACACGACGTCGATGTAATCGCCGACGATCCAGGTCGCCTCCTGCTCACCCTCGACCGACCGTGGCAGCAGGTCGTGGTCGTGCTTCAGGCGGCCGTGCACCTCGTCCCAGATGCCCTTGGTCTGGCGCGCGTTGCCACCCGTCGCCACGACGAAGTAGTCGGTGTAGGCGCAGACGGGCTGCATGTCGAGAATGACGACGTCGCGGCCGAGTTTGTCGTGGACGATTGCCGCAATCCGGCGTGCCTGTTCGTGAGGGCTCAAGCCGCTGAAGTGTACCCATGCCTACGAGGCATAAAGTCCTTCGCCGCGGACGATCTCCGCCACCGCGGACGGCACGTCGTCGTCGACGAACCGTCGCCGCAGATCGCTCGAGGCCACTGGAATCGGCTCGATCTCGAAAAAGAGCACCCGTTCGGGGTGGCTGAGCGCGGCCAGCACCCCGTCGAGACGCTCGCGAGGGGAGCCAGGCCGCGTGGCGACCGCGATCCGCGTTCGTTCGAGCACCTCGTCGGGCTCCTGCCAGGACAGGAAGTCGCAGAACTGGTCGGCACCGATCAGGAACACCGGGTCGACCCACTCGGGGTGCGCCCGCAGCGTGTCGATCGTGCGCGCGTGCGTATCGAGCAGGACGTCGTCGGCCGGGAACGCCGCCCGAGCCAGACGGAGCCGCACGTCGGCCGGGGTATCGACGTGCTTGTGGCCGGGATCGGCAACGACGAGCACGACGAGCCTGTCGAGCCCGAGCTCGGTCTTCGCGCAACGCGCCAGCTCGACATGTCCACAGTGCGGCGGGTCGAACGCACCGCCGAAGAGCCCGAGCGACGTGGACATCAGGCGAGCTCGAACTCCTCGTCGCCGATCTCGACCGTCGCACCGTCCTTCGCGCCCGCGGCGCGCAGCGCGCGCTCCAGCTCCTCATCGGTCGGCGGCGTGCCGAGGACCCGGAAGCCGTCCTCGGTCCGTAGCAGACGCCAGCCGCGCGCCTTCGGCTGCGGCCGGTAGACCAGGAAATCGGCCAGCTCGTCCTCACTGCGTTCGTCCACGGGCGGCTCGGGCACCAGCGAGAACAGCCGACGTCGGAAATCGTCGACGCCCTGGCCCGTTGCGCACGAGAGCCGGAACACGGCCGTGATCCGCGGATCGTCGATCGCGAACTCCGGATCGGGCTCGAGATCGATCTTGTTCAGCACGACGATCTGCGGGCGCTCGTCGAGTCCGGCGCCGTAGGCGCCGAGCTCGGCATCGATCGTGCGCCACTGCTCGTCGGCCGGCTGCGACGCGTCGATCACATGAATCAGCGTGCGCGCCCGCTCCAGGTGAGCGAGGAACTCGTGACCGAGGCCGACGCCTTCGCTCGCTCCTTCGATCAGCCCGGGCACGTCGGCGATCACCAGCTGCCGGCCGTCGGGCGACTCGACCGTGCCGAGCACCGGCTGCAGCGTCGTGAACGGATACGCGGCGACCTTGGGCTTCGCGTTCGAGACGCGCGAGATCAACGACGACTTGCCGGCGTTCGGCAGCCCGACGAGCGCAGCGTCTGCGAGCAGCTTCAGATGCAGCTCCACGTCGCGCTCGTCGCCAGGCGGGCCGACCTCCGCAAAGCGCGGCACCTGTCGGGTCGACGAGACGAAGCGCGCATTCCCCCGGCCGCCGTGACCGCCCTGCGCGAGCACCACGCGCGCGCCGGGGTGGGCGAGATCGGCGATCAGATCTCCCGCGTCGGTGAACACCTGCGTCCCGACCGGGACGCGCAGCTCCGCATCGGCGCCGTCGGCACCGTGCTTGCGCGCTCCACCGCCGTTGCCGCCGCGCTCGGCCTTGATCCACTTTCGCCTCTGCAGCGAGGAGAGGTCGCGGAGCGACGGATCCGCGAGCAGCACGACATCGCCGCCGTCGCCGCCGTCACCGCCGTCCGGCCCGCCCTTGGGGACGAACTTCTCGCGGCGGAAGGAGAGCCCGCCGTCGCCGCCTTTGCCGGCTTGAACGTGGAGCGTCGCGCGGTCGCTGAACATCGTGGGGGAACCGTAGCGCCGGTTCCCTTGTGTCCACGGCTGTGGCGGCCAGGTCCCGTCGCCAAACGACGTTACGAGAGTGTGACTTCTTATCCCCAAACGAGCCGCACGCAGGCATTGCCGGACCGAGCCCGGCGCCAACGTCCTCGCGAGCCCGGCGCCAAACGTCGTCGGCTGGACGCGGGCCGGCTAGGTCTGGGACTCGACGACCGACACGAAGCGGCGTTCGCCGCTCGTACGGAACGAGACCGTGCCGGGACGAATCGCGAAGATCGTGTCATCGCGGCCGATCTCCGTCCCGGGGCCGGGACGGAACTTCGTGCCGCGCTGGCGGACGATGATGTTGCCCGGCTGAACGACCTGGCCGTCGAACATCTTCACTCCGAGGTACTTGGGATTCGAATCGCGACCGTTCTTCGAGGAGCCGAGGCCCTTCTTGTGTGCCATCTAGACGTCCTCCTCCTTCGCCTTCAACGCCGAACCGAGCGCCGCGATCGCGCCCTTGCGCGCAGCATGGGCCTGCTCGTAGACGAGCGCGGCCTCGAGCATCGGCCGGTTCCACGTCTTCGCTCCCTCGGACACCTGCGCGACCGTCATCGACTCGTAACCGCTCGGCATGCCCTTGACGTGATCCTCAGCAGCGGCGTCGACGGCGACCGCCGCCTCGGCCTTCTGTGCCGGGGCAGGAGCTGCTGCAGGCGCCTCCGCCGTCGGGGCCGGGGCTGCCTCTGTTTTCTTCGCGGCCGCGCGCTTCGGCGCACCGAGCGAGATCTCGATGCGCGACGTCGCAGCGCGAAAACCGTTGTGGCGCTTGTACCCCGTGCGCTTGCGGTACTTGCCGATGCGAATCTTCGGGCCGCGCTCATGCGCCAGGACTTTGGCAGTGACGGCACCGTCTCCGAGGAGCACCTCGGGCGAGAACGTCCCACCCTCGTCGGTCTTGACCCGGTCCACGATCAGGTACTCGCCCTCACGGACGCGGTACTGCTTGCCGCCCAAACGGATGATTGCGTATTCCATCAGCATGATGCTCGCAGGCGGAAGCCCGCGAAGCGGTCGCCAGTGTAGCGACTGCGGCTCTTACTCGTCCAACCCCCACTGGCTCATCGGGGTGTAGCCCCAGTCACCGTCGCCGTTCTCGGACGATTCCGGCTCGGGAACGACCGGCTCGGGCATGTCCGAGACCTCAGCGTCCGCGACTTCGGCGTCCGCGACCTCCTCGGTGCCGTCAGCGGCCTCGGGCTCGGCGGTCGCGACGGCGGCGCCGCCTGCACCGACCGGCTTCTTGCGGCGATTCTTGCCCCCGCGGGAGCCGCGGCGTGTCTTCTTGCGGACGGGAGCTGCACCGTCGCCGTCGTCGCCCTCTGCGGCCCCTTCGAGCGCTCGGTCGGGGACGTGGATCACCGGGCCGGCCGGGGCCGCCTCGGGCGTCGGCTCAGGCGCCGCCTCGGTCTCTGCCTCGGCCTCGAACTGCGGCTGCGACCCTGAGTCCGGCTCTGAGTCCGGCTCGGCCGGCTCCACAGGCTCGCCGCCGTTGGTGGCGGCGGCCGCGACGGCCGGCTTCTTCTTGCGGTTCTTGCCGCCCCGTGAGCCGCGGCGCGTCCGCTTCTTCGGCACGGCGGGCACTGCCTCCCCGTCCTCGGTCGCAACTGCGTCGACCTCGACGTCCAGCTCAGCCTCGGGCTCGGCGTCGGCCTCTTCCTGTTCCGGCGCGGCGAGGTCCTCCTCGACCGCGACGTCGCCGGCGGCCTCGGCGCTCTTGCGCGCCGGGCTTCGCCTGGCGCGCGTCGGCTTCTCGGCCTCCGCCTCTGCCGTGAGCGGCTCGTCGGGCGTTTCGGCCGGTGCGAGCAGCTCGGCCCAGGCCAGCCCTTCCGTGACGGCGGTGATGGTCGCGGTGACCTTCTTGCCGACGAGCTTGGCCGCGTCCCCGACGACGACGTCGACGTCACCGATCTTGCCGGTGCCGGCGTGCGGATCGTGCAGACCGACTTCGCCGAGCTTGACCTCGACCTGCTGGCCGACCTCGACCGGCAGCTTCGGCGCGACCTTCTCGAGCGTTCCCTGGTCGAGCACCCGCAGGTGATCCAGGTGCTCGCCCTCGACGCCGACGAGGAAGAAGCGCCGCTTCGTCGTCTCCTCGAGCTCGCGCAGCCGTGACGCGCCGGGCCCGGCCACGAGCCAGGCAACTCTTGCGGAGACCTCCACCTTGAATGCCTTGTCGCGCGACCCCGGTGTGACGAGCGAGCGCAACCGCCGCTCGATGTCGACCGCGGCCGTGTGCTCGGAGATGACGATCCCGTCGCCTCCGCAGGTCGGGCACTTCTTGGTCATGACCTCCCGCGGTCCGTCGGTGACGTTCTGGCGCGTCATCTCGACGAGCCCGAGTGGCGAGATCTCGACCACGTACGTCTTCGTGCGGTCGCGTTCGAGCTCCTCGCCGAGTGCGGTCTCGACGGCGGCGCGATTCTTCGGGCTCGCCATGTCGATGAAGTCGATGACGATGATCCCGCCGATGTCGCGCAGCCGCAACTGGCGCACGACCTCCTTGACGGCCTCGAGGTTGTTCTTCGTGATCGTGTCCTCGAGCCGCGCGCCGGACTTCTTCGACCGAGAGCCGACGAAGCGGCCGGTGTTGACGTCGATGACGGTGAACGCCTCGGCGTAGTCGAAGATCAGGTAGCCGCCGGACGGCAGATCGACGCGGCGGTTGAGAGTCGACTTGATCTCCTGGTCGACACCCATCGCCTCCATCAGCGGTTCACGCTCCTTGTAGCGCGTCACCCGCTCTGCCATGTGCGGCGAGGTCTTCTTGAGGTAGCCGACGATGCGCTTATGGGTGCGGTCGTGATCGACGAGAAGCCGTTCGAAGTCACCGGTGAAGAGGTCGCGCACGACCCGCAACGGCAGCTCCGCCTCCTGGTAGACGAGCGACGGCGCCGTCGACTCCTTGGCCTTCGCCTCGATCGAGCGCCACAGGCGCTGCAGGAAGTCGAGGTCGCGCTCGATGTCGTCGGCCGACGCCCCTTCGGCGGCGGTGCGGACGATCACTCCGCCTTGTTTGGGCGCATGCTCCTTCAGCACCGCCTTCAACCGGTTCCGCTCGTCGTCCTCGAGCCGGCGTGAGACACCGAGCCCTTCACCGTGCGGGACGTAGACGACGAAGCGACCGGGCAACGAGATCTCGGTCGTGAGCCGTGCGCCCTTGGTCTTCATCGGGTCCTTGACCGCCTGGACGAGCACGTTCTCGCCTCTCTGGATCAGATCCTGGATCTTGCGGGCGCCCTTGCGGCCCTCGAGCTCGGGGCCGACGATCTCGTCGACGTAGAGAAAGCCGTTCTTCTCGAGCCCGATCTCGACGAATGCGGCCTCCATGCCCGGCAGGACGTTGTCGACGACGCCGAGGTAGATGTTGCCGGCGATCGACCGGCGTTCGGGCCGCTCGAGGTAGACCTCGGCGACCTGATCGTCTTCGAGGACGGCAACGCGCTTCTCGCCGGCATCGACGGAGACGAGCAGTTCCCGCTTCGCCTTCGGAAGCGGTGCGCGCTTCGGCGGCGTGCGCCGCCGGGACGCCTGGGCGGACGTGCGCGTCTTGCGCTCGGTCTTCTTCGGCTCGGCCTTCTGCTCCGACGTGGTCGCCGGCGCAGCCGCCGTCGCGGTCGCGGCCGTCGCCCCGCCGCCTGCGGCCGTGCTCTTCTTCCGGTTGCGCCCGCCACGCGTGCCGCGGCGGCGCTTCTTCGGTTGGGTGGTGCTCGATTGTCCGTCGCGATCCACCGGTGCGGTGGACGATTCGACGGTTAGCGGTTCAGCTTGGGGAAGCTCCGGCGCGCGCGTGGGCGGCGCCTTGTCCTCCGACTTCTTGCGTCGGAAAAACGACAATGGCAAACGATCTCTCCTGTGAGGAGCGCACGCGCAGCCTCGTGTCACACGGGCGCGCGGCGCTGTTGATTGGGAAAAGCCTTGGCATAGGCCTTCCCCCAGGGTATCAGTGGCCCGTCACGCCGCTTCGGCGGCGGGGCGGAGCTTCGCTCTGCGGGTGCGGATCGCGCGCAGACGCTGGGCGAGGCGGGCCCAGGCCCACGGCTCGAGCTCGACGTAGCGGACGGCCGATTGCCCCCGCGTCGTCTCGAGGTACTCGAACCAAGCGTCCGCCTCCTCGATCAACAGCAGTTCCTGCGCTTCCTGGTGTCCGGTCAGGGCCATGCGAGCGTCACCTCCAGTCGATCTGGAGAGCCTAGGACCAGGACCGGACAGCGCCGTCGTCAGGCCCGGTCGCGCACCTCGAAATAGCGCACGGCAGCCTCACCGACGGCCCTCGTGCCCGTGTACGCCACGGCTCCCTTCACCGCCCAGCCTGCGAAGGGCACGACGTCGAGCAGCTCACGGGCGATCGCACGGAATCCGAGCCCGGCACCGACGACGCCGAGCAGTTCGAGCCCCCGTGCGTGATCGATCTCGTGGCCGAACGCCAATCCGATCCGCAACACGAGGCGCGCCTGGTTGACGGTCAGGAGGGGCAGGTCGACGCCTGGGATGAACACGGCGGCGGCGATGAGCGCGTTGCGTTTCGAGAACGCCAGGATCAGCTCGTCGCACACCGGCCCGCGCAGCACCGGCAGCCGCGCCGCGAGCGACGTGCTGTCCTCGCCGAGGCGCCTGGCGACTGCGCGGGCGATCTCCTCGACGGGAAACCCTGCGCCGGGCGGGACGCGGACGAGATCCGTCGCAAGCACGTACGGCACCGTGTCCGCCTCGGTGACGGCGATGATCGGGACGCCGGCGCGCGTCGCACCGCGCAGCTCGTCCTCATCGGGCGCTCCGATCCAGACCAGCACCGACGCACCTTCGAAGCGTCCCTCGACGACGGCCGAGGCGTCACCGCCGGCCCGCAGTTCTCGCGCCAGCAGCGGCACGAGCTCCCGCGCGCCGGCAATGGCAAGCGGCCGCGGGTCGCCCGAGCCGCGACGCAGCTCGCGGACGAGCGAGATCACCGACAGTGGGGTGAGCGCGAGCTTCCGCTTCTTCATGCCCGCCGCCGGCCCGGCCGTCGCAGGTAGATCGCCTGGAGAATCCCGATCGCGAGGAAGTTCGTGATCATCGACGAACCGCCGACCGAGACGAACGGCAACGGAATGCCGGTGATCGGCGCCACCCCCATCGTCATCGCGCTGTTGACGAAGACCTGGAACAGGAACATGAATGCGAGCCCGCCTGCCACGATCGCACAGTAGAGATCTCGCGCCGTCGTGATGATCTTCAACGCTCGCCAGACGATCAGCAGATACAGCAGCAGCAGGATCGAAGCGCCGAAGAAGCCCCGCTCCTCGGCCAGGGATGCGAACGCGAAGTCCGTCGCGTGCTCGGGCAGGTAGTTCAGGCGCGTCTGGGTCGCGCCGAGGACCCCGCGGCCCCGCAGCCCGCCTGCGCCGACGGCGGTGATCGATTGGCGCAGGTTGTACGTCGCCCCCTGCGGATCGGTGCTCGGATGCGTGAACCCCGTCAGACGAGCCGCCTGATAGGGCTTGAGCACGTTGACGCCGGCCGCGGGCAGCCCCCAGAGGACGGCGAGCGAACAGGCGACGGTCAGTGCCAGCAGCACTGCGAGATGCGTCCAGCGCACACCCGCGACGAAGAGAACCGCCGCGAGCGCTGCCATGTAGACGAGCGCGGTGCCGATGTCCGGCTGCACGAAGACGAGCGCGATCGGCACGAGGCCGTACCCGATGGCGGCGAGGGCCGTGCCGGCGGACGTGATCGTCCGCGACCGGTCGGCGAGGAAGCCCGCCACCACGAGCACGAAGAGGACCTTTCCGAACTCGGACGGCTGGAACGTGAAGAAGCCGACGTTGATCCATCGATGCGAGCCGCGCGTTGCCGCGCCCGCTGCGAGCACGAACACCATCAATCCGAGCGCCCCGAAGTAGATCGGCCGGCGGAGTCGCCGGTACGTGTCGGGATCGATGAAGAGCACGATCACGAAGAGCAGCGCGCCGGCTACGGCGTACAGCCCCTGCCGCGAGGCTGCCGACCCGCCGATGTCGTGCTTGGTGATCCCGTCGATCGCCGACAGCCCGTAGCCGACCACGCCCACGAGCGCGAACATCAGGACCCAATCGAGCCGGCGCAGCACTCCCCCGAGCCCGAACACCTCGGCCTCGCGGCGGTTGCGGAGCCCACGTGCCCTGGTGTCGACAGCCTCGATCGTCATCAGTCGGAGGGATGCTGGGTCGTCGGGGCCGTCTTGTTGAAGTACTGCTCGAAGACGCGGAGCGCGGCAGGTGCGGCGGCCGTGCCACCGTGGCCGCCGTTCTCGATCACGGCGCACACCGCGATCGTCGGCTGCTCGTACGGGCCGTACCCGCACCACCACGACTGCGTCAGGTTCTGCGGATACTTGTCGCCCGGCAGGGTGACGTTCTTCTCGGCGCTACCGGTCTTGCCGGCGATGTTGATCGGGAAGTTGCCGAACACGCCCACCCCGGTCCCGAAGGGAGAGTGTGTCGCCTCGTCGAGCCCCTGCTGGACGTAGCGCAGCGCAGTCGGGTCGACGCCGGTCGGCTGGGCGGGCTGGGCGCCGAACCGGCGCAGAACACGCGCCGGCTGACCGCTCGGGCCGGTCAGCTCGACGTCGTCGGCGAGGTGCGGCGTCACGAGCTTGCCGCCGTTGGCGATCATCGCGTAGAGGCGGGTCATCTGCAGCGGTGTCACGAGGATCTGCCCCTGGCCGATCGCCATCTGGATCGAGTAGCCCGGCTTCCAGGTGCGGTCGAGGATGCCGTAGCCCTGGCTCGCCGGATACCGCTGCTTCAGATACTCCGGCGTCGGGATCAAGCCCTTCGCCTCCGGGCCGATGTCGATCCCGGTCAGCCCGCCGAGGCCGAAGCGGTTCGCCCAGCCCTGAAGCGGGTGGCCGCGATCCGGGGGCAGGTTGTAGAAGCGCTTGCCGAGCTCGTAGAAGTAGGTGTCGCACGACATCGCGAGCGCCGTCGGCAGGTCGATGTACTGGTCGATCAACGGTGTCCAGTTGAGGAACGTCTGGCCGTGATCCTTGAAGTCCGGCGAGCAGAGGATCTGGTCGAAGGGATGCACCAGTCCTTCCTGCATGGCGGCGAGCGCGGTGACCGGCTTGAACGTCGAGCCCGGTGGGTACGCAGCGTCGATCGCGCGGTTGATCCCCGGATAGTTGAGGGCGGCCGCCTTGGTCGGATCGAGGACCGGCGCCAGCTTCTGCGGGTCGGGATGGCCGACGTAGATCGACGGCTGGTACGTCGGATACGACGCCATCGCGAGCACCGCACCGTTCCGGGGGTCCATCGCGACGATCGCACCGCCGTTCGCGTGCGCACCTTCGAGCCCGGTGTGCGCGAGGGTGATGCCGTAGCGGAGCGCCTTCTCGGCCGCACGCTGTAGGCCGATGTTCAACGTCAGGCGCAGCGACTCGCCGGGGCTGGGCTGCGCGACGAGGGTCGCGGGCCCCTTCGGCCGGCCACGCGAGTCGACGGTCAGCTGCGCGGTGCCGTTCTTGCCCCGGAGGTAGGTGTCGTAGGTCGATTCGATCCCCGCTTGCCCGATCGAGTCGGTCGGCTGATAGCCAGCTTTCTTGTCGTGCTTGTACTCCTGAGCGGTGATCTGACCGACGTACCCGAGCACCTGGGCCCCGAGCGACTGGTACGGGTACTTGCGCAGATAGCTGTCCTGTGTCTGCACCCCCGGGAACTCCGCCGCACGCTCTTCGAGGTAGTCGATCTGGTCCTGGCGCAGCCCACGCTGCACGACGATCGGCGTCAACGGGTCGGAGCCGTGCTGCCTCAACTGGGCGACCATCGTCGTCACCGGGATGCCCGTCACCATCGAGAGCGTCTTCAGCTCCTTCAGCTCTGCATGCCAGGTCTTCGGCAGGTCGGCGGGCCAGAGCTCGAGCCTCGTCCCGGGCACGTTCTCCACGAGAATGTGCCCGTTCTGATCGAGGATCGGCCCGCGAGGAGCCTCGAGGCGCAGCGTACGGACCCGGTTGTCGTTCGCCTGGGCGAGGTAGCGCTGGCCGGAGAGCACCTGCAGCGCCCAGAGGCGCAGGAAGAGGACGGCGAACACCCCGAGCGCGAGAAACGCGAGGATCGCGACCCGGAGCGCGGTCTGCGGTGTGAGCCGGTAGGGCTCCGAGGTCCGCGGGTCGCCGGGCAGGAAACGGCCGCGGCCGCCGACCGCACCGCTAGCCAAGGAGCCGGACCTCGCGGACGCGGTCACCGAGCTCGAGCGGCGGGAACAACCTGCGGATGAGCGCGTAGACCGGGAGCGTCAGGAGCAGGTTGACGAGCAGTGCGAGCGGTACGCCCCCTGCGACGAGCCCGGCCGGAGCCGGCTCGCCGAGCATGAACTGCAAGACGACCTGACCGAACGCGTACAGAACGGTGACCACCGCCACCGAGAGATACGGCGCGTGGAAGCGGTCACGGGCGGTCGTCTCGCCGTAGCGCCCGATCCAGAAACCCCCGACGGTCAGCAGGAGCGACGTGACTCCCAGCGTCCCGAGCGTCGCCGTGTCGATCAGGAGCCCGGTCATGAAGCCGGCCACCGCACCGAAGACCGATCCGCGGAGCAGCGCAATCGAGAGCAGCGCTACGAGGACGATGCTCGAGGTGCGGAACAGGCGGTACTCCGACAGCACCGAGAGCTGCAGCAAGGCGGCGACGAACAGGACGAGTGCGGCCTTGATGCCGTCCATCAGCCGTTCGGGACGAGGACGACCACGGTCTGCAACGACGAGAAATCGACGAGGGGAGCGACCTGGATGTTCTTGTACGCATTCACGTCGTTGTTGCTGCGGCTCTTGACGGAGCCGACCGGGATGCCGCGCGGGAACATCGAAGGCAGCGCACCCGGACCTCCGAGCGTCCCGGCGGTGATGATCGTGTCGCCGACGTTGACGTTCTCGTTCTTCGCCACGCGGTCGAGGATCAGCACGTCGCTCCCGCCCCCGCCACGCTTGATCACGCCGACGGCACTCGGGTGTGTGAGGTCGGACGCCGTCACGGCGCTCTGGTCGTCGGTGAGCAGCGTCACGCGTGAGACGCTCGGAGCGACACGGGCGACCGTTCCGACGAGACCGCCCGAGCTCGCGACGACGACGTTTCCGACGCGAACCCCGTCGTGCGAGCCTGCGGCGATCTCGACGCTCTGGTCGATCGCGTTCAGCGGGTTGACGAGCACCGACGCACGCACCTGATGGAAGGCCGCGATCGACACCGGCCCGTGGTAGTTGAGCGCGGCCTTCAGCTGCACGTTCTCCTGGACCGCTCCCTCGTCGAGGATCAGCTGCTGGCGGTAATAGGCGATCTGCTTGCGCAGCTTCTGGTTCTCGGACTTCGCGTCCACCAGCCCCCGTGTCCAGCTCGCGGCGTCACGGAACGGCCGGGTCACCCGATCGGCGGCCACCTCGAACGGCCTGAGGACGCTGGCCGCGGTCCCCTGGACGCCGTCCAGCGCGCTCGAGCGGAAGGAAACGGTGATCAGGACGAGCGAGAGCAGCACGAGGCCACCCACGATGATCCGGCGCTTCACGGCGCTGGAGCGACTCGAGGGGTAGCCGGAGGAGGCGGCGCGCTGGACCGAGGAGCCCAGGACCGCGAGACGGACGGTCCGGTTGCGAGGCACTCGAGGGAGCGTAGCCGCCAGGGCGGGAGGATCGCGGTCCCGCTACCACGTTCACAGCTGAAAACCGGTTCTACGCCGGGGTCAGGCTGGCTTCACCGCTGTCGATCAGCGCGACATCCTGCTTGCGGATCGTGACAGCGAGCACGACCAGCGCGGCCAGCAGCATCCCCGCGCCGACGGCGAATGCGACGTGGTAGCCGCTCGTGAGCGCCGCGTCGCGAGCCGCGACCGACGACACCACCCCGCTGCCGAGGAGATTGCTCGTCCGCGATGCCGCGAGGGTCGAGAGGATGGCCAGGCCCAACGCGCCGCCGACCTGCTGCGAGGTGTTGAAGAGCCCCGATGCAAGACCTGCGTCCCCGCGCTCGACGTTCGTCGTCGCGAGCAGCGTCAGCGGCACGAATGTCATCCCCATCCCGATCGAGACCACTGCGATGGTCGGCAGGAGGTCGGGCACATAGGACCCGTGGGCGGGCAGCCGGGCGAAGTACAGGAGACCCGCGGTGCCCATCGTGATTCCGGTGAACACGACGATCCGAATGCCGATCCTCCGGATCAGAGCCTGGGAGGCACCCGCTCCGACGATGATCCCGAGCGTGAACGGCACGAATGCGACGCCCGCCTTCAGCGGGCCATAACCGAGGATCTCCTGCATGTACAGCGACGCGAAGTAGAACATCGCGAACAGGCCCGAGGCGACGAGGAGCATCGCCACGTTGCTGCCGGACAACGACCGCATGCGAAAGATGCCGAGCCGGATCAGCGGCGCCTTCGAGCGGCGCTCGATCACGACGAACGCTGCGAGGAGCAGGAACGCGAGCAGGAACAACCCGGCGGTCCTCGACGAGCCCCAGCCGTAGCCCTGAGCCTTGACGATCGCAAAGACGAGCACCAGTAGCCCACCGGTGACCGTCACCGCCCCGGCGGTGTCGTAGGTCTCGGGACGGTCGTCGGGTCGGGAGTTCGGGACGAAGCGCAGCGAGAGCAGAGCGGCGGCGATCCCGATCGGGAGGTTGACGAAGAAGATCCAGCGCCACGACAGCGTCTCGGTGAGGAAGCCGCCGATCACGAGGCCGGCAGCAGCGCCGCCGGCCGCGATCGCGCTCCAGACCCCGAGCGCCTTTGTGCGCTCTGCGCCCTCGGCGAAGGTCGTGGTGACGATCGCGAGCGCAGCAGGCGAGACGAGGGCGGCGCCGAGCCCCTGAAGGGCACGACCCGCGATGAGCACGTCGGAGGACTGAGCGACGCCGTTGATCAGGGAGGCGGCGGTGAAGACGAAGATGCCCGCGATGAAGAGGCGCTGCCGCCCGAGCAGGTCGGAGGCGCGGCCGCCGAGCAGCAGGAAGCCTCCGAACATGAGCGTGTAGGCATTGACGATCCACTGCAGGCTCGTCGGGGTGAAATGCAGCGCCGCCTGGATCGACGGCAAGGCGACGTTCACGATCGTCGCGTCCAGAACGACCATGAACTGGGCGAGACAGACGAGCACGAGCACGAGCCACCGGTTCGGCTCCGGCTTCACGGCATTCCTCTTTCCCCCGACGACGTCGAGCTCCACGCTACCGGCCGGGAGGTGAGTCGCGAGCTCTCGATCAGACGGTGAGCACGGTCGTCGTCAGCGTGGCGGTGGGAACGAAGCCGATCTGCGTGTTGATGTGGCGCATCGCCGCGTTGAGCTCCGCGTTCATCGTCGTGACGATTTCGACTTCCGGTCGCTCGGAGCGCAGGCGCCGCAGCGACTCCACTTTCACAGCGCGCCCGAGGCCGAGCCCGCGGGCCGACGCGATGACTGCTGTGTCGTCCGTCGCTGCCGCTCGTTCCCCCGGTGTCACCCGGAGGTCGGTGAACGCGCCGATCTCGTCGTGATCATCGAGCGCGACCGTGACGCGGATCTCTCGTCCGCGCGCCGCTGCCGTCTGCTCGATGCGCCGCACCTCCTCGACCGTCGTCGTCCAGCCCTCGACACCGGCCGGCGCGGGCGCATCGTTCATCGCGTCGCGGGCAACCGCGAACGACCCCACGAGCTCGTCCGGGGCGGGGCCGACCCACGAGCGCAGCCGCCAGCCCGCAGGGACGGCAGGCGCAGGCAAGCGCGCAGTGCGCAGATCGAGCAGCGCACGAATGTCACGCTGATCGTCTTGCGCGCCGATGTGGGCTGCGAACGCCGCGCCGGCCTCGCTCCAGTGGTGCCCGAAGAACGACCGAATCCCCTCGTCGCGCGCCGCACCGCGCACGGTCTCGACGAGCGCGGAGCCGATGCCACGCCGCCGCTGCTCGGGGTGCACGAAGATCTCGACGAACACGAAGGCGGGCCCGTGCACGACGAGGACCGCGGCGCCTGCAAGCTCACCACCCTGCTCCGCCAGCCAGCGCCGCCGCAGCGAGCCGGCCGGCCAGTGCCGGTAGAAGGCAAGCGACTGCTCGGGCGCCCGGAAGGGCTCACCGGGCGGCCAGCAGGCTTCTTCGAGCCCGTGCAGGGCGAGCAGCTCCTCGTCGGCCGCGCTCGCTGCGTCGAGCTCGCGAACCTGCATGGCCGGCTAGTAACGGCGGCCGTTGCGGCCGCGCGACCGCGGCCGGGCGCGCGAACTGCGGTGGATCGCGTCGAACTCCTCGAGGCTGCGGCCCGAGCCGACGGCGACACAGGTGAGCGGCGACTCGGCGAGATGGACCGGCATGTGCGTCTCGTGCCGCAGGCGCTCGTCGAGACCCTGCAGCAGCGCACCGCCTCCCGCCAGCACGATGCCGCGGTCCATGATGTCCGCGGCGAGCTCCGGCGGCGTCTTGTCGAGCGTCGACTTGATCGCATCGATGATCTGGTTGACCGGCTCCTCGAGCGCATGTCGAACCTCCTCGCTCGACAGGATCACGGTCTTCGGCAACCCGCTCAGCATGTCGCGCCCGCGCACCTCGGCCTGGACCTCTTCCTTCATCGCGTGCGCCGACCCGACTTCGAGCTTGATCTCTTCGGCCGTCTGCTGGCCGATCAGGAGTTTGTACTCGCGCTTGATGTGATTGATGATCGCCTCGTCCATCTCGTCGCCGCCGACCCGCAGCGACTGAGACACGACGATCCCGCCGAGCGAGATGACAGCGACCTCGGTCGTGCCGCCCCCAATGTCGACGATCATGTTCCCCGTCGGCTCGGCGACCGGGAGGCCTGCGCCGATCGCTGCGGCCATGGGCTCCTCGATCAGGTAAGCCTTGCGCGCTCCGGCCGACAGCGTCGCCTCCTCGACCGCGCGCTTCTCGACGCCGGTGACGCCAGACGGCACGCAGACGACGACGCGCGGATGCGCGAAACGATGCTGGTGGACCTTCTGGATGAAATGACGGAGCATCTGCTCGGTGACGTCGAAGTCGGCGATCACCCCGTCCTTCAGCGGCCGGATCGCACTGATCGTCCCGGGTGTGCGACCGAGCATGCGCTTCGCCTCGAGTCCGACCGCATGCACCTCGCCGGTGCGCTGGTCGATCGCGACCACGGACGGCTCCGAGAGGACGATGCCGCGCCCGCGCACGTAAACGAGCGTGTTCGCCGTTCCAAGGTCGACCGCCATGTCGCGGCCGCCAAAGCCTGTGAGGTAACTGAAGATGCCCATCGAGCCGCGGCCACTCTAGCTTGCGAGCACTTCGGCCAACCATCGTGTCGCCTCGCCGTGCAAGGGCGGGTTGTTTTCGGGCGTGTAGTAGGCGAGAGCGATCAGCGCCTGCGAGACGCACCAGCCCCTGGCCCGAAGCCACGTCGCGTCGTCGACCTGGAGGATCTCGCGGAACCGGTCTCGCTCCTCGCGCGCCACGAGCTTCCACGCGACCATGACATCCACGGCTGGATCGCCGGCGCCTACGCCTCCCCAGTCGAGCACCGCAGCCAGGCGCCCGTCCCGGACGAGCACATTCCGCGCGTCAAGATCGCAGTGGATCCAGACGGAGGGCCGTTCCCACTCCGGCGCATGCATCGCGTCTTCCCAGAGCTCGAGCGCACCTGC
Source organism: uncultured Thermoleophilia bacterium (assembly GCA_963703445.1). GTDB lineage: Bacteria > Actinomycetota > Thermoleophilia > Gaiellales > Gaiellaceae > PALSA-600. The sequence goes on along the minus strand of CAVPEK010000008.1, from coordinate 364,653 downwards.
AGCTTCGACGCGCTCGAGCGCGTCACGGACGTAGCGGTCGCGCCGCGCAAGTGGCTCACCGCGGCCGCCCGGAGGCTCGGGGGCGCCCGCGGTATCGATCGCCTGCAGCGCGAGCACGAATGCGGCGACGTCTTCCGCCGAGAGCGAACGCGTCGGCAGTTGGCCGTCGATCCAGCCGAAGACCGACCACGACCAGGGATAGCCGGCTCCGGGGCGCCCGAGTGCAACCACACGAGGAACATCGACAGGCAGATGCGGCGCAAGCAGCGGGAGCACATCCCGGTCGCGATGGTTCGCTTCGTTGGCCGCCCACTCGATGCGGGGCAGTCGCACCGAGAGGTCGTCGCCAAGACGGTAGATCACGTTGACCGTTCCGTCGCCGGCGCGCTCGAGTGGCAGCTTCGCCCACTGCGGGAACTGCTCGGCAAGCAGTGCGCGCACCAGCCGCTCATCGATCTCGAGCTCGTCGTCGTGGACCTTCATCAGCCGAAGCCGTATGTGCCCGGGAACCGCGAGCCGAGCAGGCGGACCAGCAACGCGCCGGGCAAGCCGACGACGTTCAGGAAGTCGCCCTCGATTCGCTCGACGAGGCTCGCGCCGAGTCCCTGAATCGCGTACGCGCCCGCGCGACCGTTCCATTCGTCCGCTGCGACGTAGTGGGCCAGGTCGCGCGGTGTGAGCGTCCGGAACGTGACGAAGGTCGTCTCGGAGTGCAGCTCCTCCCACGCCATCGTGCGCAGGCAGAGACCCGAGCACACCTCGTGGGTGCGCCCCGACAGAGCCTCGAGCATGGCCTCGGCCTCGGTTGCGTTCCCCGGCTTGCCGAGCAGCCCGCCGTCGAGGAGCACCTCGGTGTCGACGCCGAGCACGGGCTGCTCGCCCCCGTCGACCGAGCGTGCCTTGCCGGCGGCACGCTCGAGAGGCGACGTGCCCGGCGCTTCGTGGAAGTCGGGGGCGACGGCGTCGAACGGAATGCCCAGCTGTTCGAGAATCGCGCGCCGCTGCGGTGACGTCGACGCCAGGATCAGCGGATCGGCCGCCAACCTACGCCGCCTTTCGCGCGACCCAGATCTCCTCGCACGGCCACTTCTTCGCCCACTCGGCCGTCACGTAGGAGTAGTAGTGGTGCGTCTCGGCATCGACCGGCGCCTGGATCTCGATCAGCCGCTCGATCTCGAAGCCGTTCGCGCGCAGCAGGCCGATCCACTCGCCGTGAGGCAGGTGGAACTCCACGCCTCCGTCGGGCCACTCGAACCGGTGCATGCCGAACTGCGCGTGGATGAGCCTCTCCTTCGCCGGAACGTCGTCGTCCGAGCAGAGGATCACGAGCGTCGAGTTGCGGAGGAAGGCCAGCCGTCCGCCCGTGCGCAGGAGCCGCGCAGCCTCGGGGATCCAGCGGTAGGGGTCGACCCAGATCGATGCGCCGTACTCGGAGACGACCAGGTCGGCCGACGCATCCGGCAGGCCGGTCACCGCGGCGTCCGCCTCGACGAGCGGGAACTCGATCCCGGTCTCGATCATCATCCGGCGCGCTGTCGCGAGCTGCGCCGGCGTGACGTCGACGCCCACCGGCCGCGCGCCCAGCTTGGCGAGCCAGGCCGAGAAGTACGCGGTGCCGCACCCGAGCTCGACGACGTCGAGACCGCCCACGTCGCCCAGGACGTTCAGCTCAGACTCGTCGATCCCCCAGATGCCCCATGAGATCTCGTCGAGCGCCCAGTTGTCGGCGGCATGTTCGTCCGTGTACTCGGCGTTCGACTTGGCCCAGAGCGCCGCGTTTCGAGCTGCGTCGTCAGCCCACGAGGCCATCGGGGAACCAGATCCCGATCTCGCGCTCGGCCGACTCGGGCGAATCCGAGCCGTGCACGAGATTGTCCGGCATCGCCAGCGCGAACTCGCCGCGCAGGCTCCCGGGGTCGGCGTCGGCCGGGTTGGTCGCGCCGATCGTCTTGCGGCACGTCGCGATCGCACCCTCGCCCTCGAGCACGAGCGCCAGCGTGGGGCCTGAGGTGATGAACGCCACCAGCTCGCCGAAGAAGGGCTTCTCGCTGTGCTCCGCGTAATGCGTCTCGCCGAGCTCGCGGCTCGCGGTCAAGAGCTGTGCAGCACGGATCTTCAACCCACGGCGCTCGAAGCGGGCGAGAATCTCACCGGCGAGGTTGCGCTCGACGGCGTCGGGCTTCGCGAGGATGAGGGTGCGCTCGACTGCCATGCGGGCGGGAGCCTAGCGGCTCGAACGCTGGCGGCGCGGCGGAGGCTCTCGGAACGGGATCGCGTTCCCGTCCGGTTCAATCGGCGTCTCGCAGTACGGGCACACCTGCCACAACGCCTCGAGCGGCCGGTGGCACTTGACGCAGGCCTGCCGGAGCTTGGTCGTGCAGACGGGGCAGATGAGGAAGTCCTCTTCGACCTCGGCGCGGCAGACCGGGCACTGGAGGTCATCACCACCGAGCCGCTTCTCCATCGCCTTGATCTCGAGCTGACGCTCGCGAACGTCCTCGACGTACTCGGGCGGGCGGAAGAGCATGTAGATCAACGGCCCGATGAACGGGATCACACCGAGCAGCGTCGAGACCCACACGAGCATCGCATCGTCGACGCGGCGCTTCGCGTCCTTGTGCACCCAGTAGATGGTCGCGATCCAGAAGACGACCACGAAGAAGACCGCGAGGTTGCGCATGACGTACCACGTCGACGAATGGAAGAAGTCGTGGACGCTGCCGAAACTGGTGGCGATCACAGCAGGATTCTTCCTAGTCCATAGCCGGCGGCGAACGCCAGCCCGACGAAGAGCGCCAGGAGAAAGAGGGCGAACAGAAGGACGCTGATGCGTTCACCGGAGCGCGACATCGTATGCATTTCACTCGTCCGAGGTCAGGTCGGCAAGCAGATAGAGCGAGCCGGTGACCAGGACGCGTGGGCCGAGGCCCCGCGCGAGGACGAGCGCGTCGTGGGGATCGTCGGCGATCTTCACGGTCGGGAACCAGTTTCGGGCCCGGGCAGCAACCTCCCCCGCGCCCAGCGACCGGTCGTTCGAGGAACGGGTTGCGACGAGGGTCGGCCCAGCCTGCGCCAGCCGCTCGAGCATCCCGTCGGCGTCCTTGTCGCGCAGGATCGCTGCGACGACGACGTAATCGCGGGGCTGTGGGAGCCGCTCGAGCAGCCAGTCGACCGCCTCCGGCGTGTGTGCCCCATCCCGGATCTCGTCGCCGCGGATCTCGAACCGGCCGGGCAGCGCCGCCTCGGCGAGCGCGTCGACGGGGCGCCCGAGGAACGCCTCGGCGGCGACCCGGGCGTCGCCGATCCGCAGTTCGCGCCCGGTGACGAGCGGCGCGAACTCGGCATCCGGCAGCACCACCGTTGCCCCGGGCCGGGCGACCGCGAGCTTCTCCGCGGCGATTTCCGCGCGTGTCTCACCGAGGACCTCGGTGTGCTCGAGGGCGACGTTCGTCAGCAGAACGACAGGCGCAGCGATCACGTTCGTCGCGTCGTACCGCCCGCCGAGACCGGCCTCGATCGCAGCGGACTCGACCCCGCGCGCCTGGAAGTCCGCGAACGCCGCGGCGGTGACCGTTTCGAACTGTGTTGCCCCCACCGCTACGGCGTCCGCGCGCACGCGCGCAACTGCCCGTTCGAATCCGTCGGCATCCGTCTGCAGCCGCTCGTGCCAGCCGGAGACGTGCGGCGAGGTGTAGGCGGCACCGCCGATGGTGGCGGCGATCCGTCGCGCCGCGGTCGACTTGCCCTTCGTCCCGACGACGTGGACGGCGCGGAAGCTGCGTTCGGGGTTGCCGAGCCGGTCGAGCAGCTCGATCATGCGCTCGGTGCCGAAGCCCTCCTTGGGCCAGGGGCTGAGCGTCTCGAGCCAGTCAGTCGCCGATTGCATCGAGCTCGCGCCGGTATCGCTCCAGCTTCTCGCGCTCGGCGTCGACGACGTCGGCCGGAGCGTTCTGTACGAAGCGCTCGTTCGCGAGCTGCCGCTCGGCGCGTTCGATCTCGTTGCGCAGCCGCTTGCGCTCCGCGTCGGCATTGCCGTTCGCCTTTGCCCGCTCGGGCTTGACGACGGCATCGAAGATGCGTCGCTCTTCTCCCTCGAGCGGCGGCACGACGCCCGAGCGCCGGAACATCTGCGCAAGGTCCTGGACGCGCTCCAGGGCGCCTGCCTGCGACTCGTTGCCGGCCTCCGGCCACGGCGAGACGATCAGCCGTGTCGAGCGGGCCGGCAGATGCGACCAGATCTCCTCGGTGACGTGCGGCATCACCGGATGCAGGAGCTTCAAAAGCCGCTCGAGTGCGGCGGTGGCGGTCGCCCGGGCGTCGGCGTCACCGTCGTAGAGGCGTTGCTTGATCGCCTCCGCATACCAGTCGCAGAAGTCGTCGAACGTCAGGTGGTAGAGCTCGTCGACGAGGTGCGAGAAGTCGAACTCGTCGAGATAGCGCTCCGCCGCCCGTTGGGACTGCGAGAGGCGCGCCAGCATCCATTCCTCCTCGAGCGCCCGGGGACGCTCGTCGGGCGCGGCGCCCTCACTCGCTTGCAGGATGAGCCGAGCGACATTCCAGAGCTTGTTGGCGAGCTTGCGCCCTTCTTCGATCGCACCTTCGGAGAACCGCACGTCCTGCGACGAGGCCATCTTCATCAGGCCGTAGCGGGTCGCGTCCGCACCGTGCGCGTCGATCTGCGCGAGCGGGTTCATGCCGGTGCCAAGGCTTTTCGACATACGCCCGCCGGTCGGAGCGTGCACGGTCGAATGGATGACGACATCGCTGAACGGGATCTCCCCCATCATCTCGAGGCCCGCGAAGATCATCCGGTTCTCCCAGAGCCGGATGATGTCGCGCGCGGTCGTGTTCATGTCACCCGGGTAGAAGGTGCGCAGGTCCTCGGTGTCGTCCGGCCAACCGAGCGTGGCGAACGGCCAGAGCGCGGAGCTGAACCACGTGTCCAGCACGTCGGTCGATCGCGTCAGCTCTTTGGTACCGCACTCACGGCAGGCGTCGGGCTCGAGCTCCTGCACCGTCACGTGCCCGTCAGGGCACTCCCACAGCGGCAGCTGATGCCCCCACCAGATCTGCCGCGAGATGTTCCAGTCGGGCGCGTCCTCGAGCGAGGCGATCGCAAAGCGATGCTGCGATTCGGGATGAAAGCGGACCTTCCCCGAGCGCAGCGCCTCCAGAGCGGGCTTCTTCAGCTCCTCCATCGAGCACCACCACTGGAGGGAGATCCGGGGCTCGATGCGGGTCTTGCAGCGGTCGCAGAGCGCAACCGTGTGACGGTACGACTCGCGCTTCTCGATCCGGTCGCGTTCGCGCAGCCACGCCAGCACACGCTGCTCGGCCTCGTCCTGCGTGAGCCCTGCAAGCTCTCCCGCCTCGTCGTTCATTCGCCCGTCTGGGCCGATCACGGTCAACGCGGGCAGGTGGTGATCGAGCCCGATCTCGTAGTCGGTGGGGTCGTGGGCAGGAGTGATCTTCAGCGCTCCGGTGCCGAAGTCTCGCTCGACGCGCTCGTCGGCGATCACCGGGACGGATCGCTCGACCCACGGGACGACGACCTGGCGGCCGATCGCGTCGCGATACCGCTCGTCTTCGGGATGGACCGCAACCGCGACGTCCCCGAGGATCGTCGCCGGACGGACCGTGGCGATGGTGATGTGGCCGTCACCGTCGGCGAATGGGTAGCGGACAAACGTGAGCGCGTCGTCGACGTCCTCGTGCGCGAGCTCGAGATCGGAGAGCGAGGTGAGGTGGTACGGGCACCAGTTCCCGATCCGGTTCGCTCGGTAGATCCAGCCCTTGTCCCAGAGGTGCACGAAGAACCGCATGACCGCGCGGACGTACGCGTCGTCCATGGTGAACCGCTCGCGACGGTAGTCGAGCGACGCGCCGATGCGCCGGAACTGCAGCATGATCTTGCCGCCGTACTCGCGGAGCCACTCCCAGACGAGGGCCTCGAACGCCTCACGACCGAGGTCGTGGCGCGTCCTTCCTTCCAGGGCGAGGTGCTTCTCGACGGCGTTCTGGGTGGAGATGCCGGCGTGGTCGTAGCCCGGCTGGAACAGGACGTTGAAGCCCTGCATCCGCCGCATGCGGACGATCGCGTCCGCGAGCGACAGCTGCAACGCATGCCCGAGGTGCAGGTCGCCGGTCACGTTCGGCGGCGGGTGAGCGATCGCGAACGAGCGGCGGGAGGGATCCGGATCGGCGTTGTAGAGGCCTTCGGCCTCCCACGTCTCCTGCCAGCGCTCCTCGACGCCTTGCGGCTCGTATCTCGGCAGCATCTCGCTCACGGCCGGCCCATGCTACGCGTGTGAGGGATGAGGTCAGGCAGCGACTATGCGTCCGATTGTACCTACCGCGCGACCGCGTAGCCCTGCATCCCGCGCGCGTTTGCGGCCGCATGGAGCTGATCGCCCTCGCGGGCCACTGCGCTGACCCGCCCGAGGGCCCACGGGCCTGCAACGGTGACGTCGTGCCCGCGCCGGCGGAGGTCGGCGATCGTCTCGTCGCCGAACCGGGACTCGACCGCCAACGACCGCGGCTCGAAGCTGCGCGGGTAGAACGACGAGATCAGGTGATCGGTGTGCCACTCGGGCGCGTCGATCGCCTCCTGCAGGCCGAGCCCACGGTCGACATGACGGACGAGGACGTGCAGCGCCCACTGCTCCTGCTGGTCGCCTCCCGGCGTGCCGTACGCGAGCCACGGCTCACCGTCACGGAGCACGAGACCCGGAGAGAGTGTCGTGCGCGGCCGTTTGCGCGGCGCCAGCGACGACGACAGGCCCTCCTCGAGCCAGAACATCTGCGCGCGGGTGCCGAGCGGCCAGCCGAGCGCCGGGATCGTCGGGGAGCTCTGCAGCCACCCACCGCTCGGCGTCGCCGAGATCAGGTTCCCGAAGCGATCGGCCACGTCCAGATGAACGGTGTCTCCGCGGGTCGGCTCGCCCGCACCAACCTCCGAGCCCGCGTCCACGAGTTGGGGCAGCCGCCCGAGGCCCGGGCGGAGCTCCGTACTCGCGTCGTCTCCGATCAGGGCGCGTCGCGTGTCGGCGTACTCCTTCGAGAGCAAGTGATGTAGCTGTACATCTACATCACCGTAATTCGCGTCCCTGTCGGCAAAAGCCAGCTTCGACGCCTCGGTGAGAACGTGCACCAGCTCCGCCTCGCCGAGGGACGAGAGGTCGAAGCCTTCGAGCAGGCGCAACTGCTGCAATGCCGCGGGGCCTTGCCCCCACGCGGCGGTCTTGCAGACCGTGAGCCCGCGGTAGTCGACGGTCGCCGGCGGCTCGAGCGTCGCCCGCCAGGAGGCCATGTCCTCACCCGTGAGGAGCCCTTCCTGCTCGGCCGAGAAGCGGTCGATCTCGTCTGCGACGAAGCCCTCGTAGTAGACGCGTCGCGCGCCATCGACGGTCCCGTCGGACTCGGCGAGCAGGCGCCTCCAGGTCGCGGCGAGCTGCGGGTTGCGGAACGTTGACCCAGGCTCCGGAGCAGGCAGGTAGAGCTCCGCCGACCCGCGCCACTGGCGCAGCAGCGGCTCGGCCCGCGCGATCGTGGCCGTGATTCCGTCGACGACCGGATAACCGTGCTCGGCGTAGCCGATCGCGTAGGCGAGCACGTCGTCGAGCGTCCAGGTTCCGAACTGCTCGAGCAGGAGAAGCCACCCGCCGAACGACCCTGGAACGCACGCCGCTTCGACGCCGATGCCCGGCACGAGGACATGCCCTCGGGACCGAAATGCCTCGATCGTGGCGGCCGCCGGGGAAACGCCCTGGGCACAGAGGACGAGCGGCTTGCCGGACTCGGCCGGCCAGAACACGGCAGGGAGGTCACCGCCGGGCCCGTTCAGATGCGGCTCGACCACTTGCAGGACGAAGCCGGCTGCGCAGACCGCGTCGAAAGCGTTGCCGCCTCGCTCGAGCACCGCCATGCCGGTCTGGGTCGCGAGCCAGTGCGTCGACGCAACCGCGCCGAACGTCCCGCGCAACTCGGGACGGGTCGTGAAGCTCAGTTGCGCGCCCAGTCGGCGCCGACGTGGTCGAGGATCGTGGTGAGCAGACGAAACGAGTGCATGACGTGCTCGTGTGCGAGCACCCTCGCGCCGGCGACCGACCCGGCCGCGAGCGCCTGCCGAATTGCGCGGTGCTCGGCCTGGTTCCGCTCGTATAAGCGCTCGAGCTCCTCGTCGACCGGGGCCCAGACGGTCGGCCCTGAAAACGTGCGGCGCGCGCTCTTCGCCACCGACTCGATGAACGGCACCTCCGCCACCCGGTAGATCACGTCGTGGAACGCGTGGTTCGCATGCATCCAGTCCGCCATCAGCGAACGCCGCTCCCCGCCGGGCTCGTGCGAGCGGATCTCCTTCGTCAGTCGCGCGAATCGCTTCTCGCATTCCTCGAGCTCGAGCATCGCCTCCGGCGTCCATTTGCGCGCGGCGATCTCCGTGACGAGCGCCTCGAGCTCGGCACGGACGAGGAACGCCTCGCGGAGGTCGTCGCGCGAGAGGGTGCGAACACGGACGCCCTTGTTCGGCTCGAACGAGACGAGACCGAGCGCCGCGAGACGCCGCAGCGCCTCACGCACCGGCGTTCGCGAGACGCCGAAGCGCTCTGAGAGCTGCTCCTGGCGCAGGACCGACCCCGGGGCGAGCTCGCCCGAGACGATCGCCTCCTCGATCACGACCGCGATGTCGTCCGCCTTGGTGGATTCGAGGGTCATGCCAGCAAATCGTACGCCGAGCTGGTGAGAAAGTCCTGCAGCGGGACGGTGAGCGCGACATCGGCGAAGACCTGTTTGGCGGCGTCGGAGGCCTCGACAGCGGCGATCTCCCGCCGGACGTGCGTTTCGTCGAAGCGGCCCGCCTGGACCCACGACCAGACCTGGGCGCGGGAGATCTCTGCGGTCGCGGCGTCTTCCATCAGGTTGTCGATCGCCGCCGCGCCGACGCCTTGCAGCCACGCGTCGAGGTAGCGGACGCCGACGCTGACGTTCACCCGCAGGCCCTCGTCGGTGATCTCCCCGCCGGGGATCTCGAAGTCGACCAGTTGCTGCTCGCTGACCTGAACATCGTCACGCTTGCGCTCGACCTGGTTGGGACGCTCGCCGAGCACGGCGTCGAACTCGGCCAGGGCGACGGGCACGAGGTCGGGGTGCGCGACCCAGGTGCCGTCGAAGCCGGCTGCCGCCTCGCGCCGCTTGTCCTCGCTCACCTTCGCGAGCGCGACCGCGTTCACCTCCGCGTCGCGCCGCGACGGGATGAAGGCCGCCATGCCGCCGATCGCATGCGCCTCGCGCTCATGACAGGTCTTGACCAGCAGCTCCGAGTACGCGCGCATGAACGGCACCGTCATCGTCACCTGCGCACGGTCGGGCAGCACAGCACCGAGCTTCTTGATGCAGCTGAAGATGTAGTCCCAGCGGCCCGCGTTCAGCGCGCACGAGTGGTCGCGCAGCTCGTAGAGGATCGCGTCCATCTCGAACGCCGCCAGGATCGTCTCGATCAAGACGGTGCATTTGATCGAGCCGTGCGGCAGACCGAGCTCAGCCTCCGCCACTTCGAACGCCCGCGCCCACAGCCTTGCCTCCTCGTGCGATTCGAGCTTCGGCAGATAGAAGTACGGGCCGGTTCCACGCTCGAGCTGCTCACGCGCGTTGTTGAACACCACCAGCCCGAAATCGAACAACGACGCGGAGACGGGGGCACCGTCGACGTCGTGATGGCGCTCGAGCAGATGCCAGCCGCGCGGGCGGATCAGCAACGTCGCCGTCTGCTCGTTCAGGCGGTAGCTCTTCTCACCGGTCTCGAGCTCGATCGTTCGCCGCACTGCGTCGTGAACGTTGCGCTGCCCATCGCGCACGTTGTCCCAGGTCGGCGAGTTCGCATCCTCGAAGTCCGCCATGAACACTCTCGCGCCCGAGTTCAGCGCATTGATCATCATCTTCCGCTCCACCGGCCCAGTGATCTCGACCCGCCGGTCCCGCAGGTCGGCGGGCGCCGGGGCAACCGCAAACTCCTCCGGTGCCTGCACGAACCGGAGCTCCGTCCCGCGCCGCGACTTGCGCACAGCCAGCAGACGCTCACGCTCCGGGTTCAGCTCACGATGCAGCCGGTCGACGAACCCGAGCGCCTCCCGCGACAGTACGTCGGTCACCGGGATGCGAACGCTCAGTCGTAGTTGCGGAACACGAGCTTCCGCGACGCAGACTGGCTTCTCGCCGCCCTCACGTTCGACGGTTGCCGTCATCGTCACCTGGGCGCCGCCTTCGATCTCCTCGACCTTCGTGATCTCGAACGAGCCGCGAAGGCGCGATCCGACCGGCACGGGAGACGGGAAGCGGACCCGGTTGAGGCCGTAGTTGATGCCCATGCGGCCTCCGCGCGGCACCACCTCGGAAGACATCACCGGAAGCAACGACAGCGTCAGGTAGCCGTGTCCAATGGTGGTCCCGAACGGTCCTTCCTTCGCGCGCTCGGGGTCGACGTGGATCCACTGATGGTCACCCGTCGCCTCTGCGAACGCGTCGATCTTCTGCTGCGGAATCTCGATCCAGCTCGAGGGACCGAAGACGTCGCCGACCTTCACCTGATCGCTTCCGAGCGCAGGCCGCCGGCGGCTACGCCGACTCCTCGGCGAGCTCGTCCGGCTCGACCGCGTCGGCTCCGGCGCTCGTCACGAGCGTCGGCTTGAGGCCCTTCTCGATCGTCTCCTTGGTGATCACGCACTTCGAGACGTCCTTGCGGGACGGCAGCTCGAACATCACGTCGAGCAAGGCGTTCTCGATGATCGACCGGAGGCCTCGGGCCCCGGTCTCACGATCGAGCGCCTTGTCCGCGATCGACCACAGCGCGTCGTCGGTGAAGACGAGATCGATCGAGTCGTAGTTGAAGAAACGCTGGTACTGACGCGTGAGCGCGTTCTTCGGCTCGGTGAGGATCTGCACGAGGTCCTCGCGCTTGAGCTGATGCACCGCGCTGAGCACCGGCAGGCGACCGATGAACTCCGGGATGAGGCCGAAGTTCAGGAGATCCTCGGGCATGACCTCGGCGAGCAGCTCCGCACTGGCGGAGTCGCGCTTCGACGAGATGTCGCGCCCGAAGCCGACCGCGTTCTTGCCGACTCGCTTCGCGATGATCTTGTCGAGGCCGGCGAACGCGCCGCCGCAGATGAAGAGGATGTTCGTCGTGTCGATCGACAGGAACTCCTGGTGCGGATGTTTGCGACCGCCCTGGGGCGGCACCGAGGCGACGGTCCCCTCCAGGATCTTCAGCAGCGCCTGCTGGACGCCCTCGCCCGACACGTCGCGCGTGATCGACGGATTGTCCGCCTTGCGCGCAATCTTGTCGACCTCGTCGATGTAGATGATCCCCGTCTCCGCCTTCTTGATGTCGAAGTCGGCGGCCTGGATCAGCTTGAGGAGAATGTTCTCGACGTCCTCACCGACGTAGCCGGCCTCGGTGAGCGCCGTCGCGTCGGCGATCGCGAACGGGACGTTCAGGATCCGCGCGAGCGTCTGGGCCAGGTGCGTCTTGCCGCAACCGGTCGGCCCGAGCAGCAGGATGTTCGACTTCTGCAGCTCGACCTCGCCGTCCTCGACCCCCATCTGGACGCGCTTGTAGTGGTTGTAGACCGCGACCGACAGGGTGCGCTTCGCCTCTTCCTGCGAGACGACATATTCGTTCAGCGAGCTGTAGATCTCCTTCGGCCGGGGCAGGTTCTCGAGGTCGAGGGAGGTCGGGGTGGTGAGCTCCTCGTCGATGATCTCGTTGCAGAGATCGATGCATTCGTCGCAGATATAGACGCCGGGACCGGCGATGAGCTTCTTGACCTGCCGCTGCGACTTGCCGCAGAAGCTGCAGAGAAGCTGCTCGTTTCCTTCACTCGCGCGCGCCATCCCGTCTCTCCTTTTACCCCGAATTCGCCTGTACGGCTAGTGCGGTCGTATTAAGCAGCGGCCTCGTTGCGGACTGTGTCGCGGTGTGTGATCACGGAGTCGATGATCCCGTAATCCACAGCTTCGGTGGGGCTCAGGAAGAAGTCTCTCTCCATATCGCGTGAAATCTCCTCCTGGGTCTTGCCAGTGTGCTCGGTGTAAATCTCCTCCAGGCGCCGCTTGAGGCCGATCACCTCACGGGCCTGAATCTCGATGTCGGTGCCCTGGCCCTGGAACCCGCCGGACACCTGATGGATCAGGATCCGTGAGTTCGGCAGCGACATGCGCTTCCCTTTCGCGCCGCCCGCCAGCAGCAGCGAGCCCATGCTCATGGCGATGCCGACGCAGATCGTCTGGACGTCCGGCTTGATGAACTGCATGGTGTCGTAGATCGCCAGACCGGAGTAGACCGAGCCGCCCGGAGAGTTGATGTAGAGGAAGATGTCCTTGTCGGGATCCTCTGATTCCAGATGCAGCAACTGAGCGATGATCAGGTTTGCGATCTGGTCGTCGACGGGGGTCCCCAGGAAGACGATGCGCTCTGCGAGCAGGCGCGAGTAGATGTCGAAGGCGCGCTCGCCTCGCGACGTTTGCTCGACGACCATTGGGACTAGCGGGCTCATTAGCTCTGCTCCTTGCTGCCGGGGGTCCACAGTTTCGCTGGTTCAGCCGGTTCGTCCTTCTCCGGCGTCCAAATCGATTCACGCGCCTCGTGGAGTTCCGGCGCGATCGGCTTCACGTCGGCCGCAATGCGGTCGAGCGCTTTCTTCATACGAATGTCGTCGCGAACGCGGTCTGCGCCGCCCTCGGCGACGAAAGCCTCGATGTCCTCGTCGCTCTCACCGGCAGAGCGCAGCTCCTCGCGGATGTCGTCGTCGCTCACCTGGATGCCGAGCTGGTCTGCCACCGCCTCGAGCACGAGCTCACGTGAGACCGAAAGTGACGCCTCTGCACGCAGACGCTGCTCGAGCAGCTCGGGTGTCTGGCCCGTGAGCTGCAGATAGGTGTTCGCGTCGATGCCGCGCTCCTGCAAGCTGCGTCCGAGGCCGTTGAGGAGCTCGCGGGTACGAGCCTCGACGAGCGGGCCTGCAGCGGTGAAGTTCGATGCGCGCACGAGCTCATCGATTGCGGCCGCCCGGAAGATCCCCTCGATCTCGTCGTCGATCTGTGCGCGAAGCCGGCCTTCGATGTCCGCGCGCAACTCCGCAAGCGTGTCGAACTCCGAGGACGCCTTGGCCAAATCGTCGTCGAGCGGCGGCAGAACGCGCTCCTTCAGCTCCTTCAGGGTGACCGTGGCGTTGCGTGACGTCCCATCGGCCAGCTCGTAGGCGATCTCGCGGCTCTCGCCGGCGGAGAGGCCCCGGATCCCGTTCTCGACCTCCTCGACCAGCCGCTCCGAGCCGAGCTCGACGACGTAGTCGCGCTGCGACGTGCCGTCCTCGGACACGAGGTCGATCACCGCGGTGTCGCCCTCCTGCGCCGCGCGGCCTTCGACGGGAACGATCTCGGCCGCGATCCGCTGAAGCGTCTCGAGCTCCGCCTGCACCGCCTCCTCCGGGACCGCAGCCTCGACCTTCGGCACCTCGAGGGTCGTCCAGTCCGCCGGCTCGGGCTTCGGCTGCACCTCGACGGTGGCCGAGAAACTCCAGTCCTCGCTGTCCGACGTCGGGAGGTCGTAGTGGTACTCGGGCTGCGCGATCGGGTTGACGCGGGCGCGCGCCGCAGCGCTCCAGAACCAGCCGCCGATGTGACTGTCGACCGCCTCCGCGTAGATCCGCTCCCTGCCGACGCGCTGAACGAGGAGCGGCATCGGCACCTTGCCCTTCCGGAAGCCCGGAATGCGGACGCTGGCCGCGAGATCCGTCGCAGCATGCTCGACGGCGTGGTGCACATCGTGAGCCGAGACGTCGACGGTCAGCTTGACCTTGTTCTCCGGAAGCTCCTCGACTTGGGCGGCCATCTGGCGCCATTGAACCAGACCTGTACCGTCAGAGGCAGTGGACGCCGAGGCAGCGATCAAGGCCCGCAGGACGCATAAGCAGTACGGATCGCTGCCGGTCGACGATGAGACGCTCCGTGAGCTCATCGACCTCGCGCGCTTCGCGCCGAACCACAAGCTGACCCAACCGTGGCGGTTCCGCGTCCTCGGGCCTGCGATCCGAGCTCGAATCGACGAGCTCGCCGGTCAGAAAGAGGCCATGAAGCTCCGGCGGGCGCCGACGCTCGTGCTCGCGACAGCGCGCCTCTCCGGCGACCCGCATGTCGACGAGGAAGACCTGCACGCCACGGCCTGCGCCGTCTATGCGGTCCTGCTCGGCGCGACGAACCGCGGGCTGGCCTCCTATTGGCGCACTCCCGCGTGTTTCACCGAAGAGCCCGTCCGCGCGGCGGTGGGGCTCGCCGCCGACGAACGCGTCGTGGCGCTCGTCCACCTCGGTCCCGCCGTGAGTGAGCCTCCGCCGAAGGAACGGCTCGCACTGGACGAGCTCCTGCAGTTCCTGCCGTAGCGCGGAGAGTGCGGGCGAGAGGAGTCGAACCTCCAAGAGCCGAAGCCCACCGGGACCTAAACCCGGCGCGTCTGCCAGTTCCGCCACACCCGCGTGGTCGCAAGACAGCGTAACGCGCGCGCCGACGGGCACGGCCTGCGGCGGATGACCTGACTGGTAGCGGCCCCGGGTGGAATCGAACCACCGCACGGAGCTTCGAAGGCTCCCGCTCTGTCCTCTGAGCTACGGGGCCGAGCTCCTGAAGCCTAGCGAGGGCGGCGAACGGGGCTCACCTGAGCTGCGCGGGGCTCTCTAGCGGCGACGGCTGCCGAGCGCCCGAATGACAAACCACCCTCCGAGGCCCACCAACGCGAGCAACAGAATCACCAGGATGACGTTCACAACCACGAGCGGCTCCTCTGATCGAGTTGAGGTCGGAGAACGGACTCGGTCAGCCTAGCCCGCTTCGGGGATGGACGATTTGCCGTCCCGGTGGCACTGTCTGGTGGTGCGCGCGTTGATCCTCGTGGCTTGCGCGGCGGCCGTCCTCGTCTCCGGCTGTGGCGGCTCGAACGCCGTCGTACAGGTGGTCACGAGCACTCCCAGCGCGGCGGCCCTGCAGGTCGCCGAGTCGAACGCGAGCGAAGCTGCCGTCTCGATGCAGTCGTACTTCGACGCCCACGGCAGTTATCAGGGAGCAACCGCGGATGCGATCCGCATGCTCGACGCCGGTCTCAGTCCCACCGTCTCGATCACCGGCTCCGGGGCCGAGTACTGCATCGAGAGCGTGGTGGACGGCGTAGCGGCAGCTCTTCACGGCCCGGGCGGAACGCCCGCCGCCGGAACGTGTTGAGCCCCTCGGCGCTCTAGGATCGAAGGATGAAGGCGGGACTCGGCGGATACGTCGTCCTCCAGCAGCTGGGTGATGACGAGTGGCGGCTGCTCGGAGACGTTGATCGACGTCCCGGGTTGCCGGCCCGCAAGTCGCGCGCCCAAGCGGTGGTGGACGTGCTCGGACGTCAGCCTGCCGACGGCGAGGTCTTCGCGGTTCTCCCTCGCAGCGAGTGGCGGCTCAGCCTCGGCCAGTAACCCCCCGGGAGCTCGCTCGACCGAGCCGGCCCCGTGCTCTCAAACGAGGCCCTCGCTGCGCGGGAGGCCGTCCTCGGGGAGCTCGTAGTAGTCACCTGCCTGCCCGACATAGACGTGTCCGAGCACGCGCAGCCGAGTAGGCTCGTCGAGCGCTCCGGCTGCAACGCTGACCGTGTCCCTCGCTGGAGCGTCCCAGAACAGGCTCGATCCACACTCGGCGCAGAAGCCGCGACGGGCCTCACTCTCGCTCTCGGGACTCGCGATCCAGCGCAAGGCGCTGCTCTGGCGCAGCACCAGATGCTCCCGCCGAACAGCCGTGGCTGCGAAGACGTGCCCGCTCCAGCGTCTGCATTCGACGCAGTGACAGAGCAACACGTCACGGAGCGGCCCCTGCAGGTCAAAGCGCACCGCACCACAGAGGCAACGCCCGGTTGCACGTGTGGCCACGCTCATCGACACGACCCTACGTCCATACTCATCCGCGTGGGCGGTTGGTGGCAGCGTGCGACACCTGGCCGTCGGCTGCTGTTCGCAGGCTTCGCGATCGCCCTCTGGATCTTCGTCCTCGTCAGGGAGGCACGGCACCCGCATGGGTCGGCCTGGTTTTTCTTCGTCGCCGCGCCCTTCTACCTCGGATTCTTCATCGTGCAGATCCGGCGCGCCCTGGCAGATCGAAGGAACCGGTGAGCCTGCACGAAACCCTGTCGGGCGCTTCTCAGTCGGGCCGGTACTCCCGCTCGCCGGTCGATGGGTCGTACCAGACGCGCATCGATCTGCCCGAGGCAGGGTCGATGAAGACCTCCCCTGTCGGTCGAGAGGACTCTTTCGGGGCCTGCCCGTTGTTTCGGTAGCGATCCCACCCGAACGCGGCCACCACGACCCCCAGAGCGACAACGACCGCAAGGACGACCCAAACGGCGACGCTCATGACGTCTGCCTCCCAGGGTCGGGTGGTGACCACTCGACCAACCGCGCCGTGCCATAGGCGACGATCTCGCTCTTACTCGCTCCCATCTCGGTTGAGTCGAAGCGCATCATCGTCACGGCGTTGGCTCCCATCGCGGCCGCGTTCTGCACCATGCGGTCGATCGCCTGCCGCCGGGCGTCCTCGTTCAACTTGACGTAGGAGCGGATCTCGCCCCCGACGAGGCCTTTCAGGAAAGCGGCGATGTTTCCGCCAAGACTGCGAGAACGAACAGTGAGGCCGAAGACCTGGCCAAGGGTCTTCACCACCCGCGCCTCCGGGATGTTCTCCGTCGTGGTGATGATCATCGACCGCGAGCCTGCGTCATTTCCTGCTGGTTGGCTTTCGGACCTGGCGCCGCCACCGTCCGTCTGCATGGCTGCCTCCTCTGGCTGTGGTCTCGAGCGGCGAGCGCGCCGCCCCCTCTCTTTGTTTCCATCTGCGAATGAGCTTGCTACAGCGGCTTCGTCGCCGGCTCGGCATTCGCGAGACCGCTGACGAGGTCGTACCGGACAGAGCCGCGAGCCAGGAGTTCTTCGATGACGCATACGGCGTCATCGACTACCGCGAGTGGCCAGACCGGTAGGCATGAGCATCGCAAGCCGCCGACGGAGCGACCTTGCGCGAGGGTGGCGAACGGGACTCGAACCCGCGACCACCGGGACCACAACCCGGGGCTCTACCAACTGAGCTACCGCCACCGTGCGCCGATCATCCTAGCGGCGCCCCGCCCAACGACTCGCTCCGTGGTGGGCGTGAGTCCCCCGGTCGGTAGGCGAGACTCGTGGCTTGGGCCAGACCAAGCCTGCAGATCGAAACGGCACCCTCTCGGTCATCTTCGCGGCGAGTGTGCTGTTCCTGCTCGGCCCGGTTGGCGCCGTGCTCGCGATCGTCTTTGCCGTTCGAAGCCGGCGCGAGCTGGGCTATCGGAGCACAAAGGCCTGGATCGGGCTGATCGTCGGCTCACTCGTCCTGACGCTCTTCGTGTTCTTCGTCCTGGTGATCGTCTGGTTCGACCACTCGTCGCTGTAGCGGCGTCCGGCAAGATGGGCGAGTGCCGCCGCGAGCCACGATCACGCCGCTGCTCGTGGCCGAGTTGCTCGTCGAAGGCGAGCGCTGGCCGGTCTACGTCCACGTGATCGAACATCCCGAAGCCCGCGTGCTGGTCGACACCGGCATGACGGAGCTGCACCCGGCCGTGGCCGACATGGACCCCAATCTTTTCCCGTTGAGCGACCAGGCCTTCGACCTCGCCGGGATCGACGTCGTCGTCAACACTCACCTCCACTTCGACCACTGCGGCGGCAACAACCTCTTCGCCGGACGGCCGATTTACGTTCAGCGGCAGGAGCTCGAGGACGCCCGCGCGGACGACTACACGATCCGCGAGTGGGTCGAGGCGCCCGGTGTGCGCTACGAACCGGTCGACGGCGAACTCGAGCTGCTGCCCGGGCTCCGCCTCGTCCCGGCGCCGGGTCACTCGCGCGGCCTGCAGGTCGTCGTCGTCGAGACCGCCGGGCGTCCGGTGGTCGTCGGCGGCGACGTGGCCGTTCGCTTCGTCGAGCTCGACGAGCCGAGCACCGAGGGCCAGCTGCGGGTGCGCGCGCTCGAGCCCGAGCTGGTCTGGCTCGCGCACGAGCACGAGCCGTGGCGGCCGCCCGCCCTGTCAGGCGCGGCCTCGTGAAATGGCTCCACGCCGGCCCTCACGGACCGGCTCTGTCAAAGGTATGCGCCCGGGAGGATTCGAACCTCCGACCAACGGCTTAGAAGGCCGCCGCTCTTCCACTGAGCTACGGGCGCGCCCCCTGAGCGTACCGCCGTGCCCCGCTAGTGACGGACGCCGAAGTCCGTGGTGAT
The DNA here is from genome assembly GCA_963703445.1 of uncultured Thermoleophilia bacterium. Classification (GTDB taxonomy): domain Bacteria; phylum Actinomycetota; class Thermoleophilia; order Gaiellales; family Gaiellaceae; genus PALSA-600. Next base: position 346,332 of record CAVPEK010000008.1, on the reverse strand, counting down.
GATCGTCACCTCGCGCCCGCCGAAGAAGCCGGGCGCTCTGGCAACGTGCACCGACGAGACGCCGATCTCACGCCACCGCGGGTCGAGGATGTTCGCGCGATGCTCGGGCGAGGCCATCCAGACCCGGAGCGCAGCGCCCGGACCGACCCGCGGCGACGACCAGAGCAGGTTCTCGCCGACCGACCAGATGCCGCGGCCGCCCGGCGCGTACCAGTGGCCGATGCGCTTCCAGAACGCCGTGCCGTCGGCCGAAGCGTGGTCGAAGAAGCCGTCCACGGCCATCTGCTCCGAATGCTCCGTCGCGGCTTCCGTGAGGCGGGCGCTCAATTTCAAGGGGACAAGCCGGTGCTGCGCCCTGATCTCGTTCACACGGACGAGGACGCCCGCTTCGAGAGACGTCAGCGCTACTCGGCGAGCGGTGACCGCCGACGGCGCCGCCACGGCTCCGCACAGCAGTGCGAGCGTGACCGCGACGGCGCTTCGCTTCACCACCCGCCGACTATCTCGTCGCAGCTCCCGCGGCGCAACCCGGAACCTACGGAGGCCCACTCTCGGGGACGAGCCCGCGCCGCGTCGCAAGCTGGTCGCGCACGATCACCTGCAACGTGCCTGCGACGGGAATCGCTGCGAGAGCACCGAGGATGCCCGCGAGCTCCGCGCCGATGAGCACCGAGATGAGGACGACGAGCGGTGAGAGCTGGACGGTGCGGCCGTAGATCACCGGCTGGAGAAAATGGTTCTCGAGCTGCTGGTAGACGATCACGAAGACCACGGCGACGATGCCGGCTGGAACGGAGTGCAGGAACGCGACGATCGCAACGATGATGCCGGCGATCGTCGCCCCGGCGAGCGGGATCAGATCGAGGAACGCGACGAGCAGACCGAGCGCGACGGCGTACGGGACGCCCATGATGAGCAGCACGATCGTCATGGAGGCGCCGGCGATCAGGCTGATCAGGATGTTGCCGGTGATGTAGCCGCCGACCGTCTTCGAGATGTCCTCCCCGACCCGTCGCCAGCGAGGTTGCGACTCCTCGGGAAAGAGCAGGTAGGCGCGCTCGACCCAGCCCTTGCCTTCGAGCAGCATGAAGAACGTCAGGAAGACGATCGTCACGGTCGCAGCGATGACCGTGATGATGCTCTTCGTCACGGCGACCGCGGCACCCGAAAGCCCGAGCGCCTTCTTCGCACCGCCGTTCTTGACCTGCTCGCGCACCTTCTCGACGACGTGATACTTCCGCTCCAGGAACCCGAGCCGGCCGCGGCCATGCGTCAGGTCGTTGACATAGCCCGGGGTCGCCTGTGCGAACCCATTGACCTCGTCGATCAGTTTTGGCACGAAGGTCGCACCGACGGCTGCAACGACGATCAGCACCGCGACGTACGAGATCACGATCGCCGTCGCGCGCGGGACGTGGCCGCGGCGCTCGATCAACCCGACGAGCGGATTCGAGCGCAAGCGCGAGAAAGAGCGCGATCACCACCCACGCCAGGATGTGGCGCGCGATCCAGACCACCTCGAGTGTGACCGCGACCGCCAGAACGATGAACACCACCCGGAGGATGGTGCGAGGGCGAAGCTCGATCACGCGCTCCTGCATCATCGCCTAAGGATCCTCGGCCAATCGGACGTTGGTACGGTGCGCAACATGAGCCTGCGCTCCGCACCGGTGACCGAGCACGCCACGCTGCCGAAGGGTGGCGGCGTCATGATCTGGGTCGGGATCCCCGACGATCCCTACATCAACGACAAGTCGACCCTGACAACCGTCGACCTGCAGTTGCACGAGGGTGGCGCGGTGATCGCTTCGGTGTCGACGGTCCTCGAGCCGGGCCAGGCGCGCGAGGCGCTCGCGCTCGCGCGCGAAGTGAAGGCCGCGCTCGAGGCCGGCGAGATCGGCCTGCACGCGCACGAGCTCGAGCCGTTCGCCGACCAGCTGCGCTAGCCGACGAGCTCACGCTCGCAGGGGCTCGAGCGCGCCGAGTACTCGAAGAAGCGGGTGGCGGGAATCGAACCCGCGTAATCAGCTTGGAAGGCTGGAGCTCTACCATTGAGCTACACCCGCGTGCGCCCTCTAGGTTAGCCAGCGTGCTGCTCGCTCACACGCATTCTCCGTACGCGTGGCAGGCGGACGTCGACACCACCGTGGTCGTGCCCGTGCTTTCGCTGCTCTACCTGTTCGCCGTCGGGCGGCTCGGTGCGCCGCGGCTGGCGTATCGCCTGCTTCGCGGGCTCCATGGTGCTGCTCGCGATCGCGTTCTGGTCGCCGATCCATCATCTGGGGCTGCACTACCTGCTCACTGCGCACCTGCTGCAGAACGTGATCCTCGCGGAATGGGCGCCGCTCCTCGCCGTGCTCGGCGCTTCGCGGCCGATGGCCGAGCGCCTCGCCCGGCTGCGGTGGTGGCGGCTTGCCACGCACCCGGCGTTCGCGCTGCCGGTCTGGATCGGGAACTACTTCTTCTGGCATGCGCCACCGGTCTACGACGCGGCGCTACGCCACCAGGAGTGGCTGATCCACGTCGAGCACGGCTGCTACTTCGCGACCGGGATCCTCTTCTGGTGGCCGCTCGTGCAGGACGTCCCGCGACGGCTCGCCCTCCGGCACGCGCGCGGCCTACGCCTTCGCGGCGTTCGTGCTCGCGGCTCCGCTCGGCCTCCTCCTGGCGCTCGTGCCGAAGCCCGCCTACGCCTTCTACGTGCATGCGCCGCGCGCTGTGGGGGCTGTCGCCGATCACCGATCAGCAGATCGCCGGCGTGACGATGGTGGCCGAACAGGCGGTCGTCCTCTTCGTCGTCTTCCTCTACTGGTTTCGCCGCTTCCTCGCCGAGGAGGGCGCTATTTGAGACAGCCGGTGATGAGGTCGAGGTCGGGCTGGCTCCAATGGGTGTGCCAGAGCATGACCGCGTTCTGGTTCTGAACGAGGACATCGTTGATGCCCACGTTCTGCGCGGCGAACCGGCGGTAGGCGTCGGCGATGTTGTTGCGCATCGTCGACCGTCTTCCCGAAGACGAGGGTCAAGAAGTTGTCACTGCGTATGGATCTTCACCGCACCGCCGGTGGCGGTGCTCGCGACGAAGTCGAGCGGGCCGCCGAGCCGCACGGGCTTGTTCTGAAGGCAGGCGCTCGTCTTGCCGAGCGAATAGATGTGCGAAGAACTCGCCCCGCAACCTGCCGCCAGCGCGCAAGTACGGCCGTCAAAACGATCATCCGCTTCACGGCGCGTCAGTCTACGGGCCTGCTCGGCCAGGTAGCTACAGTTCCCCGCCGTGCCCGGAGCCGACCAGCGTCTCGAGAGCTATGCGCGCCTTGTCGTTCAGGTCGGGCTCAACCTTCAACCGGGCCAGATCCTCGGGATCAACGCGTTGATCGAGCATGCGCCGCTCGCCCGCGCGATCACGCGCGAGGCGTACAACGCCGGAGCGAAATACGTCGACGTGCTCTACACCGACCAGCACGTGCGACGCGCGCACATCGAACTGGCCGGCGAGGACCTGCTCGACTACTCGCCGCCGTGGCTCGTCGAGCGGCTGCGCGAGCTGGGCGAGATCGGCGGAGCGCTCTGCTCGATCACCGGCAACCCCGAGCCGGAGCTGTTCGCCGATCTCGACGGCGCGCGCGTCGGCAAGGCCCGCATGCACGCCCTCGCCGAGGAGTCCCTCAAGCTGACCGACGGGCTCTGCAACTGGACGATCGTCGCCTATCCCAACGAAGGCTGGGCGCGCACGGTCTTCGGCGAGCCCGACGTCGAGCGGCTCTGGAGCGCCGTCGGACAGGCGGTGCGGCTCGACGAGCCCGATCCCGTCGCCGCCTGGCGCGAGCACATCGCCCACCTCCAGCAGCGCGCTGCAGCGCTGAACGAGCGCCGTTTCGACGCAGCTCCGCTATCGCGGCCCCGGCACCGACCTGACGATCGGGCTGCACCCCGACGGCGACTGGCAGGCGGCGCTCGACGACGTCGAACGGGATCGAGCATGTCGCGAACATGCCGACGGAAGAGGTCTTCACGACTCCCGACGCCCGTCGCGTCGAGGGCACGGTCCGCTCGACGCTGCCGCTCCAGATCCAGGGGAACATCGTGCGGGGCCTCGAGGTGCGCTTCGTCGGCGGCCGCGCGGTCGAGGTGCGTGCCGAGACGGGCGAAGACGTGATCCGCACGCACATCGCCACCGACGACGGCGCGGCCCGGCTCGGCGAGGTGGCGCTCGTCGACGGCCATTCCGCCGTTCGCAAGACGGGGCTCGTCTTCTACGACACGCTCTTCGACGAGAACGCGTCGTCGCACATCGCCTTCGGCGCATCGATCGTGCAGGCGCTGCCGTGGGCAGCGGAGCGCGTCCCCGGAAGAACGGCACGAACGGGGCGTGAACCAGTCGTCGATCCACACCGACTTCATGATCGGCTCCGACGACCTCGAAGTCGACGGCGTCACCGAGCGACGGCGAAGCCGTCCCGCTCCTCCGCAACGGCGACTGGCAGCTCTAGCGCACGTCGCCGATGTCCGGGGAAACATCGTTTCCCCGGCTTTGATCGGGACGGTCGGATTCGAACCGACGGCTTCCGCCTCCCAAAGGCGGCGCTCTGACCAGGCTGAGCTACGTCCCGTCGCCGCGCAGTGTAGGCGCGTCGTGCGGGTAGCTTCGAATTCGTGAGCGAGGCCCCGTTTCCCGTCGCAGCCGGCGCGCCACCGGCGTCCGCGGCTCGGCTATCTGATGGCGGCGGTCGCGGCGGTGCTCTGGGGCGATCAACGGCGCCGTCTCGAAGACGATCCTCACGACCGGGCTCTCGTCGGAGCGGCTCGCCCAGGTGCGCTCGCTCGGCGCCGCCGTCGGGCTCGTGGCGATCCTGCGCGCTGACTGCGCCCGGGCGGCTGCGCCTGACACGCCGCGAGCTGCCCGTACGTCGCGACGTTCGGGATCTGCGGCCTCGCGTTCGTCCAGTGGTTCTACTTCCTCGCCATTCACCGGCTCGCGATCGGCGTCGCCCTGCTGATCGAGTACCTCGCGCCGCTCCTCGTCGCGCTCTGGGCGCGCTTCGCCTACCACGACCACGTGCGGCGGCGGATCTGGATCGCCCTCGCGCTCGCGTTGATGGGCCTCGGCTTGATCGTGAACGTGTTCGGCGGCGGGACATCGCTCTCGACTGCCGGCATGATGTTCGCGCTCGGCGGCGCGTTCGCGTACGCGCTCTACGTCCTGCTCGCCGAGCACGTCGGTCGGTGACCGCGACCCCGTCTCGCTGCTCGCCTGGGGCTTCCTGTTCGCATCGGTCTTCTGGGCGGTGCTGGCGCCGTGGTGGTCGTTTCCGGTCCACCGGCTGACCGAGAGCACCTCGCTCGGCGGGAACCTGCACGCCCAGCACCTGCCGGTCTGGCTGCTCGCAGGCTGGATGATCGCGTTCGGAACGATCGCGCCGTTCTTCCTGCTCGTCAGCGCGCTCCGTCATCTGAGCGCGACGTCCGTCGGGATCGTCGCCATGCTCGAGCCCGTCGTCGGCGCCCTCGTCGGGTGGGCGTGGCTCTCGGAGGGGCTCGGCAGCGTCCAGCTCGCCGGTGCGACGGTCGTCCTGGCCGCGATCCTGCTTGCTCAGACGGCGCGCTAGCTATTCGCGGTCGAGCTGCAGCCGCAGCTCGGACAGCTTCTCGCGGCGCAACTCGTCCCGCTCACCGCGCTCGACGCGTACGAGCAGGTCACGGACGAGCGGCGCGAGCTCGACCGGGTTGAACGGCTTGGTGACGTAGTCGACACCGCCGAGGTCGATGCCGCGTGCACGGTCCCGCAGCTCGGCGCGCGCAGTGAGGAAGACGATCGGGATCTCTTCGGTGCGGTCGTCGTCGAGGAGCTCCTCGGCAACCCGCCAGCCGTCGAGCCCGGGCATCATCACGTCGAGCAGGATCACGTCGGGGCGCTCGAGCCGCGCGACGTCCAGGCCGCTCAGGCCGTCGGCGGCTTCCAATACCTCCATCCCTTCGGCTTCGAGGTTGATCCGGCAGAGGAGCCGGATCGGCGACTCGTCGTCGATCACCAGCACGCGCGTTGGCATTCCGCTCGTTATCCCTCTTTCCGCAAAACTCACACCGCTTCTTCGTTCGCGACCGGGAGCTCGAAGGCGAAGGTCGACCCGCGCCCTTCCTCCGAATCGACTCGGATCCGGCCGCCCATCTCGCGCACGAGCCCCTGCGCGATGAAGAGGCCGAGGCCGGTGCCCTGGCCACCGCCCGCCTTGTAGAACTTCGCGAAGATCCGTTCGCGTTCGGACACGGGAATGCCGACGCCCTCGTCTGCGACCGCGACCTCGACTGCATCGTCGTGCCGTTGCACCGACACGCTGACGACGCCGCCGCGGGGCGAGTACTTGACCGCGTTCGAAACGAGCTGGTCGAGCACCTGCCGAAGCTTGCCCGGGTCCGCGTGCGCCGCAACCGGCTCGGGCCCGACCTCGGCGACCACCCGGTGGCCGTTCGCCGCTGACCCTGCCGCAGCCACGACGTCCGTCACCACCGACCTGACGTCGGTGGCGACGAGCGAAACGTCGAGCTCGCCCGCGTCGAGCCTTGCCACGTCGAGCAGCGCATCGACGATCGCCGTCAGCCGCTTTGCCTCGCTCGAGATGAACTCGATGAAGGTGCGCCGCTCTGCCTCCTCGAAGGTGATGTCCTCCCGCAGCAACGTCTGGGCGAACCCGTAGATCGTCGTCAGAGGGGCCCGCAACTCGAGGGAAGCAGTCGAGACGAAGTCCGACTGCATCTGCTCCACCACGTGTTCGGACGAGATGTCGCGAAACGCGAAGATCCGGCCGGCAACGGCTCCCGTGGGATCGCGCATCACGGCCTCCGACAGCGACAGCCACACCTCACGGTCGCCGTTCATGATTGCGAGCTCGCGGCTCGTGCCGGCGTGCTCCGACCGGAGGTCCCGTTGCAGCACCTGGGCCGGGGCGCGGCCGACCGCCTCTGCCGCAGGCACGCCCGTGATCTCCTCGGCTGCGCGGTTCCAGAGGACGACGTTCCCCTCGCGATCGACGGCAACGATGCCGTCGGCGATATTCGCGAGGATCGCGACGCTCTGCTCGCGTTCGACCGCGACATGCTGGTAGAGCTCGGCGTTCGACAGCGCGATGGATCCGTTCGCGCCGAGCGCTGCAAGCGCCTGAGTCTCGTCCTCGCGCCAGAGCCGCGGTTGCAGGGAGTAGACCGAGAGGACTCCGACCAGAGCACCCTCTCGCCCCGTGAGCGGCACTCCGAGATAGGCGCGGTGGCCGAGCGAGAGCAAGACGTCCGACTCGGCCAGCCCTTCGTTCGAAGCCGTGTCCTCGAGGGCGACCGGCGCCCGGGATTGCGCCACGTCGCCTGCGACCCAGCCGGTCGCCGGCGAGCGCGCGCCGAGTGCCCGCTCCGCCCCGTTCCCGGACGAGGCGATGATGACCAGATCTTCGCCCTCGAGCGCGGCGAGTGCCGCAGCGTCGGCGTCGAGCAGGTTCACGGCCTCGCCGACCACGGCCTCGAGCACGGCCGCCGGGTCGAGCTCGGTCGCGAGCAGGCTTCCCGTGCGGGCCAGCTGCTGGGAGAGCGAACGCGCGCTGCGCTCGGCCTCGAAGAGGCGGCTCCGGTCGAGTGCGCCGGTGGCTGCGGCCGCCACCTGGTGGGCGAGCTCGAGGTCGTCGCGGGTGAAGTCGCGTTCTTCGACGAAGAAAACGAGCACGAGCCCCGGCGTCTCGCCACCTACGGGGATCGCCAGCAGTGCCGCGAACGGAGCGCTGCGCCATCGTTCGTCGAACCGTTCGTCATCCGAGATCCGGCTCGCGGCGAGCAGATGCCCCTCGAGCGCCGCAGCATCGAGCGCGCGCGGCAGGTCCAGCGATCGCACGGCTTCGGGCAGCGCATGGCCGCCGACAAGGCCGAGCCCGGCCGGGCTGCGGACGAGCGCGGCTGAGAACTCGCCCCCCAGCGCCTCGGCGGCAGCCTGCGCAGCCGCGTCATAGGTCTCCGCGAGCGACAACGGCTCTCCGAGCAGCGAGGCGATGCGGTAGAAGCCGCGCTGCACCCGGGCCTGACGCGAGCGTTCGCCGAAGCTCTCGGCGTTGCGCAGAGCAAGGGACGCAAGGGACGCGAAGGCCTCGAGCAGCTCGACGTCTCCCTCCGAGAAGGTGCGCGCCGGGTCGCGCACCCCGACGCCGAGGACACCGCGGGTCTCGCCCGCCCAGACCATCGGCGCGACGAGTGCGCGCGCGAACCCGTCATAGGCAGGGCTCGGGACCGGCGCGCCGGAAAGGCCGTTGGGCGGAGAGAACTCCGATCCGAGGAGCTGCGCGTCACCGAACCCGTGGACCGCGGCGCACCGCAAGACGCCCCGCTCGGCGTCGACCAGGTGGCAGTCGGCCGCATCCGCGTTGAGGAGCTTCGTCACTTCCTGCACGAGCCGTTCGAGCACCGCTTCGATCTCGAGCTCGCTGGTCACGACCTGCGCGGCGTGCAGGAGCGCCGCCTGCTGGTCGAGCCGTCGCCTGTTCTCCGCCAACAGGCCCGCGGTGTGCAACGCGGCGTCGACCTCGCGCTCGACCGTGTCGACGAAGAATCGCTCACCGGGCGTGAGCTCACGCTCACAGATCACCTGCGCCCCATCCTCGATCGCAATCGAGACTGCACTCAGATCGAGCGCCCGGGCCAGATCCTCTCGCGCGACGTCGAGCACCGCTCCGGGGTCGAGCTGAGCCCGGATCCGCCGGACAACCTGAGCCGTCATCTGTTCCCGCGCCAGGGCGTCGGAGAGCGCTGCCTCGGAACGCAGCCGCTCGAGTGCGAGCGCCGCCTCCGACGCGAGCGCCTGCAGGACCGCGAGCTCGTCTGCCGCGAACGTCCGCTTGATATCGGTCGAGGCGAAGACCAGCACACCGATCACGCGCTCTTCGGCGAGCATCGGAACCCACGCACCACTCTTCGCGCCGACCATCGCCGCGAGCCGCGGGCTGATTCGCGAAGAGCTGCCGATGTCGTAGACCGTGACGGGCGCCGCATCGAAGACGGCGCTCGCAATGCCCGAGGGCTCGTTGCGAAGGTCGACCTGCACCCCGTCCCACCATGTAGCCGCGACGCCGTTCAGCTCCGCGTAGACACCGGTCGCGTCGTCTCCCCCGTCGCTGACGACCACGACTCCGGCAAAGCCCACGCCGAGCAGGGCCGTGACCTTGCGGACGAGCGGACGCACCGCGTCGACCGGCGTGCGCGCCCGTGCGAGCGCGTTCGAGATGTCCGCCACCGCTTCGAGCTCGCGGTCGCGGATCGAGACGCGCGCCTCCGCATCTCGGGTGCGGCCGATGCCGCCCACGACGAGAGCGCGGTCGCGCCACCGGGTGAGGAGCAGCAGGGCGGGTGCCAGTGCCGCCAGAATCGCCACGAACGAGAGCCAGGTGTGGCCGTCGACCGGACGGCCCTCACCGATCGCGAGCACGCCGAAGACACCCGCGGCGAAGGCGATCCCGGGGAAGACGAGCACGACCGCCCAGTCGAGCGCATGGGCCTGGCGGCGCTGCCGCCACAGGGTCGGCAGGATCGCGACGGTCACGGCGCCATACACGGCGGCCAGCAGCAGCAACGGCACGCCGTTGAAGAGAACTGCTTCTGTTGCCTGACTCAGAGCGCTTCCACCATCCGGGGCGCCAAATGGTACGCCCCCGGATCGACATGCGTGTGGCTTGCAAAGATGGGCCGCTCGGCCTATTTCATCTGCCGGCGGGTCCCGTTAGCGTCAGTGGAGCTGGGCAATGCGATCCGCGGCGGCTCGTTCCTGGCCATGCGCCGTGGTGAGCGATCAGTAGAGGTCCGCTGCGACGACCCCCCGAGCAGCGGGCCTCTCTTTCTTCTTCCGCGGTACGCTGGCTCCGTGGTGCGGAAGGTCCTGCTCGCGTCTCCCCGTGGCTATTGCGCCGGGGTCGAGCGCGCCGTCGAGACGGTCGAGAAGGCGCTCGACCTGTACGGGCCTCCCGTCTACGTCCGTAAGCAGATCGTCCACAACCTGCACGTCGTCCGCGATCTCGAGGCGCGCGGAGCCGTGTTCGTGGACGAGGAGACCGAGGTGCCCGAGGGCGAGACCGTCGTCTTCTCTGCGCATGGAGTTGCGCCGACCGTGCACGCGAACGCCCAGGCGCGCAGGCTGAACACGATCGACGCCACGTGCCCACTCGTGACCAAGGTGCACGTGCAGGCGAGGCGTTACGCCGCCGACGGGTACACCGTCGTGCTGATCGGACACGAGGGACACGAGGAGGTCGTCGGGACGATGGGCGAGGCGCCGGACTCGATGGTGCTCGTCGAATCCGTCGAGGACGTCCAGCGGCTCACCTTCACGCCCGAGACGAAGCTCGCGTACGTCACGCAGACGACGCTCTCGGTCGACGAGACCGGCGAGATCATCACTGCGCTGCGCGCTCGATTCCCGAAGATCTACGCGCCGAAGAAAGAGGACATCTGTTACGCCACGTCCAACCGGCAATGGGCGGTGAAGGAGATGCTGAACGAGATCGGGCTGCTGCTCGTGATCGGCTCACGGAACTCGTCGAACTCGAACCGGCTGGTCGAGACCGCACGCGCTGCCGGCGTCGGCGGGCACCTGATCGACGACGAGACCGAGATCGACGAGAGCTGGCTCGACGGCGTCGAGGTCGTCGGCGTCACCTCGGGAGCCTCCGCGCCCGAAAAGCTCGTGGAGCGCGTCTGCGACTGGTTCCGGCAACGTGGGGTCACGGAGATCGAGCCGTACCGGCTCGTCGACGAGGGCGTGGAGTTTCGCCTGCCGACCGAGCTGCGCCGCGAGCTCGCGCTCGCCGACTCTCAGGGCTGAACCTCGTCACCGGCGGAGCCGGAACCAGGTTCAGGTCTCGGCCTCAGGCTTTCTCGATTCGCAGCTCGCCCAGCTCGACGGTGACCGCGAGCGTCTCCGCCGCGAGCCGGTCGCGGTAGCGCTCGATCAGCGCGTCGTCGGGAATCCAGAGGTTGATCCGATCGGTGATCTCGAGGCCCGAGCGCTTGCGCAGCACGTTCACCTCGTGCACGCGGTCGAGCAGCTTCGCCTCGAGCAGGAGCTCGTCGTCGAGCTCCGTGTCGAGAGCGACGGTGACGCCGTCCTCGCTCGCAACCGCCCAGCCCTCACGACCGACGCGCTCGACGAGCACTTCGTTCGGTTCGAGCACATGACCGTCGACCTGGAAGCGGCCGTCCGCAAGCTCTTCGAACTCCCCGCGCTGGAGGCTGTCGCGCACCTCACGCAGCGCGGAGCCGAGCTTCGGCCCGAGCACGGGCAGATTCGGCTTCACGCGCAGCTCTGACGCCTCGACGTCGCCGAACTCGACCTCCTTCACGCGCAGCTCCTCGGCGATCTCGTCGACATGGCCACCTGCGAGCGAGGCGCCGGCCACGATGAGCCGGCGTAGCGGCTGCCGGTGCTTCAGCTGCGAGGCTGCGCGCGCCTGCCGGCCGAGCTCGACGACGCGGCGGACTTCTGCGATCTCGGCGAGCAGCGACCGGTCGGGCTCTCCGGCCTCCGGCCACGGCGCGAGATGCACCGATGCCGGGCCGTCCTGGACGAGGTTGCGCCAGAGATGGTCGGCGAGGAACGGCATCACCGGTGCGACGACGCGCAGCGATTGCACCAGGGCGAACCAGAGAGTGCGGAACGCAGCTTCGTCGAAGGAATAGAAACGCCGCCGCGAACGGCGGATGTACCAGTTGGAGACGTCGTCGACAAACGCATCGAACGCACGCGTCACGTCGACCGTGAGCGTGGCCTCGTAGCCTGCGGTCGCCTCGAGGACGAACTGCTTCGTCCGCTCGACGAGCCAGCGATCGAGCGGACGAAGCTCGACATCCGGCTCGAGCCGGTCCCACGACGGTGCAAAGCCCTCGATGTTCCCGTAGTCGACGAGGAACTTGACCGAGTGCCAGAACGTGAGCAGCTTCCGCTTGATCTCGTGTGCAGGCCCGAAGCCGAACAGAAGGTTCCGGTCGGGCGGCTGGGCGCAGTACTGCCAGCGCATCACATCGGCGCCCATCTGCTCGAACGCATCCTCGGCCGGGATGGTGTTCCCCCACGAGGCGTGCATCTCCCGTCCCTGCTCGTCGAGCATCTTCTCGTAACCGAGCACGCGCTTGTACGGCGAACGCCCGACCAGCACGACCGACATGAAGAACTGCGAATAGAACCAGAGCCTGATCTGCTCACGCATCTCCGAGACCCAGTCGGCGGGGAACCACCGCTCCCAGTACTCGTGGTCGGGCAGGTCCGCCTTCGTCAGCCCACGAGCAGCACCGGTCGCGTAGCCCTCGGTCACCCATTCCTCGTTCTCCCAGCCCAGCGTCGCGAACGGAACGATGCCTGCATCGAGCCACACGTCGCCGACCTCCGGGATCCGGGTGACCGTCTCACCGCAGGCAGCGCAGCGGATCGGCACGCGGTCGACCCACGGCCGGCGCAGCTCCTCGAGCTGGTCGAAGCCTTCCGTCGCGCGCTCCCGCAGCTCCGTCTTCGAGCCGACGACGGTCAGGTGGCCGCACGAGCAGGGATAGAACGGCAGCGGCAGCCCGTAGTAGCGGCGCCGCGAGATGTTCCAGTCGCCCATGTTGCGAAGCCAGTCGTCCATGCGCTTGCCCATGTACTCCGGGACCCATTCCACCTTCGCGTTCTCTTCGAGCAGCTGCTCCCGAACCGGATCCACCGAGATGAACCAATCGTCGGAGAGCCGGAAGATCAACGGCGTGTCGCAGCGCCAGCAGTGCGGGTACGCATGGGTGTACAGCCCCGCTTCGACGAGGAAGCCGGTCTCGCCGAGCCGGCCGATGATCTGGTCGGCCGCCTCGGTCGTCGAGAGCCCGTGCAGCCAGCCGTAGTCGTCGTAGAACCGACCCGACTCGTCGACCGGTGTCAGGACGGCGAGCTCGTGCACCTTCGACAGCTCGAAGTCCTCGCCGCCGCAGCCCGGCGCGATATGGACGATGCCCGTGCCCTGGTCCATCGTGACGTCGTCCCACGGGATCACGCGATGCTCGACCTCCGACCCGGGAGCCAGGTCGTCGAACGGGCCGCGGTAGCGCCAGCCGACCAGGTCGCTGCCGCGGAGCCGCTCGGTGAAGGTGTCCCCCGGGAACAGCTTGACAGCGACCCATTCGCCGTTCTCGCGGCGCCCGTACTCCTCATCCGGATGAACGGCCGCCGCCACGTTCGCCGGCAGCGTCCACGGGGTCGTCGTCCAGACAACGATGTGCTCTCCCTCGCGATCGAGCAGCGGGAAGCGAACGAAGAGGGAGGGGTCGGCGCGATCCTGGTAGACACCGGACTGCGTGAGCTCGTGCTGTGAAAGCGAGGTCCCGCAGCGCGGGCACCACTCGGTCGAACGGTGGCCCATGTACAGCCAGCCGCGCTCATGGACGATCGAGAGGAACTTCCAGATGTACTCGATGTTCGTGTCGCTGAAGGTGAAGTAGTCGCTGCCCCAGTCCATCCACTGGCCGAGGCGCTTGCTGCCGCGCGTCAGCGCCGCGGACGAGCGGACAACGACGTCACGGCATTTCCGCGCGAACTCCTCGAGCCCGTACTCCTCGATCTCACGCTTCGAGTTGAGGCCGAGCTCACGCTCGACCCCGACCTCGATCCACAGCCCCTGGCAGTCGAACCCGTTCTGGTAGCGCTGGTCGAAGCCGCGGAGGCCCTTGTAGCGCTGAAAGACATCCTTCAGCGTGCGGCCCCAGGCGGTGTGGACGCCGAGCGACGGCCTGTTCGCCGTCACCGGCCCGTCGACGAACGACCAGCGATCGTTGCCCCGGTTTCGGTCACGGAGCTGCGCGAAGGTCTGTTCGCGCTCCCAGAGCTCCAGGATCTCGAGCTCGAGGGCGTGATGATCAGGTTTGTCCGGGAGAGGCGCAAACATGCTTCGATCCTAGCTTCCGGGAACAAACGTTCCCGGGCCGGCGTTGACCCATACGTAAGACCACTGAGAAAGGAAGCAATTGGCAACCGACGCAACAACCGAGACCTTCGAGACCGAGGTCCTGAAGTCCGATGGCAAGGTGATCGTCGATTTCTGGGCCGAATGGTGCGGACCGTGCCATGCCGTCTCACCCGTGCTCGACCGGATCGCCGACGAGCATCAGGTCAAGGTCGTGAAGGTGAACATCGACGAGCAACAGGACCTCGCGCAGCGCTACGGCGTCGCGTCGATCCCGTTCATGGTCCTGTTCGAGAACGGCGAGCCGCTGGCCTCCGCCATCGGCGCCATGCCGAAGGGCTCGCTCGAGAAAGCTCTGGGGCTGGCGGAGGCTTAGGCCTCCGCCCCCAACCTCTCTCCTAGGCCGACGCTTCGTCGAGGTAGGTCAAGAAGGCGAGGTGCTTGGCGAGGTAGCGCTCGATCGCGTCCACGCCCTCGCGCGCCGCGGTCTCGACCCAGGTCTCGGAGAGATCGTCCTCGATCAGGTGGAGAATGCCGTCCTCGTCCATCGTTCGATCTTCGACGGTCTGACCGGCGGCCGCATGAGCCGATCGGCCCATCTTTCGGTCCCGTCAGGCCCTGCTAGGACGAGGGCTCGAATTGACGTGCGGCCCAGGCGGCCAGCACGAGGTTCTGGCCGGGGAACGCCATCTCGGGAAGCTCGTCCCGCGCGAACCAGCGCAGCTCGGAGACATCGTCGGCCGCGACCGGCTCACCCGTCGCCGCTGACGAGCCAGGTCACGGAGAAGACACTGCGGCCGCCATAAGGCTCGATGTCGATGCGCAGCAGCCGGACCGGCTCGATCTCGAGCCCCGTCTCCTCGCGGAACTCGCGCCGCAGCCCATCCTCCGCGCCCTCGGTCTCGTGCAGGAAGCCACCCGGGAGGTCCCAGAAATCACGCCGCGGCTCGCGTCCGCGGCGGGCGAGCAGCACGCGGCCGTCGCGCTCCAGGATCCCCTGGACGCCCGGGATCGCGTTGGCCCAGAGCTCCTCGCCACAGTCCGGACAGACCAGGTGGTCCTCGACCGAAGCGAGATCGCCGCCGCAGCGGGGACAGAAGCGCCATTCGTCGAGTGCGCCCATCGAGCCACATGATGGAGAATCCCCACATGCGCAAGGTCGTCCTACTGCATTCGGCGCTCGGCGACTCACGTCTCTGGCGCCGCCAGATCGAGATCCTCCGCCCTGACTTCGAGGTGGTCGCACCCGACCTGCCCGGCTGGGGCACGACGCCGCTACCGACCGAGCCGTTCTCGTTCGTCGATGTCGTCGCCGCGGAGCTGCCCGGCGATCCTGGTCGGCAACTCGTTCGGAGGAGCGGTCGCACTGCGGACCGCACTCGCGCATCAGGACCGGGTAGAGCGGCTCGTGCTCGTCGGGGCCGGCCTACCGGCCTGGGACTGGACCGAGGAGATGCGCGACTACTTCACCGCCGAGGAGGCCGCGATCGAGGCCGGCGATCTCGACGGTGCGACCGAGATCAACCTGGAGTTCTGGGTCGCTCCGGCCCATCGCGACGAGGTGCGCCCTCAGCAGCGCCGCGCCCTCGAGCTGCAGACCGCGCACGAGGAGCCCGAGGTGCAATGGCCCGAGCTGGCGCCGCTGTCGACGCTCCGAATCCCGACGCTCGTCGTCGTCGGCGAAGACGACAAGGCGGACTTCCTCGCGATCGCACAGCACCTCGCCGAGGAGATCCCCGACGCGGATCTCGCAATCGTCCCCGGCGCCGGTCATCTCGTCGGCGTCGATCAGCCCGAGGAGCTGAACGCCCTGCTGCTCGAGTTCCTAGCGGAGGATTCCCGTGTGCCCGAGTGAGTACCGGCCGGGCTGCGGCCAGACGCAGAGCCCGTGCGGACCTGCGCCGACGGGGATTCGCGCGAGCAGCTTCCCGTCGCGGGTCGAGATCGCGTAGACCACTCCGTTGTAGCGCCCCGAGAGCCAAAGCACTTTGCCGTCGGCGGAGACCCCGCCCATGTCGGGACTGCCGCCGCCGGGAATCCGCCACTTATGCACGACCTTGCGGGTCGCGAAGCTGAGCACCGAGATCGAGCCCTCCCCGCGGTTGGTCACGTAGAGGTAGCGCCCGTTCCGGCTCGGATAGAGGCCATGGGCGCCGGTCGCCGGTGTGGATGATCGGAGACGACGCGGAAGCTGTGCGCGTCGACGACCCAGACGCCGTTCGACATCATGTCGGCGACGTAGAACACGCGGCCGTCCGGGGAAAGCTTCACGTCCTGCGGCATGCCGACCGCCGCCGACGCTGAACGCCTTGACGATGCGCTGTGCCGGCACGTCGAGCTCGAGCAGCTGCCCCGAGAACTCGCAGCTGACGAGCGCCTTCGTCCCGTCCGCGGTGAAGTCCATGTGGTCGACTCCGCGACACGGCGTCGGAACGGACTTGACGAGCGCAAACGTATGCGCATCTCGGAAGTCCAGCCGCGCGTTGCGTTCAGCGACGACGATCGCGTACCGCCCGTCGGGCGTGAAATACATGTTGTACGGGTCCTCGACCGGGATCGTGCGCGTGGGTTTGCCGGTTTGAGGATTGATCTCGGTCAGCGTGTTCCCGGTGTCGTTCGTGACATACAGGTGCTTGAGGTCGTATGCCGGAACGACGTGCTGTGGAAGACCACCGACCGCGAAGTGATCCACGATCTTGAAGGTCGTCGGATCGATGACGTCGACCGTGTTCGATTGCGAATTCGGCACGTAGATCCGCGGCAGCGCGGTGCGCGCGGCTCCGGTCAGGTTGTTTGCGCTGTCGGCGGCGTAGACATTGTTCCGGTCGATCAGCTTCGGTACGGAGGCGACTGTTTTCCTCGATGGGACCAGCTCCGAGATTCCTCCGAGGGTGCCTGAGGCGCCTCGCCCGCCGGCGAGCAGGATTCGCCCCGGCAGGCCGATGGCCGCGAGGTCGCTCCGCGCCGAAGCGAGAGTGCCTGCCGCGGAAATGTGGCGCAGGATCGGGTCGACTGCCTCGATCGCGGCGGTGGGCGTATCGATCGTCGCGCCCCGCCCACCGATCACGTAGACCTTGTCGCCGAGCGCGGCCGCGGCAGCGTGCGTGGTCGGGTTGGCCAGTCGTCCTATCAATGCCACCCGTCCGGTCGCCGGATCGAACGACAGAACAGCGTCACTGGCCGTTCCCTGTGGTGTCGAGCCTCCGGCAATCACGATCCGTCCGCCGACTGCTGCGACGGCGGCGTAGCGCAGCGCCACCGGGAGATGACCGACGACTCGGGCCGTTCCACCCGGCCGCCAGCGGACGATCGTGTTCAACCAGCGCGAGCCGGTGTAGCCGCCGACGACGTACTCGGCCCCGCCGATCGCGGCTCCGGCCTGATCCGAGCTCGGCGCCGGAAGGTGGCCGACCGTGATCGGTGAGCCTGGCGCGACCCGGATGATGCCGTCGAGCTGCCGCACGCCATCGCCCCCGCCAAACAGGTACACGACGCCGCCGAGTGAAGTAGACGTCGCGTCATGGAGGGCGACCGGTAGCGCCGGGAGCTGCCTGCGCGACTTCACGACCACGACGGCTGAGGTCGAGGTGTCGGCGGCGGTCAGTCCACCGGCAAGGATCGCGCCGCCGTGCCACGGACGCCGATGTGGCGTCCTGCACCGGGGCAGCGAGGCTTCCGAGGGCACGCTCGGCCACGGTCACCGGAACGACGCGGCGGACCGGATTCGTGTGGGCGACGTCGTGCGTTTTCGTGGTCGTCGTCGCCGCCCTGTGGGCGGTGCTTCCGCAACCGACTGCGAGCGCTGCAACAGACGAAAGAACCAACAGCCGCCTCGCCAGGATGCCGGTCGATCTGGCGAGCGCGTCGCCCAAGGACCCCATCGACCTGAGAGTAGGGCGGTCAAGGTTAAGCCCGGCTAAAGAGTCACCGTGCCGCGGCGAGCACCGCATCCGCAAACGGCGGCCAGGCCTCGACGGCCCAGCCTCCGAAGGCGAGATCGGTCAGGCAGCCGAGCGCGATCCCTGCGACGGGGTCGACCCAGAGAAACGTGCCGCTCCTGCCGAAGTGGCCGATCGTCTCCGGGGCATTCCGCGAGCCGGTCCAGTGCGGGGCCTTGGCGTCGCGGATCTCGAGCCCGAGCCCCCAGTCGTTCGGGGTCTGGCGGCCGAAACCGGGCAGGACGCCTCCGAGCCCCGGAAACTGCACCGTCGGCGGCCTCTGCGAGCGTCTCGGGCGCAATCCGCGTCGGCGCCTGCAGTTCGCGGGCGAGCTCGAGCAGGTCGGCCAGGGTCCCTTCCACGCCCGCCCCGGCCGAGCCGCGCAGAACAGCAGTGGTTCCGCGCCACACATGTGCGAAGTAGTCGGCGAACGGCATCTCGGCGCGCTGTTCCACGAGCGCGGCGGCCACCTCGAAGCCGTAGTTCGAGTACACGCGCCGCACGCCCGGCCGCGAGACCGGCGGGCCCTGATCGAACGGCAGCCCGGAAGCATGCGCGAGCAGGTGGCGGAACGTCGAGCCGGGCGGCCCGGCCGGCTCGTCGAGATCGACGAGCCCTTCCTCGGCCGCCACGAGCATCGCAACCGCCGTCGCGAGCTTGGTCACCGACGCCCACGCGAACCTGCGGCCCACCTCGCCGTGCGTCGCTTCGACGAGCCCGGTCACGCCGACCGCGACGTGCTCGCACGGCCAACCGTCGACCTGGCGCAGGGCATCCACGAACCGCGAGACTAGCGAGCATGGAACGACAGTTGATCTCCTCCGGGGCCGCGTTCGAGGACCGTGTCGGCTACTCGCGGGCCGTCAGAGTCGGTGACCGCGTCTGGGTCTCCGGCACCGCGCCGATCATGCCCGGTGACGCGGAACCGCCCGAAACGCCGTACGAGCAGGCCGTCGTGTGCCTCGCGATCATCGAGCGGGCGCTGACCGAAGCCGGCGCGTCGCTCGACGATGTCGTGAGAACCCGCATCTACGTCACCGACGCCGCCTTCATCGACGAGGTCGGGCGCGCACACGGTGAGGCATTCGCGAGAGCGCGACCGGCGACGACCGGCATCGTCACGGCCCTGCTCGATCCGCGCTGGCTGGTGGAGATCGAGGCGGAAGCGGTGATACTGGTCGCATGAAGCAGATCTTCCCGCCGTCGATCACCGGCAAGGGCGCTGAAGGGCTTGGCGGGGGCCATGCGAGCGTGCTCGATCACTCGTTCGGCAGCAGCGACCCGTACACGCTCGGCGTCGAGGAGGAGTACATGCTCCTCGACCCGGAGACATGGGATCTCGTGCAGCACATCGACTCGGTGCTCGCGGCGGTCGAGCACGGTGAGCATCGAAACCGCATTCATGCGGAGCTGATGCAGTCCGTGCTCGAGGTGACGACACCCGTGTGCAGGACAGCCGGCGATGTCATGCATTCGCTGTCGCAGCTGCGCGGGTACGTGGCCGAGATCGCGCGATCCGAGGGATGTCGTTTTGGCTCTGCAGGCACACACCCGTTCAGCCTCTTCGAGCGTCAGCGCATCACTGCGCGCGACCGCTACCGCCAGCTCGTCGACCAGCTGCAGTACATCGCGCGGCGGGAGCTGATCTTCGGGATGCACATGCACGTCGCGGTCGACGACCCGGAGAAGGTGATCCAGGTGATGAACGGGCTGCTCGTGCACCTCCCGCAGATGCTGGCCCTCTCGGCATCGTCACCGTTCTGGCGCGGCGAACCGACCGGCCTCGCGTCGAGCCGGCAGATGGTGTTCGCCGCCTTCCCACGCTCGGGCCCTCCGCCGCGCTTCAACGACTACGCCGACTACGCGGAGGTGGTCGGCCAGCTCGAGCGCACGGGCTGCATCGCCGACTACACCCACATCTGGTGGGACATCCGTCCGCATCCGCGCCTCGGCACGATCGAGATGCGCGTTTGCGACGCCGTCACGCGGCTCGAGGATGTGGTCGCGATCGCCGCGTTCTTCCAGGCGATCGTGAAGATGTACTGCGAGCTGCACGAGGCGGGCAAGACGATCCCGAGCTGGCACCGGCTCCTGACGACCGAGAACAAGTGGCTGGCCGCCCGGTACGGCCTCGAGGCACCGGTGATGGACCTGGCGACCGGACGGCGCAACCGCGTGCCCATCGCTCAGCTCGTCCGGCGAACGCTTCGCGACATCGAGCCGCACGCACGTGAGCTCGGCTCGGAGCGCGAGCTCGAGGGCGTGCGCGACATCCTCGCTCGCGGCAACGGCTCCGACCGCCAGCTGCGGATCTGGAACGCCAACCGCGACATCGTCGAGGTCGTGCGCGAGATCTCGACGGCGACGGAAGCCGCCGTCGTCAGCGCACCGGCAGCGAACTGACTCGACTGCGCTCGCCGACGAGCCACAGGCGGCTCATGTCCGGCGCGAAGCCCAGCGCAATCGCGACGTGGTTTGCGCCCGCGACCACCTTGCGCTGGGCGAGCTCGACGAACCACACGTGCCGGGCATCGGTGACCGCGATCCGCTCGCCATCGGGCGCCATCACCGCGACGGCCGGGTTCGGGGCCCAGCCGGCACGCTGAAACGGGTAGCTGTCGCGGATCCGGTGCGCCGCGATGTCGACGGCCACGACGCGGCCGTAGCCGGGGCTGACCGCCCAGAGCGTGCGCCCGTCGGGGTCGACGCACGAGCGCCCACGTCATCGCCGCGCTGAAGTCGCCGTCGCCGGGAAGATCGACGCAACGCGCCGTCCCTGCGACGAGATCGAGCTCGTGGATCATCGCGCCGCCACTCGAGCCGAGGTAGAGCGTGAACACGTAACGGCCGTCGGTCGAGGCAGCTCGCGCAAAGGGAAAGCCTGAGATCGTCGCCGACTCGCCGGGATCCTTGAGCGCCGCCCCTGCCAGCGTGTCCGATGCGAGGTCGTACTGCCGCACCTGGTAGCCCCCGGCCGACGACTTGATCAGGAAGAGCCTCGACCCACGCAAGGCGTCGAACGACCAGGTCTTGCCCCGGAGCTTCACGATCTGCTCCGGCTGAGACCGCGACACGATCGCGAACGTGGTCGAACGGGCCTGGGTCCGCGCGAGCACCGCACGCGACGCGTCCTGTGAGGTTCCGACCAGCGAGAACCTCGCGCGCTGCTGCAGCATCGCACTGCCGATACGGGCGCCCGACGCAGCGTCGAACCAGGTCAGGAGGCCGCCGTCCTGGTGCACGACCTGGTGACCCGTGACGATCCCCGGCGGCAGCCGCCAGCGTGTGGCCCCGGAGCGCAGGTCGATCACGCGGACCGGCGCCTCGGCCTGTTGCCGGGTCGCGAGCAGTGCACCCCGCGCGATCACGAACTGGCTCGGAGCACAGTCGAGCGGAGAGCACCCGGCCGGCCGGGCTGCGCCTGGAAGCAGCAGCACGACCGCCGCAAGCCCGAGCACGAGGATCTTCACGACGAGGGATACGCGCCGGGGACCGCTCGAGGTCCCCGGCGCGTATGGACCTCGTGGCTGCTTCCCGTCGTAGAGTCGAAGGGTGTCGGAGCGCGCCTGGATCAGGGGTGCCCAGCGCGGGTCGGTCGCCGATCTCGAGCGGCTCTTCCGCGAGCATTGGCCGCGTGCCTACCGAGCGGCACTGCTCGTCACCGGCGACGCGGCTGCAGCCGAGGACATCGCTCAGGAGGCGTTCCTGGCCGCGGTGCGCCACCTCGACCGCTTCGACCGGCGCAGACCGTTCGCTCCCTGGCTCCATCGCATCGTCGTCAATCGCGCTATCGACTGGACACGCGCCCGCAGGCTTCGCGCCGAGGTGGAGCTCGGCTCGTCCGTCTCCGCCCCACAACGGCCCGAGCCCGACGGCACGGTGCTCGGCCGGATCGGCGACCTCACGCCCGAGCACCGCGCCGTCGTCGTCCTCCGCTACGTGCTCGAGTACACCCCCGGGGAGATCGCGGAGCTCCTCGACCTGCCGCGCGGCACGGTCAACTCGCGCCTACGGCGCGGCCTGGACCGACTGAAGGAGCTGGAGGCGTGAATCAGGTCGAAGAGCGCGCGTGGGAGGTCGTCAGGCGCGCCTACGAGGAACGAGCTCCGAACAGCGTTCCCCGCCGAGCGAGCACCAGCCTGCTCCTGGGGGTGCTTGCGGCTGCGGCCGTGGTGGCGGCGGCGGCGATCCTCTCGCCACCGGGGCGGGCCGTGTTCGAGCGCGTACGCGAGGCGGTCGGGGTCGAGCACGCCGCCCCCGCGCTCTTCTCGCTCCCGGCCCGCGGACGCCTGCTCGTCGTCTCGCCCGGCCGCGCCGGCGTCTGGCTCGTCCGAGGCGACGGGCTCAAACGACGATTGGGCACCTACCAGGACGCCGCCTGGTCTCCGCACGGCCTCTATCTGGTCGTGTCCCGAAACGACGAGCTGGCCGCGGTGACTGCCGGGGGTGACGTCCGCTGGTCGCTCTCGCGTCACGGCGTCCGCGACCCCGCCTGGGAAGGCACGCGGACGGACACGCGGATCGCGTACATCGCCGCGAGCGGATTGCGGGTCGTCGGCGGCGACGGCACCGGCGACCGTCTGCTCGACCGCGCCGCGCGGAACGTCGCCCCGGCCTGGGATCCCGCCCGTCTGCATGTCCTCGCCTACTCCGCGGGTCGCGCAGTCGTGCTGCGGCGCGCGAACGGCGCCGATCCTCTGGCGGGCTCCGGTCGGCATCCTGCCCGCGAGCCTCGACTGGTCCTCCGACGGCCGCCGGCTCGCGGTCGTCTCAGGCCGCGGCATCGTCGTCCTCGATTCACGTGGCCGCGTCCTACGCACCATCTCGATGCTCGGGGCCAAGCTCCAGCAGGTCGCCTTCAGGCCCGGCTCCCACCGGCTCGCAGTGACGGTCCGCCTCAACGGTCAAAGCGAGGTGAAGCTCGTCGACGTCGATCGGCCGGGCCGGTCCAAGCTGCTCTTCGCCGGACCGGGAGCGTTCGGCGACATCGCCTGGTCGCCCGGCGGCGGCTGGCTTCTCGTCGACTGGCCGACGGCGAACCAGTGGGTGTTCCTGCGCGGCTCGCACGTCCAGGCGGTGGGCAATATCCGCGAGCAGTTCTCGCAGGCGGATCACCACTCCCGGCAGCTCGAACTGTCGGGCCGCTGGTGCTGCAGCAGCTAGTCTCGAGGCAGTGCTCCAGGTCGGCGACACCCTTCCCGCGGCAACGGTCTTCCTCGGGCCCGGCCGGCCCCTGACCCTGCTCGACCTGGTCGAGGACGGGCCGAAGCTCATCGTCTTCTACCCCTTCGACTGGTCCTCCACCTGCACGAACGAGATGGAACTGGTGCGTGACCGGCTCGGCGGACTTCGAGGAGCTGGGGGTGCAGCCGGTCGGGATCTCGCGTGATTCACCCTGGTGCCACATCGCGTGGACGCAGGCGCTCGACCTCAACTTCGGGCTCCTGTCTGACTTCAACGGCGAGGCCGTGCGGGCCTTCGGCGTGGGCTTCGAGTTTCGCGGCCTCAGGGACGTCGCGCAGCGCAGCGCGTTCCTCGTCGACGGGGGCGGCAGCGTCCTGGCGACGTGGCAGTACCCATCGGGCGAGGTGCCCGATGTCGACGAATGGCTCGAGACCGCTGCACAGGTCTTGAAACCTGCGCGCGCATCTGGCTAGATCGCCAGATGGACACACCTGCAACGGACACCGTCCGCCCGTCGAGCCCGGGCGGGAACATCACCTACGCGCTGCTGGCGATCGTCATCGTCGTCGCGGCGATCTTCGCGTTCTCGACGAACGCGCTGCCAGACCACTGGTACGCCCTCTTCAAGACGATCCACGTGACCCTCGCGGTCGTGTGGGTCGGTGGCGGCGTCCTGCTCACGATTCTCGCTCTGCGGGCCCAGCGGGAATCTGACCCGCGCATCGTGGTCACGGTCGCTCGACAGGCGGCGTTCGCGGGAGAGAAGATCTTCGCGCCCGCGGGCCTGATCGTCTTCCTGATGGGGATCGCGATGATGGTCAATACGAACTGGGGCTGGGGCAAGTTCTGGGTCGTCGTCGGTCTCCTCGGCTACGCGGCGACGTTCATCACCGGCCTCGCCGTGCTCTCGCCGCTCGCGAAGAAGGTCGAGGCATCGGCCGAGCAGAACGGCCCGGAGCACCCGACGACGCTCGCGCTGATCGACCGGATCCTGCTGATCGCCCGTGTCGACGTCGCCGTGCTGCTGCTGGTGATCGCCGACATGGTCACCAAGCCGTTCAGCTAGGGCCTCGACTCAGGAATCCGGCTCGCTTCGCGAATCAGATTCCCATGTGATCGGGGCCGTCGGGGCCCCGATCACATTCCCATCGCGTGGTAGCCGCTGTCGACGTAGAGAGTGGTGCCGGTGACGTTGCGCGCGCCGTCGCCGAGCAGGTACTCCGCGGCCGCACCGACATCCTCGGCATCGACATGGCGATGTAGCGGCGAGCGCTCCTCGACGATCGACTCCATCGTCGGGAAACCGGCGATCGACCGGGCGGCGAGCGTGCGTACCGGGCCGGCCGAGATGGCGTTGACTCGAATGTTCTTCTCGCCGAGGTCCCAGGCGAGGTACTTGACCGACGAGTCGAGCGTCGCCTTCGCGACGCCCATCACGTTGTAGTGCGGCACTGCCCGCTCGCCGCCGAGGTAGGTCATCGTGAGGATCGAGCCCCCACCCGCGGCCTCCAGCAGCGGCTCGGCGGCCCTCGCCGTCGCGACGAGGGAATAGGCGCTCACGTCGATCGCCATCCAGAATCGGTCGCGCGGCGTATCGGTAAAGCGGCCCTCGAGATCCTCGGCAGCCGCAAACGCCACCGAATGGACGACAATGTCGAGCTTTCCTTCGAACACCTCCCCGACCTCGGTGAAGACGCGGGCGATCGCAGCGTCGTCCCGAACGTCGAGCTCGGTGACGAGCGGGCTCGAAACCGACCCGGCCAGGTCGCGAACGTTCTTCTCGATCCGCTCACCCTGGAACGTGAACGCGAGCCTGGCGCCGCCGCCGGCCAGGCGCTGTGCGATCGCCCACGCGATCGAGCGCTTGTTGGCGACACCCAGGATGAGCGCGTTCTTGCCGGCGAACATTCTGGGGCCGACTCTAACCGTGTTCGGCTAACCTGCGGGACCTTGCGTCGCCTGCTGCTGCTCTTGGCGGTGTTGGGGCTCGTGGCGGCGGCGTCTGCCTCGGCCGCCCTCACACCGATCCGTCGTCCCGTCGGGGAGACGTCGCTTCCGCGCGTGCGCGCCGGAGTGATCCGGATCCCGGCCGCCCGGACGCACGGGCTGACCCGGGTCATCGTCCGGCTCGCAGCGCCCCCGCTCGCAGCGTGGCACTCCGATCGCTCGATCTCGTTCGCCTCGCGCGCGACCCACCTCAACGTCCACTCGGCTAGCTCGGTCGCCTATCTCGCCAAGCTCGCCCAGCTGCAGAAGGTCGCCGTGGCGCAGGTGCGCGCAGCGATTCCCGCGGCACGCATCCAGGAGCACTTCTCGATCCTGCTCGACGGCTTCACCGTCGAATTGCCTGCTCGCTCGCTGCCGAAGCTGCTGAGCGTCCAGGCCGTCAACAAGATCTACCCCAGCCTCACGTATATGGCGACGATGGACCGCGGCCCGAGCGTGATCCACGCGACCGATCTCGAAGCCGCGACGGGACAGAAGGGCGAGGGCATCAAGATCGCCGTCGTCGACACCGGCGTCGACTCGTCGAACCCGTTCCTCAATCCGGCCGGGTTCTCGTATCCGCCCGGCTTCCCGAAGGGCGACACCAAGCTCACAACGCCGAAGGTGATCGTCGCCAAGGTGTTCCCGGGCCCGGTGCGCGATGCGTCGAGCAACAAGGCGTTCGATCCGACGGAGCCGCACGGCACTCACGTGGCGGGCATCGCCGCGGGCGACGAGAACACAACGGCGCCCGCGGGCACCGACCATCCTCAGGTGACCGGACTCTCGGGTGTCGCGCCGAAGGCCTGGATCGGCAACTACCGCGTGTTCACTGTGCCTACGCCGCTCGGCCACGAAGCCGACACGCCGGAGATCGTCAATGCCTTCGAGGCCGCGGTCGCCGACGGGATGAACGTCATCAACTTCTCCGGCGGCGGCCCGCAGACCGACCCGGCGAACGACGCGATGTACGAGGCGATCCACAACACGTCGCTGGCGGGCGTCGTGCCCGTGATCGCGGCGGGCAACGATCGTGAGGACTTCGGGCTCGGGACTGCCGGCTCACCGGGAACCGCCCCGGATGCGATCTCCGTCGCGGCGACCTCGAATTCACACGTCTTCGCGCCGGCGCTGTCGGTCGTCGGAGGGCCGCCTTCCCTCGGCGCCATCCCGATCCAGAACGCGGGCGGCGCCCCGCTCCCGAGCGCCTGGGCCACGCTCGACCAGACCGTGGTCGATGTCTCGTCGATCGTCGGCACCGACGGCAAGCCCGTCGAGTCGCATCTGTGCGGATCCGCGAGCGATCCGAACAGCACGATCGGCACGCTGCCGAAGAACTCCGTCACCGGGAAGATCCTGCTCGTCTCCCGCGGCGTCTGCACGTTCGTCTCCAAGGCGGAGCGGGCGCAGCTCGGAGGAGCGATCGGGATCATCCTGGTCGACAACCGCTTCGGCGAGGCCAACCAGATCCCGATTCAGCTCCCGATCCCGGCCGGGATGATCGCCGACCTGGACGGCCAGCAGCTGCGCGCCTACGCCGACGCGAACGGCGGTCAGGCGACCATGCGGGTGACGAGCAACATCCAGGAGATCCCGACCGATCGCGCCGGCGTGATCACGAGCTTCTCGTCGGCGGGGCCGACCGATTTCGGTCACATGCTCAAGCCGGACATCTCGGCCCCCGGGCTC
Source organism: uncultured Thermoleophilia bacterium (assembly GCA_963703445.1). Taxonomy (GTDB): domain Bacteria; phylum Actinomycetota; class Thermoleophilia; order Gaiellales; family Gaiellaceae; genus PALSA-600. The sequence goes on along the minus strand of CAVPEK010000008.1, from coordinate 319,600 downwards.
GACGTGCTGTCCTCCACGCCGCCCAAGACGACCGGCGAGCTGTTCTCCGTCTTCGCCGGCACGTCGATGGCGACGCCTCATGTCGCCGGGGCGGCGGCGCTCCTTCTGCAGCAGCATCCCGGCTGGACGCCGTGGGAGGTCAAGTCGGCACTGATGTCGACGGCCGGCCCTGCCTGGGGCGATACGGCGCGCACGCAGGAGGCGCCGGTGCTGCTCGAGGGTGCAGGGCTCGCCAACGTGCTCACCGCGGACGACCCGAAGGTCTTCACGGACCCGCAGTCGCTCTCGTTCGAGAAGATCGACGTCTCGACGGGCGCGCAGCGCTCATCGATGCTGCTGACGATGTCCGACGCCGGTGACGGCGCTGGGAACTGGACGGTGTCCCTCGCACCGCAGACACAGACGACCGGCGTCGAGATCGACGTGCCGGGGACCGTGGCGCTCGCCCCCGGAGGCGACGTGGCGATCCCCGTCGTGGTGCGCGCAGCCGCCAATGCCGGGATCGGCGAGAACTACGGCTTCGTCGTCCTGACGCAGAACGGCGTGCAGCGGCGCGTGCCGTATGAGTTCCTCATCGAGCGCCCTGCCTTGCGCAACGTGCCGGCAGTGCCGCTGAAGAAGCTGCAGATCGGGAACACAGCGACCGGCCCGAGCCTCGTGTCGACCTACTGCTGCCCGCTCGCACCGTTCGGGCCGCCGCCGGACTACACGGGCCCGACGATGAACGAGGACGGCTCCGAGCACCTCTACTACACCGACGTCAACGAGCCGATCGTCAACCTCGGCGTCTCGGTGCTCGGCAGCAGCGCCGGCGCGCTGATCGACCCGTTCGTGCTCGGATCGAAGGACGAGAACGACGTGCAGGGCTACGCCGGTATCCCCACCGACGTCAACTCCCTGACCTATGACTCGAACCTCGACATCGGCGCGGCCGGCGTGCAGTTCCCGCGCTTGCAACGCTTCTACATCGCGGTCGACTCGCGCGCCGATCCGTTCACGAATCGGTCCCAGAAGGGGCAGTACCTGCTGAACGCCTGGATCAACGACCTGACTCCGCCCGCAGTGCGGGTGCTGACGACGAAGGTCAGCGCCGGACGGCCGCTGCTCGTCGCCCAGGCGATCGACTCCCAGTCCGGAGTGGACCCGCTCTCCCTGGTCGTCAACTACAACAACGCCCTGGTGGGGGCCTCCGCCTACGACCCGGTCTCCGGGCTCGTGCTCTTCGGCATTCCGACGGCGGCGCCGAAACTGAAGGCCGGCACCACGAAAGCGATCGTGGCGGCCTCCGACTACCAGGAGTCGAAGAACATCAACACCGTCGGCAACGACATCTATCCCAACACGGCGTTCCTCCAGACGAAGTTGACCGTCGTGGACGGGCCGACGGTGACCTGGGTCGAGCCACCCGCTCACGTCTGTGCGTTCAAGAACGACCGGCTCGTCGTCGTTGCCGGCGCGACCAAGAAGATCAAGGACGTCACCTTCACCGACGGCACGCACCGCATCGGCGTCGACAAGAACGGGCCCGGGGGTGTGTACTCGGTCGGATGGAACACCAAGAGTCTCAAGAAGGGCACCCGGAGCCTGAAGGCGACGGTCACGGACGCTTCGGGGCATCGCGCCACCGCCGTCCGCGAGCTCAAGATCTGCAGGTAGCCGTTGTCACCGGTGCGTCGTCGGGAATCGGCGCCGAACTGGTGCGGGCCCTGCAAGCCCGGGGCACCCTGGTCGTAGGGCTCTCGCGCCGCCCTTCCGACGCGGACGAGCACGAGGAGTGCGACGTCTCGGACCGGGCTGCGGTCGAAGCGGCCGCCGCCACGGTCCTCGCGCGCCATCCGCACATCGACCTGCTCGTCAACAACGCAGGGGTGGGCGCACGCTCGAGCTACCTCGCCGCAGCGCCGGAGCTGATCGAACGGGTGATCCGCGTCAACTACCTGGGCACGGTCTGGTCGACGCTGGCATTCCTGCCCGGTCTCGCCGACGGCTCGCACGTCGTCAACATGGTCTCGGTCGCAGGGAGCGTGGCGGCAGGCCCGTACTCGGCGTCGAAGCACGCCCAACTCGCGTTCTCGCGCTCGATCGCGGTGGAGCTGGCACCCCGCGGCATCCTGGTGCACACCGTGAGCCCGGGCTTCGTCGAGACCGCGGGGTTCCCGCAGCGCGAGCGCTTCCCGGGCGCGCTCCACCGGCTCGTGGCCGACCCGGCACTCGTCGTCGAGCGCGTGCTCGGAGCGGTCGACAAGGGAAAGCGCGAGATCGTCGTTCCCCGTTGGTACCGACCGGCAGCCTGGGCGCAAGCGCTCGCGCCCGGTGCGATCGCTAGCGCGAGAGCACGTACCAGCCGACGATGGCCTCGTAGCCCCTAGGCGCCAGGTTGCGGGCGTGCTCGCGCTGGGGGCCTTCGCAGCCCGCCAGGTCGAGATAGGCCTCGATGTCCCTTGGCTCGCGCATGACCTCCTGACGGCGAAGAACGAGGTTGTTCGAGTCGAAGAGCCCTCGCATGTCGACGTCGGCCAGCAGACGTGTCGTCGACGGGTCCCGGGCGTGCTCGAACCGGGTCAGCTCGATCGAGGCGAGCGGCTCGTTCGGCGCCAGCTGGTCGACGACGAGGATCGTCCCGCCCGGCTTGGTGACGCGCGTGAGCTCGGCGACGAGCAACTCGGGCCGCTGGGTGTGATGCAACGTGCGCAGCGTCGCCGCGACGTCGAACTCGAAGTCGTCGAACGGCAGATGCTCGCCGTCCCCGACCACGACCTCGACATTTGCCGGCGCATCTGCCTTGGCACGCTCAGCGACCTCCCCGTCGACCTCGAGAGCCACGACTTCGCGGGCACGCGGTGCGACGGCGAACGCGAATGCGCCGGTCCCGGCACCCACGTCGAGCACCCGCTCATCACCCTGGAGCGGCAAGAGGTCATCGAGATGAGCCTCGAGCGCCGCGGCGCGTTCGGCCTGCAGCGCTGCGCGCTTGTCGACCTTGCTCATGCGGCTCCGACCACGACACGGTGGGCTCGCGCAGGCGACGAGTCGATACCGCACGCGAGCTCGTAGGTGAGCGTGCCGGCAACGCGTGCATGGTCCTCGAGTGGAGCTCCGGGACCGACGATGGTCACCGGGGTGCCCGGCGGCAGCTCGCGGTCGAGCTCGATGGCGGTGGCGTCCATGGACACGGCACCGACCACTCTGCACGTTTCACCGCCGATGCGCACGGCGGTGCCGGTCAGATCGCGCCGGAGCCCATCCGCATAGCCGACGGGCAGGATCCCGATCCACGTCTCGCGCTCGGCGACGAAGAGCCTGCCGTAACCCGTCGATTCGCCGGCCCGCAGCAGCTTCGACTGGGCGAGCTCGGTCATCCAGGAGAGCACCGGCTCGAGCCCGTCCTCGGCCGGATCGGTCCCGAACGGTGACAGCCCGTAGAGCGCGATCCCGCAGCGAACGGCGTCGAAGCGCGATTCCGGGATCCTGAGCGCAGCGGCACTGTTCGCCACGTGCCGGGTCAGGTGGGCCACGGGGCCGGTGGCGGCGCGGAAACGCTCGATCTGCACGCGTGCGAAGTCCGGGTCCGTGTCCGCCGTCGCAAGGTGTGTCATCACTCCGGCCACCGCCCGCGTTGGTGCGGGGAGCTCCGACACGCCCCAGCGGCCCATGCCCGTGTCGAGCTTCACGTGCACGACGATGTCCTCGGGGATCTCCGCGCTCGCGACGACAAGCTCGAGCCCGGCCTGGCGGGCATCGGCGACCTCCTCGGTCGACGCCGGCCCGAGGACGAGCAGCCTCGCCGCCGGGAATGCGCTCCGCAACGCGAGTGCCTCACCCACGGTGGCGACGCACAGAGCGCCGGCACCGGCGGCGAGCGCGGCGGCGCCGCAATCGCGGGCGCCGTGCCCGTAGGCGTCGGCCTTCACGACCGCCCAGACCTCCGCGCCGTCCGCAGCACGCACGAGCGTCTGCACGTTGCGCCGCAGCGCGGCGACGTCGATCGTGATCTCGGATCTCACGCGAGCGGTGCGCGCTGCAGCCCGTGCCCGGACAACGCGCGCTGGAGCGCGGGCAGGAGGTCCGATGCGATCGCTCCGCGCTGCGGCTCGACGAGCTCGGCCGCGACACCGTGCGCGACAGCGCCGGCGGCCGCCGCGAACCGCGCCTCCATGCCCTTGGCGAGAAACGCGGCCACGATCCCGGTGAGAACATCACCGGATCCGGCGGTCGCGAGCGCCGGCGTGCCGTAGGCCGCGACGAGGACTCCCTCGCGGGGGGTCGCGACGATCGTGTCGGCCCCTTTCAGCAGCACGACCGAACCGAAGCGCGAGGCGGCCCGGCGGGCGGCGTCGAGGCGGTGGGCTTCGATCTCCCGGCTCTCGACGGCGAGCAGGCGCGCGAGCTCGCCACTGTGGGGGGTCAGGACGGTCGGCGCCGCGCGTACGAAGGGCTCGAGCTGCCACAGCGCGTCGGCGTCGAGGACGAGCGGCAGATCCAGGCGCTCCAGGAGGATGCGCACCAGCTCGACCGTCCCGTCGCTCCGGCCGAGGCCGGGGCCGATCGCCACCGCGTCGGATTTCTCCGCGGCAGCCAGAATCGCGTCGATGGAACGGGGCAGGAGTCGGCCCGCCGAATCCTCGGGAAGTGGCCGCTTGACCACCTCGAGCAGGGTCGTCTCGAGCACCGGCAGTGTCGACTCGGGCGCGGCTACCGCGACGTAGCCCGCGTCGGCGCGGAAGGCGGCGAGCGCCGTCAGCATCGGCGCGCCCGTCAGGCCACGCGAGCCGCCGATCACGAGCACCGAACCGGCGGTGTACTTCGTCGATTCGGTCTGCTTGGCCGGCACCTCGAGGAGCGCAGAGGCCGGGACCAGCGCGTGCTCGTGCTCGCGCGGCCGCAACCCGATCGGTGCGATCTGCACCGACCCGGCGTGGAACCGGCCCGGGGCGATCGCGAGCCCGACCTTTGCGGCCCCGAATGTGACCGTCGCGGTCGCCTCGACGGCGATTCCGGGCACCTCGCCCGTGGATGCGTTGACGCCGGACGGAACGTCGACCGCGACGACGGGACAGCCGCTCGCATTGATCAGCTCGATCATCCGGGCCGCGTCCTCACGCGGGGCGTCTTCCAGTCCGATCCCGAGCAGCGCGTCGACGACCACATCCGGCTCACCAAGGTCGCCCACGCCCTCCACCAGCGTGACGTCGCGTCCGGCTTCGCGCAGGATCCGTGCGCACACCTTGCCGTCGCCGCCGTTGTTGCCGCGGCCGCAGACGACGGTCACCCGCCCCGGGAACCCCCGCAGCACGACCTCGGCGACCGCCGTCCCGGCGCGCTCCATCAGCTCGGCCAGCGGCCCCTGGTGGGCCTCCTCCGCACGCCGCGTCTCGGCTGCGGTCAGCAACGGCTGCAACCTCAGCGTGCGATCACCACCGCCACTGCCGCAGCCAGCTCGCGTGAGTGGGTCATCGAGAGCTCGATCTCCCCTGCGCCGACTTTCTCCGCCCATTGCGCCGTGCGACCGCTGAGGAAGACCCCGGGCTTGGGGCGGCCGCGAATCTCGATCTCCTTCCACGTGAAGTAGACACCCGAGCCGAGCGCTTTCCCGACTGCTTCCTTCGCGGCGAAGCGACCGGCATAGTGCTGCGGCGGGTTGGGCTTCGAGTCGCAGTACGCACGCTCGGACTCGGTGAAGCAGCGCCGCTTGAAGCCGTCCCCGTGCCGGTCGAGCGCGCGCCGGATCCGTTCGATCTCGATCAGGTCGACGCCGACCTTCACTACAGATTCGCTTCGAGCCAGTTCGGCAGCTGCGCGATCGAAGAGACGATCCCTTCGGGCTGCACCGCCGAGCGTTCCACCTCGTCGGGGCGGAACTTGCCCGTGCGCACGAGGATCGTCTTCATGCCGAAGCGGTGCGCCCCGAGAATGTCTCCTTCGAGATCGTCACCGACCATCCAGGTGATGCTCGGGTCGGCGTCGATCGTCTCGAGGGCGGTGGTGAAGTAGGCGCTCGACGGCTTGCCGAGCACCGTCGCCTCGGTCTCGGCCGCATACTCGAGCCCGGCGACGAACACACCGGTGTCGAGCCGCGGCCCGTCTGCCGTCTGCCACCACTTGTTCTTGTGCAGGCAGTACAGATCGGCTCCGGCCTCGAGCTCGTGGAACGCTCGGTTCAGGTTGAGGTAGGAGAAGATCCGACCCACCTCCTCGCCTTCATCCGCACCGCCGATGAGCACTGCATCGACGTTCATCCCGACGAGCTGCAGCCCCTCGAGGTCGTCGAGAATCCCGGGCATCGTGAGCGCCAGCACGCGCTTGCCCTTCAACTCCCGAGCCGCGACCGAGCCGGTCGTCTGGAGCTCGTCCACCTCGATGTCGAAGCCCATGAGCTGAAGCTGCTGAAAGAGCTCCTGCCGCGAAAGCGTGGTCGAGTTCGTGACGAACCGAAGCCTGTGCCCTGCGTCGCGAAGCGTGCGCACCGCCGAGACTGCCCCGGTGATCGGTACGCCCGAGACGTGCAGGACGCCGTCCACGTCGAGGAGAATGGCAGCCATGGAGATCGAGTCTATTCGCTCGGAGATTGCCTTCAGGTTCTCGCGGTCGAGCGGGCCTGGAGGGCAACATGCGCAGAAGAGCTCGACGCGCGTGGAGGCGCTGTTCGACGTCGAAGACTCGGCGGGGCTCAGCCCAGCCGAGCGGCGCCGAGTGCTCGAGCGAATCGGCCCGGTCGTGCGGGCGATCGCGCAGGACGAGCGGTCTCAACTTCGCAACCGCGAGCTCGCGACCGACCGGATCGTCGAGCAGCTGCGCGAGGCGGTGAAGGTGCGCCGCAAACGACACCCGACCAAGCCGACCGCGGCGTCGAAGCAGCGCCGTCTCGACGAGAAGAAGCGGCGGAGCGTGACGAAGCGACTGCGACGGGAGACCGACGACTAACCTGGGCCGCCGTGGACGAGTACGCGGTCATCCTCGATCAGGCACGCGCGAGCATCGCCGCCGGCCGCACACCCGACTGGTCGGTGCTGGAAGCACGGGTCAAGGCGGTCGCGCTGCAACCTCGAGCGAGCGCCGACCCCGATCGGGAGGCAGGCGCCCTGAAGCAGCTGCAGCTGCTGGCGTCCGTGCAGCGGGCGCGCGCACGTGTGACACCGGCGGCCGACGGGCGGGCGGCACCGACGCGGAGACCCGCCGCGCTGCGGGAGCGCCCCACGATCACCGGGAACATGGAGGTGAGGCGCGACGCCGACGGCGAGGCGTTCGTGCTCCGCTGGGACGCCAGTCCGGAGGTGCTCGAGTGGGTGGCGCGAGTGAGCGAGCGAAGCGACCCGCGCGGCGGCTACGCCGTGCGGGAGGAGCGGAAGCTGCCCGCGGACGCAACGTGGGTGGAGGTGCCGCTCGGGCCGAAGGCGCTCCGGGTGCACCTGCTCGGGCGCGGCCGGGGCGGCAAGCTCGTGCGCCGCGCCGTCATGTCGCCGCTCACCCCCGAGTCGTGGGGAGAGCGCTGGCAGCGCCGCGCGAGCGCCGCCTGAGACAGGGCTGCCGTCGCCTGTGACGTCCGCGTACTCCTAGCGCAACGCCCCGGAAGCGCGTCGTGCGCCCGGTGTGCGCGGCTTAGAGCTGGCGGCCGGGGCGGTCGAAGCGTGAGTCGACGCCGTAGCGCGCACCGAGCACGCCGACGACGAGCAGCACGACCAGGAAGATGATTGCGGGCATGCGCTCACTATGCCGAGCAGGGACTATCAGTGCAAATCGTGATATTGTTTGTTTCTATTATGAAACCTGATAGTTGGCTCGGGGTCGAGCTGCGGCACTTCGCAGCCCTGCAGGCGGTCGCCTCGGCCGGCTCGTTCGGACGGGCCGCGGAACGGCTCGGATACACGCAGTCCGCGATCAGCCAGCAGATCGCGACCCTGGAGCGGATCGTCGGCGAGAAGCTGGTCGAGCGGCCGGGCGGCCCACGCCCCGTCTCCCTGACCGAGGCCGGCCGGCTGCTCCTCCGCCATGCCGATTCGATCGTCGCGCGCCTCCAGGCCGCGCAGGCCGATCTCCAGGCGCTGCGCGCCGGCGAGGCGGGCACGCTGCGGGTCGGCACCTTCCAGTCAGCGGGGGCCCGCGTCCTGCCGGAGATCATGCGGCGGTTCACCGCCCAGTGGCCCCTGATCGAGGTCATGCTGGAAGAGCACGACGACGAGGTGATCGCGGATGCGTTGGAGCGCGGCGAGCTCGACGTGGGGTTCCTGTTGCTGCCGATCGGCGACGCGCCGCTCGAGACGGTCGAGCTGCTGCGCGACCCGTACGTCCTCGTCGTGGCAGCCGGATCTCCGCTCGCGGACGGCCCCCCTTCGCTCCAGGAGATCGCCCGGCAACCGCTCGTCGGTTTCCGTTCCGGCCTCTCGACCGACCCGATCGAGGCGGCATTCCGCGCCGCGCGCCTCGAGCCGCGCTGGGCCTTCCGGTCGAACGACAACCAGACCGTGCAGGGACTCGTCGCGGCGGGGATGGGCAGCGCGATCGTGCCGCTGCTCACGGTCGACACGGGCGACCCGCGAATCGTCGCCGTCGACCTCGGGGACGCGGTCGAGCCGCGCCTCGTCGGCATCGGGCGCCACCGCGACCGTTATGCGTCGCCGGCGGCCCGCGCCTTCATCGACACTGCGCTCGCAGCCTGAGCTGCGTGGCTCCTACTCGACGGTGACGGTCTTCGCGAGGTTCCGCGGCTGGTCGACGTTCAACCCGCGGAGCCGCGCAATGCGGTAGGCGAGCAGTTGCAACGGCAGGATGGCCAGCGCCGCCTGCAGGAACGCCGGTGACTTCGGCACGTAGATCACATCGTCCGCGTGATGCTGGATGTCCTCGTTGCCGTCGGTCGCGATCGCGATCACGTGCGCGCCGCGTGCCCGAGTCTCCTGGATGTTCGAGACGATCTTCTCGTAGACGTGGATGCGGGTCGCGACGACGACCACCGGCGTGCCTTCCTCGAGCAGTGCGATCGGGCCGTGCTTCATCTCCCCGGCCGAGTACGCCTCGGTCGGGATGTACGAGATCTCCTTCAGCTTCAGCGCGCCCTCGAGGGCGACCGGCAGCCCGATGTGCCTGCCGAGGTAGAGGAAGAACGGCTTGTCGTAGAACCGCTGGGCGATGTCCTCGATCGGATGGTCGGCGTCGAGGAAGCGCTGCATCTTCGCCGGCAGGTCGTAGACCTCGTCGAGGATGAACTCGACGTCCTTCTCCGGCAGCGTTCCACGGCACTGCGCGACCTTCAGACCGATCAGGAAGAGCAGGGCGATCTGCGCGGTGAACGTCTTGGACGCCGCGACCCCCACCTCGAGTCCGGTGCGCGTGTAGAGCACCGAATCGACCTCGCGGGTGATCTGCGAGCCCATCATGTTCGTGATCGCGACGGTGCGCGCTCCCTTCTCCCGCGCCAGCTTCATGGCCTGGATCGTGTCGCGCGTCTCCCCCGACTGGGAGATCCCGATCACGAGCGTGCCCGGGTCGATCACCGGGTTGCGGTAGATCCACTCGCTCGCGACGTCGGGCTCGACCGGCACGCGCCCCCACTCCTCGATCGCGTAACGGCCGACGACGCCGGCGTGGTAGGCGGTGCCGCACGCGACGATGACGATCCGCTTCAGCACCCGCAGTTCTTCCTCCGACATGCCGAGCCCGTCGAGCACGAGATGGCCGTGGCGCACGCGGTCGCCGATCGTCTCGGCGACGCCTTCGGGCTGTTCGAAGATCTCCTTGAGCATGAACGTCTCGTAGCCCGAACGTTCCGCAGCGTCGTCGTCCCAGTCGACCTCGAGCACGTCGTGCTCGACGGAGGCTCCGGTGACCGCGTCGGTGAAGGTGACGCCCTCGGGTGTGATCGACGCAATCTCACCGTCGTTCGGGAACTGCACGCGGCGGGTCTCGGCCAGGAAGGCCGCGAGGTTCGACGCCAGGAAGTTCTCGCCGTCGCCGAGGCCCACGACCATCGGCGTCTGGTGCCTGACGCCGACGAGCTGGTTCGGATGATCGTGATGAATGAGCACGAACGTGAAGTGGCCCTCGAGCCGCGCATAGGTCGCACGCATCGCTTCCACGAGGTCGCCGTCATAGGCGTCCTCGAGCAGGTGCACCACGACCTCGGCGTCCGTCTCCGACGTGAACGTGTGCCCGGCCGCGACGAGCTCGTCTCGCAGCTCGCGGTAGTTCTCGACGATCCCGTTCAGGACGATCGCCAGCTTGTGCTCGTCGCACGGCGTGAGGGGATGGGCATTCAGCTCGGTGACGCCGCCGTGGGTGGCCCAGCGGGTGTGGCCGAGGCCGGTGGACGAGGTCGAGCCGTTCGAGCCGGCCGCTTCCTTCAGGAACGCGAGATTCCCGACGGCGCGCACGTAGTCGAGGCCGTCCTCCTCCAGGAGCGCGATGCCTGCCGAGTCATAGCCGCGGTACTCGAGGCGCTGAAGACCCTGCAAAAGCAGCGGCTTCGCGGCCCGGCCGCCGACATATCCGATGATCCCGCACATCCCAGAGTCTCCTTTCCCCCGGCACTAACCGGGAATTGCCCCGAAAGCCTCCCTGGAAACGCAAAAGCCCGGCTGCGGGCCCGTTCCTGCGTCGGAACGGTCAGCCGAGCTCTCGGCGAACGAGCGCTGCGATGCTAGCACAGGCCTCCCTCGCCACCTCCGGGTCCTCCGCCTCGGCGAGGATCCGGATCAGGGGCTCCGTGCCGGACGGGCGGACGAGGACGCGGCCCTGGCCGTTCCAGGCGCTGTTCAGCCGCTCGACCTCGTCGAGCACCTCCGGCGTCAGTTCCCGGTCGGCCACGGGGACGTTCTCCTTCTGCTGCGGCCAGCGCGACATCACCGAGGCGGCCTCGCTCAGCGTGCGGCCTTTGAGAGCGCCGCAGAGCAGCAGACCGGCGGCGAGCCCGTCACCGGTGACATGGTCGCGCAGGTAGATCACGTGCCCCGACTGCTCGCCGCCGAGCAGTGCGCCCTCGCGCTGAAGCGCCTCCAGGACGTAGCGGTCGCCGACGTTGGTGGTGTGCACGCGGATGTCGCGCTCGCGCATCAGGGCGTGGAAACCGAGGTTGGTCATCACGGTGACGGCCACCTGGTCGACCTCTTGGTCGAGCGCCAGGATTGCGACGATCTGGTCGCCGTCGATGGTCTCACCCCGTTCGTCGACGGCGAGCATGCGGTCGCCGTCGCCGTCGAACGCGATCCCGAGGTCGAACCCGCCCTCGAGCACGGTCTTCTGCAGGAGCGCGAGGTCGGTCGCGCCGCAGCCGACGTTGATGTTCGAACCGTCGGGCTCGTCCCCGATCGCGTGCACCTCCGCGCCGCACCGTTCGAAGGCCTGAGGCGCAAGGCCCGAGTACGCGCCGTTGGCGCAGTCGACCGCGATCCGCATCCCGGTGAGATCGGCACCGAAGCGCTCGATGATGTGCTCCCGGTACGAGTCCGGCGCAACCTCGACGTGCTCGATCTGCCCCTGGTCGATTCCCGGTGCAGCAGCGAGCAGCTCCTCGATCTGTTCCTCCGAGACGTCAGAGAGCTTGTTGCCCTGCGAGTCGAAGAACTTGACGCCGTTGTATTCCGGCGGGTTGTGCGATGCGGAGATGACGACGCCGAGATCGAGTGCGAGCAACGCAACGGCGGGAGTCGGGAGGACGCCGCCCAGAATGCAGTCTCCGCCCGCGGAGATCACTCCGCGCGCAAACGCCTCCTCGAGCTCGACGCCCGACGCCCGTGTGTCACGCCCCACGAACACCTTCGCCGCCCCGGTCCACAGGGAAGCTGCGCGCCCGAGCCGCTCGACGAGCTCGGGCGTGATGAACTCGTCCACGACGCCGCGCACCCCATCGGTGCCGAAGTACTTGCGCGCCACGATGAAGCGTTTAGCGCTTGCTGAACTGCGGCGCCTTGCGCGCCTTGTGCAGGCCGGCCTTCTTGCGCTCCACGATACGCGCGTCGCGCGTGAGGAAGCCTGCCCGCTTCAGGGGCACCCGCAGCTCGGGGTTCACCTCGACGAGAGCGCGGGCGATGCCGTGCCGGACCGCGCCGGCCTGGCCGGACGGCCCGCCGCCGTGGACGCGGACGCGAAGGTCGTACTGCCCGTCGAGACCAGCCGTCTTGAGCGGCGCGGTCGCGAGCATCCGGTGCACCATGCGCGGGAAATACTCCTCGATCGACTTGCCGTTCACCCAGGTCGCGCCGTCGCCGGGACGCAGGATCACGCGCGCGACGGAGGTCTTGCGCTTGCCGGTGCCGAGATATTGAGCTGGAGTCGCCATTTACACCTCGAGGGGGGTCGGTTCCTGAGCCTCGTGCGGATGCTCCGGGCCCGCGTAGATCTTGAGTTTGGTCAGTTGGGCACGCCCGAGCTTGTTGCGGGGGAGCATCCCCTTGACGGCCTTGCGCAGCACTTCGGTCGGCTGGCGCTCGAGCTGCTCGCGCAGGGTCCGCTCGCGAAGCCCGCCCGGATAGCCCGAATGCTTGTAGTACATCTTCTCGTCGAGCTTCTTCCCGGTGACCGCGATCTTCTCGGCGTTCACCACGACGACGAAATCGCCGGTGTCGACGTGCGGCGTGAAGGCGGTCTTGCCCTTCCCGCGCAGGCGGTCGGCGATCTGCGTCGCGATTCGGCCCAGGGTCTTCCCCTCGGCGTCCACGAGATACCAGTCGCGCGCGATCTCACCGGGCTTGGCGTTGTAAGTCTTCATACGAAGAAAGGGCGAACAGACCGTCCGCCGGGCGCGAATCGTAGCAGCCCCTCCCGGAATTCGGCCAGCCCTCCATGGGATGGATGCCGGATATACGGGGCGCCCAGGGCACCCGCCGCGATCCGGCCGACGGCGATCACACACCGGCCGTGTGCGAGCTCCTCGGCGAACCCAAGGCCGGCGGCCACCTCGGCGCGCGTCGGCGGCCGATTGGACCGATCCGTCCCCGGATGGGTGGGAACGACGTTCCAGAGCAGCACCTGGTCGGCGAGGCCGAGCTCCGCCAGCACGCGGTGCACGATCGTCGCCGTCGCCTCCGCCGGCCCCAGGCCGGTCAACTGCCGCTCGGAGGTGAATGGAATCCCCGAGACGCGGGCGCCGCGGTAGCCGGGAGCCTCGCCGACGAGGAGGAGCGCTGCCTCCGCCCGTGCGTCGAGATAGGCGGCCAGGCGCTCGCGCCGGAGCGCAGCCCCCGCCCCGAGCCGGTAGAAGTTGGTCGTCTGCCCGATGCGGGCGGCGACGAGCCGATCAATGAGCGAACGCATCGAGATCCGCACTCTGACGGACGGCGGGCAACAGCCGCTGGAGATCGCCCACGCGGTGGCGTCCTTCCTCGACGGGGCGCAGCACACACTCGACGTGTCTCAGTACGACTTCAACCTCGGGCCGGAGACCTCGGTGATCGTCGGCGATGCGTTTCGCCGTGCCGCAGGGCGCGGGGTCGAGACGCGGTTCACCTACAACGTCGATCACGGATTCCCGATCCCGGTGCCGCCGCCACCGGAGCCCGACGCACAGCTGATCGCTTCGCTGCCGGTCGACGGCAGGCCGATCGCCGGGATTCCCGACCTGATGCACCACAAGTTCGTGATCCGAGACGGCGCCGACGTCTGGACCGGCTCGTTGAACTGGACCGACGACTCCTTCTCGCGACAGGAGAACGTGATCGCGATCGTGCACTCGGAGGCGATCGCGAAGGCGTACCGCATCGACTTCGACCAGCTGTGGTCGACGTCGGACGTGATGAAGAGCGGGTTCGTCGACCCGCGCTGGGACGACGGCGTCCGTGCCTGGTTCACCCCGGGCCACGGCGAGGACCTGTCAGCGCGCATCGCCAAGCTCATCCACCGCGCGAAGCGGCGCGTGCGGATCTGCTCACCGGTGATCACGACCGGGCCGGTGCTCGGGACGCTGGCGCAGGTGATCGCGGACGGCCGCGTGGACGTCGCGGGCTGCGTCGACGTCACGCAGATCCGCGAGGTGATCCACCAATGGCGGGTCAACGGCAACATCTCGTGGAAACTGCCGCTGCTCGAGCGCGTGATGGCCGGCCCGTTCACCGGGAAGGAGTCGACACCGTACGGCGCGGGCACCGTGCACGACTTCATGCACGCGAAGGTGACCGTCTGCGACGACACGGTTTTCGTCGGCTCGTTCAACCTCTCGCGAAGCGGCGAGAAGAATGCGGAGAACGTGCTCGAGATCAAAGACCCCGCGATCGCCGAGCGGCTGGCGGCGTTCGTGGACGAGGTTCGGGCGCGCTACCCCGCTGTCACCATTGCTGCCAGTGAACCAGGTCGTCCTGCGCCCGCTGCCGCTCCTTGAGGCGTGAGCCGAGCGGCGGGTCGTCGCCCGGCTTGCCGATGAGCGCGAGCCCGATCGGCACGACGTCCTCCGGCAGGCCCAGCACCTCGTCGAAGATCCGCTTCTGGTCGGGATGGCCGATGAAGGCGCTCGCCAGGCCCTCGTCGATTGCTGCCAGCAGCACGAGCATCATCAAGGCGCCTGCGTCGACGAACCAGTACGGGACGGGCCAGGTCACCTCGGTGCCGCCCGTCGCAGCGAGCTTGTCGGCCTCGTTGTAGCGAGCGTGATAGAGCGACTCGTTCGCGGAGAGCACGAGCAGCACGGGAGCGTCGGCGATGTAGTTCCTGCCTCCGCGCGAATAGTGCTCGTCGCCGAAGGCCCGCGCGATCTCTGCGCGCTTCCCCTCGTCCGTGACGACCACGATGCTCCCACCCTGGCTGAAGCCGCCCGACGGCGCCCGCCGAATCACGCCGACGACCCGCTCGATCTGCTCGGTAGGGAGCGGGTCCGGCAGAAACGCACGGTGCATCCGGCGGCGGCCGAGGATCTCGCGGAACTCCATGGTCGACACCGTATATCGTCGGCAGCATGACCAGATTCCAGGGAAAGACAGCATTGGTGACCGGCGGTGCCAAGGGCATCGGTGCCGCGACGGCCAAGCGGCTCGCGGCGGAAGGGGCCACCGTGGTGGTTGCCGACTTCGACGAAGCGGCCGCGGAGGAAACGGCGCGGGAAGTCGGCGGCCACGCCGTCCGCTGCGACGTCACGAAGCGCGAGGACGTGGAGGCTGCGGTCGAAGCCGCCGTGGCGCTCGGCTCGCTGGACCTCGTCGTGACGTGCGCCGGGATCATCCGCGACAACCTGCTCTTCAAGATGACCGACGAGGACTGGGACGCCGTGATCGACACGCACCTCAAGGGGACGTTCCACACCGTCCGGGCGGCGCAGAAGCACATGGTGCCGCAGCAGAGCGGGAAGATGGTGCTCATCTCGTCGACGTCTGCGCTCGGCAACCGCGGCCAGACCAACTACTCGACCGCGAAGGCCGGCCTGCAGGGCATGACGAAGACGCTCGCGATCGAGCTCGGCCCGTACAACATCAACGTCAACTGCGTCGCTCCCGGGTTCATCGCGACAGCGATGACCCGGCAGACCGCCGAACGCGTCGGCATGCCGTTCGACGAGTTCAAGGCCGCGGCGTCCGAGCAGATCCCGCTCCGGCGCGTCGGCGAGCCGGAGGACGTCGCCGGGCTGATCGCCTACCTCTGCTCGGAGGACGCGAGCTACGTCAGCGGCCAGGTGGTCTACGTGCGGGGCGGCCCCTAGCGCCGTCGATATACACAACTGTGTTACACGGTTACGTGTAACACCATTTGGTATAGTACGACGAGGCGTGCAGCATCCGAGGAACCCGTTCACCTACGGCGACCTCGTCTCCGACGAGGCGTTCACCGACCGCGAGACCGAGCTCGACCAGCTCGCGAGCGACCTCAGGAACGGCCAGAACGTCGCCCTGATCGCGCCTCGCCGCTACGGCAAGTCCTCGCTCGTCAAGGCGGCGCTCCGCCGGGTGCACGCGGAGGGCATGCTGGTCGTCGAGGTCGATCTGATGACCACGCCGACGAAGGAGCGGCTCGCGGCGAAGCTCGCCAAGTCGATCCACGACGACGTCGCCTCGTCGCTGATGAAAGCCAGGGAGGCGCTCCGTTTCTTCAGCACTCTGCGCGTGGTCCCGACGGTCACCGTCGACCTGAACAGCTCGGTCCGGTTCTCGTTCGCGGCGTCCCGCGGCTCGTCGGAGATCGACGCGACGATCGAGCGGCTCCTCGAGCTGCCGGCGGAGCTCGCCGCCGACCGGGGCCGCCGGCTCGTCGTTTTCTTCGACGAGTTCCAGGAGGTGAGCTCCCTCGATCCGCGCCTGCCGGCACTGATGCGGTCGATCTTCCAGACGCAGCGCGAGGTGGCGCATCTCTACGCGGGAAGCAAGCGCGAGATGATGCACAACCTGTTCAGCGACAGGAACGAGCCGTTCTTCCGCAGCGCAAAGATCATGGAGATCGGTGCGATCTCCTCCCCGCTCTTCGCGGACTACATCAGACGGCAATTCGACCGCACCAACCGCGGCGTGAACGATGAGACGGTGGAGCGTCTGCTCGCCGTCACCGGCGGTCACCCGTACGCGACCCAGGAGCTCGCGTTCGCACTCTGGGACCTGGTCCCCGAGGGCTTCACGGCAACCGTGGTCGGACTTCGACGCGGCTCTGGAGGCGGTGCTGCGCTCCGAGAACGCCCGCTTCACGCTCGTCTGGGAGAACGCGACGCAACCGCAGCGCCTGCTTCTGCAAGCGCTCGCCGCCGAGCCCGGCCGGCCCTTCAGCAACGGCTACCGCCTCGCGCACGAGTTGCCGCCCGTGTCGGGAGTGCAGCGCGCGCTCAGGCCGCTCGTCGAGAACGAGCTCGTGCGCAAGACGCCTGAGGGGCTCTACGAGCTCGCGGAGCCGTTCCTCTCCGAGTGGGTGCTCGGCTATGCGAGCTGATTGCCGACGACGTCGTACGCGACGTACTCGTACGACATGCAGGGCGAGCCGGCGAGCTCCTCGCGCAGCATGGTGAAGAGGACCGAGTCACGGCGCGGGCCGTCGTCGCTGGGCTCGAGCCGGCGGCGCAGCACGCCTTCCTGCGTGAACCCGAGCTTGCGCGGGATCGCCAGGCTTCGCTCGTTGTGGGGCTCGACCTGGATGTCGATCCGCTCGAGGCCGCAGAGCTCGATGCCGGCGCGGGTGAGCACCGCCGACGCCTCCGTCGCGATCCCCTGCCCGATCGCGTTCGCCGAGACCCAGTACCCGATCTCGAGCGAGCCTTCGCCGCCCCGCGGGTGCAGTCCGGTGCCCCCGAGCTGCTCCGTCTCGTCCCGATTGAAGATTCCGTAGACGAAGTTCGTTCCGAGGTCGAACCCGCCCCGGAAGCCGCGGAGCAGCTCGACCTTCTCGGCGACCGTCTGCGGTTCGAATCGGATCCACGGCATCCATGGCCGCAGGTGCTCGATGCTGGCATCGACCGCCTCCTTGAGGAGACGAGCGTCGCGCGGGTCGTAGCAGCGGATGACGAGACGGTCGGTCTCGATCCGGTACGGCGGAGCCGAGGCTACTCCCACTCGATCGTGGCCGGCGGCTTCGAGGTCACGTCGAGCACGACGCGGTTCACGGCGGGGATCTCGTTGATGATGCGCGACGAGACGAGCTCGATCAGGTCGTAGGGGAGCCGGGCCCAGTCTGCGGTCATCGCGTCCTCGGAGGTCACGGCGCGGATCGCGATCGGGTAGCCGTACGTGCGGGAGTCGCCCTGCACGCCGACCGAGCGGATCGCGGGCAGCACGCAAAAGCTCTGCCAGAGCTCACGGTAGAGGCCCGCCTTGCGGACCTCGTCCTGCAGGATCGCGTCGGCCTCGCGCAGCGTGTCGAGCCGCTCCTCGGTGACGTCGCCGATGATGCGGATCGCGAGCCCAGGCCCGGGGAAGGGCTGGCGCCAGACCATACGCTCGGGCATCCCGAGCTCCTCGCCGACGCGCCGCACCTCGTCCTTGAAGAGCAGGCGCAACGGCTCCACGAGCTTCATCGTCATGTCGTCGGGCAGTCCGCCGACGTTGTGGTGCGACTTGATCGTCTCGGCGACTCCGTCGGTCCCGCCCGATTCGATCACGTCGGAATAGAGCGTCCCCTGCACGAGCCAACTCGACATCGCCGAGCTTCCGCGCCTCGTCTTCGAAGACCCGGATGAACTCCTCGCCGATGATCATCCGCTTGCGTTCCGGGTCCGTGATGCCGGCCAGCTTCGAGACGAAGCGCTCCTGCGCCTGGACGTGCACGAGCGGCACGTGGTACAGGCCGTCGAAGGTCTCGACCACCTGCTCGGCCTCGCCCTTGCGCAGGAGCCCGTGGTCGACGAACACGCACGTGAGCTGGTCGCCCACTGCCTTGTGGACGAGCAGCGCCGCGACGGCCGAGTCGACACCGCCGGAGAGCGCGCAGAGAACGCGTTCGCCTCCCACCTCGGCACGGATGCGCTCGACCTGCTCCTCGATCACAGCGGCGGGCGTCCAGGACGGCGCAGCCCCCGCCACGTCGTAGAGGAAGTTCTTGAGGACCGCCTGCCCGTGCGGCGTGTGCACGACCTCGGGATGGAACTGCACGCCGTAGAGCTTCCGAGCGGCGTCCTCGAATGCCGCCACCGGCGTGTGCTCGGACGTCGCCACGATCCGTGCCCCCGGCGGCGGCTCGACGACCGTGTCGCGGTGCGACATCCACGCGGTCTGATCCTCGGGCAGGGTCGCGAAGAGCGCTCCCTCGAGTCGTCACGCATCCCGACCTTGCCGTACTCGCCGGCGCCGGTCTGGTCGACGCGGCCGCCGAGGTCGAGTGCCAGCAACTGCGCGCCGTAACAGATGCCGAGCGTCGGGATGCCGAGTGCGAAGATCTCGGTGTCCATCTTCGGAGCTCCCTCGGCGTACACCGAAGCAGGCCCACCCGACAGGATCAGCGCGACCGGATTGCGCCGCCGGATCTCGTCGACGGTCGCGCGATGCGAGACGAGCTCGGAATAGACGCGCGCCTCGCGTACGCGGCGCGCAATCAGCTGCGAGTACTGCCCACCGAAATCGACCACGAGGACCGGCCGTTCTTCCGGAGTCGCCTCCGGATGGAGCTGCAGGACCTCAGCCGCGCCGGTAATTAGGAGCGTCCTTCGTGATCGTGATGTCGTGCGGATGCGACTCGCGCAGCCCCGCACCGGTGATGCGCACGAAGCGGGCCTGCTTCATCGCGTCGATCGTCGGCGCTCCGCAGTAGCCCATCGCCTGTCGAAGGCCGCCGACGATCTGGTGCAGCACACCGGTGAGCGGGCCCTTGTACGCGACACGTCCCTCGATTCCCTCGGGGACGAGCTTCTCGACGTCCTCCACGTCGCCCTGGAAGTACCGGTCCTTCGAGTAGCCCCGCGCCTTCATCGCTCCGAGCGATCCCATGCCGCGGTACTCCTTGTACCGCTCGCCCTGCGCATAGACGACGTCGCCCGGTGTCTCGTCCGTGCCGGCGAGCATCCCGCCGATCATCACGCTGTCCGCGCCGGCGGCGATGGCCTTCGCAACGTCGCCCGACGACGTGATGCCGCCGTCGGCGATCACCGGAACGCCGTGGGACATCGCGGCGTGCGCGACGTCGTGGATCGCCGTGACCTGCGGGACGCCGACGCCCGCCACGACGCGGGTCGTGCAGATGCCCGACGGCCCGATGCCCACCTTCACAGCGTCCGCGCCGGCGTCGATCAGTGCGTCCGCCGCCTCCCCGGTCGCGATGTTGCCTGCGATCACCTCGAACTCGCCGGAGAGCCCGGCGATGCGCGCGACCATGTCGACGACTCCGCTCGAGTGTCCGTGCGCCGTGTCGACGACGAGCACGTCGGCTCCGGCCGCGCTCAGGGCCTGGGCGCGCTCGATCGCATCGGGCCCCACGCCGACGGCGGCACCAACGCGCAGGCGGCCGTGCGTGTCTTTCGTCGCCTGGGGGAACTCGACGCGCTTCTGAATGTCCTTGACGGTGATCAGGCCCTTGATCCGGCCGGCCTCGTCGACGATCGGGAGCTTCTCGATGCGATGGCGGTGGAGCAGCTGCTCGGCCTCCGCAAGTGTCGTACCGACCGGCGCGGAGACGAGATCGCGCGAGGTCATCAAGGCCGAAACGGGCTGTCCGAGATTGCGCTCGAAGCGGAGGTCGCGGTTGGTGAGAATGCCGACGAGCTTGCCGTCGTCGCCCGTGATCGGCACGCCCGAGATGTGGTAGCGCTCCATCAGCTCGAGCGCATCGGAGACCAGCGCGTCGGGCGCCAGCGTGACCGGCTCGACGATCATGCCGGCCTCCGAGCGCTTCACCTTGTCGACCTCGGCCACCTGCGCGTCGATCGAGAGGTTGCGGTGGAGGATCCCGAGACCGCCCTCGCGCGCCAGTGCGATCGCCATCCGCGCTTCGGTGACCGTGTCCATCGCGGCCGAGACGACCGGCACCTCGAGCACGACCGTGCGGGTCAGCCGCGTCGCGGTCGAGACCGCGTTCGGCAGCACGGACGACTCGGCGGGGACGAGCAGCACGTCATCGAACGTGAGCCCCTCCTTGGCGAACTTGGCCGGGAGGCTCGTTTCCAGCGGGTCGAGCCCGAGCTTCTCGACGTCCATCCGGGAAGGGTACCGGCGGGGACGGATGAGAGCCACGGGCTCTCGGCGCTCAGGCCTGCACGGGCTCGAGCTCCGAGAGCTCGACGCCGGCCTGCAGCCGGCCCGCCTGCCGCGCGTCGAACCGTCCGGCCCCGACCTCGAGCGTCGAGGCGGCTCCGGCGGCAACGGCTGAGCGCAGCGCCTCCTCGTGTGTGCGGCCGGCGTGGCGAGCAGCAAGGAACGCGGCGAGGAGAACATCGCCGGAGCCGACCGCGGAGACGGGCTCGACCCTCGGCGCGATCGCGCGGAACCGGTGCGCCTCGCGGTCCTCGCGCAGTAGCGCGACGCAACCGAGCTCCGTGGTGATGAGGACGTTTCGCGGGCCCATCTCGGCGAGCGTCTCGAGCCCGATGCGGAAGTCCTCGTCGTCGTGGAACTCCTGGCCGACGAGCGCCTCGGCCTCGCTCTGGTTCGGCGAGACGAGGAACGGCTCCGCCTCGACCGCCATCCGCAAGGGCTCGCCCTCGCTGTCGATCACCGCCAGGACATGACGCCGCGCCAGATCGTGCACGGCTTCCGCGTAGAAGTCGTCGGCCACGTCACGGGGGAGCGAGCCTGCGAACACCACCAGCTCGGCTCCCTGTGTCAGATAGCGGAGCTTCTCGAGCAGCGTGTCGAGCTCGTCGGGGAGCACCGCGGGGCCCCACTCGTTGATCTCGGTGTAGGTGCCGCCGGTCGGGTCGACAACGGCAGTGGACGTGCGCGACTCGCCGTCGATGTGCACGAAGTCGTTGAGGATCGCCTCTTCGGTCAGCTGCTCGATGATGCGCGTCCCGGTCTGCCCGCCCACGAGGCCGGTCGCGACGACCGGAACGCCAAGCGTCTTCAGGGCGCGGGCGACATTGATGCCCTTCCCGCCCGCAAGCGTGACGCCGGCACTTGCGCGATGCCGCTGCCCACGCTGGAAGTTCGGAACGGTCAGCGTCCGGTCGATCGCCGCGTTGAGTGTGACTGTGACGATCATGGGTTAGAACAGGTGCGTCAGGTGGTGCAACGTCCTGCCGGCGTACCACCCTAGTCGGCTCCCGAGGCCTGGTTTGTTAATGCTGCGCGTAGCCACCAGGTCGCGCGTTCCGACCAGCAGCTTGCCCTGGCGGATCTCGACCCGGCCGAGCACCTGCCCCTGCCGAACGGGCAGCGAGACGGCAACCGGGGCGATGACCGTCTCGGTCAGCGGCCGCCCGAGGCGGGCGACGGTGAGCAGGGGCTTCGCAGCGACGAGCGACACCGGAGCCCGACCATAGGGGAGGCTCACGTCGGCATAGACATGCCCGGAGGCCACCGCGGGGACGAGGCGGAACTGCGCGAGCCCCCAGATCAGGAGCGACTCCAGATCGACGTTGCGCTCCGAGCGCGTCGGCGAGCCGAGCAGCGTCGCGTAGATCGTCACGCCACGACCGCGCGCCGCGGCGACCTGGCACCAGCCTGCGAGGTCCGTATGGCCCGTCTTGACGCCGATCGTCTGCGGGAACTCCGACAGCAGGTCGTCCCAGGTGTGGAGCGTGCGCCCGCCCGAGATCGTCGCGGTTTCTTGGCGCACCGTGTCGCGCACGAACCGCGTGTGCATGACCAGTCGTGCGAGCTTGGTGATATCCGCCGCGCTCGAATACTCGCCGGGGGCGTCGAGCCCGTCGGGCCGGACGAAATGTGTGTCGTGCAACCCCAGCTTGACCGCCTCGGCGTTCATGAGCCGGGCGAACGACGGATAGTCCGGGGCGATCGAGAGCGCGAGCGCGTCGGCCGCGTCGTTCGCCGACTGGATCAACGTGCCCTTCAGAAGATCCCCTACGGTCATCTGCTCACCGCTGTCGAGCTCGATCGACGACTCTCCGACTGCCGCGGCGCGCGGGTCGACCGTCACCACATCGGTGAGCTTGTGGTGCTGCAGCGTCAGCAGCACCGTCATCAGCTTCGTCAGGGATGCGATCGGACGCTCGGCGTGAGCGTTCGACGAGGCGAGGATCTCGCCCGTCCGCGCATCCTCGACGAGGTAGGCCGCAGCCCGGACCGGCGGCACGCCCGCACGTGCGGTGGCCGGCACCAAGCACGCCGCCAGGAGCACTGCCACGCCGAGCAGGAGCCTCATCTGAGCCGGATCCTTTCCCCGATGAAGAGCGATGTCGAGTGCACCTTCGGGTTGAGCCGCACGAGCGTCGCAACCGGGACTCCCGACTTCGAGGAGATCACCGCGAACGTATCGCCCGCTCGAACGATCCAGAAACGCTTCGAAGGCGATCGCCGGGTGGTCGTCGTGGTGACCACGACGTGCCTCCCAGGCGTAGGCGCGCCTGCGGTCGCCCCGTGCTTCCCGCCGCCCGACTCGATGCCGGAACGGATCAACACGACGGCGATCGTCGCCGCGAGGAGGAACGCAGCCGGAGCGAGATACCGGCGCCAGTCGTCGGGGATCACTACCAACCGGAGGCAGCCCAGATCTCCTGTTTGAGCCGTGCCGCCTCGGCGCCCGCGGCCTCACGGTAATCGGAGCCGGTCTCGCGGAACGCGTAATTGATCGACCGCGCTGCGTTGACGAGCGCGCTCGCCGGCCCGCTCTGAAACGCGCGAGTCAGGTCGGAGACCGCGCCTCCCTGCGCGCCGATTCCCGGCAGGAGCAGGATCGACCGAGGCATCAGCTTCCGCGCTTCCGCCACCGCACGCGGATGGGTGGCGCCGACCACGGCGCCGACGGAGTTCAGACCCACCTCGCCGACGGTCCCCTCGCCCCACTCGTCGACCAGCGCCGCGACGTAATGCCACATCGGGCGGCCGTCCTTGAGGACGGCGTCCTGCAGGTCGCCGCTCGCGTTCGAGGTGCGCACGACGACGAAGATGCCGACGCCGCCGCGGCGCACGGCGCCCAGGAACGGCTCGACTGAGTCGCGGCCGAGCCACGGGTTGACGGTCAGCGCGTCGGCGCGGGGTGGTTCACCTTCGAGGTAGGCCTCCGCGTACGCGCGCGCCGTCGAGCCGATGTCGCCGCGCTTGCCGTCGGCGACGACCAGGAGCCCGGCGCGCCGGGCGTACGTGCAGACCTGGTCGAACGCCGCCATGCCGGCAGGTCCGAGCGCCTCGAAGAACGCGAGCTGCGGCTTCACCGCCACCGCGTGCGGCGCGACCGAGTCGATCAATCCGCAGCAGAAGCGCGCAACGTCTCCTCGGAGCTCGACGGGCATCAGGTCGATGTTCGGGTCGAGCCCGACGACGAGCTGTGAATGCTTGCGCTCGACCTCGGCGGCAAGCCGGTCGGCAAAGGTGGTCGTCGTGGCGACAGCCATCAGCCTGCACGGTAACGCGTCTGGCGGTTGCAGCCGAAGTTGGTGTCTGACACCGTGGTGTCAGACACCAACTGGCCCGAGAACTAGCTCTTGAGCGCGGCCTTGAGCTGGCTGCCGGCCGAGAACTTCGGCACGGTCGTCGCCGCGATCTGGACGCGCTCGCCCGTGCGGGGGTTGACGCCCTGGCGCGCCGCACGCGCCGACGGCGAGAACTTGCCGAAACCGGTGAAGTTCACGGTATCCCCGGCCTTCAGGGTCTCGGTCACCGTCTCCATGAATGCATCCACGGCCTTGCCCGCATCGCGAGCCGAGAGCCCGCTCTTCGCGGCGACCTTCTGGATGAAGTCCTGCTTGGTCAACGAACATCCTCCTGCGTCGGGGTCTGGGGATCAGATCTTGTTGGAGAACCCTAACAACGGAGTCGGATATCGCTCAACCATGCGGATTTGCGGGGGTTTCGAGCAGCTCGGAGGCCCGGTAGAGCGGCCAGAGGCGCACCGCATGGCGCGCGAGCTCATCGACGCCCCCCTCTTCGCGGTCGACGACGCAGATCGCGTTGGACACACGCAAACCGGCCTCGCGGAGGGCCAGCACGGCCTCGACCGCCGCGCCGCCCGAGGTGACCACGTCCTCGATCAGGCAGACGCACTCCCCCGCCTCGCTCAGGCCCTCGAGGCGGTTGGCGGTGCCGTAGTCCTTGGCGTCCTTGCGGACGATCAGGAAGGGCAGGCCGGTCTCGAGCGAGGCCGCCGCCGCCAGTGCGACCGCGCCGAGCTCAGGCCCCGCAAGCCGGTCGGCCCCGGGCTCGCGCTCACCCACCGCGGTCGCGAGCGCGCCGCCCAGCGCCCGGAGCAGGTCCGGGCGCGTCTCGAAGCGATACTTGTCCAGGTAGTACTTGGAGCGGCGGCCGGAGCGAAGCACGAAGTCGCCCTCGAGATAGGCCGCCTCGCGCAGCCCGCGCGCGAGCTCGTCGCGGTTCATGCCGCTGAAAGGAGCTCGTGCGCGATCGGCAGCAGGCGCTCCGCCTCGAGCGTCCCCTCGGCATAGGACTGCATCGAGCCGTCGTCGGCATAGAGGTCGACCCGTTCGCGGCGGCGGGCGGCGCGGCGCCGGACGAGCACCGACCCGGCGAGCGAGCCTGCGGCGAGCAGCATTCCCGTGACGACCTTACGTGGCGGCATCGTCGCCCTCCCCCTTCTTCTTGGCCGGCGGTCGGCGTTTCGGCTTCGACTCCGGCTTCGTCGCCGGCTCGGTCGCGGTGATCGACCGCAGGCACGTCTTCAGGTCGTAGAACACGAGCCCCACCGTCGGCTCCGGGGTCGTCGTGGCGGCGATCAGGCGCTCCCCGTCCCGCACCACGAACACGCTGCCGGAGGTCGTGGCCGCCTCGAGCTGCGCAACGCCCGGGCGCAGGCCCTCAGCGGCGTCCAGGAGCCGGCGCGCCCCGTCGACCAGCCGCTGCGCCACCGCGCTGTTCGTGAGATTGGAGCCGGTCAAGGCGCCGTCGGCGGCGATCACGACCACATCCTGCACCTGCGGCGAGATCTCCTTGAGGTCGGCGATCGCCTGAGTCGCGTCCATGGGGCCGAGCATACTGCCGCGGAGTGAAGCTGGTCCTCCGTAAGTACTTCGCCGACCGCGGCACCCACCTGGCCGCGATGATCGCCTATTTCGCGTTGCTCTCGTTCGTGCCGCTGCTCTTCCTCTCGCTCGCGCTCCTCGGGGTCGTGCATCAGGCGGACGAGGGCTCGTTCTTCGTCCGCGAGCTTTCGAAGACGTTCCCGAACACCTCGCTCGACTCGATCCTCCGCGCGGTGCGCGCGATCCAGGCGAACGCCACCGCCCTTGGAATCGTGGGCGGCGCGTTCCTGCTCTGGTCCTCGCTGTCGCTCTTCAGCGTGCTCGAGAGCGCCTTCAACATCGTCTACGGCCGTCCGAACCGCGGCTTCCTGCACGGAAAGGCACTCGCGACGATGATGATGGTCGGGTCGCTGATCGCCCTCTTCGCGTCGCTCGTGATCGGGTCGATCGGCCAGGAGGTGCTGAAGCGGTACGTCGGCTTCTCGGGAAACGCGACCTCGGCCCGGGTGATCGCGATCGGCGTGTCCGCGATCGGCCTCTTCGTGTTCCTGACGTCCGCCTACTACGTGCTGACGAACGCCGACGTGACGGTGCGCGAGGTTCTGCCCGGAGCGATCACGGCGGCGGTGATCCTCGAGGCCACGTTCCAGCTGCTTCCGGTGTACGTGGACATCTCGAAGCACAACCCCGTCCTCCAGACGCTCTCAGGCCCGGCGATCCTGCTCGTCTGGCTGTACGTGATGGCGAACGTGATCGTGCTCGGAGCCGAGGTCAACTGGTGGCGCGCCGGGCGCGCGGATGCCATCAGACGAGGTCGAGTAGCGCACGTGCGGCGAGCGCGCGATGCGAGTGCTCGGCCTTCCACGCATCTCCCAGCTCGGCGACCGTGCGGGCTTCGCCGAGCGGCACGAAGACCGGATCGAACCCGAAGCCCTCGCCGCCTGCCGGTTCGTGGCGCGATCGTCCCGTCGAGCACGCCCGTGCCCCGCAGCTCGCGACCTTCCGGCGAGAGCGCGACGAGCTCGCACACGTAGCGCGCCCGGCGGTCCTTTCCCTCGACCGCGGCGAGCGCCTTCGGGACATGGTCCCCGTTCGACCAGCGGGCGGTCACGACACCCGGCGCG
This sequence comes from uncultured Thermoleophilia bacterium, assembly GCA_963703445.1. Taxonomy (GTDB): domain Bacteria; phylum Actinomycetota; class Thermoleophilia; order Gaiellales; family Gaiellaceae; genus PALSA-600. Next base: position 293,074 of record CAVPEK010000008.1, on the reverse strand, counting down.
CCGTCGAGCGCGGCGAGCTCGATCCCCGAGTCGTCTGCGAGCATCCAGCGCTCTGCTGGGCCGACGGCCCTGCCGTGGCGGGCCTTGATCCGGGCGTTGTCGAGATACGTGTCACCGTCCTCGTCCGGGAACTCGACGCCGGCGAGCAGCTCGAGCTCCCAGTCGGGAAAGAGCAGCGTGAACTCGTCGAGCTTGTGCGGGTTGCCGGAGCAGACGCTGGCCTCGACCCGGGCCACGCTCAGTCGCGCGGGGCGGCCACGGCGTCCTGCTGGAACTGCTGCAGGTCTTCGATCCCGGCCGCGGCCAGGTCGAGCAGCTCGTCGAGCCGCGCCCGGTCGAACGGGATCTTCTCGGCGGTCGACTGCACCTCGACGAACCGCCCGTCCCCCGTCATGACGACGTTCACGTCGACGTCCGCGTTCGAGTCTTCCGAGTAGTCGAGGTCGAGAAGCGAGGTGCCGTCGACGACTCCGACCGACACGGCAGCCACCGAGCCGGTCAGCGCCTTGGAGAGCCCGAAGTGGTCGAGCGCCCGCTGCGCTGCGACATACGCTCCGGTGATCGCGGCGCAGCGCGTGCCGCCGTCCGCCTGGAGGACGTCGCAGTCGAGGTAGACCGTGCGTTCGCCGAGCGCCTGGAAATCGACGACACCGCGCAGCGCCCGGCCGATCAGCCGCTGGATCTCGACCGTGCGCCCGCCCTGCTTGCCGCGGGCTGCCTCGCGGTCGGTCCGGTCACCGGTCGAGGCCGGCAGCAACGAGTACTCCGCCGTCATCCAGCCGCGACCCGACCGGTACAGCCACCGCGGCACTCCGTCCTGCACGGTTGCCGTGCAGAGCACCTTCGTCTTCCCCTGCGACCAGAGCACGACCCCGTGCGGCTGCTCGAGGAACGCCGGATCGGCATCCACAGACACGGAGCTCGTCCGCCTTCCGTCCATCGTTACGGCTCATGCGACCGCCTCCAGCTCGCGCACCTCGACCTGCTCGACGTCGGCGAGCGGCAGCTGCAGGAAGCGCTCCCCGAGCGTGCGGAAGAGCGCCGGATCGCCGGTCGTGAGAAAGCGGTAGCGGCCCTCGCGGGTCGTGTCGTTGCCGAAGCCCTTGCGTGCGAGTGTCTCGGCGACCTCGCGTGCCGTCTCGTCGGCCGAGAACACGAGGGTGACGTCGCGGCCGAAGGTCCGTTGGAACACCGGCCGCAGCAGCGGGTAGTGCGTGCAGCCGAGGATCACCGTGTCGCACCCCGCATCCTTGAGCGGGGCCGCGTATTCGCGCACCGCATCGACGACGTTGTCGCTGTAGGTGTCACCCGCCTCGATCAGCGGCACGAGCTTCGCGCACGCGACCGCCGTGACGCGGGCGCCGGCATCGAGCGTGCGCACGAGAGCTTCGTACCGTCCGCTCTCCACCGTCAACTCGGTGGCCAGCAGACCGATGCGCCGGTTCCGTGTCGCCTGCACGGCCGCGTGCGCCTCGGGGACGATCACGCTGACCACCGGCACGCCGAGCTGCTCCTGCAAGTCCGGCAGCGCAACGGAGGTCGCGGTGTTGCACGCGACGACGACCATCTTCACGCCCTGGCGTTCGAGGTAGACCCCGATCTCGTGCGCGAAGCGCCGCACCTCGTCGCGGCTGCGCGGACCGTACGGCAGGCGCGCATGATCGCCCAGGTAGACGAAATCCTCGTGCGGCATCGTCACCAGGCACTCGTGCAGGACAGTGAGGCCGCCGACTCCCGAGTCGAACACACCGATGGGCCTGGAATCCGGCATCCCGCGATTCTAGGGAGGCGGCCGACCTGCCGCGGATCATTCGTATCCTTCATCCGTGGCTGCGGCGGTGCGGATCGGGACGTGCTCATGGGCGGATGACGCCCTGTCGAAGTACTGGTACCCGCCCGGCACGCCGCCGAAGGAGCGGCTCGCCTACTACGCCGAGCGCTACTCGACCGTCGAGGTCGACTCGACCTATTACCGCGTTCCGAGCGAGCAGATGGTCCGCGGCTGGGCGGAACGGACGCCGTCCGGCTTCGTGATGCACGTCAAGGCATTCGGCCTGATGACGCGGCACCCGGTCAAGCTCGAGCAGGTTCCCCCCGACCTGCGCGAGGGCCTGCCTGTCGACGCGCGCGGACGCGTCGACAGGCCAGACCGAGGGGCGCGCGGTGCGATCTTCCGGGAGTTTCTCGACGCGCTCGCCCCGCTGCGCGAGGCGGGGAAGCTGGGCGGGATCCTGTTTCAGATGCCGCCGTACGTCGTCTGGAAACCGTCGTCGCTCGACTACCTGGAGTGGGCGCGCGAGCAGCTCGGCGGTGACGCCTTCCTGTTCGAACCACGCCACCGCTCGTGGTACGCGGAGGACATTCGCGCCGAACTGCTGCGCTTCCTGGAGGAGCGGACGATGACCTGGGTCGTCGTCGACGCGCCGAAGGTCGACGCAGCCAACGTTCCGGAGACACTGGTTGCGACAACGACACCGCTTGCCTACGTCCGCTTTCACGGCAGAAACGCGGCCACCTGGAACGTCCGTGGAGGATCCGCTGCGCAGCGCTTCGACCACCTCTACGACGAGGGCGAGCTCCGCGAGTGGGTTCCGCCGTTGCGGGAGCTCTCGAACGAGGCAGAAGAGGTCTACGCCTTCTTCAACAACAACAATCAGACGAACGGCGTCGCCCAGGCGCCTGCCGGAGCTCAGCTGCTGCGGAAGCTCCTCGAAGAGGAGAAGGTCCCCGCCGCGTGATGCGCGTGCTCGCCGTCACCCACGGGCCTCTCGTGCGGCCCGAGCTCTTCGCCGACGTGATCGCGGAGGACGGCCATGAGCTACAGGAATGGGACATCCGCCTGCAGGGCGCGCCGCCACGCGCGTTCGACGCCGTCATGGTGTTCGGCGGCGATCAAAATGTGGGTGACGAGGTGCAGTACCCGTGGCTGCACGAGGAGTACGAGGCTCTCAACCACTGGGTGCGCGAGGGAACCCCGCTGCTCGGGGTCTGTCTCGGCGCGCAGACGCTCGCACACGCGCTCGGTGCGCGGGTCTCGCCGCTCGGCTCGACGATGGCCGGCTTCTACGAATCCGAGCTCACGGCTGCGGGCGTCGACGACCCCGTCCTGGGCGTCCTGCCGCCGCGGTTCGAGGCGCTGAACGCGAACGCGTACCACTTCGAGATTCCGGACGGCGCGACCGAGCTCGCGCGAGGGCCGGTACCGCAGGGCTTCCGGGTCGACGGCTCAGCCTGGGCCGTGCAGTTCCATCCGGAGGTGCGTCGCCACCAGCTGCTCGAATGGTTCCGCGACGATCCGACCCTGCCGAAGCCGCTCGAGGCGCTCGAGGCCGAGCTCGACGAGAAGCTGGACGCATGGCAGGCGCACGGCCGGCGCCTCTGCCGCGCGTTTCTCGCCACCGCCGGCTAGAGCTCGAGAGGCAGATCGTCGTGCCGCGACCATTCGTGCCACGAACCGACGTAGTTGCGCGCGTCATATCCGAGCGCCCGCAGCATCTGGGCGGCGATCGCCGAGCGTGAGCCACTGTGGCAGTACGCCACGACTTCGCTCCCCGCTTCGATGCCGACGGCCGCCTCGATCTGCGCCGGATCGAGCTGCATCAGCTGGTAGACGTCGACGTTTCGCGCACCCGGGATGTGGCCCTGCCGCGGATCGCAGGGCTGGCCGAGCGTACCGTCGTACTCCTGCGGCGTCCGCACGTCGACGATCGCGATCTCCCCGAGCCGCGCGGCAAGCTCCTCGATCGCGATCTCGGTCACAGTCCCCGCTCCGGCGCCGGCCAACCCGGCACCTGCGCTCTCTGTGCGGCTCCGTCGAGCCTACGCCGCAAGTCCCCGAACAATCTCCACCTCGGCCGCTATCGAGGGACGCTGCTCGAGCTCGTCGAGCCACGCTGCGATCCGTACGGGCAGTTCGACACCGAGCATGTCGCGTGCACGGATCACCCAGGGGACGTAGGCCACATCCGCGAACAGGCTCTGCCCAACGACGAGCGCGTCGAGCTTGCCGGCCAGATCGTTGTCGTCGCCGCGCCGGAACGCGTAGTAGTCGTCGCCGAGGGTCTCGTCGAACCGGAGCACGAGCAGGCGCGCCTGCGCACGCGCCTCGGGATCCGCCGGGAGCAGCGGTGCCTCCGGGTAGCGCTCGTCGAGGAACGCCATGATCACCTCGGACTCGGGCAGGACGAACCCGTCGTCGAGTATCGGCACGCGCCCTCTCGGCGGGTTCAGGTCGATCACCCAGCCGGGCCGGTCACTGAGATCGATCACGATAGCTTCATGCTCGAGCCCTTTCTCGGCGAGCGCGATCCGCACGCGCGCGCAATACGGACAGCGGGCGGCGTCGATCAGCTTCATGCCTCGAGCCCCATCAGGCGGGCGATCTGCTCGAACAGCTCCGCAGCCGGGGGCAGCTCTGCCGGCGTCGCAGCCGTGCGGGCGACACGTCTGACGTCGTCGCGCGAGGCTCCGGTCAGACGCGACACGAGCGTCGGGTTGGCGGCCAGCGCCAGCTCGTCGCCTTTTGGAAGCTCGCCGTACCACGTCGGCACCGACAGGTACTCGTCGACCATGCGGCCGCGCTCGAAGATACGGAAGCGAACGACTTCTCCTTCGAGCGCGAGTGCGATCGTCACCGCGCCGAGCCGATCCGACAGCTCGCGTGCAAATCTCCCGTGGGCCTCACGATCGCGGTCGAAGACGGGATCGGCGATTCGAATCCAGCTGTCGGTCGTCCGAACCTCGGGCCCCTCGAGTCGCGGGATGAACTGCGAGACGGCGCGCTCGACGGACACCTCGTCGTCGCTCTGCACGTGGGTGACCGCCCGCGACTCTCCCGTGTCCTCGTTTTCGAGCCGCGCGGCGAAAGCCTGCACCGACGTCGCCATGAGCTTCGCGTGCTCTTCGAACCCGAGGTGCGACCAGACGACCCGAGCCGATTCATTCGCGGTCAGCACGTCGAGGCTCACGACTGCGGCGCCCAGCTCCTGCGCGTGCCGCGCGCACTCGCCCAGCAGCGCCTTCGCGACACCCTGCCGGCGCGCGCGCGGGCGCACGTGGACGAGTTGGATGTGCGCGCGTCCGCGGACCGGCGCCTCGATCCGGGCGACACCGAGCGCTCCTTCCCCGTCTTCCGCGAGGAAGACGCCGCCCGCCCGTACGTCGTCGAGCGTGTCGGGCCATTCATCCGCCCAGGTCTCCGGCTCCTCGAGCGGCCACGGCACCTCTTGCTCGAACTCCTCCCACAGCTCGCGCAGGACGGCCTCGTCGGCCTCGGTCGCGGGACGGATCTTCACGGCCGCGTCAACCAACCCGTCAGGAGGTAGTGAGCCGAGAGGTTCTGGAACGGATGCAGGCGGGCACCGAGATCGGTCACAGCGACACCGTAGAGACTCTCGGCTGCCTTGCGGAGCGCTAGGTCGCCTGCCGGCCAGGCATGCGGCCGAGCGAGGTGGCGCGCGAGGTACCACTCGGCGGTCCAGGGGCCGAGCCCGCGCAATGCGGTGATCCGCGCGCGCACAGCGTCATCGTCGAGCGCCGCCAGGCCGCCGAGATCGAGATCGCTCCGCGCGAGACCGACCGCATACTCGGCCTTGCGTCGCGTGAAGCCGACGTCGACCAGCGCCTGCTCACCTGCCTCGGCGATCCCGTCGCGGGTCGGGAACGCCCACGCCTCGCCGACCGGCTCGCCGAGGCGCTCGACCAGTCGGTTGCGGATGGCGACGGCCGCGAACAGGGAGACCTGCTGGGCCGTGATCGACGTGATCAACGCCTCGAACGGATCGGGCTGAAGCGGAGGACGAAAGCCGCGGAGCCGGTCGACGATCGGTGCGAGCAGCGGGTCCTCGCCGGCCCACGCGTAGAACGGCGGCAGGTCGAACGGGGCTCCGAGCAGCTGCAGGATGACCGGCCGTGTCTCGTCGTCGAGCGGCTCGACGTCGACACCGCCCGGACGGGCCGTAATCCGCACCTCACGGCCGCCGACCGCCCGGTACAGCGTTTCGCCGACCAGCCGGTTCGCCAGATCGGTGCCGAACGCGCGAAAGCGGCCGGTCGACAGCTCGAAGTCGTACGGCTCAGGAAAGCGCAGCAGCGACATCGAAGAACGTCTCGTACGGCTCGTACGGGACGCCCTGTTCGTCGAGGTATGCCGCCAGGCCCGACCGAGCGAACACGCGGTCGCACGCCAGAGACGCGCACCGATCAGACAAGCCGTCGCCAACGAAGACGAGCGGGCTGCCGGCCGGAAGCGACCGGCGCTTGCACTTGTCACCACAGACCCGGCACATGCCCTCGTCGCGAAAGATCACGCGCCAGCCGTCGGAACGGACCTCGGCGTCGTTCGAGCGGAGCTCGAGGTCGTCGAGCCCCTCGCGCCGGAGCACGGGGCGGATCAGCTGCGGCAGCCCGCTCGAGACGATCACCGGCCGGTAGAGCTCGAGCAACTCGTGCAGGCCGGCCCGGAGCTCGACGTGCTCGACCGCCCAGGCAGCCGCCTCGTCTGCGGTCACCTGCAGGGTGCGGATCTCCGCCGCGAGCATCGCCTCGTAGCTTTTGAACTGCTCCTGGACACCGGCCTCGTACACGGCAGGGTCCCCGAGATCGTGGATTGCGGCCACGAGCGAATCACGGACGGTGCACGTCCCGTCCCAGTCGAGCACGAGCTGCACTACAGGTGCGAGGTGACGCCGGCCTGGTCGTCCGGTGCTGCGTCCTCGGCCCACGAGAACATGTACTTGCCGTCGTCGAGATCGGCGCAGAGCGTCGTCAGCCGGAGCGGATGGAACGTGTCGCACATCACGGCGTACTCGTGCGTTTCGGTCAAGCCGAGCGACTTCTCGGCGAGACCGGGCTGCGGGCCGTGCGGTAGCCCCGACGGGTGGAGCGTGATCGACCCGACGTCGATGCCCTTGCGCGACGAGAAGTTCCCGTCGACGTAATAGATCATCTCCTCGCTCTGGAGATTCGAGTGGTGGTACGGGATGGGGATCGCCTCGGGGTCGAAGTCGAGCTTGCGCGGACAGAACGAGCAGATCACGAAGTTCGGGCCCTCGAAGGTCTGGTGTGACGGCGGCGGCATGTGGATGCGGCCGGTGATCGGCTCGAAGTCGTGGATCGAGAACGTCCAGGGATAGACGTATCCGTCCCAGCCGACCACGTCGAAGGGGTGGTAGTCGATGACGTACGTCTGATAGCCGTTGCGCACTCGCACCTTGAGCACGTACTCGCCCTTGTCGCGGTGCGTGTGCAGCTCGGTCGGCGGATGGATGTCGCGGTGGTAGTACGGGGCGTGCTCCATCAACTGGCCGTGCTCGTTGCGGTACCGCTTGGGGATCGTCATCAATCCCGGCGTCTCGAACACCAGGTAGCGCTGCTCTCCGACCGGGGCGAAGCGGTAGGTCGTGCCGCGTGGGACGACGATGTAGTCGCCCGGCTTGTACGGGACGTCACCGAAGATCGTCTCGAACGTGCCCGAGCCCTCGTGCACGAAGATGATCTCGTCTCCTTCGCCGTTGCGGAAGAAGTACTCCATCGGCTCGGTCGGGCGCGCGAGCGAGATCTCGACATCGTCGTTCCACATCAGCAGCTCGCGGCCGGTGATCGCATCGCCGGCGGGAGGCAGGTCCCAGGTGCGGATGTGGCGGTGGGCGTGCGCCTCGGGCACCCACTCCGACCGTTCGATCGGCTCGAACTCGCCGAGCTCGATCACGCGGCACGGCGACTGGAGGTGGTAGAGGATCGACTCGAGCCCGGAGAAGCCTTCGAAGCCCATCACCTCTTCGGTCAAGAGCGTGCCGTTGTCGCGGTGCACGATGTGGCGCTTTCTCGGCAGGTCGCCGAGTCGCTGGTAGAACGGCATGGATGGAGGATATCGCCGGGCGGATCGAGCGGGAGGTGGCCTCGTGGCCCGGCGTGACGACGCACGCCCATCGGTTCGGCGGCGTCGAGTTCCGGCTCGGCCGGCGCGAGATCGGTCACCTGCACGGCGAGCGCTGGGCCGACCTGCCGTTTCAGAAAGGGATCCGGGACATGCTCGTCGAGACCGGCCGGGCTCAGCCCCATCACGTGCTGCCGGAGACCGGCTGGGTGTCGCGGCAGATCCGGAGCGACGCGGACGTCGCCGAGGTGATCGAGCTCTTCCGCCTCAGCTACGAGCGGGCGCGCGTCGCCCAGAACGTGCGCGAGGCGCGCGGCTAGGTCACGGCGCGGCCCCGGCGATCGCGACGACGGGCAGGCGGGTGGCCCGGGACGTGCGAGATCGAATCGCGCCGCCGCGGTCGCGACCTGTCCCGTTCCACCACACCGCCGCGGCCGGCTGCAGCTGGGCGTCCAAAGGGTACGAGCCGGGCCCCGACCAGGGCGCCGAAGTTCCACTCTTGGCACACACCTGCGCGCGTCTCTTTGTGGTGGCTGCCACCAGACTTGTCTCGCGGGGACATGTCCGGAGGGGACGGGGGTTGGTTACAGGAGCGTCACGCCTGACCGTCACGCCCGACGCGTCACCTGACGCTCATGTCACGAGCTCGGCGAAGCGCTCGGCGGAGACGTTCCCGCCCGAGATGACGATGCCCACCGACGGAGCCTCGACGAGCCCTTCGAGCAGGGCCGCGATGCCGACCGCGCCGCTCGGTTCGACGACGAGCTTCAGCCGCTCGAAGGCAAAGCGCATCGCCTCGACGATCTGATCGTCGGTGACGGTGACGATCTCGTCGACGAGCTGCGATGCGACCTCCCATGTCAGCCTTCCGGGCGCGTTCGTCTGGAGCCCGTCCGCGATCGTGCGAGGCACCTCGATCGTGACCGGCCCGCCTGCGGCGAACGAACGGCGCCAGTCGTCCCCGGCCTGCGGCTCGACGCCGACCACGCGCCCGACGCCGAGGTCCTTCGCGATCGTCGCGGAGCCGGCGATCAAGCCGCCTCCGCCGACGGGCACGACGAGCGTGTCGACGACGCCCGCATCCTCGAGCAGCTCGAGCGCCGCCGTCCCCGCCCCGGCCATCACCAGTGGATCGTCGTAGGGACGCACGAGCTCCAGGCCCCGTTCGGCGGCGAGCGCTTCGCCCAGCGCCTCACGATCCTCGCCATACCGGTCGTAGGTCACGACCTCCGCGCCGTAGCCGCGCGTCGCATCGACCTTCGAGCGGGGCGCGTCCTCCGGCATGAGGATCGTCGCGGCCGACCCGAGCAGCGCCGCCGAGAGGGCGACAGCCTGCGCGTGGTTCCCGGACGAGTAGGCCAGCACCGGAGTCCCCGCGGGAAGCGAGGAGATCTTGTTGAACGCGCCGCGGAACTTGAACGCCCCGGCCCTCTGCAAGCACTCCGGCTTGAGCACGACCTGCTCGCCGAGCGTGCGCGAGCGAACGACCGGCGTGCGGTGCGCGATGCCGTCCAGCACGCGCGCAGCCGCACGGACGTCCGCCGGGCCGATCACGCGACGGTGTTGCGCAGCACGCCGATGCCCTCGATCTCGAGCTCGACGACGTCGCCTCGCTGCAGCCAGCGCCCGTCGCCCTGCTCGAGGATGCAGCCGCTGCCGACGGTGCCCGACCCGATCACGTCTCCCGGCCGGAGAGCCGTGTTCTGCGCAGCGCGCGCGAGCAGCGCATCCCAGCCGTGGTACATCGCACCGAGCTCTCCGCGCGAGCGCTCCTCGCCGTTGACGCGGGCAGTCATCGTCCCCGCAGTGCCGTCGAACTCGTCCGGGGTGACGAGCACGGGCCCGAGCGACGTGGCGAAGTCCTTGCCCTTCGCCGGCCCGAGCCCGACGCGCATCTCCTGGCGCTGCAGGTCACGCGCCGACCAGTCGTTCAGAACGGTGAACCCGCCGATCGACCCGTTCGCGCCGATCACGGCCGCGCACTCGAGCTCGTAGTCGAGCTCGGCCGTCCCGTCCGGATACGGAATCGCCTGCTCCGGCCCGAAGATGGCCGTCGGATTCGAGAAGTAGAACACCGGGACCTCGTACCACTCCTTCGGCACCTCGGCGCCCCGCTGCCGGCGAGCGGTCGCCACATGTTCCTCGAACGCCATGAAATCGCGCACTGCGGGCGGATGAAGAACCGGCGGGCGCAGGTCGACATCGGCGAGCGCATACTCCGCGTGCTCGCGTGCCGTCCCACCGCCGGTGAAGAACGCCTGCAGTGTCTGCGCCGCGAGCTGGATCACCTTGTCGCCCTCGATGCGTCCCGGCCAGCCGCGGTCGAGGGCGAGCTCCCTGGGTGTGAACATGCACAGCTTCACGGCTCTGTATGAACTATCACGTCGGCGATATCCGGCCGCTCGCGTCGGATGCGCTCCTCGATCTCGCTCGCGCGCTGGTGCGCTTCGTCGAGTCGATGAGTGCCGTCGAGGCCGAGCGTCAGGAACGCGACCAGCCCGTGCGTGGTGTTGAGGAACCGAAGCTCGCGCGGCTCGCTCCCGGTCGCGTCGCGGACGATGCGCCGCACGAGTGCGGCCCCTGACGCCTCGACCTCGCGCGCCTCGGTCGCCTCGGCGAGCGGCTCGAGATGCGTCTGCACTCCGGCGATCTCGGGGACGGCGCCGCAGATCGCCGCCTCGAGCTGCTCGGCGATGTCATGCGCCTCGTTGAGCGAGAGGTCCCCGGGCAGCTTCACGTGCAATGACAGCTCCGTGCGTCCGTCGACATCGACGAGCGCGAGGTTGTGCACCTCTCGAACGCGCGGCACGGCGAGCGCCGCAGCGTGCGCGCGCTCGCGCACGGTCGCATCCTCGATCGGCTCGACATGCACGACGACGTCTGCGTTCGGCAGCGCCCGCTCGACCGCGGCCTCCACCGCGTCCGCGGTCGCATGGCCCTGGCCGACGGCGGCACCGGGCGAGACGCCGATCACGATGTCGGCGAACTGCCGGCCGCCTGCCTGGCGCATGCGAATCCTGCGCACCTCGACCCTCGGGCTCAGTTCGCCGATCGCGGCGAGAGCTGCAGCCTCGGCTTCCACGGGCGCGCGGTCCATCAACACGTCGACGTTCGCCTTGATCAGGCGTGCGGCGGCAAGCAGGACGAGCACACCGACGAAGAGCGCCGCGATCGGGTCGCCGTCCTGATAGCCGTAGTACGCGAAGACGAGCCCGATGAGCACCGCGACCGAGCCGAACAGATCACTCCCGAAGTGCAGGGCGTTCGAAGCGAGTGCCGCGCTGGCATAGCGGCGGGCGGTTCGCCACGAGACGGCCATGCGGCTCAGATCGATCGCGATCACGAACCCGAGCACGACGAACGCGTACCACGTGACGTGCACCGTCGAGTTGGTGACGCCCGTGAGCCGCTCGATCGCGCGCGCCGAGATGAAGATGCTCACGAGCGCGAGGAACCCGGCCTCCGCGAGCGCCGATAGATGCTCGGCCTTGCCGTGGCCGAACTGGTGCGTCACGTCTGCAGGGCGCGCCGCCACGCGCACCGCGAAGTACGTCAGGAGCGCAGCGACGAGGTCGGTGCCGGAGTGAGCGGCCTCGGAGACGAGGCCGAGGCTGTGCGTCGCGAGACCGACCGTCAGCTTGAGGACGACGAGGACGGCCGCCGCGGCGACCGAGAGGAGCGCCGAGCGGCGTTGTGGGCTCATCTGAGCGTGCGACGCGTGAGGCTAGAGATTGCCCCGGAGCGCCTGCTCGCGCTCGATGGCCTCGAACAGCGCTTTGAAGTTCCCGTCACCGAAGCCGCGCGCACCGTGACGCTCGATCACCTCGAAGAAGAGCGTCGGCCGGTCCTGCGCCGTCTTCGTGAAGATCTGGAGCAGATAGCCGTCGTCGTCGCGGTCGGCAAGGATTTTCAGGCGCCGCAGATCGTCCCAGCTCTCGTCGATCTCGCCGACGCGCCCGGGCGTGTCCTCGTAGTACGCGTCAGGGGTCGTGAGGAACATGACGCCCCGCCGCTGCAGCGCCTCGACCGTCTTGACCATGTTCGACGACTGCAAGGCGATGTGCTGCACACCGGGGCCTTCGTTGAACTCGAGGTACTCGTCGATCTGGCTCTTGCGCTTGCCTTCGGCCGGCTCGTTGATCGGGAACTTCACCTTCCCCTGGCCGTCGGTCATCACCTTGGACATCAGCGCCGAGTACTCCGTCGAGATGTCATCGTCGGAGAAGTGGATCATCTCGGTCATCCCGAACACCTGCTCGTAGAACGCGACCCAGTGCTCCATGCGCCCAAGTTCGACGTTGCCGACGATGTGGTCGATGGCAAGCAGGCCGACACCGTCGTCCGCGCCGTTGGCCGACACCTGAGCGACGTACCCAGGCAGGTACGCGCCCTCGTAGCCGTTGCGCCCGACGAACGTGTGCACGATCTCGCCGTAGGTCGCGATCGTCGCCAGCTCGACCTTGCCGAAGTCGTCCTCGACGACGTGCGGCTCGACGACTGCCTCGGCCCCGCGTGAAACCGCCTCGCGGAACGCCACGCTGGCGTCCGGTACCCGCAGCGCGATGTCCTTGACCCCGTCGCCGTGAACGGAGGCATGGCGACCGATCGCCGTCCCGCTTCGGAGCGCACTCGTGACGACGAGGCGAATCTCGTTCTGCTCGAGCACGTAACTCGCGCGGTCGCGAACGCCCGTCTCAGGCCCGGCGTACGCAGTCCGCCGGAAACCGAACGCATGCTCGTAGTAATAGGCGGCCTGCTTCGCGTTCCCCACCCAGAGCTCGACGTGGTCCCAGCCGTCCAGGGGCATGAAATCGTCAGTCATGTGACTTCGGAGTCTATCCCTGCCGTCGCGGGCGTTCCCGCCGCCGCATCGGCAGCCGAGACCTCGTCGAGCGAGCGGCGCAGCCGTTGCTCGTGGACGTAGCGGACCGCGATCAGCCACACGATGGTCGAGACGCACGCCGCGGTGAAGAAGGCCGGCCGAATCGCATCCGCGAGCGTGGAGCGTGCCTGTTCCGGCAGGCGATGCACGCTCGTGAGCTCGTCGTTGCCCACTCCCGGCGGAAGCCCGTGGTTCACGATCACACCCATGATCGTGACCCCGAGTGTCGCGCCCATCTGACGGCCGAATTGCGTCAGCGCGGTCGCGGAGCCGATCTTCGAGCGGGGCACGGCGTTCTGGACCGAGATCACGAACACCTGCATCATCGACCCGATGCCGATGCCCGCGATCACCATGTTGCGAGCCGCCTCGGCGTTCGTCGTCGACGTGCCCATCCGCCAGAGCAGCAGCATCCCGATCGTCAGGACGACCGGCCCGAGGACCACGTTCCACCGATAGTGCCCCGTGCGCGAGATGAGCTGGCCGGTCAGGAGGGAGGTGACCACGGCGCCGAGCGTCAACGGTGTCAGCACGACACCGGACGAGGCCGCGGACGTGCCGATCACACCCTGCACGAACAACGGCACGTACGAGATCGTGCCGAACATGACCATCCCGACGAGGGCCATGCAGGCGACGCTGCCGGCGACGATGGGGTTGCGGAGGATCTCGAACGGCAGGATCGGCTCCCTGGCGCGGCGCTCGACGAACGCGAACGCCGCGAGGAGGATCGCTGACACGGTCAGCGCCCCGATGACATGCCGGCTCGTCCACGCGTACTGCTGGCCACCCCAGACGAGGCCGAGGAGAAGCGCTCCGGTCCCTGCGGCCAGAAGGCCCGCTCCGAGCCAGTCGATCGTGTGGTCGGTCAGCGGCGCGCGCCGGGGCATCGTGATCGAGATGACGATCAGAGCAAGGCCGCCGACCGGAAGGTTGACGAAGAAGATCCACCGCCACGAGGCGTTGTCGACGATGAAGCCCCCGACCGCGGGACCGATGATCGACGAGGCAGCGAACACGGCGCCGATCAGTCCTTGCCACTTGCCCCGGTCACGCGGCGGGACGATGTTCCCGATCACCGCGAGCGACAGCGGGAACAGGCCGCCCGCACCGATCCCTTGCACCGCACGGAAGAGCACGAGCTGCGTCATCGAGTGCGCGAGCCCGCAGAGCGCCGAGCCGATCAGGAAGACGACGATCGCGAAGAGAAAGAGGTTCTTGCGCCCCCAGACGTCGCCGAGCTTTCCGTACAGCGGCACGGTCACGGTCGACGTGAGCATGTAGGCGGTGAACACCCACGAGTACTGGGTGATCCCACCGAGATCACCGACGATTCGCGGCAGCGCAGTCGCGACGATCGTCTGATCGAGCGCGGCGAGCATCAGCGTGACCATCAGCCCCGCGTAGATCGCGAGGATGCGCCCGATCGTGAAGTTGTAACCGGGCGGCCGGCGACGGAGGCGCTCGCGGAGACTCACGACTATTAGTTAACCAGGTTAAGTTCGGGTTAGTCGCCCGGTGGCTCCGGCAGAGGCCGTCGGGAGCGCTCGACGAGCACGGCGCTGAGGATCGCGGCGCCGCCGATCACCTCCCAGCGCGTCAGATGCTCGCTCAGGAGCAGAAGCGCGAAGAGGACGCCGAACACCGGCTGCACGTTCGAGAAGAGCGATGCCCTCGACGGCCCGACGCGGCTGATCGCGGTGAACCAGAGGATGTTCGTCAGGAACAGCGGCCCGATCACCGCGAAGGCCAGACAGATCCACATCAGCGTGCCGAAGTGAAAGGTCTGGTTCGTTGTCTGCCGAGACCGGCCAGCGCGAGCGGGATCCAGCCGAACGCCAGCACGAGCGAGCTGATCCGAAACGGCGAGTAGCGCCGCATCAGCGGCGTGATCAGCACCGAGTAGCCGGCCCAGGTGACCGCGGTCAGCACTGCCAGGCCGTCGCCGATCAGCCGTCCCGAGAAGCCTCCGGAACCGGAGGCCACGAACCCGACGCCGATCAGCGAGACGATCGTCGCGATCCAGAAGCCGCGGCCCATCCGCTCGAGCCCGATCACGCTCGCCAGGATGCCGATGAAGATCGGCGTGCTTCCGAGGAAGAGCGTCACCGTCGCCGCCGAGGTCTTGTCGACCGCGTAGATGAAGCAGACCTGGTTGCAGAAGATGAAGAGAGCTGCGAGCAGCACGAGCCGCATGTCGCGCAGAGCGATACGGAAGCTTCGCTCGCGTGCGTACGTGAAACCCCAGAAGAGGATCGTCGCGCATGCGTAACGGATCGTGGCGTAGGCGAGCGGCTGGAATCCGTGTGTCAGCACATACCGCGTGACGGTCGCGTTCAACGCCCACAGGAGGACGGTGCCGAGGAGCATCAGGTCCACGGCACTTGGAGCGCGCACAAGGCGACCCTAGATGGTTAGGCTCTCGCCCGATGGATCGCGAGCCGACCCGCGACGACGTCGACGCCCTCGTCGGCCCGGCGACCCCCCACTTCGCCTACCAGATTCGCGCGCGCGTCCGCGAGCTCGTCGACGGCCTGCCTGCCGATCACGCGGTGCGCCTGTACGCCGACACCGAGATGCAGCGCCTCGACGACCTCGGCTACGCATCGTCGAAGGCGGAGGAAGGTCAGCGCGAGTCGCCCGAGCGGATCGGCTGGGACGAGCTTCCTTCCTCGGCCCCGGTCGACGCGCCGCTCCCACGCCGGCCGTGAACGTCTTCGTCACGGGCGGCTCGCGCGGCATCGGCCGCGCGATCGCCCTCCGGTTCGCGCACGCCGGGGCCGAGCGGATCGCGATCGGGTATCTCAGGAACGATCGCGCCGCGGAAGCAACCGCAGACGAGTTGCGGGCACTCGGCGCCGAGGTCGTCCTCGTCCGCGGCAACGTCACCTCGGAGCGCGTGCTCGGCGAGGTCGCAGCCCTCGGACCGCTCGACGTGCTCGTCCACAACGCCGCGACCGGGGTGATCCGGCCCGCGCTCGAGACCGAGGACAAGCACTGGGACTGGACGATGAACGCCAACGCCCGCGCACTGCTGCAGCTTGCGCGGGCTGCGGCGCCGCAGATGACAGAGGGATCGTCGATCGTTGCGATCTCGTCCCTCGGCGCACAGCGCGTGCTCGAGAACTACGTGCTGATCGGCACGTCCAAGGCAGCGCTCGAGTCGCTCGTTCGCTACCTGTCCGTGGAGCTCGCCCCGAGGATCCGTGTGAACGCCGTTTCCGGCGGCGTCGTCGACACGGGCGCCCTCGAGCACTTTCCGAACCGCGACGAGATGCTCGCCGCAGGGGCCGCGAACCCGGTCGGCCGCCTCGTCACGCCCGAGGACATCGCCGGCGCGGTCGCGTTCCTCTGCTCGCCGGACGCGGACATGATCCGCGGCCAGACGCTGATCGTCGACGGCGGTTACTCGCTCCTCGTCGGCGGAGCCTGAGAGCCAACCAGGTTCAGTGGCGGAAAAGGCCGGCGGCGACATAGCCCGCCAGCTTGGGATTCTCCTGCAGACGCCGCACCGAGTACCTGTACCAGTCGTTGCCGTACGGGACATAGACACGCAGGCGATGCCCCGCCGCAACCAGCTCGTCCGCGCGGTCCGGCCTCACACCGAGCAGCATCTGGAACTCGTACCGCTCCGGAGGGAGACCCTCGACGATGCGGAGCGCCTCTCCGATCAGGTGCTCGTCGTGCGTCGCGATGCCGACGTACGCGCCCTGGTCGACGAGCGCCTCGAGACAGCGGACGTAGTTCGCCCGCACCTCGTCGTCGTCCTGGAACGCGACCTCCTCGGGCTCGACGTAGATGCCCTTGCAAAGTCGGACGTTGTCGAGGCCGGGCACATCGCGCTCCGTACGCCGCAGATAGGACTGGAGAACGACGCCGACGTTCTCGTGACCGTCGCCGCGCAGCGACCGGAAGAGCTCGAGGGCACGGTCGGTGGTCGATGAGTCCTCCATGTCGATCCGCACGAAGCTCCCGCGCGCAGCCGCATCGATGACAACAGCCTCGAGATGTTCCCGGCAGAGCGCGAGATCGAAGCTCGAGGCCGAGCCCCGTGAGCTTCACCGACACGTTCGCGTCGAGCCCCTCCTCGTCGATCCGCGCGAGCGCGTCGTGGTACTGGCCGGTGATCGCCCGCGCCTCGTCCGCGCTCGTGATCTCCTCGCCGAGCACGTCGACCGTCGCGAGCTTGCCCTTCGCGTTCAGCCGGCGCACCACTCGAACGGCGTCGTCGAGCGACGGGCCGGCGATGTAACGCGACGACAGCCGCTGGACGACGGGCCTGGGGACCGCCGGCAGAAGCCAGACGATCGCGCGATCGAGAACGGTCACGGGCGGCCGGATGGTAATCCAATCCGGTCCATGGCAAGCTTCGTAGTCGAAGGCATGAAGCTCACACGCCCACTCATCGTGGCAGCCGTCCTGGCGGCCGCCCTGGCCGGAGCTGCGCTCGCCGGCGTCGTCACGCACAAGGGCGCTGATGTGAAGACCATCAAGGTCACGGAGAAGGAGTTCCACATCACTCTGTCGACCAGGACCGGGGCCGTCGGCCCGGTCCGGTTCGTGATCAAGAACACGGGCAAGTACACCCACGGGCTCGCGATCTCGGGCCCCGGTGTGAAGCTCAAGAAAAGCGCGCTCATCAAGCCCGGCAAGTCGGCGATCCTCGCCGTCACGCTCAAGTCCGGGACCTACGCGCTCTGGTGCCCGGTGCCCGGCCATGCCGCGAAGGGCATGAAGACCTCGATCAAGGTGCCCGGAACCACGACGGGCGGCGGTGGCAGCGGCGGCTCGGGTGGAGGCGGCCCGACGACCACGTCGGACACGACCACCGGTGGCGAAGCCTGGGGGTAACACCCACCCTCCGCAGCACTCCTGACGCGACGGCGGGATCACCGATTCCGCCGTCGCTCTATTTCGGCTTCGCGATCGCGTCGATCGGGGGGCCGCTCGCGCTCGCGGTGATCTACGTGCCGGGCGCGGGCGACATGGGCTCCGCCGGGCTCGTGACCGCGCTCGGCGCTGCGCTGTACGCGTTCCCGCTCCTCGTCTGGGTGCGCTACAGCGAGGAGATCGTCTCCGCGGGCGGGCTCGCCGCGTTCGTCGAGGCTGCGGTCGGCCGGCGCATGGCGCTCGTTCAGGCCGCGATCTGGGCGTTCAGCTACTTCCTCTACCTGCCGTACACGGTCACCGACATCGTCTACGAGATGCTCGCCGACGTCTTCCCGGGGATCGAGCCGTGGCGCTGGCTGATCGAACTGCTCCTCCCGGTCGCCATCGTCGCGCTCGTGCTCCTCGGGACGAGGCCGGTGCTCCTCGTCCTCGGCGTCTCGGCGGCGATCCAGCTGCTGCTGATGCTCGCGCTCGGCGTCGTCGTGCTGGCGCAATACCGGGGCGCCGACCCACTCCTTCACACAGTCGCCGGGCACGCACGGGCTGCTGCACGGCGGCGCAAGCATCGCTCTGCTCTTTCTCTGCGGGAGCCTGCCGATCTTCCTCGGCGCCGAGGTCATCGGCGGTTCACGGACGGTGCGCCGCACGCTGGTCGGGGCGTGGATCGTCGTGGCGGCATATCTCCTCTTCGCGGTCTTCCCTCTGGCCGCCGTCGACCCGGCTCTGACGCATGCTGACCTGCCCGGCTATGCGATCGCGTCCGCATATTCGAGCCGGTGGTTCGCCGTCACGATCGGCGTCGGGGCCGCCGTGAGTGTGGCGGGGCTCATCATCGCCGAGTACCTGGCCCTGTCACGGCTCCTCTTCTCCGTCACGGGGATCCACGTGCGCAAGCTGCTCGCCTGGATCGCCGTCCCGTTCGTCGCGATCGACGCGTTGAGCATCACCGATCCGGAGGCATTCGACGAGAACGTGCTGCGGCCCGCCCTGATCGCCCTGTTCCTCTCCCAGATGATCGTCTTCGGCGTCTTCCCCACCTACCGCCGCAGGCGCGGCAGGCTGACACCGGTCGACCTGGTGCTCGCCGCCGGCGCGTTCGCGCTCATGACCTGGGGCCTCTACCGGGCGATCGCCGGGCCGGTCAGCACGTAGTCGCCGCTACGACTCGCGCATGAACCCCTGGCGCGCGGCGCTGACGAGCGCCACCGCCTCGGGGAACAGCACGCGCATGGCGTCGCGCATGGCGATCGACTGCTCTTCGGCGCCGCCCTCGACCTGGACCTGGGAGAGCGCGGCCGCGGTCAGCTCGACGGCGGTGTTCAGGGTCAGCGTCGCGAACTGCTCGCGCTGGGCCTCCTGCACCGACTCCGCCTGCTGCTCTGCGAACTCGCGCAGTCCTCGCAGGAGATCTTCAGGGTCACCACCGAACGGGAATCCGAATCCACCTTCAGACATGCAACCAAGTTAGCGCAGGTCGACCAGGTAGCCGCGTTCGACGTCCTGGACGAACTCGTCGACCGTGCCGCTCGCCGACCGGATCGCAGTCGAGAACGGGGAGGACAGCTCGCCGAGCGCCCGCTCGAGTGCGAGGGTGGCAACGCCCACCTCGTCGAGATACGCCGGCGTCGCGACCCGCGGGGGCGCACCGATCACTCGCTCGAGCGCGAGTGCCGCCTCCTCCGCCTCCTCGATGCCCGGCGGTTGCTCGACCATCCGCACCTGTGCGAGCTGCGACCGCAGGCTCTCGAGATCGCCGCCCCCGGCGAGGTCGCCTGCGAGCTCGCACATCGCGACGATCGACGCGGTGTCGCGAACATCGTCACGCCGCTCGACGAACCGGCCCTCCCCGTCGAGCACGATCCAGCGCCGCTCCGCCTCGGCACCGAGGGCGACCAGGTAGAGGCGTCGTCCGCGAGCCGGCTCCGCCGCGAGCACACCGGCCACCTCGCCGTGCGCGGCTGCGACGGCGGCAATCCGCTCCAGCTCCTCGCGCAGGGCCATAGAGTCAAGCGTATGGATGCGACCACCCTCTTCGCGCCGCTCGGGCCCGGCTACGACCGTTGGGGAGCCGTGCTCTCGTTCGGACAGGACCCGCGCTGGCGGCGCTTTCTCGTCTCCCGCATCGAGGCCGGCCCGACCGACACGGTGCTCGACGTCGCGACCGGGACGACACTCGTCGCCCGCGAGCTCGTGCGGCAGAAGGACTGCTTCGTGGTCGGCATCGACCAGAGCCCCGAGATGCTCGAGGAGGGCCGGAAACGGCTGGTGCTCGCCGCTGCGACGCGGAAGGTCCGCCTGCAGGAGGGCGACGCGCGCAACCTCCCGTTCGAGGACGGCCAGTTCGATGCGTTGACGTTCACCTATCTCCTCCGTTACGTGGAGGACCCGCCCGCCGTGCTGCGCGAGCTGGCGCGAGTCGTGAAACCGGGCGGCACGATCGCCGGGCTCGAGTTCGGCGTCCCGAGCGGCATCTGGCGCCCGCTCTGGGAGCTCTGGACGCGCGTCGGCCTGCCAACCGCCGGCAGGGTGATCGGCGACGGCTGGCACGAGGTGGGAGCATTCCTCGGCCCGTCGATCCGGAACCACTACGAGGAATGGCCGTTGCCGCGCCTGCTGCAGGCGTGGCGCGACGGCGGGATCGACGACGTGCACGCGAAGCGGCTGAGTCTCGGCGGAGGGATCGTCACATGGGGACGACGGACGAGGTAAAGCCGGCGTTCTACGCGCTGAAGCGCGGCGGCTGGCGCGACTACGTGACGCTGCTGCACCCGCCGTACACGCTCTGGCATCTCTCGTACGTCGCAGTCGGTGCGGCGCTCGCGCCGGTCTTCCACCTCGACCGGATGCTGTGGGCGATGGCGGCGTTCTTCCTCGCGATGGGCGTCGCAGCACACGCGCTCGACGAGTTGCGCGGCCGGCCGCTGAAGACGGAGATCCCCAGCGGTGCGCTGGTCGACGATCGCCGTCGTGAGCCTGGGCGGCGGCCGTCGCGATCGGGATCGGGGCTGCAGCGGCGTGGGGCTGGGGCCTGCTCGTGTTCGTCGCGATTGGCGCAGTGCTGGTCCCGGCCTACAACCTCGAGCTCGCCTTGCACACGGACTGGGGCTTTGCGCTCTGCTGGGGAGCGTTCCCCGCGCTGACCGGCTATTTCGTCGAGGCGCAGACGCTGCGCCTCGAGGCGGTCGCCGCCGCCGGCTACGCATTCGCGCTCAGCCTCGCCCAACGTGCGTTGTCGACACCCGTCCGCGCAGCTCGCCGCGAACGCTCGACCACCTCGGGCACGGAGCCGCTCGAGCGCGCGTTGCGCCTGCTCGCCGGGGCTTCGATACTGATCGCCGTCGCACTCGTGGCGGCGCGCCTACGATGACGGTGTGACTGTTGCCACCACCGTCGCCGTCGTCTCGGCGGTCGTTGCCGTGCTTGCGCTGGTCGCGAGCACGCTCGTCCTGAAGAAGGTTCGAGCGCACCAGCGGCTGCTCGAGCGCGAGATCGAGCGCGGCAGAGCGACCTTCGACGAGATCGTCGCGCAGGAGCTCGCCCAGCGGGCGGAAGAGCTCGAGCACACGCTCGCCCGGTTGCGCGCAGACTCCCTGTCGCAGCTCGCAGAAGAAGAACGGCGGATCGCGGAGGAGCGTCGCCGGGATGTCGCCGAGCGCGAGCGGGACGCCACCGAGCGACTGAGCGAGAAGCTCGTCTCGGCCCAGGCGGCGATCGAGCAGAGGCTCACCGACTGGGCGAGCGATGTCGGCAAGCTGCAGGAGAGCCTCGCGGAAGACGTGAAACGCGTCGAGGCCCGGCAGCAGATGCTGATGGCCGAGGCGAGCGCGAAGATCGGCCAGGACGCCGACCGGCTGCAAGCCTCGGTCGAGGAGCAGCGGCAGCTCGTGACGCGGCTGCGCGCCGACTTCGCGCGCGAGGCGCAAGAGGTGATGCAGCAGGCGAACACGGAGCTCGAGCAGCACGCCGCGGAACGGCGGCACGCCCTGCACGAGGTCGCCGAGCGGCTTCGCAAACGCGAGAAGGATCTCAAGGAGCTGATCGACCGAGAGGGGAACGACGCGACGCAGCGCATCCAGATGGCCCTGGGCGACATCGAGCGCCGGCAGGTCGAGCAGCTGCAGCGCATCGTCGGTCGCGAGACGGCTCGCTACACGGAGGCGGCGTCGGCGCAGTTCGACACGACGATCCGCAGCGCACGCGAGACCGCCGCGCGCCGGTTGAGCCGGGAGCTCGACCTCGCCGTCGAGCGGTTCGCACGCGAGGCCGAGGGCGTGCTGACCGAACGGCTGAACCACGTCAGCGACGCCGCGGCAGCGCGCGTCGAGGAGCGCCTCGCACGTCTACGGGCCGCACTGGAGCGCCAGCGGGACGACGCGCTCAACTCCCTCGAGGAGCGCGCGCACCAGGTCGAGGCCGGCCTGCGCGAGCGTTTGCACGAGATCGCGGCGGATGCCGAGTCGGAGCGGGCCATTCTGGAGGCCCGTCAGCACGAGTTGAGCCGTCGGCTCGACGAGCTCACGGCACGTGCGTAATGGTTCTGTTTGGGCCTCAAACTTCCCGAGGCAGGGTTCGTCTAGGAGAGAGCGAAAACCCGCACACCATGCCGCAGACGATCGAACAACCACAGTCAGAGCGCGAAAAGGTGGAGTCCTGGCGGCTCCACGTGCTGATCGAGGCCGGCTATCCGCTGCCGCTCGCCGAGAAGCTCGCGCACTCGGACGCCGATCTGCACCGGGCCGTCGAGCTCACCCGCTCCGGCTGCACGTTCGAGACGGCCGCCGAGATCCTGCTCTAGCGGCGCGGAGCGCCGGCCGCGGCAGGCGGCAGCGCCATCGTCGCCCGAAGTGACGCGAGCGGTCCGGTCGGAATGCGGATCAGCCCGCGGGTCGGTCGGTCGAGGTCGAAGGTGATCAGAAGCAGCAACGTGATCAGGCCTGCGGCGATCAGGACGGTCGTCACGCCCCGCCCGAGAATCGCGAGGTAGAGGGCGAGCAGTCCGAGCGCAACCGCCGCACCGATCACCTCGAGGCCCAGCACGGCGCCGGGCACCCGGTTGTTGAGTGCCGAGACCCGCACGGTCTGCATGTCGATCATGCTGTTCAGACTGTCGATGTACAGGCGCGGGCCGGTCGCGATCGGGGCCTGATTGAGCTCCTGACCCGCCAGGCGCCAAAGTGAGCGCTGCTGACCGTTCTCCACCGCGATCACCCGCCGCTGAGCGGACGAGCCGGGGATGCTGTGCGAGAGGCGAATGCTCGAGTCGGTGTAGTGCACGAGCAACGCAAGCGAACGGCTGCGAACCGGCTCCGAGAGCATCTGCGCACGCAGATAGGTCGTACCGATCGCGTTGGCGTCGTCGACGACGGCCGCACGCCGTGCCTCGTAGCGCCCGACCGCCAGCGTGAGCCCGAACGCGAGGATGAGCCCGACGAGCCCCAGCAGGGCGGCCTGCAGGACGCCGAAGGGGTCGCGCAGCGTCTCGGAGTGCCTGCGGAGATAGATCCCGAGCAGCAGCCCGAGAAGCGTCATTCCGAAGACGATCGCGAAGATGACGAGCCCAAGCTGCCAGTCGCTGAGTCTGAAGAACATTCGGGCCTCCTTCGCCTCCCTCGGGCATCGACGCTGCCCGTCTCAGTTCGACCCGGCCCGAGGCTCGCCTGCACGCGCCCCGTTGCGCCTAGGCTTGCGTCATGCAGCGGTGGGAATACAAGGTGGTGTCCTTCCAGAAGGGGCGCTACACCGAGGCCCTCAACGAGTACGGCAGCGAGGGCTGGGAGCTCGTCAGCGTCGCGTCGGATGTTCGCGGTGTGGCGCCGCCGGATCCGACGAGCGGCGGGAGCGGCGGCATCCCGATGCCGCGCACCTTTGGGCGGCTCGAGGATGCGGCGGCGATGGTGAACAAGCTCGGCGGCAGCGCGGCTGAGGCTGGAGCCGCGGAACCGGAGCTCACGACCTCGACCACGTTGCTCTGGGTGCTCCGTCGGCCGCTCGACGACGACTACTAGCATCGAGCACGTGAAGGTCGAGGCGATGGAGGTGGAAGGACGGAAGGTCTACTCCGTCCGCGGCTTCAACAGCGGCATCGCGCGCTACCTCAACAAGCTGCCGACTCTCTGGATCGAGGGCGAGGTCACGGAACTCCGCCGCCAGGAGCGCTGGGCGTCCGTGTTCTTCACGCTCAAGGACCCGGAGCACGGAGCGACGCTCCCCGTGCAGATGCCGCGCGGCCAGTTCGATGCGCTCGACCTCGGCCTCGCCGAAGGAGAGCGCGTCCACGTGTTCGGCCGGGCGGAGGTCTACGAACAGCGCGGCGAGCTGCGCCTGAAGGCGCTCACCATCGAGCGATTCGGTCTCGGTGCCCATCTCGCCGCGCTGGAGCAGTTGAAGAAGAAACTCGCAGCCGAAGGGCTGTTCGACGACGCCAGGAAGCGCCCGCTCCCCGCTTCCCGCGCCTGATCGGGCTCGTGACCGGCAACGACGCAGCCGCGAAGCGAGACGTGCTCACCCACATCGTGCAGCGCTTTCCGCCGGCGAACGTGCTCGTCGCGGAGACCTATGTCCAGGGCCCTCGCGCCGCTGCTGCGATTGCGACCGCGATCGGCGACCTGTGCGCCCGCGGTGCCGACGTGATCGTCCTCGCCCGCGGCGGCGGGAGCTTCGAGGACCTGCTTCCGTTCTCCGACGAGCGAGTCGTGCGAGCGGTCGCCGGATGCGCGGTGCCCCTGGTCTCGGCGGTCGGGCACGAGCAGGACACGCCGCTCTGCGATCTCGCAGCGGACGTGCGCGCGTCCACCCCGACGGCTGCTGCGCGAGTCGTCGTGCCCGATCTCCGCGAGCTGCGCGATCAGCTCGAGCGCACCCGCAACGCGCTGCACGGCAGCGCGCAGCGCGCTGCCGACCGGTCTGCCCAACGGCTCGCTGCGAATCGCGACCGCCTACAGCGCGCGCCGCTCCTGGCCCTCGAACGACGTCGTGCGCGCCTCGACACCGTGCACGCACGGCTGGGCGCGCTGAGCCCCCTCGCAGTGCTGGACCGCGGCTACGCGATCGTCCGCCACGGCGAGAACGTCGTGCGCGCGGCCGACGACGTGACCGCGGGCGACACGATCGACGTGCGCGTGGCCGACGGCAGGTTCGGGGCGACCGTTGAGCTGAGCCCACCTTCGAGGAGGCCCAAAAGGAGCTCGAGTCGATCGTCGAACGGCTCGAGCGTGGCGACGCGGGCGTCGACGAGCTGACCAGGCTGTGGCAGCGCGGCGAAGAGCTCTACGCGCTCTGCGCGGCGAAGCTCGACACCGTGCGCGGCAAGATCGAGGAGCTAGCCCGGGCCGACCAGGACGCGGGCTAGCTCCTCACCCAGCCGGACGAGGTCGTCGCCTGCCCGTGCCCGGCGGCCCGACAGCGCATGGGCGCGCAGCCCGCCCCTGACAACCCCTCCGAAGACCTCGCAGCGGACGCCCAGCTGCTCACAGCGGCGGACGACGGCCCCGGGCGCCTTCCCTTCCAGGGTCGTCGGGTCGACCATGCCCTCGCCCGTGACGACGAGGTCGGCGTCGCGCGCACGTTCGTCGAAACCGATCGTGTCGAGCACGAGCTCGGCTCCTTCCACGAGCTCGCCGCCGAGTGCCGCCAGCGCCGCGCCGAGCCCGCCGCCCGCTCCCGCGCCTGGAAGGTCGCGGTAGGGCGCGAGCTCCTCGAGTGCGCCGAGCCGGGCTTCGAGCAGCTCCACAGCCTCGGGGCGAGCGCCCTTCTGCGGGCCGAAGACACGGGCGGCGCCGCGCTTCCCGAGCAGCGGGTTGCGCACGTCACAGAGCGACCCGCATCGGGATGCCGTCCAGACGGCGGCCGACCACCTCGCGCATCGAGGCTCCGCCGTCGACCGTCGCCGTGCCACCGAGGCAGACGAACAACGCGGCGGGCTCCCGAGCGACCGCTGCGAGGAGCAGCTCACCGAGCCCGCGGCTCGTCGTGCGCAGCGGGTCGCGTTCGTTCCGGCGTAGCAGCGGCAGGCCGATCGCCTGGGCCGACTCGACGACCGCCGTTCCGTCGTCCAGCAACAGCCAGGCGGCGACGATCGGCCGTCCGAGCGCGTCGCTGACGGCCGCCTCGTGCCAGGTGCCGCCGAGCGCCTGCTGGATCACGGCCGCCGTCCCCTCACCACCGTCCGCGACCGGCGCTTCGTCCACGTCGACGCCGGGGACTCTGCGCATGCCCGTTGCGAGCAACGGGGCTGCGGCCTGAGGCGAGAGAACGCCCTTGAGGCTAGCCGGAGACGCGAGAGCGAGCACGCTCCGGCTCCTGCTCGAGCGCCTTCTCGGCCGACTCGACCGGTTCCTCGATCGTCTTCAGCATCGCGTACGAGAGGCCCTCCCGCGCCAGGAAGACGAGGCCGACGCCGACGCCGACGGACGCCTCGATCGCCTGGAGCCCGATCCCGAACGCAAACCCACGGGCGTACGGGACGCCGTAGTTCACGAGCGGGAACGCGATCGCGATCTGCACGAGGCCGAAGTTGCCGGGCCACAGTGGGAACAGCGTCGCGACGTTGATCAACACGAGCACGAGCCCCGCCGTGGACAGCGCCGTGTGGATGTGGAACGCGAACATCGTCGCCCAGACGGCGAACAACTGGCAGGCCCACCCGACGGTCTGGAACGACGCGGCCGTCGCGGCGGCCACCGGCGAGCGCATCACGGCCAGCCCGAGCCGCGCCCGTGCGAGCAGCTGACGCGCCGGCCCGAGCCCTTCGAGCGCATCGCGGTGCGCGCGCCGCGCGAGCAGCAGCGCGGCAACGAACAGGAGGAGGCCGATCACCAGGACGACCGCGATCGACGTCAGCGCCCAGCCCGGGATCTTCGCCGTCAGCAGCACCCAGATGACGAGCGCCGTCGCCGGGAACACGTCGAAGATCCTGTGCGCGAACACCGAGCCGATCAACGTCGCGGTCACGCCCCGCCGTCCCGGGAGGCGCCGGCGCAGCACCGCGACCCGGGCGAGCTCGCCGACCCGGCCCGGCAGCACCGCGTTCGCGAACAGTCCGACCGAGAATGCGGAGAAGACGAGCGGGAAGCGCGGCCACGGCGGATCGAGCGACTGCTTGATCGTCGTGTCCCACGAGAGCGCCCGGGCCAGCACCGACAACAGGTTGAGCCCGATCGCCGCGATCACCCATCGCCACAGCACGACGGTGAACGCGTCGTGCACGAGATGCCAGTCCGGCCCGTGATAGATGAAGAGCGCCACCGCGGCGGCGATCAGCGGGATGACGAGCAGAGCGCGCCAGCGGCCGTCGCGCAGCATCAGGCGGCAGCCTCCTGCGTAGGTCTCCTCGAGCCGCCGCGCGATGTCGTCCCACGCGTAGTTCGCCAGTGCGTGCGCACGCGCGGCCCGGCCCATCTCCACACGACGCGGCTCGTTCGAGAGCACATCGATCACCGCGTCCGCCAGAGCCGCGGGAGTCGTTCGGAGGGACGAGGCGCGCGGCATCGGGTGTGGCGACGGCCGCGTAGCCGGGGATGTCGGAGGCGACCGACGGCGTCGCACAGGCGAAGGCCTCGGCGAGCACCAGCCCGAAGCTCTCGCCGCCGAGGGCAGGGGTGACCGACAGCCTCGCCCGCTCGAGCTCATGCGTGCGCACCTCGTTGGGCACGATCCCGAGGACGTCGATGCCGGTCTCGTCGACGCGCAGCCGCGCGTTCAACAGGCGGTACTGCAATGGATCGGTGCCGATCACCCGCAGGCGGGCGCCGGTCGCGGCATGGATCTCGGGCCACGCACGCAGCAGCGTCGGCAGCCCTTTGCGCTGGTCGTGGCGGCCGATGAAGACGATGGTGTTGTCACGGTCGGCCGGGTCGGCTTCCGCCGGGATCAGCACGCCGTTCGGGATCACGCGATAGTCGCCGGGCAGGTAGCGCGCAGCCGACTCGGCCGCCATCGGCGACACGGCGACGCGCGCGTCGACCCGGTCCATGAGGAACCCCCAGCAACGCATCGCCGGCCGCATCCAGCCGAGGTCGCCGTGCGCGTGATGGGTCACGACGATCGGGCACTGCGCGAACGAGATCGCCGCGACGCAGATCGCGGGGGTCATCGGCTCATGGCAATGGATGAGGTCGAACTGCTCGTCGCTCGAGGATCGCGGCGGACCCGCGTGATCGCGCGGGGCGAGAGCACGATGTTCGTCATGCGAGCCGTTCGCCGGCACGACGACCGAGCGGCCGACGGCGATGATCCCGTCGGGCAGCGCTCCGTGCCGGCCGGTGCGCGGATGCAGCAGGCGCGTCAGGACGCCCGCGGGGTCGTTGCCCATCAGGATCGTCACGTCGTGGCCGCGGCGCCGGAGAGCAGCTGCCTGATGTTCGGCGTGCTCGACGACTCCGCCCCAGTACGACCACGAGAACGGGACGACGATGCCGATCTTCATCTGGCGGCAGCTCCGACGCGGGCAGCAAACGCGTCCCGCAGGCGCTCGACGCCGAGCTCGATCGCCTCGTCGCTGACCGCGAGCGAGAGGCGCGCCCAGCCGGCGCCGCTCGGGCCGAAGCCCTCGCCGGGAGCAACGGCGAGGCGATGCTCCTCGAGCAGCCGTTCGGCGGTGAGCCCTTCGGGCAGCCGGAGCCAGACGAAGAACGTGCCCTCGCAGACCGGCGGCTCCGGAAGCACGGCGGCAATCGCGTCGCGGCGGCGCTCGTAGCCGGCGACCCGCTCGGCGACCGAGTCTTGCGGCCCTTCGAACGCAGCGATCGCGGCGCGCTGCAGCGGCTCGAAGATGCCGACGCGATTGTGATCGTTCAGCAGGTTGATGCGCTCGACGATCTCGGCGTTCCCGACGACGAATCCGATCCGCCAGCCCGCCATGCCGTAGGTCTTCGACATCGACCACAGCTCGACCCCGACGTCCTTGGCGCCGGGAGTCGAGAGAAAGCTCTGCGGACGCCGCCCGTCGAAGACGATGTCGATGTAGGCGGCGTCGTGGACGACCGTCCCATCCGTGCGACCGGCCCAGCGAACGGCAGCCTCGAACGTGCCGGGCGGCGCGCACACGGCGCACGGGTTGGACGGGTAGTTGAGGTAGAGCGCCGCCGCGTCGGGTGCCTCGTCCAGGTCGGGCGACCAGCCTGCGTCGGCGCGGAGCGGGACGGTCTCGAGCTGCGCGCCCGCGAGCGCCGGCCCGGAGGGATAGTCCGGATAGAACGGGTCCGGGAGCAGGATCCGCTCCCCTTCGTCGGCCAGCGCCAGCGCGAGCTCGCTGAGCGCCGTCTTCGTGCCCGGGACGACCGCGATCTCGCGCTCGGGATCGAGCTCGACGCCGTACACGTCGCGGTAGCGCCCCGCGAGCGCCTCCTTCGTACGGGCGAGGCCCCGGATCGGGGCGTATCCGTGCACGTCGGGGCGGGCTGCGCTCTCCGCCAGCGCCTCGACGACGTGCGGCGGCGGCCCCACCTCGGGATTGCCGCGGCCGAGATCGACGAGCGGCGGCCCATCCGCTGCGGCTGCGGCGGCGACACGACCGAGAAGCGCGACGAAGTACTGCTGCGGCAGCCGATCCAAGCGTTTGGGTCTGGCGCGCACCTGCTTGGACTCTAACTAGGCTGACTGTGATGGATCTCATCGAGGGGCTGGCGGGCCGGATCGGCCCTCGAACCGCCGGTAGCGAAGCGGCGGCGCAGGCCGCCGACCTGGTGGCCGACCGCGTTTCGCGAGCTCGGCCTCGACGTTCGGTTCCAGGAGTTCCAGCTGCTGGGCTACGACGCCGACGAGCCGCTGCTCGAGGTCGAGGGCGAGCGCTGGGCCGCGGGGCCGTGCATGTACTCGCACGACTTCGACGGCGAGGGAACGGTGCGGCGGATCGGCACGAGCAGCGCGCCGGTCGGCGACGGGCGCCTGCCGAACTTCGCGATCGTCGATCGCGGACGGCCGCGAGCGTGCGCGCCTCCTGACGAGCCCGTTCTCCGTCGGGGCGATCCCGTTCATGTCGAGCCACACGCACATCACGACGCCGCCGACCGCATTCGTCTCTCGCGCCGATGCCGAGCTGCTGCTGGACGGCATGCGCGTGCGCCTCCGGGTGAGCGGCCGTTTCGTGCCCGGGCGGCTGGAACGCAACGTGATCGCGGACATTCCGGGCCGCCGCGGCGAGCACGTCGTCGTCGGCGCCCACTACGACTCGGTATGGCGCGGACCGGGAGCGATCGACAATGCGTCGGGTGTCGAAGGCGTGCGCCGGATCGGTGCCGCGCTCGCAGGCCGGGAGCTGGAACGCGGCGTCCGCCTGGTTGCGTTTGCCGCGGAAGAGATCAAGCTCACCGGCTCGCACTACTACCTGGACGAAGCGAAGCTCCGTGGTGAGCTCGACCAGGTCGCCGGAATGGTGAACCTCGACTGCATCGCCTTCGGTGAGGAGTTGAACATCCTCGCCTCGCCGCAAGGTCTGCTCGACCGTGCGACCGAGACGGCGCGCACGCTCGGCCTGCTCGATGGGCAGCAGCTCGTAACAGGCCCGGCGACCGGTGGAATCGACTCACACTGGTTCGTCGAGAACAAGATCCCGGCCGTGACGCTCCTGCGCTTCCCCTACGACCAATATCACCTGCCGGCCGATGTTCCCGGGCTCGTCGACGAACAGCAGCTCGACGACACGGTGGCGCTGGGGCTCGCGCTCGTCGAGTCCCAGGTGGCCGACCCTGTGATTATCTAAAGCATGTTCGAAGAGGGCCTCGCCGAGCTGCACACCCACCTCGGCGGCTCTGTCGCCTCCGACATTCTCTGGAGCCTCGCGCACGAACAGGGGATCGCGCTGCCCACGCGTGACTACTGGGAATTCGAACGGCTCGTGACCGTCTCGGACCCGCGCGGCGTCCCCGATCTCGACTCGCTCGACCAGATCTACCACCTGACCGAGCTGATCCAGTCGTCGCCGCTCGCCGTCGAGCGAAGCGTGCACGCGGCGATCGGAGGCGCATACCGCTCGCAGCGAATCACCACGCTCGAGCTTCGCTTCAACCCGATGAAACGCAACCGCGGCGGAGAGCGCGACCTCGACCACATCATCCTCGCGGCGATCCGAGGGCTCGATCTCGCGTCGCTCGAGTACTCGCAGGTTCGCGCGGGACTGATCCTGATGATGGACCGAACGTTCACCGCCGACCAGAACATGGTGATCATCGAGAAGGCGATCAAGTACATGCCTCGCGGGGTCGTCGGCGTCGACATCGCCGGCCCGCGCCCGCAAGGAGCTCGCTACGACTACACCCAGATCCGCGAGCACGTCGAGCTCGCCAGGGATGCCGGCCTGGGCGTGACGATCCATGTCGGCGAGGAAGGCGGCGAGCACGGCGTGCAGGAGATCGGCGAGGTCGTCGAGTCGCTGCGGCCCGACCGGCTCGGTCACGGCATCCTCGCGGCGCACGACCCGGCTCTGATGGAGGCGATCCGCGCGGCCGACATCACTCTCGAGATCTGCCCGACCTCGAACCTCCTCACCAAGGCGCTCCGGGATGAGGCAGAGGTGCGGGAGACGTTCCGGGCCTTCGTGGAGCACGGCGTGCCTTTCACCATCGCGACGGACGGCCCGGAGATGATGCGAACCCACCTGCGGGACGAGCTCGAGCTGCTGCTGCGGATCGGCGCCCTCGACGAGCCCGAGCTCCGGGTCGCCAACGAACGGGGCCACGACGCCTCGTTCATCGCCCGTCGGGCTCACGCCGCAGCCTGACGCCGGTTCAGGCCCGTCCGGCGTCGTTTCCTCGTGCAGCGCTTAGGTTGGAGCGCTACCGTCCTGCCTCGATGGAACTGGGTCTGCGTGGCAGGACGGCGATCGTCTGTGGAGCTTCATCCGGTCTCGGGCTGGCGTCCTCGGAGGCGCTCGCGGCCGAAGGGGCGAACGTCGCGATGTTCGCGCGCCGCCGAGACATGCTCGAGCGTGACGCCGATCGCATCGGAGCCCTGGCTGTGCGCGGCGACGTGACGAACGCCGCCGACCTCGATCGGCTGGTCACGAAAACGGTCGAGGCTTTCGGCGGGATCGACATCCTCGTCTGGAACTCGGGCGGGCCGCCGGCCGGCCCGGCGTCGGAGATCACCGACCTCCAGCTCGAAGCCGCGTTCGAGCTCCTGCTGCAGCCCGCCGTCCGGCTGGTGCGGCTGGCGCTGCCGCACATCCGAAAGAGCGAGGCCGGCCGTATCGTCTTCATCACCTCGATCACCGTCAAAGAGCCGACCCCGCACCTGGCACTGTCGAACGCGATTCGGCCGGGCCTCACGGGCTGGGCGAAGACACTCGCCCGCGAGCTCGGGCCTGAGGCGATCACCGTCAACTGCGTCGCGCCGGGACGCATCGACACACCCCGCATGACGGAGCTCTACGGCCCCGACGGGCCTCCGGCGGAGGAGCTCGCGCAGATCCCACTCGGACGCCTCGGCAGCCCCGGCGAGTTCGGGGACGTGGTGTGCTTCGTCGCATCGGCCCGGGCTGCGTACATCACCGGCACGACCGTCCTCGTCGACGGCGGCAACTCCCGCGGGCTCCTGTGAAGCGCATCACCCCCGGCCGGCTCCTCGCGCTGGGGGTCGTCCTGTTCGCCGTCGCGCTGACGCTGTACGTCGTCCCGTCGAATCAGTACATCTTCCTGCCCGACAAGGCGCATCCGGTCGCGCCGCTCGTGACGGTGCCGGGCGGGCACGACCCGGCTCAGGGCGGCATCTATTTCGTGGACGTGATCGTTCGCAAGGCGACGATCCTCGAGAAGCTCTTCGGCGGCCTGCACAAGGGCGCCGACCTCTACCCCGCGAGTGCTGTCAACCCTCCGGGCGTGGGCGACCAGCAGCGACGACGCATCGACCTGACAGACATGCAGCACTCGCAACAGGTCGCTGCAGCTGTCGCCTTGCGCGCCGCAGGGAAGCACGTGGTGCTGCGTTCGACCGGCGCACTGATCGATCAGGTGGCCGCGGGCGTGCCGGCCGACGGCAAGCTCGAGCCCGACGACGTGATCGTCGCCGTCGACGGCAAACGGGTGCGCAGCCGAGGCGACCTCACGGCAGTGATGGCGACGCGCAAGATCGGCCAGACGGTCGCCATGACCGTCCATCGCGGCAAGCAGACGCTCGTGGAACGAATGCGAACGGTCACGTCGGGTGGCAAACCGCAGCATGCGATCGTCGGGATCATCGTGGAGAACGCCCTCGATATTCATCTGCCTTTCCCCGTCCGCATCGATGCCGGCGGGGTCGGCGGCCCCTCGGCGGGACTCGCCTTCGCGCTCGAGGTGCTGCAGCAGCTCGGACACAATGTCGTTCACGGCCACAAGATCGCCGCGACCGGCGAGATCTTCCCCGACGGCTCCGTCGGCCCGATCGGCGGCATCAAGCAAAAAACGATCGGGGCGCGCGAGGCGGGTGTGGACGCCTTCCTCGTGCCGGCTGGGGAGAACGCGCGGGATGCCCGCAAGGAGGCGGGTGGGCTCCGGATCATCCCTGTGGAGAGCTTTCCACAGGCGTTGCGCGCTCTGGCGACGCTCCGTTAGCGAAACAGAAAACAGCGATTTTCGGCCGCTTCGAACTTGCCGGAAAATGCACGTTTTCCATTTAGGCAAGCCCTTTGCGGAGTCGATACCCGGTCGTAGCATGGCGCTCCCCGCCCCCGACGAATACCCCCGGAAGGGACCCCGATGACCCGACAGAACGCTCCAACCTGCAACGACTGCTACTTCCGCCGTCACGCGCTCTGCGCGATGGCCCCGGAGCGTCCATGTCCCACGTTCCGCGCGGCGACGCGCACCCTTCAGCCGCCCCGCCAGCCCCGCCTGGTGCCGCTCGGCGGCGTGCCGGCTGCAACCGCGGTGGCCGCCGCCTGGGCGTAGACCTCAGGCCGTGACGGGCAGCGCGGCGGCGAGCCGGGCGACCCCGTCACGGATCTCGTCCGGCGAGACGAAGCTGAACGCGAGGCGCGCCGTGTCGGGCGCCCCGCCGAAGTCCGTCCCCTTCACGAAGGTCACACCGGCCTCCTCGGCGCGCACGAGCAGGTCGGACGCATCTACCCCGCCGAGCTCGAGCCAGAGGAAGTAGCCGCCTGCCGGCCGCGTCGTGGTCACCGCGGGCAGGTCGCGGTCGAGCGCCTCGAGCATCGCATCTCGTCGTGCGCCGAGCAGCCCGCGGACGCGCTCGAGGTTCGGCTCGAAGCTGCCGCGCCGCACGAACTCGTTCACGGTCGCCTGGCCGAGCAGCACCGGCGTGATGTAGGTCGCGGTGGCTGCGGCCTCGATCTCGAGCGCAAGCGCTTCAGGGAACACGAACCAACCGACTCGCAGACCGGGCCCGATCGTTTTCGAGAACGACGAGCTGTATGCGACCTTCCCGCCCGAGAGCTCGAAGAGCGACGGAAGCGCCTCGCCCTCGTAACGCACGAGCCCGTAGGGATCGTCCTCCAGCACGAGCAGGTCATGCTCCTGTGCGAGCTCGACGATCCGCCGGCGCCGCTCCAGGCTGAGTGTGCGGCCGCTCGGGTTCTGAAAGGTCGGGATGAGGTAGAGGAACGCGGGCGCCGGGCCGTCGCGTAGCGCCTGCTCGAGGGCGTCCGGGTCGAGCCCTTCGTCGTCGCAGGCGAGCAGCTCGACGTCCGAGCCGAGCTCGCGGAGGATCTTCAGCGGCCGGTCGTAGGTCGGGAGCTCGGCGAGCACGCGCTTGCCCGGAGCGAGTAGCTGGGAGAGGAACACGAACCCCTGCAGCGACCCGTTGGTCAGGAACACACGCTTGGGATCGACGCCGTGCCGGTCGGCGATCCACTCGCGCAGCGGCGCGTAGCCCGACGACGGTCCGTACGAGAGGATGGTCCGGCCGTCGCGCTCGATGGCGACGCGCGCGCAATCCGCCAGCTCCTCCACCGGCAGGCACTCCGGAGCCGGGACGCCGCGCGCGAATGAAATCATCGCCATCACGCCAGGTTACCGAGCCGGCGTGCGTGCGCACGCTTTAGCCGACTCTTAGGGATAACGGACACAATGCGGCCATGACGACTCGTGTCCTCGTGGTCGACGACGACCCAGCCGTTCGCTCTGCGATCGCCCGTGCGCTCCGTGTGGACTACGAGGTCGGCGAAGCGGTCGACGGCGCCGACGCGCTCGCGCAGCACTCGTCGTCCCCGGCCGACGCAATCGTGCTCGACCTCCTGATGCCCGAGATCGGCGGCCTCGACGTCTGCCGGGCGCTGCGCCACCGCGCCGATCCCGTCCCGATCCTCGTCGTCACCGCGCGTGACGCGGTCGACGACCGGGTGGAGGGTCTCGACGCCGGCGCGGACGACTACCTCGTCAAGCCGTTCGCCGTCGAGGAGCTGCGAGCCCGGGTCCGTGCACTTCTGCGCCGCACCGGCGCAGGCAACGACGCGGTTCAGTTCGGGGACCTGACGCTCGATGTCACGACGCGCGAGGTGCATCGCGGAGAGCGCCGCTTGCAGCTGACGCGCACCGAGTTCAACCTGCTCGAGCTCTTCATGCGCAACCCGAAGCAGGTCCTGACGCGCTCCCAGATCTACGAACGGGTGTGGGGCTACGACTTCGGCGCCACCTCGAACGCTCTCTGGGTCTACATCGGCTACCTGCGCCGCAAGCTCGAAGAGGGCGGCGAGCCGCGCCTGCTGCACACGGTGCGCGGCGTCGGCTACGCGCTCCGAGAAGAGCCATGAGCTTCAGACAGCGGTTGATGCTGTACACCGCCGGAGCGATCGCCGTGACCGTCACGGCATCGTCCATCGCGCTCTGGATCGTGGCGCGCCACGAGCTGCTCGGACAGGTCGATTCGTCCCTGATCGCCCAGGCACACGACGCCCATCCGTCACCGTTTTCGCGGACCTACACGGAGATCATCGGGCCGAACGGCAGCCGGAGCGGCGTCGCCCTACCGGTCACGAAGGAAATGACGGCTGTCGCCACCGGCAAGCGCGGCCAATACTTCACCGAGACAACCGTCCGGGGCACGAACGGGCTCAGCTATCACCTCCGGGAGTTCGTTGCGCCAATCGAGGGAGGCGGCGCCATCCTCTCGGCGCAGGACCTGGCCCAGACCGATCGGACCCTCTCGCGAATCAAGTTGTGGATCGTGCTCATCGGTGGCGCCGGAATCGCGCTGGCCGCGGCGCTCGCCGCGATCGTCGCGACCGCCGCTCTGAAACCGGTCCGGCGCCTCACGACAGCCGCGGAGAACGTCACAGCGACCGGCGACCTGTCGGAGCGTGTGGCGGTCTCCGGACACGACGAGCTCGGCCGACTAGGCGCTCGGTTCAACGCAATGCTCGCGGCGCTCGAGGAGTCCGTCGGGCGCCAGCGGCGCCTCGTCGCAGACGCCTCGCACGAGTTGCGCACGCCACTCACCTCGACCCGCACGAACATCGACCTGTTGCGCGAGGGGCGGCTGCCGCCCGAAGAGGCGAAGCACGCGCTCGACGAGGCCTCCATCGAGCTCGCCGCGCTCACAACACTCGTCTCGGATCTGGTCGAGCTTGCGCGCGGCGAGGAGCGCAAGCTGCGCGTCGAGGACGTGCAGCTCGACGATCTCGTGGCCGGAGCCGTCGAGCGTGCGAGGTCCCGGGCTCCCGAGGCGACGTTCGTGACGTCGTTGTCACCGACGGTCGTGCACGCGGATCCGGTGCTGCTCGAGCGCGCGGTGCTGAACCTGCTGGACAACGCCGTCAAGTACAGCCCCGTCGGCGCTCCGATCGAGGTCACGGTCCGCGAAGGCGAGGTCGTCGTCGCCGATCAGGGGCCCGGCGTCGCCGAGGAGGACGCAGCGCGGATCTTCGACCGCTTCTATCGCTCCGCAGCGGCCCGCTCGAAGCCGGGAGCCGGCCTCGGGCTTGCGATCGTGCGCGAGGCCGCGCGGGCGCACGGCGGCGATGCGACAGTCGAGAGCTCGGCGAGCGGCGCGAGCTTCCGGCTCAGCCTGCCGGCCACGGTCTAGGTCGCGCCCGGAGCGTGGGGAAGCGAGTCTCGCCACCGCGGTTCGAGACCAGTCCGTTCCACCACACCGCCGCGGCCGGCTGCGGGCAGGCGGGTCCAGCGTAGGCAAACGAGGCCCAACCCGGGCCCCGACGCGAACCGAAGTTCCACCTTTGCCACGCTTGCGTGCGCAGTACGTGTGGGTGGCTGCCACCAGACGTGCCTGAGTGGGACACGGCCGCGGCGGCGGGGTGGTGTTACGCGTTCGTGCCTAGTCCTGCGCTGCGGCGACGACGAGCTCCGCCACTTCGGTCGGGGTCGTGCCGACCTTGATCCCGGCCGCTTCCAGCGCGTCCTTCTTCGCGGCGGCCGTGCCCGACGAGCCGGAGATGATCGCGCCCGCGTGGCCCATCGTCTTGCCGGGCGGCGCCGAGAAACCTGCGATGTACGAGAACACCGGCTTCGACATGTTCTCCGCGACATACCGGGCGGCCTTCTCTTCCTCGTCGCCGCCGATCTCACCGACCAGGACGACGTACTTCGTCTCGGGGTCGGCCTCGAACTTCTCGAGCACATCGATGAAGCTCGAGCCCACGACCGGGTCGCCGCCGATGCCGACGATCGACGAGTTGCCGAGACCGCGCTGCGCGACCTCGTAGCCGATCTGGTAGGTCAGCGTCCCCGACCGTGAGACGAGCCCGATCGATCCGGCAGCGAACACCTCGGCGGGGATGATCCCCACGTTCGCCTTGCCCGGCGAGAGAACACCGGGGCAGTTCGGGCCGATCAGCGTCACGCCCTTCGGGCGGCTGTACGTGTACACGCGCAGCATCTCGTGCGCCGGGATGTGCTCGGTGATGCAGATCACGGTGGCGATGCCGGCGTCGACCGCCTCGTAGATCGCGTCGGGCGCGAAGCGCGCGGGGACGAAGATCAGCGAGGTGTTCGCGCCCGCCTCTGTGACGGCCGCGGCGACCGTGTCGAAGACCGGGACGCCTTCGACGTCCTGGCCGCCCTTGCCGGGCGTCACGCCGGCGACGAGGTTCGTGCCGTAGGCGCGGTTGCGGAGGCCGTGGAACCGGCCCTCGGAGCCGGTCAAGCCCTGGACGACGAGCTTCGTCTCGGTGTCGACGATGATCGCCATCTACGTCTGCGACCTCCGTGCCTTGAGAATCACCTTGACGTCGCTCCAGGTCGACCCGTCCTCGGAGGACCACGGTGCCAGCAGCTCACGCACGCGCTCGGCGTCCTCGCCGATGCAGTCGCAGCGCGCGAGCCAGTCGTCGAAGTCGTGCGTCTTCGTGAAGCTCTCGACCCGCTCGATCTCGAAGCCGGCGCTCTCGAGCAGCTCGCGCCACTCCTCCTCGGAGTAGCTGCGAACGTGCGTCGGATCACGGAGCTTCTCGGCCGACTCGACCTCCTCGGAGGTGTACTGCGTGTCCTCGATCACGATCGTCCTGCCGGCGATGCGGCCCATCTCTCCAACGGCCCGGCCGATGTCCTCGAAGTGGTGCGGCGCGATCCGCGACACGACGACGTCGAACGAACCGTCCGCGAACGGAAGGTCCTCCGCCCGGCACACGACGTCCGGCTGCATCCCGGGCGCCGCGTCCGTCGTCACGACCTCGGCTCCGAGCGCGCGCAGCCGTCGGGCGACGTGCCCTCCGCCGGTGGCGACGTCGAGCACCTTCACGCCCTCGTGCGGATTGCACATCTCGACGACGATGTCGAGATCGGCATCGGTCGCATGCGTCACCGACGAGCGGTAGGCCGCGGCGCGGTCGTTCCAGGGGTCGCTCATGCTGCCCTCCTCGCGCGGAGGATGATCATCGGCGAGGTCCACATCCGGCCGTCCGCCGAGCTGAGCGGGGCGAGCAGCTCGCGGGCCTCCCGGGCGTCGCCGTCGGGCGTCTGTGTGCGAGCGAACCAGCTCTCGAAGTCGAGCTCCATGTCGAACTGCTCGACCTGTTCGACCTCGAGCCCCGCCCGGGTCAGCAGCTCACGCCAGGCGTCCTCGGACAGGGAACGGCCGTGACTCGGATCGCGCAACCGCTCGGCCTGTTCGGTCTGCTCGTCGGTGTACAGGTGGTCCTCGATCACGACCAGGCCGTTCGTGACGCGCGCGAACTCGCCAACCGCGTCGGCGACCGAGGTGAAGTGGTGCGCCGCCAGCCGGTTGACGACGACGTCGAACGACCCGTCGGCGAAGGGCAGGCTCTCGGCCGACGCAATCACGTCCGGCTGCATGGCCGCCGACGGATCCACGGTGACAACCTCCGCCCCCGCTTCCCTCAGCCGCCGCGCCACATGGCCTCCGCCTGTTGCGACGTCGACCACCCGGAGC
Organism: uncultured Thermoleophilia bacterium; assembly: GCA_963703445.1. Classification (GTDB taxonomy): domain Bacteria; phylum Actinomycetota; class Thermoleophilia; order Gaiellales; family Gaiellaceae; genus PALSA-600. The sequence goes on along the minus strand of CAVPEK010000008.1, from coordinate 254,153 downwards.
CCGGGACGGGGACCGCACCATTCGACCACGAGGTCGAGATCGCGGCCCGCTGCATGAACGGGCGACGTGCGATACGCCTCGGCGCGCTCTGACCACACGTTCGTCATGCAGCGAGCTCCACGGCTTTCTTCGCCGCTTCGAGCATCGTGGGCGAGACGTACAGGTTCGGAGGCGCTGCGTCTGCCAGGATCTTCCGCCCTTCTTCCGCATTCGTGCCGTCGAGGCGGACGACGATCGGAAGCTCGATCTTCATGCGGTCCAGCGCCTCGAGGATGCCGCGCGCGACCTCGTCGCAGCGCGTGATCCCCCCGAAGATGTTGAAGAAGACCGACTTCACCTGAGGGTCACGTGTGATCACCTCGAGCGCGTCGACGACACCCTCCGCGTTCCCGCCGCCGCCGAGGTCGCAGAAGTTCGCCGGCTTGCCGCCGGCCACGACGACGACGTCGACCGTCGACATCGACAGGCCTGCTCCGTTGCCGAGGATGCCGACCGAGCCGTCGAGCTTCACGTACGTGACCCCTTTCTCGCGTGCAAAGGCCTCGAACGGATCGGCGGCTCCGAGGTCGCGGAACTCGGCGATGTCGGGATGCCGGTAGAGCGCGCTGTCGTCGACCGTGAACTTGGAGTCGAGCGCCTTCACGACACCGTCGGGAGTGACGATCAGCGGATTGATCTCCGTGAGCATCGCGTCGCACTCGACAAAGCAGCGATAGAGCTTCCCGATGATGTCGGCGAGCTGTTTCTGCTCGTTCGGAGTCCTCGACACCTGCTCCGTACACGAGCCGGCGCGCGATCCAGGGCTGGTAGCCCTCGAGTGCATCTACGTGGAGACGCACGAGCGCGTCGGGGTCGTTCGCGGCGACGTCCTCGATCTCGACACCGCCCTGCGTGGTGAACATGAAGAGCGGCTGCTTCGCACCGCGGTCGAACGTGATCGAGAGGTAGTACTCCTTCGCGATGTCGGAGGCCTGCTCGATCCAGAGCTTCTCGACGACATGGCCGCGGATGTCGAGACCGATGATGTCCTTTGCCTTCTGCTCGGCGTCGGCGGGATCCTCGGCGAGCTTCACCCCGCCCGCCTTACCGCGGCCGCCCGTCAGCACCTGGGCCTTGACGACGACCTGCGTCCCGAGCTCCTCGGCCGCGGCGCGCGCCTCGGCCGGCGTCAGGGCCAGGCGTCCCTCGGAGACCGGAATGCCGAACCTCTTGAAGAGCTGCTTGCCCTGATACTCGAGAAGGTCCATCGGTCGGCCAATCTAGCCGCGCCGCTAACCTCGCTGCCGGTGGAAGCGATCGTCGTGCAAGAGCTCCGCAAGCGCTACGGCGAGGTTCAGGCACTCGACGGCGTCTCGTTCAACGTCCGCGAAGGGGAGGTCTTCGGGCTGCTCGGGCCGAACGGCGCGGGCAAGTCGACGACCGTCCGCGTGCTGGTGACCTTGACCCACGCCGACGGAGGCACAGCGACGGTCGCGGGCCACGACGTCCGCCGTGAGCCGAACGCGGTCCGCCGCTCGATCGGCTACGTGCCCCAGGACTCGGGCGTCGACCAGTACGGCACCGGCCGGGAGAACCTGATGCTCCAGGGCCGCGTCCAGGGCATGAACGGCCGGGATCTGAACCGTCGCACCGACGAGCTGCTGCAGCTCGTCGGGATCGCCGACGCGGCCGACCGGGTCGTCAAGACGTATTCGGGCGGCATGCGGCGCAGGCTCGACATCGCGCTCGGCCTGGTTCACCGCCCGCGCGTCCTGTTCCTGGACGAGCCGACCACCGGCCTCGACCCGGAGGCTCGCGCCGGAATGTGGACCGAGGTTTCACGCCTCGCCGAGGCCGAGTCGCTGACGATCCTGCTGACGACCCACTATCTCGAAGAGGCCGATCAGCTGGCCGACCGGCTCGCGATCGTCTCCCAGGGAAGGATCGTCGTCGAGGGAACGCCGGCAGAGCTGAAGGCGAACCTTCGCGGCGATGCGGTCCAGGTCGAGCTCGCGAACGGGCACCTCGCGGAGGCCCAACGGCTCATCGCCGCGACGGGCGCGGAGCCGGAGGCGGTGCTCGGAGAACGCACCGTCGTCGTGCGCGTGCCGGACGGCGGTGCTGCCCTTCCCGGGATCCTTGGCGCGCTCGATTCGGCCGGGATCGCCGTTGCAAGCGTCGCGGTCTCACGGCCGTCGCTCGACGACGTCTACCTCTCGTTCACCGGCCGGGACTTCAACTCGGAGGATCGCGGCGAGTGAAGACCCTGACCGACACGTGGTTCATGACGGTGCGCCAGGCGCGCAACCTGATGCGAGAGCCGATCTGGATCGTGTTGCTCCTGGTGCAGCCGATGGTCTGGCTCGTGCTCTACGGGCAGCTCTTCCACAACGTCACCCGCCTCGGCGGCTTCGGCACGACGTCGTACATCACCTTTCTCGCTCCCGCGATCGTCGTCATGAACGCGTTCTTCGGAGCAACATGGAGCGGCATGTCGATGATCGCCGACCTCGACCACAAGGTGATCGAGCGATTCCTCGCAACGCCGGCGTCCCGCTTCTCGCTCGTCCTCTCGCAGATCGTGCGCTCCGCGCTGACGGCCGCGATCCAGGCAGTGATCATCCTGCTCGTCGCAACGGCGCTCGGTGTGCGCATCCACACGGGCGCGCTCGGCTGGCTTGTGATCATCCTGGCGGCGATCCTCGTGAACAGCGCGTTCGCGGGCATCTCGCAGGCGATCGCGCTCCTGACGCGCCGCGAGGCGACGATGATCGCCGTGGCGAACTTCATCGGGCTGCCGCTGCTCTTCCTCTCGACGACGATGATCGCCCGCTCCCAGATGCCGGCGTGGATGCAGTCGACGGCGAGCTTCAACCCGGTCGACTGGGGCGTCAAGGCAGCGCGCGAGGTCGTGCTGCCGGACACCGACTGGAGCGTCGTCGGATGGCACCTGCTGCTGCTGCTCGCGCTGACCGCCGTCACGGCCGCATGGGCGACGCGCACCTTCCGCGCGTATCAGCGGAGCCTGTAGAGCAGCGCGCCGGCCGGGGCCGGAGCTCGGCAAGGTGTCTGACACCTCCCGGTGTCAGACACCGCGGACGGGAGCACCTTCGATCCTGCAGATCGCCTGTCCGGTCGTGACCGGTTGGCCCACCTCGATCGAAACGTCGCTGACGATGCCCGAGCGATGTGCGGTCACCTCGTTCTCCATCTTCATCGCCTCGACGATGCAGATCACCTGCCCTGCTTCGACCAGGTCGCCCTCGGCCACCCTGAGCTGCAGAACCGTTCCCTGCATCGGGCTCACGACACGGTCGGAGGCCCCACCGGCTCCGCCGGAAGCTGCACGTTCCCGCCTGCGGCGGGCAAGCTCGCGGTACGGCGGCTCGGGCACGCGCACCTTGACCTCGACCCGGCGGCCGTCGACCTCGGCGAACACGGTCCGCTCGAGCGTGCGGCCCGGAACCGGCCGAACGCCCGGCGCAGGGTCGCCCGCGAGCTCTTCGGCCCGCGCCGCGAGCTGCTCGGACTCGACGATCCCGTGACAGGTCTCGCCGGCCCGGAAGCACGGGTGGGAGAGCAGCGCCTTGTGGAACCCGATCAGTGTCTTCACCCCGCCGATCTGGAACTCGCCGAGCGCGCGCAGCATGCGCCCGATCGCGTCCTCTCGATCGGCTCCGCGCACGATCAGCTTCGCGATCATCGGATCGTAGAGCGGCGAGATCTCCGATCCCTCCGCGACGCCGGAATCGACGCGCACCCCGGGGCCGCCCGGCTCGCGATAGAGGGTGATCGTTCCCGGCGACGGCAGGAAGCCGTTGGCGACGTCCTCGGCGTTGATCCGGCACTCGATCGCGTGACCCTGCAGCCGGATGTCGTCCTGCGTGAACTCGAGCCGCTCACCGGCAGCGATCTGCACCTGGGCGCGCACGATGTCGACCCCCGTGACGACCTCGGTGATCGTGTGCTCCACCTGGATGCGCGTGTTCATCTCCATGAAGTAGTAGGAGCCGTCGGGGGCGAGCAGGCCTTCGATCGTTCCGGCGGAGCGGTACCCGGCGGCGCGCGCGGCGTCGATCGCGATCTTTCCGATCCGGCCTCGCAGCTCCGCCCCCACAGCAGGTGACGGCGTCTCCTCGATGAGCTTCTGATGACGCCGCTGGATCGTGCAGTCCCGCTCGCCGAGGTGGATGACGTTGCCTTGCGCGTCGGCGAGCACCTGCACCTCGATGTGCCGGGGGTCCTCGAGGTACCGCTCGACGTAGACCGACGGGTCGGCGAAATACGACCGGCCCTCGCGCTGGGCGGACTCGAATGCCTCCACTGCCTCGTCGGCGGACCGGACGACCTTCATGCCCTTGCCGCCGCCGCCCGCCGCGGCCTTGATGATCAGCGGATAGCCGATCTGCTCGCCGAGCGCGGCCACCTCGTCTGCCGACCCGACGGGCTCCGTCGTGCCGGGGATGATCGGCACGCCGGCCTCCTGCATCGCGAGTCGGGCCCGCGTCTTCGATCCCATCAGCTCGATCGCAGCCGGCGGTGGCCCGATCCAGACGAGCCCCGCCTCCTCGACCGCACGTGCGAACGCGGCGTTCTCGGCGAGGAATCCGTACCCCGGATGAACCGCCTCGGCGCCCGAGCGCGCGGCCGCATCGAGCAGCTTCTCGGTGACCAGATAGGTCTCGGAAGAGGTGTTGCCGCCCAGAGCCAGCGCCTGGTCGGCGTAGAGCGCATGCGGTGAGAGCCGGTCGGCGTCGGAATAGACCGCTACCGACGCGATCTCCATGTCGCGGAGCGTTCGGAGGATGCGCAGCGCGATCTCGCCACGGTTGGCGACCAGGACTTTGGCGAACACACTCCGTATTCTCCTTGGGAATGAGCTTTGCCGATCAGTTGACCGTCGCACGGGCGATCGCAGTGCCGATCGTCGTGGCGCTGTTCGCGATTCCCTTCCAGGGCCACGACTACTGGGCGACGGCTGTGTTCATCGCCGCGATGGCGACCGATTGGTTCGACGGGCGGATTGCGAGACGGAGCGGACGCACATCGTCACTCGGATCGCTGCTCGATCCCGTGGCCGACAAGCTGCTCGTCATGACAACGCTGATCGTGCTGATCGACCAGGGCGTCTTTCCCGCGTGGATGGTTGCCGCGATCGTGGCACGCGAGCTCCTCGTCACCGGCCTCCGGCAGGCTGCGATCGAACGCGGGGTCGTCATCGCAGCCCGCGACCTCGGCAAGCTGAAGACGTGGGCCCAGGCGATCGCCGCCGCCGTCGGCGGCCTGGTCGCCGCCGGCGTCTGGGGAACGCGCGTGTCGTGGTGGGCGCTGCTCGTGGCCCTCGTGCTGACCTGGGTCTCCGGGCTCGACTACGCCCGCGCGGCACCGAGGGTGCTCCGCGGCCGGCCGGCTCCGACGCCCTAGGCGCTACGGCTCGAGCGACTCGTCGAGCCCGGCCTGCCACCACGGGCTCGGCCCCTGGGCCGGCTCGGCGAGCGCCGCGACGATCGCAGCAGCGACCTGCTCGGGCTGGTCGGGCGTGAGCTCGACCGCTAGCTCGGTCACCGGCCGAACCAACGGGTGCGGCGGGTGGAGCCGAAGTCGCGCTTCTCCTCGACGAGCGCGATCGACGGCTCGCGGAACGTCCCTGTCGGCTTCGGGCCGGAGAGGAAGTCGACGTCCACGCGGCCGATCCGTCCGGCCCCGAACTCGATGTAGCAGGAGCCCTGTCCGCCGTAGGCAGCGGGCTGCTCGTCCCCGCGGACGGTCGCGATCAGAGAGGCGGCGACGACGCGTGCGGCACCCTCTGCGAAAACGCCCGCCTTCGGAACGCCGACCGTCGCAACGTCCCCGATCGCATAGACGCCGGGGAACCGGGATTCGAGTGTCTGCGAGCTGACGGGCACGTAGCCGTCCTCCGCCAGACCGCTCGCGAGCACCACATCGGGGGCACGGTGCTTCGGGACGCCGAGGAAGAGGTCGTACGGCAACTCGCTCCCGTCGTCGAGCACGGCCACGCCGCGCGCGCCGTCGAGCGAGGCGACGCGGCGCCCGGAGACGAACTCGATCCCCCGCTCGGCGAAGGCTGCGACCAGCGCGGCCGACGTGTCCGGCGACGGCGGCACCGGAGTCCCGAACGGGATCACGATCGAGATCTCACAGTCGTCGCGAACGCCGCGCGTCGACAGGTAGTCGTGGAGAAGCAGCGCGGCCTCACTCGGGGCGGGCGGGCACTTGAACGGCGCCCCACAGACACCGATCACCGCCCGGCCGCGCGTGAACCCCGGCAGCAGCTCTGCCAGCCGCTCGGCGCCGGCGACCGAGTAGAACTCGTTGCCCGCCTCGGCGAGGCCAGGTGTGGCATCCAGGTCGTAGTCGGCCCCCAGCGCCACCACGAGAACATCGGCGTCGTAACTGCCCGCATCCGTCGTCACGCGACGGGCTTCCGGATCGATCACGGTGACCGTCTCGCGCAGGAAGCGAACGCCCGGCTTGACGATCTCGGCGTACGGAAGACGGACCGCGTCGAGCGTCGTCCGGCCGAACATGACGTCGAGCTTCGAGTACCCGAACACGAACGCGTCGCTCTTGTCGATCAGGGTGACCTCCGCGTCGCCGCTCAGAGCCTCGGACAACATCGTCGCGAGCTCGAGACCGCCGAAGCCGGCGCCAAGGATCACAACCTTCGACATCGCCATCTACAGCGGGATATTGCCGTGCTTGCGAGGTGGGCGTGGCTCGCGCTTGGTGATCGCGGTTCGAAGCGCGTCGATGAGCACCGGCCGCGTGCGCCGCGGCTCGATCACCTCGTCGACGTAACCGCGCTCGGCCGCGCTGTACGGGTTGGCGAACCGCTCCTTGTACTCGGCGATCAGCTCGGCCCGCCGGGCATCGGGGTCGTCCGCCTCGGCGAGCTCGTTCCGGAAGATGATGTTGACGGCGCCTTCAGGCCCCATCACGGCGACCTCGGCGCTCGGCCACGCGAAGTTGAAGTCGGCGCGGACGTGCTTCGAGCTCATGACGTCGTAGGCGCCTCCGTAGGCCTTGCGCGTGATCACGGTCAGCTTGGGCACGGTCGCCTCGCAATAGGCGTAGAGCAGCTTGGCGCCGTGGCGGATGATCCCGCCCCACTCCTGCGCCGTTCCGGGCAGGAAGCCCGGCACGTCGACGAATGTGACGAGCGGGATGTTGAACGCGTCGCAGGTGCGGACGAAGCGCGCCGCCTTCTCCGAGGAGTTGATGTCGAGCACGCCGGCGAGCGCCTTCGGCTGGTTCCCGACGATGCCGACGCTCTGCCCGCCGAGACGCGCAAAGCCGCAGACGATGTTCTCGGCATAGAGCGGCTGAATCTCGAGGAACTCGCCGTCGTCGACGACTGCGGAGATCACGCGCTTGATGTCGTACGGCTTGGTCGGCTCGTCGGGGATGAGGCCGTCGAGCTCGGGCGCCTCCCGGTCGATCGGATCGGTCGGCTCGTCGAAGGGCGCGGGATGCGCGTTCGACTGCGGCAGGAAGCTGAGCAGATAGCGCGCGTCCTCGAGTGCCGAAGCCTCATCCGGTGCGATCAGGTGGGCGACGCCGGACTTCGACGCGTGCGTGACGGCCCCGCCGAGCTCCTCGAAAGTCACCTCTTCGCCCGTGACGGTCTTCACGACGTCGGGGCCGGTGATGAACATGTACGACGATCCTTCCACCATCAGCACGAAATCGGTCATCGCAGGGGAGTACACGGCGCCGCCGGCGCAGGGGCCCATGACGAGGGAGATCTGGGGGATCACGCCCGAGCTCTGGACATTGCGCCAGAAGATCTCTGCGTAACCGGCCAGCGAGACGACGCCCTCCTGGATGCGCGCCCCACCCGAGTCGTTGATCCCGATCAGCGGGCAGCCGTACTTGGCCGCCATGTCCATCACCTTGCAGATCTTCTCGGCGAACACCTCGCTCAGCGAGCCGCCGAACACGGTGAAATCCTGGCTGAAGACGAACACGCGGCGACCGAAGATCGACCCGTACCCGGTGACGACCGCGTCGCCGTACGGGCGGCGCTCGAGCATCCCGAAGTTCGGCTCGCGGTGGCGGACGAATCGATCGAGCTCCACGAACGACCCCGGATCGCAGAGCTGCTCAGCGCGCTCGCGCGCGAGCAGCTTGCCCTCGGCTCGCTGCTTGTCGACCGACTTCGGCGACCCGGAGTGGCGGGCCTCGTCGCGCAACTCGGCGAGCCACTGCAGCTTCTCCGCGGTGGTCTCGTGGCCCCGCTTCTCCGTCTGCGCCATCGGGACCAGCGTATAGCGCGACGGCGCGTAGAGTCCTCGCATGGAGCCGATCGACCGCGCCACCGTGTGGCCCTACGACGAGCACGGCGAACCGGGCGAGTTCGTCTACCAACGCTATGCCCACCCGACGGGCGCCGCGGCCGAGCGCGCGCTCGGCCGCCTCGAAGGCGGAGACGCGCTGCTCTACGCGTCGGGGACCTCGGCGGTCACGGCGTGCGTGTTCGCGTTCTGCCGCCCGGGCATGACGGTTGCGCTCGCCGCAGGCTCCTACTTCGGAACGGGCGTGACCATGGCGCAGTTCGCGCCGTGGGGCCTGAACGTCGTCGAATTCGACCAGACAGGCGCGCCGCCGGCAGGCGCCGACGTGCTGTGGCTCGAGGCACCCGCGAACCCTCTGCTCACGCTGCCCGACTGGGAGGCGGTTCGCGCGCACCCGGGCCTCGTGGTCTGCGACGCGACCGTCGCGACGCCCGTCTTCCTGCACGCACTCGACGAAGGTGCCGATATCGCCTTGCACTCGGCGACGAAGTACCTGACGGGCCACAGCAACGCAATGCTCGGTGCCACCGTGACCAGGGAGCCGCAGAGGACACAGGCCCTCTACGACGCTCGGTTGCGCCTCGGCCTCGCGGCCTCGCCGGACGCCGCCGCAGCTCTGCTCTCCGGGCTCGAGACGCTCGAGCTACGCGTGCGCCGACAGACCGAGACCGCACGCCTCCTGGCGGCGCGGCTGGAGGAGCACCCCGCTGTGCTCCACGTCCGCTACCCGGGCTTCGGCGGTCTCGTCGTCTTCGACGTCGCCGACGACCATGCGCGCGAGATCGAGACCGCAACCACGTTGATCGCGAACCAGACGTCGCTCGGAGGGGTCAGATCGTCGATGGAGAGCCGCTGGCGGTGGGAAGGCGACCGAATTCCGCGCGGCCTGCTCCGCCTGTCGGTCGGCCTCGAGGACCCAGAGGAGATCTGGGCCGACCTCGACACCGCGCTCGCCCGCGCCGCGCCCGTCAGCTGACGCGCAGGAACGGGGCGCACGCGGGCCTGCTGCGGTTGCCCGCCGGGTCGGTGGCGACGACGCAGAACCGGAGCTGCCGGCTCCTGAGCTTCAACGGCACCGGCCAACGAACCTGCGCGTGACGGGTCCCGATCTGGAAGAGGGACGGAGCGGTGCGCGTCGCGACCAGCGCGCCGTTCTCGTAGATACGCACAAGGCTGCGAGCGCGCCCGCTGTCGTCGAAGACGTCGAAGTGGAGCCTCGCGCGCTTGCCGCGGATCGCAGTCGCCGGATAGGCCGTCACGAGCGGCGCCCTGACATCGGGCGAGCGAAGCGCGCCGGCGACACTCAGGCGCTGAACGGCCGTCGTCGCGCTGCGCACCAGATCGTCAGGCGTGCCGCCCGCGACGGAGAGCGAACGGAGCACCTGCTGGGCCGCCGCCACGGGACGACCGCCGTCGTACACGCCGAAGCCGTTCGGCATGACCACCAGCAGGGGGCCGACGTACCAAAGCCCGAGCTCGATTCCGAGGAACTGCGCGTACTGCGCGGGTTGCCCGAACAGAGACGGGATCGCGCCCAGATCTTCCTTTTCGTAGATCGCGGCCACCTTGACGCGATCTCCATGCAGGTAGACGGCGCTCACTGCACGCTGAAGGTCGCCGCCGACCGCGGGAGAAAGCGACTCGTAGGGCAGGAACACGCTGCGAACCAGGAGGACGTCACTGGCCGGGTCGCCGTCCGCGCGCGCCGCCGGGGATCCCATCGCTGCGACGATCGCGGCCGCGAGCGCGGCCGCGATCGTCCAACAGTGTCTGCTCATCCCGGCGGGTCGGGTCACTGGTTGCAGTTCGGCGGCTGAGCGGCCTCGATCCGAAGCCCCGTCTTCGGCGTGCCCCCCGGAACCACGAATGTGACGAGGACCACCGCGTTCACGCTGCCCGGGTTCTTGACCGTGTAGGCCTGCCCGAAGGTCTCGTAGAACGTCTGTCCTGCGCTGTACGTCTGCGTCGAGCAGTCGGTGCCGTAGCGAACGACCTGTCCCGAAACGACTGTCCCCGTCAGGTAGCCAGGATGCTGGTGCCAGCCCGAGTACGCTCCGGGAGCGAAGACCGCCTGCTGCGTCACGACCTCCGGCGAGTGCAGCAGTCCAACCGGCATCATCCCGAACTTCGCGGCCACCGCCGGATGCAGGTCGAGCCAGTCGCCGAGATCGGTGACCCCCGCCGCACGAAGCCCCGTGAGGAACTCTGGCAACTGCTGGCCCGAGTACTGCTTGCCGTTCCACCTGAGGCCGGTCGTCTGAGTGGCGAGGTCCGTCTTGTAGACCACGTCACCATTCAGCGACCCGAGCGACAGGATCGTGTTCGTTTGCCCCTGCCCGGGTGTTGCAAGCGCGACTGCCGCCCACACGGCGGCGGCGCCGGCGACGAGCACGAGGATCAATTTCTTCATCACATACCTCCGATCGATCTCATTTCGCCCTCCCTCAGGCGATGAGTGCAGCCGACGCTAAAGAGCGAGGTCCTTGCCGCCCAGGGGGGCCACAGGCGAACCGTCGGGGGGCCGCCCCTACCATTCACCACGGTGCTGGCCCCCTTGACGGCGCCGGCCGGATGACGGAAAACCGCCTCATGGACGCGCTGCGCAGCTTTCTAGTCGCCGACGACGAGGAGCGTCGTGCGATCGAGCGTCGGATGCACGACGGCGTCCAGCAGCAACTCGTCGCGGTCGCGGTCAACCTTCAGCTCGCACGCGGTCTCGTCGACGCGAAGCCAGACGAAGCCGTCGTGCTCCTCGACGACGTGCGCGCCGTCGTGGCGGACGCGCTCGACGAGCTGCGCGAGTTGGCCCAGCGCATCCATCCATCCCTCCTCGACACGCACGGGCTGATCGCAGCGCTACGCTCGGCCGCCGGAGCCGCGCGCATCCCGACTCGGGTGGACGGCGTCGTCGAGGAGACGATGCCACTCGACGTGGCGCTGACGGTCTATCGCTGCTGCGTCGCGACGCTGACCGCCGCCGAGGGCGAGACGGCCCGCGCGACGATCACCGTCCAGAGCCGCGACGGTGCCGTCGAATTCGAGATCTCACTGTCCGGGGGCCGCGTCGGCGCGGGCACGCTCGAGCCGCTTGCCGCCCGCGTCGAGGCACTGGGCGGTTCGCTCGACGCCGCTCCGGACCGCGTTGCAGGACGCCTGCCCCTCACCTCATGAGCCATCCTCGGCGAGATACAGGATCACGGCCTTGACTCGCTTGTGGATGGAGGTTTCCCAGCCGAGCCCCAGCTTGAGGAAGATCGAGTGAATCACCTTCTCCACCGAGCGCTCGGTGAGGAAGAGCGTCGCTGCAATCGCGGCGTTGTTCTTGCCGGAGGCCATCTCGCGCAGAACGTCGGTCTCACGCGGTGTCAGATCGTGGAGCGGCGACTTCTCGGCCCTCGCGTTCTCGGCCACCAGGGCCTCGACCACCTTCGGATCCACCACCGAGCCGCCCTCGGCGACCGCACGGATCGCCGCCACGAGCTGATCGACGTCGGCGACGCGCTCCTTCAGCAGGTAGGCACGGCCCGCCGTCCCGCCTTCGAGCAGTGCCAGGGCGTAGCGGGGCTCGGCGTACTGGCTGAGAACGACGACGCCGATCCTCGGCTGCGACTCGCGCAGTTGCTCGGCCGCGCGGATGCCCTCATCCGTGCCGGTCGGCGGCATCCGGATGTCCGTCACGACGACGTCCGGCAGTTCGGCATCGACGGCGGCAAGGAGCTCGTCGAGATCGCCGCAGGCTGCGACCACGTCGACGTCGGGGCTCGCCTCGAGCAGGCGCCGGGTGCCCTCGCGCACGAGATAGTGATCTTCGGCGAGCACGACTCGAAGCGGCATCCACCAAGCTTAGGACGACTCGGGCGATGATGCCCGCGCTCGTCCTGATCGTCGACGACAACGATCTGAACCGGAAGCTCGCGCGTGACGTGCTCCGCGCATCCGGGCTCGAGACGATCGAGGCCGCGACCGGCGAGGACGCGATCGCGATCGCCCGGGCGCGGCTGCCGGACGTGATCCTGATGGACCTCCGCCTCCCCGACCTGGACGGCAGCGGGGCGCTGCTCCGCCTGAGGGCGGACCGGGCAACCGCCGGCATCCCGGTCATCGCCGTGACGGCCCTCAAAGACGCGAGCGATGCACTCCTGGGAGCAGGCTTCTCCGGGTACATCGAAAAGCCGATCGACGTCGTCGCGTTCCCCGGACAGGTACGGAGCTTCGCGAGGAACGCGGGAGGCTGACACCCCGACGACCGGGAGGGAAGCACCCTGGACGGGTCTCTCGACGGCTGACACGATCACTGCAAATCCGGCGATCCAAGGAGGGCGAACGGAATGAGAAAGCTCGTCTACCTGGCTGCATTCGCAGCACTCCTGGTGGCGCTCCAGGCCGGCCGCGGCGGCTCCGCGACCGTATCGACGGCCGACTCGGCGACCCAGCGGCAGGCCGACCTCTACCAGATCGACCAGATCGAGGTGAAGTTCCACCGCGCGACGTCGCGCCACGACATCGATCTCATGATGTCGATCTGGGCGCCCGGCGCCGTTTTCAACATCGATCAGCAGACACTCACCGGCAAGGCGCAGATCCGGCACTGGTTCCTGACCGAGAACAAGGCGTTCATGCCGACCCATCACTGGGAGTCGGACACTCCGTCCTACAAGATCAAGATCGCTCTGAACGGCGACAAGGCGACGATGTACTTCGAGTGCCACTACATCGACCCGAAGACCGGGATGGTCGTCGCGGCGGCCGGCGTCACCCACACGCTGCAGAAAATCAACGGGCAGTGGTTGATCACGAACTCGGCCGGATCGACCGCGACGCTCAGCCCATAGCCTCGTCGTGGCTGCGCAGCACGACGCGGTCGCAGCGCCGTCCACTCTGCGAAGGTGGGCGGCGCTCGGCAGGATGAAGGGCCTGTTCGCCGGCGTCGTTGCACGTGCGCCGGCGACGGTCCGAACCAAACTGCTCGTCGCGTTCTTCGCAATCGCCGCGCTGCTCGTGCTCGTGAGCGTCCTCGGCCTGCAGGTGCTTGCGCAATCGAACGCGCGGGTCGAGCGGCTCGGTGCTCTGCAACTCCGCTCGTCCCAATATCAAACGCTCGCCGCGACCGCCGACGACCTGCAGGAAGTGCTCACCGTGCGCCAGGCCGGGACGCCAACGTTGACGCCGTACACCGGCGGGAAGGCGCTCCAGGGCGGCCGGCAGTGGCTGCTCGCGGATCGAGAAGTGGCCAATGTGCTCTCCCAGATCGAAGTCGCGGGGAACGAGAAGCAATTCGAGTTCGTCCCGCCACCCGCGGAGGAACGCGTCCTGCGCCAGATCCATGCCGACTACCGGACGATCCTGCGAGCAGTCGACGAGATCCTCGTCCTCGACCGTAGAGGTGTCGCGGGTTACAAGGCCGCGCAGCCGCACGTGCGCGCGGCGCGCACGACCGGCGACGAACTGTGGGTGCTTGCGACGAATCTCGCTTACCGGGCGAGCGCCGAGACGCAGGCGCTCGTCAAGACGAATCGCAGCGCCTACGCATCTTCACGGAACCTGCTGGTCGCCGTGAGCGCGGCGAGCGTCGCACTCGCACTCGCGCTCGGGCTCGTCCTCTCGTGGTCGTTGATCGACCCGATCCAACGCACCGAGGCGCGACTCTCACAGATCGCGGCAGGCGATTTCTCCCGACGGCTCGACGTCCCGAATCGGGACGAGCTCGGTTCGCTGGCCGCCAACGTGAACCGGATGAACGACGAACTGCGGCGGCTGTACGGCGAACTGGAGACCGCGAGCAAACACAAGAGCGAGTTCCTCGCCAACATGTCGCACGAGCTGCGGACGCCGCTGAACGCGATCATCGGCTTCTCACAGGTGCTGCGTCAACGGCTGTTCGGCGAGGTCAACGAGAAGCAGGAGGAGTACCTCGACGACATCCTCTCGTCGGGCAACCACCTCCTCTCGCTCATCAACGACGTACTCGATCTGTCGAAGGTCGAGGCCGGCCAGGTCGAGCTCGAGATCGCGGACTTTTCGCTGCGCGAGGCGCTCGAGCGCGGCCTCGTGATGGTGCGCGAGCGAGCGAGCAAGAACAGCGTCCAGCTCTCGCTCGAGCTCGCACCGGACGTGGACATCGTGCGCGGGGACGAGCGTCGCCTGCAACAGGTCGTCTTCAATCTCCTTTCGAACGCCGTCAAGTTCACTCCCGCACGCGGCAGCGTCGCCGTGGAGACCGCGCGCCGTGACGGCGAGGTGAGAGTCTCGGTGACCGACACCGGGCCGGGCATCGCACCGAACGACCAGGAACGAATCTTCGAAGAGTTCCAGCAGACCGCCGTCGGTGCGCACCAGCGGGAGGGAACGGGTCTCGGCCTCGCGCTGTCCAAGCGCCTGGTCGAGTTGCACGGCGGCAGGATCTGGGTGGAGAGCGACGTCGGGAACGGCAGCCGGTTCGTTTTCACGCTCCCGCTCGGAACGGCCTGAAGATGGCCGGAGAGATCCTCATCGTCGAAGACAACGAGAAGAACATGAAACTCGTCCGCGACGTGTTGCAGGTGACGGGCTACCGAACGCTCGAGGCGACGAGCGGCGAGGACGCGATCGAGGTTGCGGTTGCTCAGACGCCCGCGCTGGTGCTCATGGACGTGCACCTCCCCGGCATCGACGGCATCGAAGCGCTCACGCGCCTGCGGGACCACGAGCGTACGGCGTCGATCCCGGTCGTCGCGCTGACGGCCCAGGCGATGCACGGCGACCGCGAGCGGTTTCTGCAGGCGGGCTTCGACGACTACATCTCCAAGCCGGTGGACGTCACCGCCCTCCTCCGCACGATCGGAGCGCACCTCCCTCGTGGCTGAGCGCGCGGCTCGGATCCTCGTGGTGGACGACGTCGCCGAGAACGTCCGCCTGCTCGAGGCGGTGCTCACGCCGCGTGGGTACGACGTGCTCACCGCGAGCGACGGCGTTGCGGCACTCGAGGTCGTCGAATCGGACCAACCCGACCTGATCCTGCTCGACGTGATGATGCCGGGCCTCGACGGCTACGCGGTCTGCGCCCGGCTTCGCGCCGATGAGGAGACCGCGGTGCTGCCGGTGATCATGGTGACGTCGAGCATCGGCCAGGAGAAGACGAAGGCCATCCAGGCCGGTGCAGACGACTTCATCCCGAAGCCGTTCAACCACGACGAGCTCCTGACGCGGGTGCGATCGCTCCTCCGGATCAAGCGCTACCACGACACGATCAAGGCTCAGGCCGTCGAGCTGGCAGAGCTGAACCGCACCCTCGAGGATCGGGTCCAGGCGCAGGTCGCCGAGCTCGAACGCCTCCGCGGGTTGCGGCGGTTCCTCTCGCCGCAGCTCGCGGACGCAATCGTCTCCTCCGGTGACGAGACGATTCTCACGAGTCATCGCAGGCAGGTGGCCATGTGCTTCGCCGACCTCCGCGGGTGGACGGGGTTCGTCGACGCCGTCGAGCCGGAGGAGCTCATGCGCGTCCTGCACGAGTTCCACGACGTCGTCGGGCGCCTCGTGAAGCAGTTCGACGCAACGGTCGGCTTTCTCGAAGGAGACGGGGTCCAGCTCTTCTTCAACGACCCGATCGAGATCCCCGACGCGCCGCTGAGGGCGGTTCGCCTCGGTTGCGCCCTGCGGGCCGAGATGGCCGATCTGACGCCACTCTGGCGAAAGCGCGGCTACGAGCTCGAGCTGGGCGTCGGTATCGCGCTCGGTTTCGCGACCTGTGGCGAGGTCGGCTTCGAGGGACGGTCCGACTACGCCGCGATCGGCTCGGTGACCAACCTGGCCTCACGGCTGGCCGACGAGGCGGACGGCGGGCAGATCCTGATCGCGCAACGGCTCTACGCGGAGATCGAAGACCGGGTGAACGTGGAGGCGGCCGGCGAGTTCACGCTGAAGGGCTTCGCGCGTCCGGTCGCCGCCTTCAGCGTCCTGGACGTGTCGGAATGACAGGAGAGCCGGAGGTGGGACTCGAACCCACGGCATCCTCTTTACAAGAGAGGTGCTCTGCCAGCTGAGCTACTCCGGCGCAGCCGACATGGTACGCGGTTCCTACTGCAGGACCTGGCGGCCCTCTTGGTGCATGAGGATCTTGCGCTTCACGCGCTGCAGGGCGTTGTCGATCGTCTTCGT
Source organism: uncultured Thermoleophilia bacterium (assembly GCA_963703445.1). Classification (GTDB taxonomy): domain Bacteria; phylum Actinomycetota; class Thermoleophilia; order Gaiellales; family Gaiellaceae; genus PALSA-600. Next base: position 237,726 of record CAVPEK010000008.1, on the reverse strand, counting down.
GTCGCAGCCGAGCCCCTCCGCCATCTGCTCGTACGACGCGCCCTCGAGATAGAGGCGAAGCGCATCGGACTCGAGCGGCGAGAGTGTCGTCGACAGGCAGCCGACGAGCGACTGCAGCTCCTCCGTCGAGATCACGCACACCGACGGGTCGTTCACGTTCGGGCCGGGCAGTGCGTCGCCGAGCGTGCAGTCGTCGCCCTCCTGGCCGGCGGGCGTGTGACTGAACGAGACATACGTGTTCAGGGGCGCATGCTTGAACCGGGTCGCGGTCTTGATCGCCGTGATGATCTGGCGCGTCACGCAGAGCTCTGCGAACGAGCGGAACGAGGTCTCCTTGTCGGGCCGAAAGTCGCGCACCGCCTTGTAGAGGCCGACGAGCCCCTCCTGGATCAGGTCCTCCGAATCCCCGCCGGCGAGGAAGTACGAGCTCGCCTTCAGCCGGACGAACGACGTGTAGCGCCGCATCAGCTGATCCATTGCAGCGGTCGAGCCGTTGCGCGCCTTCAGGACGAGCTGCAGATCCTCAAGCTCTCGTTGAGCCTTCTGCGGTGACTTGTGAGCGACAGCGGTGCGGACGGACACGACAAATACCCCCGGTATCTGGGATGTTTTTTGGTGAGCCTTCCACTACGCACCGCTGAAGTCTCACCCTGAGGTTGAGGTGAATCTAGCAAGGACCTGCAAAGAGCACAAGCCCCAATTGCAAGAGGACCCGGTTACTCGCCCCGGCGAAGGCGTTCCAGACGGGCGCGCGTCTCCGGATCGAGCTTTCCGGCCAGGCCCTCCGGACGCTCGTCGCGATGCTCCGTGGGCCGGAAGTCGCGGAAGAAGGTCTGCGACGAGAGCTTCGCGACACCGGCGCCGGCCGCGGCGGCCACCGTCGCGTCGCTCGTCACGAGCATCACGCGCGACCCGTCCCGGTGCTCGGCCGCGAGCCGCTCGAGCAGCGTGTCGGCGTGAGCCGCGAACCGCACCTCGAGCGGTCCTCGCGTCGCGTCCTCCCCGACGCCGTCGAAGACGACGACCCCGCGCGCGCCTCGCACGGCGACATAGCTCGCAAGGGCGTCGACGAGTTCGCGCACCTCCGCGAACGGCCCGGCGTGGAGCAGGTTGTAGCCGTCGAAGAGATAGAGCTCAGCCACGCTGGCGGCGAGCTTCGTACAACAGAAGAGCCGCCGCCACCGACACGTTGAGCGACTCCACCGCACCGGCCAGCGGGATCGCGACGAGCGCGTCGCACGTCCGCCGCACGAGTGGCCTCAGACCCTTTCCCTCGGCGCCGAAGACGAGAGCCACTCCGCCCGAGAGATCCGTGTCCCACATCGGAGTCGTCCCCTCGTCGCCGGCCGCGCCGTAGATCCAGAGGTCGGCGCCCTTCACCTCCTCGAGATATCGCGCGAGATTCGTGACGACGGCGATCGGGAGGTGCTCGATCGCGCCGGCCGACGAGCGCGCGACTGCCGCCGTGACGACCGCCGAGCCGTGGGCCGGCACCACGACGCCCGTCGCCCCGGCGCCCTCGGCGCTGCGACAGACGGCTCCCAGGTTGCGCGGGTCGGTGACGCGGTCGAGGACCGCGAGCAGCGGCCGCTCGGCCGCGGCGAGCTCGTACGCGTCGGCGTAGCGATACGGCTCGACGAGCGCCAGGACGCCCTGGTGGTCCCGGGTGTCCGCCCGTTCGGAGAGGTCCCGGTCGGCCTTCAGCTTGGGCCGGGCCTCGGCGAGCCACGGCTCGGCCTTGAGCGCCCGTTCCGTCGCCCAGACCTCGAGCACCTGGCGATTCCCGCGCAGCGCCTCGCGAACGGCCCGGCGGCCGTAGACCAGGTCAGGAGTCACGAACGCGGCGTAGGCTCGACGGAGCCGCCAGAGAGTGGCACCAGCCTGTAGCCGCCGCCGGTTTCGTCGCGCATCTGCCAGCCGAGGGCTGCGAGCTCGTCGCGCAGCCGGTCGGCGGTCTCGAAGTCCCGTTCGGCCCGGGCCGCCAGCCGGCGCTCGGCCAGATCGACCACGTCCGCCGGAGCCTCGTCGCGCTCGGAGAGCGATTCGAGCCCGAACACCCGGAGGCCGCGCCGCAGCAGCTCCAGCTGGCCTGTGGACGCCCATTCGTGCAGCACCGCGAGCGCCGCGGGCGTGTCGAAGTCGTCCTCCAGCCGGGCCGCGAACGACCCCCAGCCGGACTCGTCGTGATCTGCAGCTGCCAGGGTGAAGGCATTTCGAAGGGTGTCTCGCCGCGCGACTGCCTGCGCCATCGTCTCGGGCGAGAAGTCGATCGGCTTGCGCCAGGAGGCGGTGAGGAAGAAGACGAGCACCGCTTCCCGCCCCCATTCGTCGAGCGTCTCGCGGATCGTCGCGACGTTCCCGATCGACTTCGACATCTTCTCGCCGGTGAAGCGGAGCATGCCGTTGTGCGCCCAGATCTGCGCGAACGGATGCCCGAGTGCACGCGACTGGGCGACCTCGTTCTCATGGTGGGGGAAGACGAGGTCGAGTCCACCGCCGTGGATCTCGAATGCCGGCCCGAAGATGTCCTCCGCCATCGCCGAGCACTCGATGTGCCAGCCGGGCCTGCCGCGGCCCCACGGCGCGTCCCACCAGGTGTCCTCCGTCTCCGGCTTGTTGTCCTTCCAGAGGGCGAAGTCGCGCGGATCTTCCTTGAGGGCGCTCGGTTCCTCGCCCTGCTCGACCTGGTCGGGCTTCTGGCCCGAGAGGCGGCCGTAGTCGGAGAAGCTCGCGACCCGGAAATAGACGTCTCCGCCGGACGCGTACGCGTGGCCGGACTCGATCAGCTCCTCGATGAAGTGGATGATCTGCGGCACGCTCTCGGTCGCCTTCGGAAGCCGGTCGGGCATGCCGAGCCCCAGATCGGCGGTGTCCTCGAGGTACCACTCCGTCGCGCGCGCAGCGAGCTCTGCGCTCGCCCCCGGCGCTGCGTCGTAGATCTTGTCGTTGATGTCCGTGATGTTGTGCACGAGCTGCACGTCGTAGCCCGTCGCGCGGAGCCAGGACCGCAGCCACATCCCGACGACGAACGGCCGGGCGTTCCCGATGTGCGCACGCGCGTAGACGGTGGGGCCGCAGACATACATCCGGATCGGGCCCGGGACTGCCGGCAGTTCGCGCAGCGAGCGGCTGTACGTGTCGTAGAGACGCACCTGCTCAGGGTAGTGCGCGCCGCAACGCCTCGTCGCGCGGCAGCGCGCGCAGCACCGCCCAGAGCTCCGGCCCGCGTTCCTGGCCGGTCAGCGCGACCCTGAGCGCCCGCAGGTTCCCGCCGACCGCCTTCAACTCCCGGATGACGGTCTTCGCCTCGTCCTTCCCGAGCACCTCGGGCAGCGGGGCCCGCAGCTCCACGAACCGCTCCAGCGTCTCCGGGCTCTGTGACGGCCGGTTTCCCGGCGGATCGAGCACGGCGCCCGCGAGCGAACGAGCCTCGACGAGGTCGTGAGCGCCGCGCATGAGCGGCGCAGCCTCGACGGCGACGCCAACCCGGTCGGCCAGCGCCGAGTCGTCGAGCGCGCCCAGGACGTCGACCGACAGGGAGCGAACGCGATCGAGGTCGAGATGGACGTCGTGCCTCGGCAGGCCGAGCTCCTCGAAGTACGCGCGGACCGCCTCGGCGGGATACCCGGCGTCGCGTAGCGAGGCGATCGTCGTCCCTGCCGCGCGCTTGGACAGCTTCTTGCCGTCGGCGCCGACCAGCAGCCCATGATGGATCACCTCGGGCGGCTGCGAACCGAGTGCCTCGTGCAAGGCGGCGTGCAGCTCCTCGTTGGCGCGGTGATCCGAACCGCGGATCACATGTGTGATCTCGTAGTCCATGTCGTCGACGACGCTCGCCAGGTGGAAGGTCGGCGTGCCTTCGTCGCGCCACAACATCACGCCGTCGAAACGCTGCGGCAGCCCGGCCGCCCGTGCCGCTTCGAGATGACGCTCCGCGCGGTCGCTCTGGCGGATGGGCCCATCGTCCCAGTCGATGCCGAGCCAGCGCAGGTCGTCGAGGATCGCCTCCTCACCCCCGGGCAGGTTGCGGGCGACGTCGGTGTCGTCGATGCGGAGCAGCATCCAATCGCCGAACCGCCTGTTCGCGACAGCGCTCATCGCATTGCCGACGTGCAACGTCCCGGTCGGGCTGGGGGCAAAACGCACGCGTGGCATACGGTGACGTTAGTCTGCGAACGCGCTCCGTGTCCGGAACGCCTCCCCCTTTTTCGGGACTTTGGCGGGCGCTCGCGGCTGCCGATGTAATCCTCATGCGTTCCGTGATTGGCCTCTGCGTCCTCGTGGGCTCGACTGTCGGCGCGTATGTCCCAGTGCTCTGGGGCAGCTCCAGCTTCTCGTTCTCCTCCCTGCTCTTCGGAGCGCTGGGCGGGATCGCGGGCATCTGGGTCGGCGTGCGCCTCTCGACCTGAACCGGCTCTCGACCGGCAGACTTCGTTGCTGTGGCGGCAATCGTCGGCAGCGGACGGAGGGCTCTTGCCTACCTACGGGCTCATCCGCATCTGGTGCAGGCGCTCCAGCTGGCGCTCGTCGCCGGAACGGTCGCGTTCTGCGTGTGGGCCGTTCGCGGCCAGTGGTCGAAAGCAGGCCCACTGCTCGAGCACGCGCGTCCCGGCTTCCTCGCCCTCGGCTTCGCCACCGTCGCGGCCTACTACCTGGTCTTCATCCTCGGCTGGATGCGCATCCTCGAGGCGTGGGACATCCGGATTCCGTATCGGATCGCGCTGCAGTCCGAGATGATCTCGATGCTCGCGAAGTACATACCCGGCGCCGTCTGGACGCCTGCCGCGCGAACGCTGGCGCTCCGAAAGTCGGCGGGTGTCACCGACACGCCGGCTGTGCTCGCCTCGATCCTCGTCGAGGCCGGGCTGTCCGCGATCTCAGGCGTCATCGTCTTCGTCGTGAGCCTGGCCTGGGTGCGCGGCGTCGATGCGCCGTTGCTCCCGCTGATCGGGTTCGCGCTGCTCCTTGCACTCGGCCTCCATCCACGCGTCTTCCGCCCCCTGGCCCAGAAGCTGCTGCGGCCGTTCGGAGCGGAGACGATCGAGCCCGTGCCGTTCCCCCAGACGATCATGCTCCTGATCTTCTACTGCGGCACGTGGCTGATCGCAGGCGCGGCCGTGTACTTCATGCTGCGGAGCCTCGGCACCGATGTCGGGCTCTCGACGATTCCCTTCCTCGGCGGGGTCTCCGCTGTCGGGGCGATCGTCTCGGTCCTCGCGGTCTTCGCCCCGTCGGGGATCGGTGCGCGCGAGGCATCGATGTACGGGTTGCTGCTCGCGGTCACGACCTCCGGCCCCGCGCTCGGCGTGACGCTCCTGAACCGGCTCGCGATCACGGTGATCGAGGTGCTCCTGTTCGGAGCCGGGCTCCTCTTCTGGCGGCTGACCCGCGGCGAGCGAGCCGCAGCGGCAACTGCGACGTCGACCTCCACCTCGACGACGTGAGAATCGTCGAGCTGGACGCGGATGCGGTCGAGGCGCATCTCGACGATCTGGCGCAACTGCTGCTGGACGCGCACGAGTCGAACATGGCGCTCGGGCTCGCTCCGGGCTTGACACCGGCGCGTGCCCACGACGCCTACCGGCACACCGCCGAGCGGTTGGCGCCCGGAGAGCGCATCCTGCTCGGAGCCCTCGAGGGCAGCGTGCTGGTCGGAGCGGTGCACCTCGCCCGCGCCCAGGCCGAGAACGGACGCCAGCGCGCCGAGATCCAACGACTCGTCGTCAGATCGGATAGTCGAGGGCGAGGCGTGGGCCGAATGCTGATGGAAGCGGCGATCGGGGAGGCCCGCCGACTCGAACTGAGGCTGCTCTGGCTGATGACGCACGAGGGATCGACCGCCGACCGCGTCTACCAGCGGCTCGGCTGGACGCGCCTCGGGGTGGTGCCCGCCTACTCGACCCTGCCCGACGGATCGCTGACCGCGAACGTCTACTACTACCTCGAGCTCACGTGACCGTGCGGAGGAGGGACGCCACCCGGGCGCCCCTCCTCCAACGATCCGGTCCGGCTAGCCGACTGCCAAGGCGTTCAGGTACGGCGTGCCGAAGTACGAGCTGTAGATCCAGTTCTTCGTCCGCGAGCTGACGAAGTAACTGTTGGTCGGGATCAGGTACGGCACCACCGGTGCGTACTTGACCATCAGCTCCTGATCGAGCTTGGCATACGCCGCGGCGCGAGGAGCGCCGGAGAGCGATGCAGCATGATCGAGCTTCGCGTCATACGACGCGTTGTTGAAGTACGTGTAGTCGTTGTTGTTCGACGCCTGGATCTTGCGGCCGTCGAACAGGACGTTGAAGTAGTCGTACGGGTCGAAGTAGTCGGCGCACCAGCCGCCGTTGGTGACGAAGTTGTAGTTCGTCCCCTTGGTCTGGATCACCTGGTAATAGGTGGTCGCGGGCGTCGGGACGTCGTTGATCTTGAACCCGACCTGCTTGAGGTTGTACTCGGCGACCTGTGCACGGTTCGTCGAGTAGGAGCTCGTGGTGTGCACGACGTTCAGCGTCGGGGCAGAGGCAATCGCGGAGCCACCAACCTGCTTCGCCTTCGTGATGTCGGCGCCCTTGAGCGCGTACACGTTGTAGGCGTGGTAGCCGGGGATGCCCGGGACCAGGATCTGGTCGGTCCGCTTACCGGCGTATGCGCCGAGCAGGCGAACCTGGGCCGGACGGTCGATCGCCCAGTTGACGGCCTTGCGCAGGCTGACGTTGTCGAACGGCGCCCGGGCGGTGTTCATGCCCATGTAGTTGACGCACGACGTCGCTCCGACGAAGAAGCGGCCCTTGTTGACGCCGTACTGCTTCCCCAGATCTGCGGTCGCGGTTGGGGGAACACCGATCAGATCGATGTCGGCCTGGCCGGCCTTGACCTGCAGCAGTGACTGATCGACGTTCACGTTCGGCGTGAAGACGATCTGATCCGGGTTGGCCGGGCGGTTCCCCTTGTAGTACGGGTTGCGCTTGAGGACCGTGCTGCGGCCCGGGTCACGGCTCGAGATGTAGTACGGGCCTGCGGCCGGATAGGTGTTCAAGCCGTCGGCCGAGTACGGCATGTTCGGCTTGACCGCCGTGAACCACTGCATCGAGAGGATCGAGACGAAGGTCGCGTTCGGCTGGGTCAGATGGAACGTCAGCTTCTGGCCCTTCGCGGTGATGCCCGAGATGTGCTGGGTCTTGCCGGCAAGGAATGCGGTACCACCGGCGATCGTGTTCTCGAGGTTCAAGTTGACACCGAGCGGCGAGCCCATCTTCGGGCTCAGGATCCGCTCCCACGCCCGCTGGTACGCCGCAGCAGTCACCGGCGTGCCGTCACTGAACTTCAGGCCCGAGCGGATCGTGAACGTGTACGTCTTCCCGTCCTTCGAAACGGTCGGGAACGCCGTCGCGGCCTGCGGATACAACTGGCTGCCTGCGGCACCCGACTTCTCCGGGAAGCTCACGAGCTGCATCGCGGTCGTGAAGAGCATCGACCAGTCGTCGGTGCGGTAGGCGAGCTGCGGATCGACAAAGTCGAAGTCCGAGTTGTTCTCGTTAACCCGCAATGTTCCGCCCTTGTTGACGCCCGCCTTGCCCGTCCGCTGGGACGCCGAACTGGCGGCTCCCACGGTCGTGGCGGCAACGAGCAACGCAACTCCCAGAACAAGCATGAACAGGGAGAGCATCTGCTTCCTGCGCATCAATACTCCTTCCGCATGGCTGATGAAGACATGAGCAAGGAGCGAAGACGGCCGCTGCGCCGAAAAGTCTGAACCTATTGAGCCTTGCGATTTCTCGACTGCCGGGCAGAGATATGCGGGCCGGTCACGTGGGGACGGGACCGCGGTCTCCGGCATCGACCGCAAAGCCGATAAAGCGGTCGACGACATCGCTCGGCCTGCGGTCGCGATTCCAGGCCAGGCCGATCAGCCGCGGCGGCTGGTCCTCCAGCGTCAGCATGCGCAGCCGGCCCTTGGCGCACGCCTCGAGATCTGCCTCGACGGCCAGACGGGGGACGAGGCCGCACCCGAGGCCCGCAGCCGCGAGCGTGAGCACGGAGCGATAGTCCGCGAGCCGGCTGACGATGCGGAGCTGGGCGCCCGCCGCCGCCAGCGAGCCTTCGATGAAGCTTTGCGAGCGGCAGCGCTCGTAGGTGACGAGCGGAACGTGGGAGAGGTCACGCGCAGTGGCCGGCCGGCGCAGGCAGGCGAGGGGATGGTCCTGGCGCACCACGATCGTCCAAGGATCCCGGAGCACCTCGATCGTCTCGAGCTCGGGCCGTGCGATCGGCAACAGCACGAAGGCGACGTCGAGCTCGCCGGCGGCGAGCAGATCGACCAGATGTTCGATGTCCGCGTCCTCCCTGAGCGAGGCGTCGACCGGAGACGGCTCCTGCAGCAGCCGTCGAAAGAGACCCGGCAAGAGTGTCTGCGAGACGCTCTGGAACGTACCGATGCGCAGGACGGAGGTGCCGTCGTCGCGCGCACTGTTGAGATCCGCTCGAGCAGCGCTCAGACGCGCGTTGATCGCCTTCGCGTGATCGAGCAGCAGTTGCCCTTCCGGAGTGATCGCGACCTTGCGCGAACCACGCAGCCTCGTCACGAGCCGCGCCCCGACGAGCCGCTCGAGGGTCGCGATCTGTCCGCTGATCGCAGATTGGCTGTAGCCCATCCGGGCACCGGCGCCGCTGAACGAGCCTTCGTTTGCGATCGCCTCGAGAGCGGCCAGATGACGGAGCTCCACGCCGTGCCACGAGCCGCCGTTTCCCTCCATAGGACGTTCGACGGACGAATCGCGTCACGGTTGATGGGTTATCTGCAGTCTCGATCTAGCTGCAGGTATCTCCATTGTCGATCTAGCTGCAGGGGGGTGAGGCCGCCGAGGAGGAAGAGGAGATTTCTCGGCGACCCCACCTCTGGTTCCGTTCAAGCCGACGAACAGTTGCGCAGACGCGCGCAATGAGCAACGCAAGGCTGCGATAACCCGGCTGCGAGATTCAGCGAGGAGCGACGGAAGTCAAAGCGAACGAACCTCGGTGCCGGCGAGACGTCGCAGCGCGGCGACGAGATCTCTCAGCTCGGCGCCTCGCGCGGTCAAGCGGTATTCAGCACGCGGCGGCCGGGCTTCGACCACGCGCCGCTCGAGGATCCCCGCCCGCTCCAGTTCGCCGAGGCGCGCCGTCAGCGTTGCGGGCGGGATCGAGCCGAGGCTCTGCATGAACTCGCCGAAGCGGACAGCCCCACTGTGCGAGGCCCAGATGATCGAGACCGTCCAGCGCCGCTCGAGGAGGTCCGCCGCGCGGCGGACCTCCTCGGGGATCGGCGTGCAGCTACGGCAGCGCATGCTCGTGCTCGTGCACCGGCTCGAGCGCGAGAGCGAGCACCTCGCTGAGCGTCATGACCGGATGAAACGACATCTCGGCCTTCACGTCCTCGGGGATGTCCTCGAGATCGGCGCGGTTACGCTCCGGGATGATCACGTCGGTGAGCCCGGCTGCGTGCGCGGCGAGCACCTTCTGCTTGAGCCCGCCGATCGGCAGCACTCGGCCCTGGAGCGTGACCTCGCCCGTCATCCCGACGGTGTGCTTGACCGGGCGCCCCGAGAGGAGCGAGGCGATCGCCGTCGTCATCGTGATGCCGGCGCTCGGGCCGTCCTTCGGAATCGCTCCCGCCGGAACGTGCAGGTGGAATGAACGATCGTCGAACGTGTCACCGTCGATACCGAGCTCGTCCGCATGCGAGCGGACGTAGGAGAGCGCAATGCGTGCCGACTCCTTCATCACGTCGCCGAGCTGGCCGGTGAGGACGAGGCCGTCCTTGCCCTTCATCGACGTCGCCTCGACGAAGAGAACGTCGCCGCCGGTGCCCGTCACAGCGAGCCCCGTCGCAACGCCCGGCACGGCCGTGCGTTCTGCCGACTCCTGGTAGAAGCGCTGGCGGCCCAGCGCGTCGCGAACGAGCTCTGCGTCGACCGAGACCGGCGCCTCGAGGCTCCCGGACACGATTCGCGTCGCCGTCTTCCGCAGCAGTTTCCCGAGCTCGCGCTCGAGCTGCCGAACGCCCGCCTCTCGCGTGTACTGGCTCGTGATCGTCGCGAGGACGTCGTCGGCGACGGCGACCTCGTCCTGGCGCAGGCCGTTTCGCTCGCACTGGCGCGGCCACAGATAGTCGCGTGCGATTGCCACCTTCTCGTCCACGGTGTAGCCGTCGAAGCGGATGACCTCCATCCGGTCGAGCAGCGGCCCCGGGATCGTGTCCGCCACGTTCGCGGTCGCGATGAACACCACCTGCGACAGGTCGAGCTCGACGTCGAGATAGTGATCGCGGAACGAATGGTTCTGCGCGGGATCGAGCACCTCGAGCAGAGCTGCCGAAGGATCACCGCGCCAGTCCGCGCCGACCTTGTCCACCTCGTCGAGCAGGATGACCGGGTTCATCGTCTTGGCGTCACGCAGTGCGCGGACGAGCCTGCCGGGCATCGAACCGATGTAGGTGCGCCGATGCCCGCGGATCTCCGCTTCGTCGTGAACTCCGCCGAGCGACATGCGCACGAACTCGCGGTTCAACGCGCGTGCAATCGACTCGCCGATCGAGGTCTTGCCCGTGCCTGGAGGACCGATCAAGGTGAGGATCGCGCCGGAGCGCTTGTCCTCCGCGATTCCGCGGTCCTCCCTGAGCTTGCGCACCGCGAGGTACTCGAGGATCCGGTCCTTCACGTCCTGGAGGCCTGCGTGGTCGGCGTCGAGCACCTCACGCGCATGCTCCGGATCGAGCCGCTCCTCGGACCGCTTGCCCCACGGGACGGCGAGCAGCCAATCGAGATACGTCCGGATCATCTGGGACTCGCCGCTCTGATCGCCCATGCGCTCGAGACGCCCGACTTCGCGCTCGGCCTGCTCGCGCACTGCGTCGGGCATGCCGGCTTCGGCGATCTTCGCGCGGTACTCCTCGACGGCGGACGCGTCGTCCTCGCCGAGCTCCTTGCGGATCGAGTCCATCTGGCGCCGCAGGATGTAGTCACGCTGCTGCTTCTGGGCGCCCGACTCGACGTCGTCACGGATGCGCCTTCTGACCTGCAACTCCGCGAGCCGCTCGCGCTGCAAACGAAGCGCGAGCTCGAGGCGCTCGACGACATCGATCTTCTCGAGCAGCTCGATCTTCTCTGCGAAGGACACGTCAGGCGCGTATGCGGTCGTGTCGGCAAGCGCACCGGCGCCCGTGATCGCGCGGACGAAGTCGTGGATGCGAGCGTCTGCGTCGCGTAGGTCGAGGATCTCCTCGACCACTGCGCGGTACTCGCGCTCGAGGTCGGCGGTCTGCACGCGAGGCGGCTCCTCGTCGGGCCGCTCCTCGACCTCGACGCGGAGACGGCCGTCGGACCCGGTGCTGGCCGCGCCCGCGATCCCGCGGTGCAGGCCCGCAAGCGTCGCGGCCCGCGCCCCGCCCGGCAGCCGGACGACGCTCGTGGCCTCCGCGACCGTGCCGACATCCGCGTAGGTGCCTTCATGGACCGGGACGAGCAGCACGCGCTCGCCTTCGGCGACATCGACGGTCAAGGTCACCGACATGTTCGGGAAGACGACGGTGTCCTCGAGGGGGATCAGCAAAAGTTGAGACAACGGAAGCTCCTTCATTCAATCGTTGATGGTACTTCAACGAATGAAGTAACTCTAGCCATTCCCACCCACCCGGTGCGGCCGCGGGCCGCCACGTCATCTAGGCTCGAAGCGGTGCGGGAGCTGCTCCTGGCCTGGTACGAGGAGAACGGGCGCGATCTTCCCTGGCGGCGGACGCACGATCCGTATGCCATCCTCGTCTCGGAGGTCATGCTGCAGCAGACGCAGGTCGACCGCGTGATCCCGCGCTGGCTGGCCTGGCTCGAGCGCTGGCCGACCGTCGAGTCGCTTGCCGGCGCCTCACCGGCGGACGTGATCGTCGAGTGGCAGGGGCTCGGCTACAACCGCCGCGCCGTCAGCCTGCACCGTGCCGCCGGGCAGGTGGCCGCTCACGGCTGGCCCGACGACCTGACCGAGCTGCCCGGGGTCGGGCCGTACACCGCCGCCGCGGTGGGCAACTTCGCCTTCGGGCGCGACGTGCTGCCCGTCGACACGAACGTACAGCGCGTCCAGGAGCGCACGGGCGAGCTCTTCGACGGCTCGTGCGCCCAGGCGCTCTTCGATCTCGGGGCAACCGTCTGCCTCGCCCGCATCCCCCGTTGCGACGGCTGCCCGCTCGCGGCCTCCTGCCCGTCGCGCGGGCGACGGTTCGAGCCGCTGCGCAAGCAGTCGCGGTTCGAGGGCTCGTTCCGGCAGAGGCGTGCGGTCGCCTTGCGAGCAGTCGCGGCGGGCGAGCACCCGACCGACGGCGAGGCGCTCGTCTCCCTCGAGCGCGACGGGCTCGTCGTCCTGCGCGACGGGACCGCCTCGCTCCCCGTTAGCTGAGCGGCAGGAGCGCGCCCTCGTGCTCGAGGAGGAAGCGCTTCAGCTCGAGGCCGCCCCCGAAACCCGTCAGCGAGCCGTCTGACCCGATCACGCGGTGGCACGGCAGCACGAGCGGGAGTGGGTTCTGGCCGTTCGCGGCCCCGACTGCGCGCGCCGAGTCCGGCCCGAGCTCGAGCCGCCGCGCCTGTTCGCCGTAGCTCACCGTCTGCCCGTACGGGATCGTGGCGAGAGCGAGCCAGCAGCGGCGCTGGAACTCGGTGCCGCCGAGATCGAGCGGCAGGTCGAAGACGATCAGGTCGCCGGCGAAGTAGGCCTCGAGTTGCGCGGCCGCATCGTCGAGAACGGAGCAGCCGCCGGCCAGGTCGAGACCGGACGTCGACCATCTGACGTAGCGGAGCCCAGCGTCCGAGCCGACGAGCCCGAGCGTCCCGATCGGCGTCTCGACGGCCCGGCTCTCCATGCTCAGGCGCGTTCCAGGAGCGCCACTGCGTGGGCTGCGAGGCCCTCGCCCCGTCCGGTGAAGCCGAGGTGATCGGTGGTCGTCGCCCGCACGTTCACCTCGCCCCCGCCGAGCGCCTCCGACAGGCGTCGTCGCATCTCCTCGCGCTGCGGGGCGATCCTCGGCTGCTCTCCGATCAGAATGCAGTCGGCGTTGACGAGCCTCCAGCCGCCCTCCTCGACCTGGCGGTAGGCCTCACGCAGGAGATCGAGGCTGGAGGCACCGTGGTAGCGCGCGTCGTCGGAGGGAAACAGCGATCCGATGTCTCCCAGCCCGGCAGCGCCGAGCACCGCGTCGACCAGCGCATGCGCGAGCACGTCGCCGTCCGAGTGGCCGGCGAGGCCGCGGTCGTAGTCGAAGCGAACACCGCCGAGCACGAGCGGCACGCCCCGCTCGAGTGCGTGCGCGTCGACACCGATCCCGATCCGCAACGTCATGCCAGGGCGCCCGGCAGCTCGTCGAGCGAGGTGATCCGGATCGCGCCGGCCGGCGGCTCCTGGAGGTGGCCCCACGGGCCGCGGCGAATGTGCACGCCGACCATCCCGGCGGCAATCGCCGGCCCGACGTCGTTGTCCGCGCGGTCGCCCACGTACGCGATCATCCCAGCCTCGACTCCGGCGAGCTCCACAACCCGTGCGAAGAAGGCAGGGTCGGGCTTGTGCACTCCCCAGGTCTCGGACGAACCGACTGCGTCGACGTAACCGCGCAGATCCTCCTCCACGAATGAAGGCGTGTTGCCGGAAGCGCACACCCGGTAACCGGCTGCGCGCAGCCGCGCGATGCACGGCAGCGCGTCCGGGTACCAGTCGTCCAGCGTCCAGCTCCCCGGGGGATGCTCGATGCCGAGCAGTCCCCAGACGTCGTCGTGATGCCGGCCGAGTGCGATCGTCGCCCCCAGGCCCGCCATCAACGTGAACGGTGTCACGCCGCCCGCCTCTGCCACCCGCGTCCACATGTTGGTCTCGTCGACAAGCGTCTCGCCGACGTCGAAGACGACTACGCCGACAGCCACGCGGCCACTCGTTCGAGATCGCCGCGGGTCGTCACCTTCAGCAGGCGCTCGTCACCCGGTACAACCTTGATCCGGCCGCCGTTCGCCTCGACGAGCGACGCGCAATCGGATCCTTCGCCGCCGGTCAGCGCGGCCCGCAACGCCGCGGCGACGAAGCACTGCGGCGTCTGGACCGTGACGAGCTCGTCGCGGCGAAGCGTCTCGTGCACGGCGTCGTCGCGCACTCGCTTCACGGTGTCGACGACCGGCAGACCGGGAACCGCCCCGTCGAAGCCCTCGGCAAGCGCGTCGATCACGCGCTCGATCACGTCGTCCTGGAGCAGCGGTCTCGCTGCATCGTGGACGAGGATCAGAGGCGCAGTCGTCGGGCACCTCGGCGACGCCTGCGCGCACGGACTCCGTTCGCGTCTCGCCACCGGTGACGCAGGCGGTCACCTTCGAGGCGCCCAGTTCCTCCGCGAGGAGGATCGCAGGCTCCTCCCACTCGGGCGGCGCCACGAGCACGACCGCCTCGATCCGGTCGCTCTCGTCGAGACGACGCAGCGGCTCCGCCAGGAGCGGCAGATCGCCGAGGCGGACGAACGCCTTCGGGCGGCCCTCACCGAGCCGCTCCCCTCGCCCGGCGGCGACGAGGACGGCCCAGGCACGTCTCATCTCATCAACGGGTGGCTGTGGCCTTCCGCGTCGCCGGCTTCTTCGCCGCGGTCGTCGTCTTCTTGATCGCCGCGGCCGGCTTCTTCGCGACGGCCTTCGCCGGCGCGGCCTTCGCCACTGCAGCCTTGGCCACAGGTGCTGCCTTGGCGGCCGGGGCAGCCTTGGCGGTGGGCGCGGGCTTCTTGGCCGACGCCTTCCGCTCGGCGGGCGTGAGCTTCGGCTTGGCGCCCTCGGTGAGCGTCATCTCGAGCCACTCGAGCGCCTCGTCCTCGCTCATGTTCTTGGCGTACATCAGCTCGGAGGCGAGGATCTTCTTGGCCTTGACGTACATCTGCTTCTCGCCCGTCGAGAGCCCCTTCTCACCGTCACGCAACGCGAGGTTGCGGACGACCTCGGCGAGCTCGTAGATGTCGCCCGTCTTCATCTTGTCGCGGTTGTGCTTGAAGCGGCGGTTCCAGTTCTTCGGCATCTCCGTGCCGCCCGAGGTCAGGTACTTGACGACCTTCTTGACCGCTTCCTCGTCGATCACCTTGCGCAGGCCGACACGCTCGGCGTTGTCGGCCGGGACGTTCACGGTCATGTCGTTGTGCAGGATCTTGATCGTCAGGTACTCGCGCTTCTCGCCGAGCACCTCGCGCTTCTCGCGCTTGACAACCGTGCCTGCACCGTGGTGCGGGTACACCACCTTGTCACCAACCTTGTACAAGCCGCTCCTCCGGTTTCCGTCCGTAGTCACAGAAAGTGCCGGCGGCCTCGAAAAGGCTCCACCGGCGGGAACGACAGGGTACCAGAAACCCTGCAAATACGCCATTTTCGGGAAAATGCCTGCTAGTCGGCGAAATCTGCCAGCGCGGCCCCGAGGGCCTGCCGGAGCGTCTCCGTCTCCGGCCCGATCACGGTGGAAATGCCGAATTTGCGACATTCCTCCGCCCGCCGGTCTGCCTGAGTCGCCGGACGGAGGCGCCCGGTGAGCCCGATCTCGCCGTAAGCGGCGATGCCTTCGCGCACCGGGACGCCCCTGGCGGCCGACGCGATCGCCAGGGCGATCCCGAGATCGGCTCCCGGCTCGTCGATCCGCACGCCGCCCGCGACGTTGACGAACACGTCGGCGCCGCCGAGCGGCAGGCCGGCGTGCCGGGACGAGGACGGCGACGATCATCGCAAGGCGCTTCGGATCGACTCCGGTACCGACCCGGCGCGGCATCGCGAGGTCGGTCGGGGCGACGAGCGACTGGATCTCGAGCAGGAGCGGCCGCGTGCCCTCGAGCGCGCAGGTCACGGCGGCCCCGACCTCGCCTCCGTGCGTGCGGCCGAACACCTCCGACGGATCGGGCACGCCGACGAGGCCCGCCCCCGTCATCTCGAACACACCGAGCTCGTTCGTGGAGCCGAAGCGGTTCTTGACCGCCCGGAGGATGCGATGGGCGTGGTAGCGGTCGCCTTCGAACTGCAGGACGCAGTCGACGAGGTGCTCGAGCACCCGCGGGCCGGCGACCGAGCCGTCCTTCGTCACATGGCCGACGAGGAAGGTGGCGACTCCGTTCTCCTTCGAGACGCGCAGCAGGCGGCCCGCAGCCTCCCGCACCTGCGACACCGAGCCCGGCGCCGAGCCGATCTCCTGCGACCAGAGCGTCTGCACCGAGTCGATCACGCAGACAGCCGGCCGTTCGCGCTCGAGCGTCTCGCAGACGACGTCGAGCTCGGTCTCGGCGAGGATCTCGACCCCGTCGCAGCCGCCGAGCCGTGCTGCGCGGAGCTTCACCTGCGCCACCGACTCCTCACCGGTGACGAGAAGCGCACGCCGCTCGAGCGAGATCGCGCCGAGCGCGTTCAGGAGCAGCGTCGACTTGCCGACGCCCGGCTCACCGCCGACGAGGACGACGGACGCGGGCACGAGCCCGCCGCCGAGCACGCGGTCGAGCTCCGGCACGCCGGTGGAGATGCGCTCCGACTCCTCGGCGACGACGTCGACCAGCCGTAGCGGCGCGCGCGCCTGGGCGGCCGGCTTCACGCCGCGCACGGGAACGGACTCGGCAACCATCGTCCCGAACTCGCCGCAGCCGGGGCAGCGGCCGAGCCAGCGGCCGGACGCCGTCCCGCACTCGGTGCACACGTGCTGGACGGCTGCGGGCTTCGACGCCATGGGCAAGTGACGGTACTCGTAGGTCCCGACGGCGGTGTGCCGGCTCCGAAACGATCAGTCCCCATGAACCGAGGACGGCCCTGGCGCTAGGTTTGGCTGGATGTCGCGCAGCAAGACCCGGTCCCAGTCGAAGGTCGTCGAGCGTTGCCGGGCCATGCGCGGGGAGCTCGAGGACGGGCTGGCGCGGCTCCCCGAGGCTGCGAGCGACCCCACGGTCGTCGATGCGGTGTGGCAGGGCGAGGCTCTCGGCACGCTTCTCTGGGCGCTCCAGCTGGTCGAGCTGCCGGCCTACGACCGCCCCTTCGACTCCGAGCTCGTCGTCTCGCTCGACGCGGGGAGCGGGAACCTGCGCGAAGCGGAGGACCTCGAGCTGGAGCTCGAATCCGCCCGCCTCTGGCACTGGCGGGCGCGCACGACGGAGCTCCAGGCCTCGGGGGCGCTCGAGCTGCCGGCGCGTTACGCCACCTACGACCAGCTGATTGCCGCAACCGCCATGCGCGGCTACGAGCAGGGCGTCCTGCCTTCGCCGCTGCGCGGCGACTTCCGCGCCTACGGGAAGGTCTACCGGCACCTCACGCTCGAACAGCACGCGGAGGCGCTCTCGATCGCGATCGAGCGCCACCACGCGCTGAACTGGGTCTGCGGCGCAGGGACGGACTGGGACGACGTCCCCCTCGACACTTGATATCGACTTCTCTATTGTGCGTTCCGTGACCCGGCGCCTCGATGCCTACGCCGACCTGATCGTCCGTGTCGGTGCCAACGTCCAGCCGGGCCAGCAGGTCTTCGTCCTCGCTCTCGTCGAGCACGTGCCGCTCGTCCGGGCCGTCGACGGAGTCCGCCTATGCCGCCGGCGCCCGAAACGTCGACGTCCGCTACGTCGACCAGCACGTTCGCAAGGCGTTCATCCGCAACGCACCCGACGAGGACCTCTCGGCCACACCGCCGTGGGAGCTGGTACGCACCGAGGCGTTCCTCGACGGCGCAGCCGTGATCCAGATCGCCGGCGAGGCCGAGCCGGACATCCTGGCCGACCTCGACCAGGATCGCGTCGGTCGCGCCCGCTCGATCGAAGCGATGAAGATCTACGTCCGCGGGGTGCACGAGCGGCTGATCAACTGGACGATCGCCGCTTTTCCCGACCGAGGGGCAGGCGATGCAGGTGTTCGGCGAGCCCGACCTCGAGCGGCTGTGGGATGCCGTCGTGCGATCGGTACGGCTCGACGAGCCCGACCCGGTCGCGTCCTGGCGCGCTCACGTGGACATGCTGCAGCGCCGCTGCGAGGACCTGACGGCGCTCGCACTCGACGCGGTTCGCTTCTCGGGCCCCGGCACCGACCTTACGATCGGCCTCGTGCCTGGTGTGCGCTGGGTCGGCGGCGCGAGCGAGACGCAAGACGGAATCACGCACGTGCCGAACCTCCCGACCGAGGAGGTGTTCGCGTGCCCCGACTGGCGCCGCACCGAGGGGACCGTCCGCTCGACGCGCCCACTCGCACTCGACGGCACCATCGTCCGCGACCTCGAGTTGCGGTTCGCCGGTGGCGAGTGCGTCGAGGTGAAGGCTGCGACCGGCGCCGAGGCTGTGCGTGCGCAGATGGAGATCGACGGCTTCGGCAAACGCCTCGGCGAGGTCGCGCTCGTCGACGGCGAGTCGCGGGTCGGCCAGACGGGCATCGTCTTCTTCGACACGCTCTTCGACGAGAACGCCACCTGCCACGTCGCCTACGGCTCCGCCGTGACCTTCGGGATCGACGGCCTCGACGAACTGTCGCCCGACGAGCTGCGCGAGCGCGGGATCAACGTCTCCGCGGTGCACACCGACTTCATGATCGGCGGTCCCGACGTGGCGGTCGACGGCATCACGCGCAGACGGTCGAGCCGTGCCGATCCTGAGGGAGGACACGTGGCAGCTCTAGACCCGGCGGAGCGGCTGACCCGCTACGCCGAGCTGGCCGTTCGCGTCGGCGCGAACGTCCAGCAAGGGCAGACGGTCTTCGTGCTCGCGCACATCGAGCACACTTCGCTCGCGCGGGCGATCACGAGGGCCGCCTACGAAGCCGGCGCCCCGTATGTCAACGTCGAGTACCGGGACCCTCATGTTCGCAAGGCGATGATCGAGCTCGGTCCCGACGAAGCCCTGACCTACTCTCCCGAATGGCAGAAGACCCTCGCGCGCGCCGCGGCCGGCAACGCAATGATCGCGACCACCGGCGATCCGGAACCTGAGCTGCTCTCGGACCTCGACGGAGAACGGGTCGGGCGGACGCGGATGAAAGAGGTCAGCGACATCATCCGCGACCAGATGGTCGACCGCTCGGTCAACTGGACCGGTGTTGCGTACCCGACCGGCGGCTGGGCGACCCGGGTCTTCGGCGAGCCCGATGTCGAACGCCTCTGGGAGGCGGTGGCGTTCTGCACCCGGCTCGACGAGCCCGATCCCGTCGCCGCCTGGCGCGACCACATGGCGCGGCTCGAGTCGCGCGCGGCGAAGCTGACGGCGTTGAAACTCGACGCGATTCACTACCAAGGCCCCGGAACGGATTTCACCATCGGCCTGCTCGGTCATGCGCGCTGGATGTCGGCCTTGTTCCACACTGCGTCCGGGATCGAGTACGTCCCCAACATGCCGACCGAAGAGATCTTCACCACACCCGACTGCCGTCGCGCAGAGGGCACGATCCGCTCGAGCCGGCCGCTCGCGCTGGCCGGCGACGTCATCGAGGGCCTCCAGATCGAGGTTCGAGACGGGAGGATCGTCGACGTGCAGGCGGACAACGGCGCCGACATCATCCGAGGACAGCTCGCGACCGACGACAATGCCGCGCGGTTCGGGGAGCTCGCTCTCGTCGACGGGACGTCGCGGGTCGGTCAGACCGGGACGACGTTCTTCGACACGCTCTACGACGAGAACGCAACGTGCCACATCGCCTACGGCTTCGGGATCCCCGAGGTGTTCGACGGCGATCCCGGCGAGGGCATGAACGTCTCGTCCGTGCACACCGACTTCATGATCGGTGGGCCCGAGCTCGAGGTCGACGGAGTCACGAAGGACGGGAAGTCGATTCCGATCCTCCGCGAGGACACGTGGCAGCTACCCGACTGACGAACGAGGCCCGCATCGCCCGGTACGCCGAGCTGGCAGTCCGGGTCGGCGCGAACGTGCAGCCGGGACAGCTCGTGGAGGTGATCGCGCGAGTCGAGCACGCGCCCGTCGCGCGCGCGGTCACGCGAGCGGCGTACGAAGCTGGTGCGCGCTACGTCGACGTCTACTACTCCGACCAGCACATCCGGCGGGCACTGATCGAGTTCGCAACAGACGACGCGCTCTCGTGGACACCTCCATGGCTCCTCGAACGCGCCGTCGAGATCGGTGACGAGAGCGCGGCGATCGTCGCGCTGACAGGCGACGCCGAGCCGGAGCTGTTGGCCGACCTGCCCGGCGACCGTGTCGGCAAGGCGCGGATGCTCGAGCTCGCGCACGAGAACAACCGCCAGGTCAACGAACAGCTGAACAACTGGACCGTCGTCGGTGTACCGAACGACGGGCTGGGCCAGACAGATGTTCGGCGAGGCCGACACGGACCGACTGTGGGAAGTGGTCGAGTACTGCGTGCGACTCGACGAGGACGATCCCGTCGCAGCGTGGCGCGCGCACGTGCAGCGGATCGGCGCGCGCGCACGGACGCTCAACGACCTGCAGGTCGATCGCCTCCGGTTCACAGGCCCCGGCACCGAACTGACGGTCGGCCTCTTGCCCGAGTCGCGATGGCAAGGCTGCGAATCTGAGACCGCCGCGGGCATCCCCTACGTCGCCAACATGCCGACCGAAGAGGTCTTCACGACCCCGGACTTCCGCCGGACGGAGGGGGTCGTGCGCTCGACCCGGCCGCTGGCCTTGTACGGACAGGTGGTGAAGGGGCTGGAGGTGCGGTTCGAGGCCGGCCGGATCGTCGAACTGCACGCCGACGAGGGCGAGGACGTGATTCGCGGCCAGCTCGAGACCGATCCACAGGCACCGTTCCTCGGTGAGGTGGCGCTCGTCGACGGTCTCTCGCGCATCGGCAAGACGGGCCTCACCTTCTTCGACACGCTCTTCGACGAGAACACGACCTGCCACATCGCCTACGGCAGCGCCTACGCCGAGGCGGTCGAAGGCGGGGTGATCGACGGCGTCAACGTCTCGACCGTCCACACCGACTTCATGATCGGCGGTCCCGAGATCTCGGTCGACGCGGTCCTGCAGGACGGGACCGAGGTGCCCCTGCTCCGCGACGACGTCTGGCAGCTCGCGGAGGGTGCCTGACACCTGACGGTGCCGGGCACCCTCCCCGGCGTCAGTCTTCTTCGGCCACCGGAGGCGCGTCCGGCGCAGCGGAGACGCCGATCACTTCCGGCGGCGCCGGCGGCACGACGGTGATCTCGACCTCTTCGTCGTCCTTGCGGGCGACGAGGATCGTCGAGCCCGGCTCGAGCTGCCGGCCGAGGACGAAGTCCGCGAGCGGGTCCTCGATGTAGCGCTGGATCGCGCGGCGGAGCGGCCGCGCTCCCATCGCGGGGTCCCAGCCCTTCTCGACCAGCAGGTCCTTCGCCTCCGGCGTGAGCTCGATCGTCACTTCGTGCTCGGCCATCTGCACGCGTAGGCGGTTCATGAGCAGGTCGACGATCTGCAGGATCTCGTCCTTCGCGAGCTTCGGGAAGACGATGATCTCGTCGATGCGGTTCAGAAGCTCGGGGCGGAAGACCTTCTTCAGGTCGCCCATCACGCGGGTCTTCATGTCGTCGTAGCTCAAGCCGTCCTCGTTCGACATGTTGAAGCCGAGCGAGACGTTCTTCGAGATCGACGCCGAGCCGATGTTCGACGTCATGATCACGATCACATTCCGGAAGTCGACCTTGCGGCCCTGCGAGTCGGTCAGCTTCCCGTCCTCGAGGATCTGCAGCAGGATGTTGAACACATCCGGATGTGCCTTCTCGATCTCGTCGAAGAGGACGACCGAGTACGGCTTGCGCCGCACGGCCTCGGTGAGCTGGCCGCCTTCGTCGTAGCCGATGTAGCCCGGAGGCGAGCCGACCAGGCGGGACACGGCGTGCTTCTCCATGTACTCCGACATGTCGATCTGGATCATCGCGTCCTCGTCGCCGAACAGGAACTCGGCGAGCGTGCGGGCGAGCTCGGTCTTCCCGACGCCTGACGGCCCGAGGAAGATGAACGACCCGGTCGGCCGCTTCGGATCCTTGATCCCGGCGCGGGCACGGCGAATCGCCTTGGAGACGGCGATGATCGCCGCGTCCTGGCCGATCACGCGCTTGTGCAGCTCCTCTTCCATGCGGACGAGCCGCTGCGACTCCGCCTCGGTGAGCTTGAACACGGGGATCCCGGTCCACATCGAGACGATGTCGGCGATCTCTTCCTCGCCGATCTCCGGCTGCTCGGTCTGCTCCTCGGCGCGCCACTGCTCCTCGAGCTCGCGCTTCTTCTGCGTGAGCTTGCGCTCCTTGTCGCGCAGCGAGGCGGCCTTCTCGAACTCCTGGTTCTCGATCGAGGCTTCCTTGTCCTTGCGGACCTTCTCGATCTCCTCCTCGAGCTCGCGATACCGCGGCGGCGCGCTCATCGTCTTGATGCGCATCCGCGACGCCGCCTCGTCGATCAGGTCGATCGCCTTGTCGGGCAGGTGGCGGTCCTGGATGTAGCGGTCGGCCAGCGTGGCCGCCGCCTCGCAGCGCCTCGTCGGTGATCTTGCACCGGTGGTGTGCCTCGTAGCGGTCGCGGAGGCCGCGCAGGATCTCGATCGTGTCGTCGGTCGTCGGCTCCTCGACGCGGATCTGCTGGAAGCGGCGCTCGAGGGCGGAGTCACGCTCGAGGTACTTGCGGTACTCGTCGAGCGTCGTGGCGCCGATCGTCTGCAGCTCCCCGCGGGCGAGCGCTGGCTTGAGGATCGATGCGGCATCGATCGCGCCCTCGGCGGCACCCGCTCCGACGAGATTGTGGAGCTCGTCGATGAACAGGATGATGTCGCCGCGCTGGGTGATCTCCTTCATCACCTTCTTCAGGCGCTCCTCGAACTCGCCGCGGTACTTCGAGCCGGCGACGAGAGCCGCCAGGTCGAGGCTGTAGATCTGCTTGTTCTTCAGGAGGTCCGGCACCTGGTTCGACGAGATGCGCTGCGCAAGCCCTTCGACGACAGCCGTCTTGCCGACCCCCGGCTCGCCGATGAGCACCGGGTTGTTCTTGGTGCGGCGGCTGAGGATCTGCATGATCCGCTCGATCTCGTTCTGCCGCCCCACGACGGGGTCGAGCTTCCCCTCGCTCGCGAGCTTGGTGAAGTTGCGGCCGAACTGGTCGAGGAGCTTCGAGCTCTTGCCCTTCTCGCTGGATGCACCGGCGGTGCCCCCCTGGCGCCGGCCGGGGCCGGAGAGCATGCGGATGATCTCGTTGCGGATCTTCTCGGCGTCGGCATCGAAGTCGAGCAGGATGCGCGCCGCGACGCCTTCGTTCTCGCGCACGAGCCCGAGCAGGATGTGCTCGGTGCCGATGTAGTTGTGGCCGAGGGAAAGCGCTTCGCGCAATGCCAGCTCCAGCACCTTCTTCGCCCGCGGCGTGAACGGGATCTGGCCCGTGGTGACCTCGTCGCCCTGGCCGACGATCCTGGCGACCTGCGCACGGACCTCCTCGACGGTGATGTCGAGCGACTCGAGCACGCGCGCGGCAAGGCCTTCTTCTTCGCGCAGCAAGCCGAGCAGGATGTGCTCGGTCCCGATGTAGTTGTGCTTGAGAGCGCGCGCCTCGTCCTGCGCGAGTACGACGACCTGGCGAGCCCGTTCTGTGAACCGTTCGAACAAGATGGGACCTCTCTCCGCCTCGAGGCGGCACGAACGTTTGCCTATTTCCGAGGCGCCCATCGTACTCCCCACCCCGGGTGTCCCGCCGTGACACACATGGGGGATCTTGACCGGCCGCCCGTCCAGGCCCGAAGCAGCCGCGCGAGGCGCGGGATCTCAGCTCTGGCTCTGGCGCTCGCGCTGGGCCGGAAACAGCACCACGTCGCGAATCGAATCCTTGCCGGCCAGCACCATCGTGAGGCGATCGATACCGAGGCCGATCCCGCCCGTGGGCGGCATACCGTAGGACAGCGCCTCCACGTAATCCGGGTCTCCCTGCTCCGCCTCGATGTTGCCGCCGGCACCCTCCTCGGCCTGCATCGCGAACCGCGCCGCCTGCTCGTCGGCGTCGTTCAGCTCCGAGAATGCGTTCCCGAGCTCCATGCCGCCCACGTAGTACTCGAACCGCTCGACGATCCTCGGGTCGGCATCCGTTACTCGGGCGAACGGCGACAGCTCGATGGGGTAGTCGTAGAGGATCGTCGGTTCGATCAGGCGCGGCTCGATGTACGCGGTGACCGCCTTGTCGACGAGCTGCGACCACGTCTTGTCGCGTGACACGTCGACGCCGCGGTCCTCCAGGCGCTGCTTCAGGTCGTCGTACTCCGTCGTCCAGAGATCGAACTCCGCCAGCTCGTCGATCAGTCGCATTCGCTTCCACGGCGCCTTCAGGTCGACGTCGTGCCCCTTGAACGTCACCTTCGTCGTCCCCAGAGCCTCGAGTGCGACGAACTCGATCAGATCCTCCATTCGGCGCATCGTGTCCTGGTAGTCGGCGTAGGCCTCGTACCACTCGAGCATCGTGAACTCGGGGTTGTTCTTGTAGGTCACGCCCTCGTTGCGGAAGTCCTTGCCGATCTCGTACACCTTCTCGAGCCCGCCGACGATCAGCCGCTTGAGGTAGAGCTCGGTCGCGATGCGCAGGTAGAGATCCTGGTCGAGCACGTTGTGGTGCGTGACGAACGGCTCCGCGAACGCCCCGCCGTAGCGCGGCTGGAGAACCGGCGTCTCCACCTCGACAAAGCCCTGCCCGTCCAGATAGCGGCGAACCGCCGTGACGATCCGTGCCCGCAGCATGAAGTCGCGCCGGACCTCCTCGTTCATCAGCAGATCGAGATGGCGCTTGCGGTAGCGCTGCTCGATGTCGGTCAGACCGTGGAAGGTGTCCGGAAGCGGCGAGCGGTTGCGCGACAGCAACACGAGCTCGTCGACGATCAGGGACGGCTCGCCACGGCGCGATTTGGTCGGCTTGCCGGTGACCCCGATCACGTCCCCGAGGTGCACGTCGAGGCTGCCGGTCCGCGCTTCGGGGCACAGGAGCTGGATCCGGCCGCTCCGGTCGACGAGATCGAGGAAGACGAGCTTGCCCATGTCGCGGCGCGCCATCACGCGGCCGGCGAGGCGCCGTGCGCTCGGGGCCTTCCTCGCCCGGCTCCACGCCGTCCGCCTCCTGCGCGGACGCGCTCGATCTCGTCCCGGTTCGGGAACCTCTTCGGCGTTCCGTTGTTGGACGACTCCGTCGAGCCTACGTCGTTCACGGCCATCTGACCATAGCCCAGGCGTGCGGGCCATTCTCGGGCGTCGATCCCTCTCGCACGACCTCGAAGCCGTGACCTTCGTAGAACGGCAGGTTGACCGCGCTGTTCGTCAGCAGCACGGCTGGAAGCCCGTCGCGGGCCGAAGCGGTCAGTCCGGGCTGCAGGAGCGCCGAGCCGATGCCCTGACGCTGCGCCGACGGGTCGACGCCGATCCCCGCGAGATACCAGTGGTCGCCCGGCATCGCCTGGACACGGAGCGCCTCGACCGCGGCGCCGTACGAGAGGAACGGGCCGGTCGCGGCGCCGAGGCGCAGCGGCGTCGTCACGAGCGCGCGCAGCGTCGGCCCGACGCGCATCGCCGCGCGGCCCGGCGGCATCCACCGCGCGGCTCCGAGCAGGGGGCCGGCCGTCGCCCAGACATCGGCGGCCGTCACGTCGAACCCGACGCGGAAGAGCCACGGCAGGACCCGCGCGCGCCGCTTGGCATCCGGGATCAGCCAGACCCAGGCGGGGTCGTCCTGAAAGGCGCGCGCGAGCATGTCGCTCGCCTCGCCGAGCCTCGCTCGCTCGAGCTGCACGATCTCCACCGCGCGAGCGTAAAGGTGTCTGACACGGCGTGTCAGACACCGGTCTTGCTCGGCACTCGAACCTGACGCGTTCCTGGCGGGTCGCTGTCGGTGCGGTGCCGACTGCGGGCCGAGGCGGCGGCGAAGGCGGGCTCTGCCCGCCGGGAGCCGACACGGCCAGGGACGTGTCAGGCGGCTTTGATCTCCATGATCTTGAACTTGAGGGCTCCGCGAGGGGCGGTGACCTCGACGACCTCGCCCTTCTTCTTGCCCATGATCGCCTTGCCGACCGGCGACTCGTTCGAGAGCTTGTTCTCGGCCGGGTTCGCCTCGGCAGAGCCGACGATGTGGTACTCGAAGGTCTTGTTCGCCTGCATGTCGCGCAGGCGGACGTGGGAGCCGATCGAGACGGCGTCCTTGAGGATCTCCTTCTTCGTGATCACGCGCGCCGAGAGCAGGCGCTCCTCGAGTTGCGCGATCTTGTGCTCGAGCATCGCCTGTTCGTTCTTGGCGTCGTCGTACTCGGCATTCTCGGCGATGTCGCCGAATTCGCGGGCAACGCGGATGCGCTCGGCCACCTCGCGGCGCTTGTCGCCGCGCAGGAGATCGATCTCCTGTTGGAGCTTCTTGTAGCCCTCAGATGTGAGAATGACTTCCTTCAACAGAACTTCCTCCTGACCCCGTCAGAAACGGGCGGGAATGGTAGCGACCGCGTCAAGTCGGCCGCAACTCTGCCCGGCTACCCTTCACGGCCTGTGAACATCGACCTCGAGGACACCTGGCGGATCGGCGCCGTCGACATCCCGGGCCGCGTCGTGCTGGCACCGATGGCAGGCGTGTCTGTGCAGGCCTTTCGCAGGCAGGGCCGCCGCTACGGGGCGGGCCTCGTCTGCTCCGAGATGGTCTCCGTGGCCGGGATCCAGCACCGGAACGAGAAGACGCTCGGCTACCTGCGGGTGAGCTCCGACGAGCATCCGCTGGCGATCCAGATCTTCGGCTCCGACCCGGTGGCCATGGCCGAGGCCGCCCGCATGGTGGAGGCGGCGGGGGCCGACATCGTCGACGTGAACTTCGGCTGCCCGGTCAAGAAGGTGACGAAGACGGGCGCGGGGGCATCTCTCCTCGACGATCCCGATCATGCCTGCAGGCTCGTCGAGGCGGTCGCGGGCGCGACGCCGCTGCCCGTGTCGGTGAAGATGCGCCGCGGCGTCGAGAACGGGTCGCGAACCTGCCTCGTCGTCGGACCACGGCTCGCCCAGTCGGGAGCCGCCTCCTTGACGTTGCACCCGCGCTCCGCCAAGCAGATGTACACGGGCACCGCGGACCATTCGCTCACCGCCGAGCTGGTCTCGCTGGTCGACGTCCCCGTGATCGCCTCGGGCGACATCACCTCGCGGGCGCGCGCGCAGGCGGTGCTCGCCACGACCGGGGCGGCTGCGGTGATGATCGGCCGTGCGGCGCAGGGCAACCCGTGGGCGCTCGCGGAGATCATGGGCGACGAGCGCGAGCCGTCGCGCGAGGAGGTCGTCGCCGAGCTGCTGCTCTTCATGCGCGAGACCGTGCGGGAGCTGGGCGAGCAGCGCGCATCCGGTTTCCTGAAGAAGTTCTACGGCTGGTACCTCGGGCGCGGGCGCTTCCCGCGGCCGTTCAAGCAGGAGCTCGTCATGCTCCCGACGCTGGCCGAGGTGGAGCAGCGCCTGCTCGCCGCCGCCCCGGGCGCGCGCTTCATTCTCGAGCGGCTGCTCCGCGAGGTGCCCGAGCCCCAGAACGAGGTCCTGCTGGACTCGCTGCCGATCTCGATCTACGGCGGCGGCTGAAGCGCGGAAACTCGCGAATCTGGTTCGCCTACGGCGAATCAGATTCGTCTCCTGAAGCGAACCTGATTCCGGCGCCAGCCGGAACCAGATTCGCGAGTTTCCTGCCTATGTCCGGTTGCGCTCCCAGACGATCCGGAGCCCCTGGAGCGTCAGCTCCTGGTCGACGGCCGTGATCGTCTCGCGAGTGCGGCGCGATCAGGTCGGCGAGGCCTCCGGTGGCGACCACCGGCGCCGTCTGGGCGCCGAGCTCTGCCCGGATCCGGCCGACGATCGCATCGACCTGCCCGGCGAAGCCGTAGACGAGCCCCGACTGCAGCGCGGCTGTGGTCGTCTGGCTGATCACCCGCTCGGGCGCCGCGAACGGCACCTTCGGGAGCCGTGCCGCGCGGGCGAAGAGCGCGTCCATCGACACCTCGACCCCGGGCGCGAGCACGCCGCCGGCGAACTCACCGGCCGCATTGACGACGTCGAAGTTCGTGGACGTGCCGAAGTCGACCACGACCGCCGGAGCGCCGTGCCGTTCGCGTGCGGCGACCGCGTTCGCGATCCGGTCGGGTCCCACCTCGCGCGGGTCGTCGTAGCGGATGAGCATCCCGGTCGAGACACCCGGACCGAGCACCAGCAGCTCGGTGCCCGCCCACCGCTCGGTGAACGCCTCGTACTCGCGGCACGAGCAACGGGACCGACGAGCAGAGGACGATCCCATCGAGCGTCTCCAGGTCGACGAACGCCCGGAGCAGCACGGCGAGCTCGTCGCCCGTGTGCGTGCGGTCGGTGCCGACGCGGAACTGCTCGATGAGCGTCGCGCCGTCGAACAGCCCGAAGACGGTCTGGGTGTTCCCGACATCGATCGCGAGCAGCATGGCGAAAGGGTGTCAGACACCGACGGTGTCCGACCGCTACAGGTCTTCGATCTCCGATCGGCCTTCGCCGATGCGCTTGGCCAGCGCCTCGGCGGTCAGCACCGGCTCGTCGCCGTCGCCGCGCAGCTCCTCGATCGTCACGTCGCTGGACGTGTACACCTCGGCGCGCGGGATCATCCGCGTGGGCCGGTTCTTGTCCCACACCCAGACGTCCTCCATCTTCAGATGGAAGAACGGATAGTTCGGCTGAGGGACGTACTGCATGTCCAGCTTGTTGCAGAGGTACGTCGCATCCTGGGTGAGGACGCAGTACCGGAAGAGGGAAAAGACCGCCGCGTACTCCTTCTTCAGACGCAGCTCGGCCTCGGCCTCGAACTCGTCGAGCTCGTCGAGGTGGCTCACCCCGCTGATTGTAGCCCTGCGAGGGCAGCCTGGACCGTGCCGGAACCGGGAATTCTCTGTGACGGGACGAGCTCCGCGAGCGGCTCCAGCACGAACAGCCGCTCCTCGAGGTGCGGATGGGGCACCACGAGGCCCGGCTCGTCGAGCTCCTCGTCGCCGTAGAGCAGCAGGTCAAGATCGATCGTCCGCGGCCCCCACGGCCGCCCCGGCCGCTCCCGGCCGAGACGCCGCTCGACCTCGAGCAGCTGGTCGAGGAAGGCACGGGGGGTGAGCGGTGTCTCCACCTCGGCGACCGCGTTCAGGAACCGTGGCTGCTGCTCGTAGCCCCACGGCTCGGTCTCGATGATCGTCGAGAGCCGGGTCGCTCCGATCAGCTCGGCGGCCTGGCGGATGAGCGACTCGCGATCGCCGAGATTCGAGCCGAGCCCGACGTACGCGACCGTCACGGACGCTCGATGGTGACGGCGGAGTACTCGACCGTCATCCCGGCCGGCTCGACCTGGGGCTTGCGCACGCGGAGGCGCAGCGACTCCGGCGAGAAGCGCTCCATGAGCAGGTCGGCCACCCGGGTGGCGAGCGCCTCGAGCAGATCGAAGCGCTCGCGGTCCGAAAGCTCGCGGATCGCGCTCGCGACGCGCGTGTAGTCGACCGCGTCGCCAAGCCGGTCCGTCGCGCCACGGTCTCCCACCTCGAGCTGCACGTCGAACAGAAAGAGCTGCCCGAGACGCTGCTCCGCTTCCTCGACTCCGTGGTAGCCGAAGACCTCGAGCCCGCTGAGCTCGACGATCACCCGGCCACCGCGCTCGCGACGGCGAGCGCCTCCACGTGCTCTCGCACATCGTGCACGCGCAGGATCGAGGCGCCGCGATGGAAAGCGCTGACCGCGCCGCCGACCGACGCCGCCGCTGAACCGACCGTCGCGTCCGGGCTGCCCGTGAGCTTGCCGAGCGAGCTCTTCCTCGAGAGCCCGACGAGCAGGGGACGGCCGATCGCGGCGAGCTCGCCCAGCCTGCGCACGAGCTCGACGTTGTGCGCGACGGTCTTGCCGAAGCCGATCCCCGGGTCGAGACAGACGAGCTCCTCGCGCACCCCGGCCGCGACCGCGAAGGCGAGCCGCTCCTCGAGAAAGCGCTTCACATCGGAGACGACGTCGTCGTAGATGGGGTCGACCTGCATGGTGCGCGGCTCGCCCTGCATGTGCATGAGGCAGAGATAGCAGCCGGCGTCGGCGACGACCCCGGCGAGCTCGGGATCCCCGCGCAGCGCGGTCACGTCGTTGACGAGCTCGACGCCGAGCTCGAGCGCGCGGCGGGCGACCGCCGCTTTCGAGGTGTCGACCGAGACGGGGGCACCACCGAGGTCGAGCAGCACCTGCTCGATCCGCTCGAGCTCCTCGTCCGCGGTGACACCGTCGGACCCGGGCCGGGTCGACTCGCCGCCCACATCGACGATCGCCGCTCCACAGTCGAGCATCCCCCACGCTGCGGTCACGGCAGCCTCGACGCGGAGATGCACGCCACCGTCCGAGAACGAGTCCGGTGTGACGTTGATCACGCCCATCACGGATGGAGCGGGAAAGCGTTCATCGATCGGCGGGCGTGCGTTTGACACACCCGAATAATGGCGTGATGGACCCCGGCTGGCGTTATCTCGGCGTCATCTCGAAGCGGCTGCGCTGGACGATGTTGGCAGGCCGGCCTCGTGGCATAGATGATCTGACCCACCCCGACTGGAGGACGTCATGGCCGTGAAGCTCTACCGCTGTAGCAACATGTGGGCGAAGTTCGGCGGGCATCCCTGCTGGAAGGTCCAGAAGGCGCTCGACGAGCAGGGGATCGAGTACGAGGTCGTCGCCGGGCCGTGGCCCAGCCGCAAGAAGCGCACCGCGCTGATCGAGGGCACCGGCCAGAACAGCTACCCGGCGATCCAGTTCGAGGACGGCAGCTGGTACCGCGAGCAGTCCAACGACATGGCGCGGGCGATCCGCGACGGCCGGCTGATGGAGAAGCGCGGCTAGAGGACTTCGGGCGGCGGGGTGCTGATCCCCGGCTCCCACGCATCCCAGAGCGCGTCCAGGTGCTTGAGCGGAAAGTGCCGGAGCACGAGCTTCCACTCGGTCGTCGGCGTCTGGATCGACTCGGCCTGGTGGAGCGTGAACCCGTCACCCTCGATGCTCTCGAAATCCATCGGGTCGTCGGGCGGCGACAGCGAGACGTGCTTCAGCCCGATGTCGTTGGCCCACACGTAGACGTTCCCGCCGTGCTCGATCACGTACTCGCGCACGTCGGGCTCGGCGACAACCGTTACCTCGGACATCGCGACAGCCTAGCCCTTGCCGCGCAGCTTGTTCCCGAGCCTGGTCATGAACGACTGCTTGCCGGGCCGCCACGTGGTCTCGGGCGGCGGCGCCTGGAACGGCGCCAGAGTGGCCGCCTCCGCGGCGGCGATCTTCAGCGTCACCTCGCCGGGGAAGATCGCTCCGACCTGCTCGCCGGCCACGTAGCAGAGCTTTTTCGGCTCACCGGACTCCACGGCCAGACCGTCGAAGATGTCCGCCTGCTTGTCACCCTCGATCTGAGCGACCGTGCCGACGCTGGAGCCGTCGGAGGCAACGACGTTCCAACCTTGCTGGATCTGAAGCCACGAAACGGGATCCGCCATCGGAGGCACGGTAGCAGGGCGTTTCTCCGGTTCACACCCGCGGGCGGTGGGGCTATGCTCGGCTCAGAGTGGGAAGCGACGCACTACCTCGGGTCACCGGCCCCGATTCGCTCGAAGCCTCTCCGGCGATCTTTCCGTCGCCGGCGCTCGACCGCCTGACCCGCGCCCATCCCGCCACACCGGCCGTCGTGTTCCTGCCGGTGGTGGCCATCCTCGGCTTTCTCGGCGTGCGCGACCTCGGGCTCGGCGAGGCGCTGCTCGCAGCGGCCGCCGGGTATCTCTTCTGGACTCTCTGCGAGTACTGGGGCCACCGCACCCTCTTCCACTTCGAGCCGGACCACGGCATCGGCAGGCGCCTGCACTGGATGATCCACGGCGTCCACCACGACCATCCCAACGACCCGCGCCGTCTCGTGCTGCCGCCGGCGTTCTCGATCCCGCTGGCGCTGCTCTTCCTCCTCGCGTTCGTCGGGGTGCTCGGGACGCCGCTCGCGTGGGCTTTCGCTTCCGGCTTCTACCTCGGCTACGTCATCTACGACACCCTGCACTTCCTGCTCCACCACACCCATCCGAAGGGATCGGTCGGTCGACGACTGCGTGAGCTGCACATGCGCCACCACTTCGAGGACGACGAGCGAGGCTTCGGCGTGAGCGCACCCTGGTGGGACATCGTGTTCAGGACGCGCCCACGCCGTCGGAACGAGGCTCGCCGGGTCAACCCGGCATCGCCGCCCCCTCCTCGGTGAATGCCGGCGCCGAGTAGGCATCGCCCGGGACGCCGCCGATCGCCAGGAGCTGCGCCGGCTCCGAGCCGGTCGTGATCTTGCGCGTGGCGTTCGCGGCGACCCGCGCGAACACGCCGGGCGACAGCGGGAACTGCTTGCCGCCGACGTGGAGGGTCGCTGATCCGGCCAGCAGCGTGTAGACCTCCTCCTGGCCGTCATCCGAGTGATCGTGCTCGGGGTAATGCTCGAAGTTCGCAGGGAACTGCTCGACCTGCAGCCCGAAGGCCGTCACGCCGAGACTCGCCCGCGCGCGGCAGAACCCGCCGCCGTTCGGCGAGTCGAAGTCCTCGATTCGCTTGACCGTCACATCCGACATCTCGTCCTCCTCCTGATCCTGACTGTCGCTCTCGGAGAACGACGAACGGGGCAGTGGGAAATCGACAGGACGACCGCGGTGTTGCATCCTCTGGCCGATGGCGACGATGCGCGACCTCGACAAGCTCGCTCTGGCCATGCCCGAGACGACGAAGGAGATCTCCGCCGACGGCCGCCCGTCCTATCTCGTGCACGGCAAGGCGTTTTGCCTGCAACGTGGCCGGCGCCCCGACGCGCTCGATCCGGCGACCGGGGAACGGCTCGACGACGTGCTGATGTTCCGCGTCGACGGAGCCGAGGCGAAGGAGCTCGTGCTCGCCGATCCCCGCGGCGTGTTCTTCACGACGCCGCATTTCGACGGCTATCCGGCGGTGCTGATCCGAATCCCGGACCTGCGTCGGCTCGACCGCGGCGAACTGCGAGAGACGGTCGTGGAGGCCTGGCTCACGCGCGCGCAGAAGCGCGTCGCCAAGGCCTGGCTGGCCGAGCACGATCAGTAGTGCGGGACGACGAAGAGCCCCGCGATCCCGATCACGAAGACGACGATCGCGAAGATCGAGTCGGGGCCGAGCCGCGCGCGGCAGCGAAGCGGGCGGATCACGACGCCCATCGCGAAGATGGCCGTGAGCGCGACACCGAGCGACGCGAGCCATGCGTTCTGGCTGCCCGCGGTCGGTAGCACCGGCGAGCCGGCGATCAGGTCGGCGACGAGGAACAGGCAGAGCTGAAACGCATTGCCGCCGAAGATGTCGCCGAGGGCGAGCGCGTGGTCGCCAAGCCGGACCGCCGCAATGCCCGAGCTGATCTCGGGCAAGGCAGTTGCGCCTGCGAGGATCGTGGCGCCGAAGACGACACCGTTGATGCCCGCCCGGTCGGCAAGCGTGTTCCCGCTCATCTCGAGCGCCACGCCGGCCCCCAGGGTCACGGCGCACGCGCCGGCGAACAGCCAGGCGACCCGTGAGGTCGAGCGGCCTGCGAACGGATGCGGCTGGGAGGGGTGGGGATCGCGGTGGTGGCGGCGGCCCGGATGCGACCCCTCCATCGTGATGCGCCAGCGCGGGCTCTTGCGCACGTTGTTGATCACGTAGACGCCGATCGTCCACGCGACGACGATCCCGATCGATGCCGGGCTGACGACACCGGCGATCGCCGTCGTCGGCGCGAGGAGCGCGCCCATCAGCACACCGGAGACGACGAGGGTCACGAGCAGCCCTTCGAGCACCGGGCTCAGGGCGCCGACGAGGAACGTCAACGGCCGCGCGCGCCCGACCGCGATGTCGCAGATCACGAGCACCATCGTCTGCATCGCGATCCCGCCGATCAGGTTGCCGGCGGCGAGACCGAGGTTCCCCTGTGCCGCAGCCGAGATCGTGATCGCGAGCTCCGGCAGGCTGCCTGCCACCGAGAGCAGAAGCAGGCCGCCGAGCTCCTCCCCGAGCCCGAGCCGCACATCGAGCGCGTCGGTCGTCTTCGAGAGCGTCATGCCGGCGATCCAGGTCGCAACAGCGGCGGCCAGGAAGATCAGGACGAGGAGCGGAGACGCGATCCCGGTCACGAGCCTCAACTATTGAACGGGGGTCGGCTGGAGTCCCGGGACCCGTTCGTCTTCTCAGTGATCGAGCGTGGCGAGCCGAACGCCGAAGGCGATCAGGACGGCTCCACTGATGCCTTCCAGGACCCTGCGGATGCGCGGCCGGCGCAGCACGTCCCCGGCCTTGGCGACGAAGACCCCGTAGCCGGCCAGCCAGACCAGGGTCATGAGACTGAACACGAGCCCGAGGGCGAGCAACGCGCCGAAGCTCGCGCCCGGCTGCGCGAACTGCGGTAGGAAGCTGGTGAAGAACACGGCGATCTTGGGGTTCGCGAGATTGCTGAGAAACCCCTGGCGAAGCGCTCGCCGCGGCCTGTGCCGGAGAGCGAGGGCCTGCGAGACCGCAACGTCGTCTCGAGGGCCGCGGACGGCGATCCGCAGCGCCTGAAAACCGAGCCAGACGAGGTACAGCGCCCCGACGATCTTCAACGTCACGAACGCGGGCTCGGACCGCCGCAGCAGCGCGGCCACACCGACGCTCGCCGCCACCGACCACACTGCGAGCCCGAGCACGACACCGGCCGCGGTCGAGACGGCAACGCGTCGACCTCCGAAGATCGCGTTCCGTCCGACGAGCGCCATGTCGGGGCCGGGTGCGACGATCACGACCGCCGAGACCGCCAGGAACGGGATCAGGCTCACCGGCGCAGCCTAGATACCGGCTACCTGCGCGAGGAGAATTGTCGGATCGCCTAGAGTCTCACCATGGACGAAGAGCCTTGCCGGTTGCTGCAGGTGCAGGACGAGCTCGAGGGTGACGAGGTCTGCGGACGGCTCAGAGCCGCCGGCATCAAGTGTGCCGTCGAACCGCTGCCCGATCCGAACTCGCTCGGATCGTTCATGGGAGGAATGTCCGCGACCGCGTTGTTCGTGCTCGTGAACGAATCGGACGCGTCGAAGGCGCGGTCGGTGCTCGCCGGCGCCTGACGCCTGAGGCGATGCGGGTGCGCGAGCGGCGCCGACGTACTCTCTGGGCATGAGCGAGCTCTCCTGGTGGTTTTCGCCTCACCCGGCCTGGGAGCCGACGGAGGACTGGCCCGAGAACGTCCCGGTCGTGCGCTACGAGACACCCGACGAGGTCGTGCTGATCGACCCGTTCCTCCCTCCCGACGGCCCTTTCGACGCGCACGGAAAAGCCGTACGCGTGCTGCTCACACAGCCGGCGCACTTCCGCGGAACGAGCGATTTCGTCACCGGCCACGGCGCGTCTGTGTGGGTGCCGCCTCGGGCCGAATGGAGACGACGCCCGAATCCGGCAACGACCGCTGACCTCCCGCCTGGAGTGGAGGCGATCGAGCTGGACGGCGAGCCTCAACAGGTCGTGTTCTTCATACGCGACCACGCGACTCTCGTCACGGGCGATGTCCTCAGCGGGACCGGCGGCAGGCTCCACGTGTTCGTCGACGAGGCGGACGCCGACCGCCTGCTCGTGTCGCTCGAGGCGCTTTGCGAACTGCCGGTCGAGCAGGTGATCATCCCGCACGGTGATCTGATCCTCTCCGACGGCGCCGCACGGATCAGAACTGCGGTCGCCGACGCGGCACGGGATCAGTCGGCCGAGACGTAGCTGTGGAGCTCACGATCAGGGAGGCTTCCGCCGAGACCCATCTGCTCCTCGCGACCTGGCGGTATCCCCCGCCGTACGACTTCTACGACGGGACGGTCGAGCCGGTGCTGAACCCGGAGCGCTTCTTCGAAGCTGTCGACGAGCGGGGCGAGTTGGTCGGCTTCTACTACTTCGAGCCCAAGCCGCCCGACCTCGACTACGGCCTCGGTCTTCGCCCGGACCTCACCGGGCAGGGGCTGGGGCCTCGCTTCTTCGACGCCGGGCTCGCGTTTGCACGCGAGTGCTTCCAGCCCAGACGGGTCTTTCTCCATGTCGCAGCCTTCAACGAGAGGGCGCGCCTGGTCTACGAGCGGGCCGGCTTCCAGGTCGTCTCCTCGCACGTGCGCACGTTCGAGGGGTTCGGCGACGTCGTCTTCCTGACGATGGCCGAAGCCGAGCAGGTCTAGTCAGCCTCAGGCTACGTCGTCG
This sequence comes from uncultured Thermoleophilia bacterium, assembly GCA_963703445.1. Taxonomy (GTDB): domain Bacteria; phylum Actinomycetota; class Thermoleophilia; order Gaiellales; family Gaiellaceae; genus PALSA-600. The sequence continues at coordinate 201,549 of CAVPEK010000008.1, read as the reverse complement.
GGAGGGGCGGCAGGAACGGCCGGCGCTGCAGCGACCTGAGCCGCGGGAGCGCCCTCGCCCAGTCCGCGGAGCGTGAAGTATGTGAGCGTCAGCGCGATGGCGAGGAACGGGCCGACGATCGCGTTTGCGATTGCGCCGCCGATCCAGTAGCGGAGAAACGATCCGAGGAACGAGAAGATCGCCTGGATGATCCCCGAGGCGATCGCGGACAGGACCGCGGTCACGACGACAACACCGAAAACCGTCCAACCGTGCCCGCGCACGAGCTCACGCGAGCGCGAGAACGACTCGCCGACGTGCTTTCCCTCGAGGACGATCACCGGCACGATCAAGCACCACCAGGTGAGGAGGATCAGGCCGGGCACGATGAACAGCACCAGCCCCACCGCGATCCCGAGCGCGGCGAGTATCCCGGCCGGGATCAGGGTGCTGAGGTACGGACGCGCGCGCTCGAAAAGCTGTCCGACCGTGTTGTCGATCCTGCCGTCACGCACGTCGTCGACTGCGAAGACGAGCGTGCCCTGCAGCCAGAACGTGCCGACCAGGGAGACGATCGCGGTGACGAGGGCGAGCAGGAGCGAGATGCCGACGCCATGCCCGAACAGTGTCGCGACGAGCGCGTTGAGGAGGTCCACGATCAGGTACACGATCAACGCGATCACGACGAACCGCTTGAAGAACTTGGTGTAGAGCCCCCAGGACTCGCGGAGGATGCCGCCCACGCTCATACGAGACACCCTAAAGGCCTGCGCCGTCGGGTCAAGGAATGGACTAACCCTCGTAGGACGGGTAGTCCGTCCAGGTGCACCTCGACGCGGTGCAGATGACGTCGAACGAGGCGAGCCTGACCATGTCGGTCCGATCCTTCGCCAGGCATGTGAAGAGTCGTCCGCGATCGTCGAGCCTCATGCACGAATAGTCGAAAGAGGGCGAGCCAATCGTCGTTCCCCAGGTGTGGCGGAGCAGTGCAGCAACCTGGCCGGTCGTCTCGATCGGCTTGGATTTCTCGGCCCCGCAGGCGGTGACTCCCGCCAGCGCGAGCAGGACGAGCGCCAGTCTCAGCGTCTTCATCTCCGTACAGGACGTTCTACCGCTCCAGCGGGGAGAGGTCTACGCCGCGGGCGAGTAGATGACGATCTCCGATCGCCGCAATCTGGACGGGCCTCATCTCGCGACTGTCCGCGGGAGCGGTGTCAGACACCGAGGTGTCTGACACCGCTACGGACTTGCTCGCCCGAGCCACGTTTTCGACGGTGCGGTTGCACGCTTGCGGGAACACGGCTACGAGCCCGAGATCGTCTCGTTCGAGGACGACGATCGCGGCAGGTCGTTCTATGTCACCGATCCCGACGGCAACGTCGTCGAATGTTGGACCTGGGACGTGAAGGGCCACCTCGCGAGTTAGACGCTCACCCTGCGATGCTCGCCTCTCGGATCTTGCGCATCGCCGTCATCTCATCGCTCGCCGTCACAGCCGTCATGGCATTGGCCGCCTTCGCCAACTCCATCGTCGCCGCAACACTGACGCGCCGCTGAGGCCTGGCTGAAGGATCGGTACCTGGGCCGACCTGAGCAGGAGAGCTCCGTCCTACCGACCGCTCTCTGCGAACCAGTCCACCCAGCTCTCCTGCTCCGGCGTCTCGATCGCGCCCGACCGGTAGTTCTCCCGCACCCAGGCGACGGCGTCGAGCGGCTCAACGCCCCCGAGCACCGCCATACAGGCGAGGACCGTTCCCGTTCGACCGAGGCCGCCAAGGCAGCCGATCTCAACACCCTCCCCGCCTTTGGCACGCGAGAACGCGCCCCGGATTTGCGCCGCGGCGCGCGCACCGTCGGGCGGCAGTCCGAAGTCGGGCCAGTCGATGATCTCGGCAGGCCAGGTTGGCTGCCAGCGCGGATCCATGTAGAGGCCAAAATCGCGCCCGCTCAGGTGCTCGTCGCGATCGGAAAGCGCCGAAGCGCGGACCCGTGTGCCGTCCGGGAAGATGACCTCCACCAGCGACAGCGTAATGGCTGGTCGGCCGGGCTCGTTCCCAAATGACGCTGACTGGACCTGCTCGCCTGGGCCCGTATTCCGGAACGACCCCTGAGCCCTTAACGTAGGGCCGGTGTCCGAGCCGGCGCGCTTCTCTGACTACGGAACGATCACGAGCGTCGTCGTCTCGCAGGGCGGTGAGGTGGTGCTCGAGGAGTACCTGGACGGTGACGTGAGTACGTTGCGCAACACGCGTTCGTGCACGAAAACCGTCGCCGGGATGCTGGTCGGTATGGCGATCGACCGAGGCATCGTTGCGGGAGTCGAGACCTCGCTCCAGGAACTACTCGGGGAACCGGCGCCGCCGGTGAAGCTCCGTGACCTGTTGACGATGAGTTCTTGTCTCGACTGCGATGACTGGGACGACGCCTCTCCCGGGAACGAGGAGCTGATGTACCCGCAGGAGGACTGGCTCGGCTTTGCGCTTCGGTTGCCGCTGCGAGGATCGACGGGCTTCAGTTACTGCACCGCCGGCGTCGTGGCGTTGGGTGTGGCGCTCGAACGCGCCCTCGGCGAGCCGCTTTCGACCTTCGCGGAGCGCGAGCTATTCACCCCGCTCGGCATCGAGCGCGCGCGGTGGGTCTACACACCGAAGGGCGAGACCTCAATGGCCGGTGGCCTCGAGCTGACGAGCCGCTCCCTGCTCCGGCTCGGGGAGCTGTACCTCGGCGGCGGCGAAGATCTGATCCCGGCCAGGTGGGTCGCCGAGTCGATCCGCCCCCATGCGCGCATCGACGACGAGATGGAGTACGGCTACCTGTGGTGGCTGCGCGAATACGGAGGCGAGTCCTGTTTCTTCATGACGGGGATGGGCGGGAACCGGGTGCACGTGCTCCCGGAGACCCGGCGCGTCGCCGTGATCACGACCACGAACTTCGGCCGTCGCGACGCGCACGACCTGAGCGACCGGCTGCTCGAAGAACAGATCCTCCCCTCTGCTCGATAAACGACGGTCGCGCCACCGCTCGGAGACCACGTCGACCACGCAAAGTGCCCAACGCTCCGTTGGGCCAGCCTCCCTCCGCCGGAGCGGTCGAAGCTCGGCTAGGAGGCTTCGGGCTCGGGCGGCTGCATGGCCGCTCCGCCCGGAAGCGGGAACGGGCGCGGCTTCGCCGGTGCGGGACGCCGCTCCGGCTCCTTCGTCGGCTCCGCCTCTTCGGGCTCCGGATCCGGGAAGACCGCATCCTCCTGCTCGCCTGCGAGCAGCCGCTCGAACTGCTCCTTGTCGATGGTCTCGCGGTCGATCAGGATCTGCGAGATCCGGTGCAGGTCGTCGATGTGGTCGCGCAGCAACCGCGTGGCGATGTCGTGGCCCTCTTCGATGATGCGGCGGATCTCGTCGTCGATCTCGCGGGCGACCTCGTCCGAGTAGTCGGGCTCGTGCCCCATGTCGCGGCCGAGGAACGGCATCCCGGAGTCGCGGCCGAGGACGCGCGGGCCGAGCTTCTCGCTCATGCCGAACCGCATCACCATCTGCTTCGCAGTCGCAGTGACCTTCTCGATGTCGTTCGCGGCGCCGGTCGTGACCTCGTTGAAGACGATCTCCTCGGCTGCGCGGCCGCCCATCGTCATCGCGATCTGCTCGAGCAGCGCCTTGCGCGTGGTGAGATAGCGGTCCTCGGTCGGGAGCGAGACCGTCAGGCCGAGAGCCTGACCGCGCGAGACGACCGTGATCTTGTGGATCGGATCCGTGTTCTCGAGGAAGTGCCCGACGAGAGCGTGGCCCATCTCGTGATACGCGGTGATCCGCTGCTCCTTCTCGGAGAGCAGGCGCGCCTTCTTCTCGGGGCCGGCGATCACACGCATGATCCCCTCCTCCAGCTCCTCCTGCTCGATCACCTTCTTGCCACGGCGCGCTGCGAGCAGCGCAGCCTCGTTGACGAGGTTCGCGAGGTCGGCGCCCGTGAAGCCCGGCGTACCGGCTGCGAGCGAGTCGAGATCGATCGACGGGGCGAGCGGCTTGCCCTTCGAGTGGACCTCGAGGATCTTGCGGCGGCCGTTACGGTCGGGCCGGTCGACCACGATCTGCCGGTCGAAACGCCCGGGGCGCAGGAGCGCCGGGTCGAGAATGTCAGGACGGTTCGTCGCCGCGATCAAGATGATGTTGTCCTTCATCTCGAAGCCGTCCATCTCGACGAGAAGCTGATTCAGCGTCTGCTCGCGCTCGTCATGACCGCCGCCGAGGCCCGCGCCGCGATGACGGCCGACGGCGTCGATCTCGTCCATGAAGACGATGCACGGCGACGCCTGCTTGGCCTGCTCGAACAGGTCGCGGACACGGGACGCGCCCACGCCGACGAACATCTCGACGAAGTCGGAACCGGAGATCGAGAAGAACGGCACGCCTGCCTCGCCGGCGACGGCGCGCGCGAGGAGCGTCTTACCGGTGCCGGGAGGGCCGTAGAGCAGCACGCCCTTCGGGATGCGCGCGCCGAGGGCCTGGAACTTCTTCGGGTTCTCGAGGAACTCCTTGATCTCCTGGAGCTCCTCCACCGCCTCGTCGACGCCGGCGACGTCCTTGAAGCCGATCTTCGGCGAGTCCGGCGCCATCCGCTTCGCGCGCGACTTGCCGAAGCTCATCACCTTCGAGCCGCCACCCTGCACCTGGTTCATCAGGAAGATCCAGAAGCCGATCAACAGGAGGAACGGCAGGAAGGACCCGATCAACGCGGTCCACGAGAAGCCGCCGGTTCCCTTCGAGTCGAACTTGATCCCCTGCTTCTGCAGGACGTCCTGGAACTGGACCTGCGACTGGTCGCTCGGGTAGTGGACCGTCGCCGACTTGCCGGTGGCGAACTTGACCGCGATCGCCCGCTTGGTCGGATTGAAGTCGACGCTGGTGAACGACGCCGGGTCGCTCTTCGCCTGCGCGATCACCTCCGAATACGTCAACTTGACCGCGTTCGAATGCTTCGGGATCAAGGTCTGGCTGGCCAACCAGACCAGCAAGACGATCACGATTAGCGGGAAAAACGCGCTGCGGAAGAAACGATTCACGGATTGTCTTCGCTCAGGGTAGCCAAGTGGATGTTCCCCGGGCTACCCGCGTAACTCTTTCGTAATCAGGGTCAAGCTCCTTCCGGCAGCAGATCCGCGTGCAAAACGCCTACGTAGGGCAGATTTCGGTACCGCTCGGCGAAATCGAGGCCGTAACCGATCACGAACTTGTTGGGGATCTCGAACCCGACATACCGCACGGGGACGTCGATCTCGCGCCGGTCGGGCTTGGTGAGGAGGGCGCAGATCTCGAGGCTCGCGGGCTCACGGGACTCCAGGTTGCGGAGGAGATACGAGAGGGTCAGGCCCGAGTCGATGATGTCCTCGACGACGAGCACGTGCCGGTCCTCGATGTTGATGTCCAGGTCCTTGAGGATCCGTACGACGCCCGACGAGTCGGTGGCCGCGCCGTAGCTCGAGATCGCCATGAAGTCGATCTCACACGGCACGGTCAACGAGCGCATCAGATCCGCCATGAAGAACACGGCGCCCTTGAGCACGCCGACGAGCAGCAGTTCGCGGCCCGCGTAGTCACGGGAGAGCTCGTCGCCGAGCTCGCGAATCCGTTCCTGTAGGCGGTCCTCGTCGATCAGGATCTCCCCCACACCACGTTCCAGCTCAGTCTGCGACACGAGTCGCAATCACCCCCTCGGCCTCGACGATCCCCGGGACCGCGACGACCTCGTCGCCGCGCACGACGAGCGGCCAGCCTTCACGATCGGAGCGCGGGATCTTGGCATCGACGAACACATCTTGAACCTTCTTGGCGCGGCCGACGAGCCGGTCGCCGGGCCGCCAGCCTCGCACCTTCAGGCCCGGCACGCGGGACTCGATCCGCCACGCGCCCCACTCGACCGCGCCATCGAGATCACGCGGGCCTGCCTCGAGCCAGACCCGGTCGTATTCGCGGACGACCTGCAGCCCGTCCCCGAGGTCGATTCGCTTCGAGCCGGCCGGCGAGCCGAGCAGCTCGACCAGTGCAGGCGGCATCGTGCGCCGCTCGTCGAGCACGCTCAGCACGTTCTCTCGCGCCGCCGGATGGATCCGGTCGAGGAGCGGCAGGATCTGGTCTCGGATCACGCCGCGAATCGTGTCGGGATTGGAGGAGTCGGTCCGCCACTCGAGTCCGCGCTCGCGGCAGAACGCCTCGGTCTCCTCACGCCAGGCGCAGAGGAGCGGCCGCACGACGCCGTCCGAACGACGCACCTCGATCCCTTTGGTGGTGCCGCGCGCCGCGAGGCGATAGACGATCGTCTCGACCTGGTCCGACAACGTGTGGCCGGTCGCGCGCAGCTCATGCGCGCGGAGGGAGTAGCGGACGTCGCGGAGCGCAGCTTCGGTGACGGAGCCGGCCGCAGCGCGGACGACCTCGGCGTCGAACCGGTCGGCGCACCAGGCCGCATCGCCGTCCGACTCGTGGCCCCGCAGGCCGTGGTCGACGTGCAGCGCTTCGACGCGGTAGTCGAGCTCGCGCAGCGCGTGAAAGAGGCAGGTCGAATCGGCGCCACCCGAGACGAGGCACAGCACCCGGCCTCCCGGCGCGATCAGATCGTGCCGGCGGACATGGCTCTCGATCCGCGCGAGCAGTTCCAGAGACTCATTAGAGCATGCACCGGCTCAAAAGAGAATGCTGCGGTACTCGAGCGCCTTTCGCATGCCGACCGTCTCGTAGAGCGCGATGGCCGGGGCGTTCTCGCTGCGCACGAACAGCGTCACGTTCGGCGTCGTCTCGAGCAGGAGGCGGCAGAGATCCCGCAGCCCGCGCGCGCCGTAGCCGCGGCCGCGCGCCTCGGGATCGACCCAGACCTGCTGGATCTGCACCGCCTGGGGCGTCCAGGCGGAGGCCTCGGCCTTGAAGAGCACGACATCGCCTTCGAGCCAGACCCAGGAGCGGCCCTCGTCGATCTGCGCGAGCGTGCGCCAGCGGAAGCTCTCCGGGTCCCTGGCGAGTGGATCGATGCCGAGCTCGAGCTCGTGCGCAGCGGCGCACGCGGGCACGAGCAGGTCGAGGTCCCTGGGCGTGGCGGCGCGCAGCCCGGTGTCCCCGGCCGGCGGCGGCTCGTCGATCGTGTACACGGGCTGCCCCGGGCGATCCTCCCGCGGCTTGGGGAATCTCCCGCGTGCCGCCTCCCACAGATCGGTCACCGCAACGGCCTCGCCGATGATCATCCGCGAGCGGGCATTGCCCGCCGCGGCCGCGAAAGCAGCGCAGCCGGCACCCGACGGCACGAGATTCGCTCCGGCATGGCAGAGGGCGCTGAGGACGCCGTCCGCGCCGGGAACGGCGATGAAGCGCCCGAGGCCGCGCCGGGCGACATCTTCGAGAAAGACGCGCTCCACGGGATCCGCGGCGCAGAACGCGAGCACCTGGTCGCGCGTCGGTTCGATCGTCTTCATCTCGCGAAGTCTCCTACAGACCGCCTTGTATAGGCTGCGCCGATGCCGATCCACGTCCGTGCCGAACCTGGAGAGTACGCCGACGCCGTCCTGCTCCCCGGCGACCCGCTGCGCGCCAAGTACATCGCCGAGACCTATCTCGACGACGTCGTCCAGCGCAACGCCGAGCGCGGCCTCCTGGGTTACACGGGCACCTACAAGGGCACCCCCGTCTCGGTCCAGGGCACGGGCATGGGCTGCCCGGGCGCGACCATCGTCTTCGAAGAGCTCGTGCAGCTGGGCTGCAAGAAGCTGATCCGGGTCGGGACCTGCGGCGGGCTGCAGCCGCATCATCAGCTGGGCGACCTGATCGTCGCGCTCACCGCGGTGCCGGCCGACTCCACGGCCATGCACCTCGTCGGGAACGAGCCTCACTGCCCGACCGCGTCCTGGTCGATCATCCACGGCGCCGTTCACACGGCGAAGGGGATCGGCCAGGAGCTCCACGTCGGCCCGATCGTCTCGAGCGACGTCTTCTACAACCCGGACGAGGGTCAGTACGAGCGCTGGTCGAAGCGCGGCGTTCTCGCCGTCGAGATGGAGGCGTCGGCGCTCTTCACGGTCGGCGCGATCCGCGGGATCGAGACCGGTTGCCTGCTCACCGTCAGCGACATCGTGGTGGAGGGCGAGTTCAAGCGCATCAGCGATGACGACCTGCGCGCAGCGGTCGACCGCATGACGAAGATCGCGCTCGACGTCGCGATCGCCCATTAGCGCCGCCACCGTCTTCCTCGTCAACCCCGCGTCGGACGGTGGTGCCACCGGGCGGCGCTGGCCCGAGCTCGCCCATCGCGCGGCCCGGCTCGGGCTCGAAGGCGAGACACTGTTCTCGGAGCGGCCCGGCCACCTGATCGAGCTCGCCGCCACCGCCGTCGACGGCGGCGCCTCGCTCGTCGTCGCGGTCGGAGGGGATGGGACGCTCAACGAGGTCGTCAACGGCATCGCCCGGCGAGACGTGGAGCTGGCCACGATCCCGCTCGGGACCGGAATGGACTTCGTCCGCACCTACGGCATCCCGACAGCGTTCGACGACGCCGTTCTGGTGGCCCGCGACGGCCGCCCTCGCACGATCGACGCCGGGCTCGTCCACTACCGCACCTGGGGCGGCGCGAGCGCCGAGCGCTGGTTCGCAAACGTCGGCTCGGTCGGCATGAGCGGGGCCGTCGCCCAGCGCGCGAACGGGATGTCGAAGGCGCTCGGCGGAAAGGCGACGTTCTTCTATGCGCTGACCCGCGTCTTCCTCACCTGGGAGAACACCGAGGTGACGGTGCGGCTGGACGACGGCGAGCGCCGCGGGCGGATGCACGACGTGATCGTCGCCAACGGGATCTGGCACGGCGGCGGGATGATGCTCGCCCCGGACGCGCAGCCGGACGACGGGCTCTTCGAGGTCGTGCTGATCGGCGACGTCGGCAAGGTCGACTTCCTCACGACCGCTCCGAAGATCTACAAGGGGAAGCACGTCGGCCACCCGAAGGTCGAAGTGCTGCGGAGCGCGCGTGTCGAGGTCGACGCGGCAGAGCATCTGCCGATCGAGGTCGAAGGCGAGCAGGTCGGCACGACCCCGGCGGCGTTCGAGCTCGTCCCGGACGCCTTGCGCGTTCGCGTGCCTACTCCTTCGTAGCGGGCTTCTCCGGCGAGCTCGGCTTGGGGGCGGCGCGCTTCGCGGCGCCCTCGAGCTTCGCAATCCGCTTCTCGAGCTCCGCGATCTGCTTCTCCATCGCCTCGAGGCCGCGGACGCGCTTCGACAGGTCGTCGACCCGCTCCTTCATCTGCATCGCGCCCTGCAGCACGCGGTTCGCGGTCGGATACTGCGACGCCTTGCCGATCACGTCCTCGCCCAGCGAGGTGAGACGGTCGATTGTGCTCTTCGTCATCACGTTCCTTTCTTCGTTGACGCACACGGCTCACCGTGCACGTGGCCTGAAACCACCCTTCACGTTCGACGCCTGACAGCTCGAGCCTACGGCGGATTATCACCTTTGGCGGATCGGGTTCCCGCCACAGGCATCTCTAACCTTTTCTCATGATCGTTGCGCACCTCGACCTGGACGCGTTCTTCGCCGCCGTCGAGGAGCTCGAGGACCCGTCTCTGCGACGGGTGCCGCTGATCGTCGGGGGCGACCCGCACGGGCGAGGAGTCGTCGCGACCTGCAACTACGTCGCCCGCAGCTTCGGGATCCACTCCGCGATGTCGGCTGCGGAGGCGCTCCGCCGCTGCCCGCACGCCGTGTTCGTCCGCCCGCGCCATTCGCTCTACCGCGACTACTCGCGTGAGGTCTGGTCGCGGGTCCGCGAGATCGTGCCGTCGGTCGAGCAGGCAGGGATCGACGAGGGCTACCTCGATCTGGGCGAGGTCGCGCCTGCCTTCGACGATGCGCGCGCGCTCGCCGAGGCGGTCCGGGCCGTGGTGCGGGCACGAACCCGGCTCTCGTGCTCGCTCGGGGTGGCGACCTCGAAGGTGGTCGCGAAGGTCGCCTCGGACCGGCGCAAGCCCGGCGGGCTGACCGTGGTCCGGCCGGGACGCGAGGCGGCGTTCCTCGCACCCTTCCCGATCCGGATCCTCCCGGGCGTCGGACCGCGCGCGGAGGAGCGCCTCGTGCGGCTCGGGATCGAGACGATCGGCGACATCGCCGCGATCACCGACGACGACCTGCAGCAGGTCCTGCGGGGCAAGGTCGGGCGCGAGCTGCGCGACCGTGCACGGGGCATCGACCCGCGTCCGCTCGAGCTGTCGACCGAGCGGATCTCGATCTCCCAGGAGGAGACGTTCGCACGCGACATCTCCGACCCTGAGCTGCTCCACGACGAGCTGCGGCGCATGTCGGAGAAGCTCGCAGAGCACCTGCGCGGCCGGGGCCAGGTCGCGCGCACCGTCACGACGAAGGTTCGTTACCCGGACTTCGCGATCCGGACGAGGTCGACGTCGCTGCACGGTCGGGACCGACGACGCCGCGCGGATCGGCGAGCTCGCCTGCTCGCTGCTCGACCGTGCACTGCACGACCGGCCGGGCCGCTTGCGCCTCGTCGGGGTGGGCCTCTCCGGCCTCGACGAGCACGTGCAACTTTCGTTGCCGGCGTCCGTCTGAATTGTCACCGGCGAGACGCAACTTCGTCACCGTCTCGGTCTGTTCAATCCCGGTACCGACCACTAGTCTGGAAGACACGATGACACTGCGGCAACCCACGAGCATCCATGAGCACGTCGCGAAGCGCGTCCACGTGCTCATGCAGCGCTCCGGCGTCCCGTACGAGATCGAGCGGCACGTGTGCGCTTCCTGCGCCCGCGTCCTCGACGAGAAGCCAGTCCGGCGCGCAGCCGCCTAGTCCCGGCGCAACGCTCGCAGGCACGCGGACAGCGTCTCCGCCGCCGAACTGTGCAGAGCGAGCGCTGCACGCCGGTCGTACGGCGTGGAGTCGCGATTCACGATCGCGAGCAGGCCGCCGTGGCGCAGTGTTTCCTCGGGCAGGCCGGCCACCGGCCACACCTCGAGTGAGGAGCCGACGACGAGGAGGAGCGCAGCCTCCTGGGCGAGCGCGGTCGCGCGATCGATCGCAGCGGCCGGCAGCAGCTCGCCGAACATCACGACATCGGGCTTGAGGACGGTCCCACAGTCCGTGCAACGCGGCAGCGGGAGCAGCGCGACGACCTGTTCTCTCGCCTCGCGGCGACCGCAGCCGGGGCAGCTCGCGGTCGCGATCGAACCATGCACTTCGACGACGTCGCGCGAGCCGGCGCTCGCGTGCAGCTGGTCGACGTTCTGGGTGATCACCGCCCGCACGAGCCCTCGCGCCTCGAGCTCTGCGAGCGCGTGGTGGGCGGGATTCGGCCTGGCGCCGGCGAGCACGTGCAGGCGCCGGCCGTAGAACTCCCAGACTCGCGCGGGGTCGCGGCGGAAGCCGTCGATGGAGGCGACCTCGTACGGGTCGTACTTCGCCCAGATGCCGGTGGGGCTCCTGAAGTCGGGGATCCCGCTCTCGGTCGACACGCCTGCACCGGTCAGAGCGACGCACGGCTGATTCGCGGTGATCAGTTCTGCGAGCATGGCGCCCTCGTGCATGGCTTCAGTTTCGCAACGGAGGTGCGTGTCCGCTTCGCCGAGACGGATGCGCAGGGGATCGCCCACAACTCGAACTACTTCGTGTGGTTCGAGGTCGCGCGCGTCGACTACCTCGGGCGGTACGCCGGGGGCTACCAGCGCCTGCGCGACTCCGGTATCGAGGCGGTCGTACTCGAGACTCACGTTCGCTATCTCGCGCCCGCGAAGTTCGACGACCGCCTCCTGGTGCACGCACGCTGCCTCGACGTGAGAGGTGCACGCTTCCGCTACGAGTACGCGATCGAGCGTGCCGGCGACCTGATCGCCGACGGCTGGACGGCGCACGCGACGGTGGACGCGGGCACCTTCCGGCCGACCCGCGTGCCGGCCTGGCTCCAGGACGCGATCGCTAGTGCGGAGGGGACGGGGTCGTCGTCATAGCCGCCGTCGTGGTGACGTCCGTCGTCGTGGTCGTGGTGCTCGTGGTCGGCGCCTTCTTCTTCGGCCCGACGCGGACGATCTTCGGGGTCGAGCGGTAGCTCGAGTACCAGGTCTGGTCCGAGAGCAGCTTCCCGTTCGCCGCGTAGACCTTGCGCTCGACCGACGTGGATTGCGCAGGGGTGCCGGGATCGTCGACCACGACTTCGCCCGGCTTCAGTGTCGCGTCGACGGTCTTCGTCAGAGGCGGCGGGGCAACGACGACGAGCGGAGAGGTCGTCGTCTCGATCCTGCGGTGCTGCGGAGTGCCGTAGAGAGAGACGGTCAGCGACGACGGTCCGACCCAGGTCCGCAGGAGCAGCCAGTGCCCGGTGTCGTTGACGAACTTGAGGTCGATGTCGGGATAGTTCACCGTCGCGTCGCGGCCGAGCGGGTAGTGCGAGATGTAGAGCGAATGATTGGTACGAGCTGTGATCCGCAGCCCTGCCTCGTACGCCGCGTTGAAGACCGTTGTCGAAACCTGGCAGACCCCGCCCCCGAGCCCGGTCTCGAGCTCGCCGTTCACGATCACCGGCGCCTCGAGGAAGCCCTTCTCGGCAGAACGCTCTCCCGTCGTGCCGTTGAACGAGAACGTTGCCCCGGGGGCGATGAGCTTGTTGTCGACGAGATGCGCGACGAGCTGCACGTTGTGGATGCGGTTCGGATCTCCCCCGTACAGGGTCTCGTAGGTGCTCACCGTGCCGGTGATCCCCATTGCACGCGCGGCTGCGGTCGAACGAGCAGGATGCTGCACCGAGAACGAGAGCGCCGCAACGCGATTCGTCGGACGCGAGGCTGCTGCCAGCACGGCTGCCACCGAGTGTGGGACATCGAGGGTGAGGCCGGACGAGGCCGGGACGACGCTGATCTTGCTGCCGGCGATCGCGAAGGACGCGTCCTTCGCCGGGCGGTCGACCCTGCGCTCGAGTCGAGCGAAGAACGCATCCGCGTCCGGGCCGACGAATCGCATCGACTGCAGGTCGAGCAGCTTCGCGAGCCGCCAGCGTGGGACGCGTAGGCGAGTCGGGCCAGCGACCACGGTCACCGGGCCGGAGATGATCAGCGAGGCGCGCATCTGGTTCGCCGTCAACGAGGCGACCGTCACCTGCGGCTGGTCGAGGCGCAGAGGAAGCGCGACGGGCGCGCGCGAGAAGGAAGCAAGCGTCCGCACGAGGAGAGCGCGGGCCGCGGGCCGATCGAGAACGCGGCCGGTCTTGCCCGGCGCGATCGTGATGTGCAGTCCGTGCCGCACGAGCGCAGCCTGGCGATGCGGAGTGTCGAGGGCGTGCGCGAGCAAGCCGAGCTCGTAGTCGACGGCCGCACCGTAGGAATGGATCGGCGGCGCGACGTTCTGCGGGAAGAGGTGCAGCTCGATCCGCCGGTAACCCCGCACCACACCGGCGCCGCCACCCTGGCGGGCGGCGGCCGAGACCGCCGCATGCCAGTCGACCTCGACGCCCATCGACTTCGGCGTGATCGGAAACGACCGACCGTCCGCGACGAACGTCACCGGCACCGCGACGAGCTGCGCCGAGCGTCGCTCCAGCAAGGCCTGAGCGGCCTTCGGGGTCATCCCGCCGACGTCGATTCCGGCAATCCGGGTGCCGTCGGCGAGCCGGTCGGCGGAGCCGGCGAAGAAGAGAGGCACACCGACCGCGAGCACTCCCGCAGCGAGCGCCAGAATCGCGATCCTGGTCCAGAAGCGGGTGCGGACGACCGAACGCCCACGGACGGCCGAAGTCGAGGCAGCCACGGCCCGCGTCATGGTAGCGACGGACCCTGCGGCGAGGTCAGAACACGAACAGCTCGACGCCGCCCGAGACGTTGAGCTCGATGCCGGTGACGTACGACGCGAGATCGGAGCAGAGGAACGCGATCGCGTTCGCGATGTCCTGCGGCTCTCCCGGCCGCTTGAACACGGTTCGGCCGGCGATCCGCTCGTTCATCGCCGGGTTCCCAAGGTGGTACGCCTCTGAGCCGATGATCCCGGGAACGATCGCGTTGGCCGTGATCCCGTGGCGGCCGCCCTCCATCGCAAGCGTCTTCGTGAGCCCGAGCAGACCCGCCTTCGTCGCGGAGTAGGACGCCTGCCCGAAGCCCCCGAGTGTCCCCGCGACGGAGGCCATGTTGACGATCCGCCCCCACTGGCGCTCCTTCATGTGGGGCCAGACCGCCTGGGCGCAGTTGAACGCGCCGGTGAGGTTGACCCGCAGGTCACGCTCCCAGAGCGCCGGCTGCTGATCGTGAAACTGGCCGACGTGGTCGAGCGTGCCCGCGTTGTTGATGAGGATGTCGACGGAGCCGAGCTCATCGACCGCGCGCCGGACGGCGGAGGCAACCTGGTCGCGATCGGTGACATCGCAGCGTACGGCGATCGCCCGTCGGCCCATGGCGCGGATCTCGTCGGCGGCGGATTCGGTGCCGACAAGGCCCTGGGTGCGGGCCACCGTCGCGAGCGGCCCGTAGACATCGGTCTCCTCCGTCAGCTCGGACTCGACGAGCAGGTCGGCGATGACCACGTCCGCCCCTGCTCGGGCGAGCGTCAACGCGTCGGCGCGGCCGAGCCCACGCGACCCGCCGGTGACCAGTGCGACGCGCCCGCTGAGGTCGATCTCGATCGCCATCAGGTCGAATCTACCCGCGCGGCAGGAAGATTTCCTTGGCGATCACGAGGCGCTGGATCTGTGAGGTGCCCTCGTAGATCTGGAAGAGCTTCGCGTCGCGCATCAGCTTCTCGACCGGATACTCCTTCATGTAGCCGTAGCCGCCGAACACCTGCACGGCATCGGTCGTCACCTTCATCGCCGTGTCGGCCGAGAAGCGCTTCGCGAACGACGAGTGGAGCGTGGCACGGTCGCCGCGGTCGAGCATCCACGCCGCCTGCCAGGTCAGCAGGCGTGCAGCCTCGATCTCGGTCGCCATGTCGGCGATCATGAAGTTGACGCCCTGGTGCATCGCAATCGGCACGTCGAACGTCACGCGCTCCTTCGCGTACTCGACGGCGAGCTCGTAGGCGGCCTGTGCGACCCCCACAGCGCCGATCGCAGTGCCCGGCCGCGTGACGTCGAGGGTCTGCATCGCCAGCTTGAATCCCTGGCCCTCTTCGCCGAGCCGGTTCGCTGCCGGCACGATGACGTCCTGGAGCGCGAACGCCGAGGTGTCGGTGGCGCGCTGGCCCATCTTGTCGAGATGCTGCTCGATCGTCACGCCGGGCGCGTCCATCGGGACGATGAACGCGGACATCCCGCGATGCCCCTTCGAAACGTCGGTCTTCGCGAAGACGACCGCCCAATCCGCGTAGCCGGCGTTCGTGATGAACGTCTTCGATCCGTTGAGGACGTATTCGTCCCCGCGGCGCTCCGCCGTCGTCTTCAACCGCGCCACGTCCGACCCGGCTTCCGGCTCCGACGAGCGCGAAGGAACAGAGAATCGGCGCCTCGAGCAGAGGCGGCAGCCACTTGGCCTTCTGCTCGTCGGTGCCGGCGATCAGAACCGGTCCGGCGCCGAGACCGTTCGCGCCGATCGACGTGCCGATGCCGGTACAGCCCCAGTTGACCTCTTCGCCGACGAGCATCCCGTCGAACGACCCGAGGCCCGGGCCTCCATAGGCCGCCGGGATGTGGAGGTTCATCAGACCGACCTCGTGCGCCTTCGCGATCACCTCGACCGGGTGGCGCATGTGCACGTCGTGCTCGGCCGCGACCGGGCGGATCTCCTTGGCGGCGAACTCGCGCGCGAGGGCGCGAAGCTCCTTCTGCTCATCCGTCAGGGCGAACGAGACGCCGCCCGCGACGGCCTGCTCGGTGGCGGCCATATCAGCGCTCCCTGTGGCTAGAAGAGGTGTTGACTGACGAGTCAGTCAGCTAGGGTAGCGGGCGGCCAACAGCCTCGCAACCGGGGCACCACGCTAGGCTTGCCGCGATGGATTTCGACCTCACCGACGAACAGCGCCTGATCCAGGAGACCGTCCGCAACTTCGTGGACGAGCGCGTCCTGCCGGTCGCGATCCAGAACGACATCGACCACAAGCTCGACCTGGACCTGATCGAGGGCATGGCCGAGCTGGGGATCCTCGGCATCGTCATCCCCGAGGAATACGGCGGCGCCGGCCTCGACTACGTCGCCGAGGCGCTCTCCTGCGAGGAGATCGAGCGTGGCGAGGCCGCGTTCCGAACGCTGATCTCGGTCCACGTCGGCCTGAACTCGCTCTCCCTCCTCAAGTACGGGACCGAGGAGCAGAAGCAACGCTGGCTGACCCCACAGGCGAAGGGCGAGAAGCTCGCCTGCTTCGGGCTGACCGAGCCCGGTGCGGGCTCCGACGTCGCCGCGATGCGGTCGACGGCCCGGCGCGAAGGGGATGTGTTCGTGCTGAACGGGCAGAAGAACTGGATCTCGTACGCCTCGGTCGCCGACCACGCCCTCGTGTTCGCGAAGACAGACCCGGCGGCCGGCCACAAGGGGATCAGCGCCTTCGTGCTGGAGAAGGGCATGAAGGGCTTCACGACGCAGGACACCGAGAACAAGCTCGGCATCTGGGCGGGGTCGACCGGCGAGCTGTTCTTCGAGAACCTCGAGGTGCCGGCGGAGAACCTGATCGGCGAAGAGGGCCAGGGATTCGAGATTGCGATGCACTCGCCTCGACCAGGGGCGCTTCACGGTCGCCGCCGGTGCGTGCGGCGTCGTGCGCGCATGCCTCGAGCGTTCCGTCGGTTACGCCCGCGAGCGGGAGACGTTCGGCCAGGCGATCGGGAAGTACCAGTTCGTGCAGGACATGATCGCGAAGATGGTGCTCGGCTACGAGACCTCCAAGCTGCTCGTCATGCAGGCCGCGTGGATGAAGAACGAAGGCAAGCGCAACACGCGCGAGACGTCACTCGCCAAGTGGCATGCGACCGAATCGGCCTTCGAAGCGGCGCATCTCGCGATCCAGGTGTTCGGCTCGTACGGCTATTCGGGCGAGTACGGCATCGAGCGGTACTTCCGCAACGCGCGGGCGCCGATCATCTACGAGGGCACAACGCAGATCCACAAGATGATGCAGGCCGAGCACGCGCTCGGCTACCGGCGCCTGAACGGCCGCGGCGGGGAGGCCTCGCCGATCTGTTCGTGGGCGCCTGCGCTCGCCCCTGTGCATCTGACCGCGTAGTCACGCTTTTTCATCGCTTCGATGACTGCTGGGTTGCACTCGCAAGGTGATGTAGCTGTACATCTACGTCGAGTGCCGCACCGCCTGCAGATCACGATCAGCGAGACGCACTATGCGTTCCTCAGCGATGAGGCAGCGCGCTCCAGCGTGTCGATGGCCGAACTGATCCGGAGGGCGATCGACACGACCTACGCGCCGTCGGGGACTCAGAAGGTTCACTTGATCACCCACGTCCTCGGTCGAAGAGCAGGTATCCGGCTCCGCGACTAGAGCTCTCCGTCCCAGTAGTCGACCGCCTCTGCGAGGCGGAAGAGCTTCCCGGGCGGCCACGCCCCGACCTTCCCCGAATCCGGGTACACCGACGTCGCGACCGGCAGACGGTTGGACCAGATGCAGACGCGCACGGTCTCTTCGGTGCCGTTCGTCACCTTGTGCGCTCCCGCCTCACCCGTCGGGAAGAACACGCAGTCCCACGGCCCCAGTTCGTGCTCCCCGTCGGGAGTGCGCAAGGTCGGAGCGCCGGTGAGCACGATCAGCCACTCCTCCTCGGCGTTCTCGTAGTGGTACGGGCAGATGCTCTGGCCTGGCGGCAGCTCGTACACCGACAGCCCGAGCCGGTCAGCGCCGATCAGCGGCCCGACGCGTACAGCCGACGTGCGGTAGCCGTCGGGATCGTCGGCGTCCTGCTGAACCTCGACGCCAAAAAGGTTCACGTCGCTCACGACTCGCCCTCCCAGTACTCGACCGGCTCGCCAAGCATGCCGCGGTGGTGGAAGCCGGCGCCGCCGAGCGCAAACTTGCCGCTGTCGGGGTACACGGTGGCGCCGTTCGGCGCGGAACTGGACGGCATCGCGAAGCGCGCGGTCGTGGAGCCCGCGTTGCGCACAGCGTGCGCGCCGGCAGCCCCGACGGGAAAGCAGGCGACGTCGCCGGCGCGAAGAATGCGCTCGCCGTCGGGCGTGCGCACCGTCACCTCGCCGGCGACGACGATCAGCCACTCCTCCTCCGTGAGCTCGAAGTGGTACGGCCAGGTCGCCTCGCCCGGCTCGAGCTCGTAGACGCCGAAACCCGTCAGCGACGCGCCGGCCTCGCGTCCGACCGAGCGGGCGCGAAACCGATGTCCCTCCGGGCCGTCGTCTTCCGCCCCGAGCTCCCAGGAAAGGAGGTTGACGATCTTCGTCATGCCGCGAGCCCCGCATGGGCGACGTCGACCACGGTCGACACCGCACGATCGACGTCGCGCTTCTCACCCGGCAGCTGGCCGAGCACCCAGCCGGTCAAGATCTCTTCGAGCGAGCCGTAGACGACCCACGCCGCAAGCACCGGATCACAGTCCGGGCGAACCTCGCCGCGCTCCTTCGCTGCCTCGATCATCCGAGTCAGGGCGACGAACACCGTGCGGATCTCGTCCACCCGCCCTCCTACGTCGGGGCTGCGCCCGATCTCGCGCACGAGCACCCGAATCGCATCGGGCGTGACCAACCACGAGCCGAGATAGATGCCCGCGAACCGGCGCAGCTGCTCGCGCAGCGGCACGTCGGCCTCCTCGATCCGTTGCGTCTCGACGACCAGGGCTCCCCACGTCTCACGAAAGATCGTCTCGAGCACCTCCTCCTTGGAGCGGAAGTAGTGGTAGAGCAAGCCGTGCGCGACGCCGGCCTCTTCTGCGATGTCGCCGACACGGGAGGCATGGAACCCCTTCTGCGCGAACACGACCGCCGCCGCATCGAGCAGCTCCCTGCGCCTGTCGACGGCCGCCTGGGTCACAGGACGGAGCATAATCGGCGCGCATGGGGTCGCTCTCGGGGGTAACCGTCGTCGATTTCACGCGCCAGCTGCCCGGCCCATTTGCGAGCCGCGAGCTGCTTCGGCTCGGCGCGCGCGTCGTCAAGGTCGAGCCGCCCGAGGGAGACCTGATGCCCGAGACCTGGTACCGCGCGTTGAACGACGGGAAGGAGATCGTCTCCTGGGACGCTCGCACCGAGCCCCCGCCGGCGGTGCTCCGGGAGGCTGACGTCGTGCTCGAGGGCTTTCGTCCCGGGCGTGTGGGAGCGCTTCGGGATCGACCTGCCGCCAACGACCATCCTCTGCTCGATCACCGGCTACGGCTCCGGCGGACGACACGAACAGGAAGCCGGGCACGATCTGAACTACCTCGGCTACGCCGGCGTCCTCGCGGACACCGCCCCGTCGGTCCCGCCGGTTCAGATCGCCGATCTCGCGGCCGGGGCACAAGGTGCGGTGATCGAGGTGCTCGCGGCGCTGCTCGACCGAGAACGCTCGGGCCGCGGAGCGCGCATCGTGACCTCGATGACCCACGCCTCGCACCGTTTCGTCGCCCACCGCCTCGCGGGGGATCCCGTTCCGCGCCTGCTGACCGGCGGCGTCGCGTGCTACCGCATCTACGAGACCGCCGACGGCAGGCATCTGACGGTGGCGGCGCTGGAGCCGAAGTTCTGGCGCAATCTCTGCGCGCTACTGGAACGCCCCGACCTGACCGACCGCGCATACGAGGCGTCGCTGCCGGAGCTCGACGAGCTTTTCCGCTCACGCACCCTGCGTGACTGGCGAACGCTGCTCGAAGGCAGGGACACGTGCGTGGGGCCGGTGCTGACGCTCGCCGAGGCGGCCGACGAGCTCGCGTGAACGGGCTGGCTGCACTCGCCTTCGCCCTGCTCGGCATCCACGTCGGCGCCCACCGGATCCTGCCGATCGGCTACGCGCCCGCCTGGAGCCCCGACGGCCAGCGGATCGCCTTCGTGACGCGCGGCAACCTCTGGGTGGCCGACGCCGACGGCACGCATCGCGGCGAGCTCGCGAGCGATGCCGACCAGCCCGCCTGGTCGCCGAACGGACGGCGACTCGCGTTCGAGCGCGACGGCTCGATCTGGACGATCCGCGCCGACGGGCTCGACGAACGGCGGCTCGCGACGGGCGCACATCCGGCATGGTCGCCGGACGGCAAACGACTCGCCTTCGATCGCGACGGCGAGGTGATCACGCTCCGCTGGTACGGCGGCGACGCGCGCGACGCCGGCCAGGGCGTCGATCCGGCGTACGGGCCGGCAGGCCAGCTGGCGGTCGTTCAGGACGGCGAGATCGTCGTCCGTGGCAACGTCGTCGGAAGCGGAACGGAACCGGCCTGGTCGCCGTCGGGCAAGCTGGCCTGGGTCGACGGCGACACGATCTACGTCGAAGGCCATGCGGTTCATAAAGGCCAGCAACCAGCCTGGCGCCCGGCGGCCCGCGTCCGTGAGCTGTTGCCCGACTTCGACCAGCGCGCGCCGACCGACCTGACGATCGCCGGCGGGCCGGGCCGCTGGCTGCTCGGCTTCACATCGCTCGTCGACAACATCGGGCTCGGCCCGTCACTCCTTGTCGGCGTGCGAACGGCCGGCCAGAAACGCATGACCGGGACGCAGCACGTCCGCCTTGCGAACGGAAAGGTGCGCGTCTACGACGACGTCGCGCGGTTCCGTTACACGAACTCGCCGCCCCATCACCACTGGCACCTGATGCGCTTCGACAGCTTCGAATTGCGCACCCTCGGCGGGCACACGCTCGTCCGTGACCGCAAGAGCGGCTTCTGTCTCGCCGACCACTGGGGAGCCGCACCGGGGTCCTGGCCCGGACGGCGGCCCCACTTTCTCGGCGACTGCGGTCAGTACCGCCCGGAGGCCACACGGATCGTCATGGGCACGACACCCGGCTACACGGACCGGTATCCGGCCTTCTTCCACGGCCAGAACGTCGATCTGACGAGGGTTCCGGCTGGTGTCTACGACCTCACGCATCGCGTCAACGCGACGATGCAGCTACGCGAGCTCCGCTACGACAACGACGCAGCATCCGTGCGGCTGCGACTCACGTGGCGGAAGGGCTATCCGAGCGTGCGGGTTCTACGCAGCTGCCCGGCGACTGCGAACTGCTGAATCCGGCCCTGCGCATGCCACGCGGCGAGCGCGAGCACGAAAGCAGCGCCGGCCGCCATCAGAAGCGCCTGCGCCGCGATGCCAAACGCCACGGCGTCGTTTGCGTGCACGCCCGACGCGATCAGGATGGCCGCTCCCGCGCCGGCCTGCATCGCGGCCCCGGCCGGTGCCACCGGCAGCACTGCAGCGGCCGAAGAAGCACACACGAAGGCGAGCGCCAGTGCGAAGTCCACACCGAGCCCGAGCGCTGCGAGCAGGACGAACACTGCGAGCGCGCGCAGCACCCACGACGTCGCGACGGCGGCCCAGGCCCAGGCGGCCTCACGGGGCGGTGTCGCGTTGTCACCCACCCAGCCGGCGAGCTTGAACCTCGAGAACATGCGGACACGCGCGAGCTGCGGCAAGGTCACGACGACTGCGGCAGCCGCAACGCCCGCAACCGCGACGACGACCAGGCCGAGCTGCATCCACCCCTGGACATGCGCGACCGCGGCCGCCACCGACGCGAGCGGCGCCAGCGCCGCGCTGTCGAGCAGGCCGAGAAGAAAGAGAGACAGGGCAACGGCGCCGAGGCTCACGCGGCGACGACCGCACCGGCGCACGACCGCGACCCGGATCACCTCGTCGCACCGGCCCGGTAGGGCGATGCCGCCGACCGAGGCAGCTCCACCCGCAGCCGCGAGCGTGAGCACCGCGGGGCGCTCACCGCTCCGGAACAACCTCTGCCAGCCCCAGGCCTTCGCGGCGTATGCACCCAGCAGGATCACCCCGGCGAGCCCGACGAGCCAGAAGTTCGCGTGGTGGAGCGGCCAGCCCGATCGCGCGAAATGGCGAACGACGAGAGCCGTCACCACGAGAGCCGCGAGGACGAAGACGGTGTTGAGAAGACGCTTCAGAGGGAAGAGCAACTACCGGGTCATCGGCAGCTGCGCCCCTACGTTGTATCCGAGTCGTCCCTCGCCTGGGGGAGCAGGCGGTCGGAAATGCCCCCGAGCGCCTTCGTCAGCTCGCTCGGGATCACCCACACCTTGTTCGCGTCGCCCTGGGCGATCTGGGGCAGAACCTGGAGATACTCGTAGGCGAGGAGCTGCGGGTCGGGGTTTCCATCGTGAATTGCCTTGAAGACGGTCTCGATCGCCTTGGCCTGGCCCTCGGCGGCCAGGATCGCGGCCTGGCGCTGCCCCTCGGCCTTCAGGATCGCCGACTGCTTCTCGCCCTCGGCGGTCAGGATCGCTGCCTGTTTGATCCCTTCCGCCTGCAGCACGGCGGCCCGCTTCTCGCGGTCTGCCCGCATCTGCTTCTCCATCGTGTCCTTGATCGAGGGCGGCGGATCGACCGACTTCAGCTCGACGCGATGGATGCGGATCCCCCACTTGCCGGTCGCCTCGTCGAGGTTGCCGCGCAGCTGGTCGTTGATCGTCTCGCGTGAGGTGAGCGTCTCCTCGAGCGTCATCCCACCGATCACGTTCCGCAGGGTCGTCACCGTCAACAGGTCGATCGCGTTGACGGGGTTGGCGATCTCGTACGTCGCGGACTTCGGGTCGGTGATCTGGAAGTAGATGACCGTGTCGATGTTGACGACGAGGTTGTCCTCCGTGATCACCGGCTGCGGCTCGAACGAGACTGCCTGCTCGCGCAGATCGAGCAGCGGCCGGACGCGATCGACGAACGGGATCACGATCGTCAGGCCCGGCGTCAACGTGCGCGAATAGCGGCCGAGCCGCTCGACGACGCCGGCGCGCGCCTGGGGAATCACGCGGACGGTCTTCCAGAGCGCGACGAGAACGAACAGGACGATCACGATCGGCAGGATCAGCAGCAGCAAGGCGGCGCCCCCTTATTCGGCGACGAGAGCGGTGACGCCCTCGATCTGGATGATGTTGACGGTCTGGCCTTCGACGAAGACTTCCCCGTCGAGGTACGAACGAGCCGACCACTCCTCGCCGCCGATGCGAACGCGTCCGCCGACTGCGTCGGTGCGGTGCGTGACGACCCCTTTGCGGCCGACCAGCGCGTCGGTGCCGGTCCGGGAAAGCGACGGCATGCGCACGTGCCGGCGGGCGATCGGGCGCAGGAGCGCCAGCGAAGCAATGGAGCACCCGAGGAAGACGATGAACGATCCGAGCACGCCGGCGCCGAGGGCCGCTGCGATCGCGGCGACCAGTGCGGCGAGCGCGACCGGCCCGAGAAAGAAGAGCCCGGGCGTCAGCACCTCGCCGATCGCCAGGGCCACAGCCGCGACGACCCAGATGAGCCAACTCACGACGTTGACTGTAGACGGTCGAGACCGAGCGCTGCCGGCAGCGCTCGGAGGTCGGGCAGGCGCTCTCCCTCGTCGGGGTAGCGGCCTTCGCGGTCGACGAGGATCGCACGCATCCCGACCGCGAGCGCGCCTTCGACATCGTCCTCGAGCGTGTCCCCCACCATCACCGCTTCGCCCGCGTCGACGCGGAGCAGCTCGAGCATGCGGTTGAAGATCGTCTCGTGCGGCTTCGTCTTGCCGTGCGCGCGAGAGGTCAACACCGCATCGACGGTCAGGCCGTGATGCGCCACGAACGCATCGAGGTCGCGGGCGGTGTTCGACAGCAAGCCGAGCTTCAGACCCGAGGCGCGCAGGGTGTCGAGCACGGGCAACGCATCCTCGTAGAGCTCGAAGTGGTGCGCGTGTGCCCACGCGCCTTCCATCTCGACGGCTGCGGCATAGGTGTCCCCCGTCCCACCCATGCCCTCGATGATCCGTTCGGTGAAGAGCACCCAGATCTCTTCGTCGTGGTCCAGCTCGGGATGGCGCTTCAACGTCGCGAAGGCCGCGCGCCGAGCCTCCTCGTAGCGCGTCGAATCGAGCTCGAGCCCGTGGCGGCGCCCGAGGCGCACGTAACCGTCGGGGCCGAGGTCCGGGCCTGGTCGGGCGATCGTGAAATCGACGTCGAAGACGACAGCTCTGAGCACGGGGCCGACGATAGCCTCCGGCGGTGACCGAGCCCCGCCCAGGAACGCTCGCAGCGTTCCGGAGCCGTGACTTCCGCCTGCTCTGGGGCGGGCAGACGATCTCGTTCGTCGGTGACGCAGCCTTCATCGTCGCGCTCGGCTGGCGCGTCACCTCCCTGACCGGCAAGGCGAGCTCGCTCGGCTTCGTGCTCGCGTTCGAGTCGCTCGCGATGCTGGCGACCCTGCTCCTCGGCGGTGTGCTCGCCGACCGGTACTCGCGCCGCCTCCTCATGATCGGCTCCGACCTGGCCCGTGCGGTGGTGATGCTCGTGTTCTTCGCGATCGACGCGACCGGTCACCTGAGCCTGGGCGCCGTCTTCGCCCTCGCCGTCTGCTTCGGTCTCGCGGACGGGTTCTTCCAGCCTGCATTCGGCGGCATCGTCCCGCTCGTCGTCGAGCAGCCGATCCTGCCGTCCGCGAACTCGTGGCTGGGCGTCGCGCGGAACGGAAGCGCGATCGTCGGGCCTGCGATCGCCGCCGGCCTCTACGGAACGGTCGGCCCCTCGGTCGTGTGGGCGATCGACTCCGCGTCGTTCCTCGTCTCCGGCGCAGCTCTCTGGCTCGCCCGTCCGCGCTCGATCCAGCCGGGCGTGCAGCTCGGTCTGCGCAAGGAGCTCTTCGAGGGGTTCCGATACGTGATCAGCGTGCCGTGGATCTGGACCGGGATCGCCGCCGCGACCGTGATCCTGATGCTCGCGATGTCGCCGTTCACGGCGCTGCTGCCCGTCGTCGTCGAGTCCCATTACCACCGCGGTGTCGGCGCGTACGGCTTCCTCTTCAGCGCGATGGCCGCCGGAATGGTCGCCGGATCGCTGATCTGGGCACGCTGGCATCCGCGCAGGTGGCGGGTCGCGATCTGTTTCGCTGCCTTCGGGATCAACGACCTCGGAATCGTCGTCCTCGCGGTTTCGCCCTGGTACCCGGTCGCCGTGCTCGCCGTCGCGTGGCGGGGCCTGTGGATCGGGATCGGCATCTCGGCCTGGCTGACGCTGATCACCGAGCTCGTTCCGGAGCACCTTCTCTCGCGCGTCATGAGCATCGACTTCTTCGGCTCGATCGGCCTCACGCCCGTCGGCTTCGTGCTCGCAGGCATCGCAGCGACGGCGATCGCGCCGACGACGATCCTCGCGGTGGGCGGGGCTCTCGGGGCCGTCCTCTGGTTCGTGCCCCTCACCTGGCGGAAGGTGCGCGTGGTGGACTGAGGACGCGGGGGAAACAGGTTCCCCCGCGTAAATCGGGGTGCGGAGATTTGAACTCCGGACCTCTCCGACCCGAACGGAGCGCGCTACCAGGCTGCGCCACACCCCGAGACGCCCGACAGGTTAGCGGCCGAAGAACTCCAGCGCAGCACGTGCGCATACCTCCGGCCGCTCGCCGATCAGCAGGTGGCCGCAGTCTGCGATCACACGCAGCGGCGCACGGAGGCGGCGGGCGTACTCGAACCCGTCCTCGAGCGGGACCTGCCGGTCGCGGGCGCCCCAGAGAACGAGCACCGGGCAGGCCACCCGCTCGAGATCGCGGCGCGGGTCGTCGGCGGCGAGCGCCCGCCCGGCGCCGATCGCATCCGTGTGCAGCAACGGGCCGCGCAGAAACCCGTGCACGGCCCGCTCCGTGAGCAGATCGGGGTTCGAGACCTCGAACGGGCCGAAGACGGCATGTCGTAACAGGCGCGAGGCCGCGATCCGGTCGACCCGCCGGCCGGCGATCCGGCCCGGCTGGACGAGGCCCAGGAAGGCGATCGTGAGCTCGGCGCGGCGCGTCGAGGTGGAGATCCCGGCGGCCGCCGCGAGCACGACTCGCCGCACGAGCGCCGGATGCCGCTCGGCAAGCCGAAGCGCGACGACGCCCCCGAGCGAGTGGCCGAGCACGTCCGTCGGCCCCTCGAGGAGCGGGGCGAGGGCGTCCGCGTAGCCGCGGAGCGAGGTCGTCGCAGGCAGGGGCGACGAGGCTCCGTGCCCCGGCAGGTCGGGCACGATCAGACGCCGTCCCTCGAGCAGCGGCGCCAGCTCGGCGAAGTTCCAGGCCGCGCCGCCGAAGCCGTGCACCAGGAGCAGGGGTGGCCCGTCCCCGCCGGTGAAGAAGCGGATCCGGGCGCCCCGGTACTCGTAGCCCCGTTCTGTGAGGCCCGGCAGAAGATCGTTCGCATCCGTCACGCGGATCGATTATGGTTCGAAGCAGAATGAGTTGGACGGCGACAAGGCGGGGCGCGTGAAGAACCCCGTCCTGCGCCCAGACAAGCTGGAGATCCAAGCCCGCTAGCGCATCGTGCGCGGCGGGCTTTTTCGTGGAAGGAGCGAAATGGCCAACCACCTGACGCCCGACGAGCTCTCGAAAGAGGTCGGGATCGACCGGGACGAGGTGATCAGGATCTGCCTCGAGGAGCACGTGCCGATCTACCAAGGGAAGATCGACAAGACACTGTTCCAGGCTCAGCTCCATGCGCTGGGGGCATTCCCCGCGTCGCACTGAGACGAAGGACTATTTGCGGGAAGAGGCGGCAGCGCGCTTGCGCGGTGCCGCCTTTTTCTTGTCGTCCGCCGGCTGCTGCTTCTTCGACGCCGCAGCGACCGACGCCTTGAGCGCCTCCATCAGGTCGATCACCGGCGCGGGCTCCTCCTGCTCCGGCAGCTCGAACTCCTGCCCTGCAAGCTTCGCCTCCAGCAGCTCGCGCAGCGACTCCCGATACTCGCTGCGCAGCGCTTCCGGCTCGAACGGCGCCGCGAGCGACGCGATGATCTGCTTGGCCAGCTCGAGCTCGGGGGCCTTCACCTCGGAGCTCGCGACCGCCTCGTCGATCTCCGCGTGGTCCTTCACGTCCTCGTGGATGAACAGGGTCTCGAGGGCCAGCGCGTCGCCCATCGGCCGGATCAGGCAGAGCTTCTCCTTGCCGGCCAGCACGAACCGGCCGAGCGCGGCCACGCCTGCATCCTTCATCGCCTCCAGCAGGAGCACGTAGGGACGGCGCTGTGCCTCGGCCCCCGCGGGAACGAGGAAGTACGTGCGATCGAAGTAGACCGGATCGACCTCTTCGAGACGCACGAACCGGCTGATCTCGATCGAGCGTGAGGTGTCATGCTTCTCGATCGCCTCGAGGTCGGCCTCCTCGACGGTCACGAACTGGTTCTTGGCGACCTCCCAGCCCTTGACGAGCTCGTCGGACTCGACATCGCGCTCGTGCACGGGGCACCAGCGCTTCTGCTTGATCGGCGAGAGGCATTCGCGGTGAAGCAGCCGGAACGAGATGTCCGACTGGCGGGCGGCCGGCTTCGTCGCAGGCGCGAGGCCGACGGGAATGCTGACGAGGCCGAAGCTGACTGATCCGTTCCAGGTTGTGCGCATCTGCAGGGAGAATCCTAGCCGAGGGCACGTCTATTTCGCCCCCGCAACGACTGTTCCTGCGGCTAGATTCCCGGAAGTGGCCCGCGCCCGGACGATCGCGAATCTGTGGCGGGACGCGGCCGCGGCCGCGCATCCCGACCCTGCATACCTGCACGAGGTCGACGGCGAGTGGGTCGAGGTCACCTGGGCGGACGCCGCCCGGGCCGTCGACGAGCTCGCAAACGGCCTACTGGCCCTGGGCGTGGAGAAGGGCCAGGCCTTCGGCCTGCTCGCGCGGACGAGCCTCGAGTGGTCGTTGTTCGACTTCGCGCTGGCGCTCGTCGGCGCTGTCGGCGCCCCGATCTACTCCTCGAGCTCGGCTCGCGACACGCAGTACGTCCTCGAGCACTCGGAGGCGGTCGGCGTCCTCGTCGAGGACGAGGATCAGCGCGCCAAGGTCGCGGGGTCGGGCGTCGAGCATGTCATCTCGTTCGCGGAGCTCGCCGCGCTGCGAGAACGCGGACGGACGTACGCCGCCGAGCACCC
Organism: uncultured Thermoleophilia bacterium; assembly: GCA_963703445.1. Taxonomy (GTDB): domain Bacteria; phylum Actinomycetota; class Thermoleophilia; order Gaiellales; family Gaiellaceae; genus PALSA-600. Next base: position 173,634 of record CAVPEK010000008.1, on the reverse strand, counting down.
GACTGCTCTGAGCGAGCGGGCGGACTCGATCGACGAGGACGAGCTCTTCACGTTCATCTACACGTCCGGGACGACCGGCCCGCCGAAGGCCTGCATGATCCGCCACCGCAACTACTACGCGATGGTGCAGAAGGCCGATGAGATGGAAGACCGGCTCACCCGGCCCGGAGACGTGATGCTGCTCTACCTGCCGCTCGCACACAACTACGGGCGCCTCCTCCATCTCTCCGCCGCCTACACCGGCTTCACGACCGCATTCCTGCCCGACCCGCTGCGCGCCGGCGCGGAGCTGAGGCGCGTGCGACCGCATCTCTTTCCAAGCGTTCCCCGGGTCTACGAGAAGATCCACACCGCCGTCGTCGGCGAGTTCGCAGACCAGACCGGCGCAAAGAAGACGACCGTCGACTGGGCGATGCGGGTCGGTTACCGCGTCGCGAAGCTTCGGCAGGCGAAGCGGCCCGTTCCGGCAACGCTCCTGTGGCAGCATCGGCTCGCCGACAAGCTCGTCTACTCCAAGGTCAAGGCCCGGCTCGGCGGACGGCTGCGCGTCGCGAACGCGGGCGGCGCGCCGCTGTCGCGCGAGATCGCGGAGTTCTTCTACGCGATCGACATCCTGATCCTCGAGGGCTACGGGCTCTCCGAGGTCACGACGGCCGCGACGGTCAACCGGGCAGGCGACTTCAAGTTCGGAACGGTGGGCAAGCCGTTGCCCGGCGTCGAACTGGAGTTCGCCGACGACGGAGAGATCCTCATTCGCTCGAACACCGTCTTCGCCGGCTACTACCGCGACGACGAAGCGACCAAGGAAACGCTCGACGAACAGGGCTTCGTGCACACGGGCGATGTCGGACATCTGGATGAGGACGGCTTCCTCGTCATCACCGACCGGAAGAAAGACATCATCGTCACGGCCGGCGGCAAGAACGTCGCGCCGCAGAACCTCGAGAACGAACTGAAGGCGCACAGAGTGATCTCGCAGGTGCTCGTCGTCGGCGATCGCAAGCCATACGTGGCCGCGTTGATCACCGTCGACCCCGAATCGACACACGACATGAGCGAGACGGCCGTGCACGACGCCGTCCAGGGCGCGGTCGACAGCGTGAACGCGGAACGCTCGAGGTTCGAGCAGATCAAACGTTTTACCGTGCTACCACGCGAGTTCACACTCGAAGCGGAAGAGATGACGCCGACCCTGAAACTCCGTCGCAAGGTGATCCTCGATCACTTCGCGCAGGAGGCCGCCGCGCTGTACGACAGCTAGCTCCGGAGCGTTTTCACTCGCGAACCTGGTTCGTGCGTTCGCTCAGAGAATGCGGCGCGCGCCGACGAAGGTCGCGGCGTACCAGCTCTCATCGAGGCTGGAGATCTTCACGACGTCGCCCGTGTGAGGCGCGTGCACGAACTGCCCGCCGCCGATGTAGATGCCGACGTGGCCGAGACCGTCGAAGAAGACCAGGTCGCCGGGCTCGAGCTGGTCACGCGAGACCGGGACGCCGTAGCCGTACTGCGCGTACGACGAGTGCGGGAGCGAGACCCCCACCTGGGCGTATGCCCACATCACGAGACCGGAACAGTCGAATCCGCCCGGAGCGGAGCCCGCCCAGACGTAGGGCGTGCCGAGCTGTGACAGCGCGATGTTGGCCACGTTGCTGTGCGTCGACGGCGGCGCGACGACTGTTTCCGCCGCCGGCGCGATCGCTGAGACACCGACGACCGTGGTCGACTGCTGCTGCTGGGACTCGCGCTGCTGAGCCGCGAGACGCGCCGATGCCTGGCGCGCCATCTGCAACTGCCTCGCCGCGTCGGCTGCGACCAGCTGTGCGATCTGCCCCTTGAGCGAGGAGAGGAGATTGTTCTGCTCGTTGATCTTGGACTCGATCGACTGCTTCGCAGCGGCGCGCTCGGCAACGACTCGCGCCTGTGACGCGCGAGCCTGCGCGAGCAGCGTGCCGTGACGTTTCACCGCGGTCCGGAATGTCTTCACCTGCGAAAGGATTTGCGTGTCGAGTGCGGTGACGCTCTTCGCGCTGTCCATGCGATTGATCATGTCGTCGAGATTGCTGGCACCGAGAATCACCTCGAGCGTCGATGACTGATCTGTCGTGTAGAGCGTGACGAGGCGCTTCGCGATTGTTTTCTGGCTCTGGCGGAGGTTGTGCTTCGCGATGTGCAGCTCGTGACGGTTCTCGCGCAGGTCGCGCTGGATCTGTGCGAGCTGTGCGTTTGCTGCGTCGTATTGCGAACGCGCACGCTCGAGCGAGTCGGACAACTGTTGCAGTTGCCCCATGACCTGCTGCGCCTGTGCTCGCTTCGATGAGATCGAAGGATCCGCAAACGCCGGGACTGCGACCAAAAGGGCCAGACAGGATCCCTGCGAGAACGTACGGCGCCTGCCCCAGCCTACGAATGACAACTCCCGGACCGGGAGCGGGACGGGCGCACCGGGTGGGGCCGGTACGTCACGAGGAGGGAGGTTAGCAATCTGTTCGGATCAGCGTCAATGTGAGTGACGCAAACTTCCGCGAAACTTGTTCATTTCTGCACGAAGTAGGGTTGTCCTGCTGCTCGACTGTGGTACGGTCCTGCCCCGTGCTAGGGCAGGCACACACGCCGCGACGGCGCATACTCCCGTTCGCAGCGATCGCCCTGGCGGTGCTGATGGCGCCGTCGGTGGGTGGCGCAAATCCGTCGCAGACCGCAGGGTCGTTGCGGGCGCAAGATGCTGCGATCGTGGCGAAGTCACGCGCCGCAGTGATCGGTCTCTATTCGCTCGACACACGGTTGGCAGTCGCGCAAGCGAAGCTCGCATCGCTCCGCGTGCAAGCCGAGTCGCTCCGCCTGGAGCGGCGAAGCTTGCGTCATCAGCTCGCCGTTGCGAAGCGCAGCACGCGCATCTCGCAGGCGCGCGTGGCGCAGCGGCTCCGCGTGCTCTACGAGCAAGACGAGGTCGAGCCGCTCGAGATCGTCCTCGGCTCGACGAGCCTCGACGCGGCGTTGACGAATCTCGACGACCTGAACCGCTCCGCCGGTCAGGGCGAGGACATTCTGCGCGAGCTCGCCGGCGCTCGAAAAGAGATCGCCCGCGCCTCGCACGGGCTTGCCGCGCGAACGACGGCTCTCACAGCCGCAACACGTGCCGCCGAGGCGACGGCCGCGTCTCTCGCAGCCACGCGCGCACAGAGAAGCTCGTACATCGCATCACTGTCCGCGCAACGCAGGCTGACGGAACAGCAGATCTCGAATCTCGTCGCAACGGCAAACGCAGCGCAGGTGCACAGCTCTCAGTTCGTGCGTAGCGACGCGGCGGTCGTCACGTTGCACGGAAGCCGTGAGCTCACGGTGTCGGCCACCGGCTACGCGCTGCAGGGCAACACTGCCAGTGGTCTGCCCGTCGGCTGGGGCATCGTCGCGGTCGATCCGTCGGTGATCCCGCTCGGTACGCACATGACGATCCCCGGCTATGGCGACGCCGTGGCTGCGGACGTGGGCGGCTCGATCGTCGGGGCGTCGATCGACCTCTGGTTCCCGACAGTCGCACAGGCCAATGCCTGGGGCCGTCGCATCGTGACGATCGCGTTGCATTAGCACCTGCACGGTTACACTGACCTCCGGTCCCGATTGCCCAGGTAGGTCGAGCTGAGCGACGAAGCAGAAAACCCGCAAGCGCTCCAGACGCGCGTCCTGCTCGTCGACGATCACGACCTGTTCCGAACCGGTCTGCGCAATCTGCTGGAGGACCAGGGCGTGCAGGTCGTGGGCGAGTGCGCCGACGGAACGGAAGCACTTATCGCCGTCCGTGAGCTGGCCCCCGACGTCGTCGTGATGGACCTGAACATGCCCGGGATCAGCGGCGTCGAGGCGACACGACAGATCTCGATGATCGCACCGCTCACCCGCGTGCTCGTGCTGACGATCTCGGACAACGACAGCGATGTAATGGATGCGATCCTGGCCGGCGCGTGCGGCTACCTCCTCAAGGATTCGTCGATCACCGAGCTGATCAGCGGGATTCAGGCCGCGGCCGTCGGTGAGTCGCTGCGTCTCGCCCGCGATCGCGTCGAAGGTGCTCCAGCGCGTGCGCGCGTCGAGCGCGTCACCGCACGAGGCGGAGTTGATCCAGTCGGAGCTCTCCGACCGCGAGATCGAGGTGCTGAAGCTGATCGCGAACGGCAAGGACAACGGGATGATCGCGCTCGAGCTGCACATCAGCCCGAAGACCGTCAAGAACCACATTTCGAACATTCTCATGAAGCTGCAGATCGACAACCGAATTCAGGCGGCCGTCTACGCCGTCCGGTCGGGGATCGTCTAACGCGTCGGAGAGCCGACGCGGGCGTCGTCCGCGCAGCGGCGCAGTTCGGCGAGCAGGCGGCGCAGCTCCGCCAGGTCCTCGCGGTTCCGTTCGAGCCGTCTCGCTACGTCTGCGAGCTCGCGCGCGTTGGTGACGAATGTCGCCCTGCTCGATCTCCTGGCTGAGCACCGCCACACGCCGCTCGAGCCGCCAGCTTTCTGCCTCGAGTGACAGCGCCTTGGCGTAACCGTCCGTGAGGGTGCCCTCGATCTCATCGAGGTCGCGCGTCTGGCCGCCGAGCAGCGCCGAGATCCGGTCGAGAAGGTCGGTCATGCCCACCGTGCTCGATTCTCGGATGACCGCGGGAGCCCGGCAAGGGCCGTGCGGCCCATTCCCCGGCCGGGCAAGGCCCAGCCCGCCGCTCGCTCGGTCACAATGACGCGAGTGCGGAGGGGTCTTGCAGCTGTGGCGCTCCTGCTCGTCCTGGCGCCGGCGGCGCGCACTGCGACGCTGCCGCTCACGGCGCGCCTCGCACAGGCACTCGCCGTCCCGGGCTACCCGAAGGACACCTCCGCGGCGGTGGCGGTCGACCTGACCACCGGCAAGCCGTTGTTCATGCGCAACTCCGACCTGTCGCTTGCGCCTGCGTCGAACGAGAAGCTGCCCGTGACGTTCGCGGCCCTGCGCGAACTGGGAACGTCGTATCGCTTTCGCACCGAGGTCCTCGGCCGTGGCCGGCAGATCGGCGCGACGTGGCAGGGCGACATCTTCCTGAAGGGATTCGGCGACCCAACGCTCACGTCGGGCGGGATCAATCGGCTCGCAGCCCAGATCGGGGCTCTCGGGATCACTCAGATCTCGGGCCGGGTGCTCGGCGACGAGTCATGGTTCGACGCACGCCGAACCGCGCCGGGCTGGAAGCCGGACTTCTACATCAGCGAGTCCCCGCCGCTCTCCGCGCTGGTCGTCGATCGTGCGGTGTACGACAACCACGTCGCGCTGCGTCCAGCGCTTGCTGCGGCCGGACAGCTGCGCCGGGCGCTGCGTCGCCACGGCATCGCGAGCGGCAGCGTCGGCCTCGGACGAGCCCCAACAGGCTCGACGGCGCTCGCCCAGGTCGAGTCCGCACCGTTGCCGGCGATCCTCCAGGAGATGGACCGTGAGAGCGACAACTTCACGGCGGAGCTGATGCTGAAGGAGCTCGGCGCCGAGATCGGCAAGAACGGCACGACAGCGACGGGCGCAGCGGTCGTGCGCAGCACGCTGGCAGCCTACGGCGTGCCGCTCGCCGGTGTCCGCATCGTCGACGGCTCCGGCCTCTCACTCGACGATCGGCTGACCGCCCAGGCGCTCGCGTCGATCCTCGTCTCGGCCTGGCGCGACCCGGGTCTCCACCATCCGTTCTGGGCCGCCCTCTCGGTCGCGGGCGTGAACGGAACGCTCGAGCACCGGATGGAGTTGAGGCCGGCCCGAGGCGCGGTGCACGCGAAGACCGGCACGACCGACGAGGCCTCGGCCCTGTCGGGCTATGCCGGCAGCCGCTACGCATTTTCGGTGCTTCAGAACGGGCAGCCGATCGCGACTCGCCCGGCGCAGCGGGCACAGGACCGTTTCGCGAGCGCGCTCGCGTCGGTGCACTAGCGCCCGACGAGGGCCTTGAGGTCGTCCTCGGCGAGCAGCGGCACGCCCGCCTTCTCGGCCTTCGCGACCTTCGAGCCCGGGCTCTCGCCCACGATCACGCCTGTCGTCTTCTTCGACACGTTGTCGGAGACCTTTGCACCCAGCGCCTCCAACGCTGCACGCGCCTCCTCACGGGAGAACGACTCGAGCGTGCCCGTGACGACGTACTGCGTGCCCGTGAGCGGGCCTTCGACCGGCCGGTCCTCGTCGCCGGATTCGAATCGAAGGCCCAGCTCACGCAGTTCCGCGACGAGCCGGCTGTTGTCGTCGTCGGCGAACCACTCGGCGATCGCCTCGGCGCGCTCGGGCCCGATGCCTTCGCATTCGATGATCTCCTCCTGGGACGCCGTAGCGAGACGGTCGACGTTCCCGAAATGGCGAGCGAGGTTCTGTGCCGTCACCCAACCGACGTCGGGAATGTTGAGGCCGAAGAGCACGCGGCGAAACGGGATCTCCTTGGATGCCGCGATGGAGTTGATCGTGTTCGTCGCCGAGATCTCGGCGAAGCCGTCGAGCTCGAGCAGCTCTTCCTTCGTGAGCCGGTAGAGCTCCGGCAGCGAACGGACGAGGCCGAGCTCCCACAATCGGCGCACGAGCTGCTCGCCGACGCCGTCGATGTCGGCGGCTGCCTGAACCCAGTTGATCAGCGATTCGAGACCGCGTGAAGGGCACGCGCGGTTCGGGCAGCGATGCATCGCCTCGCCCTCGGGCTTGACGACCTCGACCCCGCAGAGCGGACAGTGGGTTGGCATCTTGAACGCCTTCGTCCCTCGCTTGTGCGGGCCGGCCGGCCCGACGATCTGCGGGATCACGTCGCCTGCCCGCTGGACGATCACGTCGTCGCCCTCACGGATGTCCTTGCGGTTGATGTCTTCCTCGTTGTGCAGCGTCGCCCGCGAGATCGTCACGCCGCCGACCTCTACCGGCGCGAGCACGGCCCAGGGGTTGAGCGCCCCTGTGCGGCCGACACGGATCATGATCTTCTCCAGTCGCGTCGTCGCCGTCATCGGTGCCCACTTGAACGCTCGCGCCCAGCGAGGGCGCTGATGCAGCGCGCCGAGCCGCTCCTGCTGCGAGTACTCGTCGACCTTGACGACGATCCCGTCGATCTCGTAGTCGAGCTCGGTTCGACGGTGCTCCCACACGCGACAGCGCTCCGCGACCTCCGCCACCGATTCGAGACGCTCGGCGAACGGGTTGATCGGGAAGCCGTGACCGCGCAGCCACTCCAGCGTCCGCCAGTGCGATGCGAGCTCGACACCGTCGTGCGCGCCGATGCCGTAGGCCCAGAACGACAGAGGACGGTTGGCGGTGATCGACGGATCCTTCTGCCGCAGCGAGCCTGCGGCGGCATTGCGTGGGTTCGGTGTCGGCTTCTTCCCCTCGGCGACGAGCCGCTCGTTCAGCTCGCGGAAGCCGGAGAGCGGCATGTACACCTCGCCGCGCACCTCGATCAGCCGAGGGGCATCGCCGCCGAGCATCCGCAACGGAATCGCCGGGATCGTGCGCAGATTGACGGTCACGTCCTCGCCGACCTCACCGTCGCCGCGCGTCGCACCGCGGGCGAAGACACCGTTCTCGTAGGTCAGGTTGATCGCGAGACCGTCGATCTTCGGTTCGAGCACGTAGGCGACGGAGGCGGCTTCACCGAGGCGCTTGTGCACGTCTTCCGCCCATTTCTCGATCGCTTCGTCGGTCGTCACCTTCTCGAGCGAGCCCATCGCAGTCAGATGCCGAACCTTCTGGAACTTCGTCGAGGCGGGCGCGCCGACACGCTGGGTCGGTGAGTCCGGCGTCACCAGCTCCGGGTGCTTGCGCTCGAGTTCCTCGAGCTCGTCGTAGGCGCGGTCGTACGTGGCGTCGTCGACCGACGGGTCGTCGAGCACGTGGTATTCGTGCAGCCAGCGGTTCAGCTGGTCACGCAGCTCGGCGGCCCTAGACGAGCTCAAGAAGCTCCTCCGGGCGATCGACGATGATGTCGGCCTCGACCAGCTTCTCGGCCGCGTGGATGCGACCCCAGCTGACGCCGATCGCGTACAGGTCCGCTGCCTTTGCAGCCTGCATGTCGAACGGCGAGTCCCCGACATAGGCGGCGTCGGCCGCGCCGACACCCAGGCGCTCGAGCGCGAGCAGCAGCGGTTCCGGATGTGGCTTGTGGTGCACCGTCTCGTCGCCGCCCACGACCGTTTCGACAAGATGCTCGAACGGGAGCTTCGCGAAGGCAAGCTCGACGGTGAGGCGGCGCTTGGCCGTGACGATTCCGAGCCGGTGGCCGCGCTCCTTGAGCCGGGCGAGCACCACGTCCATGTCACCGCAGAACTCCAGCGTGTCGTGCAGCGGTTCGTTGTGCGCCCGGTAGACGCTCACGAGCTCGTCGACGCGGTCCGGATCGAGCGCGACCATCTGCGCTTCTAGACCCGGCCCGCCGACGGCCTTCATCAGGTCGTCGTCACTCCACTCGCCTCCGACGACGGTCTCGGCAGCGTGGCGCATCGACGCAAGGATGATCGCGCCGGAGTCGATCACGGTGCCGTCGAGATCGAAGAGAACGACCGGAAAGCGCACGCGCTCGATCGTAGCGAGCAGGCTCGCGGTCACATGCTGGGGTCGTCACATGCGGGGTCAGACCCCGGCCGTGTCTCGATAGGACACGTGTGTGAGGTAGAGGCCGTGTGGCGGCGCGGTGGCGCCGGCTTCGCTCCGCGGGCGTCCCTCGAGCAGCCCGGCGAGGTCGCGGCCCTCGAGCATCGAGCCGACAAGCGTCCGCACCATGTGCCGCAAGAACGAGTTGGCCGTGATCTCGAATGCGATCACGGCTTCCCCCGCCTCGACCCACTGCACCGCGTGCACCGTCCGCACGAAGCCGTGATGCTGGGTCTCGGCGGGAGTGAACGCCCGGAAGTCGTGCTCGCCGAGCAGCACCCTGGCGTTGTCGTTCAGCGCGGCGAGATCGACCGGACGCGGCCACCAGAGTGACCGCCTGGCCTCGAACACCGAGCGCTCGCGCCGCCGCCAGATCCGGTAGCGATACGACCTCGCCCGCGCGTCGAAGCGGGCGCTGAACTCGTCGAGCGCCTCCTCGACGGTCGTCACGGCGACGTCGTCGGGCAGAACCGTGTTCAACGCCAGGGCCGCTCGTTCGGCCGGCGGGCCTCCGAGCACATCGACCGAGACGACGTTCGCGAGCGCGTGCACGCCGGTGTCGGTCCGACCGGCGACGGTCAGCTCGCTGCAGCTGCTGTAGAGCTCTGCGAGCGCTCTGCGCAACTCGCCCTCGACCGTGCGCGCGGCGGGCTGCCTCGCCCAGCCGCGAAAGCCGGTGCCGTCGTACTCGATCGTCAGCTTGAGCCTCACCGTGCGGTCCCTCGTACGAGCGGCGCGCTCGTCAGGGGCACCTGACGATACTTGTAAGGAGTGCCTGATGCTCTAGTCACTTGTCATCGCCTTGTTATACTCTGCTCATGTCCGATCGCCACAGCTTCCTGCTGCAGCGGGTGCAGCCGGCGATGGTGGGCCTGATCGACGGCTCGCTCTCGACCCTGGCGCCCATCTTCGGCATCGCGATCTACACGCACAACCCGCACGCGGCCTTCATAGCCGGTCTCGCGACCGCGGTTGGCGCGGCCATCTCGATGGCCTACAGCGAGGGCCTGTCGGACACAGGAGAGCTCACAGGGCGCGGGAGCCCCATCACGCGCGGCCTGATCACCGGCGCCGGGACGTTCCTCGGGGGGATCCTTCACACCTTGCCGTTCCTGATCCCGAACTACCACGCGGCAATCGTGACCGCGGCGGTCGTGGTCGGGTTCGAGCTGGTCGGGCTGGCGGTGATTCGGTGGCGGTTCTTCGAGACGAGCTTCGCGAAATCGCTACTGAACCTCGTCGTCGGCGGCACTGCCATCGCCGTCGTCGGTGCTTTCGTCGGCTTCGCCGGCTGATTCGACCTCGGGCTCTGCTTCGCCCTCGGCCTCGTCGCTCGCGTCGGCCTCGACCTCCGGCGCCTCCTCGGCGTCCGCCTCGGCCTCGTGCGCCTCGTCGACGGGCTCTTCGACTGCAGCCGCGACCGGCTCGGGTGTCCGCTCTTCGCGCTGGGCGGCGACGTACTCCTCGTTGACGAGCTCGAGGTAGGCCATCTCCGCCGCGTCGCCCTGGCGCGGGCCGATCTTCACGATCCGCGTGTAGCCGCCTGGGCGATCCTTGAAGAGCGGAGCGACGTCGGCGAACAGCTTGTGCACGACGTCGCGGGAGCGCAGGAAAGCCGTCGCCTGGCGGCGTGCATGCAGGTCGCCGCGGCGCCCGAGCGTGATCATCTGCTCGGCGATCGGCTTCACTGCTTTCGCCTTGGTGACGGTCGTCTTGATCCGGCCGTGCTCGATCAGCGCACCGGCAAGGTTCGAGTAGAGCGCCTTGCGGTGCGCCGAGTCGCGGCCGAGCTTCTTCCCTGAGCGCGCGTGACGCACTGTTATTCCGCGCCGTTCCCGCCGCCGCGCAGGTTGAGACCGTGCTGCTGCAGCGTCTCCTTGACCTCTTCGATCGACTTCTTGCCGAAGTTCGGGATCGCAGCAAGCTCCGACTCCGACTTGGTGACGAGGTCGCCGATCGTCTCGATGCCGACGCGCTTGAGACAGTTGTACGAACGGACGCCGAGCTCGAGCTCCTCGATCGGGAAGTTCTCCATCCCGCCGGCGAGCGAGACGCCTGCGGCCTCGCCGACACCGTCGGACGACGGGGCAGCGGACTCGCCGTATCCCTCGATCTTCTCGAGGTCGGTGAAGATCGCCAGCTGGCGGATGAGGATCTCGGCGCCCTGCGCGATCGCGTCCTTCGGATCGATCGAGCCGTTCGTCGTCACGTCGAGGATCAGCTTGTCGTAGTCGGTGCGCTGCCCGACGCGGGCTGCCTCCACGTCGTAGGCGACGCGGTTGATCGGCGAGAACATCGAGTCGACGGGGATGACGCCGATCGTGTGCGCCTGGCCGCGGTTGCCCTCGGCCGGCACGTAGCCGCGACCGCGGCCGATCGTGAGCGTGACCTCGAGGCGGCCCTTCGACGACAGGTTCGCGATCTCGAGGTCCGGGTTCAGGATCTCGAGGTCGGCGGGTGCCTCGATGTCGGCGGCCGTGACCACTCCCTCACCGCGCTTCGTCAGCCGAACCTCCACCTCCGGCGACTCGCCGTGGAGGATGCAGACGAGCTGCTTCAGGTTGAGGATGATGTCGGTGACGTCCTCGCGGACGCCAGGAAGCGTCGTGAACTCGTGCGCGACGCCCTCGATCTTCACCGAGGTGACCGCGGCACCCTCCAGGGAGGAGAGGAGCACACGGCGCAGCGAGTTGCCGAACGTGTAGCCGAAGCCACGATCGAGGGGCTCGATCACGAAGACGCCACGATTCTCGTTCACTTCCTCGTGCGTGATCTTCGGCACCTGGAAATCGGTCGCGCGTACTGCCAATTTGTGTCCTTTCTTTGCGAGCGCTAACGAAGTATTCGAACTACTTCGAGTAGAGCTCGACGATCAGCTGTTCGGAAACCGGGGTGTCGATCTCGGCACGCTCCGGCCACTTCAAGACGGTCCCGCTCAGCCCGTCGTGGTCTGCCTGGAGCCACGGGGCGACAGCGGCGGTGAGGTCGGTCGCGTCACGGACGATCTGCTCCGCGCCGGACCCTGTCTTCAGCGAGACCAGGTCGTCAGGCTTGACCTGGTAGCTCGGGATGTTCACGCGGCGCCCGTTCACGGAGAAGTGCCCGTGGCGAACGAGCTGGCGCGCCTGAGCCCGCGATGCCGCGAACCCGAGCCGGTAGACGACGTTGTCGAGACGGGTCTCGAGCATCCGCAGCAGGTTGTCGCCGGTGATGCCACCCTGCTTGTTGGCCTTCTCGTAGTACGTGCGGAACTGGGTCTCGAGGAGGCCGTAGTAGCGGCGCGCCTTCTGCTTCTCGCGCAGCTGCAACAGGTACTCGCTCTGCTTGATGCGGCCGCGGCCGTGCTCGCCCGGCGGATACGAGCGGCGCTCGATGGCGCACTTCTCGGTCAGGCAGCGCTCGCCCTTCAGGAAGAGCTTGATGCCCTCACGGCGGCACTGCTTGCACTTCGGTGAACGATCGCGAGCCACTACACGCGCCTCCGCTTCTTCTGGCGGACGCCGTTGTGTGCCTGCGGCGAGACGTCCTTCACTCCGAGGATCTCCAGCCCCGCCGCCTGCAGCGAGCGAATCGCCGTCTCGCGGCCGGAGCCCGGCCCCTTGACGAACACTTCGACCTTCTGGAGGCCGTGCTCCATGCCCTTGCGGGCAGCGGCGTCGGCGGTCACCTGGGCGGCGAAGGGAGTCGACTTGCGGGAGCCCTTGAACCCGGCCGAGCCGGCCGACTCCCACACGATGACGTTCCCGTCCTTGTCGGTCAGGGCCACGATCGTGTTGTTGAACGACGTCTTGATGTGCGCCTGGCCGATCGCGATGTTCTTGCGAACGCGGCGGCGTGTGCGACCGCGCGTGGTCGCTGCTCTGCGAGGGGGTGCCATTACTTCGCCTTCTTCCCGCGGCCGACGGTCTTCTTCGGCCCCTTGCGCGTGCGCGCGTTGGTTTTCGTGCGCTGGCCGCGCGCCGGGAGGTTGCGCCGGTGCCGCAGCCCGCGGTACGCCCCGATCTCGGACAGCCGCTTGATCGCCTGGGTGCGCTCGCGGCGCAGGTCACCCTCGACCTGCTCGTTCTGGTCGATGTAGTCGCGGAGCTTCGCGACCTCGTCTTCGGTGAGGTCGCGGACCTTCGTGTCCCGCGAGAGGCCGAGCGCGTCGCAGATCTTCTGCGCCGTCGGCTGGCCGATGCCGAAGATGTAGGTCAGCCCGATCTCGAGCCGCTTCTGGTTCGGCAGGTTGACGCCTGCGATACGTGCCATGTGTTGTGATCTACCCCTGACGCTGCTTGTGGCGAGGATTCGTGCAAATGACCATGGTCCGTCCGTGCCGCTTGATCACGCGGCAGCGCTCGCACATGGGCTTGACTGAAGGTCTGACTTTCATTCAGAGTTCCTCGAAGACGTGGTAAGGGCGCGCGCGGCTAGACGCCTCGCAGCGCGGGTCGTCATGGTACCAGGACCCCTCCGCCTGTGAGGATCCTCGGCCCGGCCGCCGTCACGGCGACCGTGTGCTCGAAATGCGCGGCCAGCGAGCCGTCCGTGGTCGAGATCGACCACTCGTCGTCGTGGATGTACACGTCGGGGCCGCCCGCCGTGATCATCGGCTCGATCGCGATCGTCATGCCCTCCTTGAGCTCGGGGCCGCGGTAGGTCGAGACGAAGTTCGGGACCTGGGGATCCTCGTGCATCGACCTGCCGACCCCGTGACCGACCAGGCTCCGGATGACGCTGTAGCCGGCGTCCTCGGTGACGACCTGGACCGCCTGCGAGATGTCGCCGATCGAATTGCCGAGACGCGCCTCCCGGATCCCGGCCTCGAGGGCCGCCTGACACGTGTCGAGCAGCCGCTGCGCCTCGGCCGAGATCGATCCGACCGCGTAGGTCCAGGCCGAATCGGCGACGAACCCGTCCAGCGTCACGCCGACGTCGACGGACAGAATGTCGCCGTCCTGGAGCTTCAGCGGGCCGGGGATCCCGTGGACGACCATCGAGTTCGGCGAAAGGCACGTTGCGGCCGGATATCCCTTGTAGCCCTTGAACGTCGGCACGCCGCCGTGTGAGCGGATGAACTCGTCGGCCAAGTCGTCGAGCTCGGCCGTGGTGACGCCCGGCTGCAGCTGCTCCTCGATGAGGGCCAGCGCCTCGGCGACCACCTTCCCGGCCCGCGCCATCGTCTCGATCTCCTGGGCCGACTTGCGGATGATCACGCGACCACCTGCAGCGAATCGGAGATCTCCGACCAGACCTCGTCGATCGAGCGGTCGGCGTGCAAGGGAACGAGCTTGCCGGTGGTGCGGTAGTGCTCGACGATCGGCTCGGTGTCGGAGTGGTAGATGTCGAGCCGTCTCTTGATCAACTCGGGCGTGTCGTCGGCGCGGCCCTCCACGTGCGCACGCTCGAGCGCCCGCTGCATACCGACCTCGTCGGTCACGTCGAAGAACAGAATCGCGTCGAGGCCACGGGAGATTCCGCCGAGCATGAGGTCCAGCGCCTCGGCCTGCGCCAGGTTGCGCGGGAAGCCGTCGAGCACGAACCCTCCCTGCGCGTCCGGCTGCGAGAGGCGCTCCTCGATCATCGCGATCGTCAATTCGTCGGGCACGAGCCGGCCGGCGGCCATGATCTCGCCGACCTGCTTGCCGAACTCGGTGCCCTCGGCCTGCGCGGCGCGGAACATGTCACCCGTCGAGACATGCGGAATCCCGTACTCCAAAGCGATGCGCTTGGCTTGCGTGCCCTTGCCGGCCCCTTGCGGGCCGAGGACGAGGAGATTCACCGCAGGAAGCCCTCGTAGGAGCGCATCATCATCTGCGACTCCATCTGGCGCATCGTGTCGAGCGCCACGCCGACGACGATCAGCACCGAGGTGCCGCCGAGCGCGCGCGAGGTTGCCTGCGAGAAGCCGAAGTGCTTGATGAAGATCGACGGCAGGACGGCGACGATGGCGAGGAACAGCGAGCCCGGCAGCGTCAGCCTCGTCAGCACCCGGTCGAGGTACTGCGCGGTCGGCGGCCCGGGCCGGATGCCGGGGATGTAGCCGCCGTACTTGCGCAGGTTGTCGGCCTGGTCGACCGGGTTGAACTGAACCGCGGTGTAGAAGTAGGTGAAGACGATGATCAGCACGGTCTCGACGGCGAGGTACGTCCACGACGACGGTGCGAAGTGTGTGTTGATCCACACCGAGGACGACGGTGCGAACGACGAGACCGTCTGCGGGAGCGCCAGCAGCGCCGCCGCGAAGATCACCGGGATCACGCCCGCCATGTTCACGCGCAGCGGCATGTAGGTCGCGCCGCCCTGGGTCTGGCGGCGGCCGACCATGCGCTTCGCGTACTGGATCGGAATGCGCCGCTGGCCCTCCTGGACGAAGACGACCGCGACCACGATGCCGATGGCGATCAACGGGAAGAACAGCTTCTCGACCGCGCCGCCGTTGAGCCAGGCGTTGATCCCCTGCGGCATGGAGGTCAGGATCGACGCGAAGATCAGCAGCGAGATGCCGTTGCCGATACCGCGCTTCGTGATCAGCTCGCCGAACCACATCAGCACGATCGTGCCTGCCGTCAGCGTGACCACGATCAGCACGAGACGGCCCGGGTTGGCCGGCAGTGCTCCCTGGGTGTGGAACAGGTACGCGTATCCGGTTGCCTGTGCCGCGGCCAGGAAGACGGTCAGGTAGCGCGTGTACTGGTTGATCTTGGCGTACCCCGCCTCGCCCTCCTTCTGGAGCGCCTCGAGCTGCGGGATCACCACCGTGAGGAGCTGCAGGATGATCGACGCCGTGACGTACGGCATGATCCCGAGCGCGAAGATCGAGAATCGCGAGAGCGCCGAGCCGGAGAAGAGGTTCAGCAGCCCGAGCAGCGAGCCGCCGCGGCCGTTGAAGAAGCTCTCGATCTGGGCTGAGTCGACGCCCGGCGCGGGCATCCACGAGCCCATGCGGTAGAGCGCAAGGATCCCTGCCGTGAACAGGAGCCGGCGCCGGAGCTCCGGGACCCGCCACGCATTGGCGAGCCAGGACAGCAAGGCTTAGGAGCCCTCGCCTTCTGCGGGCTCTGCGGCAGGGGCCTCGGCGTCCTGCGCGGAGTCCTCCGTGGTGTCCTTCGTCCTGCCCTCGGGGCGCCGTTTCATGTTCTTCGGCTTCCTGGGCTTCTGTTCCTTGAGCACGGTCAGCGAGCCGCCGGCGGCCTCGACCTTTTCACGGGCGGTCGCCGATGCGCCATGCACCGTGATCGTCAGCTTCTTGGTCAGCTCCCCGACACCGAGCAGCTTCACGTCCTTGCGGATCGAGCGGATCAGGCCCTTCGCCTTCAGCGACTCCGGCGTCACCTCCTCGCCCGGCTCGAAGCGCGCCTCGAGATCCCGCAGGTTGACCGGCTGCGAGTACGTGCGGAAGGGGCCGATCGGCATCGCGTCGGCCGAGGTGTTACCGCGGAGCTTCGCCGTGCGCATGTGCAGCGGCATCTGGCCGCCCTCGAAGCCCGCGCGCATCGCGTGCGAGCCCGCGCGCGACTTCTGGCCCTTGATCCCGCGGCCGGAATAGCGCCCCTTGCCCGAGCCGAGACCGCGGCCGACGCGCTTGCGGTCGGTGCGGGGCTGAGCGGGCTGCAGGTTCGACAGGTTCAGATCGCCGGCCATGACCTAGGACTCCTCGACTTTCACGAGATGGCGCACCTTGCGCAGCATGCCTGCCAGGACCGGGGAGTCGTCGATCTCGTTGGTCTTGCCGATCCGCCCCAGGCCGAGCGCCCGCAGCGTGCCGCGGTGGCGCTCCGACTGGCCGATCTGGCTACGCACCTGCGTCAGCTTCAACTTCGACACTCGTGCTCACCTCCTCGGCCTCCGGAACCTCGGGCTTCTTGTACGGCAGGACCTCGCTGATCTGCTTGCCACGGGCCTTGGCGACTTCCTCAGGGCGCCGCAGCTGGCGAAGCGCCTGCTCCGCCGCCTTCAGCATGTTGATCGGGTTCGTGGTGCCGAGCGACTTCGCCAGCACGTCCTTGATGCCGCCGAGCTCGAGCACGGCGCGCACGCCGCCACCGGCGATGACGCCGGTGCCGGGCGAGGCCGGCCGCAGGAGCACGCGGGCTGCATCGAAGCGCCCGAGCGACTCGTGGGTGATCGTCTGCCCGTGCTTGGGCACGGTGAACATGTTCTTCTTCGCGTCGTCGACCGCCTTCGAGATGGCCAGCGGCACCTCGCGCGCCTTCCCATAGCCGACGCCGACACGATCGACCTCATCGCCGATCACGACCAGCGCCGTGAACGAGAAGCGCCGGCCGCCCTTGACGACCTTGGCGACGCGATTGATCTCGACCACGCGCTCCTTGAGCTCGCGGGTCTCCTGCACGTCGATTGACACTAGAAGCTCAGTCCTCCTTCGCGCGCGCCTTCGGCGAGTGCCTTGACGCGACCGTGATACAGGTAGCCGCCGCGATCGAAGACGACGCTCTCGACGCCCGCCTTCTTCGCCGCTTGGGCGAGCCGCTTGCCGACTTCGGCAGCCTGCTCCGTCTTGTCACCCTTGAACGACTTCGGCAGCTCGAGCCACGACGCAGCGGCCAGCGTGCGGCCGGCGTCGTCGTCGATCAGCTGCGCGAAGACTCCGCGGTTGGAGCGAAACACGAGCAGGCGGGGACGCTCGGCCGAGCCGCGGACCTTCCCGCGCACCCGGCGATGCCGGCGCAGGCGCGCTTCGCGAACCGTAAGTTGACTCATCTCCCGCTCCCGGCACCGGCGAAGCCGGCGCCTTCGCTCCTGATGAACTCCGTCAAGCCTACGTTCATGCGCGCTTCCCGACCTTCCGGCGAACGTGCTCGCCCTCGTAGCGAATGCCCTTGCCCTTGTACGGCTCCGGCGGCCGCACCTTGCGAATCTCGGCGGCGGTCTGGCCGACCGCCTGCTTGTCGATGCCGCGCACGACCACCTGGGTCGGGATCGGCACCTCGAACTCGATGCCCTGCCGCGGCTTGATCTTCACGGAATGGGAGTAGCCGACCTGCAGCTCGAGGTCGGTTCCGGCCAGCGCGGCGCGGTAGCCGACGCCCTGGATCTCGAGCCGCTTCTCGAAGCCCTGGGTGACGCCCTCGACCATGTTGGCAATCAGCGTCCGCGTCAGGCCGTGCAGCGCCCGATCCTCGCCGCGCTCGGTCGGGCGCGTGACGGTGATGACGGACTCGTCCTGTGCGATCTGCATGCGCTGAGGAACGTCCTGGCGCAGCTCGCCCTTCGGCCCGGACACCGTGACGCGACCAGGGTCGATCGAGACGATCACGCCTGCTGGGACTTCAATTGGCCGTTTTCCGATGCGAGACATGTGTGGCTACCAGACGTAGCAGATGACTTCGCCGCCGATGCCTTCGGCCTCGGCGGTGCGGCTCGTGACGACGCCGCGGGAGGTGGACATGATCGCGATGCCCATGCCGCCCAGCACGCGCTGGCGGCGATCCTTGCCGGCGTAGATGCGCCGGCCGGGCTTGGACACGCGCTTGAGGCCGGAGAGGACGCGCTCGCGGCCGCGGCCGTACTTGAGCTCGACGACCAGAGTCGGGTGGGTGCCTGCGTCCGAGACGTGGAAGTCGCGGATGTAACCCTCCTCCTTGAGGATGCGGGCGATCTCGACCTTCAGCTTCGAGGTCGGCATCTCGGCGTTGTCGTGCAGCGCCTTGTTGGCGTTGCGGATGCGCGTGAGCATGTCGGCGACGGGATCGGTGAGCACTGTTCCTCCTACCAGGAGCTCTTGGTCATGCCGGGGATGACGCCCTGGTGGGCGAGCTCCCGCAGGCAGATACGACAGAGCCCGAACTTCTTGAAGACGGCGCGCGGACGACCGCAGCGGTTGCAGCGCGTGTAGTTGCGGACCTTGAACTTCGCAGGCCTTGCGGCCTTGACTCTCAGCGATTTCTTCGCCATTTACCTGCTGCCTCCGTCGGCGGCGAACGGAAGGCCGAGCGCTGTCAGCAGCGCGCGCGCCTCGTTGTCGTTCGTCGCGGTCGTGGTAATCGCGACGTCGAGGCCGCGGATCTGATTGATGCTGTCGTAGTCGATCTCCGGGAAGATGATCTGCTCGCGAATCCCGAGGGAGTAGTTGCCGCGGCCGTCGAACGAGTCGGGGCTCAGCCCGCGGAAGTCGCGGATGCGCGGGAGCGCGATCGAGACGAGCCGGTCGAGGAACTCCCACATCCGGTCGCCGCGCAGCGTCACCTTGACGCCGATCGGCATGCCCTCGCGGATCTTGAACTGCGCGATCGACTTGCGCGCCTTGCGCACCTGAGCACGCTGGCCGGCGATGATCGTCAGCTCCTCGAGGGCTGCATCGATCTGCTTCGCGTCGGTCTTGCCCTCGCCGACGCCCATGTTCAGCGTGATCTTGTCGATCGTCGGCGACTGCATGATCGAGGCCAGCTCGAGCTGCTCGCGCAGTTCAGCGCGGAGCTCGTCGTTGTAGCGCTGCTTGAGGCGCGGGGTATAGGTCTCGGTGGCTGCCATTACTTGTCGATCTCCTGGCCGCAACCGGCGCGCTTGCAGACACGCACCTTGACGGTGCCGTCCTTGCCTTCCTTGAAGTGGTAGCCGACACGGGTCGGCAGCTTGCAGGTCGGGCAGACGAGCATCACGTTCGAGACGGCGACGGCGGACGCAAGCTCGACGCGGCCACCCGGCGCGATCTGCGTGCCGCCCATGCGACTCGCATTGCGGATCGGACGCGGCTTCTGGTGCTTGGTCATCTGGTTGAGGTTCTCGACGATCACCTTGCCGTCACGCGGGCGCGCGTCGAGGATCCGGCCCTGCTTCCCGCGATCCTTGCCGGTCAGCATCTGGACGGTGTCGCCCTTCTTCAACTTGATTGCAGTCGTCATCTCTAAAGCACCTCTGGAGCCAAGCTCACGATCTTCATGAAGTTCTTCTCACGCAACTCGCGGGCAACAGGCCCGAAGATGCGCGTTCCACGCGGATTGCGCTGTGCATCGATGATCACTGCCGCGTTCTCGTCGAACGAGATCAGTGTTCCGTCGTCCCGGCCGAACGGCTTCTTCGTCCGCACGACGACGGCCTTCACCACTTCGCCCTTCTTGACCGTGCCCTGAGGAGCAGCGGCCTTGACGGTGGCCGTGATGATGTCGCCGACACGCGCGTAGCGGCGCTTCGAGCCGCCCGCAACGCGGATGCAGAGTAGCTCACGAGCACCCGTGTTGTCGGCGACCTTGAGGCGTGTTTCCTGCTGGATCATCTACTTCGCCTTCTCCACGATCTCGGCGAGCCGCCATCGCTTCTGCTTCGACAGGGGCCGCGTCTCGACGATGCGAACCGTGTCGCCGACGCCGGCGGTGTTCGCCTCGTCGTGAGCGTGGAACTTGACCGTCGACCGAACGACCTTCTTGTACTTGGGATGGCTCTTGATCACGTCGACCTTGACGACGATCGTCTTGTCGCCCTTGTCGGAGACGACGACGCCGCGGCGCTCCTGGCGCCGGCCGAGCTCCGACTCCGGCTTGCCGGTGCGCGTGATCGGCCTGCGGGTCTTCGGCTTCTCGCGGACGACCTTCGGGCGTGTGCGGCGGGCCGTGCGCGGCACGTGCTTGAGCGAGCGCTGCTTCTTGGCAGGCGCTGCCGGCTCGGGCTCGGGCTCGGGCTCGGGGTCGGGCGTCGCCTCGGGCTCCGGAACGGTGTCTGACACCTCGGTGTCAGACACCTCTTCGGGCTCGGCCACGGCTTCGACCTCGGGGGTCTCTTCCTCGGTTGTCTCGATCTTCTCTTCGTCCGCCATCGCTCAGCTCTCGACCTTCTGCTTGTTGGAGTTCCGCTGGTGCTGCGTCGTGAGGATCCGTGCGATCTCACGCTTGGCCAGCTTCAGACGTGTGGTGTTCTCGAGCGCGCCCGTCGCGGCCTGGAACCGCAGGTTGAACAGCTCCTGGCGCGTGTCGGAGAGCCGATGCTCGAGCTCTTCGTCGGTCAAGTCGCGCAGGTCTCTAGCCCGCAAAGAGATCACCGCCCTCGCGTCGCACGAACTTGGACTTGATCGGCAGCTTCTGTGCGGCGAGGCGAAGCGCTTCCTTCGCAAGCGGCTCGGGAACACCCGACAGCTCGAACATCACGCGCCCCGGCTTGACCACGGCCACCCAGCCTTCCGGGGAGCCCTTGCCCTTCCCCATGCGCGTCTCGGCCGGCTTCTTCGTGAACGGCTTGTCGGGAAACAGGTTGATCCAGACCTTGCCGCCGCGCTTGATCTTGCGCGTCATCGCGATGCGGGCGGCCTCGATCTGGCGGTTGGTGATCCAACCGGCCTCGAGCGCCTTGATCCCGTAGTCGCCGAAGTGCACCGTGGTCTGGCCCGTCGAGGTTCCCCGGCGGCGGCCGCGGTGCATCTTGCGGAACTTGGTCTTCTTGGGGAGCAACATCAGCTGTCAGCTTTCTTCTTGCGGGGAGCGGCCTTCGGCTTCTCGGCCGGCGGCGGTGTGGTCGCCTCGGGCGGAGCCTCGGCGGCCGGCGTCGGGGCGTCGACCTGCGGCTCCGGAGCCTGCGCGGGCGGCGCGTCCTGCGTGCGCGGACGGGTCGATGCGCCGCCACGGGTGCGCGGTGCGCCCGGCCGGTTGCCCGCGCCGCCGCCACCGGGGCGGTTCTGTCCGCCGCGCTGGCCGGGACGTCCGCGACGCACCGGGCCGAGACCTTCGCGGTCCTGGTTGCGGTTGCGGCCGGACTCGCGCGAGGCGCCGAGTCCCTCGGTGACGCCGCCGCGGCGGCGTGCCGTGTCCTGGTCGCCGAGGCGCGTCTCCTTGCCCCCGCCCGGAATGCCGCCGTAGCCCTCCGGCATGATCTCGCCCTTGTTGATCCAGACCTTGACGCCGATGCGGCCGGTCGGGGTCTTGGCCTCGACGAAGCCGTAGTCGATGTCGGCGCGGATCGTGTGCAGCGGAACGCGGCCCTCGGAGTACTGCTCCGAACGGCTCATCTCCGAGCCGCCGAGGCGGCCCGAGCACTGCACCTTGACCCCCGCGGCGCCCGAGCGGATCGCCGATGCGAGCGAGCGCTTCATGGCGCGCCGGAACGACACCCGGTTCTGCAGCTGCTCCGCGATCGACTGCGCGACGAGCTTCGCATCGAGCTCGGGCCGCTTGATCTCGTTGATGTTGATGTGCACGTTCTTCTGGGTCATCGCGTGCACTTCTTTGCGCAGCGCGTCCACCTCGACACCGGACTTGCCGATGACGATGCCGGGGCGCGCGGTGTAGATGTCGATCGTGATCCGCTGCTTGTCCTTGCGGATCAGGATGTCCGACAACCCCGCGTGCGACAGCTTCTTGAGGATGTGCTCGCGGATCTTGATGTCCTCGATCAGCGCGCCTGCAAATTCCTTCTTGCCGACCATCCAGTTCGACTTCCAGTCGTGGATGACGCCGACACGCAGACCGCCGGGATGAACTTTCTGTCCCATTAGCTACCCGTCTCCTCGGTCTTCTTCCTGCGTGGCGTCCGCTTGGGCTTCTCGACGACGGCGGGAGCCGCCGCGGAAGCATCCTGCGCGACCTGGATGGTGATGTGGCACGTCCGCTTGCGAATGCGGGCGACCCGGCCGCGGGCGCGGGCGCGCCAGCGCTTCAGGGTCGGGCCCTCATCGACGAAGACGGCTGCGACGACGAGGTCGTCGCCGTTCCAGTGCAGTTCTGGATTCGACTCGGCGTTCGCAACGGCCGAGCGCAGCACCTTCTCGACCTCGATGGCCGCCGCGCGCTCGGTGAACGCGAGGATGGTGCGCGCCTCGGGCACGCTGCGCCCGCGGATGTTGTCCGTCACGAGCCGCGCCTTGCGCGGCGAGATGCGGACGAACTTCGCCGTTGCCTGAACCGTGCGAGCTGAGTCGACAGCAGCCATCAGCGCTTCTTCACCTGTGTCTTCTGGTCGCCGGCGTGGCCGCGGAAGTGACGTGTCGGAGCGAACTCGCCGAGCTTGTGCCCGACCATCTGCTCGGAGATGAACACCGGGACGTGCTTGCGGCCGTCGTGGACCGCGATCGTGTGCCCGACCATGTCGGGGAACACGGTCGACGTCCTCGACCAGGTGCGAATCATGTTCTTGGAGCCCGAGTCGTTCATCTTCTGGATGCGCGCGAGCAGCCGCTCCTCGACGAAAGGCCCCTTCTTCGAACTGCGACTCATGACCCGCTCCCGGTGCCGGCGAAGCCGGCACCTTCGCTCTTGATGAGCTCCATCGAGATTACGCTCATTAGCGCTTGTCCTTCCCGCGGCGACGGCCGCGCACGATCAACTTGTCGGATGCCTTGTGCTTCGAGCGGGTGCGCTTGCCGAGCGTCGGCACGCCCCACGGGGTGACCGGGTGACGGCCGCCCTTCGACTTGCCCTCGCCGCCGCCGTGCGGGTGGTCGACCGGGTTCATCGCCGATCCACGGACGGACGGGCGCTTGCCCAGCCAGCGGCTGCGGCCTGCCTTGCCGATCGTCACGTTCTGGTGCTCGACGTTGCCGACCTGGCCGACGGTCGCGCGGCAGGTGAGCAGCACGCGGCGCATCTCGCCGGACGGAAGACGAAGCGTCGCATGCCCACCGTCCTTTGCAACGAGCTGCACGCCCGAGCCCGCCGAGCGCGCCATCTGACCACCCTTGGCCGGCTGGAGCTCGACGTTGTGCACGAGCGTACCGGTGGGGATGTTCTCCAGGGGCAGCGCGTTCCCGGGCTTGATGTCGGCGTCGGCGCCGGACTGCACGAACGAGCCCACCCGGACCCCTGCCGGGGCGAGGATGTACGACTTCGCGCCGTCGGCGTAGTGCAGGAGCGCGATGCGCGCCGACCGGTTGGGGTCGTACTCGATCGCTGCGACCTTCGCCGGCACGCCGTCCTTGGTGCGCTTGAAGTCGATGATCCGGTAGCGGCGCTTGTGCCCGCCGCCCTGATGGCGCGTCGTGATGCGGCCCGTGTTGTTGCGGCCACCCTTCTTCGTGAGCTTCTCGGTGAGCGCCTTCTCGGGCTTCGACTTCGTGACCTCCGCGAAGTCGGAGACCGACATGTGGCGGCGGCCCGGCGACGTCGGCTTGAACCTTCTGACCGGCATTAGATCTGGGCCCCCTCGAAGATCTCGATCGTGTCACCGGCGCGCAGCTGCACGACGGCCTTCTTCCAGGCCGGACGCGTCCCCTTGAAGACGCCACGGCGCTTCGGCTTCGCCTGAACCTTGATCACGTTGACGCGCTCGACCTTGACGCCGAAGAGCTCCTCGACGGCCTGGCGGATCTGCGTCTTGTGCGCGTTCGAATGCACGCGGAACGTGTAGCTCCCGCGGGTCGTCCCGGCGTAGGACTTCTCGCTGAGGATCGGCGCGAGGATCACCTGAGACGCGTGCACTACTCGGCCCTCCCCTGGACGAGCGGCAGGGCTGCCTCGGTCACGAGCAGCGAACGCGCCCAGACCAGTGCTGCGACCTCGAGCTCGCTCGGGCCGATGATCGCGACCCGCTCCAGGTTGCGGAAGCTCTTGCGGAGGTTCTCCTCCTCGTGAAGCGCGATCACGACGAGCGGCAGCTCATTGCCCCAGCCCTCGACGAGCGACTTCGCCTGCTTCGTCGACGGTGCGTCGAACCTCGCCGCATCGACGACCGCGATCGAGCCCTCATTCGCATGACTGGCCAGAGCCGACCGCAGGGCGGCCTTGGCGGATTTCTTGTTCACCTTCTGGATGAACTGGCGCGGGACCTTGGCGAAAGTGTGGCCGCCGCCGGTGAACTGCGGGGCGCGGATCGTGCCCTGACGTGCGCGTCCGGTGCCCTTCTGGCGCCACGGCTTCGCGCGGCCGCCCGAGACGAGCCCACGGCTCTTCGTCGCGACCGTTCCCGCGCGGCGTGCGTTCTGCTCTGCGCGCACAGCCTCGTGCACGAGATGCGGCTTGATCTCGGCCGCGAACACGACGTCGTCGAGTGTCACGGTTCCGGTGTCGCCGAGCTTGGGTGCCGTGACAGCCATTAGCCGCGCACCTCGACGATGCCGTTCTTCGGGCCGGGAACCGCGCCCTTGACGAGGAGCAGGTTGCGCTCGACGTCGACCTGGTGGACGGTCAGCCCGAGCTGCGTGACGCGCTTGCCGCCCATGCGACCGGCCATCTTGATGCCCTTGAACACACGCGACGGGGTGGCCGACGCGCCGATCGAGCCCGGCTTGCGGATGTTGTGCGAGCCGTGCGAGCGCGGGCCGGAGCTGAAGTTGTGGCGCTTGATCGTGCCCTGGAAGCCCTTGCCGATCCCGATGCCGGCGACCTTGATCTTGTCGCCCGGCTCGAAGATCTCCACGGTGACCGACTCGCCCTCGACGGCGCCGTCGATCCCGCCGCGGAACTCGACGAGCCTGCGGTGCGCACCGACCTTGAATTTCGCAAGGTGGCCGAGCTCACCCTTGGACAGCTTGCGCTCGGCGACGGCGTCGAACGCGAGCTGCACGGCGTCGTAGCCGTCCTCGCCCGCGAACTTCACCTGCACCACGGGGCACGGCCCGGCCTCGATCACGGTGACAGGGGTGACTCCCCCGGTCTCCGGGTCGAAGATCTGGGTCATGCCCAGCTTTTTTCCGAGGATTCCCTTGGGCATCTCTAGAGCTTGATCTCGATGTCGACGCCCGCCGGAAGATCGAGCCGCATCAGCTGGTCGATCGTCTTCGGTGTGGGGCTGAGGATGTCGATGAGGCGCTTGTGCGTGCGCACCTCGAAGTGCTCGCGCGAGTCCTTGTCCTTGAACGGGCTGCGGATCACGCAGTAGACGTTCTTCTCCGTCGGCAGAGGGACCGGCCCAGTGATCGTCGCACCGCTGCGTTGCGCGGTGTCGACGATCTGCTGGGCCGACCGGTCCAGCTGTTGGTGGTCGTAGCCCTTCAAGCGGATCCGGATTTTTCCCTGTGCCATGACGGTTTCTCTCTTCTCTACTTGACGATCTCGGTCACAACGCCGGCGCCCACCGTGCGGCCGCCCTCGCGGATCGCGAAACGGAGGCCCTGGTCCATGGCGATCGGCTGGATCAGCGTGATCTCCATGTTCGTGTTGTCGCCCGGCATGACCATCTCCTGGCCCTCCGGAAGCGAGACCGCGCCCGTCACGTCCGTCGTGCGGAAGTAGAACTGCGGGCGATAGTTGTTGAAGAACGGCGTATGGCGGCCGCCTTCGTCCTTCGACAGCACGTACACCTCGGCCTTGAAGTGCGTGTGCGGCGTGATGGAGCCCGGCTTCGCGAGCACCTGGCCGCGCTCGACCTCTTCGCGCTTGACGCCGCGGAGCAGTGCGCCCGCGTTGTCACCTGCCTGCGCGAAGTCGAGCGACTTCTGGAACATCTCGAGACCGGTGACGACCGTCTTCTCCACCTTCTCGTGGATGCCGACGATCTCGATCTCGTTCCCGACCTCGATCTTGCCCTGCTCGACGCGGCCCGTCACGACGGTGCCGCGGCCCGTGATCGTGAACACGTCCTCGATCGGCATCAGGAACGGCTTGTCGGCGTCGCGCACCGGCTCCGGGATGTAGGAGTCGACCGCGTCCATCAGCTCGACGATCTTGGCCTCCCATTCCTCGTCGCCCTCGAGCGCCTTGAGCGCCGAGCAGCGGACGATCGGAATGTCGTCGCCGGGGAACTCGTACTTCGACAGCAGCTCCCGAACCTCGAGCTCGACGAGCTCGAGGAGCTCCTCGTCGTCGACCATGTCGGCCTTGTTGAGCGCGACGACGATGTAGGGCACCTCGACCTGGCGGGCCAGGAGGATGTGCTCACGCGTCTGCGGCATCGGGCCGTCGGCGGCCGAGACCACGAGGATCGCGCCGTCCATCTGGGCGGCGCCCGTGATCATGTTCTTGATGTAGTCGGCGTGGCCCGGGCAGTCGACGTGCGCGTAGTGCCGGTTCGCCGTCTCGTATTCGACGTGCGACGTGTTGATCGTGATTCCGCGCTGCCGCTCTTCGGGAGCGTTGTCGATCTCCGCGAAGCTCTTCACCTGTCCGCCGCCGCCGCGCTTGGCGAGCACGCTCGAGATCGCGGCTGTCAGCGTCGTCTTCCCGTGGTCGATATGCCCGATGGTGCCGACGTTGAGGTGCGGCTTCGTGCGCTCGAACTTCTGCTTGGCCATTCCTTCCTTCCTTTTCTTAGGATCCCGAGCCCTGCTCGGTGATCTCGGTCGCGATCGACGCCGGCACGTCTTCGTACCGGTCGAACTGCATGGTGAAATCTGCGCGGCCCTGTGACATCGACCGCAGGTCGGTGGCGTAGCCGAACATCTCGCTCAGCGGGACGCTCGCCTTGATCACCTGGGCGTTTCCGACGGGCGTCATCTCCCCGACACGGCCGCGGCGGGACGCCAGGTTGCCCATCACGTCGCCGACGTAGTCCTCCGGCGTCGTGACCTCGACGGCCATCATCGGCTCGAGCAGCTTCGGCTTCGCCCGCTTCATCGCCTCCTTGAAGGCCATGGAGCCCGCGATCTTGAACGCGCGCTCGCTCGAGTCGACGTCGTGATAGCTGCCGTCGATCAACTCGACCTTGACGTCCACGACCGGGTAGCCGGCAAGCACGCCGCTTCCCATCGCCTCGCGGATGCCTTCGTCGATCGGCTTGATGTACTCCTTCGGGATCTTGCCGCCGACGATCTTGTCGACGAACTCATAGCCCGTGCCCGGCTCCTGCGGCAGGAGGTTGATCACCGCGTCGCCGTACTGGCCCGAGCCGCCCGTCTGGCGCACGAACTTGCCCTGAATGCGCTCGGCGGGCTTCCCGATCGTCTCGCGGTAGGCGACCTGTGGGCGCCCGACGTTCGCGTCGACGTTGAACTCACGCTTGAGACGGTCGACGATGATCTCGAGGTGGAGCTCGCCCATGCCCGAGATGAGGGTCTGGCCGGTCTCCTCGTCGGACTCGACGCGGAAGGTCGGGTCCTCCTCGGCGAGCCGGGCGAGGCCGTTGCCGAGCTTGTCCTGGTCGGCCTTCGACTTCGGCTCGACGGCAACTGCGATCACCGGATCGGGGAACGTCATCGACTCGAGCACGATCGGAGCGCTCTCGACCGCGAGCGTGTCGCCCGTCGTCGTCGACTTGAGCCCGACGCCCGCGGCGATGTCGCCGGCACCGATCTCTGCGCGCTCCTCGCGGTGGTTCGCGTGCATCTGGAGGATGCGCCCGATCCGCTCCGTCTTGCCCGTGGTCGTGTTGAGGACCCGGTCGCCGGCCTTGATCTTCCCTGAGTAGACGCGGAAATACGTGAGCTTGCCGACGTACGGATCGGACATCACCTTGAAGGCGAGCGCGCTGAACGGCTCGTCGCTCGAGGCACCGCGCGAGAGCTCGGCCTCGGTCTTCGGGTCGATTCCCTGGATCGCAGGCACGTCGAGCGGGCTCGGCAGGTAGTCGATCACGGCGTCGAGCAGCGGCTGCACGCCCTTGTTCTTGAATGCGCTTCCGAGCAGCACGGGCGTGATCTCGTCGGCGAGCGTCGCGGCGCGAATGGCGCGCTTGAGCATGTCGGCCGTCACCGAGGACTCGTCCTCGAGATATGCACCGAGCACCTCGTCGTCGAAGTTCGAGACGGCGTCGACCAGCTGGTGGTGGTACTCGTGCGCCTGCTCGGCGAGCTCCGCCGGGATGTCGGTCGTCTCGAACTCCTCGCCGAGGTCGTCCTTGTAGACGATCGCCTTCATCTCGACGAGGTCGATGACGCCGCGATGGAGGTCCTCCTGGCCGATCGGGAGCTGGATCGGGATGGCGTTCGCACCGAGGCGATCCACCATCGACTGGACGGCGGCGAAGAAGTTCGCGCCGGTGCGGTCCATCTTGTTGATGAACGCGATCCGCGGGACCTTGTACTTGTCGGCCTGGCGCCAGACGGTCTCGGACTGGGGCTGAACGCCGGCGACGGAGTCGAAGACGGCCACGGCGCCGTCGAGCACCCGCAGGCTGCGCTCGACCTCGACGGTAAAGTCCACGTGCCCGGGCGTATCGATGATGTTGATGCGATGGTTGCGCCACATGGCGGTCGTCGCGGCAGACGTGATCGTGATGCCGCGCTCCTGCTCCTGCGCCATCCAGTCCATCGTGGCCGCGCCTTCATGGACCTCACCCATCTTGTGGGTGCGGCCCGTGTAGTAAAGGATCCGCTCCGTCGTCGTGGTCTTGCCCGCATCGATGTGGGCCATGATCCCGATGTTGCGGACGCGGTCCAGCGCCACCTCTTGTTCCGTTACAGCCAAAACTCTCCTGTCCTTACCAGCGGTAGTGCGCAAAGGCCTTGTTGGCCTGCGCCATCCGGTACATGTCGTCTTTGCGCTTGTAGGCGTTGCCCTGCTGCTCGAGCGCGTCGAGGATCTCGCCGGCGAGCTTGTCGGCCATGTGCTTCTCGCGGCGGTCGCGCGAATAGGTGACGAGCCAGCGCAGGGCGAGCGTACGGCCGCGCCTCTGGGGCACCTCGACCGGAACCTGGTAGTTCGCGCCGCCGACCCGGCGGGACTTGACCTCGAGCACCGGCGTGACCGTCTTCACGGCCTGCTCCAGCACCTCGACAGGCGGGCGGCCCGTCTTCTCGCCGACGCGGTCGAGCGCGCCGTAGACGATCGCCTCGGCGGTCGACTTCTTGCCGTCGCGCATCACGCGGTTCATGAGCTGCGTGACGAGCTGGCTGTCGTAGACCGGGTCCGAGATGACCGGACGCGGTGTGATCTCTGCGCGGCGCGGCACTAGGATGCGCTCCGCTTGGCGCCGTACTTCGAGCGGCCTTGCTTGCGGTCGGCGACGCCCGAGGCATCGAGCGCGGCCCGGATCACCTTGTAGCGGAAGCCCGGCAGGTCCTTGACGCGGCCGCCGCGGACGAGCACCACCGAGTGCTCCTGCAGGTTGTGACCCTCACCCGGGATGTAGGTGCCGACCTCGAGCCCGTTCGTCAGCCGGACGCGGGCGATCTTCCGCAGCGCCGAGTTCGGCTTCTTCGGGGTGGTCGTCGAAACGCGCGTGCAGACGCCGCGCTTCTGCGGGGCTCCCGCGAGCGCTGGGGTCTTGGTCTTCGCGGGCTTCGACTTGCGGCCCTTGCGGATCAACTGATTGACGGTGGGCATCCTGAGACGAGGTCTCCTCTTGCGGGTCGTATGCAGACGGGAAGGCAGGGGAAGCGCACGAATGCTGCTCCCTCCGAGCCGGCGGGCATGGTACCGGACCCGCCTGGGGCCTGCAAACGTCGTGCGCCGGGAGGCTTGATCAGCCGAGCGAGAGGTACGGGAGCCAGTTCGTCAGGTCGACCGTCGCGGGCTGGGGCGGCTGATCGTGCTGGCAGGTGAGGCTGGCGAGGCTCTGATTCTCGCGCCGGCGGGCCCAGACCGCGAACGCCGCATGCCGTTCCTGGGCGACCAGGGCGTAGCGAACCGAGGCAGCAGCCTGGACGAACGGGAACGAGCCGAGCGGCGCGGTTTCCCCGAGCGCCGTCACCTTCACCCCGTCGATCTTCAAGCTCTCCCCGGCGGAAAGCGCGAGCAGCCGCCCCGGCGCCACGCCGGACACCGCGACACCGCTGCGCAGGTTGCCGAGCCACGGCACGGATTGGACGGCGCGTACCGTGCGTGCGGGCACGGCCGCATACGTCCCGAACCATTCGCGGAGCGTCGCCTGGCCTGGCGCAGGAACGTGCAGGTGCGACTCGACCGCCCGGCGGCGCAGCTCGTCGGCGAGGATGCGGCGCGCGAGCGCAGGCGAAGCTTTCGCCCGTGCCAGCGCCGCCAGGTACGCAGACCGGCTACCGCCGAAGTGATCGAGAATCGTGTCGACCTCCGCCTGGGCCACAGCCTTGTCGTCGACCCGGGCGGCCTGCACGAGCACGGCGTGCTGGAGCTCCGCTGAGAAGGCGAGGTCGCGGTCGCCCGTCAGACGGTTCAGGGCGGAGACGTCGCTCTCGAGCAGCCTGGTCGATCCGAGCAGGCACAGCGTCCCGGCCGGCAGGGCGTCCCCGACGTCGAGCGACGGGTCGAAATCCTTTCCCGCGAGCGCGGGCGCGTCGCAGAGCGAGTGGTCTCGCGTCCACAGCCATACGCACGCCGCCTTGGGCTTGTCGGGATCGTTGCCCGCGGGGTTGAAGGCCGCCCAGCCCCACGACCAGATGCTCGCGACGTGCAGCTCCGCTGCAACCTGTCCGGCCGCGATCTCCTCCCACTTGACGACGTCGAGCCACTTCGAAAGCTGCAGGCCCTCGCGGCCGCCTGCCTTGGGCGTCGAACTGAAGGTCAGCATCATTCCGAGCCGGTTCGTCGGCACGCCGATCTGGATCAGATCCTCCATCCGCGTGCGGATCGTCGCGCGCAGACGGCGACTGCCTGCGACGGCGCCCTGCTTCGAGATCTGAGGCCCCGAGAAGTACACCTCCGGAACGATGTCCGCGACCTGCGACGCGGCCTGCCACCACGCGTCGGCGTCCGGGTCGTGGGTGTACGGACGGTTCGAGAGCAGCAGGAACGGACGCGCTCCACGCGCCGCGAGACGCTGCAGATAGGCCAGCACGTTCGCGCGGTACTGGGCCGTCGTCGCGGTCCACGGGGTCGGGAGCTGCGCCCCGAACAGCTCGTTCTCGGCGATCAGCGGCTGGGCGCAGCCCGAGGACGTGACCGCGGTGTCGAAGAGCTTGTCCGCCCGTGCCTGGATCACACCTGGGTCGGCAGGCTTCGACGGCGTCCCGACGCGGTTGTTCAAATAGAGATCGAAGAAGACGGTCTTCGCCCCCTTGGCCCGCAGCTGGGGCGGCACGATGAACTGCGACGCCGCCGCGACGATGCCGGGACGCGCGAAGATCGTCGACCAGAACGGGACCATCCCGTCGGCGTAGTCGACCCACAACGGCTGCGTCTGCGGCAGTCCACAGGGCAGCGGCGCCGGCGCGGCCGTGCCGCTCCCACGCGCGACACCGACGCCCGAGCGCGAGCAGCGCCCCCAGAACGACAACGAGCCGCTTCACGCGGCTCGTTGTAGCAAGGCCCAAAGGTGTCTGACACCACCGGTGTCAGACACCCGGCAGTTCAGTCGTCGAGCGGGCTGTCGACCTCCGGGATCTCCGTGGCCTCGCCGGCCTCGTGGGACGAGGTCCCGTCGGAGCCCGGCTCGCCGCCGAAGGTCAGGTCGAGGGCGCCGAAGTCGACGGCGCCGCCGTCCTGGCCGATCTCCTCGAGCGCCTGCAGGAGCGTGTCCCGCTCGTACGCCTCGCGGACGATCGGCTCGCTCGGCGAGATCTCGATGTTCCGATACCGCTTCAGGCCGGTGGCCGCCGGGATCAGCTTCCCGATGATCACGTTCTCCTTCAGCCCGAGCAGACGGTCGATCTTGCCCTCGATCGCAGCGTCGGTCAGCACCTTCGTCGTCTCCTGGAAGGAGGCCGCCGACAGGAACGACTCCGTCGCGAGCGATGCCTTGGTGATGCCGAGGATCAGCGGCTCATGAGTCGCCTTCTCACCCTTCGCCTTCACCTTGGCGTTCTCGCGCTCGTAGATCGCCTTGTCGACGAGCTGGCCCGGCAGCAGGTCGGTGTCGCCGTTCGACTCCACACGGACCTTCTTCAGCATCTGCCGGACGATCAGCTCGATGTGCTTGTCGTGGATCTCGACGCCCTGGCTCTTGTAGACCTTCTGCACCTCGCCGACGAGGTACAGCTCGGTCTCGGTCGAGCCCTTGAGCGCCAGCTTGTCGGCCGGGTTCTGCGAGCCCTCGTTCAAGCGGGTCGCCGGGATCGACGATCTGCCCGTTCGTGACCAGGAGCCGCGTGCGCCGCGGGAGCTGGTACTCGATCGGGTCGACGAGCTCGCCGTCCTTGCCGACCTCGGTCGGGTTGACCGTGATCTTCGGGCCGCGTTCGGTCTGCTCGATCTCGATGCGCCCGCCGAGCTCGGCCAGGATCGCCGCACCCTTCGGGTTCCGCGCCTCGAAGATCTCGACGACACGCGGCAGACCGTGCGTGATGTCCGCGCCGGCGACACCGCCGGTGTGGAACGTCCGCATCGTCAGCTGCGTGCCCGGCTCGCCGATCGACTGGGCCGCGATGATGCCGACCGCGTCGCCGATCTCACACATCTCGCCCGTCGCCGGGAAGATGCCGTAACACGTCTTGCAGACTCCGGTCTCCGCGTGGCACTTGAGCACTGAGCGAACGGGGATGAGGTAGTCCGGCCCCAGCTCGGTCTCGAGCTCTTCGAGCAGTGCGAGCGTCACGGTGACACCACGCTCGATGAGGAGCTGCTTGCCCGGCTTCCCGGTCGCGAGCGGCTTGTACGTGTCGGCCGAGATCACGCGCCCGAGCAGCGACTTGTTGAGACCGTCGCTCGTGCGGATCGGAAGCGCGATGTGATCGTCGGTGCCGCAGTCGTCCTCGCGAACGATCACGTCCTGCGAGACGTCGACGAGACGCCGCGTCAGGTAGCCCGAGTCGGCGGTGCGGAGGGCCGTGTCGGCGAGCCCCTTACGGGCACCGTGGGTCGAGATGAAGTACTCGAGCACCGAGAGGCCTTCCATGAAGTTGGCCTTGATCGGGCGCTCGATGATCTCGCCCTTCGGATTCGCCATCAGCCCGCGCATGCCGGCGAGCTGGCGGATCTGCTTCATCGAGCCGCGGGCGCCGGAGTTGGCCATCATGAAGACCGGGTTCAGCTCGTCGAAGTGATGCTCCATTGCGGTCGCAACCTCGTCGGTGGCCTCGGTCCAGATGTTGACGATCGTCTCGTGGCGCTCGTCTTCGGTGATCAGGCCCATGTCGTACTGGCCGTGCACCTCTTCGACGCGCTTCTCGTAGCCGGCCAGGATCTTCTCCTTGTCCGGCGGGATGACGATGTCGTTCTTCGAGATCGTGACGCCGGCCTTCGTCGCGTACTTGAACCCGAGTGTCTTGATCGTGTCGAGAACGGGCGCGAGCGTGTGGGCGCCGTAGCGATCCGAGAGCGACAGCACGTAGCGGTCGGTGTCGGCCTTCGCGAGCGTCCGGTTCATGAAGTCGAACTCGAGCTCCTCGTCGGGCGGAAGCAGCTCGTCGAGCGCGCGATACACGGCCGAGTTGATCAGCACGCGACCGGGCGTCGTGAGGTGCAGCTCCTCGTTGAAGCGGAACTCGATCGGCTCCTGCAGCCCGACTGCCTTCATCTCGAGCGCCACCTCGATCTCGTCGGCCGAGTCGAAGCGCCGCGGATGCGGCTTCAACTTGGACGACTCCATCGACGACAGGTCGAGGTTCGAGTACGTCAGGTAGTAGATGCCGAGCACCATGTCCTGGGTCGGCGTCGCGAGCGGACGCCCGCTGGCCGGGGACAGGATGTTGTTCGAGCTGAGCATCAGGATGCGGGCCTCGGCCTGCGCCTCCGCGCTGAGCGGAAGATGGACGGCCATCTGGTCGCCGTCGAAGTCGGCGTTGAACGCGTGACAGACGAGCGGGTGCACCTGGATCGCCTTGCCCTCGACGAGGATCGGCTCGAAGGCCTGGATCCCGAGCCGATGCAGCGTCGGCGCCCGGTTCAGCAGCACCGGATGCTCAGCGATCACCTCTTCGAGGACGTCCCAGACCTCGGGCGTCATCGAGTCGACGTACTTCTTGGCGGCCTTGATGTTCTGGACCGACTTCCGCTCGACGAGCCGGCTCATGATGAACGGCTTGAAGAGCTCGAGCGCCATCAGCTTCGGCAGGCCGCACTGGTGCAGCTTCAGCGTCGGGCCGGCGACGATCACCGAGCGGCCGGAGTAGTCGACGCGCTTGCCGAGCAGGTTCTGGCGGAACCGGCCCTGCTTGCCCTTGAGCATGTCGCTCAGCGACTTCAGCGGCCGGTTGCCCGGGCCGGTGACTGCGCGGCCGCGGCGGCCGTTGTCGAACAGTGCGTCGACGGCCTCCTGCAGCATGCGCTTCTCGTTGTTGACGATGATCTCCGGGGCCCCGAGATCGAGGAGCCGCTTGAGGCGGTTGTTCCGGTTGATCACACGGCGATAGAGGTCGTTCAGGTCCGACGTGGCGAACCGGCCGCCGTCGAGCTGCACCATCGGGCGGAGCTCGGGCGGGATGACCGGAACAGCCTCGAGGATCATCCACTCGGGGCGGTTCTGCGACTTGATGAAGGCCGAGACGACCTTCAGCCGCTTGATCGCACGCTGCTGCTTCTGGCCCTTCGACGTCTTGATCGTGTCGCGTAGCGTCGCTGCCTCGAGGTTCAGGTCGAGGTCGCGGAGCAGGTCGCGGATCGACTCCGCCCCCATGCCGCCGCGGAAGTAGACGCCGAAGCCGTACGGCGAACCGAAGCGGTCCTTCAGCTCGCGGAACAGCTGCTCGTCGTTGACGACCATCTTGGGCTCGAGATCGCGGAAGAGCTGCCACGTCTGCTCGAGGCGGCGCACCGAGTCGACGGCGGCCTCGCGCGTGTCCTCACGGCGCGACTCGATGTCGAGGTACATCTCGCGCACCTTCAGCGCCCACTGGATCAGCGAGTCGAGATCCTCTTTCTGGATCTTCCCGTCCGTGCGCAGGCAGAGGTCGTTCGTGAGCTCGCGGATGTCCTGGCCCTCTTCCCACGTGTCCACGGCGTCCTTGAGGATCCCGTTGCCGAGGTCGCGAACCTTGTCCAGGTTCTTGACGTCGACGTTCGCGACGTAGGTCCGGTCGTCCTCGTGGGTCTCCTCGCCCGTGAGCAGCGCATCGACGATGCGGTGGATGTGCTTCGTGATCGCGCCCTTCTTCGCCCCGGCCGCCTTCTCGAGGTCTTTCTCGAGGGGCAGGATCGCGGCGAGGATCTGCTCGGCTGCGACCGCGACGTTCTCGAGCTCACGCGGGGTGAGCTTGCGGTCGTCGCGGATCGCCGCGTTGCGGACGAGCTCGCGGATCTTCTTCGCATCTTCGGTGGTGATCTGCGGGACGAGCTCGAGGAAGAGCCCGCCGACGAGCTTGCGCGCGTCCTCGAGCGGGGGCAGCAGCTGCTCCTCCGCCCACGTTGCGAGGCCGCGGGTCCAGAAGTCGTCGTCCTCGTCGAAGCCCTTCTCCTTGCCCTCGGCGAAGAAGGCACGCCGCCTGGCGAGCCGCTTCTCGAGGTCGGCGAGCTGCTCGTCGCGGTCGACGTAGATCTGCTCGGACTCCGACTTGACCTTGTCCTCGAGGCCGTTGAGGTCCTTCGCCCGCGCTTCGTTGTCGACGTTCGTGACGATCGACGCGGCGAAATAGAGCACCTTCTCGAGCTCGCGCGGGGCGATGTCGAGGAGGTAGCCGATGCGGCTCGGCACACCCTTGAAGAACCAGATGTGCGAGACCGGCGCGGCCAGGTCGATGTGGCCCATGCGCTCGCGCCGCACCTTCTGCCGCGTCACCTCGACGCCGCAGCGCTCGCAGATGATGCCCTTGTAGCGGACGCGCTTGTACTTGCCGCAGTAGCACTCCCAGTCCTTGGTCGGACCGAAGATGCGCTCGCAGAAGAGACCGTCGCGCTCGGGCTTGAGCGTGCGGTAGTTGATCGTCTCCGGCTTCGTGACCTCGCCCGACGACCAGTCGCGGATCTGCTTCGACGACGCGAGACCGATGCGGATCGCGTCGAACTCATTGATGTCGATCAAGTTAGTCCTCGCCTACTTTCTGAAGGTCGTCGGTTCTCAGTCTTCAATGTCAACGGGCGCATCGTCGTCGGCTGCACCGACGGGCTCGGCGTCCTCGTCGTCGTCGGAGTCGTCCAGCTCGATCGCGTCGAGATCCACGAGCGACTCGTCGGCCGGCAGCACGAGCTCGCCGTCCGTGTCGACGCGCTCCTGCCCCTCTTCGGCCTCCTGCGCCGTGGGCTGTCTCGCCGCTGCGCGGAGCGAGCCGGGCGAAAGGTCGATCCCGAGCTCTTCCGCGGCGCGGAGCAGCTCGTCGTCTTCCTCGCGGACTTCGACCTCGCCGCCGTCCTCGGAGATCACACCGACGTCGAGCGCCAGCGACTGCATCTCCTTGAGGAGCACCTTGAACGACTCGGGGATGGACGGCTCGGCGATGTTCTCGCCCTTGACGATCGCCTCGTACGCCTTGACACGGCCGACCGTGTCGTCGGACTTGATCGTCAGCATCTCCTGCAGCGTGTACGCCGCGCCGTATGCCTCGAGCGCCCACACCTCCATCTCCCCGAACCGCTGGCCGCCGAACTGCGCCTTGCCGCCGAGCGGCTGCTGCGTGACGAGCGAGTAGGGGCCTGTCGACCGTGCGTGGATCTTGTCGTCGACGAGGTGGAGCAGCTTGAGGATGTACATGTAACCGACGGTCACTTCCTGCTCGAACGGCTCGCCGGTGCGGCCGCTGAACAGGCGGACCTTTCCGGAGGCCTGGCGCCCGAGCGGGGCCTTCGTGTCGGTCAGGATCTTGATCGGGCTGTCGGGGTTCTGCTTCGACCAGAGGAGCAAGGCCGAGTCGACGTCCTCGACCGTCGCGCCGTCGAAGACGGGCGTGGCGATCGGGGTCGGCTTCGGGCCGTTGATCACCCGGCCGGCGTTGCCCTCCATCGGCTCGATCTCGTCGCTCGCGAACACGCCGTGCGCCGCCGACCAGCCGAGATGCGTCTCGAGGATCTGGCCGATGTTCATGCGGCTCGGCACGCCGAGCGGGTTGAGCAGGATGTCGACGGGGCGGCCGTCCTCGAGGAACGGCATGTCCGCCTCCGGGACGATCTTCGAGATGACGCCCTTGTTGCCGTGGCGCCCGGCGAGCTTGTCGCCCTCGGAGATCTTGCGCTTCTTCGCCACGTAGACGCGGACGAGCTCGTTCACGCCCGGGCTCAGGTCGTCGCCGTTGTCGCGCGAGAACGTCTTCACGTCGATGACGACGCCGCCCTCGCCGTGCGGGACCTTGAGCGAGGTGTCGCGGACCTCGCGGGCCTTCTCCTTGAAGATGGCGCGGATCAGCTTCTCCTCCGCGGTCAGCTCGGTCTCGCCCTTCGGCGTGACCTTGCCGACGAGCAGATCGCCGGAGCCCACCTCGGCGCCGACGCGGACGATGCCGCGGTCGTCGAGGTTGCGGAGCGACTCCTCCGAGCGGTTCGGAATGTCGCGCGTGATCTCCTCGTCGCCGAGCTTCGTCGAGCGAGCGTCGATCTCGTACTCGTGGATGTGGATCGAGGTGAGCACCTCGTCCTTGACGAGCCGCTCCGAGAGCACGATCGCGTCCTCGAAGTTGTAGCCCTCGAACGGCATGAAGGCGACGAGCAGGTTCGCCCCGAGTGCGAGCTCGCCGTGATCCGTGGACGAGCCGTCGGCCAGGACCGCGCCTGCGGCGACCTTGTCGCCCTGGCGGACGATCGGCCGGTGGTGGATCAGCGTGCCCTGGTTCGAGCGCATGAACTTCGTCAGCTCGTACTCGTCGCGCGTGCCGCGGCCTTCGACCACGACGCGGTTCGCATCGAGATCGATGACGGTGCCCGCGTTCTTCGCGACGACGACGTCGCCTGAGTCGACGGCCGCGCGATACTCCACGCCGGTGCCGACGAGCGGCGCCTGCGGGATCATCAGCGGCACGGCCTGCCGCTGCATGTTGGCGCCCATCAGCGCGCGGTTGGCGTCGTTGTGCTCGAGGAACGGGATCATCGCCGTGGCGACCGACACGATCTGCGCCGGCGCGACGTCCATGAAGTCGATGTCCTTGGCGGAGGCAATCACGGCCTCGCCCTCGGCCGAGCGGCAGAGCACCTGGTCGTGCTCGAACTTGCCGCTCTTGTCGACCCGCTCCGAGGCCTGCGCGATCGTGTACTGCGCCTCCTCGGCCGCGTCGAGATAGAAGATCTCGTCCGTGACCTTGCCGTTCGTCACCTTCCGGTACGGCGTCTGGATGA
Organism: uncultured Thermoleophilia bacterium; assembly: GCA_963703445.1. Classification (GTDB taxonomy): domain Bacteria; phylum Actinomycetota; class Thermoleophilia; order Gaiellales; family Gaiellaceae; genus PALSA-600. Next base: position 135,240 of record CAVPEK010000008.1, on the reverse strand, counting down.
AGCCGAACTCGCTGACGGTCGCCATCGACGCGAGCGAGCCGATCAGCCCGATGTTCGGGCCTTCCGGCGTCTCGATCGGGCACATGCGGCCGTAGTGGGTCGGGTGCACGTCGCGCACCTCGATCGGCGCGCGCTCGCGGGTCAAGCCGCCGGCACCGAGCGCCGACAGGCGGCGACGGTGGGTGAGCCCGTCCAGCGAGTTGGTCTGCTGCATGAACTGCGACAGCTGCGACGAGCCGAAGAACTCCTTCAGCGCGGCGACCACGGGCCGGATGTTGATGATCGTCTGCGGCGTGATCGTGTCGACGTCCTCGGTCGTCATGCGTTCGCGGACGACACGCTCCATGCGGTACAGGCCGACGCGGAACGCCTCCTGGATCAGCTCGCCGGTCGTGCGGAGCCGCCGGTTGCCGAAATGCTCGTACTCGTCGAGCTCCTGGCGAATGGGATCGCGGTTCATGCTGATCCCGTCCGCCGCGTAGTCCTTCGACTCCTCGGTGAGGCCGATCGCGTGCGGCATCGCAACGAGCTTCTGGACGAGCGCGAGGATGTCCTGAGTGGTGAGGACGCGCGTCTCCTCCGGCACGTCGACGCCGAGCCGCTGGTTGAGCTTGTAGCGGCCGACCTTCGTCAGGTCGTAGCGCTTGGGATCGAAGAACAGCGACTTGAGCAGGTTGCGGGCGTTGTCGAGCGTCGGCGGCTCACCCGGCCGCTGCTTCTTGAACACCTCGATCAGCGCCTCTTCCTCGCGCGTCGTCGCGTCCTTGTCGAGCGTCTTCTCGATGAAGTGCGAGTTGTCGAAGAGCTGGAGGATCGCCTCGTTCGTCGAGGTGTCGAGCTTGAAGCCCGTCGTCGGATCCTCCGCCGGCAGCGCGCGCAGGAGCGTGGTGATCGGCAGCTTCCGCTTCCGGTCGATCCGCGCGTAGACGACGCCCTTCTTGTCGATCTCGAGCTCGAGCCACGAGCCGCGGCTCGGCATCAGGTTCGCGGTGAAGACCTGCTTCGTCGCGTCCTTCGGCTCCATCAGATAGGCGCCGGGAGAGCGGACGAGCTGCGTGACGATCACGCGCTCGGTGCCGTTGATGATGAAGGTTCCCCACTCCGTCATCATCGGGAAGTCGCCCATGAACACCGTCTGCTCGCGGATCTCGCCCGTCTCCGTGTTCACGAAGCGGACCGTCATCGAGAGCGGCGCCTGGTAGGTGAGGTCCTTCTCGCGGCACTCCTGGATGGAGAACTGCGGTTCCCCGAAGCGGTACTCGCCGAACTCCACCGCCAGGGTGCCGGTGTAGTCCTGAATGGGCGAAATATCGTCGATCGTCTCCCGGAGGCCTTCGCTGAGGAACCAATCGAAGGACTCGCGCTGGATATCGATCAGGTTGGGGAGGTCGAGGACGTGCTTGAGGCGGGAAAAGGAGTGGCGCGCGCGAGGCGCTGTGACCGTCTTGGCCAAGTAGAACAGCCTCCCTTACTGGCTATGAGGTGAGGAGCGAAGCAGAGATAAAAGAAGGAGTGAAAAAACGCGTGCGGAAATGGACGTGTCCGGACGTCGGCGCAACCCCCCACGATAGCGGAGGCGTCCCTCCAGCCGCAAGCGTGCGGCGAGTGACCCGCTGGGCCGACCCCTGCAAGGTACCAGAAGCAGGTGTCTGACACCGAAAAAGCCGGTGTCAGACACCAGAATTCCGCAGCGCGCTACTTGATCTCGACGGAGGCGCCTGCCTCCTCGAGCTGGGCCTTGACCTGGTCGGCCTCTTCCTGGTTCACGCCCTCCTTGACCGGCTGGGGAGCCGAGTCGACGAGGTCCTTGGCCTCCTTGAGGCCGAGACCGGTGACCGCGCGCACCACCTTGATCACCTGGATCTTCTGCTGGCCGGCGCCGGTGAGGACGACGTCGAACGCCGTCTTCTCCTCGGCCGCGGCCTCGCCACCGCCGGCTCCGCCGGCAGCCGCAACTGCGACCGGAGCGGCGGCGGTGATGCCCCACTCCTCTTCGATCTTGTTCTTGAGCTCGACCAGCTCGAGCACGGTCATGCTCCCGAGCTGCTCGAACACCGTGTCAACTGCTGCCATCGTCGTCAGCCTCCTGAGTTTCGGTCGGTTCAGAGGTGTCAGGCACCGAGGTGTCGGACACCGGTTCCGCGGGGGCTTCGTCAGCCTCCTGAGGTTCGGTCGGTTCGGAGGTGTCCGGCACCGAGGTGTCGGCCACCGGTTCCGCGGCGGGCTCTCCGCCCTGCGCCTGCAGCTGCTCGATCCGGGCGTCGATCAGCCCGTACAGGTTCTGCAGTGGTGCGTTCACGAGCGCGGCGATCGCGGAGAGCGGCGCGATGATCGCACCGAGCACCTGGCCACGCAGCACATCGATCGGCGGGAGCTTCGCGAGCTCCTCGACGCTCGATGCAGAGATCTCGCGGCCCAACATGACGCCGCCGCGGATCTCGAGGACCTTCGTCTCGCGCGCCGAATCGGCGAGCGCCTTGGCCACGGCGACCATGTCGCCGTCCGCCTCGATGAACGCGATCGCCGACGGGCCCTCCAGGAGAGCCAGCAGCGCATCCGCCCCGGCGGCCTCTGCCGCGCGGCGGGTGAGCGTGTTCTTGACGACCGAGAGCCTCGCCCCGTTCTCGAGCAGCCGCCCACGCAGGGCGTCGATCTGGGGCATCGTCAGGCCGCGGTAGTCGGCGACGAAGAGCGTCTCCGCGTTGCGGAGCCTCTCCGTCAACTCGGCGACGACGCGTTCCTTGTCCTCTTTCTGCATTTCACCTCCTCTTTCATGCGACGAGCCCGCCTTGCAGCGGGCTCGTGAAAAGAGAAAGCAGTGGCTTTCGGTCTTCAGGAGGCCGCCTCGGCTGGGCTTCTGCTCGGGTTGCGAGCTGCCAGCTGTCTGTGGCGACGGGCTCTGTTCCTAGGCCGTAGCTTGCACGGCCTCCTGCGTCTGTCCATCAAGCTCTTCCGCGATCGCACGGGTCCGGGTGGGATCGACGTGGATCCCCGGGCCCATCGTGGAGGTGAGCGTGATCTTCTTGATGTACCGGCCCTTGGCGACCGCCGGCTTCGCGCGCACGATCTCGTCGATCAGGGCGGCGTAGTTCTCGACGAGCGCCCGCTCGTCGAAGGAACGCTTGCCGATCGGGATGTGCACGTTCGCGCCGCGGTCGGTGCGGTACTCGAGCTTGCCGGCCTTCGCGTCCTTGACGGCCTTCGCCACGTCGAACGTGACGGTGCCGGTCTTCGGGTTCGGCATCAGGCCGCGCGGACCGAGCACGCGGCCGAGGCGGCCGACATTGCCCATCTGGTCGGGTGTCGCGATCGCGACGTCGAAATCGGTGAAGCCCTCCTCGATCCTCTTCGCGAGGTCGGCCGAGCCGACCACGTCCGCGCCGGCCTCCTCGGCTTCGCGCGCCTTGTCGCCCTCGGCGAACACGGCAACGCGCTGCTCGCGGCCGGTGCCGTGCGGGAGCATCAGCGTCCCGCGCAGCTGCTCGTCCGCGTGGCGGACGTTGAGGCCGAGGTTCATGTGCACCTCGATCGTCTCGTCGAACTTCGCAGCAGGCTGCTCCTTGAGCAGGCGAACCGCCTCGACCGGCGTGTACATCTGCTCGCGGTCGATGGCACCGCGCGACTCGCGATACCGCTTGCCATGTGCAGCCATCAGCTATCGACCTCCACGCCCATGCTTCGGGCAGTACCGGCGATCACGAGCATCGCCTGCTCGACGTCGCGGGCGTTCAGATCCTGCATCTTCGTCTCGGCGATCGACCTGAGCTGGGCCTGCGTGAGCCGGCCGACCTTCGTCCGGTTCGGCTCGGACGAGCCCTTCTCGAGCCGCAGCGCCTCCTTGATCAGGACGGCCGCCGGCGGCGTCTTCGTGATGAAGTCGAAGCTCCGGTCCTCGTAGACCGTGATCTCGACCGGGATGATGCGGCCGTTCTCCTGCGCGGTCTGCGCGTTGAAGGCCTTGCAGAACTCCATGATGTTGACACCGTGCTGGCCGAGCGCAGGGCCGACCGGCGGCGCAGGGTTCGCCTGCCCGCCCGGGATCTGCAGCTTGATCAGCGTGAGGACTTTTTTCGCCATTGCGCCTTCCTAGTCGAGCTTCTTGACCTGGTCGAAGCCGAGCTCGACCGGAACCTGGCGTTCGAAGATGTCCACCAGCACCTTGAGCTTCTGCTGGTCGGGATTGACGTCGACGATCTCGCCGTCGAAGTCGGAGAGCGGACCGGAGGTCACCTTGACCGACTCGCCCAGGGAGTACTCGATCGTGGTGCGCGCGCGGTCGCCGCCGGCGTTCGCGCCGGTCTTCAGGATGCGGTCGACCTCGGGCTGCGACAGCGGAACCGGCTTGGATCCGGCGCCGACGAACCCGGTCACACCGGGGGTGTTCTTGACGACCGTCCAGGCGTCGTCGTTCAGGTCCATGTTCACGAGCACGTAGCCCGGAAGCACCCGTTTCTCTGCCTGGACCTTCTGGCCGTCCTTGGTCTCGATCACCTGCTCGGTGGGCACGACGACCCGGCGGAAGCGCACTCGCTGCCCCATCGACTCGATGCGGTGCTCGAGATTGGCTTTCACCTTGTTCTCATGTCCGGAGTAGGTGTTGACGACATACCAACGAAACATTGGATTCCTTACTGACCGAGGAAGAGTTTGGAGACCACTTGCTTCCAAATCTGGTCGTTGATGTACAGATAACCGCCGACCACGATGCAGGCGACGAGCACGACCACCGTGCCCTGGATCACCTGGTTCTGCCCCGGCCACTCGACCTTCTTGAGCTCCGCCCACGATTCGGCGATGAAGTTCGACCTCCGGCGCTCGTCGGCTGGGCCGGGAGGATGTGGCTGCTGGCGTGGGGCCGTGGCCATGGCTTCCTAGCGGGTCTCCCGGTGCGCGGTGTGCGACCCGCACCACCGGCAGTACTTCTGGAACTCGACCCGGTCCGGCGTGTTCCGCTTGGACTTCATGGTCTGGTAGTTCCGCCGCTTGCACTCGGTGCAGGCGAGGGTGATCGCAACTCTGACTCCGGTCTTGGCCATGTCTCTTCTCTAAGGGTGAAATGGGACGGGCCCGGGCACGCTGACGCACCGCCCTGGGGCCGCGGAAGTGTAGCGGGACCCGAGAAGAGGCATCCGTCCCGTGCAAAAAGACCCGCAAACAGGGGCCTAGGCTATTCTCGGCGCATGCGCTCCTTGGGGGTCGGGTGCCTGGCGGCGTGCGCGATCGCGGCCTTCGCCGGGGCCCGCACGGGCAACGCCTTGGCCGATTCCGCCGCCCCTGTGTGCACGGGGACCGGGCTGCTCGCGACCGAAGCTCCGACCGCCGGCGCCGTTCCCGAGGCGGCCGGGCCCGTCCTGCTCGGCCCCGGCCGCGCCGGCACGACGCTCGCCAGCGCGAGCGAGCCGTCCTCGGGCCTCTCGGCAGCGAGCGTCTCCCTCGGTGTGGCGGGCTGCGTCGATGCTGCAGGCACCCCCGGCGGCACCGCGCTCAGCACCGGCGCCTGGAGCATCCTCGGCGGAGCGGTCCGAGGCGCGTCCATGCGCGCCGATCTCGTCCCGCGGCCCCCCGACGGCTCCGACTGGTGGCTGCGGGCGAAGATCGAAGGCCTCGTCGTCGAAGGCAAGCCGGTGACGCTGGAGCCGGGTGACGAGCTCCCCGTCGGGAACTGGGGGACACTGAGCCCGAGGCCGTCCCCCGCCGCTCTGCCCGCAGGCGCCCCGCTTCGCTGGTGGCGCGCGGCCCTCCAGCTGGAGCTCACCCGTAGCCATGCCGGCTTCCCGGCCGGGACGACATTCCTGATCGGCTGGGTGGCGGCCGATCGCGCACCGCTCCCCATGGCCGCCACCGAGCCACCGCCCCGACCGACGAGCACGCCGGGCACGACAACCACCGCCCCGGCCAAGCCGCCGGCACCGCCCCCTCCTGCTCCGCCGGCGTCCAGCGGCGCAGCGAAAGCTCCGGCGACGACCCACCGGGCCGCTGCGAAGCACGCGCAGTCGAAGCACAAGGCGGCGAAGCACAAGGTGGCGAAGCACAAGGCGGCCAAGAAAGCCGCGAAACGCACCGGTCCGCTCGTCGGCCGGCCGCTGACCGTGACGCCGCTCCTCGGTCCCGGCGTGCGAACGTTCCCGGTCGTCGGCGACGTCGCGTGGGGCGACACCTACGGCGCCGAGCGCAGCGACGTTCCCGGCGGCTGGCATCACGGCGACGATCTGTTCGCACCTCTCGGGACGCCGGTCGTCGCCGTGACGGACGGCGTCGTGTTCTCCGTCGGTTGGAACCGGGTGGGCGGCTGGCGGCTCTGGCTCCTCGACGCGGAGGGCAATCAGTACTACTACGCCCACCTCTCCGGCTACAGCGCGCTCGCCCGGAACAACCACCACGTCCGACGTGGGGAGGTGCTCGGCTTCGTCGGCAACACAGGTGACGCGATCACAACCTGGCCGCACGTGCACTTCGAAGTCCACCCGAACGCGACCCTTTACCTCGGCTACGACGGCGCCGTCGATCCGACGCGGTACCTGGCCGCCTGGACGCGCATCGGCCACGTCTCGTCGGTGCCGCCGCCCGTGCCGCTGCCCTCCGGTGCGCCGAGCGGTGAGGGCGCGATCAAGGATTTCCGGGCACTGCTTGCGATCCGGCCGATGAAGGTCTCCCCGAAGGTCGCCGAGTCGGTGGCGCGCCGTAGGCCGGCCTCGCAGCCGCCGCACGGGGCGACCGCAATTTCGCTCCAGGCTGGGCCTTCGCAGGGCGGCGACGGCGAGTGGCCGATCGTGGCCGGCTGCGCATTGCTCGGAGCCGCACTCGTGGCGCTGTACCTCTCGTGGCGCGCGGGGCAGGCCGCCTGAAACGCCGCAGTGTCAACTCGACGAAGAGATAGCGGCGGGTGGGCTCGAACCACCGACCTTCGGGTTATGAGTCCGACGCTCTAACCAGCTGAGCTACGCCGCCACGCGCGGGCATTTTAGCGTCGGCGGGCAACGCCGGACGACCGCAACTAGCCCTCCGAGCGGGTTCAGCTAGCCGAAGTGCAAGTGCGACCGATCGGCGCGTGCGAGATGCTGCGCGCAACGGGCCGGGCGTGTCCCGGGTAGGCAGTGTCGGGGCCGCTCCCAATGCTGTCTCGACCCGCGAGCGGTGAGACATGCTCGGCCCGTTACAGCGTGTTGTGTTGTCCCGAAACGGGCGGTCAGCGAGGCGTGTCGCCGAGCCAGTCGCGCCAGTCGCCCGTAGCACTCAAAAGAAGCCGCATACCGTTCCCCTTCCGCAGATTGCGCGCTGATCTTGGCCCCTCAGCGCGCAGTTGTCGTCCCCTGATCGGGGGAAGATCGATCGGCGGGGACGCACGCGACGGCCAGCACGAACCAGAGCACGCTCAACGCCAGCACGGGCAACTCGACCGCTGTCACCCAGAAGGCGCTCGAATGCCGAAGCTCGACGGCCGCGAGCAGCGCCAGGGCCGCAACCCAGACGACGGAGACGGCTGCAAGAGCGAACCTGGGCCGGGTGCTGCTCGCCGAGCCGATCCGGACGTGGCGCTGGTTCTCGTAGGCGAGCAGCCTGCGCAGCCGCCGGGTCGCGACGTGCAGGCGCAGCCGGTGGCCCCGGCTGCGGTGCAGCTCGACTCGCTCCTCGGCGGACGCGATCAGCGAGCGCAGATACACCCGCCCGAACTCGGGCCGGCCCGAGCGGGAACGAACCGGAGAGGCCATCGTGCTCAACATATCGCTCGCGCCCGCGTGCTTCGGCCGCCGAAATGCTGCTCAAGGCCGGGCAGAGATCGGTCGATGAAGCGGGGAATGGCCGAGCTCCCGCTCATCCTGGTGGCGGACGACGATGAGGACATCCGGTTCCTGGTCCGGGTCGTCCTGGAGCGCGGCGGATATCGCGTGATCGCCGCGGCCGACGGCGAGTCGGCGCTGCGGCTGGCCGAGCAACAAGCGCCCGACCTGGTGCTTCTGGATGTCTCGATGCCCGTGATGGGCGGCCATGAGCTCTGCCAGGCAATCACGGCGGGGACCTCTTCACCACCACCGGTGATCTTCCTGTCGGCTCACGCCACGCCGGAGGACCGGGTACGCGGGCTCGAGGTTGGAGCGATCGACTACATCGTCAAGCCGTTCGACCGAGGTGAGCTGCTCGCGCGCGTGTCGTCGGCCGTGCGCACGCGGAATCGCATGACGGAGCTCGCGCAGAACGCAGCGGTCGACCATCTGACCGGCACCTTGAACCGCAGCCAGCTGGACCTGCAGCTCAGCGCCGCCGTCGCGCGGACGCTCCGCTCGAACGGGAATCTCGGACTGGTGCTCGTCGACATCGACCACTTCAAGTCGATCAACGACCGCCACGGGCATTCGACCGGCGACTCGGTCCTGCGGGTCGTCGCCGTCCAGTTGATGAGTGTGATCCGCGCAGGCGATGCCCTCTACCGCTACGGCGGGGACGAGTTCTGCTTCCTGCTCGAGGGGACGGACGATCGGGGAGCCTCGGCCCTCGCACATCGTGCCGTCGAAGCGATTGCCTCGCACCAGCTCATGGACATCGACGTGACCGCGAGCGCAGGCGCAGCCAACTGGAGCCCGCTGATCTCAGGCCCGCTGGAACTGCTGAATGCAGCCGATGCCGCTCTCTACGAGGCGAAGCGCCGTGGGCGCGCACAGGCACGAGCCTGGAGTGAGCTGACGCCGTCGTTCGACGAGCTCGCCGGCGCCCTGCAGGTCTCCTAGAGCGCGACCTGCATCACTGAACGTCGGAGCCCGGCCAGGTGTCGGTCAGCAGGTAACCCTCGGGGAACGGGTCGTCGGGGTCGATGTAGAGCTCGGCGGTGCCGGTGATCCAGGCGCTGCCCCGGATCGCGGGCACGATCGCGGGCGTCCCGCCGACCTCGGTGGTGGCGACGATCCGACCGTCGAAGGTGGTGCCGAGGGCCGACGCGTGTGTCATCGCGTCGCCGGCGCGCATCCAGCCTCGCGCGTGCAGGACGGCCATGCGGGCGGAAAGCCCGGTGCCGGTCGCGGAACGGTCGAGCCGTCCCGGGGCGACGACGACCGCGTTCCGGCTCACCGCGTCGACGCCCTTGCCACGGTTGCGCGATCTGCACGATGGAAACTCCGGCGATCTCCGGCCGCTCCGGATGCACGCAGGACAGCTGCTCGCGCGCGGCCTTGCGGATCAGCTCACCGGCCGCCGACAGGTCGCGCGCCTCGTGCGGCTCGATCGCGAACCCCAGCACCTCGGCATCGGCGATCGCGTACCACATGCCGCCGTAGGCGACGTCGACGACGAGCGTCCCAAGACCTGCGACCTCCAACGGTGCATCGAGGTGCGCGATGAACGACGGAACATTCACCAGTTCGACGCTTTCGACGCGGCCGTCGCGACACGCGGCACGCACCTCGACGACACCCCCCGGCGCCTCGAGACGCAGCACCGTCTCGGGCTCGATCATCTCGACGAAGCCCCCCTCGAGCAGCACAGTCGCGACGCAGATCGTGTTCGAGCCGGACATCGCCGGGTACTCGGTCGGCTCCATGATGATGTACCCCCACTCGCAGTCCGGCCGAGTGGACGGGACGAGCAGATTCGCGTGAGCGGCAACGGAGCCGCGCGGCTCGCGCAGGAGAAACCGGCGCAGCCGGTCGTCGGCTTCGAGCGCCTGCATCTGCTCGAAGACGGTCGCACCGTCCGGCGGCGGCACGCCCGCGACGACGACGTTCCCGATCTCGCCACCGGCGTGGCAGCCGATGACGGTGATCGCCCGACGAGCGCGCATCGCGGGCGACCATACCGCCTCGGCGAGCGGCGTCCGTTCGTCCGCCACGCTCCCTAGGCTCGAAGGCGATGGCGGAACAGGAGCTCTGCTGGCGGTGCCCGACGCCGATGGCGTGGGTCCACGGCACGTGGCAATGCCCGCGCTGCAAGTTCAAGCTCGGCTGCTGCGAGGGCGATCCACAGAGCTGCGACCTGGACGACGCCGGTCAGCGCGAGCTGACGCCGAGCACTGCTCGTACCTGACGCGCGATCCCTGAGGCGCTCAGCGTCCCGGCCGGAAGCTCGACGGTGAAGCTGACCTCGCCGTCCGGAAGCCGGCTCTGCCAGTTGGCGGCCGAGCCGGCGAGCCACGGGTGGTGGTAGTAGCGCAGCCCCGCGAGCCGGGCGTAGCGGCGACCCGCAGCCGAGCTGCGGCCGTAGGCCCAGACGAGGTCGAGATGCTGGTGGAACCAGATCGTCGTCTGCGGGTGGATCCGCGCGACGAGCGTTCGGACGAGACGCGTCTCCGGCTCGGACCACGGCCGGGATCCCGCGGCGTAGACAGACCACGGCGGCCCGGATGGCCGCCACCCTGACGGGAAGTTCCGGTTCAGGTCGACCCCGTCGGCGTTCTGACGCGTGTCATGGGCGAGCCCGTCCGGGTTGATCGTCGGAACGAGCCAGAGATCCTCTTGCGGGCGGACCGTGCGGAGCGCCGCGATCACCGCCATGCCCGCGCATTCGTTGCCGTGGATGCAGCCGACGACGAGCACGCGCGGGCCGGGGCCGGCGATGTGGACGAGCTCGATCGGACGGTGCTGAACCGAATATCCCAGCACCGCGCTCATCGCTAGGGTCGAGAGCATGGGGGTGATCGAGGCCATCGAGCTGCGCAGGACCTACCGCACGACCACGGGTGTGATCCGCCGCAAGCCGCTCGAGGTGGAAGCGGTGCGCGGTGTGTCGTTCGCGGTCGAGCAAGGAGAGCTCTTCGGCCTCCTGGGCCCGAACGGCGCCGGCAAGACGACGACGATCAAGATGCTGATCACCCTACTGCTGCCCACGAGCGGGCAGGCTCGCGTGCTCGGGCAGGACGTCGTCACGCATGCAAAGTCCGTGCGTCAGCGCATCGGCTACGTGTTCGGCGGCGACCGCGGGCTCTACGAACGCCTGTCGGCCCTCGACAACCTCCGGTACTTCGCGGAGCTCTACGGCGTGTCGGGCAAGGCGCAGCGGCTGCGCATCGACGAGGTGCTCGAGCTCGTCGGGCTGAAGGGCCGCGAGCAGGAGCGAGTCGAGGGCTATTCCCGCGGGATGCGTCAGCGCCTGCACATCGCCCGGGGCATCATCCACGACCCCGAGGTTGTCTTTCTCGACGAGCCCACGATCGGCGTCGATCCCGTCGGCGCCCGCGAGCTGCGCACGACCATCTCCGGTCTCGTCGACTCGGGCAAGACCGTCCTCCTGACGACGCACTACATGTTCGAGGCCGACGCGCTCTGCGACCGGATCGCGGTGATCGCCAAGGGCCGGATCGTCGGGCACGGCACTCCGACCGAGCTGAAGGCCGGCGTCGGCGAGGGCCGGGTCACGGAGATCGAGGTGTTCGGCGTCGACGACCGCACTCTCGGCCGCCTGCGCGCGCTCGACGGCGTCACCGCGGTGACGGTCGAGGAGCGGGATCAGAAGCAGCTGCTGGTGGTGCAGGAAAGTGGCGAGCGCGAGCTCACGGCTCTGCTGCTCGCGGAGCTCGACGCCGTCGAGGTGGGCCGGGTCTCGACCCGCGAGCCGACGCTCGAAGACGCGTATATCGCGCTGGTCGAAGCATGACGTCGCAGCAAGTCGCGAGCGGGCTCAGGATCATCCGCAGCGGGTTCATGACGAACCTGAAGATGCTCGGGACGTCGAGCTTCTTCCTGCTCACGTCGATCGTGCAGCCGGTCATCTTCGCGACCGTCGCCTTCTACATGTTCAAGTCGGGCGGCCGGTCCGGGACGCTGCTCTACGCCGCGCTCGGTGCCGGGATGATGGGCGTCTGGTCGACCACGCTGTTCGGATCCGGCGGGATGATCCAGTGGCAGCGCTGGCAGGGCACGCTCGAGCTCGGTGTCGGCGCACCACCTTCACTGACTCTCGTCTACTTGCCCTTCTCGCTCGCGAACGCATTCACCGGTATGTACGCCCTGGTGGCGACGCTCGTCTGGGGCCGGATCGTCTTCGGCATCCCGCTGCACCTCGTTCACCCCTGGCTGTTCGCGCTCGCCCTGCCCGCGACCGTGCTTTCGCTCGGGCTGATGGGCCTCGTGCTCGCATCGACGTTCGTCCTCTACCGGTACGCGAACGCCCTCTCGAACCTGCTCGAGTACCCGGTCTGGATCGCGTCGGGGCTCCTCTTCTCGACGGCGATCCTCCCCGCCTGGACGAGGCCGATCTCTTGGGTGCTGCCGCCGTACTGGGGGATCCTCGCCCTCCGCCATGCGGCGCTCGGCGGCGACGTCTGGTTCCCGCTGGCGATGGTCCTCGTGCTCGGGCTCGCAGCGCTCCTCGTCAGCGTCTACACGTTCCGCTGGTTCGAGACAGCCGCACGCGCACGCGCGACCCTGGCCCTGACATGAGGAAATGGTTCTCGATCTTCTTCGTGGGCGGCGTGATCGCGTACCGGGGCCTCTTCAACTGGATCCGGCCGGCGATGTACATCCCGACGATGCTCGGGAGCCCGCTCTTCCAGCTGATCTTCTTCACCAAGCTCGGCGAGTACGCACAGGCGCAGTCGGCCAACTTCTACATCGTCGGGAACTCCGTGCAGGTCTGCGCCATGTCGGCCGTCTACGGCATGACGATGGCCGTCGCGAACGAGCGCTGGTTCGGGACGCTCGGCCCGCTGCTCGCGTCACCGGCGAACCGGGGAGCGGTCTTCCTCGGCCGCGGCGTGCCCGTGCTGCTCAACGGGCTGCTCGTCTCGACGTTCACGTTCTGCGCCGGCGCGTTGCTGCTCGGGTTCAGCCCCGGCCTCGACGCTGTGCCGGCCCTCGCCGCGATTCTCGTGGTGACGGTCTCGTCGTGCACGGGCTTCGGGATGCTGCTCGGCTCGATCGGCCTGCGCGCAAAGGATTTCTTCTTCGCGGCGAATCTCGCCTACTTCCTGATGCTGCTCTTCTGCGGCGTCAACATCCCGCTGTCGGTGCTCCCCGGCTGGATGAGCGCGATCGGACGCTGCCTGCCGCTGACCCATGGGATCGCCGCCGCCCGCGAGGTCGCGGCGGGGGCGTCGCTCGGCGACGTCTCGGGGCTCGTCTGGACCGAGGCCGGGATCGGGCTCGCGTACGCGACCGCCGGCTTCGTCCTGTTCCGCATCCTCGAGCGCGAGTCGCGCCGCAGCGCCGTGCTCGACGCGTACTAGACGCGCTCAGGCAATCAGTTGGTCGCGCAGCGCGCGGGCAACCGCCTGCGTCCGCGTGTCGGCGCCGAGCTTCGCCATCGCCTTTCGGACATGCGTGCGAACCGTCTCCGGCGAGATGAACAGAGCGTTCCCGATCTCCTCGTTCGAGAGACCATCGGCGAGGAGGCGCAGGATGTCACGCTCACGAACGGTCAGCTCCGGCCGCTTCGCCCCCGTCGGCGAGCCTGCAAGCGTGCCGGCAAGGACCGGGTCGACGTAGGTGCCGCCCCCGGCCACGGCTCTGATCGCACGCAGCAGGTCGTCGATCGGTGCCTCCTTGAGCACGAATCCCGCCACGCCTGCATCGAGCCCTTCACTCAGGAGAGCCCGGTCGCCGTAGCCGGTGTAGAGCAGGACGGCCGTTCCGGGCGTCGAGCTGCGGGCCCGGCGGGTCAGCTCGATTCCGCTGAGCCTCGGCATCCGGACGTCGACCAATGCGATGTCGGGCCGCAGGCGCTCGATGTGCGCCAGCGCCTCCTCGCCGTCGACGGCCCGGCCGACCACCTCGATCCCGCTTTCGACGAGGAACTCGGCGACCGCCTCGAGCACCGCCGGATGGTCGTCCGCGATCAGGCACCTGATCTTTCCCTCAGAAGTGCTCAGGGCCGTCCTCGAAATGGTCGATGGGATATCCCCAATTCGGGGGACAGGAGGAACACACCTCTAGGGATACAGGTTCCCACCGCCGATGCCAATAGTTGTCATGAACATTCCGATCCCGAAGCGATGAGCACAGGCACCCAGGACATGAGGCCGAGCACGACCCCGTTCGGGGCCGCGCTGAACCACGAGCTGATCGAGTCGGCGATCGCCGTGAACGAGGCCTCGACCCTCGATGAGGCCTTCCAGGTCCTTGCGGAGAAGGGGCTGGCGCTCCTCGGCTGTGACCGGCTCGCGATCGTCGTCGGCCGGGACGAGTGGAGCCCCGGCGGATTGCGGGCCGACGTCCACTCGGGAGACGCAGGGCCCCTGGAGGCGGCAAGCTTTGTCGTACGCGTTCCGCTCGCCACCGCCCAGGGAATCGGCACCTGCCACGCGATCTGGGACGAGCCGCTCACGGAGGAGGACGCGGAGACCGCCGCGGATCTCCTGCGGACGCTCACGCGCCTCACGTCGATCCCCGAGCGTTCGCTCCGCGAGGGTCAACGGCTTCAGCTCGACTCGGTGCTCGAAGGCGTCGCAGACGGCGTCCTCGTCTGCACGCCTACGACAGCGAGGCCGAATGCAGCCGCCCGCGCACTGCTCGCGATCCCCGAAGGCATGGAGATCGAGACGGCGCTCTTCAACCCACGACACCTCGACGGCCGGCCGTTCGACGTTCCCGCCGGCCAGGTCCCCGGCCGGGAGACGATCGCCACCGGCACGGGCGGGCGCTTCCGGATCAGGGCGTCAGCGCTCGACGGCCGGGAGCTCGTACTCGACGGCAGCATCTCCCCCGCCCTCGACGGCGCCGTGGTGGTGTTTCGCGACGTCACAGCCGAGCACGAGCGCGCCGTGTTGAACGAGCGCTACCTCTATGCGCTCTTCAACTCGATTCCCATCCCGCTCACGGTCGCGGAAGCAGGCGGCCAGGCGCTCATCTCCGCGAACCAGGCCTTCCTCGACCTGGTCGGCTACGAGCTCGAGGAGATCGCCGGCCTCACGCCGCCCTATCCCTGGTGGGAGCAGGACGAGCGTTCGAACGTCGATCTCGAACCCGGCGCAGCCGTGCGACAGGTGTACCGCCGCAAGGACGACCGCCCGCTGCCGGTCGAGCTCGTCCGGCACGTCGTCGACGGCGACGAGGGCAAGCCGGCGCTGTTGCTCGGCGTGGTGAACGACATGTCCGAGAAGCGGCGTCTCGACCAGCAGCTCGTGCAGAGCGGAAAGCTGGCCGCGATCGGCGAGCTGGCGGCCGGCGTCGCCCACGAGATCAACAACCCGCTGTTCGCGATCCTCGGGCTGACCGAGTTCTTGCTCAAGGAGGCCGAGCCCGGCTCGAAGGCGGAACAGCGACTCGTTCTGATTCAGCAGACGGGCCTGGAGATCAAGGAGATCGTGCGTGCGCTGCTCGATTTTGCCCGCGAAAATGCCGAAGAACGTCACGTGGTTGCACTCGACGACGTGATCCGCTCCACGGTCGACCTGATCCGCCGAACGAACGCACACAAGGCGATCGAGCTGGTCGACACCTATGCCGACGACGGCGCGCTCGTCAGCGCGAGCCCGAATCAGCTGAAACAGATCTTCCTCAACCTGATCGCAAATGCGCGACAGGCGATGCCGAACGGCGGCAGCGTGGGCATCCAGGTCCACCGGGACGGCGGTCACGTGATCGCGGTCGTGAGCGACGACGGGCCGGGGATCGCCCCGATCGCGCTCGAGCGCATCTTCGAGCCCTTCTTCACGACGAAGCGCCTCACGGGCGGGACCGGCCTCGGCCTGTCGGTCAGCCTCGGAATCGCAGAGTCGCACGGCGGCACGCTGACCGCAGCGTCGGAGTACGGGCACGGCGCGGCGTTCACGCTTCGGCTCCCCATCGCCGAGGGGGCAGCCGGGTGAGCCACATCCTCGTGATCGACGACGAGGAGGTGATCCGCAGCCTGATCGTGGAGATACTCGAAACGGCCGGTCACGTCGCGACCGGTGCCGAAAGTGCCGAGCGCGCGCTGGAGCTGCTCGAGACCGCCGACTTCGACCTCGTCGTGAGCGACGTGATCATGCCCGGTCTCTCGGGCCTCGAACTGCTGGAGGCGGTGCAGAGCCGCCGGGCCTCGCTTCCCGTCGTCCTCGTCACGGGCGCCGGCACCTACGAGACGCTCAGCCAGGCGCTGACGCGCGGCGCGGCGGGCCTCGTCACCAAGCCGTTCGCCCACGCCGACCTCCAGACCGCAGTTGCCGATGCCCTCGAGCGGGCGAACAGGCGGCGCGACGAGATTCGTGAGCGGCTGCTTACGCCGACGCTCGCGAGCGCTCTCGCCAATGCCATCGAGGCGCGCGACTCGACTCTCCACGGCCACTGCGAGCGGCTCGCCACGCTGGCCGTCCGCATCGCCGAGTTGCTGGGGTTGAGGGCGGACGAGGTCGAGACGATCCGCCTGGGAGCGATCCTCCACGACATCGGCAAGATCGGCATCCCCGACCGTGTCCTCCTGAAGCCCGGGCCGCTCGACGAGGAGGAGCGCGCGGTCATCGAGACGCACCCGGAGATCGGCGACTCGCTCCTCGCGCCACTCGACCTGCTCGCGCCGGCCCGCCCGATCGTCCGCCACCATCACGAACGCTGGGACGGCGCCGGGTACCCGGACCGGCTCGCAGGCAGCGAGATCCCCCTCGGCGCCCGCATCGTCGCCGTCGCCGACTCGATCGAGGTCATGTCGTCGCGGCAGCTCTATCAGAGCCCCCGCGACGTCGAGCAGGTGAAGGAAGAGCTGCGGGCGCATCGCGGAGCGCAGTGGGACCCGGAGATCATCGATCTCGCCCTCGGCTTGATCGAGCGGGAGAGCTCATCCTGCGGATCGACGGGCTGAGCGTGACCGAGCTCACCGCTGAGGCCTCGTCAGGCCACGGAGTGGCCGTTCTCCTCGTCGAAGCCGACGACGACCAGGCACGACTCGTCAGCGATGCGCTCACCCAGGAGCTCGACGGCGCCGTGGTCGCCCGTGCAACGAGCGTCGCCGAGGCCGCAGAGCTGCAGAATGGATTCGCGTGGTCGATCGCAGTGGTCGCGCACGAGCTGCCCGACGGCTCCGGCATGCAGGTGCTCGACGCGCTTCGTGCAGCCAGCCCGGCGCTCCCGGTGGTCATGCTCACGGCCGACGACGCAGACGCAACCGCCCAGGCGTTCCGGCACGGCGCATCCGACTACGCGGTCAAGGGCGACTCGTACGACGCGCTTGCAGCAAGGGTCCGTGGGCTGGTGGCGGCGTGACAGATCTGCTGAACGATCCACGCTGCCTCGTGGCCGACGACCATCCGGCCCTGGCAACCGCTGTTTGCAGCTATCTCTCGGAGAACGGCTTCGAGATCGTCGGCGCGGCATCCGACGGCCGCCGCGCCGTGAGCCTTGCGATCGAGACGAAGCCCGACGTCGCGCTGATCGACTACCGGATGCCGCGGCTCTCTGGCAGCGAGCTCGTGCGGAGCCTGAGGCAGGCCACTCCTCACACCGCCATCGCGGTCTACACGGCCGACGCCGACGAGGCGGTCGCCGACGAGATCCTCGACGCCGGTGCGGTCGCGCTCGTGCTCAAGGAGGCTCCGCTGGCCGATCTCGTCCGCGCCCTCGAGTCGGCGCGCGCGGGTGTGGTCTATCTCGACCCTGCTCTGCACCGTCCCGGAGCGGCCGGCGAGAAGCTCACGACCCGGGAGCTCGATGTTCTCCGCCTGCTCGCGGAGGGCCTGCCGCACGAACAGATCGGCTCACGCCTCGGCATCACGGCAGAGACGGTGCGCAGCCACGTGCGAAAGGCGTCGGCCCGGCTCGGCGCCAGTACCCGCACGCAGGCCGTCGCGACCGCACTGCGCCTGGGCCTGATCACGTGACGGCGCCGCTCGACCGCGAGCTCGAAGTCGCGTCGCTCTCCGGCGAGGTCGAGGCCGTGATGCGAGGAATCGTCACACGCCTGATGGAGTTCGACGGAGCAGACGGTGCGTCGCTCTCGACGATCGACGACGAGTTCGCCTACTTCAAGGTTTGCGAGGGAGCCGACGTCCAGCTCCAGGACCAGACCCTGCCGTTGGTCGCCACGCTTGGTAACGAGTGCGTCCTCCGCGGCGACATCGCCGTGCTTCGTGCGACCACCGGGCCCGAGGTCGCACGCTGTCTCACGCCAGGGGCCGGGTCGATCATCCTGGCGCCGATCGACTACGACGGCGCGATCCGCGGCATCCTCGGGGTGCGGAGCACCGACGTCGCCGCCTTCGACGACAACGACGTAGAGACGCTCCGCGTCCTCGCCCGTGCCGCGTCGATCGCGCTGCGGAACGCCGAGCTCGTCGAGGAGCTTCGCGAGAGCGAGGCGCGCTTCCGCGGCGCCTTTCACTCCTCGTCACTCGGAATGGCGCTGAGCACGCTCGACGGAGACTTCGTCCAGGTCAACGACAAGCTCGCGGCCATGCTCGGCTACACGATCGACGAGCTGTCGTCGCTCGGCGTCCATGGGATCACGCACCCCGACGACATCGACGTCGACCTGGAGCGGCTCAAACACCTCCGCACCGGGGAGATCGACTCCTACCGGCGCGAGAAGCGGTACGTCCGCAGCGACGGCTCGGTCGTGTGGGCGGAGCTGACCGTGTCGCG
Organism: uncultured Thermoleophilia bacterium; assembly: GCA_963703445.1. Taxonomy (GTDB): domain Bacteria; phylum Actinomycetota; class Thermoleophilia; order Gaiellales; family Gaiellaceae; genus PALSA-600. The sequence goes on along the minus strand of CAVPEK010000008.1, from coordinate 116,770 downwards.
CGTGGCCCGCGACGACGGCAAGCCGACGCACGTCGTTTCGCACGTCCAGGACATCACCGCCCAGAAGGAGGCGAACCTGCTCTTCGAAGCGACCTTCGAACGCTCGGTGGTCCCGACCCTGATCGCCGACGACTCGCGGCGGATCGTCGGTCTCAACAGATCGGGCGCGGCGCTGCTCGGCATCTCGCAAGATGAAGCGCTCGAGCTGACGGTCGACGAACTGCTGCCGGACGAACCGGTCGCCGAGCTGTGGAGCGCGTTCATGAAGATCGGCGCGCTGGAAGCGGAGGTCCGTCTGAAGCGGCCGGACGAGTCGGTTCGCCTGATCGAGTTCACCGCGACGGCGAACATCCGTCCGGGCCGGCACATCGCCGTGATCCGCGACCTCACGCGCCAGCGGGAGCTCGAGGTACAGCTCCGTCAGGCGCAGAAGATGGAGGCGGTCGGCCGGCTCGCGGGCGGCATCGCGCACGACTTCAACAATCTCCTGACCGCCATCGCGGGCTACAGCGAGTTCTTGATCGAAGGAGAGATCGATCCTCGGCAGCGGCGTCATGCCGAGGAGATCAAGAAGGCTGCGGCACGGGCTGCAGCGCTCACGGGCCAGCTGCTCGCGTTCAGCCGCCGCCAGGTGCTACAGCCACGTGTGCTCGACCTGAACGCCGTCGTCTCCGACATGGACATGATGCTGCGCCGGCTGATCGGCGAGGACATCGAGCTCGTGACGATGCTCGACCCGGGCCTCGGGGCGATTCGCGCCGACCCGACCCAGCTCGAGCAGGTGATCGTCAACCTCGCCGTCAACGCCCGCGACGCCATGCCCGGCGGAGGGTCGGTCACGATCGAGACGGCGAACGTCGTCGCCGAGCAGGGCTCCATGATCGAGCTCCGGCTCACCGACACGGGGGCGGGCATGACCGACGCGGAGCGCCACCAGCTCTTCGACCCGTTCTTCACAACCAAGGCGGGCGGCACGGGCCTTGGGCTCGCGACCGTGTACGGCATCGTCGAGCAGAGCGGCGGCACGATCGAGGTCACCTCGGCCCCCGGGCTCGGGTCGTCGTTCCGCGTGCTCTTCCCGCTCGTCGACGAGCGGGCGCAGGCGCCGGCCCCCGCGACCGTTGCCGCTGCGCCACGGAACGGCGACGAAACCGTCCTCCTGGTCGAGGACGAGCCGGTCGTCCGCCAGCTCGTCGCCGAGATCCTCGAGACGAACGGCTACACCGTCCTCCAGGCAGCCGACGGGCCGTCGGTGCTGGAGCTTGCGCGCCGCCACTCGGGCGAGATCAGCCTGCTCGTCACCGACGTCGTCATGCCCGGCATGAGCGGCCCGGAGGTCGCTCAGTCGGTGACCGCGATGCGCCCCGGGACGCTCGTCCTCTACATGTCCGGGTACACCGACTCGGCGATCGGCCATCACGGCGTGCTCGAGCCCGGCATTGCGTTCCTGCAGAAGCCGTTCAGCACTGACGACCTGATGCGCAAGGTGCGTGCGCTGCTCGACGAGACCGCGGTCGCGATCGACTGATTGACTGGCCGGCGTGATCCCGCCGGTCCTCCGCGACAACCGCAACTTTCGCAACTACTTCTTCGGGCAGGCGGTCTCGTTGCTCGGCGACCAGATCACGCTGATCGCGCTGCCCCTCACCGCCGTGCTCGCGTTGCACGCGTCGGCCGGGCAGATGGGCGCGCTGACCACCGTTGCGCTCGTCCCCAACCTGATCTTCTCGCTCCATGCCGGCAGCTGGGTCGACCGCCGCGGCGGCCGCCGGCAGGTGATGCTCGTCGCAGACGTGTGCCGCGGCCTTCTGATCGGGACGGTTCCGGTGGCCTACGCGCTCGGCCACCTGACCTGGGCGCAGCTCTATGTGGTCGCGTTCGGAACCGGTGTGCTCTCAGTCTTTTTCTACGTCGCCTACGGCGGCTTCTTCCAGACGATCGTCGAGCGCGAGGACTACGTCGCCGCCAACTCGCTGACCCACGGGAGCCGCGCGTTCTCGTTCCTCGCCGGCACGAGCATCGGCGGGGTGCTCGTGCAGGTGCTGCGCGGCCCGTACGCGCTCGCGATCGACGCGGTGTCCTTTCTCTGGTCGGCGCTGTTCCTCGGCCGGATCCATGCGGTCGACCCGCCGGCCGGCCCCGAGAGCACCGGTGGGATCATGGCCGGGGCACGCTGGATCCGCGGCAACGCGATCATCCGCGCCGAGCTGTTGGGCGTTGCGACCCTCAACTTCTTCAACTTCATCTACTTCGCCCTGTTTCTGCTCTACGCGACGCGGGAGCTGCACGTCCAGCCGGCGGCGCTCGGCCTCGTGCTCGGCGCCGCTTCTGTCGGGACGCTGCTCGGCTCGGTGATCACCGGCCGTGTCTCACGTCGGATCGGCGTCGGGCCTGCCTTCCTCGTCGGCTGCTTCCTCTTCCCTGCGCCGCTCATCCTGGTCCCGCTCGCCGGCGGCCCGCACTGGCTGGTGCTCGCGTGCCTGTTCACCGCCGAGTTCTTCTCCGGCATCGGCCTGATGCTGCTCGACATCCTCGCGGGCTCGATCAGCGCCGCGCTGATCCCGAGAACACTGCGCTCGCGCGTCTCGGGCGCGTTCATGGTCGTGAACAACGGCGTGCGGCCGATCGGGACGGCGGTCGGCGGGGTGCTCGGCACGGCAATCGGCCTGCGACCGACCCTGTGGATCGCGACGGTCGGCGCCCTGTCCGGAATGCTCTTCCTGCTGCCCTCGCCGATCCCCTCATTGCACGACGTCCCGGAGGAGGCCCCGGAGTGACGAACCCCCTGCAGCTGTTCCACGAGTGGGTGGACGGCGACCAGATGGCGATCGCAACCGCGACGCCCGAGGGACGGCCCTCGGTGCGGATGTTGTTGCTGAAGAGCGCCGACGAGCGGGGCTTCGTCTTCTTCACCGGCTACACCTCACGCAAGGGTCGCGAGCTCGAGGCGAACCCCCGCGCCGCGCTCCTCTTCCACCGGCCCGGAATCCAGGTGCGTGTCGAAGGGCGCGTCGAGCGGCTGGCAGCCGTCGAGTCGGATGCGTACTGGGCGACGCGTCCTGCAGAGTCGAGGCGGAGTGCGGCGGCCTCGGATCAATCTCAGCCGGTCGGCTCCCGCAGGGAGCTTGAAGCGGCGGTCGCAGCTCAGCCCGCCGAGCCGCCCCGTCCCGAGCGCTGGGGTGGGTTCCGGCTGATCCCCGACACGTACGAGTTCTGGCGCCACCGCGACGACCGCCTGCATGAACGTCACCTCTATAGGGCATGCGACGACGGTTGGGAATCGCTACTTCTTCAGCCGTGAAGCTTCTCGCCGCCGCCGCCGTCACCCTCGCGCTGACGGGCTCGACAGCTGCCCCCGCCCCGACCCTCGCCGGCTGCCCGGTCTTCCCGGCTTCCAGCGTGTGGAACCAGCCGGTCGACAAGCTGCCGGTTGCCGCCGATTCGAACACGCTGATCAGCTCGATCGGCGTCGACGCCGGAGTGCACGCCGATTTCGGCAACGGCCTCTACGACGGCTCGCGCATCGGCATCCCGTACGTCGTGGTGCACGGGAAGAAGACGCCGAAATCGCGGGTGCGGTTCGACTACGCCGACGAGAGCGACAAGGGGCCGTACCCGATCCCGGCCGGTGTGCCGATCGAGGGTGCGCCGGCGCACGCGAACGATGGAGACCGCCATGCGCTGATCGTCGATCGCGATTCGTGCAAGCTCTACGAGCTCTACGCGCTGCGGCGGCAGGGCTCCGGCTGGGCAGCCGGCTCCGGTGCGATCTGGAACCTGCGCTCGAACGCCCTCCGGCCCGCGACGTGGACCTCGGCGGACGCGGCCGGGCTGCCGATCCTGCCGGGGCTCGCGCGCTGGGACGGCGACGCGTCGACCGGGCGCATCGATCACGCGCTGCGATTCACGGTCCAGCGGACGCGGAAGGCGTTTGTCTATCCGGCACGCCACTACGCGAGCGACTCGGATGACCCGTCGCTTCCCCCGATGGGGCTGCGCGTGCGGCTGAAGGCGAGCGTCGACATCAGCAAGCTCCCGCCGCAGGCGCGGATGGTGGCGCAGGCGATGAAGACCTACGGGATGATCCTCGCCGACAACGGTTCCAACTGGTACGTGTCGGGCGCACCGAGCCCGCACTGGTCGAACGATCAGCTACACGCGCTCGGGGGCCTCACGGGGGCCGACTTCGAGGTGGTCGACACCTCCAAGCTGCGGCCGTAGCGACGACCGTGAACGTCGTCCCGGCGGGCCCGCTCTCGACCCGGACGTCGCCGCCCATCGCCGTCGCCAGCTGCTTGACGATCGCGAGGCCGAGCCCGCTGCCGACGGGGCGGTCCTTGCCGACCTTGTCGTAGAGATAGAAGCGCTCGAACACGTGCGGGAGGTCGTCCGTCGGCGATGCCGGGGCCGGTGTCCGCGACGATCAGCGTCCCGGCCTCCGCGATAACGGTGACGGAGCCCCCCGCGGGTGTCTCACGCAGAGCGTTCTCGACGAGGTTCGAGGCGACCTGCAGCAGACGGTCGCCGTCGCCCTCGACCCAGGCTTCGACGCCCCCGGCCCGCAAGCTCGACGCCGAATTCGCGCGCCGACCCTTCGTGGCGGCGCGACGGCCTCGCGTGCGGTCTCGGCCAGATCGACCGGCTCGCTGCGCACCGAGAACTCGGCGCGGTTCATGCGGGCGAGGTCGAGCAGGTCGCGGACGAGCCGCTCAAGGCGACCCGCCTCGAGGACGATCGTCCGCGCCGCCTCGTCGGCGTCGAACGCACCGTCGGCGAGGCCTTCGGCGTAGCCTCGGATGGCGGTCAACGGCGTCTTCAGCTCGTGGCTCACCGAGAGCAGGAAGTTGCGCTCAGCCTCACGCGAGGCCGCCAGCTGCTCGGTCATCTGATTGAACGCGACGCGCGAGCGCGACGAGCTCGCTCGATCCTTCGGTCGGCAGCGGATCGTGCCGCTCGTCGGCCGCCAGGGCCCGCGTCGCGTCGGCGACCCGCCGGATCGGCCGGACGATCGACCGGGCGACGAAGAACGAGATCACGGCCGCGAAGAGCACTCCGACGAGCCCGGCCAGCAGCAGGTCGACGAGGAACGGACGCCAGGCGGAGGTGAGGCTCGCGGGCCGCAGGAGGATCAGGCCGCGGTTGGGGAGCGTCCGGTACGAGTACAGCTGCCGCTTGCCGAGATAGGTCGCCTCACCGTCGCTCGACAGGTTCACGTTCGGCACGAGCTTCACGAAGCTCGCACGCGGCTGGATCAGAATCCGCGTGCTGCCCGAGAGCTGGTCCTCGGTCTTGTAGTTGACGTTCTCACGACGCTGGAGCGCAAGCTCGTCTGCCAGCGCGGGCGACGTTCGCAGCCTGCGACCGGTCGACCTGCCGGCGGGTGAGCACCGCCCCGATCGCGATCGTCAGGGCGAGCGTGAGCGCGAGTGCAGCGAGCGTCGCCGCAAACAGTCGCGCCCGCAGGCTCATTGCGGCATGGCCTTGTAGCCCGTGCCGCGCAGGGTGCGAATCAGGTCGGGCCGGCCCAGCTTGCGCCGCAGCTGGGCGACATGAACGTCGACGGTGCGCGTGCCGCCGGGATACTCCTGGCCCCACACGCGGTCGAGCAGCACGTCGCGCGAGACGACGACGCCCGCTGTTCGACATGAAGAACGCGAGCAGGTCGAACTCCTTCGCGGTCAGCTCGACGGGCTTGCCGTCGACCGTGACGTCGTGCGACTCCTTGTCGAGGACGACATCGCCGAGCGAGAACGAGTTGCGGCGATCCTGCGGCTCGGTGCGCCGGAAGATCGCCTTCATCCGTGCGACGAGCTCGCGCGGCGAGAACGGCTTCGTCAGATAGTCGTCCGCGCCGACCTCGAGCCCGACGATGCGATCGGGCTCCTCGTCGCGGGCGGTGAGCATGAGAATCGGCACCTGCGACCGGCCGCGGATCTCGCGGCAGATCTCGAAGCCGTCCTTGCCGGGCAGGCCGATGTCGAGCAGCACCATGCGGATCTGGTGGCGGTCGAGCTCGACCAGCGCGTCCTCGCCGGACCGCACCCAGACGACGCGGTAGCCATCGCGAGTCAGGTAGCCGCGGACGAGCTCTCCGACAGAGGGCTCGTCTTCGACGAGGAGAATGGTCCCCGCCATTGTCCGCAGAAGGCTATTAGAAGGACGTGGCGCGCACGCGCACGGCTGCGCCGCCGTCGATCCGCATGGTCACGACGGTCATCTTCCGCCGCAGGTCGTTGGGGGTCGCGGGCAGCCCGTCGATGACGACGAGCGTCTGTTCCGAGAGCGGCACGACAACGGGGCTTCCTAGCTCGCGGATCGTGACCTGCGTCGCCGAAGCCTGGATGACGCGCCCCCGGTCGAGGATCAGGGTGTGCGGCACCTTGCCGATCTTGCGGTTGATCTCGACGTGCGACCACTGGCCGGCGACACGCGGGATCGGCGGGACCGGCGGGGCCTTTGCCGCGCCGGCCGCCAGAGCGGTGCCGCCGCAGGCCAGCGAGATGAGCGCTGAGAATGATGGGCAGCCTCCGCATGCTCTGACTATCCCTGGTCGCAGTCACGCCGTGGTTGAGCGTGCGTAAGGCGCAGGTAAAACGAGAGCCGCCGGCATGATCTCCGGCGGCTCTCGCGCTTCCACGTCAAGCCCCTCGCGCTGCGGTCGGTGGGTCAGTTGGCACCTCGGCCCGACCTCACCCGTCAATGTGCCTTCGACCTGCGCTCTCGGGCGAAAATCCTCGCTGGCCGGCCGGACGGACCCGGCCGGTAGATCGTCGATGCCCGGGAATTCGGCCTGCAAACCCGCCCTCCTGCTACCTTGGAGCAACTGAGCGCCATTCGGTGCTCGTGAGATCTGGCTTCTCGTTCCTCCTTTTCAGGCGTATCGAGTTTCTCGCATCTCGAAACCCTGCAGTAAACCAAGGAGTAGAACAACATGTCCCAGTCGTTCCTGGCGCTCGGCGTGAGCGCACCCGTCGTGCGGGCCCTCGAGGCCCGCAACATCCACCACCCGTTCGCGGTCCAGGAGCTCGTCCTCCCGGACGCGCTCGGCGGCCTCGACATCCTCGCCGAGTCGCCGACCGGCTCCGGCAAGACGCTCGCCTTCGGCCTGCCGCTCATCGAGCGCACCGCGGGCAACGGCGCGCAGCCGGCCGCACTCGTGCTCGTCCCGACCCGCGAGCTCGCAACCCAGGTCGCCGCCGACCTGCGGCCGCTCGCCGAGACCAAGGGCCTGCGCGTCGCGACCGTCTACGGCGGCGTGTCCGCTCGGCGCCGCAGGCGAAGAAGGCGCGCGGCGCACACGTGCTCGTCGCGACGCCCGGCCGCCTCAACGACCTGCTCGAGCAGCGCCTGATCAAGCTCGACGCCGTCCGCGACGCTCGTCCTCGACGAGGCCGACCGCATGCTCGACATGGGCTTCAAGCCGCAGGTCGACCGCATCCTGCGCACCGTGCCGACCGAACCGCCAGACGATGCTCTTCTCCGCCACGCTCGACGGCGGCGTCGCCGAGCTCGCACGGGCGTACACGTCGAACGCGTCGCGCTTCCGCGCGGAACTGCCGAGCGACCGCCGGCCGGGGACGATCGAGCACACCTTCGTGCCCGTGACCGCCGAGGGAAAGCTCGACCGCCTCGTCGAGCACCTGAACGCCGAGCGCGGGCTCGCGCTCGTCTTCGTCCGCACCAAGCACGGCGCCGACAAGCTCGTGCGCAAGCTCGCCCGCGAGGACGTCGCCGCAGTGGCGATGCACGGCAACCTGTCCCAGAATCAGCGCGAGCGCGCGCTCGCCCGCTTCGAGTCGGGCAAGGTGCCGACCCTCGTCGCCACGGACGTCGCGGCACGCGGGCTCGACATCGACGACATCACGCACGTGATCAACTTCGATCCGCCGCACGGCGACGAGGACTACGTGCACCGGGTCGGCCGCACCGGCCGCGCGGGCCGCAGCGGCACCGGGGTCACCTTCGTGCTTCCCGAGCAGCAGCACGACGTCGGCCGCCTCGCGGAGCGGCTTGGTCACGCCGAGCAGTTCGGCGCCGCCGGCCTGACCGCGCCCTCGAAGCCCCGGACGCAGTCGCGCCAGCGCCGCCGCCGCCCGCGCTAGGGGCCCGGAGCGGCTCGAAAACCGGGCCGTTTTACCTGCAAAGACCCGCCAATTACCTGAAGGGGTGATTACTCGCCCGCGGGTGGTTGACGAGAACTGATGTATGTGGCATTCCCGCAATTTGCGGGGCGGTATCCGGCGCTCGGTCGCTTGGCTCACGGCTCTGGGGTTCGCAGTTCTCGCACTCAGCGGGTTCGCGCACGGGGTGGCCGCCCGTCACTCGAACGCCGCTCGCGCCGAGCGGGTGCGCTCCCTGCACGCTCTCTCCGCCCTCGCCGACCGCGAACGTTCGCGGGTTGGGCGGACGAGATTCAACGACGCGAGCGCGGCCCGGATGGGCGGCGTCCTTTCGGGGCTCGAGCGGTCGGCTCCGTACAACCGCCGGTTGGACGCACTCGTCGGTCCGGCCCTGAAGGCCGAATCGCTCGCGCGTCACGGCAGGCTGAAACGCGCACGGGACGCCTTCGCCGGGGTCAGCGCGTCGGCGACGGCGGCCGCGAGCGCCGAGGCCGACCCTGGCGCACCCGGGCGCTCCGGGATCCTCATCAGGCTGCAGGACGGCTCGGCAGCGATCGCCGCTGTGCTGGGCGCCCTCGTCGGCCTGGTGGCTCTGATCGCCCTCCCGGCGGGCCGGCGGGATCGAACGGTGCGGGAACTGTCCCAGGAGGCGCGAACCGACAACCTGACGGGCCTCCACAACCAGCGCGCATTCCAGGAGACGCTCTCCCAGGCGATTTCCCGGCGGGACGCTGACGGCACGCCGTTCGTCGTGCTCGCCATCGATCTGGACGGGCTGAAGCAGATCAACGATGCACGGGGCCATCTCGCGGGAGACACGCGCATCAAGGAGGTGGCGAACTGCATCAAGCAGGTCGTCGGCCAGCAGGGCCTCGTGCACCGGACGGGCGGCGACGAGTTCATGGTCGTGCTGCCAGGCCGAAGGAACATCCACGGTCTGACGATCGCTCGGCGGATCGACGAGGAGACCCGCCGACGGTTCGGGTCACGCGCAGTGTCGATCGGGTTGACCGAGTCGATCGCGGCCGAGGGCAGGCTCTTGATCGTCGGCCAGGCAGACCTTGCCCTCTACGAAGCGAAGCGAACGAGCCTCAACGCGGTCGTGTTCAACCCCCGCCTCGCGAGACCCGTCGATCCGATCGACCGCCGCCAATCCGGGCCTTCGCCGGAACAGCGCGCCCGGGCCGCCACGCTGGCGCGCGCACTGGACGCGAAGGAGGCCGGCGCCCGAAGCCACTCCGAAACGGTCGCTGCCTTGTGCGTCGCGATCGGCGAGCGGCTCGGCGTGTCGGGGCATCAACTCGAACGCCTTCGCCTGGCGGGGCTCCTCCACGACGTCGGCAAGCTGGGCATCGCAGACGAGCTCCTGCGCAAGCCACACGCGCTCGACGGCAGCGAGCGGGCGGAGGTGGCGGGCCACGTGCAGATCGGACACTCGATCCTCGTCTCCGCGGAGCTCCCCATCGAGGCCGAGTGGGTGCTCCACCACCACGAGCGCTACGACGGCACGGGCTATCCCGCGGGCAAGAGCGCCGCGGAGATCCCTCTGGAATCGCGGATCATCGCCGTCGCCGATGCATTCGAGGCGATGACGGCGGACCGCTCGAACCACCCCGGGCTCACACCGCACCAGGCGCTGGAAGACCTGCAACGGAACGCCGGCACCCAGTTCGACGCCCGTTGCGTCGACGCGCTCCTCGAGGCGATCGCCGACGACGGCGCGAGCGTCCGGCGCGCCGTCAGTCCCGTCTGACCCGTCTGACCTCTCGAACGCTAGGAGACGGCTTCGACGGGCTCGGGCGCGCGCAGCAGCTGGAGCATCTCTTCGAGCCGGTCGGCGGTACCGTCCATCGCCTCCTGGCGCGAGGCCAGCTCACTCTCGAGGCCCTGGACTCGTGCCTCGAGCTCTGCGATCTGGCTCTCCAGCCCCTCGATCTGCGTCTCGTACTCTGCAAGTTTCTCTGCGGCTGCGCTGTCGGCCCGTGCGGCTTCGGTGCGAATCGAGGCTGCCTGCTCGGCGAGCATGTCTGCGAGCCCGCGCGCCTGGGCAGCCAGCGCCACCACGCTGTCGACGGATGAGTCGCTGTCGCCGGCGTCCTGCTCCGGAAGCGGCTCGACCGCACGGAGCTGAGGCGGTGCGTCTTCGGCACGATCGTCGTCCTGCGACGTGTCCTCCGCTACCGGGTCGGGGACCTCGTGGCCATCCTCGCTCCCGGCGTCGTCGCCATGGCCTCGGCTCGGCAGCAGGTCGCTGCGCAGGCCTGCCTCGAGGGCGGACTTCGGGACGACGATGACGACGGTCTCATCACCGAGAAGCTTTCGGAGCGCCTCGAGCCGATGCTCCGTGGGCTCGGCGACGGCTGCGACGACCCGGCCGTCCTCGATCCGTGTGGGCAGAGCTTCGAGCCGCTGCGCGTCTTCGCGCGAGAGCCGGGCCAGAGCGTTTGCGTCGAACCAGATCGAGGCGCGATCGACGTAGCTCAGGCCCCACTGCTCAGCCAGGAGGCGCGCGATGTCGTCTTCGGACACCCAGCCACGCTTGACCACGACCTCGCCCAGCCGCTCCCCTGTTCTGCTTCCCTCTTCGAGAGCCTGGTCGAGCTGGACCGGCGAGATGTGCCCGCCGCGCACGAGCAGCTGGCCGAGCGCCGCGCGCCCGGGACCTGCAGTTTCGGCTGCGGCTGCGACGTTGTTCCTGTCGGCCTTATTACGCACGATCAACCCTCCAGGATGGTGTCCACGAACCACTGATCGGCTGCAACGGCCGATTCCTTTAGGGGCTCTTGTTCGCAGGCGTCAGCGGCGAATCAGCGCATCATGATGCGAGCGAACAGGATCAGCGCCAGCACGGCGACCGCCCCGAACTCGAACATGTGGTGGTACGGCATTGTGACCATCGGGTCCATCCAGCTCAGTATCGGCAGCGAGTCGGCCAACATCGACCCCCGGCTAGGTTCACGATCGGTTAACGGGCTCGAGGCGACCACGACGCGTGAACCTGGCCACGCGCGGTGGAACACGTCTGGTAAAAGGAAGAATGGAGCCGGAGGCGCAGGAACCCGAGGAAGAAAGCGATCCGGAGCTCAAGCGCCTCGATCGCGAGATCGGGCGCCTCGTCGCCGAAGAGGGTGAGGTATCGGCGCTACGGGCCAAGATCCACGACCGCCTGGCGAGCTTTCCGAACGACGCTTCGACCAAGCACGAAGCCGAGCTGTCGGCACGGCGCGTCGAGCTTCACGCCGAAATCGATCGTCTCCGGGAAGAGCGCGAGCGCCGCCGCCTGGAGCTCGAGGGCGAAAAATGACAGCTTCCAGTTCGCCGCAGAGTGTAAGAATCCCTCGAATGAGTGATAGCCCGGCCCCTGCAGCACGCCTTCGGCTCCTCTGGATGCTGGCCCTTGCAGCATCGTTCGCGGCCATCGACCAGTGGGTGAAGCTCACCGTCTCGACGCCGGACTGGGCCTATCACCACCGGTCGGACGTCTGGTTCGCCGGCTCATGCATGCTCCTCGTGGGAACGGCCGTGCTGACGCTCGTGCCGTCGAAGATGGTCGTGCTCGGTGCGTCGCTGCTCGCGGGAGGCGTGCTCGGGAACGTCCTGTCGGCGAGCGCGAACGGGTTCAACGTTCCGAACCCGCTCTTCATCGGCGCGAACTACGGCATCGCCTTCAACGTCGCCGATGTGCTGATCGTCGTCGGGAACGTGACGCTGATGGTGAGCCTCAGCCTCGTCGTGATCCGCCACCGCGAAGAGCTCGACGCAATGCGTGTTGCGTTCCGCCGCGCGGTGCGGGAAAGTTTCTAGCCGAAGGGCTCCGAGACCGCTCTACTTGATCAGGGTCAGGAGCTTGAACATCGGCAGGTACATCGCGATGACGATCGTTCCGACCATCGCGCCGACGCCGATCATCATCAGCGGCTCGATGATGGATGTGAGAGCTGCGATGCTCGCGTCGACCTCGTCCTCGTAGAAGTCGGCGATCTTGCTCAGCATCTTGTCGAGCTCGCCCGTCTCCTCACCGATCTTCACCATCTGGCTGACCATCGGCGGGAAGATCGGATCGTCGGCCAGCGGCACACTGATCGGGACACCGTCGTGGACGCGCTCGGACGTCTTGATCATCGACTGCTCGACAACCCAGTTGCCGGCGGTGCTGCCCGCGATGTCGAGTGCGGTGATGATGTCGACGCCCGCCGCGACGAGCGTCGCGAGGGTGCGCGAGAGCCGAGCAAGCGCAATCTTGTGCACGACATCGCCGATCTTCATCGGCACCCGCAGCTTGAACTGATCCCACCACTGGGTTCCCTGGGGCGTCTGCTTGAAGCGACGCAGCGACCAGATCGCCAGCCCGATGAGCGGGAAGATGATGTACCACCAGTTCCGCAGCAGATGCGACATGTCGACCACGATCTGCGTCGGCGCCGGAAGCTGGCCGTTCAGCTGCGCGAAGACGGACTGGAAGACCGGGACGATGAACATCAGCATGAAGACGAGGACGATCGACGCGAACGTGATGACGACGGTCGGGTAGACCATCGCGCTCTTCACGCGGCGCTTCAGCTTGGTGTCCTTCTCGATCTGGGTCGCAATGCGGTCGAGCACCGTGTCGAGCGTTCCCGACGACTCGCCGGCGGAGACCATCGCCACGAACAGGCGGTTGAACACCTTGGGGTGGCGGCCGAGGGCGCGGGACAGGATGAGGCCCGACTCGACGTCCGCGCGAACCTCCCCGATCACCTCGTGGAGGACCTTGTCGTCGGTCTGTTCCTCGAGGGTCACGAGGGCCGCGACGACGCTCACACCGGCCTCGATCATGGTGGCCAGCTGCCGCGCGAAGATCTGGAGAGACTTCGGCTTGACGCCCTTGAACCGGCTGCCCATGCCGCCGGACGACCCGGCGGTCGCGTTCTCGGTCAGGGAGCGTGCGAGGAGCCCCCGCGACTGCAGCTGGTCACGCGCGGCACTGAGGTCAGGCGCGCTCAGCGTTCCCGAGTGCGGCATGCCCTGTGCATTGATTGCGTCGTATGCGAATTCGGCCACTGTGCTCGCCTACTTCGTCTTTGCCTTGTAGATGACCAACTGGCGAATGTACGCGGTGCCGAATCCCTTGCCGTGGACGGCCGACGATGCGTTGTTCACTGCAGTGAGGGAGCCATACGGGCCGGTGTAGACGACCCAGTAGCCACCGCGCAGCGGCCGGCGGTTCGACGAGTTGAGAAGCGAGACACGAGGCAGGCCCTTCGCGTGAGCGGAGGCCGCAAACGCGGTTGCCGCCCGCTCGCCCTTCCCGGTCGGGATCGAGGCGAGGATGAGGATCCAGCCCGTCACGGCGACGCGGCCGTGTCCGGGGGTGCCGATGACGATCTTGCCCGGCAGCTGCGAGACGACCACGGGCTTCGGCGCGGCGGGGGCGATGGCCGCCTCCGGGGTCGCGCGTGACGCGAACGGGTCGTGCAGCCCTGGAGGGTTGGGGAGCGACCCGAGCGTGTTCGCGCCCGGATGGATCGTCCTGGCGGCGAACGGGTCGTGGGCCGGCTGACGGAGCGCTCGACGAAGAGCGGCCGGGTTCTGGACCGGGGCGACGGGCGCCGCGGGCGCCGGAGTCGCGACGGAGCTCGCCGAGCTGTGAGTCGAGCTGCCGCCGCGGTTCAGGATGGTCGGTAGCTCGAACGCGAGGACCACGGCAAGGACGACCAGCGCGCCGACGACGAAGAACTTCTGACGGCGTTCCTTTGCCTTCTGCCGCTCGGCGAAGGCCTTCGTCCGGCGACGAGTGAGTGTCGTTGCCGACATCTACGGGGTGGCTCCGGCCGCGCTCGCAGTGGAGCCGGATGTGGTCGTCGTGTCTGAACTCGTCGCAGCAGGTGCCGGCGCCGCGGCCGAGTACGTGTAGGCGTTCATCGCGAGCGTCGCCAGGATCGCGCCGTTCGTCGACTGGCCCGGCTGGGCCGGCGCCTGACCGGTGAACGTGATGTTGTCGATCGTGTAGAGCCGTCCATTGCCGGCCACCTTCCCGTTCTTCACGTCGGCGCTCTGCCGAAGGAGGCGGGCAAACTGCTGGATCGCGAAGTACCGGCCCTTGACCACCACCGACATCGGCAGGGGAGCCGCGCCGCCGGCAACGATTGGGACGGACGGCGTGATGCTGTCGAGCTCGGTCCGCGAGCGCGCTGCGGCGGCCGAGAGCTGGCGCAGGACGTTGGACATCTGCGGCGTATCCGGCAGCGCCCGCCTCGCGGTCGCGAGCGTGGCGGCTGTCTGACGCCGGTTCGGTGCCGCCATGAGGTGCTGGGCGTCGGCGAGCTGGGCATCGAGGGTCCCGATCTGCGTGTCGAGCGTGCTCACCTTCGAGCGCTGCGGCGACACGAGCATGAACCACCCAACGCCGACGACGACCAGGATGGCGACGGCGCTCAGCACCAACGCAACTGGTCCGGTGATCTTCTTCATTTTCATCAGTGCACCTCACTTACGCCGGCGGTGATGGTGAAGGAGCTCGTCCCGTCGGGCTGACGTGTACTCGTCACGAGTGAGACACCCGAGAGCCAAGGCAGAAGCGAAAGCCGGTCCATGACCGTCGCCACGCGCACGTTCGACGGCGCCACGCCGGTGATGGTCAGAATTGCCGGAGCCGCCGCTACCGCCGTCGAGGGCGCGGGCGTGGTCGTGGTGGACGTCGTGTCCGTTGACGTACTGGGTGGCGGGGCGCTGCCGCCGACGTGTCGGCTGCAGCCGTGGCGGCAGTGACGGGCGCGGCGGCCTGCAGCTCGTTCAGGACCACGTCGACCGGGAGAACCTTGGCCAGGGCGGACATCGTCCGGTCCCAGTTCATCCGCGTGTTGACGACGGACTCGACGGCCGCGTCGCGTGCCTGGCTGTCGGTCTGGGCCGTGCGGATCGCATCGACCTGTCCCTGGACCGCGGCCAGCTTCGCCTGGTCGCTCGCGACCGTCGACTGCTTGCTGTTCAGGACCGAACGCTCGTGCACGTAGAGGCCGGCCAGCAGAAGGGCAAGCACCGCGGCGATTCCGCCGCCGATCTGCATGGTCTTCTTGCCGGGAAGATCGCTCCCGACACTGGTGAAGCCGCTCTTCTTCGAGAGTCTTGCGTCTGCGGGAAGAAGGTTGACAGCCTGCATCAGCGCTCAACTCCTAGTCCGATGGCGACCGCGAGGGAGGCCAGGTCATCACGATTCAGGACATCGGCGGACGCGTCGACCGCTGCCAGCGGATCGGCGACTCGGATGCGCGCGCGCACGAGACGCTCGAGCTCCTCGACGAGGCCGGGCATGCGCGTCGTTCCGCCTGTGACGAGGATCTCGGCGATCGCATGCGAGCCCGGCTGCCCCTGGTAGAACTGGAGCGAGGCGACGAGCTCGCGGGCGAGATTGGTCAACTCTTTCTTCACGGCCTCGCGCGCTCGCACGGCCCGCGGATCGACGACGTCGCTCTCGTCGGC
Source organism: uncultured Thermoleophilia bacterium (assembly GCA_963703445.1). Lineage (GTDB taxonomy): Bacteria > Actinomycetota > Thermoleophilia > Gaiellales > Gaiellaceae > PALSA-600. The sequence continues at coordinate 101,192 of CAVPEK010000008.1, read as the reverse complement.
GTCGCCGAGCGAGATGGCGCACTTGAGCTCATCGGCCTCCTCGGCGCTCAGGCCGAGCTCGCGGCCGATGGCCGTGTCCAGCTTGCCGCCACCCCACTCGAGCACGCGCGTGAAGTCACAGACGTCACCGTCCGAGATCGCGAGCGTCGAGCGGTCGTGACCCAGCGCGAGTGCAACGACCGCGGTGCGTTCCCCGTCTGCCCGTGCGGGCGAACCGGGAGCGACTGCGCGTAGCAGTGCAAAGGCCTCCACATCGATGCCCGTCACCTCGAGATTCGCGGTGTGGCAGGCCGAGACGAAGTGGTCGATCGGCTCACGATAGGCGGCAGCAAGAACGACGCGATGCGTGACTGCGCCGGTCTCCGACGTCGTCCTTCCGACGACGTGGTAGTCGAGCACTGCCTGATCCATCGGGATCGAGAGGGCCTCATGCGCGCGAAACGTGACGGCGTTGCCGAGCTGCTTGGGATCGTCGATGCCCTCGATATCGAGCACACGCACGCCGACCCGGTTGGTGCCGATCCCGAGCCGAACGTTCTTGCGCGGGAGGTCGTTCCGGGTGAAGAAGTCGTCGAGCGCCTTGGCGAGCGCGGGAATGTTGCGCACCTCGCCGCCGATGACGACGCCCGGCTCGAGCTCTTCGCGCGCGACGCTCAGAAGGCGCGCGCTGCCGTTGTTCACGACGTGAGCAGCCGCGAGTTGGGATGCACCGACCTTCAACCCGACGAGCTCGACCTTGCCGCTCTTCTTCTTGCGGTCGGTCTTGTCCGGCGGGGATCCGGCGGCGACCTGCTTCGGCTTGCGCTTCGGCTTGAGGTCGGAGAGCTTGATTTCTTTTTTGAGGTCCAAGATCGCCTAGCCTTCCCCCGCCAGACGCAAGCCGGTGTCCGCCAGGGAGGCGGCGGCAGCGTCGAACGGTTCGACTGCGGTGGGGAGAACGGAGAAATCGGTGAAGCCGGCGCGCTCGAGGATGCCGCCGAGCTGATCCGGCCGCGACGAGCGGGCGAACGCGATCTCGGCGGTGATGACGCGCCGCTGCACCAGATCGGCGAGCGACTGCTCCATGGTGAGCATGCCGCGCGAGGTGCTGGTCTGCATCACCGAGTAGACCTGCTCGATCTTCGCCTGGCGGATGAGGTTGCGAACCGCGTCGTCGGGGATCAGGATCTCGAGCGCGGCGACACGCCCACGGCCGTCGGCGGTGGGGATGAGGTTCTGCGTCACGACTCCCTGCAGCGTGGCTGCAAGCTGTACGCGAACCTGACCCTGCTGTTCCGCGGGGAAGGCGTCGATGACGCGGTCGATCGTCTGCGGCGCACTCTGTGTGTGCAGCGTCGCGAAGACGAGATGTCCTGTCTCGGCAGCCGTCAGCGCGGTGCCGATCGTCTCGAGGTCGCGCATTTCGCCGACGAGGATCACGTCGGGGTCTTCGCGAAGCGCAGCGCGCAGGGCCTCGCCGAACGACGTCGCGTCGGGGCCGAGCTCGCGCTGGTTGACGATGCAGGTGCGATGCCAGTGGAGAAATTCGATTGGGTCCTCGATCGTGAGGATGTGCTCGTGCCGCGTGCTGTTCACGTGGTCGAGCAGCGAGGCCAGCGTGGTCGACTTGCCGGAACCGGTCGGGCCGGTGATCAGGACAAGACCGCGCGGCTTCTCGGCGAGCTCGTACAGCCGCGTGGGCATGTTGAGCTCTGCGAGCGTCTTGATGCGCGCCGGAATGAGCCGGAACGCGGCGGCCAGGCTCTCGCGCTGGAAAAAGGCGTTGACACGGAAGCGCGCGAGGCCCGGGACGGAATACGAGAAGTCGATCTGGCGCCCTGTCTCGAGATGCTTCTGCTGCTCGGTCGAGATGATGCGGTAGATCAGCGTGCGCGTCTCCTCCGGCGAAAGCTTGTCGTATTCGACAAGCCGTTCGAGCTGACCGTTGATCCGAATGACCGGCGGGGATCCCGCAGTCATGTGGAGGTCCGACGCATCACGCTCGACCATGACGGCGAGCAATTCGTCGATCGTGTGGAGGGTTTCGGGCACGGATTCCTTCTCGGATTGGGGGAATGAACTGACTACGAGCTTGGTGCTGAGCAATGTGCTGTGATTCGTTCTGCGCACGATCTGCGCTTCCTGCGGTCGTGCGCCGGCGGGAGGTGAGGGGGCGGACAGGCCGCCCCCTTCCAACCCGACGGATGAAGCTACTGCGCAAGCGCCGCGTCTCGCGGACGATGCCCGAGCTGACCGTGACCGAGCCACGGGAGACGTGAGCCGACCTTGCCGTTCACGGTCTTCTCGAGGCAGTAGCTCGCGCCACCGGCAACGACCGTGACGTTGTCGAGGTTCAGGCCCTGGTCGATCAGCTTGAGCGCGGCCACGGTCATGCTGGTGTAGTTGCCGTGATCGGAGTAGTACGCCTCCGCCGACGGCACCGCCGCGCGAACATCCGAGTCGGCCGCCTTCTGGTTGGCGCGATCCCGGAAGCCGAGATACGACGGAACTGCGATCGCCAGCAGGATGCCGATGATCACGATGACGATCAGGAGCTCGATCAGCGTGAAACCTTCGTCACGCTGGAGCCTCTGCCGCAACTTGGACATACAGATCTCCTTCGCTTGCTTCAGGGGACAGCTTTCCTGCATTAGTTCGCCTTCTGATGACGATTTCTGCACCCCCATTCCGGGGGATATCCGGACTGCTTTCGGGGGATATTCAAAGGGGAAAAACGGCGCGCTCGGACTGGTGCCGAAGGACATTGCGACCGCCCTCCGGAGTCACTGGTCGCGCGTCGAAACGTCGCAGCCCAGATACGAGAAGGACGTCATCAGATCCGAGACGAATTCGTCTGCGTCCTGGAGGCTGTGGAAGCGATACGGCTTCAGCGAGCCGGAAGGGCCGCCGGCCGACACGACCACCTCTCCTTGCTCCTGCGTCACGCGAGACGGTCGCGACGACCGCCCCCTCTCGAGTGACCCGCCACGAAGCTTCTGGGACGACGTCGAAGGAGTGAGCAACGGACACAGTCGAGATATCGACCGTTTGAGTGAACTGCGCACTCACCCGTATGAGTGATTATTGAGGCCGGCCGGAATCAGGCGGAACAGACGCGAGCGAGCTCTTCGGCCGAGGTGAGGCCGACGGCGACCTTGTCGATGCCGTCCTCCCACAAGGTGCGCATTCCCTCGGCGCGGGCCGCGTCGGCGATCACGTCGCGCGGCGACTTCTCCGAAGCGAGCTGCTCGAGCCGCGGGGTCATCTCGAGAAACTGGAAGACGCCGACACGACCCTTGTAACCGGTGTCGCCGCACCGCGGACAGCCGTGCTTGCGGTAGAAGGTCGCGCCCTCGAGCTTCTTCGCGCGCTTCTCGTCGAGGTGCAATGCCATGAGCTCGTCCCAGCTCGGCTCGTACGGCTCCGCGCAGTGAGGGCAGAGCCGGCGCGCGAGCCGCTGGGCGAGCACCGCCGAGACCGCCGCGCCGGTGATGAAGGGCTCGACGCCCATCTCGTTCAACCGCGTGAGCGCCGACGGAGCGTCGTTCGTGTGCAGCGTCGACAGCACCATGTGCCCCGTCAGTGCCGCTTCGATCGAGATGCGCGCCGTCTCGCCGTCGCGGATCTCGCCGACCATGACGACGTCGGGGTCGGAACGGAGGATCGAGCGAAGGGCGGTCGCAAATGTCAGGCCCGCGCGCGGGTTGATCTGAACCTGGCTGATCTCGCCGAGCCGGTACTCGACCGGATCCTCGACGGTGATGATGTTGATCTCCGGCCGTTTGATGCCGGCGAGCGACGCGTACAGCGTGGTGGACTTGCCCGAGCCGGTCGGCCCGGTCACGAGGAGCGCGCCGGTCGGCCGCGCGAGGATCTTGTCCATCTGCTGCTCCATCTCCGCCGAGAGACCGATCGCCTCGAGCGTCGGCACCTCCCGCGACTTGTCGAGCAGGCGCATCGTGACCGACTCGCCTTCGACGGTCGGGAGCGTGGCGACACGGATGTCGAGCATGCGGCCCGCGGCGGCTGCGCCAAGAGTGATGCGGCCGTCCTGCGGCTTGCGGCGCTCGGCGATGTCGAGCTTCGCGAGCACCTTGAGGCGCGTGGTCACGCCGGCAGTGAGCCGTTTCGGGACGCGATGTGCGATGTGAAGCACACCGTCGATCCGGTAGCGGACGATGAGCTCGTCCTCCTGCGGCTCGACGTGAATGTCGCTCGCTCCATCCTCGGCGGCCTGGAAGATCATCGAGTTGACGAGGCGGACGAGCGGAGCGTCCGAGATACCGTCCTCGGCCTCCAGGTCGTCCTGGTCGTCCTCGTCGCCGACGACGATGTCCTGGAAGGTCGTCGTGTTCATCGCCTCGGCCGCGCGCGCGAGCCTGCTTCAACTCGGTCAGCACGTCGTTCCGAGCCGCGACATAGAACTGAACGCTCAGCCGGGTCGCGAGCTTCAACTCGTCGAGCCCCCGCACGTCCTGCGGGTTCGTGATCGCGACCTTCAACGTCGTGCTGTCACTCGAGAACGGGATCGCGCACACCCGCTCGAGCACCGGGAGGGCGATCGACTTCGCGGAGGACGCATCGACCCCGGCGACGGCGAGGTCGACGAGCGGCAGGTGATACTGCTCGGCGAGCCGGCGAGCCACTCCGAGCGCACTCGCAAACCCTTCCTCGACGAGTGCCTGCGAGAACGACGACCCGGTGGCCGACCGCCGCACGACGGCGACCTTCTCGGCGTCGAGCAGGCCGGTGGAACCGATCACATCGGCGACGAGGTCGCCGTGGCCCGCGCCGCCGCCGAGCTCGATCGCGTCGGGCTCTGCAGAGGTGGAGCCGTCGTCGTCGACGATGACGTGAAGATCGGCTTGGGTGTCCATTTCCCTCGAAGCCTCCATCACAGCACCGTCAGGTACCAGTGAAGAATGGCGCCGCCGGCGAACAACGCGATCACACCTCCGAGCGCCAGAAACGGGCCGAACGGGATCGCCATCTTCCGTGCCGCCCCGCCGTGGCGCGCGAGCAAGATGACGGACGGAACGAGGGCAGAGATCATGCCGATCATCACGGCCACCGGAACGGTGCGACCGAGCCCGACTCCGAGCAGAAAGGCGAGCTTGACGTCACCCATTCCCATGCCGCCCGGATAGGCGAGGGCGGCGAGCAGGAAGAACAACGCAGCGCCGAGACCGGCCGCCACCCACTCGATCGACGGGTGCAGCAGCGTGTTCGCCGCCAGCACGGCGATCGCCGTCGGCACGACGATCCGGTTCGGGATCACGCGAAGCTCGAGATCCGTCGCCGAGACGGTGACGAGCGCCGCACAGAAGAGCGCGGCGACCGCGAAGTCCCACGTCAGGCCGAACTTCAGGGCGCAGAGGGCGATCAGCGCGGCGGTGACGGCCTCGACCGCCGGATAGCGCCACGAGATCGACGCCTGGCAGTTCCGGCAGCGCCCGCGGAGCACCACGTAGGAAACGAGCGGCACGTTGTCGTACCAGGCGAGCCCTTTCCCGCACTCCATGCATGCGGACCCGGGCGAAACGATCGACCGTCGCAGCGGCACGCGCGCGGCGATCACATTGAGGAAGCTGCCGATCGCAAGCGCAGGAGCGATGGTGAAGGCCGCGAGCTCCACGTTCACGCCCGGCCGGGCTTAACCGGCCCTCAGGCCGTCGCCGTTTGCACCGGCGGTCGGCGCAGCGAGCACCTCTTCAGATTCCGGCGCAAGCCCAACCGTTGCCTGCGCGATCGTGTGCTCCTTGAGCGCACGGTCCAGCGCGATCATGAAGTCGTGGCGATTTGGAGCGGCAGATGCAGCGACCTCCTGCTCGACGCTTCCATTGATCACGGCCGCGATGAGGGCCTGCGTGATCGTCTGCATCTGGAAGAAGCTTCCTTCCGCGACCGCCTCGGGAATGTACTCCGGCTTGCTGTCCCGGATGAGCTCCTGAATTCTGTTGTTGGTGATCATCACCTCGACCGCGGCGATCCGGCCGCCGCCGACACGCGGCAGGAGCCGCTGTGAGACGACGCCCTTCATCACGCCGGCGAGAATCGAGCGCACAGCGGGCTGCTTGATCGCCGGGAAGAACTCGACGAACCGGCCGACGGTTTCGGCGGCGTCGACGGTGTGCATCGTCGCGAGCACCAGGTGACCCGACTCGGCAGCCTGGAGCGCGGTCTCCGCAGTCTCCATGTCGCGCAGCTCGCCGATCAGGATGATGTCGGGGTCCTGGCGGAGAACGCGCCGCAGAGCCTCGTGGAACGACTCGGTGTCGAGGCCGACTTCCCGCTGGCTCACGATGCAGTTGATGTCTGAGTGCAGGATCTCGATGGGGTCCTCGATCGACACGATGTGCTGCCGCCGCGTCTGGTTGATGTGCCCGAGCATCGAGGCCAGGGTCGTGGTCTTGCCGGATCCGGTTGCGCCGGTGACGAGGACGAGGCCGCGATGTTCCTCTGCGAGCTTCTGGACGCCCGCAGGCAGCCCGAGGCTGCCGAACGTCGGCACCTCGGACGGGATGACGCGGCATGCGAACGAGATGTCGCCGCGCTGGCGGAACGCATTGATGCGGAACCGCGGCAAGCCCGGAAGCTGGTAGGCGGTGTCGAGCTCGCCGGTCTCGTGGAAGACGGCGATCCTCCGGGGGGACGTGGCGCCGACCTCGTTCAGGATCTCCTCGAGCTCCTCGCTCGTCAGCGGCTCGAATCCCTCGAGCTGCTCGAGCTGGCCGTCGACCCTGACGATCGGGGGCTGGCCGACCTTCAAGTGCACGTCGCTCGCGTTGAGACCGACGGCAATCCTCATCACCTGGTTCAGGTTCACGTTCACCTCATCGGCAGAAAGGTCGAAATCGTTTAGGGGCAGTTGAGCCGGTGCTCCGTTCACGGGGCGGATACGGTGATCGAGGCCGATCTCCTGCCGCCGGGGAGCCACATGTCGTCCGGGCAGACCCCTTCAATGAGGTATTCACCGCCGGCCTCTGAGGACGATGCTAAAGACGCCGCTATGACTTTTGGCTGACGAAACCACCCAGACCACTGAAACAACCCTCGAGAGCGCGGCCGCGACGGTCGAAGCGCTCGCGCGCGCGCTCGAGCTGCACGACTATCGGCGCGGCCGCTTCGGTGAGACGTCGAGCCATACGGCACGCGTGACGCAGCTCGCGCTGCGGCTTGCCGAGGAGATCGCGCCCGAACTGGCGCTCGACGCACAGCTCGCCTACGGCTTTCGGCTGCACGACATCGGCATGATCGGCGTCTCGAACGCCACCCTGCTGAAGACGGGCACGCTCACCCCGGCGGAGATCGACGAGATCCGCGAGCATCCGTGGCTCGGCGAGCGAATCGTCGCGCCGGTGCCGGCACTCGGCGGGCTCACACGCCAGGTGATCGCGTGCCACCACGAGCGCTGGGACGGCTCAGGCTACCCGCGCGGTCTGCGCGGAATCGAGATCCCGCTGGCCGCCAGAGTGTTCGCCGTCGTCGACGTCTTCGACGCGATGACGAACGACCAGCCGTATCGCGACGCGCTCTCGATCGAGGAAGCCCGACACGAGATCTCCACCAAGGCGGGGCTCGAGTTCGATCCCGACGTGGTCGCGGCGTTCCTCTCGCTGGACCTTCAGTCCGGCACCGACTCCTAGACCGTCCTTCCTAGAACGTCGTCAGCCGCCGACCTGGAACGTCGTCGGCCGCGAGGTGCGTGGCCTGCTTCGCGCCTAGAAGAGCTTGAAGGTCGACGGGGTGGTGAAGGTCGGCACTGGCGGTGTTGCCCGCGGCGTCCTTGAGGGTCGTCCCGGTCTGGTTGAAGACGAGCGCTCCGGTCGAGGTGGCGGCCGTTCCGGTGCCGCCGATCGCGCCGAGCGTGATCGTGACGGTGGTGTTGCCGGCGCTCAGGGCCGCCGCTCCCGTCGAGGTCACGGTTGTTGTTCTTCGCAGCTCACGTAGCCGCTGGAGCCGGTGTCGGCGGTGGTCGTGAAGCCGACGATGTTCAGCGTCACGTCGTTGTTGTTGTTCGGGCGGCTCTCGGTGACGGCGGGGTTGAAAGTCAGTCCTGTGACGGCTTCGCTGTAGGTGAGCACCAGCTTGTCGCCCGCCTCCATCTTGCCGTTGCCGGCGGTACCGCCGCTCTGGAGCGAGACGAGGCTCATGAGCACCGGCGCCGCGCCGTCGACGGGGATGGTCGAGGCGAACGACGCATAGTGCCCGGCCGCATCCTTGATCCCTCCTGGCGCCGCGAGCGAGACGGTCAGCGTGCCGACCGAGGTGTCGGCGGCTCCAGGGCCTTCCGTGATCATCAGCTTCGCCGTGTTCGACGAGGTGGTCACGGACGAGAGCGTTCCACCCGACGGGATGTTCGAGACGGTCCAGCCGTCCGTGCACGAAGCGGTACAAGACACCGGCACCGAGAACAGAACATCGATCTCGTCGACCTTTCCGTCGTGGTCGGTGTCGAGCATCGTCGCCGACGTGACGGAGCCCGAGAACGCCGCGACCGCCGTCTTCGTCATGAGGGAGCTGCAGGCGGTGGTCTTCGAGTTGTTGGTGCTGTCGCCGGCGTAGGAGGCGTACCACCAGTAGTTGCCGGTCGCGGGGCTCGCAATACCGACGCTCGGGTTGTAGGTGCCGTCGCCGGAGGGCGTGAGCGTTCCGACGGTCGTCCAGCCGGCACCGCCGGGGCACGACGCCGGGTTGGACGCGCCGAGGTAGGCGTAGATCGTGATCGGGCCACTGGCGCCGAGGCTGCCGCTGATCGTCACGCTGATCGACGACGCCTGGATCGCGACGCCCGTGGTGCCCACCGACGGAGCGGAGATCGTCAGCGTCGGGCTCGCCTTGGAGGCCGCGACGATCGTCTCGACAGCCGATGGGCAAGGGGTATTCGCAGCCTTGTCGTTGGTGTCGGCCGCGAAGGAGGCATACCACCAGTAGTTGCCGACGGCGGTCGGGGTGAAGCCGCCGCCGCTCGGGGTGAAGTTGCCGTCTGCGGTCACGTTCGCGGTGCCGACGGTCGTCCAACTGCCGCCGGTGCAGGTCGACGGCGCTGAAGCGGAAGGCGCGGTCGTCCGGTAGATGGTGATCTGGGACGACGGATTGTTGCTGCCGCTGAGGGTCGCGACCATCGACGAGGCGGCCATCGTCGTGTTCACGATCATCGCGAGGGGCACCGACATGCTCAGCGCCGGCCGGGCCTGCGTGCCGCTCGTCCCGCCGCTCGTCGTGCCGCAGCGGGTGGAGTTGCGGAGGGCGATCGCGTCCTTCAATTCGTATGCACCGTTCGGCGTTCCTGTCTGGTCGGAGTTCACCGCCATATCGATGGGCAACACCTTCAGGTAGTCGGTCGTGCACGTGCCCGCGTCAGGCCAGATGTTCCCGTTCCAGGACGTGGCCGAGCTCGCGAGCGAGTTGGTCGGCCAGCCGGCGGCGGGGGCGACGAGGTTCGTGGCGATGAGCTGGCTGGTCGCGTCGCAGGTCGTGTTTCCGCGATACAGGTTGTAGACCGTGGTGCTTCCCGCTGTCGCCGGGACCGTGCACCACAGAAGCTGCACCTTCGAGCTGCTCGAACCGCTGCTGTCGACCGCCTTGCACGTGTTGTAGAACTCGGTCAGCGACAGGGTGAAGCCCTGGTTCGTCGCGTTGTAGTCCACGGACTGGACGTCGTAGGCGCAGTGAACATCCTGACGCATCCTCGTCAGCGCCAGCCGTAGCCCGGACTGCGTATTGAGGCGGTGCTCGACGTTCGTCTCCGCATGAGTCCCCGAGATCAGGGCATCCGTGACCGCGACGAGGATCGTCATGAGGATCGCCATCATCACGAGCAACTCGACGAGCGTCTGGCCGGATTCCGACAGTGTCCGCAGGCGAGAGCGATCGAGCAACGTGTGCACGGCAGGCTGATCGGCAGATCTGACCTTTGGCTTGAGGGCCGACGGGCGACCGATGAAAGAAGGCGTGCTCTTTCCACCAGGATCGAGGCAAAACCAGCCGAAAGGGTGATAGCCGAAAGGGTGATACGTGCCGAAAAGACGCGACATACCCTGCGTGTGACCCTTCCGCGGCGGCGTTCGCGGACCAGCCAGAGATCGGTGGAAAATGAGCGGTTTTCTCAACCTGCGGCGGCCAACTGACCTGACCGGCGTCCGCGATCAGAGCGGCCAGGCGTTGATCCTTGCGGTCATCATCATGGCGGTGCTCGTGGTCGGGGCGACTGCAGTCGCCTCGCTGATGTCGTCGAACCAGACCACGTCCGGGCGCGAGCGCCAGGCCGTCCGCGCTCTCTCCTCGGGCGAGGCCGGCCTCGATCTGGCCGCGAACGCGGTCGTTGCCGCCGAAGCAGCCGGGACGCAGTCGGCCCTCAGCGGCCAGGCGAACACCACCACTGTCGACGGCAACACGGTCACATGGACGGCAACAAAGGTCGGCACGACCTGGACGCTCAACGCGACGGCTGTCTCCCCGAACGGGAAGGTCACGCGGGTGCTCCAGGACTCGGTCCAGCAGGCGAGCACCCCCGGACAACAGGCGATCCCGCCGATCTACGGATACGGATTCGTGATGGGTGGCGCTCCGCATTCCGGACCGCTCACCCCGGACCAGGTCTGCGCCAACCCCTCGGCGTCTCTCCCGACGACGTCGTTCGGCGGATCGGGGGCGATCACCGTCCCCGTCTGGATCGAGGGCGACGTCTGCATCACCGGCGGCGCCAACCCCGCGATCGGCAACCCCGCCGGCTCGACGATTCCCGTGCACATCGGCGGCGCCGTGTACGTCAACGGACCGAACTACGCGATCGGGACTCCCACGAGCCCGATTGCCTCTGCGGCGATCATCAGCGGCTGCTGGGCAGAGTTCCACGGCTGGAAGAACCCGGCGTGCGACTCGAACGCGGTGAACGCGAACAACGGCGGCTCCGGCGTGTATGCGACCGATTTCCATCCCCCGAGCCCCTCGCCGCTTCCCTCCAAGCCGACCCTCACGGCGGCCCAGGACATCAGCTACTGGCAGACGGCATCGCCGGGCCCGCTCGACAACTGCACGGGCGCCGGCACGACCGGATCGCCGCCGGCCAACCTGTTCGACAACAACGCCGGCTCGACCTCGGGCCCTGACACGAGCCTCGGGCTGCAGAACCTGGTGACGCTCCTCGGCACGCACGCTTTCGACTGCTTCGGGGCGGGCGGCGGCGAGCTCAAGTGGAGCCCACCTGCGGCGCACGGCGGCATCGGCCAGCTCACCGTCAAGGGCATGATCTTCTTCGACGCGAACCTCACGATGGGCGGTGCCGACTACATCCAGTTGATGCCGAACAGCAACGGCACCATCTACATCGACGGCTACTTCCTGCTGACGAACGATGCGAGCCTCTGCGCCGACGGGACGACCTGCAACTACTCGCTCTGGACTCCGAACACCGACTCCACCGACCCGCTGGTCGAGTTCGCGGCGTACAACCGCTCGGGCGTCCAGTACGGCGTCGACATGGAAGGCAACTCGCGCTTCGAGGGAATCGCCTACTCGAACGGCGGTTTCTATCTCTCGAACAGCTCGACGATGGCCGGCTCGGTGTTCGCCGACTACGGCACCGTCGCAGGCGCCGGGGCGTTCAACATCACGAATACCCCACCGACCGGCGCGCCCGGCACCATCGGCACCACGACCGCGTCGTGGGTCGTGGCGCCGCACTCCTGGCGCGAGTGCCCCGTCACCGGCTGTTCATGACGGGTCGGTTCGTAAACGCTCGCCCACGGCTCGCGGACGAACGCGGGGTCGGGCTCGTCGAGCTCCTGATCGCGATGACGATCCTCGCCATCGGCATCGCCGCCGCGATGGCCGTGTTCGCGAGCTCCATCGTCAGCCTGCAGCGCTCCGGGCACGAGGGAACGGCGATCACGCTCGCCGACCGGCAACTCGAGACCTATCGCACGATGCCCTACTCCTGCTTTCCGTCGTCGCTGCCGGGCTCGGCCCCGAGCGGCTGCCAGACCTACACCGCCGGCACGTTTCCGAACCCCTACGACGCCACGCACACGACGTCCGGTTCCGAGTCTCCGGATCACCAGACCTACACCGTCACGACGACGCTCGCCTCGCCGGGGAACTGCGGCTCGAGCAGCCTCAAGCAGGTGACGGTCGCCGTCACGCTGCAGGGGAGCAGCACGGTGATCGGCCAGGAGTCGAGCTGCTTCTCGACCGCCGGCGAGTCCGGCGACGGCTGATGCGCGAGCACGAGATCTTGCACTCGGCGTCATCCACCCTGCCGCCTACGCTATGACCATCTCGGCCATTCGCGCCTCTGCGCAGCCTGCGCGCTCCGCAGTCCAGGCTCGCGCCATCGCTCGCCCCGTCTGGGTCCTCGGGACGATGATCGTCGCATCGACGATCGTGCGGACCGCGATCGCGCTGCGGCACTCCACCTCGCGCTACTTCCCGGACGAGTACATCTACACGGCTCTGAGCCGATCGATCGCACACGGCAGCCTGATGATCCGCGGGCAGACGGCGCACTTCCCGGCTCTCCTCGAGCCTCTGGTCGCCGCTCCGCTCTGGGGCCTCTTCTCGACCGAGACTGCCTATCGCCTCGTCCAGACCGAGAACGCACTGGCGGCATCCCTCGCAGCGATCCCGATCTACATGATCGCGCGTGACCTCAAGCTGAGTCGCGGCTACGCCTACCTCTGCTGCCTGTATGCGCTCGTCGATCCCGATGCTCGTGATGATCCCGTTCACGATCTCCGATTTCGTCGCGTACCCGTTGGCCCTCGCGGCGATCGCGGCCGCCGTCAAGGCGATCGACCGGCCGTCGCCCAAGAGACAACTCGTGTTTCTCGCCTTCGCGAGCCTGGCGACGCTGGCGCGGGTCGAGTACTTCGTGCTGGTGCCCGCGTATCTCATCGCTGCGTTCGCGATCGAGCGGCGCACCTTCTTCCGGCTGCAGCGCACGGCGATCCTCGCGCTGCTTCCGGTGGCTGTCGGCGTGGTCGTCGCGGCGACCGGGTTCTACTCGAATGCCCCGTCGGCTGCGTTTCACCCGGCGGTCTTGACCTGGATTCCCCTCCAGGCGTTCCTGTTGTCGCTCGTGGCGGGCGTGTTCATGGTCCCGGGCGCGGTTGCTGGACTGATCCGCCCCGGAGCCGGCCCCCGCTTGGCGTTCGCTCTCATGACCACTCTCACGGCGATTCTGCTGCTCGTCCAGGCCAGCGTGTTCGCTGCAAGTGTGGGCTACTTCAAGGAGCGCTACCTCTTCGTGCTCCTGCCTCTGATACCGCTCGCGTTCGGGATCTATCTGGAACGTGGGAAGCCGCACCGTCGTGTGGTATTCGGCCGTGGCAGCGGCGATCGCCATCGCGGCGGCCCGACTTCCGATCTCGAGCTACACCGGGGGGATCGGGCAGTTCGATCCCCAGTCGCTGATCGCAGCCGCATGGCTCGCAGAGTCGAACGACGTCCGGGCACGGCGTCATTGCTGATCGCGATCGGAGCGACGTTGGCGGCGATCGGCGGCCGTCGCACTGGTGTTCCGCGGGCCCGGCTGGATCGCCGTGTCCTTCGCGATCGTGCTTGCGCTCGGGATCACGCGCCGCAGCGATTCAGGTCGATCACCAGACGACCTCGGGCACCCGGCCGCGGCTTCCGCACGACAAGAGCTGGATCGACGACCTCGCACGGGGGAATGTCACCGCGATCGCCACCCCGATCTCGAGCCCGATCGCAGCTCGAGCTTCAGCTCTACTGGAACCCGTCGATCAACCGTGAGCTGCTGCTCCCGGATGCGATCGGGAGCGACGCGTACGCCACCGACCCGCTTCGGATCGGCGCCGACGGATCACTGCTCGGTGTCCCCGGCGACTTCCTGTTCGACTTCGGCGGATCGACCGCATCGTTTTCGAATGCCGCCGAGGTCGCCCGCTTCTCCTCGTACGGGCTGTACAGACCGCGAGGCGGGGTTCCGCGCTTTCGCCTGCTCATCGAGGGGTACCTGACCGATCACTGGCTCGTTCCCAAGGGCCGCATCAGGGCCTGGAAGCGACCGGGCGCTCCGGCCGCGGACGGAGTTGGCGTGTCGTTCACGCTCTCCCTGCCCAAGACGCGTCCGAAAGCGGCGCACATCGTGCTACGCAATCGCATCTTCACGGTCGAGCCCGGGCAGCAGCATTCGCGTCGTTTGCCGGAGTCGTGCCAACCCACTTCGCTTCTCGTATGCCTCGCCGGACGTGCTCTTCGACCGAAACCTAAGACCGCTCACGGTCAAGCTTTCGCACATTCGCGTCGAGGACGAGCGTCCAACGGCTTCGTGGCCGCGCGGCGCGACCGCCTGCGTGCCGGCCGGCTCGGCGACCTAGAGCCGGCCGAGCAGTTCGAGCCCGCGGAGGGGCACGCGGGCGATGCCGCGCTGTTCGCGCGGCGCCGCGAGCTCCGCCAGCAGGAGCTTTTCGACGGACGTCCAGACGAGTTGCGTGCGCGCGAGCGCCCAACTCGAGCGTGGCCAGCGATCGAGCGCGCGCTTGAGGATCCAGGAGGCGCGGTGCAAGGGCGTCAGTGAGGCGTCGAGCGCGGTTGGATAGGTCGCGAGGTCCGTGGCTCGCCCGCTCAGAAGCTCGACGATCGCACTGCTCGCCAGCCGCGCGGAAACGAAGCACTCGTACATTCCGTCGCCCGAGACCGGGTCGATCAGGCCGGCCGCGTCGCCGACGAGGAGCGCGCGTTCGGAGACGATCCGGGTCGCGGAACGACGCAGCGGCAGGCGATGCCCTCGGACGTCGGTGAGCTCATCTGGAGTCAGCCCGTGCGCCTCACACACGCGCCGGAGGTGATCGCGGAGCCTCGGCCCCTCCTGCTCCCACGCACCGACGCCCACGTTGACGTGGTCGCCCTTCGGGAACACCCATCCGTAGCCGCCGGGAATGTCGGCAAGCTCGATCACCGCCCGCCGCATATATCGCTCGCGTCCGACACGGCTGTACGCCACGTTGCCCTCGAGGGCGACGCCGCGGACGATGTCGTTCCCGAGCCCGAGGGCCTTTGCACTGATCCCGTTGGAACCGTCCGCACCGACGACCACATCTGCCTGGACGCGCTCTCCGCCGACGCGGGCCTCGTCACCCAACTCGACCCGGACAGCCTCCTGGACCGTGACACCCGCCTGACGGGCAGCGTCGAGCAGGAACGCGTCCAGCCGGCGGCGCTGAGTCATCCGGATCACCGGCGCATGCGCCCGGCGCTCGACGGAGTCGGCGTAGCGGAACCGCAACTCGACGATGTCGACCTCCTCTTCGACGACGGGTGACGGGTCGACGGGGCACTGCAGGAAGGCACGGGTGGTCAACCCGCCGCCGCACGGCTTGTCCCGCGGGAAGGTCGCGCGGTCGGCGAGCAGCACCGAGAGGCCCGCCGAGGCGAGGTGGTGCGCGGTCGCGGAGCCGGCGGGACCACCCCCGACGACGAGGACCTCGAAGCGCTTCATGGCCTTGAGGCTACAATGCGCCGCGCTCAAGGGGGTGTGCCCGAGCGGCCAAAGGGAACGGGCTGTAAACCCGTCGGCTCAGCCTACGGAGGTTCGAATCCTCCCGCCCCCATCATCATCGTCAGACTTCGGGCTGTGGATTCCCGCGCCTTGGAAGAGCTCCAGGCACTCGCGCGCCGCGACATCGAGTTGAGCGGCGCGATTCGCGAACTCGAACTGGTGCAGGATGCGGTCGCTCGCATCCATGCCCGCTTCGTGGCGATCGACGCGTTCCTCGCCAGCTACTCGATGGAAGAGCAACGGATGCGAGACAACCTGCGTGAAGCAGAGGGCGGTCTCACGACGCGGCGGGAAGAGCTGAGCGACGCTGAGCGAACATTGGACTCTGCGACGGACGAAGAGCGGGAGCAGGCCCGAATGGCAGTCGGCCGTGCCCAGGATCGCGTCGCGACGGCGGAAGCTCGAGTCCAACGTGCCCATCAGGAGTTGGAAGATCTCCAACGAACCAACACGGAGTTCTCTGCCGAACTGCTGCAGCTCGAGTCCGAAGCGCGCGAGCTGAGTGCACCGACTTCGACCCTCGCCCCTCCAGGCACCGGGCCTGGCGCTCTTCTCGTCTGGGCTACTCGCGCGAACGCAACGCTCTTCGTCGCGCACAGCCAGCTCGCCGCCGACCGCGACTGGATCATCCGCGAGGCGAGCGAGATCGCGACCATGTTGACAGGGGTCGCCACCTACGGCTTGACCGCAGAGCAGGCACTGAGGCAGGTCGAGCTCCAACCGTGACCGTCCACGGACGCGAGGGAGGCCGGCCGAAGAGCAACCTACGATGACCTCGATGCAACGCTCCGCCCTGAGGCCCGAGAACACACTGAGCGTTGGGCTGCTGCGCCGCGAGGCTTTGCAACTCGCGGTCGTTGCCGTGGCAACAGCTGCGGCGCTCTTGTTCCAGTCCCGGGTCGTGAGCCTGATCGCGGCGGTGGTGGACGTGGTCGCCGCGCTGCTCGCCGCGGTCGCCGGCATCGTCGCCTGGCGGGTGGGAGGACGCACGGGTGCGGTTCTCCTCTACCTGGCAGCGGTCGTCGTGTTCGCGATCCTTGCTCTGTTGAACCTGCAGCACTAGGTCGCGGGGCACTGGGTTGGACCCCGATTCGAGGCGCTAAGCTTCGCCACTTGCCCTCTTAGCTCAGTTGGTAGAGCACCTCCATGGTAAGGAGGGGGTCGACGGTTCGAGTCCGTCAGAGGGCTTCTATCCATCATCGCCTCCTTTCCGCGTTCTCGAGGGCCAAGGCTTCGACCAAACCGTCGACGTCGAGCACGGTGACGGTGAGCGTCGGGTGGTGGATCAGGCCGAACGGGTCGATGCCGACGACCGGTGAATGGAAGAAGATGCAGGCACCTCGGTCGCCGTTCGAGGCGAAGGTCAAACCGCGGTCACTGATCGCCAGACGTGCCGGGCCTGCAGTCTTCAGAAAAAGATACGGACCGGTCGCCTCGACCCCGGCGATGTTGCTCGTGGGCGTGCATACGCGCCACCGCCCGTACCGAGCTTCGAGCGTCTCGCCGCCCAGGTCGACCCAGGCGCGTTCGGGCGTCACGCCGAACAGTCGCGCGAGGCGTCGGTATGCCGGGTCGAAGCGGAAAGAGAAGCGACCCTGCATGTCAGCTCGGATCGACGATCGGGCTCGGGTATCCGGAGACGGTCTCTCGTAGCTTCCACGGCTCGTGAATCGCTGACCCTTCAATCGAGGCCAGCTCATTGACGTATCGGCGGACGTAGGCGCCGTCGGGGTCAAAGCGATGTGCCTGCCTGAGCGAGTTGAACGCGCGGTTGGGACGCGGATTCGCCCCGGTGCCGGCGACCCACTGCCAGTTGCCGACGTTGTTGGCGACGTCGCCGTCGACGAGCCAGTCGAAGTAGTGTCGCGCTCCGGCCCGCCAGTCGACACGCAGATCGCGAACGAGAAACGACGCGGCGATCAGCCGCGCGCGGTTGTGCATGAAGCCCTCGCGCAGCAGCTGCCGCATGCCGGCATCGACGATCGGGTAGCCGGTCTGGCCGTTCTTCCACGCCTCGAGCGCGTCGCGGTCGCCGCTCCAGCGATCGCCGCGGGGACGCATGTCTTGATGTGCCGTCTCGGGTCTCGCGGCGAGCAGCTGATGGAAGAAGTCACGCCAGGCGAGCTGGCGGACGAAGGATGCACCGCCGGCAATCTCTTCAGCTCGACAGGCGACTTCGAGCGGTGAAAGGCAGCCGAAGTGGAGGTACGGCGACAGGCGCGACGTCGCGTCCTCCGCGAGGGCGTCGTGACGGCCTTCGTAGCCGACGACGCCGGAGCGCAGCCAGGCAGAGAGCCTCCGCCGGCCGTGGGTCTCGCCGCCCGGCGGCAGCTCTGGCGAAGGGCTGCCGTCGACGAGCCGGCCGAGAGTCGGCATCGTGCCCCGCGAAACACCGGGCGGCATCGAAAGCCGGCGCGGAGCCGACTCGACCGGCCGCCGCGCAGCGCGCGACCAGGCCCGGTAGAACGGCGTGAAGACGCTGTACTGAATGCCCGAGCTCGTCTCGATCGAGGAGAGCGGCGCGACCGTAACGCCTGTCGTGATGCGGAGGGCGGTGCGGTCGCCGCCGCAAGCCTCCTCGAGACGCCGCTGCCGCCGTTGCGCGTAGCCGCTCGCGTCCTCGGCGACGAAGATTGCCGAGGCTGCGACGTCCCGAGCGAGCGCAAGCGTCTCGGCGACGAGGTCGCCCGACCGCAACACGAGACGCGCGCCGCGCGCTGTGAGGCTCGCGTCGAGGTCGCGGAGCGCGTCGAGTAGAAACGCGACCCGGTTCGGCCGCGCGAAGGCGCTCCCGAGAATCGCCTCGTCGAAGACGAACAGCGGCACGATCCGCTCGGCTTCGTGCGCCGCCGTCGAGAGTGCCGGATTGTCGTGCACGCGGAGGTCGCGCGTGAAGAGGACGATCGCCGTTCTCACCGCAAGGAAGCCTCGACTTGTCGAGCACGGTAGTCGAAGATCGCCGCCAGCCACGGGTGCACCGTCGCCGGCGCGACCACGCCGGCGAGCGGCTCGTAAGGAAGTCGGTAGACGACGTGGTCGGAGATCTCGGTCCCGCCGTCGACCGGTCTGAGCCGATGGGTGTGCTCCCAGCGACGATACGGGCCCATGAGCTGCACGTCGATGAAGCCGAACGGAGGCCGCCACTCCACGATCTCGGTACGCCAGCGGATCGGCACACCAAAGAGCCGCAGCCGGTACGTCGAGCAGCGACCCCCGCTCGAGCGTCCGTGGTGCTTCGAGGATCCGAAACCGCAGCCACGGAGGCGTGATCTTCTCGAGGTTCCGAGCGTCGGCGAAGAACGCGAATGCCTCGCCGACGTCGACCGGCACCAACTGCGATCGTTCAAACACGCGATCAGGAATCAAGGTTCAGCACCTTGTTGATCACCTGCATGACGCCGATGACGCGTCACCAGCCCCGCGTGCCGGGACCGCCCTTGAACGGCCCGACGACTTCGCTTGTGATCCAGCCGCCGTAGAAGCCGCCCGGCTGCGCCTCGACGAGCTCGCCGTCGAGCGTGCACTCGTCCATGAGACCGGGATAGAACGCGACGGCGCTGCGGATCGCCTCGAACGCCGGTGTCGGGTCGGGGTATGCCCACGCGGCGCGCTCGACTCGGCGGCCGTCCCCGCCGATGACGTCGAAGTACGTCGCCTCGCCCTTCCATTCGCAGAAGGTGCCCGGCCCGCGAGACGGCTCGAGCGAGCCCGGAGCGACGTCCTCGAGCGGCGCGTAGTAGACCGGCGGATGGCTCGTCTCCAGAACACGGTGCGCCCGGATCGTGTCGGCGATCACGGCGCCGCCGAGCTGGACGCGTACTCGTTTGCCCGACGGCTCGATACGCGGCGGGCGTGGATAGTCCCAGACGGATTCAGGCATCAGGATCGCTCGCGGAGGTGGCTGGAGCCCCGGGCGGCCGGTCTCAGCCGCGCCGGGGCTCTGCCGGCTTCCACCTACTGCTTCGGCGGGATCAGGACCTTGTTGATGACGTGGATGATGCCGTTCGAGGCCATGACGTCGGCTTTTGTCACCAGGGCGCCGCCGACGTGGACCTTGGTGCCGGACACTCGGATGGGAACCGTGGCGCCTTCGAGCGTCTTCGCCGACGTGAGCATCGAAGCCTGTGCCGCGGTGACCTTGCCCTTGACCACGTGGTAGAGGAGTACGGCCTTCAGCTCCGCCTTGTTCTTGCCGAGCGCGGCCAGCGTTGACTTCGGGACCTTCGCGAAGGCCGCGTCGGTGGGGGCGAACACGGTCAGCGGGCCGGGTCCGGACAGTGCACCGACGAGGCCGGCCTGCTTGATGAGCGCGACGAGCGTCTTGAACTGGCCCGCGGCGACTGCCGTCTGGACGATGTTCTTCTGGCCCATGGCCGTCGACTCCGCGGTCGACGCCGCCGAGATCGAGGTCGCGACGGCGAGCGTCGCAAGACCGACAACAATTGCTGTTCCTAGCTTCTTCATGTCAGTTCCTCCGGTTGCGGCCGGCTATGCGGCGGGGATGAGGACTCGTTTTGTATAGGTTATGTATCGAGTCTGTATAAAGATAGCCGGGTGAAGTCGTTGCCGTCAAGTGTTTGTTTAATGTTTGTATGATGATGTCCATGGCGACTGACTCCGGGCAGCTTCGGATCGGCGAGTTCGCGCGCCGGGTGGGCGTTACGCCAGAGCTGCTGCGCGCGTGGGAGTCGCGGTACGGGCTCACGCGGCCGGTTCGCTCGCCGGGCGGGTTCCGCCTCTACACGGCGGCCGACGCCGCTCGCGTGGAGCGGATGAGGCGCGGGCTCGAGCAGGGTCTCTCAGCCGCGGAGGCCGCCCGCGCCGCACTCGAGGACGAGCGGCCGTCAGCGGGCATGCTCGAGGACCTCGCCGCTCGCCTGCTTGCGGCGATCGGCCGCTGGGACGAGGCCGCCGCTCACTCGGTACTCGACGAGAGTCTTGGCTGCCTTCGGGCTGGAGGAGACGCTCCGCCAGGTGGTGTTGCCCGTCTTGAAGGAAGTCGGCGACGGCTGGAAGCGGGGCGAGATCGAGATCAGCCAGGAGCACTTCGCGAGCAACCTCATCCGCGGCAGGCTGCTCGCGCTCGCCCGGTTCTGGGGCCGCGGCACGGGCCCAATTGCGCTTCTCGCCTGTGCACCCGGCGAGATGCACGACATCACCCTGCTCGCGTTCGCGCTAGTCCTGCGCTCTCACGCCTGGCGGATCCTCTTCCTCGGCGCGGACACCCCGATCACCACGCTCGCCCGCGCGGCCGAGACGACACGGCCGGCGCTCGTCGTCATCTCGAGTTTCGACCCGGCGCTGCTCGAGGCGCACACCGCAGCCCTCCGCCGGCTTGCCCGGGCGGTGCCGCTCGCACTCGCAGGCCCCGGCGTAACAGACGAGCTCAGCGCGCGCCTCGGCGCCCGCCGCCTGGACGGAGATCTCGTAGCGGCAGCCGACGAAGTCGCGCGGACGTGACGCTGTCCGTGTCCGGCCCGCAGCGTCCGCTGATCCTGCTCACCGGGGCCACCGGCTACATCGGAGGCCGTCTTCTGCACGCGCTCGAGGCGCGCGGCGAGCGAGTGCGTTGTCTCTCGCGCCGCCCGGAGTACCTCTCGGCCCGCGTCGGGGCCGGAACCGAGGTCGTCCACGGCGACGTGTCGAGCCCCGAGACCTTGCGCGCGGCGCTCGACGACGTCGAGACGGCTTACTACCTCGTGCACTCGATGGGCTCGGGCGGCTCCTTCGCGAAGGCTGATCGCGAGGCAGCTTCGGCCTTCGCGAGCGCGGCGCGCGCCGCAAATGTTCGCAGGATCGTCTACCTCGGTGGGCTCGGGGAGGGTGAGCTCTCCGAGCACCTCACCTCGCGCCAGGAAGTTGGCGGCATCCTGCGCGGGTCTGGCGTCCCGACGATCGAGTTCCGCTCCTCGATCGTGGTCGGCTCGGGGAGTGCATCGTTCGAGATGCTGCGCGCACTCGTCGAGCGGCTGCCCTTGATGGTCACGCCGCGCTGGGTGAAGACGCGCACCCAGCCGATCGCGATCGAGGACGTGATCGCCTACCTGTTGGCAGCCCTGGACTACAAGCCGGAGGGGGGCGAGGTCTTCGAGATCGGCGGCTCTGACGTCTGCTCCTACCTCGACCTGATGCACGAGTACGCCGAGCAACGCGGTCTGCGGCGAGAGATGGTGCCGGTTCCGGTGTTGACGCCACGGCTCTCGAGTCTCTGGCTTCATCTCGTCACGCCCGTGTACGCCGGTGTGGGGCGTGAGCTCGTCGACAGCCTGCGCAACGAGACAGTCGTCAACGACCCGCGAGCGCTCGATGTCTTCTCTGTGCGGCCTCGGAGCTCGGTCGACGCGATCACACGGGCGCTTGCGAACGAGGACAAGGAGATTGCCGAGACCCGTTGGTCGGATGAAGCGCCTGCACCCAGGCCGGGATACGGAGGCGCGCGTTACGGCTCCAGACTCGTCGACTCACGCAGCGTCACAGTGCCGTGCCCACCCGCGGCGGCGTTCGCGCCGATCCAGCGAATCGGAGGTCACACGGGCTGGTATCTCCGCGACCAGCTCTGGGAGTTGCGCGGCGCACTCGACGTGCTCGTCGGCGGCCCGGGCTTGCGGCGCGGCCGTCGCGACCCCGTCGGCATACGGGTCGGCGACACGGTCGACTTCTGGCGCGTCGAGCGCTTCGAACAGGATCGACTACTCGGGCTCGTCGCCGAGATGAAGGTGCCCGGTCGAGCCTGGCTCCAGTTCGAGGTCGAACCAGACAACAGGGGCGGCTCGATCATTCGACAAACAGCCATCTTCGACCCGGCCGGGGTGCCCGGTCTCGCCTACTGGTACACGCTTTGGCCGCTCCACAACTACGTCTTCGGCGGAATGCTGCAACGGATCGCAGTCACCGCGGTCGGGTCAGGCGGCTGAGCCACCGGCGTCGGCCGCGAACGGGGCCGTGCGCTCTGTACAGAACCGCCAGAGTCGCGCTGCCTCGCGGGCCTCGTCGGGCCGACGCGTGCGGGGCTGGCGATGCTTCGCCCGCGCTCGCCGGTCGAGAAAGAACAGCCCGCTCGGACCTGCGGCTTCCGGCGCGGCCGCGAGCCAGACGATCGTGTCAGCTCCTTCCGCCGGTGTTCGGAGCAGCGCCCCGACGACGCGGGTGAAGCCGGGAAGCGCGGTTCGGAGGCCCGGGGTGTCGGCCCAGCCGGGATGCATGGCATTGACGGCGATGCCGGTGTCGAGCAGCTCTCGCGTCCACTCCTCGGCCAGCACGACCTGCGCCCGCTTGCAGCGCGCGTATGCCTTCGTCCCGTCGTAGGCGGCCGGGGCCGGGTCGAGGGCATCGACGTCGAGCGGCTGGGTGTACATGCCGCCCGATGCCACCACGATCACGCGCGACGGTGCCGACGCCTCGAGCAGGGGCCGCAGCGCGCGAGTCAGCAGGAACGGCGACAGCACGTGTGTCGCGAGCGTCAACTCGCTCCCCTCGCCCGTGACTGTGTACGTGTGGGTGAGAGCGCCGGCGTTCAGGACGAGCACGTCGAGGCGGTCGTGCGTTGCGGCGAAGCGGGCCGCGAAGGCTGCGGTCTCCGCGAGCGACGAGAGGTCTGCGACGTCGGCCTCGACCGCGAGGCCTGCGGCGGCGGAGATCTCAACGCGGGCGCGTTCGGTCCGCTCCGGGTCGCGCCCGACGATGCAGATGCGCCCTCCCAGTGCCGCGATCGACTCCGCAGCAGCTCGTCCGAGGCCCGAGGTTGCCCCGGTCACGATCGCCACCTTGCCGTCGAGACGAAGCGACTGCAGCGGCGCCCAGTCGAAGAGACGGCGCCGGACGTGGTAGCCGATCCGGGTAAAGCTGCCGACGACGCTCGCCTCCAGCGTCCGGTCGACGAGCCGTGCCCCGGACGAGGGCGTCACGAGTTCAACGCCGTCTGCATCCCGAGCGTCGCACGCGCCCCGACCCGATCGAAGATGTGTTGCATCACCGGGTCGAACAGCCGACCGACCCCACCGAACGCAAGCGTCGCGTCGTAGTGGACCACCGACCCGTTTCCGGCAGCCTCGACCGTGATGGTGTCCCTCGAGACGAATCCCGGACGCTGCGCTTCGAGCACGACGCGTCGCGGTGCGTCGTATTCGAGGATCTCGTAGCGGAGGGGCACGTCGCGCCCACCGAAGCGCGCGACGAGGTCGAACGCGGAGCCGATCCCGATCGCCGCCTCGCCGACCCGACGCGCCTCGCTCACGCTTGGGTCCCAGAGGCCGGCGTTGGCGAAGTCGGCCATATAGGCGAACGCCTCGGCTTGCGGAAGCGCGGACTCGATCGTCGTGACATAGCGGGCCATGTGTCCGGAGTGTATCAAGGTCTGTTCAGGTATTGTCTAGGTTATGGGAATGAAGATCGCAGTGATCGGGACGGGCATTTCGGGCCTCGGAGCGGCGTACGCGCTCTCGAAGGGCCACGAGGTCGAGCTCTTCGAGCGCGACGGCCGCACCGGCGGCCACTCGAACACGGTCGAGCACACGGTCGCCGGACGGACGCTCGCGCTCGACACCGGCTTCATCGTCCACAACGAGGACACCTACCCGAACCTCGTCCGCCTCTTTCGCGAGCTCGGCGTGCGCACGCAGCCGTCGGAGATGAGCTTCTCGGTCGCCTGCGACCGGCACCACCTCGAGTACTCGGGTCGCCGCCCTCCGCTCACACGACTGACGCTCGAGATCGCCCGCTTCCTCCGCCTCGGGAGCAGGGCGCTCGACGACCCGCGCTGCGCCGAGTGGAGCCTCTCCCGCTACGTCGCCGAGGAGGGCTACTCGCCGCGGTTCCGCGACCACTTCCTCGTCCCGCTCTGCGCCGCCCTCTGGTCGACCGCTCCCAGCCAGACACTCGACTTCCCGCTCGTCTACGCCGTCCGCTTCTTCGCCAACCACGGGATCCTCGGCTTCCGGCGCCTCCGCTGGAAAACAGTGAGCGGCGGCAGCCAGACCTACGTGCGTGCCCTCGAGGAACGGCTGCGCATCAACCTCTCGACCGACGTCCGCTCGATCCGCCGCCGCGACAACGGCGTCGAGCTGCGGCTCCCGGGCGACGAACTGCGGCGCTTCGACGGCGTCGTGGTCGCGACCCACGCCGACCAGGCACTGCGCTTGCTCGAGGATCCGAGCGAGGACGAGCGCCGCCTGCTGCGCGCGTTCAGGACGACCGAGAACGACACAGTCCTGCACACCGACGCGCGCTTCCTGCCCCGCCGCGTCGCCACCCGCGGCGCCTGGAACTACCAGCTCCGCGACTGCGGCCGCGACGACGGCCGCCCGACGATGACCTACTACCTGAACAAGCTCCAGCGCCTCGACGAGGACGAGCACTACTGCGTCACGCTCAACCGCACGGCCGAGATCGACCCGGCGCGGATCATCCGCCGCTTCTCCTACCGCCACCCGCTCGTGACCCTCGAGTCGATGCGTGCGCAGCCCGAGCTGCCGCGCCTGAACGGCCCGCGTCGCACCGCGTTCGCGGGCGCCTGGCAGGGCTACTGCTTCCACGAGGACGGGCTGCGCTCCGGCCTCGCCGCTGCAGCTGCAGTCGGAGCGAGCTGGTGAGGTCCGCGCTCTACACCGGCACCGTGATGCACGCGCGCAGGACGCCGAAGGAGAACGTCTTCCGCTACCGCGTCTGCTTCTACCTGCTCGACCTCGACGAGCTGCCCGAGCTCGACCGGCGCGTGCGGCTCTTCGGCTGGAACCGGCGCGGGCTTGGTCAGCCTGCACGACCGGGACCACATGGACGTGCGCGCCTACCTGGCCGAGCACGGGATCGAGCCCGACCGGATTCTGCTCCTGACGAACCTGCGCGTGCTCGGCTACGTGTTCAACCCGGTCAGCTTCTTCTACTGCTACCAGGGCGGCGGGCTCGCCTGCATCGTCGCCGAGGTCAGCAACACCTTCGGCGAGCGGCTCCCCTACCTCCTCTCGCCCGCGAACCGGGAGCGCGACGAGCGCCGGCTCTCCTACCGCCACGACAAGAAGCTCCACGTCTCGCCGTTCTTCGGCCTCGACCAGAGCTACCAGTGGTGGTTCTCGGAGCCCGGCGAGCAGCTCGACGTCCGGATCGACCTCAGCGAAGGCGGCGCGCGGCCGTTCTTCGCCACCCTCACCGGGCGGCGACGCCCTTTGACCGACGCGACCCTCGCCCGCGCGCTGCTCCGCTACCCGCTGATGCCGCTGCAGGTGACCGTCCTGATCCACCTGCAGGCCGCGAGGCTCTGGCTGAAGCGCGTGCCGTTCTTCCACAAGCCGCCGTTCGTGCCCGGCGAGGGATCGGTGAAGCGGTGACCGAGGTGCTGCGCGAGCTCCCCGCCGGCCGCCGGATCGGCGCCCGCCTCGCCGAGAGCGCAGCGATCCGCGCGCTCGGCCGGATCGAGCACGGCGCACTCGAGCTGCGGCTCCCGGGCGGACGCGTCTGTACCGGGCCGGGACGGGCGACCCGATCGTCGTCACCGTCACCTCGAACGACGTCTTCCGCCGGCTCGCACGCTCGCCCGGCCTCGGCTTCGGCGAGTCGTACGCCGCCGGCGACTGGCACACCGACGACCTGCCCGGCCTGATCGCGCTCGTCGTGCGCAACCTCGAGACGCTGGCGTGCCGGCTCTCGGCTCGCGCGGCTCGACCGCCACCGCCCCCACGTCTCCCCGCGGCAGGGCCTGCGCAAGGCCCGGGCGAACATCCAGTACCACTACGACCTCGGCAACGACCTCTACCGGCTCTTCCTCGACGAGTCGATGACCTACTCCTGCGCGCTCTGGCAGGAGGGCGACACGCTCGAGCAGGCGCAGGAGCGGAAGCTGCGGGCGATCTGCGAGAAGCTGCGCCTGCGCCACGGCGACCACGTGCTCGAGATCGGCTGCGGCTGGGGCAGCTTCGCGCTGATGGCGGCCGGCGAGTACGGGGCGCGCGTCACCGGCGTCACGCTCTCGCAGCAGCAGCTCGAGCTCGCCCGCGAGCGCGTCGCCGCGGCCGGCCTCGCCGACCGCATCGAGATCCGCCTCCAGGACTACCGCACGCTCGAGGGGCAGTTCTCGAAGATCGCTTCGATCGAGATGCTCGAGGCGATCGGCTACGCGCAGTACCCGACCTTCTTCGCCGCCTGCGACCGGCTGCTCGCCCCCGGCGGCCTCGCCGCGATCCAGGTGATCGGAATGCCCGACCAGCGCTTCGAGCGCTACCGGCGCAAGGAAGACTGGATTCAGCGCTACATCTTCCCCGGCTCGCTCCTGCCGTCGCTCGAGGCGCTGCAGACGGCGATGAGCCGCGCCTCGGGCCTGATGGTGGTCGGGCTCGAGGAGATCGGGCCGCACTACGCGGACACGCTGAAGGTGTGGCGCGAACGGTTCTTCGCGAGCCTTCCCGCGGTGCGCGCGCTCGGCTTCGACGACCGCTTCATCCGAACCTGGGACTTCTACCTCGCCTCCTGCGAGGCGCTGTTCAGGACGCGCGCGATCCGCGACATGCAGCTCGTCCTCGGCCGACCGTTCGAGGAGCCCGCATGACGAGGATCAGAGACCGTCCGAGAGCGGACGAGCGTCCCGAGCCAGCTCGCCGGGATCGTGGCCGTCGTCGTGCCGCCGCTCGGTCTCGTCGCCGCCGTCTGGCTGCTCTGGAACCGCGGCGTGCGCCCGGTCGACCTCGTGCTGCTCGCGGGGTTCTACGTCGCCTGCGGGCTGGGGATCACCGTCGGCTTCCACCGTCTCTTCACGCACAAGAGCTTCGAGACGAGCGCCCCGCTCCGCGCGCTCTGGGCGATCCTCGGCTCGATGGCGATGCAGGGCCCGCTCACCCAGTGGGTCACCGACCACCGCAAGCACCACGCGCTCTCCGACCGGCCCGGCGACCCGCACTCACCGCACGCCGGGCACGGCGACTCGCTGGCCGAGCACGTGCTCGGACTGTGGCACTCGCACATCGGCTGGCTCTTCTCGACCAAGGGCCTCGAGCGCGGGGTCGAGTACGGGCGCGACCTCTACGAGGACCGGCTCGTGCGGGGGATCGACCGTCTCTACCTGCTCTGGGTCGCGCTCACGCTCGGGCTTCCGTTCCTCGCCGGCTACCTCGTCGGCGGAAGCTGGCAGCGAGGCCTCGAGGCGATGGTCTGGGCCGGCCTCGTCCGGATCTTCCTGTTCCAGCACGTGACCTTCTCGATCAACTCGATCTGCCACTTCTTCGGCGAGCAACCCTTCCGCACCCGCGACGAGAGCCGCAACGTCTGGCTGCTCGCGATCCCGTCGTTCGGCGAGTCCTGGCACAACGGCCACCACGCCTTCCCGGCCTCGGCAGTCCACGGCCTCGAGCCCGGCCAGCTCGACATCTCGGCGCTCGTGATCCGCGGCATGGAGAAGCTCGGCCTCGCGGCCGAGGTCAAGCGCCCCGACTCACAGCAGATCGAGCGACGACGAGTCGTGGCCGAATAACCGCCGCAAGGACGTCGCTCGCCGGCGGCGAGCGGACCGCGCAGGACGAGAGCCAGACCCCGGCAACCAATGACCGCAACCGCCGACTCAACCACGACACGCCCTCTGTTGCTTGTTTTATAGACGGACAACGCGGCCGCAACCGCCGTGACCAACGCTACCGAGATCGTCACCTCGCGATTGGCTACACAGAGTCCCGCCCCGGCCAGCGACAAGTCGTCGAGTCGTTGCTCGCCGGTCGCTCCGCCCTCGCCGTCTTCCCGACCGGAGCGGGGAAAAGCCTCTGCTACCAACTGCCCGCGCTGATGCTCGAAGGGGTGACGGTCGTCGTGTCGCCGCTGATCGCGCTGATGAAGGATCAGATTGACCTGCTTCGGCGCCACGGCGTCGCCGCGGCGAGGCTCGACTCGAGCCTCGATGTGAATGAGGTGCGCGCCGTCTCCGACCGCCTGCGCGACGGCGAGCCTGAACCTTCTGTACGTCGCACCGGAGCGCTTCAACAACGAACGCTTCCTTGCGCAACTCGGCCAGCAGAGGATCGCCCTGTTCGCCGTCGACGAGGCGCACTGCATCTCGGAGTGGGGCCACAACTTCCGCCCCGACTATCTGAAGCTCGCGACGCGCGCACGCGAGCTCGGCGTTGAGCGCGTGCTCGCGCTCACCGCAACGGCGACCCCTGCAGTTGTCGCCGATATCCGCGCGGGCTTCGGGATCGAGGAGCGCGACTCGTCGTCACCGGGTTTTACCGGCCGAACCTGACCCTGCTCACCACCCCGGTCCGGCCTCTGACCGCGACGAGGCGTTGATCGACCGCCTGCGTGAGCGCTCGCCCGGCTCCACGATCGTCTACGTCACGTTGCAGCGCACGGCGGAGCGTGTCGCTGACTTGCTCGCCGCGGCGGGACTGCCCGCGCGTGCCTACCACGCGGGCATGAACGCTGACGACCGCGTCGAGGTGCAGGAGTGGTGGACACTCTCGACCGCGAATATCGTCGTCGCGACAATCGCGTTCGGCATGGGGATCGACAAGGCCGACGTTCGCTACGTCTACCACCTCAACCTGCCGAAGGGACTCGAGTCGTACTCGCAGGAGATCGGCCGCGCCGGACGCGACGGCGAGCCGTCGATCTGCGAGCTCCTTGCGTGCCGCAACGACGTGCCGACGCTCGAGAACTTCGCCTTCGGCGACACGCCGACCCCCGAGGCGATCGCAAGCCTGCTCGACGACGTCTTCGCACACGTTGAAGGCGAGCAGTTCGCCGTCTCGGAATACGAGCTTTCGTCACGCTACGACATCCGGCCGCTCGTACTCAAGACGATCCTGACGTATCTCGAGCTCGACGGGCTCCTCGAGCAGGGCACGCCGTTCTACGCGGGCTACAGTGTGCGGCCAACGAGCGGAGAGTGGGACGACGTCTATGCGACCTTCGACCCAGAACGCGCCGAGTTTCTTCAACGTGTGCTGGCGAGTGGCAAGGAGGGGCGCATCTGGACGGGCGTCGACCCCGACGCCGTGCGAGGCGAGGAACGAGAGCGCGTGGTCAAAGCGCTCGATTACCTCGAGCAGCAAGGCCTCGTCGAACTGAAGGTCACCGACGTGCGCCAACGCTTCACGCTGCTAAGGCAGCCGCCGGCGCTCGACAAGTTGCGCGACCGCCTGTCTGAGCGCTTCGGCCGCCGCGAGCAGTCCGAGGCAGAGCGGATCGAGCGAGTCGTCTCACTCGTCGAGCACGATGGCTGCCAGGTGCAGTCGCTCGTCGGCTACTTCGGCGAGACCCGGGCCGATCCATGCGGTCACTGTTCGTACTGCCTGACCGGATCCGCCCAGCGCCTTCCTGGCCCGGCTGCGACGCCGAACCTCGAACTGGACCGAGCCGTCCTCGCCGAGTTGACTGCCGAGCATCCAGCCGCGCTCGGAACCCCCCGCCAGCGCGCACGTTTCCTCTGCGGTCTGTCGAGTCCCGCCACGCGACAGCGAAGCTCTCGCGCCATGCCCTTTTTGGCATCTTGGCCGAAGCCCGCTTCGCGGATGTCCTAGCCCTGGCCTGAGCGTGGCCGACCGGCGATGCAGTCGACCATCACGTCGGCCGCCGCGAGGTCCGCCGCGATCCGGCGGAACATCTTCCGGAAGATCGACGTCTCGTCACGAGTTGCCCTGGCTCGCGCAGTCGTCGAGCACGCCAACCGCCCCGACAGCGCGACGTCATAGGCGACCGGCCTCGAGCTCAGTTCCCGGCAGCACTGTCGGTCTTCGGCCGTTCCCGGTCCCAGCCGTGGAACCGTGACAGGTCCCCCGCGTCCCACGCTTCGCGCAGCCCCGGCGTGCTCAGGTCCCAGTCGGGCCGGATCTCGCGCGTCACCTCGCGCAGGTCGCGGCGCAGGTCCTCGACCGAGGGCCGGCCCCAGAACCAGTAGCCGTTGTAGATGCTGTAGACGACGAGCTCCGGCTTGAGCACGAGAGTGTGCGGGATCATCGGGTCGTTGTCGGGGTCGGTGTACTCCTGGATGTCGAGGTCCCGCTGGACCGTGCGCTCCGGATCGGAGAGGAAGGGCCACTGCGCTCCGACGGAGCTGCGGAACTCCTGAGTCGTGTGCCGATCGTCGGTCGAGATCGTCGCGATCTTCGTGTACGCGACGTTGATCTGCGACGAGAACGCCGCCAGCAGCAGATGCTGCTGGTGCTCCTTCGGGCAGTAGTGGCCACGCGCGAGCGTGAGGATGAGCGGGTCGTCACCCTGGATCTCACTCAGCCGCCACACCCTGCCGGTGTGGTCGGGAAGCTCGTAGTCGGGAAACGCTGCTCCCGGTGCGATGTCAGGACGCATGGCCGAGAGCCTCCGGCACACGGACGGCATTGTGGAGCGCGTGCAGCGCGTCCACGTAGATCTCCGAGAACGTCGGGAAGGGCTGGATCGTGTCGCGAAGGACGTCGAGCGGCACCCGGGCGCGGATCGCAAGGGTGGCCTGCTGCAGCCACTCCCCCGCCTCAGGCCCGAGCGCGTAGGCACCGACAAGCTGTGTGCCGTCGCTCAGCAGGGTCAGGAAGCCGATGCTCTCGGCGTACGTACGCGTGTACGTCTCGGTCTTCGCGATCTCGCGCAGCGGGACCGTCGCGCTGAACGCGCGCCTCGCTCGCCCCGACCGACGCCGCTGCCGGATCGGTGAAAACAACGCGCGGAACGGCGTCGTAGCTCGCCTCGCGGCGCTCACCGAGGATGTTCGCCGCGACGACGTCACCCTGGTACTTGCCGACGTGCGTCAGCTGCCAGATCCCGGTGATGTCGCCGACCGCCCAGAGCCGATCGCCGGCCCGAAGCTGCGCGTCGACCGGAACGCCGTGTGCATCCGGCACGATGCCGACCGTCTCCAGGCCGAGGCCCTCGACGCGCGGGCGCCGGCCGGTGGCGACCAGCAGGTGGTCGCCTCGCAACTCGTCACCGTCATCGAGCACGAGCACGTACTCGTCCCCGTCGCGGCGCGCAGCCGTCGCGGTGCGCGTTCACGTGGATCTCGATCCCGTCGCGGTGCAGCACCTCGCCGAGCGCGTCGCCGAGCGGCGCCGGCTCGCGCGGCAGGACGTGTCGCGCCGCCCTCGACGAGGGCGACCTCGCCGCCGAAGCGACGGACGGCCTGTGCCAGCTCGACGCCGACCGGTCCGCCGCCGAGCACGAGCAGCCGGCGCGGGACGGCCTTCATGCCCGTCGCCTCTCGGTTCGTCCAGACGCCGTCGAGCTCTGCGCAGCCCCGGCACCGGCGGCACGAACGGGTCGGCGCCGTTTGCCAGGACGACATGCTCCGCGGTGTAGCGGCGGCCGTCGACCTCGACGACGCCGGTGCCGGCCAGCGCACCGCGCCCCCGAATCAGGTCGATCCCGTGGTCGGCGAGCCAGCGCTCCTGCCCGGCGTCGGAGTAGTTCGAGACCATGAAGTCGCGCCACGCGAGCGCGGCCTCGACGTCGACCGTCGCGGGCGCGGCGGCGTCGTTCGCGGCGTGCGCCGCCTCCCCGGGGCGCAGGAGCGTCTTCGACGGGATGCAGGCCCAGTACGAGCACTCGCCGCCGACCAGCTCGCGCTCGACGAGCGCCACGCGAAGACCGCCCTCGGCGAGCGCCCCGGCGCAGTGCTCGCCGGGCGAGCCGCCACCGATCACGATGACGTCGTAGTCGCTCATTCCGGCAGCTCCTTTCCCGCTTGCTCCGCCACCATGTACGCCGCGTACCAGTCGGGCCAGTTCTCGTCGAACTCGCCGCCGTGGCGCTTCTCATGCTCGCCGTGAGCGGCGGCCGCACGACGGAGCGCCGAGGCCAGATCATTCGTCGAACCGAACGACGTGACCGCAGAGTCGACCCGGCCCGGAAGCCGCGCAGTGATCTCCTGGAGGAGCCAGCGGTTGCCGTCGGGATCGACGAACGTCGCGAACGAGCCGTACGTGCCGTGATCGGGCGCGGCGCCTGCGAGCCGGCCGCTCTCGCCCGGCTGGAACCTCGCACCGACCGCTCCTTCGTGGAAGACGTCGCCGACCTCGACACCGCGTTCGATCAGCTCCTGTCGCGCAGCCTCGATGTCGGACACGATCAGGTACAGGCCCTCGGCCGACCCGGGCGAGGCAGAGGTGAGCTTCGCGCCGAACTGGATCGAGCACCCGGACCCCGGCGGGGTGAACTGGACGATCCGGACGCCGTCGTCGAAGGCGAAGTCGGCGTCGAGCCGCCAACCGAGGTTGCCGTAGAACTCCTTCGCACGATCGACATCCGAGACCGGGATCACGACGACCTCGAGCTTCAGGTCGACCGTTCCCGCGGCGGGACCTTCAGCCTCGGTCTGATTGTCAGTCTGGGCGCTGCTCATCTCCGACCTCCCGGGTGCGGCGTTCTACTGCAGTGACAACTGCAATATGCCACCGCTTCCTCGAGCGAGTCGCCCAGCCGCCGCCGACCGCTGAGATCAGGAAGGATCTCGGCATGCCTCGCCTTCGCACGATCGCGATCGTCGCCGTCGTCGCCGTGGTCGTGACCGACGTGACGTGGGACGACACGTCGCTGCGGATCTCGATCGGCTGGCCGGGACGAAAGCCGATCATCCAGTTCGCGTTCCCGTAGAGCGCCGGCCGGGCGCCGCTTGCCCGGCTGCGGCTCTTGTGTAATACTGAACTCAATGGTTCAGTATCTGACAACCGTCGACCGCGCGTTCGCCGCCCTCGCCGACCCGACCCGCCGTGCCGTGCTCGAGCGGCTCGGTGGCGGGAGCGCCACGATCAGCGAGCTCGCCGCGCCCTTCGGCATGTCGCTGACCGGGATGAAGAAGCACATCCGTCTCCTCGAAGAGGCGAACCTCGTCACGACCGAGAAGGTCGGTCGGACGCGCAGTTGCACGCTCGCGCCCTATGCCTTCGAGGGCATCAGCATCTGGCTGCAGCGGCTCGACCGCTTTGCATCCGTAGTCCAACGCACGAAAGGAGCACGATGAGCACCACCGTCACCACCCCGACCGAGCTCGAGATCCGCGTCGAGCGGATCTTCGACGCGCCTCGTGCGCACGTCTACTCCGTCTGGACGGATCCCGGCCTGATTCCCGAGTGGTGGGGCGACGGCACCGTCGTCGAGGAGATGGACGTTCGCGCCGGCGGCACCTACCGGTTCCGGACTGCCTACGGCGTCGTCGAGGGCGAGTTCCGCGAGGTCGATCCGCCCGCGCGCCTCGTGCAGACGTTCCAGAATCACCTGCAGACGCTCGAGTTCGAGGATCTCGGGGAGCAGACGAAGCTGACCCAGACGATGCTCTTCGAGACCGCCGAGCAGCGAGACACCACGATGCAGTACGGCGTCGAGGAGGGTGCCAAGGCAGGCTTCGAACGCGTCGACGCGCTGCTGGCAAAGATCGCGGTCTGATAGCCGCGCAGCGCCTGACGTAACGCGAGGACGGAACCGAAGAAACAAGGGACGCCGAGCGGCGCGGCGAAGCTTCGTGTCGTGTTCCGCACGGTGATCAACCATGCATCGGTCGCAGAGATCGTCGTGGGCACGGTCGTCGTGACGCTCGGTGTCGTACTGCTCGGCATCTGGCTGATCCGGCGCCTGGTTCCCGCGACCCGCGAGGGGTTCGACGCAGAGGTCTCCTCCCAGATGCTCGGTGTCGTCGCCTCGCTTCTGGGCCTGCTGCTCGCATTCGTGATCGTGATCGAGTACCAGAACTTCGGCGGCGCCCAGAACAACGTCGGCCAGGAAGCGGACTCGCTCGCAGCGATCACGCATGACAGCCATGCGCTGACGCCGGCCGACGGAGCCCGTGTCCGTGCCGCAATCGGAACCTACGTCCGCGCCGTCGTCGACGACGAATGGCCCAGGCTTCGCAACGGTCATGACAGCGCCCAGGCGTGGAACGACGTGAACGTGGTGTACGCCGCGCTCCAGGCGGTCAAGCCGACCACACCGCAGGCGACTGCGTTCTACAACGACTCGGTGAAACAGCTCAACACGGCGTTGATCGCGCGCCGAGACCGGCTTGCGTCCGCCACCGGAGGGCTGCCCTCCCTCGTCCTGGCGCTCATCCTCCTCGGCGCGTTCGTCATCCTCGGCTACGTCTTGCTCGTCGGGTCGCGCAGCTTCTGGTTCCACGCGATCGGCGCATGCTCGATCGCGCTCGTGGTCGCGCTCTCTCTCGTCGTGCTCGTCGACCTGAGCTATCCGTTCTCAGGCAGCCTCAACGTGAGCTCGACGCCGTTCCAGACCGGCACGCTCGCACAGTTCTTCCACAAGTAACGCTCATCCCGCCGAAGGCGGACGGCTGGACAGCGCCGGAAACCGCGCAGTATGGTCAACTCGTAGTATGCGGTTGGTGATTGCGTCCTCCACCGGTTGGCAGGTCGGGATCGCGCTGGGCGTCGTCGTGATTGCGGTGGCGGCAGCGATCGTGATCGTGATCGTGCTGCTCGCGCGGCGAATCGCCCGCCAGGCCAGGAGCGCCGAGCAGGCCGTCGAGGTGGTCCGCCGGCAGACGATGGAGCTTGCCGGCATCGGGCAGATCAACGACTCGGGCATCAGGATCCTGCACGCGGCCCGCGCCTTGCGGAAGGTGGCGGTCGGCAAGTGATCGTCGCGGCGATCTCGGCCGACAACTACTGGTGGATCGCGCTCACGATCGGCCTCGTCGCCGCGCTCGTCGTCGCGGCGCTGCTCGCGCTGCTGATCCAGGCCGTCATCAGCATCGACAGATCGGTGAGCGGGCTGCTCGAGACCGCCGGTGCGGTCGCCGCGAACACCGCGAACATCCCTCAACTCGTGGCCACAGCGCCGGTCCTGGCCCTGATCGTCGACGAGGCGGTCGTGCAGGACGGCTACATGAACGCGCTCACGGACGGCTTCGGGGACGCGGCTTGAATCAGACCCACTTTCTCGTCCTCCTGAGCGTTCTTCTAGCGGTCGTCGTCGTGCTGGTGCTCGCCTCGGCGCTGATCGTCGTCCGGCTGCGCCTCGAGTCGATCTCCAAGAACCTGGCGACGCTCGGCGGCGCGCTCCAGGGCGTCGAGTCGGAGCACCTGCGTCCGCTCGAACCGGCCGTCACCGCCATCAACGCCCAGTTCGACGTCATCCTCGGCGCCCTGCCGGGGATCGCCCGCAAGGCAGCGATCGTCGCCGAACGGAGACCGCAATGACACTCTGGTGGATCGGCGACGTGATCCTGCTCGTCGTCCTCTTCCCCGTCGTCGTGTACCTGCTGCACGGCGTGCTGAAGGCCGCCAGGAGCATCGTCCCGAGCGTCCACCAGATCGCCGCAGTCGCAGCTGCGGGATCGAAGGACCTCGACGCGGCGGCGCTGCTCGTGACGACGAAGGACCAGGTCGCACAAACGGTCGCGGGGGTCGCGAACTACGGCGGCTCGCTCGACATCATCCTCGACGACGCGGAGTAAGGAGAGACGATGCCCGCAGCGGGAGCCGTCATGATCGTCGCCGTCGTCCTGATCGTGCTTGCGCTCGTCTACTACCTGGTCTCGACCATCGTGGCGCTGCGCAAGATCACGGCCGGCCTGGACGATGCGATCGTCGGCGTGACCGGCATCGTGGAGAAGAGCGCGCCCGTCAACGACATCGTCGCCGCGATCAACCAGCAACTCGACGCCGGCGTCGATCTGCTCGAAGGGCTGCTCGTGAAGAAGGCCGGGCTCACCGACGCCGTCGGGCTCGTCGACGGGCTGTATCCCGGCGCGGCGGCCGCAGGATTCAGGAACATCCCCGGCAGCTCGTCGCACTCGGCTCCCCGCATCGGCGAGGTCTACACGAGAGGCACACTCACCCTGGCCCGCCTCGGGCGGGAAGCTCCGATTGCCGCAGCGAGCCCCAACGGGCCGGTGCTGCGCAACATCGAGGGAGGCAGCCTCGCGGCGCGCCTGCTCTATCCCGAGCTCCGCCAGTCGAGCCCGGAGAAGCTCCCGCGCTCGCCCGTGATCGGCACCGACGCCCCCGTTCAGTACGAGCAGCGCGATGACATCGGAGCCCCGCGCAAGCGGCTCCCCAGCCGGTCGTGAGCTGAAAGGAGCACGACGTGCAGACCCCTGCGCCATTCGACTACGAACGCGCGACCAGCGTCGACGGCGTGATCGCGTCGCTGCAGCGGCTCGGCCCGGAAGCCCGCGTGATCGCAGGCGGGCACAGCCTGCTGCCGATGATGAAGCTTCGTCTGGCGAACCCCTCGCATCTGATCGACATCAACGACCTGCACGAGCTCTCCTACATCCGGCTCGACGGGGGCGAGCTCAGAATCGGCGCGCTGACGCGTCACGTCGACCTGCTGAAGTCGGAGCTGCTCGCCGGGCACTTTCCGGTGTTCCGCGATGCCGAGACGGTGATCGCCGATCCGATCGTCAGGAACCGCGGGACGATCGGCGGCTCGCTCTGTCAAGCGGACGCCGCCGAGGACCTGTCGTCCGTTTGCACCGCGGTCAAGGCGCGGGCGGTGATTCGAGGGGCCGCCGGCGAGCGCGTGGTCGGCATGGACGAGTTCCACGTCGGCCCGTACACGACCGCCGTCGGCGAAGCCGAGCTCCTCACCGAGATTCGGCTCCCGCTCCGCACCGGCGGCGGCAGCGCCCACGAGAAGGTCGAGCGGCGCGCCGGCGACTGGGCGATCGCGGCGGCATCGGCGGCGGTCTGGATCGAGGGAGGCCGAATCGCCGACGCAGGCATCGCGCTGAGTGCCGTCGGGCTCACGACCATTCATCTCGCACGGGCCGAAGAACTGCTGCGCGGCCAGGTGCCCTCCGACGACCTCTACACCCAGGCAGGAGAGATCGCCGCAGCAGACTGCTCCCCGACAGCGGACGGCCGCGGTCCGGTCGACTACAAACGCCATCTCGCCGGCGTCGTCACCGCACGTGCCCTCACTCGCGCTGCCGCCCGCGCCCAAGGTCAGGAGGCCTGAATGAACGTCTCCATCAGCATCAACGGTGAGCGGGTCTCCAGAGAGGTCGAGCCGCGGCTGCTGCTCGTCCATTTCATCCGCGACACGCCAGGTCTGACCGGCACACACTGGGGCTGCGACACGTCGAACTGCGGCGCGTGCGTCGTCCAGCTGGACGGCGTGCCCGTCAAGTCCTGCACGGTGCTCGCGGCGATGGCCGAGGGGCACGAGGTCCGCACGGTCGAGTCGCTCGAGGTCGACGGTGTGCTCGACCCGGTCCAGCAGGGATTCCACGAGACGCACGCCCTGCAGTGCGGCTTCTGCACCCCGGGGATGCTGATGACGGCACGCGCCCTCCTCGACGAGAATCCGAGCCCGACCGAGCACGAGATTCGAACGGCGATCTCGGGCGCCATCTGCCGCTGCACCGGCTACAAGAACATCGTGGCCGCAATCCAGTGGGCCGCAGAGCACGAACGAACAAGCAGACAGGGAGTGCCAACATGACCGTCGTCGAGAACCTTCCGAGCGCCAAGACCGAACGGCCGATCGGCTTCGGGCGGCTGAAGCGCAAGGAGGACGCCCGCTTCATCCGCGGCAAGGGCACCTACCTCGACGACATTCGCCTGCCGGGGATGCTGCACGGAGCATTGCTGCGCAGCCCGTATGCGCATGCACGGATCGTCTCGATCGACACCTCGCGCGCACTCGCGCACCCGAACGTCGCCGCCGTCGTCACCGCCAAGGACCTCGAGACGCTTGGCCTGGCGTGGATGCCGACGATCTCCTACGACACGCAAGCCGTGCTCGCGGGCGACAAGGTGCGCTTCCAGGGCCAGGAAGTCGCGTTCGTGATCGCAACCGACGAGTACTCGGCGAACGATGCCCTGGCGCTGATCGACGTCGAGTATGAGCCGCTGCCGGCGGTCGTGAACGCGCGCAAGGCGCTCGACCCGGACGCGCCGTTGATCCGCGACGACAAGGCCGGCCAGCGGGACAACCTCGCGAGCCCGACGTGGGAGGCCGGCGACCAGACCGCGACGGATCGCGCGTTCGCCGAGGCCGACACGATCGTCGTACGCGACATCATCTATCCGCGCTGCCATCCCGCACCGCTCGAGACGTGCGGCATCATCGCCGACTTCAACCCCGAGACCGGCCAGCTCGACATCTACAACGGCAACCAGGCGCCGCATGCGCACCGGACCGTCTACGCGCACGTCGCCGGGCTGGCCGAGCACATGATCCGCATCCAATGCCAGGACATCGGCGGTGGCTTCGGCAACAAGGTCCCGGTCTATCCGGGTTATGTCTGCGCGATCGCCGGCTCGATCGTCGCGGGTGTGCCGATCAAGTGGGTCGAGAACCGCTCCGAGAACCTCATGTCGACCGGATTCGCCCGCGACTACGTGATGCACGCGGAGATGTGCTCGAAGGGCGGCAAGATCACCGGGCTGCGGGTCGACGTGATCGCCGACCACGGCGCGTTCGACAGCACCGCACAGCCGACGAAGTTCCCGGCCGGGTTCTTCCACATCGTCTGCGGCTCGTACGACCTCGAGGCCGCTCACGTCCAGGTCAAGGCGGTCTACACCAACAAGGCGCCGGGCGGCGTCGCGTATCGCTGCTCGTTCCGGATCACGGAAGCCGTCTACCTCGTCGAACGGATGGTCGACGCTCTCGCCCTCGAGCTGAAGGTCGACCCGATCGAGCTGCGCATGCGCAGCTTCATCGCACCCGAGCAGTTCCCGTACGAGACGACGACCGGCTGGACCTACGACTCTGGCAACTATGCCGAGACGATGCGGGTCGCGATGGACATCGCCGGCTACGAGGACCTGCGCCGCGAGCAGGCCGAGAAGCGCGCCCGCGGCGAACTGATGGGGATCGGCGTGTCGTTCTTCACGGAGGGCGTCGGCGCCGGGCCACGCAAGCACATGGACATCCTCGGGCTCGCGATGAACGACGGTGCCGACCTGCGCGTGCACCCTTCGGGGAAGGCCGTCGTCAGCATCAGCGCCCAGACGCAGGGCCAGGGTCACGAGACGACGTTCGCGCAGATCGTCGCCGAGGAGCTCGGCATCCCGCCCGAGGACGTCGAGGTCCGCCACGGCGACACCGACCGCTCGCCGTACGGGCTCGGGACGTACGGCAGCCGCTCCACACCGGTCTCCGGCGCAGCGGTTGCAGTGGTCTCACGGAAGGTACGCGACAAGGCCCGCCTGATCGCCTCGACGATGCTCGAGGCGAGGCCGGAGGATCTCGCGTGGGAGAAGGGCCGCTGGTTCGTGAAGGGCGACCCGGAGAAGGGTGTCCTGATCGAGGAGATCGCCGCGCGCGCCTACAGCGGTGAGGAGATGCCCGCGGGCATGGAGGGCGGCCTGGACGCGCAGGTGATCTACGACCCGCCGAACCTCACCTATCCCTACGGCGCGTACATCGCCGTGGTCGACATCGACTCCGACACGGGCCAGGTGACCGTCCGGCGCTTCATCGCCGTCGACGACTGCGGCGTGCGCATCAATCCGATGATCGTCGACGGCCAGATCCACGGCGGCCTCGCGGAAGGAGTAGGCATCGCGCTCATGGAGGTGATCACGTTCGACGAGGAGGGCAACTGCCTCAATTCGTCGTTCATGGACTACCTGATCCCGACGGCACTCGAATGCCCCGACTTCGAGCTCGGCGAGACGGTCACCCCGTGTCCGCACCATCCCCTCGGAGCAAAGGGCGTCGGCGAGTCGCCGAACGTCGGGTCGCCGCCTGCGATCGTGAACGCGGTCATCGACGCCCTCCATGCCACCCACGGCGTCGACCACCTCGACATGCCCTGCACCCCGGCGCGGGTCTGGGCGGCGATGCAGGGACGGCCCGAGCCACCGCAATGATGAGCCCCGCTGTGGCGCGGCGGGCGCAGGAGCTCGCTGCAGAGGGCGAGGCGTTCGTGACCGCGACGGTCGTCCGGGCCCAGCGCCCGACGAGCGTGAAGGCGGGCGACGTGGCTCTCGTGCTGGGAGACGGCACCATCGAGGGGTTCGTGGGCGGTGTCTGTGCCCAGCAGAGCGTGCTCGTGTATGCATTGAAGGCGATCGAGACCGAGGAGGCTGTGCTCTTGCGAATCGTCCCCGACGGGCCAATCGGCGAGGACCCCGGCACCGGGCAGGAGGTCTCGGTGGAGGAGGGCGCCGTCACCGCGCAGAACCCGTGCCTCTCCGGCGGCTCGATCGAGATCTTCCTCGAGCCGGTGCTCCCCGCGCCGCGCGTCCTGGTCGTCGGCGACACGCCGATCGCCGCTGCGGTGGTCGCGCTGGGCGGCGAGCTCGGGCTCGACGTCGTCGCCGCTTCGGGCAGCGACACCGAGCCGGCGGCCGGTGACCTCGCGATCGTCGTCGCCGCTCACGGGCGCGACGAACTGCACACACTGCGGCGCGCGCTCGAGGCCGGTGTGCCGTACGTCGGCCTGGTGGCGAGCCACAAGCGCGGGGCCGGCGTGCTCGCGGAGCTCCGCGCCGACGGTGTTCCGGACGAGCACCTCCAACGGATCGACGTTCCGGCCGGGATCGACATCGGCGCCCGCACCCCGGCCGAGATCGCGCTCTCGATCCTCGCCTCCGTCGTGTCGACCCGCCGCGGAGAGCACGTGCCGGCGCCGGGGAACACGCGGATCGCGGTCGCCGCTCCCGCGCGCGAGCTCGCAGTCGACCCGATCTGCGGCATGACGGTCGCGGCGATTCCCGGCACGCCGTCGATCGAGCACGAAGGCAAGACCGTCTACTTCTGCTGCGACGGCTGCAAGGCCAAGTTCGAGGCACAACATCAGGCCGCCTGAGGAGATGAATCCGCAGGAGGACACGAGCGAGGCAGCCGGCGAACTGCGCCGGCTGGCGCCCGACATCGAAACGCTCGCGCGGCGCCTCGCCGAGGTGGACTACCTCGTCGACGAGGGGCTCGCGACGTCGATGTTCCTCAGCCTGCGCCTGCCGCAGCCCTTGCTGCTCGAGGGCGAAGCGGGCGTCGGCAAGACCGAGGCGGCCAAAGCGCTCGCACTCGTGCTCGACACACCACTGATCCGGCTGCAGTGCTACGAGGGAATCGACGCGGCCGAGGCGCTGTACGAGTGGAACTACCCGCGCCAGCTGCTCGCGATCCGCCTCGCCGAATCGAGCGGCACCGGGCTTGCCGAAGAAGAGCTGTTCGGCCCCGACTATCTGATCCGCCGTCCGCTCCTGCGGGCGCTCGAGCACCCAGGGCCCCGGCCCGCAGTCCTGCTGATCGACGAGATCGACCGGGCCGACGACGACTTCGAGGCGTTTCTGCTCGAGCTCCTCGCGGACGCCAGCGTGACCATTCCGGAGATCGGCACCATCCGCGCCACGCATCCGCCGGTGATCGTCCTCACCTCCAACCGGACGCGCGACCTGCACGACGCGGTGAAACGGCGCTGTCTCTATCACCGGATCTCGTACCCGACGCCGGAACGAGAGGTGGAGATCGTGCGCCGCCGGGTGAAGGGCGCGTCGGAGACATTGGCCGTGCAGGTGGCAAACGCGGTCTCGCGGATGCGCGACAGCGATGTGCAGAAGCCGCCGGGGATCGCCGAGGCGATCGACTGGCTCGCGGCGCTGAGCCTGCTCGGAATCGAGGAGCTCGACGCGTCGGCCGCCGACCGCACGCTCGGCTCGGTGTTGAAGTACGACGAGGATCAGGAGGTGATTCGCGCGGCCGGCCTGGAGCAGTTCGTGCGCACCGGTGACTGACGGCCGCACCGCGTTCGGTGTCGAGACGATCGAGCTCGACCTCCCACAGCTCGTCGGTGCCCTCAGCCGGAAGCTCCACGACCGGGGCGTGCCGACAGCCCCCGGGCGTTCGGCGGATCTCGCGCGCGGGCTCGCGCTCGTTCGGCCCGTCAGCCGGCGCCGGCTCTACTGGACCATGCGCGCCGTGCTCGTCTCCGACGAGGCCCAGGTCCCGACGTTCGACTCGGTGTTCTTCTCGATCTTCGGCGATCACACCGAGAACAGCGACGGCCTCGCGCCCGAGCCGGCGCCGGCCGCCGCAACCCACGACGAGCCGACCGTGCCCATGCCGCCGGCGCACGGCGACCGGAAGAGCAGCCTGCCGTCCCCCGCCGGGGGCGACGCGGACGAGACCGGGGACGCCGAGCTCGAGGTCCTGGTCGCGAGAGCAAGCAACGAGGAGCTGTTGAGAGAGAAGAGCTTCGACGCCCTCGAGCCATACGAACTGGCCCAGCTCTACCGTCTGATGTCGCGACTCGAGCTCAGCACGCCGTTGCGGCGGACGCGACGGCACGAGCGACGGCGCCACGGCGAGCGCGTCGACCTGCGGCGCACGCTCCGCACCAGCTTGCGCACGGCCGGCGATCCGGTTCGCCTGGCCCGCCGACGCCGGCGCGTGCTGCCGCGCAGGCTCGTCTTGCTGTGCGACATCTCCGGCTCGATGGAGCCCTACGCGCGCGCTTACCTCCAGTTCTTGACGTGCGCTGCGAGAACCGGACCGAATGCCGAGGCGTTCGTGTTCGCAACGCGGCTGACGCGCGTGACGCGTGCGCTCGGGTCTCGCAACCCGGACCGGGCGATCCAGCGCGCCGCCGCCGCAGCACCGGACTGGTCGAGCGGAACCCGCATCGGTGACGCCCTACGAACATTCAACGATCGCCATGGGCGCCGGGGCATGGCGCGCGGCGCCGTGATCGTGATCCTCTCCGACGGCTGGGAACGCGGTGACCCGGTGCTCGTCGGCCGCGAGATGGCCCGCCTTTCACGGCTCGCACACCGGATCGTCTGGGTCAATCCGCGTGTCAGCGCCGACTCCTTCTCGGTCCAGTCGGGCGGCATGCTTGCCGCGCTTCCCTACTGCGACGCGCTGGTCAGCGGTCACAGCTTCCAGGCCCTGGCCGAGGTCGCGTCGGCGATCGGCGCCGAGGTGTGGGACGCGCCGGAGCGAGCGCCGGCGGCCGCAGCCGAGGAGGAGCCCTGGCCGAGCGCCACGCCTGCCGCGGGCAGCTCCGTCGGGATGCCGAGCGGCCACGGCCCGAGTCGAGGCAACATCACCCCCGGCTGGGCGACCGAGTGAGCGACGCGCCGAAGCTCTGCATCTTTCCGGGATGCGGTCGCCCGGCGGTTCCGCCGCACCAGCTCGGAGGCCCGCAGCCATCCTTCTGCGACCTCGACGAGCACAACGCGCTGACCGCCCACCAGCAGCGAGAGAGGCTCGCCCGCAGCACAAGCCAAACTGCAAGCCACCAACCTGAAGGAGACGAGAGCGATGGCTGACGAGGCCTACCGCGCAGTCTTTCTGCGTGTGCACCCGACCGGGAAGATGGTCCTCAGCCTCACGACGGAGCCCGACGGGAACGAGGGCCGCTACGCGCAGCTCGTCGCCGACCAGCTCGGAGTGCCGGCGCTCGACGTCAAGGTCGTGCCCGCCGACACGAACCGGTTCGGCGTCGGCCACGGCTACAACACCGCCCCGTCCGACGGGACCGAGGCGGCCGTCGTGAGCGCGAGCGGGAAGATCCGCGCGAAAGCGCAGCTGCTCGCCGGGATGGCGCTCGACGCCCCTCCGGAGACACTGCAGTGGTCGAACGGAGCGTGGGTCGGCGCCGATTCGGCAGATCCCACGCAGGCGAAGACGATCGAGGAGATCGCCCTCTACGCGCACGGCACCGGGGCGCTGCCGCCCGGCGTCGAGGGCGGCCTCGACGCGCAGACCGTCTACCGCGACTGATCAGCCGGCGCGCCGGCGGCGGACACGTCGATCTCGACCTCGTCCGCGACCTTCAGCGCCCCGAAGAGCGCCGAGTAGGGCTTGATGCCCCATTCGGTCTGCTTGATCTTGATCGCCGCCCTCAGCGAGCCGTCCGCCCCGACCGTCACGTCGAAGGCCACCGGCCGACTGGCCGCGGCAAGCGTCAGCTCCCCCTGCACGTGGAGGACGTCGCCTCCGCCCGCGATCTCGACCGCGGTCGAGTGGAAGCCGATCGTCATCCGTCGGAGGACCTCGTCGTTGATCGTCTGCTCGATGTTCGCCTTGTCGTCGTCGCCGAGCGCCTGCATGCCGCCCGTGCCTTCACGCACGCGGA
The DNA here is from genome assembly GCA_963703445.1 of uncultured Thermoleophilia bacterium. Lineage (GTDB taxonomy): Bacteria > Actinomycetota > Thermoleophilia > Gaiellales > Gaiellaceae > PALSA-600. The sequence goes on along the minus strand of CAVPEK010000008.1, from coordinate 56,742 downwards.
ACGAGGTCGAGTCGGCGTCGAGCTCGATGCGCACCTCCGCTCCGCCTTCCGCGACGTCGAGCGTCGCCTCCCAGGCGGTGACGTGCAACAACAGGTCGTGCCCTGCCTTGGCCGCCGCTCCGGAGCGGCCTGTCCTGACCGAGAGCGTGGCGTTCTCCGGGCCGAACGTGTACGTACCGGCAGCGAGGGGCACTCGACCGAAGCCTACTCGACTGCTGCGCTAATCTCTCTCGCGCGATGGCCGTCGAGCTCGAGCATTCGTTCACCACCGCCAAGCCGATCGACGAGAGCTTCGCCGCGATTCTCGATCTGACACGGGTCGTGCCGTGCGTCGAGGGCGGCAGCGTCCTCGAGGAGACTGCGCCCGGCTCGGTCAAGGCGGAGATCAAGATCAAGATGGGCGCGATGTCGATGACCTTCACCGGCACCGTCGAGATCGTCGAGCAGGACCCCGCCGAGCACCGTGCGGTGATGAGTGTCAAGTCGCGCGAGGCCGGCGGCCAGGGCCACGCGAACGCGACAGTCGTCTTCACGCTCGTCGAGGGCGGAGGGACGATCCACACCAACGCGCAGATCACCGGCAAGGCGGCGTCGATGGGAGAAGGCGTCGTCGTGGGCGTGCTCGACGCTCTGATCGCAGATTTCGCCGGCAAGCTCGGCGCGATCTGATCGACGCACCGATTCGATGGCAACGATCGCGATGCGACGGGTCGGGGAAGGCGAGGTTCCCCCGGACGGAGGCACCGCGGTGCAGGACGACGTCGACCGGCCGGTCTTCCGCGGCAACGGCCCGGACGACTACGTCTGCGTCGAGTGCGGCAACGTACTCGCCGTCTCGATGCACCCGGTGCAGATGACCAAGAAGGTGCGCATTCGCTGCGGGCGCTGCTCGACGGTCAACGTCTCCGTGATCGACGGGTACGAGCCGTCAGGCCCGGGAGCTCCGAAGCGCCGCGAGTGACGAGCCGCGCCGGTGGTAGGCGGCAGCTCCGTCGCCATCCACAGCGGCGATCCGGACGAGCGGCGGATGACCCATCGCCGGCGTCGCAAGATCCCGCAGTGCGTCGTGATAGGCGCGCTCCCGCTGGACTCCTCCGATGCCGAACCCCTTCGCCGCGAGCCCGCGGGCGAGCGCATCGCTCGTCCCGGAACAGGCCCGGCACAGCTCCTTGTACTCGGCGAGGTCGAAGCCGACCTCTGCCTCGTCCGGATACAGCTCGAGTGCGGCGAGCCGGAACGACGTGAAGTGCGCCGCGTCGTCGACCTCGACCACCGTCCCGGTCGGCCGGTGCACGAGATCCAGCGGCAGCAGAAGGTTCTCGCGGGCGGCGTACAGCACCGAGAGATCTCCCTTGAGCCGCAAGAAGATTTGCTCGAGCACCTCGAGCGCTGCCGTCACCGGGCGCACGAGCGCAGGGTCCCGCCGCGCCTTGGCAACGCGCTCGAGGCCGACATGGCCCTGTTCGCACAGCCAGTCGAACGACGCGCTGCCAAGATCGATCCCGTCCTTCGCCGCCGCTTCCGCGAAGGCCGAGTGGACGTCGCCGGCCGCCACCGGGCGATCGTAGCCTCGAAGCGCGGTCGGCCCCAGGGCGGGCGGTAAAGTCGATTCGTGGAGCGCAAGGTCGCCACGGTGGTCTTCGTCGATCTGGTCGGCTCGTCCGCGCTCGTCGCGGGCACCGATCCGGAGGTCGTGCGGCAGCGCGTGAACCGTTACTTCGAGCAGGTGTCCGGGACGATCGCGAAGCACGGCGGCACGGTCGAGAAGTTCGCGGGCGACGCCGTGATGGCGGCGTTCGGCGTGCCGGTGACGCACGAGGACGACGCCGAACGGGCGCTTCGCGCGGCGCTCGAGATCGTGCCCCAGGTCGAGGCGCTCGGGCTCGGTGTCCGGATCGGTGTCGAGTCCGGCGAGGTGGTCGTCGAGGACGCCGAGTCGACCTTCGCGACCGGAGAGGCGGTCAACCTCGCCGTGCGGCTGCAGCAGGCGGCCGAGCCGGGCCAGGTCCTGCTCGGGCAAGGTGCGAGACGGCTCGCCGCCGGTGCCGTCGAGGTCGAGAGCGCAGGCCCGCTCGAGATCAAGGGCCGCCACGAGCCGCTCTGGACGTGGCGCGCGCTCCACGTCCACGATCCGGCACGTCTGCCCGCCTCCCCGCTCGTCGGCCGCGAATCCGAGCTGGAGCTGCTCGAGAACACGTTCCAGCGGACGGTGCGCGACTGCGCCGTGCAGCTCGTCACGGTCTTCGGCGAGCTCGGTCTCGGCAAGACGCGACTCGTCACGGAGTTCACCGATTCGCTCGAGCGTGTGACGACGCTGTCCGGCCGAACGCTGCCGTACGGCGAAGGCGTCACCTACTGGGCGCTGGCCTCGATGATCAAGGCGAGCGCAGGGATCACGGACGACGACCCGGCGAACGACGCCTTCGAGAAGCTGCGTCTCTCCTGCGAGAGCGAGGCTGTGGCCGACCTGCTGGCGGTGGCGCTGGGCGTCCTCGGCGCCGCCGAGGGCGAGCGCACGTCGGCCGAGCTGACCTGGGCCGCGCTGCGCTGGGCGGAACAGCTCGCCGACCTGCAGCCGCTCGTCCTCGTCTTCGAGGACGTGCACTGGGCGGAAGAACCGCTCCTCGATCTGATCGAGCATCTCGCACGGTCGCTCCGGAACGTTCCGGTCCTGATCGTCGCCGTCACGCGGCCGGATCTGCTCGACACGCGTCCCACCTGGGGCGGGGGCATCCGTCGTGCGAGCGCGATCGAGCTCTCCCCCCTCGACCCACGGGAGAGCGGCGAGCTCACGGACGCCCTGCTCGCACGGGCCGACGTGCCGCCCTCGCAGCGGGCGCTCGTGCTCGAGCGGGCGGAAGGCAACCCGCTGTTCATCGAGGAGATCGCCCGCATGCTGCGGGAAGACGAGGGCCTCGACCGCATCCCCGACAGCGTGCAGGCGCTGATCGCAGCCCGAATCGACCGGCTGGGGGCAGGCGAGAAGCGGGTGCTTCAGACCGCGGCGCTCATCGGCCGCGTGTTCTGGAGCGGCGCGCTGGAGCGGCTCCTCCCCGACCTCGATGTCGACCCGCTTCTGGCGGGGCTGCTCGACCGCGAGTTCGTCGTCCCCGAGGAGCTCTCGACCATCTCCGGGGACCGAGCGTTCCGCTTCAAGCATGTGCTCATCCGCGACGTGGCGTACGGCGGCATGAGCAAGGCGCAGCGCGCGGAGGAGCATCGTGCGTTCGCGGAGTGGGTGGACGAACGTGCGCGCGACGAGCTGGCAGGGATCCGCGCGTACCACCTCGACCAGGCAGTTCAGCTGCTCGACGAGCTCGGGGGCTCCGTGTCCGGGCAACTGGCACACGAGGCGGCGGCGGCACTCGAGCAAGCCGGCCGCCGCGCGCTGCAACGCGGCGCGTTCGTCTCCGCCCGGCGCACCCTCCTGCGAGCCGTCGAGCTCGAGCCGACCCCGGGACGGCGCTATCTGGCCGCCCACGCGGCGTGGCGGCTCTCAGATGTCCCGACCGTCCGCGCGGAGGCCGAAGCCGCGCTGGCCGACGCACGCGCGGCCGGCCTCCCCGACTTCGAGGGGCGCTCGCTCGTGCTGCTCGCCGACCTGGCACTGAACGCCGAGAGCGACGTCACCCGCGCTCACGACCTCGCCGACGAGGCCCTTGCGATCCTGCCGGTGGACGAAGCGGTCGGTCTCTACGACGCCAACGCGCTCATCGCAACGATCTTCTGGTGGCGCGGCGACGCCGACGGCGCCACCCGGCACGCCGAAGCGATGCTGGACCTCGCGCACCAGGCCGGCCGGCCGGACCTCGAGAGCCTGGCGCTCACTCAGCTCGCGAGCATCGCCGGCGTCCAGGCCGACGTGACCGGATCGCTCGAGCTGCTGGAACGCGCAGAGGCGCTGGCAGAGTCGAGTGGGAGCCGCGAGGCGATGGCGTTCGCGCTCGCCGTGCGGGGGCGCCGCTTCGGCGAAACCGAGTCCGACGAGGCCGAGAAACTCCTGCTCGAGGCGCTCGAGATGTTCCGCGAGACCGGGGCCGCGGGCCGCTACGGCTGGACGCTCTCCAATCTCGGCGCGGTCTACGAACAGCGCGGCGACGTCGCCCTCGCGGAGAAGACATTTCGGGACGCCGTCAGCTGTCTGCGCTCGACGCACGAGCAGGGCTACCTGGTCGAGGCGGAGCGCCGCCTCGCCGAGGTCCTCGTCAAGCAGGGAAAGGCGGACGAGGCCGACCGCATCATCACGGCGGCACAGAGCCGGGTCGGGCGCGAGGACGTCTGGACGCAGGCCTCGCTGCTGCACGCCGCCGGGCTCGTGCGGGCGGCGCAGGGCCGGACCCGCGAAGCGGAGGCGGCCTTCTCGGCAGCGCTCGAGATCATCGAGCCGACGATGTACACCATTCTGACCAACGACATCCGGGCATCACTCGAATCGCTGCGGGCTGCCGAGCCTGCCTCGGCGCCCTGACGGCCTCGGTCAGCTGGGCGTGATCTCGCGGAAGAAGACCGTGGTGTAGGCCTGCAACTGCGGGAACCACGGTGGCGGCAGCTTCAGGAGATTCGGGTCGTAGTTGTAGTTCCGGGTTGCGAACATCGTCATGTCACCGCCGTTCGCCGTCGTCGATGAGCCGGAAAAGTTCATCGTGCTGTGACTTCCGTCCGACACGTCGGTCTGCCATGTGCCGTTGATCACGCAGATTGCCGCGGACCAGGTGAGGGTCGACGGAACGTACTGGGCGACATAGACGTCGTTCGTCGCCACGAGCCCGAGCACGTCGGTCCCTGACGTCTGCGGCGCCAGCGGCCCGCCGATGTCGATGTCGTTCGCGGAACCGACCGTGACTCGGCCGACCTCCGTCCCCTGGACGACGATCGTTTGCGGGGAGTAGATCGCACCGTTCGTCGGGACATTGAAGGTGGCAGCACTCCCGCAGATCGACATCGGAGACGCGCCGGCTGCCGGATCGGAACCACTGCTCGGCTTGCAGGCCTTGATGCTGAACGTCCCGTTCGAGTTGAAAGTCAACACCCACGCGGGATAGTTCTTCTGAGTGGCGGTGACGACGCCGGCGACCGTTGCGGTGTCGAAGTACTGCCCGTTGAGATTCGTCAGGCCGGTGCCCGCCTTCTTCGCAACCGCCGAGATCGTCGAGACCGATGCGAGGAAGGAGCTGAAGTTGAGCGGTGGGACGACCTGGCTGACCGGCGGCGTCGTGGTGGAGTCGTAGTGAGTCGCGGTCGGAGTGCCCGCGTACGTGGTCGACCCGGTGACCTGACCTCCCGCGTACAGGTTCGCGGTCGCGGTTCCGTCGTGCGTGATGTTGCCCGCCGCATAAACCTTGCCGTTGGTGGTGGTCGTGCTGCCGAAGGAGACGTCTCCGTCGACGATCCGGTAGTAGTCGGAAATCGAGCTCGGCCTGATGGTCGCCTCGACCTCACGCCAGTCGGACGTGTTCGAATCCGCGTGCGGCCGACCTGTCGACGTGATCGTGATCGCGCCGCAGAGCGGGCTCGTGGGCGTGGCGCAGGCGCCGGCGGTCGGTGGTGTGATCTGCAGGTTGTACTCGTAGTTGTTCGGAAGCTGCGCCGTCGAAGCCCAGTCGTGGACGTTCGGGTAGGTCCACGAGAGGCCGTAGGTCCAAGGGTTGCCGGCACTGACGAGTGTCCCGCTCACGGGATCCTTTCGCGTCGACTCGCCGGGCGCGACGTAGTGCGCATAGAAAAGCCCGTCCTCGATCAGCTTGGATGCATACGAGTCCAGCCCGGCCTCCGCCGCCTGGAACGATTGCTGCCGGACAACCGCGTGACTCGAGCTGGTGGTATTGCTGACGAGCGCCGTCATCAGCACCGCCGAGACTGTCGTGAGGACGAGCCCGATGATGATCACGAGCACGAGCGCGATCCCTTGCTCCTCGGCGAGGTGAGTTCTTGCGTGCTCTCATGTCTGAACGAACGCCCTGATGTCGGCGCTGGACTGGTACGTCGAAGCCTGGTTGCGCGAGCCCGGTTGTTTCACGGTGATGGTCACGATCACGCGGTCGATGTCCTTGGCCGCAGTCGCGGTCGTGACGCCGTCGCTCTTCACGTAGGTGAAGAGCGGCGTCCCGCCAGGGTTGGCGACGACGGACGAGGCGACGATTCGCCAACTCCCGAGCGTGGTGAGGCCGAGCCACGGCGCTCCGTCAGTGTCGGTGCTGGTCACGGACGCCTGCTGTAGCGTGCTGCCGGACATCTGGTAGGCGATCTTCCGCAGGTGGAAGGGCTGCTGTCGATCGGGTGAGTAGAAGGTGATCGAGGTGCCCGAGAAGCTGGCGATCACAAGGAGGCTCGGATCACCCGTGTAGCCCTGGCGCAGATCGGTGACGAGGGTGTCGACAGCCGCCCGCGCCTCGTCCTGGAGTGTTCCCGCCTCGATGGTCTGTGTGCCGGTGTTGTAGATCGCGGACAGGAGCGAGGCCATCGACGCGAGCACGATGCCGAGGATCGCCATCCCCACGAGCATCTCGACCAGAGTGAACCCATGCCGGTCGCCGGCGATTCTCGCGAGCGTGCGGTTCATGGGCAGGTCCCGGTCGCGCCGACCCCGAGCACGGTCACGGTGATGGCGGTGGCGGTCGGCGCCGGCAAGACGGTCACGGTCGGGGTGGCCGTCGTACCGGCAGGGGTAGTGGCACTGGTCACCGTGTAGCTCGGGCCTGGCGTCAGGTCGAACGTGGCTGCGCCGGACGCGTTGGTGGTGCCCGTGAGGCCGACGATGCTGTCGGGGCCACCGGAGATGGAGACGATGACACCGGCCATCGTCGTACACGCACCCGCCGAGTTCTTCTTCTTCACGGTGATGGTCGTATCGGGGAAGGCGATCGCGACCGTGGCGCTCGACGTAGTGGGATAACTCGCCGGATCCGGAATCGGCACGGTCTGCGCACGGTGCGACGAGCGCGCCTGACGATGCGCTGACGGTCCAGGCGGAACTCGGGGCGAGCGTCGCGGCCGTGGTCAGCGTTCCCGTCGTCGGAACCGTGTACGGCCCGGCAGTGACCGCCGAGCCTCCGATCGTGGCGGCCAGGTTGACGGTGGTCGTCGCAGCGGTGTACGGCTGCTTCCACCGCGTGACGTTGAAGGTCACTGAGGCCAGCTTGTAGATGCGGATCGTGGTCGATGTCGTCTGCGCTGCGGTGATCACCGCATCCGCCGGCGAGCTCCCGCACGAGCTCGGCGCGTCTTTCGAGTAGACCGTGTAGCCGGGCGGAGGCGTGACGGTGACCTCGTAGCACTTGGTCGATCCGCTGGACGGATTCGGGAGGAGCGCTGGAAACGAGGCCACGCCGGTGGCGTCGGTCGTGTCACTCGCCGTCCCACTGGGGCCACCCGCGATCGTGACGGTCACCCCGGGGACGACGGCGGTCGACGCCATGTCCTGAACCGTGATCTGGAGGGAGCCGACGTTCGGACCGCCATAGTCGCTCGCGTCGAAGGGCGAGAAGTAGCTGGTCTGGGTGGTCAGGACCTTGCCGTCGCTGCGCGTGATGGTGATCGTGACCCGCTTGTAGTCGGCATGGGTGACATAGGGCGTGCCCGGCGCCGGATCGTCGACCCACGTGATCTGCCGTTTCAAGGTGCCGTTGAGGCCGACGGTCGACGAGATCGCCTGACTCGCGGCGAGGGTGCCGTGAGGGTTGCCGGTCAGCGTGCCGACGTTCGTGTACCCCAGCTGGCGGATCGCCTCCATGTCTTGCAGCGCGAGCTGCTCCGCGATAGTGCGTTGGCGAGAAAGACTTTGCGACAGGACTCCGCTCGCGAGGACGGCGATGCCGGCTGTCGAGAGGATCACCAGGATCGTGATCGCGATCAGCGTCTCGACGAGCAACTGACCTGACTCGGGGGAATCGCAGGTAGCACCCGCACCGACCCGTTCGGCCTCATCCTTCCGGTTCACTGCTTCAGCTCAACTCCTCGGTCACGCCGCCGGGAACCCACTCTCCTCATGGCTTGCTCCCGGACCGATGTCAACCTCCCTTCTAGGGATTCGAGAGATTCGGTCGGTCGATTTCGCTGTAAATAAGCCGAAAGAAGCAGACGTAGGCGCCGGCCGACCACCTGAACGCGCGGCTACCGCGGCGAATCCGGCATGCTGACTGCGAGAGGCTGCCGACAGCGCCGCACGAGGAGGACGATGGTTGAAGACGAGAGCCGCGAGGCCGCCGCTCAGCGCCTTGCTGAAGAACAACGGATAGCCCGCGGCGGTGCACTGGCGCGCTGGGCGGGCCATTGTGCGCGCCACCCCTGGCGCGTCGTCTCGACGTGGGTCGGGATCTTCGTCGTGCTGATCGGCCTGAACGCGGCGTTCCACGGGAAGCTGATCAACGACTTCAAGATCCCGGGCTCGGACACCCAGAAGGCGACCGACCTGATCACGGCCAAGTTCGGGGGCGAGAAGGGCGCTGCGCTTCGCGTCGTGCTCTCGTCGTCGAACGGACGGCTCGATTCGCCGGCCGGAACCGCCCTCGTCACCCGGATGCTCGCCGCCGGCAAGGCGTCCCAGCGCGCGCTGGCGGAGAACACCAAGGACCTGCAGAAGATCACGAGCCCGCTGACCGACAGGAGCCAACTGTCCGACAACGGCCGGATCGCGTTCTTCGACGTGCAGTACGACCGCAACTCGTTCCAGCTGCCGCGGTCCGGAATCGTGGCGGTCGAGGACCAGCTGCGTGCCATCGGCAACCCGGCCGGCGTGCAGGTCGAGTTCACGGGTGAGGCGGAGAGCGCGCCGCCGACGCAAGGAATCAGCGACCTGATCGGACTGCTCGCAGCCTTCGTGATCCTGCTGATCCTCTTCCGCGCCCTCGTGCCGACGGCGATTCCCTTGCTCTTCGCGATCGTCGCGGTGATCGGCGCCTTCCTGATCCTGTTCCTCGCCGCACGGCTGACGCACTTCAACACCGTCACCGAGATCCTGGTGCCGATGATCGGGCTCGGCGTCGGGATCGACTACACGCTCTTGATCGTGACCCGGTTCCGACAGTTCCTCCACGACGGCCTGACGCCGCAGGATGCAGCGGCCGCCGCAGGGGCGACGGCCGGACGCGCAGTGATCTTCGCCGGCGTGACCGTTGCCATCTCGATCACAGGGCTCGCCCTGATCGGGCTCGACTTCATCACGAAGCTCGGCATCGGCAGCGCACTCGGCGTCCTGACGGCGGTGCTGCTCGCGAACTCCCTTCTCCCCGCCGTCCTATCGCTCCTCGGCCCGAAGATCGACCGCGGCCGGCTCGGCCTGCCGCCGGTCGACGAGTCCCGCGAAGGCCAGCAGCGGACACCAATTGCGGCCTGGGGACGGTTCGTGTCGCGGAACGCGAAGGTCGTGCTCCCGGTCGTGATCGCCGTCCTGCTCCTCCTCGCCTCGCCCGTGCTCGTCGCCCGGCTCGGGCTCGCGGACGCCGGAACGGCCCCGAAGGACCAGACCACGCGCAAGGCGTACGACCTGCTGACGAAGGGATTCGGGCCTGGGTTCACGGAGCCGATCCCGATCGTCGTCGACCTCCAGTCCGACCACGCCGCCGCCACCAAGATCGAGGCCGCGCTGAAGCAGGTGCCGGGGATCAAGTCCGTCAACAAGCCGATCTACAACGCGAAGACCGCGGCGAAGGCATCCGTCGCGATCATCAACAGCAACGGCAGGTACGCACCGCAGGACTCGAAGACCGACGACCTCGTGGCCTTGCTCCGGCACACGGTGATCCCGGCGACGCTCGCCGGCTCCACGGCGCACGCGTATGTGTCCGGGACGAATGCCGCGTTCACCGACATCGGCCACCAGATCTTCTCGCGCGTGCCCGTCTTCCTGCTCTACATCATCGGGATCACGTTCCTCGTGCTCGCGATGGCGTTCCGCTCCGCCGTGATCGCGTTCAAGGCAGCACTGACGACGCTCATGTCGGCCCTGGTCGGGTTCGGCGTCCTCACGCTCGTCGTCCAGAAGGGAGTCGGCCTGGGTCTGATCGGGCTCGACCGCACCGGCCCGATCGAGAGCTTCGTTCCACCGATCGCCTTCGCGATCCTGTTCGGGCTCTCGATGGACTACGAGGTGTTCCTGATGAGCCGGATCCGCGAGGAGCACGTGCACGGGACCGAGACGGTTCAGGCGGTGAAGAACGGCATCGCCGGGGTCGGCCGCGTGATCGTCGCGGCGGCGCTGATCATGTCGTCGGTGTTCTTCTCGTTCCTGCTCTCCCCGGACCGGGTGTCGAAGGAGTTCGGTCTGCTGCTCGGCGTCGCGATCCTCACGGACGCACTGCTGATGCGGATGACCCTGGTGCCGGCACTCCTGACGCTGCTGCGCGAACGCTCGTGGTGGATTCCGCGCTGGCTCGACCGCGCGCTGCCCGACATCACGATCGAGCCGCCGGGCGATCGGCCGCAGCGGCGGTCTCCGACGAACGAGCCGGCCCACGTGCCGACCAACTGAGCTCGACGGCCACTCGAAACCGTGCAGCGCCGGCGGCCAGGACGTAGGCTGGCGGAGTGCTCCCGGTCATCATCCTCGCGGCGGTGGCGATACCTCTGCTCGTGATCGCGTTCCTCGCGGTGCGTCGATCCGCCGCCGCCGGAGAGCATCCGTCCGGCGAGACGGACGCCGACCGCCGCCGGAACGAAGAGGAGTTCGAAGAGGCAGAGCGCTACCAGGCCGAACTGCGCGAAAGGGAGCACCACTCCTAGCCGAGCCGAATGCGCGCGATGCAGCTCAGCGGGGTCGGGACAGCGCTGCATGAGGTCGAACTGCCGGAGCCGCGCCCCGGGCAGGGGCAAGTGCAATTGCAGGTACACGCCTGCGGCGTCTGTCGCACCGACCTGCACATCGTCGACGGGGAGCTCGCCAAGCCGAAGCTGCCACTCGTGCTCGGTCATCAGATCGTCGGCACGGTCAGCGAGCTCGGAAACGACGTCACCCGTTTCGAGGTCGGGCAGCGCGTCGGGGTCCCGTGGCTCGGCTGGACGTGCGGCCGCTGCCGCTTCTGCCTCTCGGGCCGCGAGAACCTCTGCGACACGGCGCGCTTCACCGGCTACACGATCGACGGCGGCTACGCCGAGGCGGCGGTGGCCGACGAGCGCTACTGCTTCCCGATCCCGGAGGGCTACCCCGACCTACAGGCGGCGCCGCTTCTTTGTGCAGGGTTGATCGGCTATCGGGCGCTGCGGTTCACGGGCGACGCGGAGCGGGTCGGCCTCTACGGCTTCGGGGCGTCGGCGCACATCGTCTGCCAGGTCGCCCGCGCGGAGGGGCGGCGTGTCTTCGCCTTCACGCGGGCAGGCGACGAGGCGACGCAGGCGTTCGCCCGCTCGCTCGGCGCCGAATGGGCGGGCGCCTCCGGGGAGCAGCCACCGGAGGCGTTGGACGCGGCGATCATCTTCGCTCCCGCCGGTGAGCTCGTCCCCACCGCTCTCGCCGCCGTCGACAAGGGCGGCAGCGTGGTCTGCGCAGGAATCCACATGAGCGAGATACCGGCCTTCTCGTACGACCTCCTCTGGGAGGAGCGGGTCGTCCGCTCGGTCGGCCGAACCTCACGCTGCGCCGCGGACGAGATGGACGTTGTCATCGTCGCCGGCACACCGAGGGGCTCGTTGCTCACCCCGTCGAACACCTGAGTCTGCGGGATCGTCGCCGACGGGTTGCCGCCCGATGTCCCGAGCGACGGATAGTCGCATCGACCGGATCCACTCGACCTGGTTGCTCACGCCCTGTTCTGCGAAGCTCCTCTGCTTGGCCAGCGCTCGTGATCGCAGGTGCTCGACGCGCATGTTGTTCCCGCCGCGTCGCGATCGATCGTCAACAGACGAGCCATCGCGATGAGGCCCTCGACGAGATCAAGCGTGCTCGCGCTGAGCGCCGAACCGCCGGCTCGCGCCGGCGCTCCGTCACGCCGAGTGGTGTCGTGTGCCGCCGACGCGAGCCTCCTTCCTGAAGGCCAAGTCTGGGTTGACCGGGCCGCGCTCTCTGATCTTGTGCGGCCCCAGTCAAGCGTCGACCCCCGACCGAGGGATCTTGGAGAGCGCCGGCTCGTGCCCGGGCGACAGCGCTGCCGGCCCCGCATCGGTCGAGGAGACGATGATCTGCGTCGTTCATGGGACTCGAATCGGCCGCGCGCCGCAGCCGCTTGAGTCGGCGACCCCTCGAACAGTGCATCCCCGGCCGGCCCGGACATAGGCTTACGCGGCCCTCCCGGTCATCATTGTCGCGACCGTGGTCGATCCCGCTGCCGTGATCGTCTCCTTCGTGGTGGCGGTGCGCCGCGAACGCGGCACCCGAGCAGGTCCCGTTCCCGCCGAGGCGGAGGCCGACCGCCTCGCACTGAGCAGGAGTTCGATGAGGCCGAGCGCGACCGACCGCACTGCGCGAACGAGATCACCGCTCACGAGCGCGTGATCCGGTAGATCCTCCCGGTCGTCCAGTCGCCGACGAGCAGCGCACCATCCGCGGCAACCGCGAGCGGGAGCGGGTTCTTCAGACCGGTGAGGAACGGCACCGCCCCGCCTCTTGCGCGCTCGCCGCGAGCCGCGAGCGGTACACGCAGAACCTTGCCCAGCGACCATTCCGCGACCAGGGCAGCCGGGCCGAGCGACGACCCGAGCTGGCGCCGCACGATCGCAAGACCGCCTGCGGCAGCGTGCGGGTCGAGCACCGCGAGCGGGGCCGGGACGCCACTGCATCCGGCTGCGACCTGGCCGTAGCACGCCGGGAAGCCGAAATCATCGCCGTCGCGGACGAGCGCCAGCCAGTCTCCCGGTGTCTTCGTGCCCAGGTCGTCCCGCTGGTTGAGCGTCGCCAGGAGGTGGTTCGTCCCGGGGTAGAACGCCAGCCCGAACGGAGCGCGGAGACGACGCGCGACCAGGCGCAGCTCCCTCACCGCTCGTGTCGAACTCGACGATCGAGCCCGACCACTTGCTCACCGGGACGCAATGGTCGCAGGAGGCCGACACGCCCATGACGAGCTTCCCGGCCGGCGACTCGACGAGGTTGTTGTTCTCACCGCCGCCCGGCGGCCCGACGAGGATCGTCTTCCGTGCTGCGAAGTGATCGCCCGTCAGCCCGGACAAGACCTCCACGCGGCCGAGGGAAGAGACATACAGCCTGCCGCGGATCCACACCAGGCCCAGCGGTCCGCGAAACCGCGCGGTGATTCGAACCGGGCGGGCGCCGGCGCGCGACACGACGTAGAGGCCGTCGGTCGCATGCGTGTCCGCCCCCGACGTCGTGATCCACAGGCGACCGTCGGGCGTCGAACGCGAACGCGGACATCAGTTTCAAACCGCTCGCGTAGATCGTCGCGTGCAGGCCTGCCGGGCCGCGCAGTCCGGCGCCGATCGCGACAAGGCCCTGCTCGGAGGTCGTGGTACGTGAGGTCTTGTCGCTCGAGCCACATCCGGTCAGCAGTACGACGACCAACAGCACGGCGGCGAGTTGCGCAGCGCGCAGCCCCGGTCGCACCCACTCGGACATCGCCCGAGCCTAGCCAGGATCGTCGCGCGGGAAGCTCGCAGCGAGCGGCAACTCGATCGTGAACGCCGCGCCTCCACCCGGCACGGCCGATGCGGTCGCCCGCCCACCGTGGGCGTCGGTCACCGCCGCAACGATCGAGAGGCCGAGACCGGCACCGCCGGCCGTTCGTGCACGTGAGGGGTCGGCTCGGTAGAACCGCTCGAACACGTGCGCGGCCTGCTCGTCGGTCAGCCCGTGACCGTTGTCCTTCACCGTGAGCCGTACGACGTCGTCCGCCCTGACCAGGCCGACCTCGACGGCGGCGTCTGCGTCTGCGTGCGCGCGAACGTTCGAGAGCAGGTTGTCGACCATCTGGCGCAGACGGTCTCGATCTCCGATCACCGTCGAACGGTCGAGCCGGCAGGCGATCGAGCGCTCCGGCTCGAGCATCCGGGCAGTCTCGACCGACTCGGCCACCACCTCGTCCAGCTCGACCGGATCGCGCGCGAGCGGCCTGCCCTCGTCGAGCCGCGCGAGCAGCAGGAGATCCTCGACGAGGAGGCTCATGCGCTCGGACTCCCGGCGTGATCCCGGCCATCGACCGTTCGAGGTCGTCCGGCCGCCGGGCGGCCCCGCGCGAGAACAGCTCCGCGTAGGCGCGTACCGCGGCGAGCGGCGTGCGCAGCTCGTGCGAGGCGTCCGCGACGAAGCGGCGGAGCTTCCGCTCGGACGCCTCCTGTGCGTTGAAGGCCGACTCGATCTGGGCGAGCATCGCGTTGAGCGCCCGGCCGAGCCGCCCGACCTCCGTGCGATCGTCGTCGCGGGCGACGCGCTGCGAGAGATCGCCGGCGGCGATCGTCGCGGCGGTCGCGCCGATCTCGGTGAGCGGCCGCAGGCCGACCCGGATCACCCAGAGCCCGAGCACCGCGACCCCGCCGAGCACGGCCAGGGTCACGAGCAGCTCGACGAAGACGAGCCGGTGCAGCGTGCTGTCGACGCTGCTCAGCGACGTGGCGACGATCAGGATGTAGCCGTTGCTGTCCGGGATCGATCGAGGCGCGGACGCGGTAGCGGCCGTCGCCGGTGGTCGGCGTGAGCCGTGAAGTACGCTGACCCGGTCGGCGCCGCGATGCGACGTGATCGCGATCGTCTTCGGTAGTCGCGGAGGCGGCGACTTCTTCGTGCCGGGAAACTGCGGTGCGGCCCCGGTCGCGACGATCGTCCCGTTCGCGCGCCGGACCTGGACGAACAGCCCGGGCACTCTGGCCTTGAGCTGTCCGATGTCCGGGCCGTGCGCCGACGACGACGGCTGCGGCCGGCTGCCGCCGGGACCGCCCGGCCCGTGGAGCGCGCTCTCGGCGGAGGTGTGCGCCGTGTCGAGCAAGTCGTCGGTGCGCGAGATGAGGAAGCTGTGGAGCGAGGTGTAGGTGACGACGTCTGCGGTGACGAGCCCGACGCCGGCCAGGAGCGACGACCCCGAGGATGAGGCGCGCGCGCAGCGAGAGCCGCTGGGTCACCTACTCCTGCTCCGCCTCGAGCATGTAGCCGACCTGGCGCACCGTCCGGATGAGCGGCGGGCCGGCCGCGTCGAGCTTGCGGCGGAGGTAGCTGACGTAGGTCTCGACGACGTTGCGGCTGCCGCCGAAGTCGTAGTGCCAGACGTTCTGCAGGATCTGCGACTTCGAGAGGACGCGCCGCGGGTTGAGCATGAAGAAGCGGAGCAGGTTGAACTCGGTGGCAGTCAGTTCGATCGGTGTGCTCACCGCGAAAGACCTCGTGCCGGTTCTCGTCGAGCGTCACATCGGCGAAGTGCAGAACGTCGCCCGGCAGGTCGCCGTTCGTCCGGCGCAGCACCGCCTGCACGCGTGCGACGATCTCGGCGAGCGAGAACGGCTTGGTGACGTAGTCGTCCCCGCCGGCACGCAATGCCTCCACCTTGTCCTCGACCGCGTCCTTCGCGGTCAGGAAGAGAATCGCCGTCTTGAAGCCGCGCTCCCGCAGGCGCCGCCCGACCTCCACGCCGGAGATGTCCGGCAGCATCCAGTCGAGCACGACCAGAGTCGGGCTCCTCGCGCGTCACCGCGGCGAGCGCGTCTCGGCCGTTCGCGGCCTCCTCCACCTGATAGCCCTCGTAGCGCAGCGCCGTCGAGACCGCGTCGGTGATCGACGGCTCGTCGTCGACGACGAGGATCCGGCCGAGCGTCTTGTTCGGTGTCTGTGTCATGCCGTCACGTTGACCCGTGAGTCTGTGATTCTCCTGTGAAGCGAGAGCCGGCGCCTGTGGATCGGCTGTGAGTCATGCGGCGCGCCGAAGTTCCTGCGGCTGCGCGACCGGTGCGACCCTCTGTTCTCTGCGCTCGAGCACGAACGGCCGGAGCAGCACGGCGGTGAGGCCGGAAACGACGGCGACGTCGAGCAGGACGTTCAACAGGATCATGGCGTTCAGGGACATCTCGGCTCCTTCGGTCTGGTGTTGGACGGCTCCAGAACACCAGCGGCCGTTTCGATCGCCGTGGGAGACTCCTGAGGAGACGCTGTGACCGTCAGCCGTACGAGAGGCCGTGCCCGAAGCGAAAGAGCGGATCGCTCGAGTCGCCTGGGACGTCCGGCTTCTGCGCGCGAACTGCTTCCATCGACGACGGCAGCTCGAACGGCAGCCGCCCTTCCGGCGCCGCGCGGCCGAACAGGACGTCGAGCACGGCCTCGTCGGCCGACCCGAACACGGCCAGGATCGCCGCGCACTCCTCGACGAGCTCGGGGATGACGGCAGGACGCTCGAGGTGCAGCACCAGCACCGTCGGGGCTCGCCTCGCGAGCTCGAGCAGCTCGCCGAGCTCCGGCTCCTTGAAGTCGAGGTCGCCGGCGTGGAAGACACTCTCGATGAAGCTCGACGTGCGCGGCTCGAACGGTGCGTTGCGGCGAACGATCGCGACGTCGGCGTCCTCCGGGCGGTCGACGACGTCGCCGTAGGCCGCTGCGCTCTCGGCGGAGACGCCGTCGAGGAAAAGACGCGGGCGGCCCGCGAGCGGCAGCGTGCCGTCATTCGCCACGAGCACCGCCGACCGCCGCTGCAGGCGATCGCCGGCGGCGCGAAACTCGGGGCACCCGCAGAGTTGCTCCGCCTCCTCCGGGTCGACATACGGGTCGTCGAAGAGGCCGAGCCGGAACTTGTCGCGGAGCAGGCGGCGAACTGATTCGTCGATTCGCGCCTCCGAGATGCGGCCCGCGCGCACGAGCTCCACCAGCAGCTCGGGCAGCGCCTCTCCGCCGAGCTGGTCGCAGCCTGCGGCGATGATCTTCTCGAGCCGGTCCTCGGCGCTCAGCTCCTCGACGCCCCAGCACTTGGCCTCGAAGACCGAGCCGTCCGGCATCGGCGCGTCGGTGATCAGGCCCCAGTCGGTGCAGACCACGCCGTCGAAGCCGTAGCGCCCCCGCAGGAGCCCCGTGATCACGTCGCGGTTGTAGCCGAAGCCCGACCTCTTCGTACGGTGTTCCGACAGGGCGGCCGTAGTACGGCATGATCTGCGCCGTCCCGGCCTCGAAGGCCGCCTCGAAGACGCGCAGGTGGTACTCGAAGCCGTTGCCGGGGTAGACCTGATCCTTCCCGTAGGGGAAATGCGGATCCTCCCCGTCGCGCTGCGGTCCGCCGCCGGGGAAGTGCTTGGTCATGCACGCGACGGACTCGGGCCCGAGTTGGTCGCCCTGGAAACCGCGGATGTACGCAGCCAGGAGGCCGTCCGGCGAGCTCCGCGTCCTCGCCGAAGGTGTGCATGCTCCGCGCCCACCGCGGCTCGGTGGCCAGGTCGGCCATCGGATGCAGCGCAACGTGGATGCCGACAGCTCGGTACTCGCGCCGCGCGATGTCGCCGAACTCGCGCATCGCAGCCTCGTCGCGCAACGCACCGAAGCCGATCGGCTCGGGCCATTGCGAGAACCCTCCCGCCGACCAGCTTGCGCCGACGCTCTCGGCGAAGCTGTGCCGAGGATCAGAGGCGATCGTCACCGGGATGCCGAGCCGGGTCGATTCCGCAAGCCGCTGCATCCGGTTCTGCCACTCGGCCTGCAAGCGCGGCTCCGGCGCGAAGTAGATGTTGAAGTGGTTGAGCCCGCGACCCACCACGAGCTCCTCCGTGTTCCCGCGGACAAACTCGTCGCCGCTGTCGAGCAGCGTCCCATCCGCGTTCATGAGAATCGGCGGGTGGAACATCAGTCCCGCCTTCTCCTCGAGGGTCATCTGCGACAGGAGATCCGCAACGCGAATCTCGAGCGGCTGAGCCGGATCCTCGTACGGATCGAGCCGCCCGTTCCCGTTCAGATCTCGGTGAACGGACAGGTCAGCGGGCGACGAGGACATCGCAGTGGGCCTCTTTGACGAGGTCGGCCGCGGTGTCCGTGCCGAACAGCCGGCCGAGCGCCGAGTGGTGGTGCGTCCCGACGACGATCGCGCCCGCAGTGCGCTCGTCGGCGACGCGCAGGATCTCGGAGACGGGATCGCCCAGCCCCCACACCACGTCGCCTTCGCTGCCTGTCTCCTCGAGGCGCTTGCGAGCATGCTCGAGGAGCGGCTGGATCTCGGGCGGCCCTTCCTTGGGGATCGGCGTGATCGGACCGACCATGCCGGGCACACCGGGCCCGTACGGGTCGACCCACTCGTACGGCATCGGTGCGACGATCACGACGACCACCGGGGCCTCGCGCGATGCCGCCTCCTCGAGCGCGTACTCGAGGGCGCGCTCGGACTCCTCGCGGCCGTCGTACCCGACGACCACAGGCCCCTGGGCCGCTTGTTCCGGGCTGTCGCTGCTCACAAGGTCGTTCTAACCGGCCGCGCCGCTCGCCAGTTCACCCAAACCGGATGAACGCCGCCTAACCGACCGCAGGCACGGTGCGGGCCGGTGAAGGCACTCGCGCTCCTCGTGCTCGGCATCGCGCTCGTCGACGGGCTGAATCCGTCCACGATCGCTCCGGCCCTCGTGCTGGCCGTGAAACGGCGCGGGGTCCTGCTCGTCTCCCTGTTCACACTGGGCGTGTTCGGCCCCTCGCTGGCGGCCGGCGTGCTGGTGGTCGCGGGGCCGGGACAGGCGCTGATCGATCTGATCCCGCATGTCGGCCCGCTCGCCAAACATCTGCTCGAGATCGCTGCCGCGATCGTCCTCGCGGCGCTCGCCTGGATTCTGTGGATCCATCGCCGCCGTGTCGCCGGAGGGATGTCGCGCGACCTTCCAGGCGGGGCCCTGGGTGCCGCCGGCCTCGGGGCGGGGATCATCCTGGCCGAGCTGCCGACCGCATTCCCCTACTTCGCGGCGCTCGCAGCGATCGTCGGCTCCAGCACCGGCCTGATCGGCCAGCTCGAGCTCGTCGCGCTCTTCAACGTTGCGTTCGTGGTGCCGCTTCTTGTGATCCTCGGCGTGCGTGCTGTCGCGGGCCCGCGTTCGGAGGCGGTTCTGGACCTCACGCGCAGGGCCATGGAGCGCTACGCCGGCGTGATCCTGCCGTGCGTGGTCGGGTTGATCGCCGCCGTGCTGCTCGTCATCGGCGTCCTCGGGGTCGTGCGCGGTTGAAGATCATCTGCGGCGGTGCGAGGTGTGCCCGCACCATTCGCAGACCGCTGCGTGCCGGATCCGGCCGCAGGACGGGCAGGGCCGCCGGGCTCGCCTGTGCGCGAGCAGCCCTTTCGACAATCCGAGCTGAGCCATCATCAGGCCTGCGGCGATGGCGAGCACCGCGAAGAGCGTTGGGTGATGTGCAAGCGTCTGCATGCGTGGCCTCCCGTCGTTCGCACCGGAGCCGCTTCAACCGCCGTCTCGCGTCATCCTTACCGGCTCAGGCGGGCTGCACCCTCGGCGCCATGAACGCGCCGATGAGCCAGAGCAGCGGGAAGACGAAGCCCAAGAGGAACATCACCCAGTGGCCCTTGCGAAGCGTCGTGATCCCCAGGGTGATGATGAGGATGATGTAGATGACGGCAGCGAGTCCTCCGAACACGAACCACATAGGTTTCTCCTCGGTTGGTGGTCTCTGAACTTCAGTTCCGCAGGGCGTTGATCGACCCGTGGTAGAGCACGAGCCCGTAGATGATGAGAATGTCGAGCGTGAACATCGCGAGCGCCCAGACCGGGTAGGCCGGAAGGAACATCAGCTGGCCGATCGCGTTGACGCCGGCGACGGCGATCGCAAACCAGACTGCCCAGGAGCTGCCGCTCAGCAGGCCTGCACCGGCACAGAGCTGGATGACGCCCAGGGCCAGAACGATCCAGCCCCACGTGCGGAGGTCGCTGAAGACGTAGTGGGCGCTCGTCGTGTACACGTGCGACTTCGAGGCGCCCAGGACTCCCTGAATGACGTTCCAGGTGCCCGCGAGGAACAAGAGGACGGCTGCGAACATCGCCCAGCCCAGTCCCCTCGCCGACTGGTCGTCGTATCCGTCCGCGGCGTCGTCTCGCTGTGCCGTTGCCGTGCTCATCTCGCCGTTCCTCCCCGGGGTTGGCGAACCGTCGACCGAAGAGCCGGTCGCATACCTCGAGCAAACACGGAACCACCCCTCGGGCACATCGTCCGGTTGGGGTGAGCGGACCGTTCCCGGCCTCTCGCGCGGCGGTCCCCGGCCGATTTCACCCTAACGGGACTACGCAAGCCGCCCGCCCAGACTGGATCCTCGAGTGAAACACCTCGTCCCGGCCGGGGGCGCGTGTGGTCGGCCGGCGGATGGGGAGATACCGAAGGAGGGACGAACATGGCGGATCTCATCGCGATCGCCTACCCCGACGAGACGACGGCAGCGGCGGCTCAGATCGAGGCGGAGAAGCTTGCGAACGACCTGATCATCCAGACCGACGCGATCGCATCGATCGTGCGGGACAAGAACGGCGACTTCAAGGTGACGACGAACCACCACTCGGTGGCCGGCGGGACCTCCTGGGGAATGTTCTGGGGGGTGCTCTTCGGCATCCTCTTCTTCGTCCCGTTCCTCGGGATGGCGATCGGGGCCGGGTTCGGCGCGTTGATGGGCAAGCTCAAGAAGGACAGCATCGACGAGGCGTTCATCGACCAGGTCCGTGAGGCGATGAAGCCCGGCACGTCTGCGCTGTTCCTCGTCGTCGAGAAGGTGACGCCGGACAAGGCGGTCGAGGCACTGAGCAAGTTCGGAGGCACCGTCCTCAAGTCGTCGCTGTCGAAGGACGCCGAGGACGCGCTGCAGCACGAGCTCCACGGCGAACCGGCCACCGCGCCGGCCTCCGCCTAGCGGGCAAGCAGGGGGCGCTGACGAAGCGGCGGGGTGGGCTGCCGTGGCGACGGCGCCCACCCCGCCCTCGCACGATCAGCCGCCGGCGACAACGAGAGCGACCGTGGCGATTCCCGAGCACCACGGTCGCGCCGGCGAGCACCACCGCGACCCGGTCGTCCATGGGTGCGTAGCCGCCGGAGGCGAGTGCCCGCTCGACATTTCGGTGGCGCGCGAAGGCACAGCACGCGAACGCCACCCCGAGCAGGCAGAAAGCCGCGCCGAGGACCCGATACGGCCAGACGGCACCGCCGGTCAGGCCGGGGGCGATACGGCCGGTGCCGATGCCGACCGCGAGCGCGGTCAGCGCGCTGCGCCACCACGCGAGATACGTGCGCTCGTTGGCCAGGCGCGTGCGGCGCAGAGCATCGGTCGGCTCGTCGGTCATCCGGTTGGGATGATGCCAGGCTGACCCTGGAGGGCGAAGCTCGGGGTCCCACGATGGCGGTCGCCTCTCCTTCAGCGTTTCATCTTCTGGCGAAGCCGACCGGTGCCGTCTGCAATCTCGACTGCTCCTACTGCTTCTTCCTCTCGAAAGAGATGCTCTATCCGGGCTCGCGCTTCCGCATGGCCGACGAGCTGCTCGAGACCTATCTCCGGCAACTGATCGAGGCGCACGCAGGGGCCCCCGAGGTGATGATCGCCTGGCAGGGAGGCGAGCCGACACTGATGGGCCTCGACTTCTTCCGCCGGTCGGTCGAGTTGACCGAGCAGCATCTGGCGCCCGGCCAGCGCGCGGTGATCACCATTCAGACGAACGGCACCCTCCTCGATGCCGAGTGGTGCGAGTTCTTCAAGGAGAACGACGTGCTCGTCGGGATCTCGATCGACGGACCGCGGGAGATCCACGACGCGTTTCGCGTGAACAAGGGAGGCAAAGGCTCGTTCGACGAGGTGATGCGCGGCCTCGGCCACCTTCGGGCGGCCGGGGTGGACTGGAACGTGCTCACGACCGTGCACGCGATGAACGGCGACCGCGGAGCGGAGATCTACCGTTTTCTGCGCGACGAGTGCGATGCAAGGTTCATTCAGTTCATCCCGATCATCGAGCGCGCCACCAAGGAGACTCAAGACGGTGCGCCGAGAACATCGTGGCGCGACCGCCCGCTCTACGTCCAGGAAGGCTCGTATGTCACCAACCGGACGGTCACCGCGAAGCAGTACGGCCGTTTTCTCATCGACGTGTTCGAGGAATGGGTGCGGGCCGACGTCGGCGAGGTGTACGTGCAGATGTTCGACGTCGCACTTGCGAACTGGGTCGGGGAGCCACCCGGGCTGTGCGTACATTCCGAGACATGCGGCGCGGCGCTCGCGCTCGAGCACACCGGCGATCTCTACTCTTGTGATCACTTCGTGGAACCGCGGTTCCGTCTCGGCAACATCAAGGAAGAGCACATGCTCAAGCTCGTCTCGTCGCAGCAACAGATGCAGTTCGGGCTGCGACAAGCGCGACACGCTGCCGCAGTTCTGCCTCGACTGCGACGTGCGGTTCGCCTGCCACGGCGGCTGTCCGAAGGACCGGTTCATCGAGACGCCGTCCGGCGAGCCCGGACTGAACTTCCTGTGCGCCGGCTTCAAGGACTTCTTCCACCACGTGGACCGACCGATGCGGATCATGGGCGACCTGCTGAGTCAGGACCGCGCACCGTCGGAGATCGTCCAGCTCTACGCGTCCGAGGATGCGCGCCGCGGCCGCAACGATCCGTGCACCTGCGGAAGTGGTCGCAAATGGAAGCACTGCCACGGCGCCTCGGAACGGCTCGCGCTCGCACCGGGAGTGGAATGACCGGCAATGCGCGCAACGAAGCGGGCCGCATCGACGCGTTGTTCGTCCAGAGCAGCTCGGCGTTCAGTTCCGACGACGGCGAGATCACGCTGAGCGGGCTCGCAGAAGCCACGGTGTACTTCTCGGACCGCCCGCAGCGCGAGGCCGGACATCTGCCGTCCAAGCGGTTCCTCGAGCTCTGGGACGACGACACGACGAACTTCGTGGTCGAACCGCCGCACGCGGTCCTCTCGTTCCTGGAGGAGCCCGCCGAAGCACTGGCCGACGTCGTGGTGGTACTGCACGAGCCGCGGCTGAACGGTGACCAGCTGACCTATCGGGTCGAGGTGCTCAACGGGACGCTTCCGTCCACCGGCGGTCCGTGCTCGCTCTTCATCGACACGTTCGGGCGGTCGCTGGCACCCGTCTCCGTTCGCGGGCTACGGCGTCCTCGCCGCAGTAGCACGAGCCGGGCGGCCGTGTGATGAGGGCGAAGCTCCCGTTCTGGGGCGCGCTGGCGGCGCTCTTCTGCGTCGGTGTGATCGCGGCGTTCGGCGGCAGCAGCGGCCGCGCCGCCGACACGGTCGGCTCGCTCACGGTCACCTTGACCGGCGCCACGACGACCGAGCAGCCGACCGTCCCGCAGACCACCGTGCAGCAGACGACTGTCCAGTTGACGGTCACGAACACCCAGACGACCATCGGGCCGGGCACGGTCGTGGTGAATCCACCGGCCTCGACGACCGACACCTCCAACGAGACGAAGACCTGGGCACTCGTCGTGATCGGGATCGCGATCGTGATCCTGATCGGCCTGATCGGGTGGCTCGCGAGCCGGCACAAGGACCCGCCGGCGGAGGCACGCCGACGCGCTCTCGGCCAGGCGGTTGCTGCCTGGGTCGCCCAGGGCTACGCCCCGGTGAACCAGACCGACACGACGGCCGTCCTGCGCCGCGGTGACGAGCACATCGTGCTGACGGTCGACGGACACGGCAACATCAGCTCACAGCCGGTCGCACCCGCGCCGCCCACCGGCGCAGCCTGAGCGTTCAGCTCGAGAGGAGGTGCTCCCGGTGCGCGAGAGCGACCGCCTCGAGCCGGGAATGCACGCCGAGCGCGCGGAGGATGTGGCGAATGTGGTTGCGGACGGTCTCGACGCTCAGATTCAACTCGCGTGCGATGTCGTGCGTCCTCCGGCCGTGCTCGAGCAGGCGAAGCACCTCGGCCTGGCGCGGCGTCAGGTGCGGATGAGCTGGCCGCGGCGGTGTCTCGTCGATGTCTGCGACCTGACCGAAGACGCCGACCACCCGGTCGCCCTCGACCAGCGGAACGGTGCTCAACTCGACGCCGATGCGCTCGCCGTCCGCACCGATCACCACGACCTGGGTGTCATGCGGCTTCGGCGGCCCGGCGATGTGCCGGGCAAAGATCTCGCGAGACCGGCGGGTCTCCTCGGGCGCGACGACCGAGGTGAACTGCCGCCCGCGAACGTCGCCGACCAGCCGCCGCGCGGCCGGGTTCAGCCAGCGGATGACACCCGTGGGATCGACGACGTAACTCGGCACGCTGATCGACTCCAGCGCAGCTTCGACGTTGCCACCGAGCTGATTGAGATCCGAGGCCACCGGCCTCGATTCTGAGCCAGGGCCGCGGGAGGCGAATCATCCGGACTGGATGAGGCGCGAGCGGCGGTGTCCCGGCGGCCGGCCGGGCTCGGCGACGGCTCGGGATCGGGTTACCATCAGCGCGCGATGATCGCCCCCGGCTCGCCCTCCCGCGGAACCTGTTGACCCGGCGGCCGGCCGTCGGCCGTGGCCGAGCAGCGTCCTTCGCGCCACCGCTCACGTCGCGGTGGGCCGGCACGGGCGGATCGGGAGCACGATCTACGGAACGATCATCGTGATGGCCGCCCTCACCGCCGCGTATGCCGCCGAACGTCACGATCCCGGGAAGCTCGTCGAGCTCGTCGTCACCGCTGTCTTCGTGTTCTGGGCCGCGTTCGTGTACGCCTACGCGCTCTCGGAGAGCATCGAAAACGAGAGCCGCCTCAATCGGCCCGACCTGGAGAGGATCGCGGGCCGGGAGCTCGGGATCATCCTCTCGGCGATCGTCCCCATTTCCGCGCTGCTGCTCGGCGTCGTCGGGCTGGTCAACGAGTCGACGTCCATCTGGCTCGCGATCGCGGCCGGGCTCGCGACGCTCGCTGTTCAGGGCTACCGCTACGCACGCGCGGCATCGCTCGGCCGCATCGGCACCGCCTCCATCCTGGTCGTGAACCTCCTTTTCGGGCTCTGCGTCGTTGCGATGAAGGTCACGCTGATCCACTGACGCCCCGGGCCTGATCCTGGAGGGCCGGCGAACGGACTTTCACTTCGGGTTCCGTTGCTATACGACTTACCCCTGGCCGAACCCGATCAGGAGGCGTGAGGGTGCTCGACAGTGGCGCGATAGGTCAGGCATGAGCGAGGTCGCCGCCGGCGGCGTCGCGGCGGAGCAAGACGCCGGCAACCCGAAGCTCGCCTTGCTCCTGGCGATGGCGATGTTCGTGCTCGTGGTGGACACGTCGCTGATGAACGTGTCGATCTCGGCGGTGGTCGCCGACCTGCACACGACCGCGAGCGGCGTCCAGTCGGCGATCGCGCTGGAAGCGCTCGTCTCCGCCGCATTCATCCTGATCAGCAGCAAGATCGGCGACCTGATCGGGCGCAAGCGAGCCTACGTTCTGGGTCTGCTGGCCTATGCGGTCGGCGCGCTGGCGATGACGCTCGCGCAGAACCTGACGGCGATCATCGTCTTCTGGGCGATCATCGGCGGGCTCGGCGCGTCCCTGCTGCTGCCCGCGATGCAGTCCCTCATCCACGGCAACTTCGAAGGGGCTGCGCGCACGCGGGCCTACGCGCTGGTCGGCGCGGCGGCCGCGATCGCCGCCGCCGTCGGGCCGCTCCTCGGCGGGCTTCGTCACCACCTATCTGTCCTGGCGCGTCGGCTTTCTCCTCGAGGTGGTCGTCATCGCGGTCGTGCTCTCCCAGATCAAGCTCGTCAAGGACGTGGCCTATACAGGGCCCCGCCAGGTCGACGTGGTCGGAGCGATCCTCTCCGTGTTCGGGATGGGCGGCCTCGTGCTCGGGATCCTCGTCTGGCAGGAAGGAGGCGAATACGTCGGCCTGCTGATGGCGATCGGAGCCGGCGCGCTCGCGCTGCTCGCCTACTGGCTCGTGCGCCGCAAGCGCGAAGGGAAGGTGACGTTGCTCGACCCGGGCCTGTTCCGGTTCCCGCACTTCACGATCGGGATCTCCCAGCAGATGCTGCAGCAGATCACTCTCGGCGGCGCGATGATCGCGCTCCCGCTCTTCCTGCAGATGACGCTCGAGTACAACGCGATGCAGGCGGGGCTGTCACTCGCCCCGCTGTCGCTGAGCATGTTCGGTGTCGCCCTGCTGGCCGGGCGGAAAGGCGGGGATCGCCGCCCGAGCAACATCGTCATGGCCGGGTTCGCGCTGAGCACGATCGGGATGGCCTCGATCATCCCGATCGTGCCGCGCACGCATTCGGGCTGGGCGCTCGTCATCCCGCTGCTCGTCGTCGGATCCGGGCTCGGTCTGCTCGTGTCGCAGCTGAACAACTACACGCTGTCTCCGATCGAGGAGGAGCGCGTCAGCGAGGCGGCCGGGGTCAACTCGGCTGCCGGATCGTTCGGGCTCTCGTTCGGGCTCGCGATGGCCGGCGGCCTCATGCTCGCATTCCTCGCGTTCGATTTCACCAACCTCGTCAATGACAGCTCGGTCATCCCGCCGGCACAACAGCAGCAGATCTCGAAGACGCTGGAACACGACGCCGAGGTGATGAGCAATGCCCAGCTCGCCCCGGTCATCGCGGACGAGCCCGCGGACGTTCAGGCCGAGATTCTCCGGATCAACAAGGAGGCGCGCGACCGGTCGCTGCAGGTGGCGCTCCTCGTCCCGCTGCTCGCCAGCCTTCTCGGCCTGCTCAACGCCTTCCGGATGAGACGGCTTCCCGACCCGAAACCTGCCAGCTCCATCGAAGGCGCGGCCCTGGGCTGAGTGGTAGACGCCGGAGATCTCCCGGCCTGCCACCGTCGAGAGGTAAATGATGTCGGCTCTGCCAGGAGTGCGAACTCTTTCCGCCTATCAGCCCGCGTGGCTGAGGAAGGATCTCGTCGCCGGGCTCGTGCTCGTTGCGCTCCTCGTCCCCCAGGGGATGGCGTACGCCGAGCTGGCCGGGCTGCCGCCGATCACGGGCCTGTACACGTCGATCCTCTGCTTGACCGGGTACGCGATCTTCGGGCCGTCTCGAATCCTCGTGCTCGGCCCGGACTCGTCGCTCGGCCCGATGATCGCGGCGACGCTGCTGCCGCTCGTGGGCGCGAACGGCGATCCCGCGCGTGCGGTCGCACTCGCTTCGATGCTCGCACTGCTCGTCGGCGGGATCACCGTGCTCGGCGGCGTCCTCAAGCTCGGATTCGTCGCCGATCTGCTGTCGAAGCCGACCATGATCGGCTACATGAACGGCCTCGCCGTCACGATCCTGATCGGTCAGCTTCCGAAGCTGTTCGGGTTCTCGATCGATGCGAACGGGTTCATCGACGAGACAAAGGGCTTCGTCAACGGTGTCAGGGACGGGGAGACGGTCACCGCGGCCCTCGTGATCGGTCTCGTCGGGATTGCTCTGATCGTCGTGCTCCAGCGCGTTCTGCCAAAACTGCCGGGAGTTCTCGTCGCAGTCGTGGTGTCGATCGTCGCGGCGCGCGTGTTCCAGCTCGACGACCACGGAGTGAAACTTGTCGGCACGCTGCCGCAAGGGTTTCCGCCCCTCACCATTCCCAGTGTCCATCTCTCCGACCTGTCGCTCCTCGTCGGTGGGGCACTCGGCATCGTCATCGTCACGCTGGCCGACACGATCGCGACGGCGTCGGCGTTTGCAGCGCGAACCGGGCAGGAGTTCGACGGCAGTCAGGAGATGATCGGCATCGGGGCGGCCAACATCGCCGCCGGTTTCTTCCAGGGGTTCCCGGTCAGCACGAGCGGCTCACGGACCGCAGTCGCCGAGCAGTCCGGCGCGAAGACCCAGGTGACCGGGCTCGTGGGCGCACTCGCGATCGTGCTCATGCTCGTGCTCGTGCCCGGACTGCTGAAGAACCTGCCTCAGCCCACGCTCGCCGCGGTCGTGATCGTCGCCTCGCTCTCGCTCGCGGACCTCCCCGGGACCGTCCGGCTGTGGCACCAGCGACGTGAGGACTTCCTCGTGTTGCTCGCCGCTTTCCTCGGCGTTGTCCTGCTCGGCGTGCTGGCCGGCATCGCCGTCGCCGTTGCACTCTCGATCATCAGCGTGTTCCGGCACGCGTGGTGGCCGTATCAGGCGGTGCTCGGCCGCGTCGAGGGACTGCCCGGCTACCACGACCTCGCAGGGCATCCCGACGCTGCGGTGCTTCCCGGGCTCGTGCTGTTCCGCTTCGACGCACCACTCTTCTTCGCAAACGCAAGGACGTTCCGCGATCAGATCCGCCTGCTTGCCTCGGCCGATCCGAAGCCAACATGGGTCGTCGTGGCCGCCGAACCGATCACGGACATCGACACGACGGCGGGCGACATGCTGGAGGATCTCGACCATGAGCTCAATGCCATCGGCGTCTCGCTCGTCTTCGCCGAGATGAAGGACCCCGTCCGGGAGAAGATCGAGCGCTACGACCTCACCCGCACCATCGACCCGGGACACTTCTTCCCCACGATCGACGCCGCCGTTACCGCATTCCGCGAACGGACGAACGCGCCCCCGGCCGTGAGCACATGAGCGCCGACGGGTCGACCCGCGGCGTTCGGCGTCTGCTGCCGATCACGGAGTGGCTCCCCCGGTACGACCGCAACTGGCTGCGGGGCGACCTGATGGCCGGGATCGCCGTCACCGCCCTCGTGGTACCGAAGAACCTCGGTTACGCCGGCATCGCCGGAGTGCCGATCGAGAATGGGCTGTACGCAGCGGCGGCCGGCGCGATCATCTATGCGCTCTTCTGCACGTCCAGGCAGATCTCGACGGGCCCGAGCTCCTCGCTCGCGGCGGTGGCCGGCGGCGCCGTCCTGGCGACCAGGCTCGGAGGACAGGACGCGGCTCAACTCGTGGCGGCGATCACCCTGGTCACGGGCGGCCTGTTCCTGCTGCTCGCGCTGTTCCGCCTGGGCTGGATCGCACGGTTCCTGTCGAAGGCGGTGATCACCGGGTTCCTCGCAGGTGCCGCGATCGACGTGACGATTGGCGAGCTTTCCAAGCTGACCGGGACGTCATCGAGCGGCGACAGCGCGTGGCGCGAGCTCTGGACCTGGCTCCAGGGCCTCGGCGAGATCCACTGGGCGACACTGGCGGTCGGCCTCGTCTCCCTCGGCGTGATTCTCGGGCTGCGGTTCGCGGCCCCGTCGGTCCCGGGCGCCCTCGTGCTCGTGGTCGGCGGCCTCCTCGCATCTGGACTGTTCGACCTCGGCGCACACGGCGTTGCACTCGTCGGGCACGTTCCCCGCGGGCTCCCCAGCCCGGCGCTGCCCGACTGGGACCTGGTGAGGACCCACCTCTCGACGATCGGCATCGCGTCGGTCGCGCTGCTTCTGATCGGCTTCTCGCAGACAGCAGGCGACGCAAGAGCGTTTGCGCTGCGGCACCGGTACCGCATCGACGTCAACCAGGAGTCCGTGGCTCAGGGAATGGCGAATGCCGGGGCCGGGCTCTTCCAGGGCATGCCCGTCTCGACGAGTCTCTCCGCGAGCTCCCTGAACGAGTCGGCCGGGGCCAGGACCCCGGTTGCCTCCCTGATCACCGGCGGCCTCGTGCTGCTGACGCTGATCGTCCTCGCCCCGCTCTTCTCTGCGCTTCCGAAGGCGGTGCTCGCGGCGGTGATCATCGACGCGGTCGTGTTCGGGATGATCGACGTCGCGGAGCTCCGTCGGCTGCGCCGGGTTGCGCGGATCGACTTCTGGATCGCCGTCGCCGCGATTGTCGGCGTGCTCTCTGCCGGAGTTCTCGCGGGCGTCACGATCGGAATCGCACTTTCACTCGTCTGGCTGATCTACGTCGCGACGTCGCCGAAGATGCCGCTGCTGGGCCGCGAGCCGGGCACACAGGCGTTCCGCGAGCTCGATGAGAACCCCGGCGACGAGACGTTTCCGGGCATCGCCGTGCTGCGCCTCGACAGCGGGCTGTTCTTTGCCACCGCCGAGGCGCTCGACGATCGCGTTCGCGCCGTCATCCGAGACAGCGAACCGCGACTCGACGTGCTCGTGCTCGACTTCGAGGGCGTCGACTTCGTCGATTCTCAGGGCGCGGCGAAGCTCGCCGAGCTCGTCGAGGTCGCCCGGGCGGACGACATCACGCTCCGCCTGGCGCGGGTCAAGCCACAGGTTCGCTCGGTCCTGGACGCCGATGGTCTGACGACAGCCCTCGGCGCCGACAGGATCCACGGAAACGTCGATCGTGCGATCGAGGCCGAGCTCGCCAAGCCCGCCTGAGCCCAACAACGGCGCGCTGTGGCTTCGCTCGGTGCTCAGGCGGTGTCGGCGACCGGCTCGGCGACCGGGTCGAGCGTGATGCCCGCTGCCGCCAGGGCCGCCTGGACGTCGTTGCGCGCGCTGTAGATCCGCCACTTGACCGTGGCCAGCGGGACGTCGAGCGCGGCGGCGATCTCGTTGTACGACATGCCCACGACATCGCGGAGGAGCAGGGCCGTCTTCAGGTCGACATTCAGCTGCTCGATCGCAACCCAGAGCGCGCGGATGGTCTCGGCCTGCTCGACGGGCGGCTCCGGGAGGGCCGGCGACAGCTCGGGGACGAGCTCGACCGGCTGCAGCCGATTCTTCCGCGAGCGGATGTCGTCCAGGACGACGTTCTTCGCCACCTGGAAGATCCAGGTTGTCAGCTTGGCCCGGAACGCGTAGCGCGGCAGAGCCTTCCAGACGCGGAGGAACACCTCCTGGGTCAGGTCCTCGGCGAGCTCGCGGTCGCCGACCGACCGCAGCACGTAGTTGAAGATCGGTAGGTGGTAGGTGCGGACGATGACCGAGAACGCCTTCTCATCTCCGCGTTGCGCTTTCTTCACGACACTGGGATCGAGCTGAATGAGCATGCATCCAGTGTTGCCCCGGTGGGCGACCGCCGTTGTAGCCCATCCGGGTCAATTCCGAGCTCGATGTCTTAGGGCGCGCTTAGGATTGGTCGTCGGTCTTCGTGCCGAGCGCAGCCTGAACGCGCTCGTCACGGCCGCGCGCCGCCGCCAGCCCACCGATGTCGCCGCCCGGGCCACGCAGGACCCAGGCGATCCCGCACGCCGTCAACGCGCCGGCGATGGGACCGACGATGTACACCCAGTAGTTCGTGAAATCCCAGTTCGCCAGGTCCGGGCCGAACGAGCGCGCCGGATTCATCGACGCCCCGCTGATCGGGCTCGACCACAGCCCGGCCAGGATGATGTACCCGCCGACCGCCACCGCCGACAGCGCACCGATGTTCTGCGCCGACGACGCGGTCCCGAGAATCACGCTCACGAGGCCGACCGTCAGGATGAACTCGATCAGCATCGCCTGCCACGCATGGATCCCGGCTCCGGGCTCCGTGGAGCCGAGGCCGCCGACCTTGCCGAGCACGGCCCAGAGGAAGAGGCAGGCCCCGGTAGCCCCGATCAGCTGCACGATGATGTAGCCGGGGACGCGCCGCCAGGGGAAATCGCCCCGCGTCGCGAACGCAATCGAGACGGCCGGGTTCAGATGCGCGCCCGAAACGGCGCCCATGAACAGGATGATCCCCATCACCATCAGGCCGGGCCCGGTCACCGCGGCACTCCGGGCGATCGCCCCGCCCGACTTGGCGGCGACCACCGCTCCGCCGGCGCCGACCAGGACCAGGAAGAACGTCCCCAGGAGCTCCGAGAACAGCCGCCTCCACTCGTGGGAGGGATCGTCGAACTCGACCGCGCCTGGAAACTCCAATTCCAGGAACGCCCGCCGCGTGGCTCCGGGCTTGACCTCGGCCCCCGACGGTGGTCTCAGAGATGAACTGGTCACGCCGCACAGGCTGAACCACCGCTCACATGGCGCTTTCATCCAATCCGGATGAACCGGGCCACCTTCCGCACGATCTACCGTCCGGTCATCCCGATCGGGTGAGTCGGCGCGGCCGATTCGGTGCGACGTTGCGCGACCGGTCATATTCGATCGTGCCGTCGAGGGATCGAGAGCGTGATGAGCAGTTCCGAACCCAATCAGCCCGCTCCTGCCGCTCCCCCAGACCCGGTGGAGCTGCTCCGCAGCCGGAGCTACCTGGTTCTGCTCGCGTTCGGCGGAGTCGTCGGTGTCGGGGTCGCGTTCGTCGCCTACTTCTTTCTCAAGGCGGTCTCCGAGGCGCAGAAATACATCTTCGGGACGCTGCCGGGTGAGCTCGGGTTCTCGCACGAGCCCGCCTGGTGGCCGCTTCCGTGGCTCGTGCTCGCCGGCCTGCTGGTCGCCCTGACGATTCGCCACCTGCCCGGGACCGCCGGCCACAAGCCGGCGGAAGGATTCAAGACAGGCGGCCCCGTGGCGCCGATCGACCTGCCCGGCATCGTGATCGCCTCGCTGGCGACCCTCTGCTTCGGGGTCGTGCTCGGGCCCGAGGCGCCGCTGATCGCGATCGGCAGCGGGCTCGGCGTCCTCGCCGTCCACCTGCTCAAGAAGGACGCGCCGACGCACGGCGGTCGCGGTGATCGGGGCGGCAGGAAGCTTCGCCGCCATCAGCACGCTCCTCGGCTCGCCGCTCGTCGGGGCGTTCCTCCTGATGGAGGCCGCCGGGCTCGGTGGACCGATGCTGGGCGTCGTGCTCGTCCCGGGTCTCCTCGGCGCCGGGATCGGGGCGCTCATCTTCGTCGGCCTGGACGCCTGGACCGGCTTCGGGACGTTCGGACTGGCGGTCCCGAACATCCCCTCGTTCGGCACGCCCGACGGCCCCGAGTTCCTCTGGGCGGTCGCAATCGGGATCGCCGCCGCCGTCTTCGGGGCCGCCATCCGGCGCCTCGGCCTGTTCCTCCAGCCGGTCGTCGAGCAGCGGTCGGTCGCCTTGACCCCGGTGGTCGGGTTGGGGGTCGGCGTGCTTGCCCTGATCTTCACCGAGGTGACGGGCAGAAGCTCGTCGGAGGTGCTCTTCTCCGGCCAGGACCAGCTGCCACAGCTCATCCAGTCCGCCGCGGGCTGGTCGGTCGGGGCGCTCGTGCTGCTGCTCGCCTGCAAAGGGATCGCCTACGGGCTTTCCCTCAGCTGCTTCCGGGGCGGCCCGGTCTTTCCGTCTCTCTTCCTCGGCGCTGCGGGCGGCATCGCCCTGTCACACGCACCGGGCCTGCCGATGATCGCGGGGGTCGGGATGGGAATCGGCGCGATGAGCGTCGCGATGCTCGGGCTGCCCTTCACCTCCGTGCTGCTTGCGAGCGTGATCCTCGAATCCGACGCGATCCCGATGATGCCGATCGTGATCGTCGCCGTGGTCGTCGCCTACGTCACCTCGGCGAGGCTCGTCCCGGCGAAGGCCCGCAGCGGATCTGCGGCTGCCTCCGCGCCCTGACTTTCATCCGATGCGGACGATGGCCCTGAGCCATCGGCCCGATTCGATGAGGCGGTGGCCAAGACCGACCTGATGAACCTGCCGCCCGGCTTTGGCTCGAGGCCCACCTGGGCGCCGGAACGGCCGCGCCTCAAGCCGGCGAGGCTCGTGTTCGCCTGGTTTGCGGTCACCTTCGCCCTGCTCGTCGGCGCCTGGGTCGTCCCCGGGGCCCACGTCACGGACTTCTGGGGGGCGCTCGCTGCCGCTCTCGTGATCGCGGTCCTGAACGCACTCCTCCCTCCGCTCGTCGCGGCTCTGCGGCTCCCGCTCACACTGCTCCTCGGCTTCGTGCTCGTGCTCGTGCTCGACGCGCTGATGCTGTTGGCCGCGGATGCCGTCACCAACGGCGGCTTCACCATGGACTCGTTCTGGTCGGCTCTCGGGGTCGCACTCGTGGCCTCGGCCGTCGGCGTCATGCTCGACGTGCTCTTCGGCACCAACGACGACGACACGTACGCGTTCCGCGTCATCCAGCGGATCGCACGCCGCTCAGGCGACCGGACCGTCACGAATGCCCCCGGGATCGTGTTCCTGGAGATCGACGGCCTGGCGCTGCCGGTGCTTCGGCACGCGATGCGCGACGGCAGCGC
Organism: uncultured Thermoleophilia bacterium; assembly: GCA_963703445.1. Lineage (GTDB taxonomy): Bacteria > Actinomycetota > Thermoleophilia > Gaiellales > Gaiellaceae > PALSA-600. Next base: position 23,011 of record CAVPEK010000008.1, on the reverse strand, counting down.
GCCGACGATGGCCCGCTGGCTGGTGGAGGGCGGCTATCGCCTCGCAGAGTGGGAGACCGACCTCTCGTCCCAGACCGGGGCCTCGCAGGCGGGGATCCTGCTCGGGTCGAACGAGGACGTGCCCGCGTTTCGGTGGGTCGAGAAGGAGACGGCGATCCTGCGGGCCTGCTCGGGGCCTGAAGACTGCGCAGAGATCGAGCGGCGGCTCGCGTCGGGGCGCGGACTCCTGACCCACGGCGGAGCGAGCCGCGGGCAACCTGCTGTCGGGCGAGGCCGACCACATGATCCTGACTGTCAGCCGCCTGGACGCCGAGAAGCGGTCGAATCCGGGCTACCGCGCATTTCTTGCGAACGGCTTCAACGTCATGCGCGCGCTCGTGCTGTTCGGCTGGGAAGTGATGCTGGAGGTCACGGCATCGCTCAGGGCGAGGCGGCGCGACATCAGGCCGCGCGGCGAGCGCGGCGGCATCTACCCCCTGTTGCGCGCGACGATGTGCGTGGTCGTACGCGATCTGATCGTCTACGGCGTGCTGACCGACATGATGAAAGGACGGCCCGCCGTCTACGCGACGTTCTCGAGCTACGACGAGGTCGCGCACCACTCCGGGCTCGAGCGTGCCGACACGATGGAGGCGCTCCGCAAGCTCGACGAGCAGTTCGGCCGCATCGAGCGGGCGCGCCGCTACGCCGCGCGTCCGTACGAGATCGTCGTCCTCTCGGACCACGGGCAGACGCAGGGCGCAACGTTCAAGCAACGCAACGGCTACGGCCTCCAGGAGCTCGTCGAGCGCAATCTCGAGCACGGCAATGTCACCCAGATCGCCGGCGGCGACGAGCAGAGCTCGATGGTCGGTCACGCACTGTCCGAGGCAAGCGGTCAGAAGCCGAAGAAGCGCGCCGAAGAACGACGTCTCCGACAAGGACGTGATCGTGCTCGGGTCCGGCAACCTCGGCCTCGTCTACCTGATGGAGAAGCGGCAGCGCCTCACCCTCGAGGAGATCGACGCGCTGCATCCTCGCCTGCTGCCGGCCCTGCGCGCGCATCCGCACATCGGCTGGCTGCTCGTCCACTCCGAGCAGCGCGGCGCGGTCGCCCTCGGCGCCGACGGCGCGAACTACCTCGTCGAGGGCCGCGTCGAAGGCGTGGATCCGCTCGCGCCCTTCTCGCCGAACGCACCGCAGCACCTGCTCCGGACCGACGGGTTCACCCACGTCGCCGACATCATGGTCGGCAGCTTCTACGACCCGGACCTCGACACGGGCTGCGCCTTCGAGGAGCTGATCTCCTTCCACGGAGGCATCGGCGGCCCCCAGACGCGCCCCTTCCTTCTCTTCCCCGACCGCCTGCCCCTGACCGACGAGCCGATTGTCGGCGCGGCGAGAGTCCATGATGTGCTCATGAGCTGGCGCCGACTGCTGAACGACCAGGACGCCGACCCGGCCGGGGCCTCCCCGAGCCCGAGCGAGGTGCTCGCATGACCAGCGTAGAAGCGGCGACCGCCGCCGCCCCCGCCCCGGCAGCCGCCAAGCACTTCCACTGGCAGCGCTGGCTCGTCATCGTCCTCGTGATCCTCGTGATCGGAGCCGCTGCGGATCTACTCGGCTGGGACCTCAAGGGCTGGTTCGAGGAGCTCTGGGACACGATCACCGGGCATCTCGCTCGCCGACCTGTTGGCGGCGATCACCCTCAAGACCGTGCAGACGGCCGCGGCGGCGTTCGCGTACTACTCGATCCTCCGCTACGCCTATCCGGGACGCGTGCACTGGCTCCAGATCTTTGCCACCTATGCGATCTCGGTCGGGCTCAACTCGATCCTGCCGGCCAACCTGGGGACCGCCGTGATGGTGATCATGCTGACGCTGATCATCCCGGGTGCGACGTTCGCGGGCATTCTCGCCGTCTACGGAGTGCAGAAGATCTTCTTCGTGGTGATCGGCGCGTTCCCGTACCTGTACCTGTTCTTCACCGTCGGCGGCTCGTTCGACATTCAGTTCAAGTTCATCAAGAACCACCCGTGGGCGGTGGCGGTGATCCTGATCGGCGGCGCGATCCTGATCTCACTCCTGATCCGCATGTTCTGGCCCCGCGTCCTCAAGTGGTGGGATCAGGCGAAGGAGGGCGGTCAGATCCTCGTCCACCCCCGCGCGTATTTCCTGCGCGTCGTCACTCCCGAAGCGATCTCGTGGATCGCGAGCCTGTGCGTGATCGCCGTCTTCCTCTCGGCCTACGCCATCCCCGTCACGTTCCACACGATCATGCGGATCGTCGCCGGGAACTCGATCGCCAACGTCACGTCCGTCACGCCGGGTGGAGCCGGCGTCACGCAGGCGTTCAACGTCGCCTCGCTGAACGGGGTGACGAGCGCCACGAACGCGACCGCCTACTCGGTCGCGCAACAGCTCGTCACCACCGCCTGGAACCTGGTCCTCGCGATCGTCCTCATGATCTGGGCGTTCGGCTGGTCGGGCGGGAAGCTGCTCGTCGAGCAGTCTTACGGCCAGGCAAAAGAGGAGCAGGCCAAGCGCAAGGCTGCGCACGAGGCGAAGAAGCAAGCACAAGCAGCCGAGGAGGCCGCGGAGCGCGCCTGAGCTCCACCTCGATGCGGATCACGTGGATCGGCCACGCGACGGTGCTGCTCGAGCTCGACGAAGCGCGCCTGTTGACGGATCCGATCCTGCGCAAGCGGATTGCCCACCTGCGCACGGTGCGGGCGCCGCCGAGGCGCGACGAGCTCGGGGCGCTCGATGCCGTGCTCCTGTCGCACGCCCACCGCGACCACCTCGACGTCCTCTCTCTCCGCCGCCTCGGTCGAGGCGTGCCGGTGCTGGCGGCACAGGGGGCGGTCAGGTCGCTCCGCCGCCGTGGCTTCCGTGGGTCGGTCGACTCGATCGCAGCGGGAGAGGCTCGGACGATCGGGCGGGTCTCGGTGGAGGCGACGCCGGCGGTGCACGGCCGGCCCGGGTCGGCGGTCGGCTTCCTCGTTCGCGGGAGCGCGACCGTCTATTTCGCCGGCGACACCGACCTCTACCCCGAGCTGGCAGGGCTCGCAGATCCACTCGACGTCGCCCTGCTGCCGATCTGGGGGTGGGGCCCGACCCTCGGCGAGGGCCATCTCGACCCCGAGCGTGCGGCGGAGGCCGTGCGCATGCTGAGGCCGAGGATCGTCATACCGATCCACTGGGGGTCGCTCCATCCGCTCGGCATGTCGGGCAGAGCGTTCCTGCGGGAGCCCCCCGAGACGTTCCTTCGCCTCGTGCGCGAGCGCGCCCCCGACGTCGAGGTTCGGCTCCTGAAGCCGGGCGAGTCGACCGTGGTGACGTGAATCTCTAGGGAACTGGCGGCGGCGGAGCGCCGAGCAGGGCCAGAACATCGTCGTCGACCTCGGAAACGACGAGCTCCCCGCCGCCGAGCGCAACTCCGTCGCCGAGCTTGCCCCAGTCGACCTTCTCGACCAGCGCGAAGAGCACTGCATGGCCGCTTGCGATCGTCGCGCCGAGCTTGCGCATGTGGTCGTCCGAGATCCCCCGGTCGAGCGCCGCGAGCCCGGCGCCGCCCGCGAGCCCGACGAGCGCGCCCGCGACGGGCACCGCGAGCGCAAGCCCGAGCAGAAGACCGATCGACCCGCCGCTCACCATGCCCTCGCCGGTCGCGAGGCCGTGGATCTGCTGGAGCTCGACATGGCCGTCGTCGTGCTTGATCACGATCGCCGCATCGCGCAGAACGAGCGCGTGCTCGTCGCCGAGCTCGCGAACGGCGCCGAGTGCCGATTGCGCCAGTTCAGACGTGTCGTAGGCGACGGCGATCAGGTTCGCGTTCGCCAACTTACGCGACGACCCATTCGATCGGATACCGATCGCCGGAGAACATCCGACGTGATCGTCCTCCGTCTCGTCGCCCGACGCTTCACCCCATCGGGGCGATGATCATGAACTGCTCTGACGCTTTGCTCGGCTGATGGCAACTGAGGACACAGGGCCGCCGGCCCCGACCACAGTCTCCTTCTCGGCTCCCGCCTGGCTGCGCGACCTCGGGCTCACCTCGTGGTTCCTGATCGGATTCCTGGCGCTCGTCGCGTCGGTCGTCTGGCTGCTCGCCGCGGCCTTCACGATCGTCGGGCCCCTCGTTGCCGCCAGCATCATCGCGACGGTCTGCATGCCCGCGGTCAGTCGCCTTCAGCGTCATCGCGTCCCGCGGATGGCAGGCGCAGCGCTTGTCCTGCTGGCGCTGGCCGCCATCGCCGGAGTGATCGTCGTGCTGGTGATCGGCGGCATCACCTCGCAGGGTGACGAGATCTCGAAGGAGGCCAGCGCTGCCGCCGCTCACGGCCAGAGCTGGCTCGAGAGCGCGGGCGTCGACCAGTCCGGAGCGGCAGGCGCTGCCGCGAGCGTCAGCAGCGACGTGCCGAAGGCGATCGCAACCCTGGTGAAAGGAACGCTGCACGGCCTCCAGGGCTTGACATCGTTCGTCTTCGGCCTTTCCCTTGCATTCCTCAGCACGTTCTTCCTGCTCAAGGACGGGCCGTCGATGCGCAGGTGGGTCGACGGCCATCTCGGGGTGCCGCGCGGCGTCGGGCAGACGATCACCGGCGGCGTCATCAGATCGCTGCGCGGCTACTTCCGCGGCGTGACGATCGTCGCCGGCGTTCAACGCTGCAGTCGTCACGATCGGCGCGCTCATACTCGACGTGCCGCTCGCCGGCACGATCGGCGTCGTCACGTTCGTCACTGCGTACGTTCCGTTCGTCGGCGCGTTCGTCGCAGGTGCGTTCGCCGTCGTGATCGCGCTCGGCGCCCACGGAACGTCGACCGCGCTGATCATGCTCGTGATCGTCATCCTCGCGAACGGACTGCTCCAGAACATCGTGCAACCGTTCGCCATGGGCTCGGCGCTCGATCTGCACCCGCTCGTGGTGCTGGTCGTGACGATCGCCGCCGGCTGTCTCGTCGGGATGATCGGCCTCGTGCTCGCGGCGCCGCTCACGTCGGCGGCGGTGCACATCAGGCGCGAGCTGAGCGCCGCGCGGACGAGCTGGAGATCACGTCGCCGGAAGCAGAGCCTCCGTTGCCGCCGCCGACTCCGCTGCACGCGTAGCGGTCAGCTGGTCGCCGGACGATCTCCCTCGCCGGCCCGCTCGGCGACGAGCCCGAGCCGCACCGCCTCGTCGATCGCATCACCGCGCGTCGAGACGCCGAGCTTGCGGTAGACCGAGATCGCCTGCGTCTTGATCGTGTTGCGGGACAGGTGGAGCCGGTCGCCGATCTCGCGGAACGAGAGATGCGTCGGCAGGAACGGCATCAGCCGCATCTCCGCTGCGGTGAGGTTCGAGCCCTTCCCCGACTCGAGCGTCGGGAGCGCGTCGAGCGACGCGCGCAGCTGCTCGGTCTGCTCGACGAGCACACCGAGGTCGGGCCGCCGGTCGAAGATCGTCGTCGATCTCGACCAGCAACGCCCTGGCCAGCGCGATGTCGCGCAGAGCGACGAACGTTCGCGCGAGCTCCAGGCGTGTCTGCACGGCGAGCCACGGGATCGCCTCGGTCAGAAACGGCGTGAGCTTCAGCGCGTGGTTGAGCAGCGCCCGCGCGTTGTCCCAGTTGCCGTGGCGAAGCTGCGAACGTGCAGACGCTGCAAACGCCATCGCCGTCGGCGACCGACGTATCGAGCAGTCCGCTCGCCAGCAGCCGGGCGAGCTCGTCCGCCTGTCTGTCGGAGTCGGCGTGATCGTGCGCCTCCTCCGAGAGCAGCATGCGCTCGCCGGTCGCCAGAACCTGGGTCTCGCTGAAGCCCACGCGTCGTGCGTGCGTGATCGCGTCTCCGAAGAGCTCGTTGGCACGCTCGTTGTCGCCGAGCAAGGTGTGGGCGACGGCATAGACGAGCAGAGCGAGGCTCCTCCAGTCGCTCGTCGTCCGGCAGGGACTCGACCGCCGATCCTGCGTCCGACAGCATCGTCCCGACCCCGTCGCGGCAGAAGGACGCGCGCATGACCGCGACCTGCGCCGCAACCTCGGGGTCGTCGGCACCGTGGAGCTCCGCAAGCTCGAGCCAGCGGTCGGCCTCGTCCGAGGGGCCGCGCAGCGCGTGCACCCGTGCTGCCGAGCACGGCGATCGCCGGATTCAGGGCCACCGCGTCGGCGTCGAACCGTCCGAGCCAGTGCTCGACCGTCGCAGCGCGACCGGTGCAGTAGGTCGGGAGCGCGATCTCCGCGAAGATGCGTGCCGCCCGCTCCATGTCTCCGACGTCGAGCGCAAGTTCGAGCGCCGACTCCGGGTCGTCGTGCTGCTCGAACCAATCGGCGGCGCGACCGCCCAACTCCATCGCGAGGTCGGGCTCGGTCTCGAGGCAGCTCGCGACGCAGCAGATCGCGGAAGAGGTGGTGATAGCGATACCAGACGCCGTCGTCGTCGAGTGGAACGACGAAGAGATTCGAGCACTTGAGCGACTCGAGCTCGTCGAACGATTGGGTCGAGTCGAGCATCGCGTCGCAGAGCGCGCCCGACATCTTTCTCGAGCAACGAGGTGCGCCGCAGGAACCTGAGCCGGTCGGGGTCGAGCGCCTCCAGATACTCCGAGTGGAAGTAATCCGACGAGGTATCGCAACGATCGTCAGGCCCTCGCGACGGGACGCTTCAGCGAAAGGCTCGCCAGATACAGAGCTCCGGCCCAGCCCTCCGTTCGCTCGATCAACTCGGCGAAGGCCTCGTCCGAAAGGCGCGCGCCGGTGCTGCGCAGCAGGAGCTCCGCCTCGCGCCGTGTCAGCGCGAGGTCGGCGGCGCCGATCTCGAGCAGATTCGAGGTGCTGCGCAGCCTCGTGACGAGCTTGGACTCGACGCGGCTCGCCAGGACGAGCGTCGAGCCGTCGGGAACATGTTCGGCGAGGATCGCGAGCACCTCCGCCGAGTCGTCGGACTGAACCTCGTGAGTGTCGTCGAGCACGAGAACGCACTCGTCGGCGGTGGCGACGAGCGCGGCGACTCGTGGGAGAACCGAGGTCCAGACGGAGGCATCGGGAGCGCCGAGCGCATCGAGCAGCCGCGGGTCGACGGGCCTGATCTCGTTGATCGCCGCAGCGACCTGCCGCAAGAGCACGACCGGGTCGTTGTCACGCCGGTCGAGCGAGACCCACGCGAACGGGCGATCGTCCCGTGCAGCCCACTGCGCGAGCAGCGTCGTCTTGCCGTACCCGCCGGGCGCGACCACCGAGACTGCGCGCGCGGAGCGGCCGGCCCGCAGCCGGTTGACGAGGGCTGTTCTCGAGACGGCGCCTGGCCGGAGCAGCGGCGGCCGGATCTTCGCCGCGACGACCCCGAACGGAAGCGCCGCGTCGTCGGCCTCGACGAGGACCGTCTTTGCGCCGGCTCGGCCGGAAAGCGACATCGACTCCTTTCAGCCCAGGACCACGAACCCCCGCTCGCACCCTTTCAGGTTGAGGGAGCAAGGAATATGAGGGAATCTACTGATCTGACACAAATGTCGCTGGAGCAACCCGGCCGGGCCTTTCGTCCGATTCGGACGATGCCGCCTCAATCGACGCCCGATTCGATGGCTTCATGTCACAACCATCCCCTCCGGCACCGACAGCGGCGTTGAGCCGTGGCAGGCGCACCGCCGTCTGGGCACTGATCACGATTGCCTCGGTGCTCGGCCTGCTCGTGATCCTCGCGACCTGGATCAACCGCCAGATGTTCGACAACGGAACATGGAACAAGGCGAGCGCACAGCTGATTCAGGACCCCAGCGTCCAGACCGCACTCTCGGGATATCTGGTCAACAGCCTCTACGACAACGTCGACGTCCCCGCCGCGATCGCTCAGAGGCTCCCGCCCGGACTGAAGCCGCTCGCAGTGCCGGCCGCCGCGGCTCTTCGCCAGCCGGCGACGGACGGGGTGAAGCTCCTGCTGACCAGGCCTCGCGTGCAGAAATTGTGGGTCGACTCGAACGCGCTCACGCACCAGCGATTGATCGCCGTGCTCGAGAACAAGACGCGCGACGGGATCGACACCGGGAACGGCAAGGTGACGATCGACCTCGGCGCTCTGCTCGCGAGCATCGGGCCTCAGCTCGGCCTGCCGGCGGCAGCGGTGGCGCAGATCCCGCCGAACACGGGCGTGATCACCGTCATGCGCTCGGATCAGCTCGGGATCGCGCAGAAAGCGGTCAAGGCTGTGAGAGCCGTGAGCGTGTGGGTGTTCATCCTCGTGCTCATCCTGTTCGCGGCAGCGTTGTATCTCGCCGTCGGAGAACGACGCAGGACACTTCGAAACATCGGCTGGGCGTTCATCTTCATGGGGCTGCTCGTCCTTGTCGTCCGGCGGTTCGGCGGCAACTACGCCGTCAACTCGCTGACCACCACTCAGTACCGGCATCCCGCGCACCGGGTCTGGGAGATCTACACCTCGGAGCTCCGCGACCTCGGCTGGGCGGTCATCCTCTACGGAGCCTTCGGCGTCCTCGGCGCCGTGCTCGCCGGGCCGACTCGCATCGCAACCCGCGTTCGCGGTCACATCGCTCCCGTGTTGAACGACAGGCAGGGGATTGCCTGGGGTGCGGCGGCGTTCGCCTATCTGCTGCTCGTTCTCTGGGGCGGAACGCACGCTCTCCGCACGCCGCTCGGGATCCTCGTCCTCGGCGCGCTGCTCGCAGCCGGCGTCTATGCACTCCGTCGCCAGACACTCGTCGAGTTCCCGTCGAGTGTGGCAGCAGTCGAACCGGTGCCGCCGCCGCCCCCACCGGTCGGGGTCGCACCGTCGTGAGCGGGCCGCCGAGCATGCGCCTCATCGGCGCGGCCGCCGCGGTCGCGCTGGTCGTCTTCGCCGCCGGCTGCGGCTCGAGCAAGAACGCAGCCACGACGACCACGTCGAGCACCGTCGACTGGGCGAACGGCGTCTGCAGCGCGGTGTCGACGTATCAAGCGTCGCTCACCGCCGCCGCGAAGTCACTGACGGGCAACCTCTCGAAGGCAGGCCTCCAGGACGCGGCCAACCAGGCGAAGAAAGCGACGGACACATTCGTCTCCACGGCCAAGGGCCTGGGAAAGCCGGACACGGACTCCGGCAAGCAGGCGAAGGCGACGCTCGACACGCTCTCGTCCCAGCTCGACGCCGACGCAAGCGCCGTCAAGTCGGCGAGCGAGTCGAGCCTGCTCACGGGCATCTCCACGGCCAGCGCGACACTCGTGACGGCGCAGAAACAGATCACAACCGCCTTCGACCAGCTCAAGGCGCTGGATCCGAAGGGCGAGCTCGGGGACGCCTTCTCGCAGGCCTCCTCGTGCTCCTCGCTCACCGGCTAGCACCGAGCCCGCCGGCGTGACGCGGCAGATCGTGACCAGGGTGATCCTGCTGCTCGTCGCGGCCGGGTCGCTCTATCTCCTGCTGCCGCAGATTCTCGATGTCTTCTCGTCCTGGCCGCAGCTGCGGGGGATCAAGCCGGCCTGGCTGGGGCTGGCGGTGTTCTTCGAGGCGATGGCGTTCGTCGCGCTGTGGACGTTGCAGCGGATCGCGGTCGGAACGCGCAGCTGGTTCGCAGTCGGCACCTCGCAGCTCGCCGCGAACGCCGCCGGCAGCATCATCCCCGGCGGCGGCGCGGCCTCGGGCGCGGTGCAGTTCGGCATGCTCCTGCGTGCGGGGGTGCCTGGTGAGCGGGTGGCGTCCGGTTTGACCGCGAGCGCGACGGCCACGACCGCAGCCATCTTCGCGCTCCCGGTGGTGGCGCTGCTCGCCGGAATCGGCGACGCCGCGGCGCCGGAAGGCCTGCGCAAGGTCGCCTACATCGGAGGGATCGCCTTCGCGCTGCTCGGGGTAGCGATCATCGCGGCCCTCGCCTGGGACGCCCCGCTGCTTGTACTCGGACGCGGGGCGCGGGCGGCCGCCGGTTGGGTCGGCAAGCGCAAGCGCCTCGAGGATCTCCCGGCCCACCTGTTGATCCAGCGCGACGGCATTCGCAGAGCGGTCGCCGAGCACCCGTTCGTCGCCGGCTTGGCGGCGCTCGGGAAGTGGGGCTTCGACTACCTCGCGCTCCTCTGCGTGCTGCAGGGGCTCGACGTGCACGCCGAGCCGACGCTCGTCCTGCTCGCGTACGCCGCGGCCGCGCTGCTGGCGCTGATCCCGCTGACGCCCGGCGGCCTCGGCTTCGTCGAAGCCGGGTTGACCGGGCTGTTGATCCTCGCCGGCGTCAGCGCGGGCGACGCGGCCGCGGCGACCCTCGCCTACCGGCTCGTCTCGTACTGGCTGCCACTCCCGGTCGGTCTCGCCGGCTACTGGTTGGGGCGGCACCGCTATGGCTCGGGCCCCGCGCCGGACGCGAACGCCGCGCACTCGTAGAACGACACCTGCGAATGACATATCTGCGTCAGGCGATTCGGTTCCGTTCAGGCGACCCTGGTGACATGCAGAACGCGGAACTCACAGATGTCGTCGTCTTCGACGTCCCGTCGTTGACGCGAGCCCGCGAGCTCGTCTCGCAGCTCGACAGCTCATGGGCATGCCACGCCTACCGGGAATCGAACATCACGTCCGTCAGCGTCTACCTCTCACCGGCCCGCTACAACGACCTCGCCGCGTTGCTGCGCACGGTCGAGGAGTGGGTCGCCTCACGTGCGCTCGGCGGCATCATGTTCTGGCTCGACGGTCGCGGCTACGTCCTCGAAGCACGCAACCCGGCGCTGGTGGCGTCACCCATCTAGACGGGTACGCTGTTCGGCGTGAGCGAGCCGATCGACCAACTGCGCGCAGTCGTCGACGCCACACCTCCGGCTCCCGCGACGATGGACGCGTATCTGGCCAAGGTGCGCGAGCGGGCGTTCACGGTGACCGACGCCGACGTCGAGGCGCTGAAGGCCGCCGGCCTGAGCGAGGACGAGATCTTCGAGCAGACCGTCGGCGCCGCGATCGCCCAGGGGCTGCGCAGGCTCGACATCGCGATGGAGACGATCGGGTGAGACTCGACGTCGTCGATCACGGCCACGCTCCCGACGAGGCAGCGTTCCTCGCGGAGGTCCGCGAACGGAGCGGACGCGAACCACTCGGCGTCGTGAAGACGCTCGTCTACCGCCCCGAGCTCTTCGGGCTGCCATTCTCGACCGAGCTCGATCGCGTGATGCGTGGGCCGTCCGACTGGAGCGCCGGCGAGCGAGAACTGTTCGCCGGGTTCACGTCGTTACTGAACCAGTGCCCGTTCTGAACGGGCTCCCACGGCGCAGTTGCGTCGTACGCGCTCGGTGAGGAAGTCTGGCAGGCAGTCGTCGACGACTGGCGCACGGCGCCGCTCCGTCCCGAGCTTGCCGCCACGCTCGTCTTCCTCGAGCAGCTGACGCTGCGGCCCGACGAACTGACCGTCGCCGACGCCGACGCGGTACGCGCAGCGGGAGTGTCCGATCAAGCGTTGCGCGACGCAGCCACGGTCTGCGCGCTCTTCAACATGATCGTCCGCCTGGCCGACTCGTTCGGCTGGGACGTGCCGACCTGGGACTCGCTGACGAAACGGGCCCCGGCGATGCTCGAGGGCGGCTACGCGCTGGGCGCGATCAAGCAGCGCTAGCCCGCGGCCGGAACGCGACCGAGCGCGAGCCTGGCCCGATCGAGCAGCGCGAGCCCAGCATCGGCCTGGCGGACCGCCGCGACGAGCGCCTGCGGGTCCGTGCGCGTCGCGGCTCGCGTGAAGAGCGTGGCGGCACGCTGGAGTGGCCGACACGCACGGGCGAGCAGGCGATTCGTGAGCGCGAATCGGCTGGGCCTCGTCCCGAGCGTCGAGACCATGTGCCGGCAGCCTGCGACGTCGCTGAATGCGACGAGCAGTCCGTACAGCTGCGACTCGTCCGCCAACGCGTGCCGGGCTGCCGGAACGCGATCGGCCCCGGCGACCGCGAGCACGTCGCCGCGCAGCTGCTTGATCACGACCGCTGCCCCTGTCGGCCACTCGCCGGGAAGGGGCCGCTGGTGACTGCTCCCGCACCCGATGAGCACGAGCACCGCGAGCAGGGCCCCGCAGCGGCGGATCTCCACCGCCTGAATCTACGCCGTGGTTAGGGTGTTCGTATGACCAACGCCACACTCCAGACAAACCACGGCGCGATCGACATCGAGTTGTTCGACGACGACGCGCCGAAGACCGTCGAGAACTTCAAGAAGCTCGCGCAGGACGGCTTCTACGACGGCGTGATCTTCCACCGGGTGATCAGCGATTTCATGATTCAGGGCGGGGACCCGACAGGCACCGGCTCCGGCGGCCCCGGGTATCAGTTCGAGGACGAGTTCAACGACCACAAGGTCGAGAAGGGTGCCCTCGCGATGGCCAACGCAGGCCCGAACACGAACGGCTCGCAGTTCTTCATCGTCACGGCGGACGCCTGCCCCTGGCTCGACGGCAAGCACACGGTGTTCGGCCGCGTCACTTCGGGGATGGACGTGGTGAGCACGATCGAACAGGTCGACACGGGCCCCGGCGACCGGCCGCGCGACGAGGTGCGCATCGAGTCCGTCTCGCTTTCCTGACGATGCAAGAGGACGCCCCACCGGAAGAGCACGAAGAGATCGTCTGCCCGCACTGCAAGAAGACGTTCAGCGCGAGCCTGATCGACGGCTCTGCAGAACGGTATCGCGGGTTCAAGTGCCCGCACTGCCGGCTGTTCGTGCCGGCAGCGCGCGTCGAGCAGTAGCGACTAACTCGTGAATCTGGTTCGGCCTACGGCCGAATCAGATTCACACACAATCGCGGAGCGCCTGCGCCTCAGGGAGGCTCTCGAGCTTCTTCAAGGTGTTGTTCTCGATCTGCCGGATGCGCTCACGCGTCACGCCGAATGCCTTGCCGACCTCTTCGAGCGTGCAGGGCTGGCCGCCGGTCAGACCGAAGCGAAGCTCGATCACCTGCCGCTCGCGTTCGGGCAGAGAAGCGAGCGCGGTTTCGATGTCCGAGCGACGCAGCGTCAACGAGGCGGCTTCGTCCGGCGTCTCCGTGTTCTCGTCCTCGACGAAGTCGCCGAGCTCGGAGTCCTCCTCCTCGCCGATCGGCTTCTCGAGCGACACCGGGTGCTGCGCCATGCGCAGGATCTCGCGCACCTCCTCGGTCGTCATCTCGAGCTCCTCGGCGATCTCCTCCGGCTTCGGCTCGCGGCCGAGACGCTGAACGAGCTGGCGCTCGATGTGCACGACCTTGTTGAGCTTCTCGACCATGTGAACCGGGATGCGGATCGTGCGCGCCTTGTCGGCGATCGCGCGGGTGACCGCCTGGCGGATCCACCAGGTCGCGTACGTGGAGAACTTGTAGCCCTTGCGGTAGTCGAACTTCTCCACCGCGCGGATCAGGCCGAGCGAGCCTTCCTGGATCAGGTCGAGGAAGCTCAAGCCGCGGCCGAGATATCCCTTCGCGATCGAGACGACGAGCCGGAGGTTGGCCTCGATCATCTGCGTCTTCGCGCCCATGTCGCCGCGCTCGATCCGCTTGGCGAGGTAGACCTCCTGGTCGGCGGTCAGCAGCGGGACCTTCCCGATCTCGCGCAGGTAGAGGCGCAGCGAGTCGAGCGACGGCTCGACGGTCAGATCCAGCTTCGGTGCGCTCTTGACCTCTTCCTCGACGAGCGGCTGTTCGTGCGGCAGGCGCTTGTGCTCTTCGCCTTCGACGAGCTCGACGCCGTGATCGATCAGGTAGGTGGTGAAGTCTTCGACCTGCTCCTTGGTGAGCTCGACTTCCTCGATGCCCTTGACGATCTCGTCGTAGGTGAGGAACCCTTTCTCCTGACCCGTCGCGACCAGTTTCTGGAGTTCTTCGACGTCGGGAGGAGCAATGTCGACAGTGAGCACGAGAGCACGACCTCCGGCTATAGCGTGGGTTGACGGGGGAACCTACCAACACACCTGGAGCCGGATCCTCATCCCTCTTCCTTCCCGGCTCACCCTCTGACCGCGCTGATGCTACATCAGGAATGAACCAAAGAGGAACGAATTTGTCACCAGATCGCAAACTCCTCCTTCGCCCGGGCTAACCTCCCGGCGTGGTCACCCTGGTCGCACTGCTGCTCGGGGTCGCGCGCCCGCCCGCCGCGTACGTCAGCGTCGGCGCGAACCGGGTGCCGCTCGCGATCTCGTCGTGGTGTTGGGGCGCGCACTGCGGTGCGCCGATCGCCGCCTCGACCCGCACCGCGACCGTCTCGCGCGGCGGCACCGTGCGCGTCGAGCTGGGGTTCGTCCCCAGCCGGGCGAGCGTCGCGGTCGCCGGCGTGCGCGAGCCGGCGACGACGAGGGGACGGGAGATCGCCTGGCGCGCGACCCACGCGGGCGGCATGACGATCAACGTCAGGTCGCCCAAGGGCTGGGTCATCTACGTGGGCCGGCTGAAGCTCCGGTAGCGGCAGAATCGGGCCGCGAACGGAGAGAGACGGCGTCGCCGCTGACGCCGTCTCTCGATCCGAACTGCCTTCCTGCCGAGGCCCCGCCGCAACGGGCCCCAAGCAGGTTTGTCTCCTGCACTGTGAACGACCCCAACCGATTGATCCATCACCCCTTTCGTAGTTGACCGCGTCACTTGACTACGCTCCGAACCGATGACCGGGAGCCTCGCCGAACGCCTCCGGACCGGGCCGCCGGTCGTCGCCGACGGCGGCATGGGAGTCGTGCTCTCCGCCGCCGTCCCGGGCTTGCGCTGCCCGGAGGAAGCCAACCTGCGCGCCCCGGATGCCGTCGTGGCGGTGCACGTCAGCTTCATCAACGCCGGCGCCGACCTGATCGAGACGAACACCTTCGGCGCGAACCGGCACAAGCTGGCCCAGCACTTCCTCGAGGACGACTTCGAGCGGATCAACTCGACCGGCGTCAAGCTCGCCCGGGACGCCCGCGAGATCACGGGCCGTGAGGTGTTCATCGCCGGCTCGATGGGGCCGACCGGAGAGCTCGCGAGCGAGGAAGCGTTCGCCGAACAGGCGCGCATCCTCGAGGGGCGCGGAGCCGACGTGATCATGCTCGAGACCTTCTTCAACCTGGGTGAGCTGGAGCTCGCAATCGGGGCAGTCCGCTCGGTGACGAAGCTCCCGCTCGTCGCGCTGATGAGCTTCGACAGCGACGCCGTGACGCTCGCAGGAGTCTCGGCGCGGGAAGCAGGTGAACGTCTGCGCGAGCTCGATCTCGCAGCGTTCGGGGCGAACCACGGCCGCGGTCCGGCCGCAGCGCTCAACGCGCTCGCCGAGATGGCCGGCCACGGCGCCGTCCTCGCGGCGCTGCCGAATGTGGGGCTCGCCACGTTCACGGGCGCCCGGGTCGCGTTCCCGCATGCAACGCCGGAGTACTTCGCCGAGTTCGCCGCCCGCGCGCGGAGCCTCGGCGCGCAGTTGATCGGAGGTTGCTGCGGCACGACGCCGGCGCAGATCGCGGCAATCCGGGCGGCGGTCGACGAGAACCGGTCGTCCAGAGCGGTGCCGCGGGCGCATGAGCACCGGCACGAGCTGCTGCCACACCCGGCGGAGCAACCGACCGAACTTGCGCAGCGGCTCGCAGCGCACGAGTTCGTGGTCTCGGTGCAACTCGACCCGCCGCTCGGCGGGAACGCCGACGGGCTGATCGATGCCGCCCGACGCATCAAGGAGTCCGGCCTGGCCCAGTTCGTCGACGTCAACGACAACCCGCGGGCCCGCGCCCGGATGAGCGGGCTGATGGCCTCGGTCGCGATCCAGCGGGTTGCCGGGATCGAGGTGATCCCGCATCTGACGCCGCGCGACTCGACCCTGACCGGCCTGGAGTCGATGCTCCTCGGCGCGCACGCGGAGGGCGTGCGGAACATCCTCGCCGTCACGGGGGACGCCCCCGAGACGGGCGACTATCCGGGCAGCGGTGCGGTCTACGACGTCGACGCGGTCGGGCTCGTGGAGCTCATCACGCGCCTGAACGAGGGCACCGACTTCCACGGCCGCGCGATCGACGGCCCGACGTCGTTCTTCCCCGGGGTCGCCGTCAACCCGACGGCCGACGATCTGGAGCTCGAGGCCGAGCGGTTCGCCCGCAAGCTCGCTGCGGGCGCGCGCTGGGCGATGACCCAGGTCGTCTTCGACCTCTCGTCTCTGGAGTCGTTTCTGGACCGGATCGGCGGCTGTCCGGTGCCGCTGCTCGTCGGCGTGTGGCCGATCCGGTCACTCGAGCTCGCCGTCCGCGTGCACAACGAGACGCCGGGGATCGTGATCCCCGACCACGTGCAGGAGCGCTATCGCAAGGCCGGAACAGATGCCGCCGAGGTGGGAGCGTCACTCGTCCGCGAGCTCGTCGCGGGGGCGCGCGAGCTCGCCGCTGGGGTGTACGTCGTCGCGCCGTTCCGACGGCCGCTCGGCGTGCTCGAGCTCCTCGCGACGATCTAGCACCGACCCGTCGAGACAGGCTGCTTCGCCCGCCCGAGCGCCGAGCGCACCGGAGCGGCCGGGACGCCGTAGCCGGCGCGTGCACCGATCCGCGCAGCGAAGACGGTCGCCTCGACCTGGCCCGCCTCGTTCACCGCAGGTCCGCCGGAGTTGCCGTGGCGGACGAGACCGCTGATCGCGGTCACCTCGCGCAGCGAACCGCTCATCAGCACGTCGGCGGTCGTGCCCACGCGTCCAGGCCTGGCGTCGAACGGACCGTTTTCCGGGTACCCGAGGATCGCCACGGAGTCGCCCGAGTGCGCATCGACGATCGGAAGCGGCGTTGCGCGCAGGCCGGGAACCCTGAGCACTGCGACGTCCTGCTTGCGGTCGACGATCAGGGCTCGTGCAGGCCGGCCGCCTGCCTCGATCTCCGACGCGCCTTCGATCACGTGCGCCGCGGTCACGACGAGCTGTGGCCGCGCGACCCAGCCCGAGCCCTCCACCCCGAGCCCGCAGGCGATGGCGGTGATGCGAACCACGCTCGGACGAACTGCCCTCACCGCAGCCGACGACAGCGCCCGGGTGTCGGGAGGCGTCTTCGGCGGCGCCGGCCCGGCAATCGACGGGAACGGGTCGACGCGTGCAAAGGCGCGCAGAACGTTTCGGGGCGGCACGATCGTGTTCAGCCGCTGGAGGATCAGCGAACCGCGGACCTCGTCTCGCACCTTCGCCTGGTCGGGCAACTGCAGCAGGACGGCCCCCGCGACCCACACGAGGACGAGCCCGAGCGCGGCGCCGGCCAGAAGACCGCCGATCGAGTCCAGCAGTCGCAGCGGCGGGATCACCGACAGGCTCCCGCGTGCAACCGACCCGGCGGCCGACGCCACGCTCTGCAGCAGCGCAGCGCCCACCAGTGCGCCTGCAAGCGCCGCAAGGGGTGTGTAGGGAGATTCGGAGCCGTTGTGGAGGAAGTGCGGTGCGAGCCGGGCACCGATCGTCGCGCCGACGACGAGTCCGCCGAGCGAGAGCGCCGTGGCGATCAGGCCGCGCTTGAGGCCGGCAAGTGCCGAGAGAGCGACGATCGCGAGCGCAATCCAGTCGGCGCGGGCCACCCGGCCAGGTTCGGCGCCCCTCCGGTCGATCCTGGGAAGCTTGTGCGACCGGCTGACGCTACACTGGCGCCCGAACCGGGGGCGTAGTTCAGTTGGTTAGAACGCCGGCCTGTCACGCCGGAGGTCGCGGGTTCGAGTCCCGTCGCTCCCGCTCAAGAAGACCCCGGAAACGGGGTCTTTTTCGTTCTCAAGAGGTGGTCGGTGTCTCCGAATCACACGGCTTGTCAAGTGAATTGGCAAGTCCGGAACCCGCGAATGCCCTCGGGCCGCCCCAAAGATGCTCATCACCCCATTGGCGCTGTCTCGTCAGCACGTCGCCTTCTCCTCGTGCACATCTTGGGCTCTTACTAGGTCGTAGCTGTGCAGGTCTCGAAAACCGTTATCCGTCGTTAGGCGGATCGAGGGTTCAAATCCCTCCCCCTCCGCTTCCTGAGCCAGATCCGGCGGAGTGACGCGGGATTCTGGCTGGGCCAAGCCTCAAGAGGCCCGGCCGGGATGGTCGGGTTTGGGCGGTTGGCCTGAAGATGAGGCCCCGTGATCAATCGCAAACACGATCGTGCACCCTGCCGGCTAGACTTGCATGAGTGGGCCGATGAGAGCTAACAGTGTCGGACGATGTCCGGCGAGATGAACCTGCGTCGCGATGACCAAGCGGCGGCGATCTCGGTACGAGGGGATCGTGATCGCCGCGCGCGGCTGCCGCTCCCGAGCCGGCGGCCGCTGTTCGTGCAGCCCGACCTTTCAAGCGCAGGTCTGGTCGGCACGGGAACGCAAGACGATCCGTAAGACGTTCGCGGCGTTGGCGAGGCGCGCGCGTGGCGGCACGAGAGCCAGATCGCGCTCCGGAAAGGGACGCTCCGCTCGCCCTCGCAAACGACGCTCGCGGCGAACCGCGCCGACCATGGCTCACCGCCGCCGACAAGGCTGGTCCGGACGCGGACCGGTGAGGCCTACAAGCCCTCCGCGATCCGCGCCTACCGGCAAGCGCTCCGCCACCGCGTGCTCCCCCGCCTCGGCAGCAAGCGGCTGACCGCGATCAGCCACACGATGCTGCAGGACTTCGCCGACCAGCTCTCCGCCGAAGGCCTCTCGCCGAGCAGCGTCCGCAACACGATCCTGCCCCTGCGCGCGATCTACCGGCGCGCCCACCGCCGCGGCGAAGTCGCCATCAACCCGACCCTCAACCTCGCCCTCCCGCCGTCCGCGGGCAACCGCGACGGTCGCCGCCCCGACCGAAGTCGCACCGCTCCTCGACGCCCTCCCAGCCCAGCGACCGCGCGATCTACGCAACCGCGCTCTACGCCGGACTCCGCGCCTCGGCGAACTCCAAGCCCTCGCACTGGGACAACATCGACCTCGCAAACAACCTCATCCACGTCACCCAGAAGCTGGGACCGCCAGCCGGCTTCATCCCACCCAAAAGCCGCTCCGGCACCCGACGCGTCCCGATCACCCGCCACCCTCCGCCGCGAACTCCTCAACCACCGCCTCCACCAAGGCAAAGGCGGCCAAGGCTTCGTCTTCCCAAACACCCGCGACCAGCCAAACCATTCAACCCCGGCACCCTCAAACTCCACACCACCAAAGCCTGGACAACACACCGGCCTCACCCCGATCGGCCTCCACGAATGCCGCCACACCTACGCCGCCTACATGATCGCCGCCGGCATCAACACCAAAGCCCTCAGCACCTACATGGGCCACTCCACCATCACCATCACCCTCGACCGCTACGGCCACCTCCTCCCCGGCAACGAAACCCAAGCCGCCAACCTCCTCGACACCTGGCTCGCCCAAGCTGTTTCCTAAACCGCGTGCACAAGCTCGATTCTTGTCGGGGCGTGACCTTTGACAGAGCCCGGATCCGGTTTCCAGAGTCTTCTTGACGAACGGGCCCCGCGAGGATCTCGGTGTGGATCACCAAGGATCGAGCCGCAGGGATCTGGTGCGAGAACGCCACCCTTCTGACCGACGTGCCTTGGCTGTACCTCAAGGTTCTCCAGACCGAGTTCGCCAAGCTCCAGGCAACCGATCTGTCTGATCTACAGCTTGTCTTCTCGCTTCGGATCCTGAAGTTGGCTGGATTCCGAGTGACTTCGGGAAGGTAGATCAGGATCCCGTCAGAAAGGACCTGTAGTTAAGGTCCCGCGCCCCAGTGAGAATCCTCCACCTTTCAGACCTACACATCCGCACTGCAACTAGTGAGGATCAACAGCGGCTAATCACTGCGGCTCTGACCGAGGACATCGGCGCACACCATTCGCGCGTTCCGTTTGACCTCGTCATGTTCACCGGGGACCTCGCATCCTCCGGTAGTCTACATCAGTAGACTAGTCTCAGAACACTTGCTGATTCCGCTTGAGTCGCTCCTGGGTCTAGGCGAAATCAGATCTCGTCCTGCCCGGCAACCATGACGTTGATCGGGATCAGGTAAATGACCTCATTGAGCAGGGAGCACGCACACTCCTAAGCACCAACGACGGCGTTAACGACGCTCTCGACAAACCCAGAATCCGAGTAGCAGTTGACCGAGCGGCTGAGCGGTTGGTTTGCGTTTTACGAGGAGTACTACGACGGACTGCCGCTTTAACAACGTAGAGCCGCTTGCGCGAACCACTGAGATCAGCATCGAGGGAAGCGTGTGGGTGTTTGTCCTCAACACGGCATGGAGAGCCCTTGGAGGGCCGGAGGACAGGGGACGACTACTACTTCGGTGAGCGGCAGATTCGTCGGTCGCTCGATGCTGTGGCAGATGTTGATCTCCGCTTGATCTCGATGCATCACCCACTCAACTGGCTCGCAAGTTTTGACAGCGACACCGCGCGGAGCCCCTCCGCGGCAGTCATCAATCGTCTTCTCCGGTCATCTCCATGAAGCAGATCCAGTTATCGAGATCGGCTTGAGAGGGGCTTGCTTCTACTCACCGGGCAGATGTCTCGACTTCACTCGACTTCCACAACCCGATCCCCGCCTCCTCCGGACAGAACGAATCCGCTATCGACTCGACCGAACAGGTGACCGCAAACTCAACCGTGCACTGCACATGATCCTCGTCACGCGCAAACAAACGCACCCCGCAACAATCGCCTACATCGAACGCCGTCTGCAAGAAGGCAAAACACGACGCGAAGCAACCCGCTGCCTCAAGCGCTACCTCGCCCGCAGCCTCTACCGCCTACTCGAACACGGACCACCGCTGACAACTTGACAGACATAGAAGCATCACTGGCCCAGGCAAGCGGTTGGGTTGTGTGGGGGGTGTTTCACGGTCCTGGGCAGCTCGTCTAGCCAGCTCAGGAGCGATTTCTCTGTTTCGTGGGCTGGTCCACCGTGTCGCGTGAGGTCGTGCGAGGCACCGTCTGCGAAGGCGATGTCGATCCCGGGATGGTGCCGACGCCAAACCGCAACACTTTCCTCGATCGGCAGCCAAAGATCGTCGGTCCGTAGAGCAGTAGCGTCGGCACGTAGACGGCGGCAATCGAGGGCTCTGGGTCGAAGTCCATCTCCGCACACCACGCCGCCCGTTCCTGGTTGTCCAACGGAACCGAAGGCAGGTACGCCAGCTCCACCAGGGCTCGTGCGCCGCCGCCGACAGAGCATCGGCGAGATCGTCGTCTGTGGCCGTGCCGTGGGCGTGTGCCTCAACCAGCGCCCTGGCCTGGAGTGCTTGTTCGACGGCGAGCTCGTCGTAGCCATTTCGGCGGAGATGGGCAGCGACGCCGATCTTCATCTGGGCGGCCGGCGTGACCCCGCAAGCGGCAGCTTGAGCGAAGAGGAACCGAAAGTCGGCTCTCCGTAACGCGAGTCGTGCGACCCAGGCGCCCTGACTGAAGCCGAACGCACCGACCTCAGTCACCTCGGGGAGCGCTCGCAGCCACGACGCCAGGGCCGCAGCGTCCTCGAGCCTGCAGTTGTCTCGAAGTCTCCAGAGACGGACGCCGGTCAGCTCGCCCTCGCCCCGCCGGTCAACGTCAGCGCCGCCACACCTGCAGCCGGCAGAAGCGCATGAAGGCGAGCAAGGAGAGGATCAGCCCGCGTGCCACCGGAGGCGCCGTGCAGCCCAACCATCGCCAAGGCCGGCGTCCGCGTGGGCAGCGACAGCGTTGCCGCTAGAACAACCCCGCCTCCCCTATCAATCGAAACGTCCGTCATGAGTAAACCGCCCGGGGTCGTTCGATCCCGACCTCGCGACAGACCAACGCAGTCGGTGCTCAACGGCTGCGATCCTAGTCCATGTCCAAGGGTCATCCCGAACGCTGGCCCAGGCGAGCGGTGTGCCCTTCTTAGGGTTCGGCTGCTGTCCCGATCGTGACCAACTGCTCGACGACGGCGATCGGCTGAGTCGCGTCGATCTCATGTGTGCACGTGTTTCGGAGCAGCGGTTCGACCTGCTAACGGCAAGATCGCGGAGGATCGCTTCGCGTTCCTGGTCGTCCTTTCCGAAGTCGTTCGTAATTCCACCAGCGAGGCGATCCGGCGCAGCAGCACATCGGCAGGCGCGCTGAGCAAGACGACGGCATCGAACTGAGGGTAGAAGCGGCTCTGGTTCGACACGGTGCCGGAGACGTAGATGGTATGTCCGTGCTCGCGTGCAGAAGCTCGCCGATCCGATCCTCGCTCCAGACGTAGCCGTCGTCGTGCTCGGACCATTCGCTCCAGGCCACCGACGTGGGTACCGATCGTCGAAGCCTTGTCGCGCGAGCTCTACGAGAGCCGTGGACTTGCCAGTGCCTGACATTCCTGTCACGAGGATCTTCCGCACGAGCGGCACGCTACTGACACACGCTTCGGGGGTCGTTCCCGAACGCTGGCCCACCTGAGCGTCCTAGCCACTGATACTTGGCGTGTGCGGGGGCTTAAGGTAGTATCGTCGTCGTGTTGCTTGCGCTTCGTGGCGACCGGTTGCGGAGGCTCGACACGGTCGGTCTGATCATCCGATCGTCGAGGCAGGCGCTTGTCTTTGTGAGTGCGGCAAGTGAGGGAGGGCCAGCGGCATCTGCGGGGTGGCTTGCCTGGATGCAGAGTCCTGGGGTCAATCCGGTGCCACCGCGTAGCACCACCAGCGTGTACGTACGAACTGACGAACAAGCGAGATCCCGCGTCAATCCGCAAGGCACCTATGCGCAGACCGGGGGCATCGATGGCCATCGACTCGTGCTGCAAGTCACCCGTGCCGGCCAATCACGACTCGCGCTCTACAGCCTCACTTCACGGAAGCCGAGGTACCTCGTGGCCGATCGCGACCTCATGGTGATCTCCGCCAGAGGCGGCGATCACTGCTGCCACGGCTAGACAGCGTCCCACGCGGACGTCCGACGAGCCTGGCGGCGTGTCAGCGCAGGTTGGCGACCGGTTCGATGTAGAGGGCGGCTCCGAGGAACTCGGCTGAGTCGTCGAACGGGAGGGATGTGAAGCGACAGAGGGTGTCGGTGTTGGTGCGCGAGACGATCAAGGTGGCGGCGATCGGTTGTCGTTCGGCGGGATCGAGCGTTCGATCGGACGCTCGGTGCGTTCGATCGGGATGCGGGTGTCAGGGTCGATGACTTGATAGCTGCGGCGGACGGTGTCGAGGTCGGTCAGACGGGCCG
>CAVPEK010000007.1:0-401135 GCA_963703445.1 uncultured Thermoleophilia bacterium | reverse complement strand
GAACGCGACAAAACCGGCGAGCACCGCCGCGTACGGGTTGTAGCCGTGGACGAGGTAATCAGAGACGGCCTCGCCCATCGCCGTCGTCAGGATCTTGATGATCCAGAAGACAACGGTGATCCGGGGCGGCACCTTGGAGCCGGTCGGCTGCCGGAACAATCTCAACACGATCTTCCACCCGACTCGACCGGCCCGGTCGGAACTGTCTCTCGACGCACCCCCGAACCCTGCCGCGGCCCAACGGCTTCTTTTCAGAGGATTTGGTTCAGATTGCGTTGTCGCCTGTTGCGCGTTCGTTCCTTCGACTCGTCAACCTCGCCCGACTCGGATCAACGATGAACCCGGCGACAGGCCCCTCGGCGTTCTTGGCTTACAATCACGCCCGAGGGCGCATAGCTCAGCGGGAGAGCGCTCGCTTCACACGCGAGAGGTCCCTGGTTCGATCCCAGGTGCGCCCACTCACTCCACCTCGCTTCCGGACGCGGCCTCGCGGCGCACTCCGTTCTCTGCGGTGACGACACAGACCCCGCCGCGGGCGCCGCGTGGGCACCGCCGAGAGGCTCCTCGGCTTTGCAGTTACGTTGAGTCGATGCCTGTTCGGTCGCTCCAGCCGCCCTGGCGGCCTGCGGATAGCCGCGGACGCTACTTTCGATGTGGAATGGCCGCGTGTGTACTGGCGTTCGCTGTGTTTGGTCTTCCAGCCTGCGCCAGTTCCAACCGTTCCGGCCAACCACGGCCATCGCGCCTGCTCGCGGAAGGACGCGTGGTCTTCGCTGCGTCCTGCGAGGGATGCCACACGCTGCGAGGCCATGACACGCAAGCTTCCGGCGGTGACCTCGGGTTCGGTTATCTAACCCAAGGCCAGATTGAGAGCTTTACGCGGATCATGCCCGTGCATCCAGCTCTGAGCAGAGCGAGTATCGCCGCTGTCGCCACGTACGTCGCAGCCGTTCAACAAAACCACTCACGCTAGAGCGCTGCGCGCCATCACCGAGGCGTGTCAGGCGTGGACGTGTTCGCCGTGCCCGTGATGATGGTGATGATGGTCGTCGTGTTCGTCGCCCATCGGCTTGTTCATCAGCTTCAGCATCGCCCAGCCGCCGCCGCGACGGAAGTAACGCCAGACGAGCAGCGGCAGCGAGCGCGAGGAAGACGATGTTCAGGTAGGTGGTGTAGTTCCAGCTGACGTGGGCCAGTTCGACCTTGGCGTTCCGCTCGGTCGGTCGTAGGCCGAGCGCCTGGAAGAGGAACTCGACGATCAGTCCCGCGGCGGCCATGGTGGCGTAGAAGCTGGCGAGGATGAAGCCGGCCATCTTCCAGCCGTAGTAGCGGCGGTAGATGTCGAGGATCGGCAGGATGATCAGGTCGGCGAAGATGAAGGCGAGCACGCCGCCGAAGCTGATGCCGCCGTTCCAGAGCACGGCGGCGAGCGGGACGTTCCCGATCGAGCAGACGAAGCTGATGATCGCGACCGCCGGGCCGATCAGCGGCCCCCAGACCTTCGCGAGCGTCGGATGGTGCTCGAAGAAGAGGCCTTGCCAGAACGAGTCGGGCACCCAGGCGGCGAGAGCGCCCGCGATCAGCAGGCCGCCGAAGACGTCGCGCTAGACCGCGGCCCAGTCCATCACGAAGTAGTCCGCCGTCGCCGTGAAGCCGTTGCGGGCGTGCGGAGGCGCCGCCACCAGCTTCCCTCGCCGCCGGCGGACATGTCCATCTCGGCGTGCCCCTCCATCGAGCCGAGCCGCCCCTTGTCGGCCTCGGCCCGCGCTTCGTCGACGAGCTGCTGCTTGAGGAAGAGCCGGAAGAGGACGGCGATCAGGACGATCATCAGTGGCCCGCCGACGAACTCGCCGAGCACGAACTGCCAGCCGAGCAGCAGCGCCATGATGATCCCGAGCTCGATCACCAGATTGGTCGAGGCGATCTCGAACACCATCGCGGCGGTGAAGTTCGCGCCCTTCCGAAACAGCGAGCGCGCCAGCGCAACCGACGCGTAGGAGCAGCTCGACGAGGCCGCACCGAGCCCGGTCGCGACGAGCAGCGTCTTCGGCGAGTCGTCGGGAAGCAGCCTGCGCATCTCCCGCTTCGAGACGACCGCCTGCACCACCGCCGGAGAGCCCGAAGCCGAGGATCAGCGCCCAGAGCACCTCCCAGGTCATCCCGAACGCGAACGAGAGCGCACGGACAATCTGATGGCTGATTGAAACCGATGCGACCATCGTGCTTAGTCCGCTCCGGGATGAGCGGTGCAGAGAACACGATCCACACCGTGTCCCTTCATCGTCCGGCGAAAAGGCTGCGTAGATGAGCCCGCAGGGATCTGGAGTGCTCTCCGCGCTTCAGACCTTCGAGATGTGAGTGGGCCTCCTGCTGGGTCATCTGGCCACCTTCAACCGCTGCATTCAGATGTTCCCGGGCGTGCCGCACGCGAATGTCACGAGCAGCCTGATCGAACTCGGTTGAATCGCTGGCCGCATGGAGCTGCGCCGCCTCTGTCTCGGTGACACGACCGGATGCGGCCATCTTGTCGAGCTGCTTGAGAAGGCGCTCGCGTCCCTTCGCGTCCAACTGGTGGTCTTCATTCACGGTCAATATCTAGCATACCCAGTAGGGGTATAGTCGATTTGTTGGATAACCGAGAACGTCGGGCCGGGTTGGCGTCAGCAGCGCGGCGTCGGATCGCCACCCGGCCTCATACGATCCTCCGTGTGGCTGCTGGCCAAGCCACATCATCTTCCGCGGGCGCGACGGACGACTCCAGTGATCGCGCGACCTGTCAACCGCGCGAAGTTTGGGTCTTCGAGGAGTGCGGCGTGTGTCGCGCCAATGACTGTGCGGTGGACGGTGTTCGTCGAGAGCTGCGCGAGCTTGTCCTGCGCTGCGGCCCAGCCTCGCATCTCGCCGACACTCGCGGTCAAAACGGCGAGGGGCTGTCCCGTGCAAGGTGCGTACCGCTTTGGCCTCGTTGAACACGGTCGGCAGCTGCAGGAACTCGATCCGACTCGCGGTCTGCTGTCGCGGCGAGGAGTTGAATGCCCGCGCGGCGCCACGGGCGCGCGGGGGCAGCGAGCCGAATCCGCTCCGCAACGCCATCCGACCCATGGCCGTGCGTGCAGCCGAGGGCATGAGCGCTGAAACGCGCTTCCACATCGAATAGAACGAGGGATAGTCCGGGAGGTCGAACTGATACGGCGTCGCCGAGTCGATCAGCGCGACTCCCGCGACCTGCCTCGGATACTGCGCCGCGTAGACGAGCGCGTAGGTGCCGCCGACCGAGTGCGCGGCAAGGACATACGGCCCGGGGACATGAGCGACGCGAAGCAGCGCGTGCAGGTCGGCCGCCAGCTGGTGACCGTCCTCGCGAACCGCGTTGCCGCCGCTCCAGCCTTCCCCGGCGCGATCGAACGCGCAGACGCGCGTCGTTGTTGACACGTTCGCCTGCACCCACGCCCAGTTCGGTGTCCATTCTCCGAGGCCGCTGAAAAGCACGACGGTCGGCGACCCTGAGCCGACGCAGTTGAGGTAGAGCCGGTGGCCGTTCGCGAGGTAGATGTGCCCGCTCGCCGGGGCCGGATTCGAGGAGGTTGCGGCCACGACGGTGCCGGCGGCGCCGCTGAGGGCAAGCAGGGACAGCACCACGAGCGCGGGATAGAGGAGCGCGCGACGCGACCAGTTCGCGAGCGAGCGGCGCGCACCGCGGAACGACGAGACGACCAGCATCGCGAGGAGCACCGGCCATACCCAGCTCGCGAGGTCGAGGAACCTTTCACCTGGCGCGAGGGCGAGAAAGCCAGCTCCGATGACCACTGTCGCGGCGCCGGGCACGAGCGCCCAGCGCTGGGGCTGGTCGGTGCGACGCGTCGACAGAACGGTGAGCAGGACGAATCCGGCGCCGAGGCCGGCCAGCGCGCTGCCGATGACCCGCGCCTCGCTCCCTCCGGCAAACACGCCGAGGACGAGTAGGAGGCCGATGGCCAGCCCGGCTGCGATCGAGCCGAGGACGACGAGCCCGACGTGGCCGCGCCGGGGCTCGGCGCTGGTGGCGGGGGTGATGCTCGTTGGGGTGGCGGCTGCGTTCATGAATCTCACTTCCCCTCTTGACTTGGACACTGATGTCTGATTTATTAGATCAGACAGTAGCGTCCAACTTGAAGGGAGTCAAGTCATGCATCACAAGCCAAAGCACTCCAAGCAGCACGCCGCGGTCGAACACAAGGCGGTCACTACGGAAGCCACCGGCAAGGCGCCCGCACGTTGGCTCCTCCCGGTGCTGCTTGTCGCGCAGCTGATGGTCATCCTCGACATCACGGCCGTGAACATCGCTCTGCCGCACATCGCTACCGACCTGCACATGAGCGGCTCGACGATCAGCTGGACGATCACCAGCTACTCGCTCATCTTCGGAAGCCTCCTGCTGTTCGGTGGCCGCGCCGCCGACCTCCTCGGCCGCCGTCGCATGTTCCTGACCGGCCTCGGCGTCTTCACCGTTTCCTCCCTCGCTTCCGCAATGGCCGGAAGCGCCGCGATGCTCTTCGCCTCACGTGCAGGCCAGGGGCTCGGCGCCGCAATCCTCTCTCCGGCAGCCCTCTCGATCATCACGTCCGCCTTCCAGGGCTCGCAGCGCGCCAAGGCGCTCTCCGCCTGGGGTGCAGTCGGCGGCGCCGGGCGCGGCGATCGGCGTTCTCGTCGGCGGCGTCCTCACCCAGTTCACCGACTGGCGGACGATCTTCTACGTCAACCTCCCCGTCGCTGCAGCGCTGCTGGTCGCCGCACTCAACGTCATCCCGGCCGACACGCAGAAGCCCCGCTGGCGCGGCCTCGACCTGGCGGGCGCAGCCCTCGCCACAACGAGCCTCGCCGCGATCGTCTACGGGATCACCCAGGCGCATTCCGCCGGCTGGACTTCGATCCAGACGCACGTTTGCGGCATCGGTGGCCTCGCAGGACTCGCGGCGTTCGCGATCTACGAGCTGCACATCGACAAGCCGCTGCTCCGCGTCGAGCGGATCGCCGACCGCGCAATCGGCGGCGGCCTCGTCCTCATGCTCGCTGTCGCGGGCACGATCTTCGGACTCTTCCTCCTCTGCTCCCTCTACCTTCAGAACGTTCTCGGCTGGGGGCCGCTCACGACCGGTCTCGCCTTCGTCCCGCTCGCCCTCTCAGCAGGGATCGGATCGCACGCCGCTGGCCACCTGATCAGCAAGCACGGTGTGCGTGGCCCGCTCGCCGGAGCGTTCGCGGTCGCAGCGGTCGGCATGTTCCTGCTCTCCCGCGTCGGTGCCGACGGCAGCTACGTCACCGATGTCTTGCCCGGCATGCTGATTGCCGGTGTGGCTCTCGGCGTCGCAACTGTGTCCGTCTCGATGTCGATCCTCACGGGCACACGCCATGAAGAAAGCGGCATGATCTCCGGGCTCAACTCGACCGGTCACGAGATCGGCGGCACCCTTGGGATCGCGATCTTCTCGACAATCGCCGCCGGGGCAGGCGGAGCGATCGTCGGCCCGCAGGCAGCATCCGGGATCGGGAACGCGTTCCTGATCGCCGCTCTCGTCGCTAGCCTCGCCAGCGTCATGGCGCTCGCCATCCTCCCACGCGCGCAGGACTTTCTCGCGAAGCTGCAGCTCAACCCACAACCGATGCCCGTCCACTGAACGGATGACCAAGACGAAGACAACGACCGACGCGTCCGCCCCGAAACGCCGCCGGGCGGACGCCGAGCGCAGCATCGCGGCGATCACCAACGCCGCCCTCGAAGCGCTGGCGAGCGATCCCGATGTCAGCATGGCCGAGATCGCCCGCCGCGCCGGCGTCGTACGCGCGACGATCTACATGCACTTCCCGACCCGCGAGGCGCTGCTCGACGCCGTGATGGAGCACGCAACGGGCCAGGTCGCCGACGCAATCCGGAATGCCGACCCCGGTCGCGGCGAGCCGAAGGAAGCGCTGGAGCGAGTGCTGCTCGCAACGTGGCGGCAACTAAGCCTGTTTCACGGCATCCTCGCGATCAACATGAACCGGCTGTCCGCCAAGGAGCTCCGTCGCCGCCACCTTCCAATGACAACGCAAATCGTCCCTCTGCTTGAGCGCGGTCAAGCGGCGGGTGTCTTCCGAAACGATGTCTCCGCCGAGTGGCTGATCGCGGTCGTGCGCGCGATCGTCCACGTAGCAAGCACCGAACTGCAAGGCGGACGGCTCTCCGACGTCGACGTCGAGCGAACGATGCTGACGACGGCGTTCGCCGCGATCAGCTGATCGGTGGCAGCTGCGCGGCCGTAGGGTCGCCGAGCCCAGGACGGCCAGGAGGCGCCTGGGCTAGATGATCTTGTGCGGGGTTCTACGCCTGCTTCCCTGGATGGATGGCTCCTACTGCCGAGAACCAGATCAGATCAGTCGTGCTCCGATGAGCACGCTCGAGGACACGCCGTGCCCCGGTGTTGACGGTTGGGTCGAGCGGACGTCCATGGTCGACGTCTCGAGACGTGCTGGCTCGAGCGCACGCTCGACGTCAGCACCGGCCACGTTGAGTATTTCTGCGGCGACGGCCTCCCCCGCGAACGCGATAACAAGTCCGACAGTCCAAGACATCTCTTGATCTCGTGCATCGAGTTTTGTACGGTCACCCGATGTCTGGTCTTCAGCGCGGTGCGTATCAAGTTTGGCGCGTCCTCGTTGCGCTGATCGCTGTCGCGTGCGTCGTCCAGATCTTTCTGGCCGGTCGAGGCGCGTTCGGGATACACGGCGCGGCAAAGCTTGACGACCAGAAGAGCTTCGATCCGCATCGCGCCCTCGGTGAGATCATCGGGCTGCTTGCGGTGCTGGCGTTTCTTGCCGCCCTGATCGCCTGGCGCAACAAGCAACTGATCTGGCTCACCCTCGCTCTCGCGGTGATGGCCGAGGTCTTGCAACATGTGTTCGCTCTGCCCAAGCATCCGTGGGTTGCGGGCTTGCACGCACTGGACGGGGTTGCGATCCTCGGTCTCTCGGCCTGGCTTGCACATCGGGCATGGCGCGGACCGAAGGCCGCCACTTTGGCGCCAGAGACCCCGTAGCCGCTCACGCCGTCTCGCCTAGGAGGCAAACTCGGTGCCACGACCGGCGCAGGCCGCGGCGTAGCGTGACTTGCGGGCCGGGTTGGTCTCAGCGCCGCGGCCGTTCGGACGCCACCTGGGCCTATCGACGGCCATCGAACGACCGAATTGGTTTTCTGGGTGCTGCAGACCTTGTTTTCGGACCACGACTTGCAACGTAGAAACGAGCGCTGGCATGGCGTAAGGACGCTCGCCCAACCGGTGGCCGGGTGGAGCGCGAACGCCCAATTCGGACAAAGGTCAGCCCAGCGGCGGAATGGTGTTGGATCCGTTGTGCGCGGTCAAAACGACGATCACCACGAAGATCACAAGGATGATCAGGAGCGCGAGGAGCAAGGGCCAGTTAATACGCCACTGTTTTACGTCGCCCCCCACGGACCAAAGGGTAGGCGGATTCTCACCCGAGATCCAGAGCGCAATAGCCCTCCCGAACGCTGGCCCAATCGACCGGAGACCCCCCGGTGAGTGGATCGTCGCCCCGACGTATGCGAAAGTGATCACGCGATGGCGAAGCGGGTTCGCTGTTACCTCGGTTTGCACCGTTGGCAGACGCTTAAGGCCGACGCCGGAGGGTGGTATGACGAGTGCCGGGACTGCGGGAAGTTCCGCGATGCCCCGCCCGAGCCTCCGCCTGGTGTTGGCAACGCGGGCCCCTACTAGCTTCACATCGTCAGTTCGGGGCGCTCTGGCGTCACTCCGGAACACCGGGTGCAGCCGAGTGTCATATCCGGGCGGACTCGAGGGTCAACCCGAACCGCCGTAGTCACCGGTCCATTCGCCTCCTGAGGTAATGCTGGCCGAGTCGACGATGCGTCGGGCTTGTTCGGTGAGTCGGAGGGCTGTTTTGAAGTCGCGGGCTTCGCTGAGGGTGTCGAATTCGCGGTGGCGGTCTCGGCCGTGGTCGTCGCTGTAGGGGACGATGTATCGGTGGTCTGCGTGGTAGACGCCGCGGTGGCGGGTGCGGGCGAGTTTGAAGCTCAGGAGATCGAGCGCCTTGGCCGACTGGTGGAGGGCGTGGTCGAGCCGCTCGGTGGCGGTGCTGATCTGTTCGTGGAGCTGGGCGATCTCCGGTCCTGTGCGGAGCGCGTCGATCTTGTCGGGTAGTTGGGGAGCGAGGCTCGCGAGTGCGTGGTGGCGTTCTTCGAGCTGCTCGACGCAAGTGATCCGTGTCTGCAACCGCTCGGCCTCCGCGCGCGCTTGCCGGGAATACATGCCGATTTGGCGTTGCACGCCCAGCCGGGTTGTGAGCCGCTCGTGGTCGACGCGTGCGAGGAAGCCGTCGGCGCCGGTGACCGCGCGGTCGGCGGTGAAGAGGGCTGCGCCGAGCTCGGCCAGCGGTCGTTGCAACGGCGCGGCCACGTCGGGCAGCCGCTGCCGCACCTGCCGGGCGGTGTCCGCGAACGTCGGCTGGCGGGAGCGGCGTCTTGGCAGCCTGGCCGCGAGCCGGCGGTGCTGACCGCTCTCCGCCCGCAGCGGCGGGAACTCCGAGCGCAACCCCACGGCCACCAGTTGGAAGAGCCGCTCCGGCGCAGGCAGCCCGGCCAGTGCGTAGCTGCCGAGATCCTTCACGTCGACCCAGCCTGCGACCAGTTCACGCGTCGTCTGCGAGACCAGGATCTGGCCGCCGTGTCCGGCCGCGCAAATCCTGGCTGCCCGGTGGACATCGACACCCAGATACCCGCCACCTTCGACGCCAGGCTCGCCGGTGTGCAGACCCATCCGCACGCGCAAGGTGATCCCCTCCGGCCAGGCATGTCCGGCTAACAGTCGCTGTGCCGCGACGGCTGCGGCCGCCCCGTCCTTCGCCCTCTGAAAGACCGCAAAGAACTCGTCGGCCCGGCACTCGACCTCGTGCCCGCCCGCATCCGCCACCGCCTTGCGCAGCAGACGCCGGTGCTGTTCCCGAACTGCACCGAAGCCGTCCCCGAGCCGATGCACAAGCGGTGTCGACCCTTCGATATCCGTGAAGAGCAACGTCACCGTACCGGTCGGCAACCCAGCCATCCGAACGCCTGAGTATAGAACCGTCCACGTCGACAACCAACCCCGCGGCGAGCCGACCCGCGAGAATACTCGGGTGGTGTCAGCGCCGCGGCGGTCTGTCGACCGAACTTGCGCAGCTCGGGGGTTGGGCCGTGTCTCCTAGGAGATCGCCAGAAGCTCCCCACAGCCGGCTGCCGCAGAGCCCAACCCCAGACTTATCGATTCTACCGCGGCAGGGAAGCGTGCTCGCCTCGAACTGGTCGTATCGGGCACCGACGGAATCCGTACTGCGTCGACGACATAGGATCGGATGGTTGCGATTCTCGATCAGGATCTCGGCGCGGATGGCGAACGGCGCCTGAGCCGCGACGCGGAGGAGTTCCGCGCGTTCTACAGCGCTGCGCTTCCCCGGGTATATGGCTACCTGTTGCACCGCTGCGGATCATCGGCGACTGCCGAAGACCTGACCCAGGAAACGTTTCTCGCTGCGGTCGTTGAGGTGCGTAAGGAACGGCAGGTAGAGGAGCCGTTCGCGTGGATCATGGGGATTGCGCGGCACAAGCTCCTTGATCACTACAGACGCCAGGATCGGGTGCGGTCGCGGGTGGCCTCCGAGATCGCCGAGACACAGGCCCAGCGGACGGACGACAGCGATGGCCGTGCGATTACGGCGCTAGCGTCCGTCCCGGGTGACCAGCGGATCGCTCTGGTTCTGCGTCATGTCGATGGGTTGTCGGTTCCCGAGGTCGCCGCCGCTCTCGGGCGCAGCGTCGAGGCGGCTGAGTCGCTGCTCGCTCGGGGCCGCGTGAGATTCCGGCAGGCATACATGGAGGTGTCAGCGTGAGCGAACGCGATCCATTGGAGCTGCTCGCGCAGGTCGGCCGCGCCACGCAACCTCGACCCTCGTTCGCCGAGTCGTTGCTCGCAGAGTGTCTCGAGGAGCTGCAGGCGCCCTCGCGGCCAACGCTGCGCCTTCGGTTGCCACGAAACCGCGCTCTGCGCGTGCTCGTCGCCGTCGGGGCGGCGCTCGTGCTCGCTGCTGCGGCGACGGCGACCTACCTCGTCGCGCGAAAGACCGCGTCTGCTGTCGTTCCCCGCGCGGCGCAACTCACGGTGATCGAGACGCATGACGAGCGGATCCGGGGGATTCGCGCGAGCCTGGCAGCGATCGCCGTACTCGACACGAGCGGCGGACTCCACACCGTCTGGACGTGTCCGAAGCACACCTGGTGCGGTGATCTCACGAGCATCGCCTGGTCACCGAACGGGCGCCGTCTTGCCATGACTCTCGGCGAGATCGGCGGGCGCAGCGGGTACGTCGGACTGCACGTCATCGACGTGGCGCGCGGGACCGACACACATCTCGGCTCGCTCCCGATCCCGAACATCGAACGGGAGCAACCGACTCAGGTGCTTCAGCGCCTCGTCGACGAATCGGTCAAGAAGCTCGGATGTCCGCTGCCACACCAGGTCGCATGGGCGCCCGACAGCAAGCGGCTCGCCTACGTCTGCGGCGACGACCTCCTGCAGGGTGGCGAGCGGACAACGATTTACCTGATCAACGCGAATGGAACCGGAAGGCGGCGCCTGCAAACCCACACGACGAGTGCCTACTGGCCGAGCTGGTCACCGGACGGGGCCCGAATCGCCTTTGCAACCGCGCCGTCCCCGCACCTCACGTTTCAGCGCGACACCAAGGTCGCGCCGAAGCGGATCCGCTCAGACGTGTACACGACACGCACCGACGGCACCGAGCGGACACTCCTCGCGCGCGCCGGCTCGGCGCCGTCCTGGTCGCCCGACGGCAAGCTCATCGCCTACGAGGCGACCTGTGGCATCCGGCTCATCACGCCGAAGGGGATCGACAAAACACCCGGCCCTGCCGGCTCGTGCCCGCACATCGGCATCACCGGCAAGCCGCTCTGGTCGCCCGACGGCGCGCAACTCGCAATCGGCACGGGCGACGGCACTTGGCTCATGCAACCCGACGGAGCAGCCCTGCACCGGGTGACCCCGGCCAGTGGCGCCGGGCCGCTCTCAGTCGGACGACCCGCCTGGGCGCCTGGCGCCGCGATCGACCGCCTTCTACAACGGCAGCCCCAGACGGCCTTGTAGATGAACGTCTCAAGTGAGACCGCCGTAGTCATCGCCGCTGTTGTCGCGCTCGCCACTACTTTCGGTGCGGCCACAACGTCCGGCGTTGCGGCGTCGCAATCATCTGCGTCGACCGCCCGGAATGGCCAGATCGCCTGGAAGGGATTCCTCCGCGCCGGAGGCGAAAGCACGTCGGCAATCTATGCCGCCAACCCCGACGGGTCGCACCGTCGGCAGCTCACGCATCCGGCTGCCGGCGTCACCGACGATCTGCCCGATTGGTCGCCTGACGGTTCGCACATCGTGTTCGAGCGGATCTACCAGCCGACCTCGAACCAGCCGACGGTCGCCGACGAGGTGATGCGCGTCAACGCCGACGGTAGTGGCGTGCGTCAGATCGGCACGTGCACGGGCGACTGCATCGCGAACGACGACCCGCAGTACTCTCCCGACGGGCATCAGATCGTCTTCGTGCGGGCGGTGCACGTGAAGGGCACTCAGTCGCCGGCCGCCGGTATCTGGCTGATGGACTCGGACGGAGGCCACGCCCATCAGATCAGCCGGGCGCCTGCTGCCAAGTCGGAGGATCACGAACCGGCTTGGTCGCCTGACGGCATGCACATTGTCTTCACCCGGCTCAACGACTCGGCGGTTCCGACGAACGAGCAGGCGTTGTTCATCATCGCCAGCACCGGTGGGACGCCGCGTCGGATCACGCCGTGGCGCCTCAATGCCGGCGGTGCGAATTGGTCACCGGACGGAATGAGGATTCTGTTCCAGTCGCACCGGGACTGCTCCTGCAGTGAGACCTCTCAGGTCTACACGCTCGCGGCGGACGGCTCACGCCTGACGCGGCTCACCAACGCCGGCAGGAACATCGAGCCGAACTGGTCGCCCGACGGCAAGAAGATCATCTACGCACACCAGCCGGGAGTTGCATCCAACCACCTCCCAGATCTCTGGGTTATGGACTCGACCGGTAAAGACAAGAAGGCGCTCATCCGGACGAACCTGTGGAAGAGCGAGCCGGACTGGGGAACCGCCGCGCCAATCTCATGAGCACGAGAAGTCGCCGACGCGTGTAGCACGCTCTGGCGTCACTCCGGAACGGTGGCGCGCCCCTCGGTGATCGCGAAACGCGTGAACGGACGCCGAAACGATGTGCGCTACATGATCTTGTCCCGGGCGGACGAATTCCCGCGATCGAGCTGGAGGCATCTCCAAAACTCTGTCAGGATTGGTGCGGGAAATGTCAACAGACGCCGTTGGTCGGGAAGAGGAGCTCGCGTCTGTTCGGGCGTTCGTGGAACGAGCAGACGCTGGTCTGTTCGCTCTCGTGTTGGAGGGCGAGGCCGGGATCGGCAAGTCGACGCTCTGGCTTGCGGTTCTTGAGTTCGCGCGCCTGCGCGGGCTGCGTGTCCTCTCGTCGCGACCGGCGGAGGCCGAGCACGGCCTCGCTCATGCTGGGCTGAGTGATCTGCTCGACGATGCTCTCGCGGATGTCGCTGCGTCGATCTCGACACCGAGGCGGCGGGCGCTCGAGATCGCGCTGCTCCGCGGGGAGGCGAGTGACGATCCCGTTGATCACCGCGCGCTGGGCGTGGCGGTTCGGGACGTACTTCGTTTGCTCAGCGAGCGGCAGCCGATCCTGCTGGCGGTCGACGACGTCCAGTGGCTTGACCCGTCCTCGTCGAGTGCGCTTGCCTTCGCGCTGCGACGGCTGGCCGCGAGTCCGGTTCGCGTCCTTCTTGCGCGGCGACTCGTCGCCGGCTCCGAGTCATCCGAGCTGGAGCACGTTCTGGATCCCGATCGCGTCGAGCGGCTGACGGTCGGCCCGCTCAGCGTCGGCGCGCTCCATCGGCTGCTGTACGACCGTCTGGGAAGGTCGTACCCCCGTCAGACGCTGCTCCGCATCCACGAGCGGTCTGGCGGCAATCCGTTCTTCGCGTTGGAACTGGCAGGCGTTCTCGCCTTGGACGTTGGTCCGTTCGAGCCGCTTGCGGTTCCGGAGCGGCTGGACGAGCTCCTCCGCGCGAGACTTGCCGGACTTCCCGCGGTGACGCGGGAAGCGCTCGGATTCGCCTCGGCGGTGGGAACGCCGTCGGAGCTGCTCCTCGAGCGTGCAGGTGTTTCAGCCGTCGCGCTCGCGCCGGCCGTCGCTGCCCGCGTCATCGAGCGCACCGGCGGAACGATTCGCTTCACCCACCCACTGCTGTCCTCTGTTCTCTACCGCGACCTCGGCGAGGCGCGACGAAGCGTCCACCGTCGGATAGCGCAAGCCGCAGAGGATCCGCTCCTGCGCGCGCGTCACCTCGCGCTCTCGAGCGACGCTCCTGACCCAGCCGTTGCCGTCGTGCTCGAGGATGCCGCGGTTCTTGCGGCAGAGCGCGGCGCATCCGCCGCCGCCGCAGAGCTCGCCGAGCAGGCGCTCCGCCTGACCCCGCTCGACGCTCGCGGCGATTACTCTCGTCGCGCTCTCGCTGCCGCTCGTGCGCACCGCGCGGCTGGAGAGTGGACGCGGGCCCGGACGATCGCGACCGACTTGTCGGCGGAGAGCGACATCGGACCGCTCCGTGCCGAGACTCTCATGCTCCTGGCGGAGCTCGAAGGTCTCGACCAAGCCGCCCTGCTGCTCGAGGAGGCCCTGCGCGAGGCATCTCGGCCGGCTCTGCAGGCCGTCATCCTGTGCCGGCTCGCGTGGACGGTCCGCTTCAAGCAGGGGTTCGTCGGAGCACTCGAGCACGCCCGCGCGGCACTCGAGATCGCCGACCAGCTCGGGGACGACGCGCTCCATGTCGACGCGCTGACTCTCCTCACGTTTTTCGGCTGCGCCGTCGGCGATCCCGAGGCGCCGACCTACGCCGCACGAGCACAAGACATTGCGTTGGCGGCCGGCGATCGGCGGCTGCTGAACCGGGCTCGAACAGCGGTCACGGAGGTGCTCGAGATGCGGGGGAGCGTCAATGAGGCCCGTACGATTTTGCAGCGCGAGTACGAGGAATGGCAAAACCGCGACGAGCTGTTGGCGGCGGATGCGCTTCGGGCGCTGGCCCACGTCGAGCTTGCAGCGGGCCGCTGGCAACTCGCGTCAGCGTATGCCGATCACTACTACGAGCTCAATCTCCAATACGGCCTCGATGTGCCGTGGATTCATGTGCCGGTCGCGACGATCGCCGCCCATCGCGGTCAGCTCGAGCTCGCCAGGGCCCACGCGGAGCGAGGTCTGCGGCTTGCGGAAGAGCAGTTCGGACTGCACACCCCTGTGAATTTGGCAATCCTCGGTGTCGTCGCCCTCGAGCTCGGCGACCCAAAGGCGGCGCTCGACTGGTTCGACGAAGCACAAACGGTGACCACGAGGCTCGGCTGGGGCGAGGCGGGACGTCGCTGGTGGGTACCAGACCACGTCGAGGCGCTGCTCGCGCGTGATCGACCTGACGATGCCGAGCGGATCCTCGCTGTCTGGGAGGAGGATGCGCGAAGACTCGAACGCGGGTCGGTGCTCGCGCACGTCACGCGCTGCCGCGGGCTCGTGGCAGCCGCGCGAGGAGATGTGTCCGGGGCCGCTTCGCTTCTCGAGCGCGCCGTCACGCAGCACGAGACCGTAGGCGATGACTTCGGCCTGGCTCGCGCTCGGCTCGCGCTCGGCGTCGTTTTCAGGCGCAAGCGTCAGAAGCGCGCCGCCCGCGACGCGATCGGGGCGGCGCTCGGCGGGTTCGAGCGGCTCGGCGCTGCGAGCTGGAGCGAGAAGGCCGGCGCTGAGCTCGGCCGGATTGGCGGCCGGACGCGAGTCGAGGGCCTGACACCCGCCGAACAGCGCGTTGCCGCGCTGGTCGTCCAGGGCAGGACGAACCGTGAGGTTGCGGCAGCGCTCTTCCTCGGCGAGCGCACGGTCGAGACACATCTGTCCCACATCTACGCGAAGCTCGGTGTGCGCTCACGCACCGAGCTTGCCCGGACGTTTCGGCCGGACGAGCAAAGTTCAGGGGAATTCGCGATTTCAAGCTGAGTGCGCTCGCCTACGGTCGAGCATGTGCCGAGCTACCTGGTCGAAACGTTCCTCGCACGCGGCGCCGCAGGTGCACGGGCCGCGAGTGAGCGGCGGGCCCGGTCGGCCGCCGACGAGCTGACGCGAGAGGGGACGCGCGTCGCCTTCGAGGGATCCATCCACGTCCCGGAGGACGAGATCTGCTTCTTCACGTTCGTTGCTCCGTCGAGCTGCGCGGCATCGCTCGTCGCTCAGCGGGCGGGGCTCGAGGCGCTTCGCGTCGTCGAGGCGATCCCGTCGGAAAGAGAGGAGCCATGAAAACGCTCTTGTTGCTCGCCGTGCTCGCGGTCGGACTCGCCGCCCCCGGGCTCGCCAAGGCAGACGTCGCTACCGATTGGAACCGGACGATGGTCTCCGGGCTCGAGGCGGCGCAGGTCGGACCGCAGCCATCCTCGAGGATCGGAGCGATCGTGCAAGCGTCCGTCTTTGACGCCGTCAACGGCATCGAGCGCCGCTACAGCCCATACCACGTCAGTTCCGACGCACCGCGCGGCGCGTCGCGCATTGCCGCGGCCGCCAACGCGGCGTACACAGCGCTCGTCGCACTGATTCCGTCCCAGCAGGCGCTGTTCGATCAACAGCTTCAGGCGACGCTGGCAGGGATCACGGACGATCCGGCCCATCCCGGCCAATCAGTCCTGCGTGGTCTCGACTGGGGCAGGACGGTCGCGGACGCCATCCTGACGTGGCGTGCGAGCGACGGCTTCACCGCTGTTCTGCCGCCGTATGTCGGTGGGACGGCTCCGGGCGACTGGCAGCCGACGCCGCCGCTCTTCGGGCCACCACTGTTCCGTCAGTTCGCGACGATGACGCCCTGGGCGATGACCTCGCCGTCCCAGTTCCTGCCCACCGGCCCACCGTCATTGACGAGCGCACGCTGGGCGCAGGACCTCGCTGAGGTGAAGGCCTTCGGCAGCGCTACCAGTTCAGTACGCACCCCATGGGAAACGCAGACCGCGCAGTTTTGGCAGTCGGACACTCCGGTCGCGGCGTGGAACCGCGTCGCCGACGCGCTGGCCGAGTCGCACAACACGACGCTGTCCGAGAACGCGCGCCTGCTCGCGCTCGTCAATCTCTCGATGGCCGACGCGATGATCGCGACGTTCAACGCCAAGAACACCTACAACTTCTGGCGACCCGTCACGGCCATCAGGGCAACGAGCGACCCGAGCTGGTCACCGCTGCTCACGACTCCTGCGTTCCAGGAGTACCCCTCCGCACACGCGACCGTGAGCGCCGCCCCGGCAACCGTGCTCGCCGGCTTCTACGGCAACAACACGCCGTTCACCGTCACCTCGGCGAACATGGCGGGCGTTACCCGCGACTTCACCTCCTTCACCGAAGCGGAGCAGCAAGTCGAGAACGCGCGCATCTGGGCAGGGTTCCACTACCGCTTTTCCTGCGAGGCTGGAACAACGCTCGGAACAAAAGTCGCGGAACAGGTCCTCGCGACGATTGCGCGGCCGTTGCACGGCCACAAGAACGGCCAACTCGGCCGCTGAGGCTGAGCGGACAGGCTGGAGGGGCGCGCGCTGCGCGCCCCTCCAGGCCGCAGCCGGACCCTTGGAGCCTCG
Organism: uncultured Thermoleophilia bacterium; assembly: GCA_963703445.1. Taxonomy (GTDB): domain Bacteria; phylum Actinomycetota; class Thermoleophilia; order Gaiellales; family Gaiellaceae; genus PALSA-600. The sequence continues at coordinate 384,348 of CAVPEK010000007.1, read as the reverse complement.
AACGTCTTCCGACACACCGGCGCACGCGAGCCTCAGGACGGCGGCAGCGGCAGCCCTGAGAGCTGTACGAGCGATACCACGAGCAGAGTGACGCTCAGACCGAGTAGCCCATAGCGGACGCTCCGGTTCGGGAAGTGCGTCGAGATGCCGACCAGGAAGAGGATGCTGGCGAGAACGACCGTGAGGCGGACGTACTTGTCTGAGGTCGAGCCGTCCCTCTCGCCGTCGTGAAAGTTTGCTTTGGATCGTTCATCGAGGATCCGCGCCTCGTCAGCACCAGGCCGCTTGTACTGAGGCATGTACGTAGGCCCTCGTGGCGCTTCGGCGTTGGTGTCCGGGTTCGTGGCCCGCCACGCTACGAAGGCGACCTTGAAGGCGGGGCGGAACCTGCGTTCCGCCAGCCGCATGGCGGTCCTGTCGTGCGCGACGAAGGCGGAGAACCAGTCCTCGAAGGCAGCCGAGTCGTAGCTGCGCAGTTCAAAGGCGTCGGCGTCCGCCCGGCTCGCCTCGATCCGGAGGCTCGACGCCGTTGCGATCTCCACGTTCGACTGGGTCGACCACTTCGCAGCCGCGTATCCCGACCACGCCGCCAGCAGCGCGACGACGGAGAGCAGGACGGCCTCGGTGATGGAGATGAGCTGGTCGCGCCGCTCGTGCGGGGCGGCGTGCTTTGCATGCTCGCCGATCTCTTTCCCAACGTCGCTGGCCGTGAGACCCTCCGGCATGGACGGAGCCTAACGCCGGGGTAACGCCTCTTCAGCACGGAGCTCGCCCGAGGCACCCGCGCGTGATTGACCGGCTCCGGGCAGCACGGTAACTTCCGCCGATGGCGGAGATGTCTGCCGCGCTGATCGAGGCGGCGTTGTTCCCCGAACGCGACCTGCCTGACCCGCCGGCGGGGCACCCGTTCCAGGTTCGGAAGGGTGATGGCTACCAGGTCGGCTTCACCACCGGCACCTCCTACGCAATGGTCTTCATCCGTCGCCTCGACGAGGTGACGCTCGCCTCTCGCGTTGCGGAGGTACGAGGGCTCCTTGCCGCCGAGGGCTTTGAGCGGGCGGCGTGGATCGTCAGCGAGGCGGCGGAACCGGCAGGCATTGCCGCCCGACTCGGGGCGCTTGGCCTTGTGCCATGGGAGCGTGAGGCCGAGGGATTTGAACCACGCTTCCGCAGCATGGCGCTCACCGTCGAGCCGGCGCCTCCTTCGGAGGCGAACGTGGTCGCTCGTCAGGTTGAGACCTTTGAGGAGTACGTGGCAGCCGCCCAGGTGGCCCACGACGCATTCGAGATGTCGGAGCAGGATCGGCGGGTGTTCGAAGAGCGCCAGGCGGAGTACTGGGAGTGGCAGCAGCGCTATCAGGATTTCAAGACGTTCGCTGCCTACGTCGACGGCGAGATCGTTGGCACCGCCAGCGCAATCTTCGGAGCGACTGCGGTGTACATGATTGGCGGGTCGGTGCGCGTCGATCGGCGCGGGCGAGGTGCGTACCGAGCACTCGTCCGCGCCCGCTGGGACGCAGCGGTCGAGCGTGACACGCCCGCGCTGACCGTCTCGGCAGGGGCGATGTCCGGACCTGTTCTCGACCGGCTCGGCTTTGCAACGATCGGCCAGGGAGACGTCCTTTCCGATCGTTTCTCGTAGCAGACCGCCTGCAATGCATCAGCCCTGGCGCCGACAAGATGTCGGCCGGGCGTAACGCCAGAGGTCTACGGACGTCTCATGGACATGGAAACCACCGAACGCATCAGCGCACTTCTGCACGAGGCAGCGGAGACGCACCACGTTGTCTATCGCATCGTTGACGGCGACGACCCCGACTGGGCGTCCTGGTATGCCGACTGGTTGATCGAGCTCTCGGAGCTGCCGGCGATCCTCGGCGCAAAACCCGTGCGGTCGCAGCTCGTACACGCACTCGTCGAGCTCGACCGCAACTACACAACCGAAGCGCCCGGCCGCCCCTGGGAGACCTGGTACGCCGAACGGCTTCCTGATCTCGTCGTTCGCATGTAACAGTTCCTGAACGGTCGGGATCTATTGGTCGCTCGCAAATCCCAAACGGACACCGATGAGGAGGGAAGACCGTGATTGCAAGAATCGCGACGTTCGAAGGAGGCGATGCAGAAGAGATGCGTCGGCTCAACAACGAAATGCTGGTCGAGCGCGCAAGCGAAGTTCCGGCCGGCGTCCTACGCGTAATGGTCCTGATGAAGGACGAAAGCAGGTGGTCGGTGGTCTCGTTCTTCGAGAGCGAAGAGGCGGCGGCCGCGGCCGAGCAGCGGTTCGAGCAAATGGGCGATGAGATTCCCGAGAGCGTCCGCGGCAAGCGCATCAGCGTCGAGAACCTCGAGGTCGCCTTCGACGTCGAGATGGTCAGATAGGGGAAGCGACTCCGGGTGCGCGCTACGTCGCGAGGCTCAGCTCGCCGCGCCGAGGCGCACCCTCTTCGGGGGCGGGTGCACCGTCGACGTCGACCGGGTCCCGTCTGCGTGGAGGCACTCGCGTCGCGATGAGGAGCGCGAGCAGTCCAACGAACCCGCACGCGATGCAGACCCCGGCCGGCGTGAGCGTGCCCATCACTGCACCGCTGACAATCATCGCGACGCCGATGGCCGAGATGTTCGCGGTGCCGAGCGCGGCGAACGCACGAGCGCGGATGTGGTCAGGCGTCGCGCGTTGGTAGATCAGCGTGGCGGCGATGCTGCGGGTCTGGGCGGCGAAGCCACCGACCGAGAACAGAGCCACGACCACACCGACGAGCGGCACAACCCCGCAGAGCCCGATGGCGACCGCGACGAGCCCGCAGCCGAAGAGAAGCCGCGAACGCTCCGCGTAGGCGTCACCGTGCTTTCGCATCGTCCGCCCGGCGATGAACCCGCCGACCGCCCAGCCCGAGACGGCTATCCCGTACGCCTGCGAGCCACCGCCCATGTCCACGAACAGCGGGTACTCGGCAACATTGATCATCCCGGTGCCGAGCAGCCCTACGCTCGTCGCCACCAGAGTGAGACACAGAGCCGGGGCGGAGAGCACGAAACGGAACCCCTCCGACGTGCCCCGGTCGACCACGCCCTCCGGACGCACCGGGCGATAGCGGCCCCTGATCGCCGCGACGAGCGCGGCCGAGATCACGAACGACACCGCGTTGATCAGAAACGCCGTCGCGCCGCCGAAGGCCGCGACGATGAAGCCGCCGATCGCACCGCCGACGAACATCCCCGCGGACGCACTCGATGACCGGGTCGCCGTCGCCCACGTCCGCTGCTCCTCCGGCACGAGCGACACGAGCAGCGCCTGCGCCGACGGCCCAAACGGCGACTCGGCGGCCGCGCTGACACCGGCAAGCGCGACGAGCAGAACCAGCGAGTGGGCGAACGCGATCCCCGTAAAGGCGGCAGCCGCCGTGAGATCGGATGCGATCATCACCCGCCTTCGGTCGAAGCGATCGCCAAGATGGCCTGCCCACGGCCCGAGCAGCGCGGTCACCCCGAAGGTGACGACGAGCCCAGCGGCAACCCACGTGCCCGAGTGACCACTCCGGTCGTAGATCACAGCGACCAGCGCCACGTACGACGCGATCGAACCCGTGATCGAGATCAACCGCGAAGCGGAGAGAAAGAACACATTCCGGCGGTACGCCTCAGCCTCCCGCCAGCGGCGCATCACCCGCGTTGCTCGCGGCCGTTCACCCACAAGCGCAACGACTCACGCCGCTACCGGCTCAGCGGAGACCGGCGCCTGCTCGCTGCTCGCTCGGCGACGCGCGATCAGCTTGCCGAGCTCCCAGAGGACGAGCAGCACCACGGCGGGAATCGCGCCGACCAGCCATTGCCGGCCGGTCAGGGTCTGGGTGCCGAGCAGTGACGTGAGCGCGCCGCCCCTGGCGATCAGGAGCGCCAGAGCGATCTCCGCCAAGATCGTGAGGTTCACGGTGTTGTTGTTGAGCGTCTCCTCGCGGAGGATCGTCGACGTCTGATCGCGGCATTCGAGGGCTGCGACGATAAGCATCAGAGAGAAGGCGAGCAGACCGATCGTGCTGCCGATCGCAACGCTGTTGTAGTGGTGCTTCCCGAGCACGATCAGCAGGTCGATCGCGACGGACATGAAGAGCCCCGCCAGCCCGACCGTCAGGATGACGGGGAACGACATGATCGAGGCCTCGCGCGGACGCGGCTTGCGCTTCATCAGTCCCGGCGTCTCCTTGTCCAGGCCGAGAGCAATCCCGACTGGAGCCGTGATCACGAAGTTGATGTAGAGAATCTGGACGGCGGAGAAAGGCTGTCCGCCGGCGATGTTGAACAGGCTCGCCAACAGGAAGGTCACCACATAGGTGACCAGCGCCACCAGCATGAAGCGGATGTACTTGAGCATGTTGTCGTAGAGCTTGCGGCCCTCGGAGACAGCGCCCACGATCGTGGCGAAGTTGTCGTCGGTGAGGATCATCTTCGCGGCGTTCTTGGCAACCTCGGTGCCCGTGCCCATCGCGATCCCGATGTCGGCGGCCTTGATGGCGGGAGCGTCGTTGACGCCGTCGCCGGTCATGGCCACCACGTCGCCCTTCTTGCGCAGCGTCTCCACCATCAGCACCTTGTGCTCGGGCGCCACCCGCCCGACGACGCCGATCTGGTCGATGCGAGCCAGACGCTCTTCTTCGGAGAGGGCAGCGAAGTCCGCCCCGAGGATCGCCTCGCCGGGGATGCCGAGCTGTCTCGCAATCGCCTCGCCGGTGATGACATCGTCGCCCGTGACCATCCGCACACGGATGTTGGCGTTCTGCGCATTGCGGACCGCGTCCTTGGACTCGGCTCGGGGCGGATCGATCATCCCCACCATCGCCGTCATCTGAAGATTCGTCATCAGGGACAGCAGGTCACCGTCCGGCTTGAAGTCCGAAGGATCGATGTCCCGCGTGGCCGCGACCATGATGCGCAGTCCCTTGCCGCCGAGGCGTTCCATCTGCTCGGAAGCGCGGGTGTTCGCGTCATCGCCCCAGGGAACGGTCTCGCCCTTGACCAGGGCGGTCGCAGCACGGCCGATCACGGCCGGCCCCGCTCCCTTGACGAACGCTCGGACGACCGGCTTCCCGGACTCGTCCTTGGCGTCGGAGAAGACGGCCATGAGCTTGTAGGTCGGATCGAAAGGCAGAGTCGCGAGCCTCGGAAAGGCAGCCTGGGTGCCTTCAACGTCGAGCTTGGCCTTGTGCCCCAGGACGAGCAGCGCGCCCTCGGTGGGATCGCCGACCACCTTTCCGTCGACGAGCTTGGCGTCGTTGGCGATCATGAAGGGCAGGATCGCCGCCTCGATGGTGTTGGTGTTGCCCGCAGCATGCGCGACGTCGCCGTCGAGGCCGTAGCCCATTCCCGGAGATCGAGTAGCGGTCACTGGGGTCGATCACCTCGACGACGGTGACCTGGTTCAGCGTGAGCGTTCCCGTCTTGTCCGAGTTGATCGCCGACGTCGAGCCCAGCGTCTCGACTGACGCGAGACTCTTCACGACTGCGCCCTGAGCAGCGAGCGTCGTCGACCCCTTCGACAGGATCACCTGCAGCACGGTGGGCATGGCCATCGGGACCGCGGCCAAGGCCAACGCGATGGCCGTTGTGAAGATGACCTTGGTCGAATCGCCGCGCGAGATCCCGAGCGCGAACATGACCGCGATCGTCAACCCCGCGGCGCCGGCGATCCACAGCGTCAGCACATCCAGCTGCGCGGTCAGCGGAGTCTTGAGCGTCGGTGTCGACTTCAGCATCCCGGAGATGTTCCCGACCTCCGTGCCCGCCCCCGTCCCCGTGACGACCATCACGCCGCTTCCGTGCGTGACGGGAGAGTTCATGAACGCCATGTTCGACTGGTCGCCGACGCCCGGCGGCGGGTCACCGGCGATCAGCTCGGCGCTCTTGGACGCCGGGACGCTCTCGCCCGTCAGTCCCGACTCGTCGATCTGCAGGGACGCTGCCTCGATGATCCGCCCGTCGGCGCACACGTCGTCACCCGCCGTGAGCAGGATCACGTCACCGACCACCACCTGATCGGCCCCGATCTTGACCTCGGCCCCGCCGCGGCGAACCCGGGCAGACGCCTTGAGCATCGACTGCAGGGCGTTCATGGCGCTCTCGGCCTTGCCCTGCTGCCGCATGCCTCCGAGCGCGTTGAGCGCCGTGATGGCGAGCACCACGATCCCGGTGGAGAGCTCGCCGATCGCCATCGATGCGACGGCCGCCGCCACGAGGATGATCTGCATGTAGCTCCGGTACTGGGCGAGGAACTGCTTCCAACCGGGTGTCGTCGCTTCGGCCGGGAGCGCGTTCGGCCCGTTCTTCGCCAACCGTTCGGCGGCTTCCGCCTCGGAGAGGCCCTGGGCCGGATCGACGCCGAGGCGCTGCGCCACGTCTTCCGCAGCCGTGGCATACCAGCCCGTCGCGGGAGCATCGCTACCGCTCGGGGCTGCAGTGGTCTCGGTCGTCACCAGGTCGTCCTTTCCTCGCTTAGAACGGCGTCGGGATATTGGGCTTCGAGGAATCCGGCTCGACGTAGCCGCCGTGGCCGGGCGGCTTGGGCATCTTCACGCCCGGGGCCTCGAGGGGCTCGTACGGGATCTGACTCAGCAGGTGAGTGATGATGTTCAGACGGCCACGCTTCTTGTCGTCGTTGTCCACGATGTGCCACGGCGCCCACGCCGAGTTGCTGGCGGCGAACATCGCGTCGCGAGCGCGGAGATAGTCGTATCGCCGACTGTAGGACTTCAGGTCCGTGGCCGAGAGCTTCCAGATCTTGCGAGGATCGTCGATCCGGTTCTCGAGCCGCCGGGTCTGCTCGTCACGGCTGACGTTGAGGAAGTACTTGATCAAGATGATCCCGTCGTCGACCATCGCCTTCTCGACCTGCGGAATCACCTGGAGGAACCGCTCGGTCTCCTCCGGCGTGCAGTAACCCATGACCGGCTCGACGCCGGCGCGGTTGTACCAGCTCCGGTCGAAGATGACGACCTCGCCCGCCGACGGGAAATGGGAGATGTAGCGCTGGACGTACATCTGCGACCTGACCCGCGCGTCCGGAGCGGGCAGCGCGATGTGCTTGAACACCCGAGGGCTCGTACGCTCGGTGATCCGCCGGATCGTGCCGCCCTTGCCCGCCGAGTCGACTCCCTCGAACACGAGGCAGACGCGCGCGCCGGTGTTCTTGACCCACTCCTGCATGGTCACGAGCTCGCCCTGGAGGATCCTCATCTCGCGCTCGTACTCTTTCCGTTTCATCTTCCGGGGGCCCCCGGCTTCGCCCTCGGGGGACTCCGACGGCGGATCCGGCGCGGCGTCGCCGTTGAGACTGTGCTTCTTGGTCTTGTGCTTTTTCTTGGCCTCGCTCATCCTCGTCTCCTCTGGCCGATGGGGACCCGGCAGACCATCCTCCCTCAGTTCCCTGCTGGCGACAAGCCGGTACCGTCCAGTTCTTGCGCACGCTCGACACCGAACAGATCAGGGCGTTCCTCATGGAAGGAACCCGAACCGCCAAGGTCGCTGTCGTGCGGAAGGACGGGTCGCCCCTGGTCACGCCGGTCTGGTTCCTCGTCGAGAGCGACGGAACGATCGTCTTCACGACGGGCAAGCACACCGTCAAAGGGCGCGCGCTCGAGCACGACCCGAGGCTATCGATCTGCGTCGAGGACGACCGGCCACCGTTTGCCTTCGTGCGGGTCGACGGCGTCGCCGAGTTGTCCGACGACCCCGCAGATCTGAAGCGCTGCACGACGCGGATCGCCGAGCGCTACATGGGCACGGAGCGCGCACAGGAGTTCGGAGAGCGAAACAGCGCTCCCGGCGAGGTGATCGTTCGCGTGCGAACGACACACGTGGTCGGCGAAGCCGAGCTGGCCGTCTGAGCGGCCACGAGCGAGCTAAGGGCCGGGAAGGAGACGCGACTCGTGCGCAGCAAAGACCGCGGCAAGCTCAGCGCCGGGTCGGTGGATCTCCTCGATCAGTTGCGCGATTCGCGGTGTCATGACGAGGAGGTACCTCGCGTCGGTCGCACCTGCATTTCTGTAGGTATGAGGTGTTCCTCGTCGAGCAAAGACGGCTGAGCCGGCCTCAGCTTCGAACTCGTCGTCGCCCAGCCGGAAGCCAAGCGTCCCATCGAGCACGTACCACGCCTCATCGTCTTGGTCGTGCACATGAAACGGCGCAATCCAATGATCTCCCACCTCGGCTGTCCACTCGACGATGACAAAACTGTCTCCGGCCGATCCGATCGCATTGCCGAGGAGGGGGTCGGTATGCACCGGCCGATTATCGCGCGTCATCGCCGGCCCGATGAACGAACTAGTACGCCTGCGCCCATACCGCCTCGGCGACCGCTGATCGGCCGCAGCAGACACAGTCGCCGGACGCCTTCGATTGCTCACCGAGCGGCAGGCACCGGATCGTCGCCGAGCTGTCTCCCTTGACCCGCGCCTCGCACTCGGCGTCGCCACACCACGGTGCCGCGACAAATCCGGCAGCGCTGCGGAGGTACTCGATCAGCTCGCCATAGCTACCCGGGCTGTGAAGCGTCCGCCGCTCCTGCTCGTCGCGGGCGCTGTGGAAGAGCGACGCCTGCACGTCCTTCAGCAGCTCGTCGACGGCGGCGACCGCACCCGAAAGGCGGATCTGCTCCTTCTCGCCGGTATCGCGGCGCGCGACGGTAACCGCGGCGGCGGCCAGGTCCCGGCCGCCGAGCTCGAGTCGAAGCGGCACGCCTTTCAGCTCCCACTCGTTGAACTTGAAGCCGGGTCGGTGCTCGGGCCGGTCGTCCACACGGACGCGGATACCCGCCGCCCGCAGCTCGCCGGCAAGCGAAGCGGCCGCCTCGAGCACGTCAGCCCGCTCGTCATCGCGGAAGATCGGCACGATCACAACCTGCTGAGGCGCAACGCGGGGCGGGAGCCTCAGCCCGCGGTCGTCCCCGTGCGCCATCACGACACCGCCGACGAGCCGCGTGCTCGCACCCCACGAGGTCGCGTGAGGATATTGCTCGCTCCCGTCCCGGGCGGTGAAGCGGACGCCGAATGCGCGCGCGAAGCCCTGACCCAGGTAGTGCGACGTCGCCGCCTGAAGCGCCTTGCCGTCGCGCATCATCGCCTCGAGCGTGTAGGTATCGACTGCGCCGGGGAACCGCTCGGCCTCGCTCTTCCTGCCCCGCAGGACAGGGATCGCGAGCACGTTCTCGATCGTGTCGGCGTAGACGTCGTGAAGAATTGTCAGCGCCTCCGCGACCGCCTCGTCGCCGGTCTCGTGCGCGGTGTGCCCTTCCTGCCACAGGAACTCGCTCGTGCGCAGGAAGAGACGCGGCCGCAACTCCCAGCGAACGACGTTCGCCCACTGGTTGTAGAGCAGGGGCAGATCACGGTACGACTGCACCCAACGCGCGTACGTCGACCAGATCAGCGCTTCTGACGTCGGACGCACGACGAGCGGTTCCTCGAGCTTCTTCCCGCCCGCCTCGGTGACGACGGCCACCTCGGGCGCGAACCCTTCGACGAGGTCTCCCTCCTGTGCCAGCACCGAGGCGGGCATGAGCAGAGGGAAGTAGAAGTTCTCATGCCCCGTCGCCTTGATCCGGTCATCGAGCTCGCGCTGGATCACCTCCCAGATCGCATAGCCGTACGGCTTGATCACCATCGCGCCGCGCACGGACGAGTTCTCGGCGAGGCCGGCGCGGCGCACGACCTCGCCGTACCAGGCGGGGAAGTCGCTCGACTGCGTGGGCAATGACATGGTGCTCATCGGGACGCTCCCGCGAGCAGGGCTGCTGCGAACATCGTGCTCTCCTTCGTAGACGTCTACCGGCGTGACGGAGTCCGTTGCGGCGCTCCGGGCCGAAAGGGCGGGAGCGCCTACGCCGGGACGCGCACGAACGGCGGCCGCGGGGCAACCGCCGGAAGCGGCAGAAGCTCATCCACGCAGGGCCGCACGAACGTCATGTCCGCAGGCTAGCGCAAGCCCGGTCTGCGCGACCGAGATTCAGGCCGGTTCCGCCGAGAGCACGCCGACCACGTGCTGGAGCAGCTTCCAGGTGACGTCCGGGTTCTTGAGCGCGAAGTCCTTGAAGTCCCAGAACGGGACCTCCAGGCAGACGACCTGCGTCTCGGCCGTGACGGTCGCGGTGCGTTCCCGCTCGCTGATCATCGCGAGCTCACCGAAATGGTCGCCCGGCCCGAGCGTCGTGATCGTCTTTCCATTGACGGTCACGACTGCCTCACCCTCGGAGATGAGGAAGAAGCCGATGCCGCTCATCTTGCCTTCGCGCACGATCGACATCCCGGGAGCGAAACGGCGCTCACGGAACAACCGACCCAGCTGGCCGAGCTGACGCTGATTCAGATCGCTGAACAGCGACACCCGCTTGAGCTCGTCGGTGATCTTCGACATCGGCTGATCATAAGCGCGGCCCTCCGCGCGAGCCTGATCAACCACTAAGGTCGCCGGGTGGCAGCGCGCGAAGTACGGCTTCAAAGGGTCGAGTCGGCCGAGGACCTCGCCGTCGCGACGATGCTCGCGCGGGAGTTCGGCGACTGGGCGACCCAGCGAATTCGCGCCGAGTTCGGGATCGTCATCCCGCCGGAGAGCGACCACCGGGCCAGCGTGCTCGACGAGGTGCTCGAATCCGGCGGGCGGCTCTACGTCGCCGAGGTCGACGGCGAGGCGGCCGGCGTGGGAGGCCTGAAGCTCCTGAGCACGACGGTGGGCGAGATCAAGCGGATGTTCGTGCGGCCGACCGCTCGGGGGCTCGGCGTCGGCCGGACGATCGTCCGCCGGCTTGTCGACGACGCGCGTGCGCTCGGCTGCGAAACGGTCTTTCTGGAAAGCGCATCGTTCATGCATTCCGCCCATGCGCTCTATCGGAGCGTCGGGTTCGTGCCGAGCGAGTCGTATCCCGGGCGCGAGTTCGAGGGCGCCGCCGCGGATGTCTCGGTGTTCATGCGGCTCGACCTGCCCTGAGAGCGCGCTAGCATCTACCTATGGTGTTGGCCGGCGATCGGGACCGCGACCAGGCAGTCGCAGCCCTGCGCGAGAACTTCCTTCGCGGCAGGCTGACCCTCGACGAGCTCTCTGCCCGGACCGAGGTCGTGCTGCGCGCACGGTCCCTGAAGGAGCTGCGCGGCGCACTCGCGGGGCTCCCCCGCACGATGCCGTTTGCCCAGACCGCCGTGCGCGGTGGGCTCGCGGTGCTCCTCACCGGTGCCTGGCTGTTGTTCAGCTTCTCGCTGCTCGTCGTGCTGGGCCTGGTGGCGCTCATCCACGGCGCATCCGCCGCGGCGCTCGTCGCGTTCGTGGTCGTGTGGCTCGTGCCGACCTATCTGCTCGCGCGGCTCTGGCGCGGCGTGCTGCCCCGCTCGCCCAGATAACGCGGTCCGCCGGAGCTGAGCCTTTGGCGACCATCGAGGTGAGCACGCCCCACGGCCCGGCGAAGGTGCACCTGCACCCCGCGGAACGGCCGGTCGGTGCGTTGGTCCTGGGCCACGGGGCCGGCGGGGGCGTGACGGCGCGGGATCTCGTCACCGCGAGAGATGCAGCGCGCGCGGAATCGATCAGTGTGGCGCTCGTCGAACAGCCCTACCGCGTGGCCGGTCGACGCTCACCCGCACCCGCGCACCAGCTCGACGCCGCGTGGACAGCCGTCGTTGATCGCCTCACCGGTTCCGAGCTGCACGGGCTGCCCCTGATCGTCGGCGGACGGTCGTCGGGAGCGCGGGTCGCGTGCCGGACCGCCGCCGAGACCGGCGCGATCGGCGTTCTCTGCCTGGCCTTTCCCCTGCAGCCGCCACGCCGCAGCGGAAGTGCTCCGGCGCCGAGCCGTCTTGCCGAGCTCGACGCCGTCACCGTCCCGACCCTGGTCGTGCAGGGATTGCGCGACGCGTTCGGGATCCCGCCGCCGCGGTGCCGGACGCACCGTCGTGGAGATCGCCGGCGACCACCGGCTGCAGAGCGACCTTCAGGCACTGGCCGATGCCGTCAGCCGCTGGCTCGCCGACGTCGTCGCTACCGGCTCGTCCGCCGTTCGCTGAGCGCCCGCATCGACGCACGCAGCTCTTCATCGGTGAGCACCGCCTCGGTCTGGTCGCCCGCGGCGTCGGCGCGCAACCCGTCGAGCAGCCAGCGCAGGTGGCGCCGCCAGGCGTTGGGCGCGACCTTGGCCGTCGCATCGATCACGGGTGCGAACGACCAGAGCAGCAGAGCCAGATCGGGAAGCGCGAAGTCCCTTCGCAGAGTTCCCTCGTCACGTGCGCGGACGAGGATCCGTTCGAACAACCGGCGCACCTCCTCACGCGCGCTCTCGAGCCGCGCGGTCTCCGGCGAATAACGCATCAGGACGTCCTTGAGCATCCGGTCTGCGGCCTGCAGCTCGAGCGTGCGTTCCAGAAGCCGAACGAGACCCTCCCAGCCGTCGGGCTCGGCGAGTGCGGCCTCGGCGATGGTCAGCAGCTCGCCCATCCGCCGCTCGACGATCGCCTCGACGAGCGCATCGCGCGTCGCGAAGTGCCGGTAGAGCGTGCCGATGCCGAGGCCGGCCCGCCGCGCGACCTCCTCGAGCGGGGCCTCCACCCCCTGCTCCATGAACAACTCGCGGGCCGCCTCGACGAGCAGCTCGTGGTTTCGCTGCGCGTCTCGGCGTCCGCCGACTCGCTCACCGGTGATCTCGGCCATACCCGGACGGTAGCCGAAACGGAGGCACAACTCCGCTTTTTGCTACCGTCGGTCGATGCCGAATCACCAGGCTGCCGGGACCGACGCAGCGCATCGCCAGCACTACGGAATCACGTTCGCGCTCCTGGCCACCGCCGGCATCTCGTACGCCCTGCTCCAGTCGCTCGTCGCGCCGGCCCTACCCGAGCTCCAGCACGCCCTGCACACGTCCGAGAACTCGGTCAGCTGGGTGCTCACGGCATATCTCCTGAGCGCCTCCATCGCGACGCCTCTGATCGGCCGGCTCGGCGACATGTACGGGAAGGCGCGGCTTCTGATGATCGTCCTCGTGCTCCTCGCCGTCGGCACGTTCGTCTCTGCGATTTCGACGACGCTCGCCGTGATGCTCGTCGGCCGCGTCATCCAGGGCGCCGCGGGCGGAATCTTTCCGCTCGCCTTCGGGATCATCCGCGACGAGTTCCCACGCGAGAAGGTTGCCGGCGGGATCGGCCTGATGTCGGCGCTGCTCGGCGTCGGCGGCGGCGTCGGCGTCGTCCTCTCGGGCCCGATCGTCGACCACCTCTCCTACCACTACCTCTTCTGGCTGCCGCTGATCCCGATCGTGATCGCGACCGCGCTGATCCAGGTGTTCGTGCCGGAGTCGCCGATCCGCATTCCGGGCCGGATCAACTGGGCCGGCACGGCCCTGATGTCGACCGGTCTCGCGGCCGTGTTGATCGCCGTCAGCGAGACGGCATCCTGGCACTGGCTTTCGGCGAAGACGATCGGCCTGATCGTGGCCGGAGTCGTCCTGCTCGCCTTCTGGGTCCGCAGCGAGTCGAGATCCGACCACCCGCTCGTCGACATGCGCATGATGCGGATCCGCGGCGTCTGGACGACCAACGCCGTGGCGCTCCTGCTCGGGTTCGGGATGTACTCGTCGTTCATCGTCCTGCCGCAATACGTGGAGACGCCGACCGATGCGGGCTACGGGTTCGGCAGCTCCGTGACGCAGGCCGGCCTGTTCCTCGTGCCCACGACGCTGATGATGCTGATCGTCGGCTCACAGACCGGCCGCTTCGAGAAGCGGTTCGGATCGAAGCCTCCGCTGCTCGCGGGCGGGCTGTTCGCGATGGCGTCGTTCACGATCCTCGCCTTCGCCCGCGAGCGAACGCTGGGAGATCTACCTCGCGGCCGCGCTGCTCGGCGCGGGGATCGGCCTCGCGTTCGCGGCGATGGCAAACCTGATCATCGAGAACGTCGGCCCGGAGCAGACCGGGGTCGCGACCGGCATGAACACCGTCACGCGGACCGTCGGCGGCGCCTTCGGCGGCGCCGCGACAGCGTCGATCCTCGCCGGGACCCTGGCCTCGAACGGGTACCCCACGCCCCATGGGTTCACGCTCGCCTTCGCCGCCTGCGCGGCAGCCCTGGCCGTCGGCGTCCTCGTCGGCCTCGCGATCCCGCAACGCCGGCCCGAGGAGGCCTTCGGGCACCACGAAGCCGGCGATCTCCACGCGGAACCGGTGCCCGGAGAGATCTAGGCGTTCGCGCCGCCGCGCGAGCTCGATCACCGTCTGCAGCTGCGAGGCGTGAGCGACCACGTCGCCGATCACCACCACGGCGGGCGAGGCCAGGCCGCGCGCGTCGCCTGCGATCGTCCCCAGGGTGCCGATCCTGCGCTCCACGCCCGGGAGGGAGAGGCGGGAGATGACCGCGGCGGGCTCGTCGACCGAGCGCCCGGCGAGGATCAGGTTGTCGGCAATCGTCTCGAGGCGGGCAAGGCCCATGAAGATCACGAGCGTTCCCGGCGTCCCGGCGAGCCGTTCGTAGTCGAGCTCACGTCCGTCACCCGAGGTCCCGGTGAGCACGGTCAGCTGTGCGGCGACACCCCGGGCGGTCAGGGGGATGCCGGCCAGCCCCGGGATCGCCGTCAGCGTCGAAAGCCCCGGTACGACCTCGTACTCCACGCCCGCGGCCGCGAGCGCCGCAACCTCCTCGGCGCCACGGCCGAAGATGAACGGGTCACCGCCCTTGAGCCGCACCACCCGGCGGCCTTGCTTGCCGTGATGAACGAGGAGATCGTTGACCTCCTCCTGACTCAGGGACTCGCGCGCGATCCGCGTCGCGCCGACCGCCTGGCTGACGAGGTCGAGCGAGACCAGCCGGTCGTAGACGAGGATCTCGCTCGCCCGGACGAGCTCGAGCGCCCGCACCGTCACAAGTCCCGGGTCGCCCGGCCCCGCACCCACGATCGCGACCGTCACGCGAGAACCTTTTCGACGACACGCTGGAAGTAATCACGACGGGCCTCGTAGGTGGGCAGCTCGCGCTTGGCCCACGGTCGGAGCGCTTGCAGGAGCCGGGCGAGCTCCGCATGCCGCGGCCCGACAACGTCCGCGATGTCGTCCCGAATCCGTTGGGCGAGAGCCGGCGATGCACCGCCGGTCGAGACGCCGACGACGATCGGGTCGTGCCGGACGATCGCCGGCAAGATGAAACTGCAGAGCTCTGGGTCGTCCGCGACGTTGCACAGCCTGGAGACCGATGCGACCTCGATGTTGACGGAGCGGTCGTTCGTCGCCGCGATCACGAGGAATCGATCGGCTGCATCTCCCGGCTCGAACGCGCGCAGGAGCTTGGAGACCGGCAGACGCCACAGCTCGTCGTCGATCTGCGGTGCGATGACCGTCACCCGCGCGTCGCAGTCGAGCAGGCCCTGCACCTTCTCCGTCGCGACCCGGCCCCCACCGACGACGAGGCAGTCGCGGCCGCGCAGATCGAGGCAGGCCATGTAGTAGCTCACGTGCCCACGCTCGTCACGCGTGCTCCGGTGCCGTCGAGGCGCACCGTCGCCTCCAGCCCGTCCGCCTCGATCGAGAGGGTGAATGCGCCTGGCGCGACAGCAGCGATCTTCACCGCATCGATCCGTGCGCCCGTCAGAGCCTGCAGCGCCGACGTCACCTCGCGTGCGCTGTCGGACCGGACGCGCCCGCGCGGAAGCTTCCGCAAGGTGGTGAGCGCAGCCTGCTCTCCGCCGGGGCCGTAGTAGGCGCGAATGCGACCGGTTTGCAGGCCGAGCTCGAGCACCGACTCGAGCAGCTCAGCCGAGTCACCCTCGACTCCGCCGTCGTCGACCGCTCCCACAAGCTCCGCGAGTCGTCCACGCATGGTCTCGTCGCGCGCCATCGCCTGAACGGTCTGCGCCTCCGCGAGCGCAACCTCCCGAGCCTCGCCTTTGAGCGTGACGGCGTCAGTCATCGCCGCCGCGCTCGCCGAGGAGAGCGTTCAGCTCGTGCTCGAGCCCACCGGTCTCGATCGCGCAGTGGATCCCGCACTCCTTGGGAGCGTTCGTCTCCCACCACCAGCGCCCCGCGCGCAGATCTTCGCCGTCCTTGGTCGGACGAGTGCACGGCGCACAGCCGATCGACGTGAAGCCCTTGTCGTACAACGAGTTGTAGGGAAGCTCATGCTCGCGAACGTAGTCCCAGACCTCGTCCTCGGTCCACTCGGCAAGCGGGTTCAGCTTCACGATCGCTCCGTGGTCGTGATCGATCTCCACCTTGCGGATGTCGGTTCGCGTCGCCCACTGGTCACGGCGCAATCCGGTGATCCATGCGTCCAGGCCGGCCAGGTGGCGTTGCAGCGGCAGCACCTTGCGCACCTGGCAGCACAGCAAGCGGTTCTCGACGCTCTTGTAGAACAGGTTCGGACCGTGCTTCGCGACCATCGCATTCACGGGCGGCGCCGCCGGCGAGAGCAGGTCGAGTTGAAGCTGCGGATAACGCTCGCGCATCTGCTCGATCAACTCGAAGGTCTCACCCGGGAGACGTCCGGTATCGACGCTGAAGATCCGAATCGTCGGGTCGATCTCGTATGCCATGTGCAGCAGCACCGCTCCGTCGGTCTGGAACGCGGTCGAGATCGAGATCCGCGGCGCAAACCGTTCGATCGCCCACTCGAGCACGACCTCCGGCTCCTCGCCCTCGAACTGAACGCTCAGCTCACCCGCTTCCAGATCGTCCAGCAGTTCGACATCCCGCTCCGGCACCGGCAAAGCCGGCACCTGCGCTACTGGGCCGGCTCCGTCGAGCCTACGCCGGTCGGTCACGCTGTCTCCTTCTGTCGGGTCTTGGCCGGCTCACGGCCCGCAAGGTGTCCGAGCTCGTCGTCGGTGGAGCGGTCGCAGAACGACCTGAACGTCTCGCCGGCCGCGCGGGCGTCCACCCAGCCGGCCACGAGGCCCGTCACGGCGTCGTCGAGCTCCTCGGTCGGGACACGCTTGAACACCGGCCGCGCGATCGCAGCCGGGCGGTCGAGACTGCCGCGGAGGAACACGTCGTAGGCCTGATGGCGCTTTCCCTCCGCATCCCGCACGGTCGTTCCCTGGAAGCCGAGGTCACCGACCCAGTGGTGTGCGCACGCATGCGGGCATCCGTCGAGATGTAGCCGCAGACCGTCGATCGTCGGCCCGAAGCGCTCCTCGAGCATCTGCACCAGGCCGTCCATCCGTGACTTCGTCTCGGTGACCGAAAAGTTGCAGTGGGGCTCGCCCGTGCAGGCGACTGCGTCGCCACGGAGCGCTCCCGCATCGAGCGGCAGCCCGACCTCGGCCAGTCGACGTTCGACACGCCCTACATCTGCGACATCGGTGAGCACGAAGTTCTGCTGCCGCGTGATGCGAAACTCGTGACCGAGCTCCGCGAGCGCGATCATCTGGTCGCCGGTGATGAGCCCGAGATGCACCGGAACGCCGACCGAGGAGAGACCGTCCTTCTGCCGGCGCACGCCGAGGTGGTTGTCCGGTGGCGGCGCCTGCGGCAGCTCGAAGTCGTCGAACCGCCGGTCCAGACGCGCCTCGACGAGGGCACGCATCCCCTCGGGGCCGATGTCGTCGATCATGAACTTCAGCCGAGCCTTCACGCGCGAAACGCGATAGCGAAGATCTTCACGCCACTCGTCCAGGATCGCTGCGAGCACCGCGACCGCCTCCGCCTTCGGCACCCAGATCCCGAGGTCGCGCGCGATGCGCGGCACCGACGAGAGCCCGCCGCCGACGAGCACGCCGAAGCCCTCCTCGCCGTTACGGATCGCACCGACGAGTGCGATGCAGTTGATCTCCGGCGCAGCGCAGCTGTCGGCACATGCGGTGATCGAGATCTTGTGCTTCCGCGGCAGGTCCGAGTAGTCCGGATTACCGTAGAAGAGGGCCGCCGCCTCCTCGAGCACCGGGGTGGGATCGAACAGCTCGTCGTGCGCCTTGCCTGCCAGCGGGCAGCCGGTGATGTTGCGCACCGTGTCACCGCACGCGCCCGCAGTGGTCAGCCCGGAGCCGTGCAACCGCTCGAACACGTCGGGCAGGCTCGCGAGCTCGAGAAAGTGAAGCTGCACGTTTTGGCGAGTCGTGAGCTCACCCTCGCCCCGGCCGTGGACATTCGAGATCTCCCCGATCGCATGAAGCTGCGCAGGAGACGTGACTCCGCCGGGGATCTTGATGCGCAACATGAAGGTCCCGATCTTGGGCTTGTCGTGGTACAGCCCCCACCACTTGAGCCGCACGAGATCCTCTTCGTCGACCTGTTCGTAGCCGGCGGCGATGAGCGCAGGCAGTTCGTCGAGCATGCCGAGCGGGGTCTTGTCGCGCTTCATCCGCTCGACCGAGTTGCGTTTCAGGACGAGCTCGAGAGTGGGTGCTTCCTTCATCGCCCGGCTGATACTACAAAAAGTAAAGCGACTGGCGGCGAATATTACTTTTGTTTTGATAGCTTGGCTGTTCGTCTCTTCCTCTGGAGATGACTTGGGGGCACACCGGCTGGGCCGCCCGACAGGGGTCGGCGGCCCAGCCGATCTTCCGAAACCGGCAGGGTCAGCAGATACTTGCGCGAGCAAGTATCTGCTACTGTGCGAGCGTGGAACTGGGCATCTACACGTTTGCGGAGCTGACCTCGGCCGAGATCAGCCCGCGCGAGCGGTTGCGCGACCTGCTCGAGGAGATCGAGCTTGCCGACCAGGTCGGCCTCGACATCTTCGGTGTCGGCGAGCACCATCGGCCCGATTTCACCGTGTCGTCGCCCGCCGTCGTGCTCGCGGCCGCTGCGGCGCGCACGAGGACGATCAGGCTCACGAGCGCCGTCTCGGTGCTGAGCTCCGACGACCCGGTTCGCGTGTTCCAGGACTTCAGCACGCTCGACCTCCTCTCGGACGGGCGCGCCGAGATCATGGCCGGCCGCGGTTCGTTCATCGAGTCGTTCCCGCTCTTCGGGTTCGATCTGCGCGACTACGACGAGCTGTTCGAGGAGAAGCTGCGGCTGCTGCTCGCGCTGCGAGAGTCCGAGCACGTCACTTGGCCTGGCGGCCACCGTCCCGCAATCGACAACAGAGGTGTCTATCCCCGGCCGCTCCAGCAGCCCCTCCCGGTCTGGGTGGCGGTCGGCGGTTCGCCCGAGTCGGCGCTGCGCGCGGGCACCCTCGGCCTCCCCATGGCGCTCGCCATCATCGGCGGGCTGCCCGAGCGCTTCGTGCCCTTTGCCGACCTGCACCGCCGCGCGGGCGAAGAAGCGGGCCATGGACGGCTGCAACTGAGCATCAACTCACACGGCTACATCGCAGACACCGCCGAGCAGGCGTTGGACGAGTCGTTCCCGTACGTCGCGGCGATGATGGACAAGATCGGCCGCGAACGCGGCTGGGCGCCGCACACGCGCACCGACTACAACGCCGCTGCGACCCGTCGCGGCGCGAACTTCGTCGGCAACCCCGAACAGATCGTCGAGAAGATCATCTATCAGCACGAGCTGTTCGCTCACGATCGCTTTCTCGTCCAGTTCAGCGTCGGGACCATGCCGCACGCGAAGATCATGCGCTCGATCGAACTGTTCGGCACCGAGGTCGCGCCCGCTGTTCGCCGCGAGCTGGCCCCCGTGCCTGCGTAGCGCGATCGAGCGTCGACCGGCGGGCCGCAGTTGCGGCCCGCCGGTCGGGGGACATCAGGCGTTGCAGCCGGCCGGGGCGCTCGCGCCGACGTTCGCCTTCCCGGTGTTGGAAAGGCCGAGATACATCGCATAGAGCGTCACGGGCTTCTTGGTGTCGTTCCGCGCCAGGTGAACGTGGTTCGCGGGCTCGACGAATGACTGACCCTTTGTGACCTTGAACGGCGCGCACTTCCCGACGGATGGATCGAAGACGGTGAGCGTGCCGCCGGTCACCACGACGGCGACGGGCGAGCCGTGCGTGTGCCACCCGAAGCTCCCGCCGGGCGCGATCCTGATCGACTCGAGCACCATCGCACCGGCGGTCGCGTGAATGGTCGTCGCCTTCATCATTCCGACCGCGAGCGGCTTTGCGACGATCGGCTGGCCACCCCCGAACGATGGAGCGGCAAGCGCAAGAGCGCCAACGAGTGCCAGGCCGAGCAGCTTGATGTTCATGTGTGTCCTCCTGTCCGACGTGCATTCGACGTTTCGCACACGGAAGCTAGGACGCCGTTCTTTGCAGCTGCTTTGCGCTCGCTTTGCGGACCCTTAGCGCCGTCCCATGGAGTCGGCCGGTCGCCGCGAGATGGCCCCGACCAGGCCGGGCGGTTTAGGTTGTCCGCAGGATGGGTGATGTCAACGTCAGCCTTCTGGGTGGCTTCTCGGCCGAGGTGAACGGTGTCGCGGTTCCCGCGACCGCCTGGCGGCTGAAGAAAGCGCGCGAGCTCGTGAAGCTGCTCGCGCTCGCGCCGGGACACAGGCTCCACCGAGAGCAGGCGATGGACGTCCTCTGGCGAGACCTCGGTCCGGCCGCGGCCGCGAACAACCTCCACCAGGCAGTGCATGTCGCGCGGCGCACGCTCGATGCCGAGGCGATCGAACTGCGAGACGAGGTCCTCTCGCTCACAGCAGACATCGACGTCGACCGGTTCGAGCTCGCAGCCGCAGACGCCCGCCGACTCGAGACACCGGGTGCATACCGCACGGCGGTCGCGCTCTACACCGGCGAGCTGCTGCCTGAAAACCGCTACGACGACTGGGCGGAAACGCGCCGCGAGGAGCTCTCGACGCTGGCCGCCGAGCTCGAGGAGGAGTCCGCTGCGCTCGGTTCCGCAAGGCCCTTCGGGCTCCCGGCCGACGCGAGCTCGTTCATCGGCCGCTCGCAGGAGCTGGCGGAATTGACGTCGCTGCTTCGTCGCACGCGCTTCCTCACGCTCTCCGGGACCGGCGGGGCCGGGAAGACCCGGCTCGCACTCGAGCTCGCCCGCAGCGCCGAGTCGTCGTACGAGGCCGGCGCCGCGCTCGTCGAACTGGCCGCAATCGCAGACGCACGCCTGATCCCCGAGGCGATCGCATCCGCGCTCGATATTCGCGCTCTGCCCGCGCAGGACGTCGTCGAAGCGGTGATCGACGTTCTCTCGACGCGAACACTGCTGCTCGTGCTCGACAACTGCGAGCACGTCCTGGCGGCGACGGCCGCCCTTTCGGACCGGCTGCTTCGCCTTGCGCCCCAGCTGACGATCGTCGCCACGAGCCGCGAGCCGCTGCGGGTCGCAGGGGAGGTCGTCTTCCGCGTCCCGTCGCTCGACATCCCCAGCCCGGACCGGCCGCTCCCGCTGGAGCAGCTCCTCGCATACGAGTCCGTCTCGCTGTTCGTCGATCGTGCCGCGGCGGCCTCACCGGGGTTCGAGCTCGGCGCCGAGAACGCGGACGACGTGGCGCGCATCTGCTTCCGCCTCGACGGGCTGCCACTTGCGCTCGAGCTGGCCGCAGGACGGGTGGGCGTGCTCAGCCCGGCCGCGATCGCCGAGCGGCTCGATGACCGCTTCCGCCTGCTGCGGACGGGAAGCCACGTCGCGCCGACGCGGCAGCAGACCTTGACCGCGACCCTTCAGTGGAGCCACGATCTCCTGGAGCCGGACGAACAGGTCCTGTTCCGTCGGCTTGCGATCTTCGCGGGCGGCTTCGAGCTCGAGGCCGCGGAGGAGGCTTGTGCCGGCGACGGGCTCGAAGCGGCCGAGGTCGCCGACGTTCTTGCTCGTCTCGCGGAGAAGTCTCTGATTGCCGTCGAGGAGGGACAGGGCGGGCGGCGCTATCGGCTGCTCGAGACCGTTCGCATGTACGCGCGTGAGCGGCTCGCCGAGGCCGCGGAGGCGCCCACCCTCGCAAGACAGCACGCCGGCTGGGCTCTCTCGCTGGCCGAGCGTGAGCAGGGATCGGCACAGCTCGACCGCGAGACGCCGAACTTGCGCGCCGCCCTCGACACGCTGCTCGTGCACGCTCCGCACGACGCGCTGCGCCTGTGTGT
Source organism: uncultured Thermoleophilia bacterium (assembly GCA_963703445.1). Lineage (GTDB taxonomy): Bacteria > Actinomycetota > Thermoleophilia > Gaiellales > Gaiellaceae > PALSA-600. The sequence goes on along the minus strand of CAVPEK010000007.1, from coordinate 362,415 downwards.
CGCACTGTTGCCGTTCTGGCTGCGTCGCATCGAGCTCGACGAGGCTCGGCGACGGTTTGCCGTCGCCCTCGAAGCCTGCCCCGAACGGACGACCCTGGGCGCCGAGGCGCTGCTGGCCGCAGCCGCGATCGAGTTTCGCAGCGGCTCGCTGTCGGCGGGCATGCCCCTCGCCGAGCAAAGCCGCGCCGTTGCGTCCGAGATCGGTGACGCGCACCGCGAATGGCGGGCCCTGCAGTTCCTCGGTGAGTTCGGAATCGCCGGCGACATTGCAGAGGTGGCGCTGCCCTGGCTGGAGCAAGCGCTTGCGCTGGCACGCAGGGACGGATTCGCGGCCGGCGAGGCGATCAGTATCCACTCCCTCGGTGTGTCGGCCTGGATCGCCGGCGATCTACGGCGGACCGATGACCTGATCGCGGAAAGCATCGCGTTGTTCCGCTCGCTCGAGGAGTCGACCGACACAATTCCGTCCCCACTGAACATCGCGGAGATCCGGATGAGCCAGCCCGACGAGCAACCGGGCCTCCGGCACCTGTTCGAGGACACGTTGCAGCCGTTCGTCGAGATCTCCTGCGCCGCGGCAGCCAGTTACGCCCTGGCGAACCAGGCCGCGATCGCGCGCGTTCGGGGAGATCTCGTGAGAGCCTGGGCGCTGCTGAACGAGAGCGAAGCCCGATTCGAGGCGGCCGGGGACGAAGCCGGGGTCTCCACGGTGCTCGTCCGCCGCGCCTACACGTCGCTCGCCGAGCGTGACCTCGCCGCAGCGCACGCGCACCTCGAACGGGCTCTCGAGCTACGGGCCGGGCTCGGTGACAGGCGCGGGCGCGGGCTCGTCCTCTCTGGGCTCGGCCTGGTCGAGACGATCGCGGGCGACTACGACCACGCAGAGCGCCACCTCGCCGAGGCTCGCGACATCTTCCGGCGGGCAGGCGACCGCTGGGGCCTCGCCAGCACGCTCTGGCGGACCGCCGACCTCGCGATCGCGCGCGAGAGGCTCGACGTTGCAGAGTCCGCCCTGCGCGAGGCACTCTCGGTGCTGGGCGCGACGCAGCGCGAGCGCTGGCTGGCGAGCACGGTCGCGGGGCTTGCCGAGGTCGCCGTGCTCCGCGGCAACACCGAAGCAGGCGGCCGAGCTTCTGCACGACGCACGGGAGCGCTATGCGTCGCGGGACGACGCGCTCGGCGTCGCGACCATCGACGAGCGGCTTCGCAGCCTTGCTAAGGAGCCGCTAAGAGCAGGCAAAGGCGCGCCGGATACACCTGTTCGGCAAGCCAAGACGAAAGGAAGAAAGTCATGAGCCAGACCATCGCCCCGGTCCTCGGGGAAGCAACGGTTCAGGAGCTGCGGGAGGCGGTGCGGGGAGAGATCCTGACCGCCGACGACGAGGGTTACGCGGAGGCAGCCCGCGTCTGGAACGGCGCACACGACGGTCGGCAGCCCGCCCTCATCGTCAGGTGCACCGGTGCCGCCGACGTGGCGGCAGCGATCGGCTTCGCGCGCAGCAACGACCTCACCATCGCCGTTCGCGGCGGAGGCCATAGCGTCGCGGGGTTCTCGACCTGCGACGGCGGCATGGTGATCGACCTCTCGCCGATGAAGAGCGTGCGGGTCGACCCCGACGCTCGCCGCGCAACGATCGGGGGCGGAGCCGTGTGGGCGGACGTCGACCACGAAACGCAGGCGTACGGCCTCGCAACGACCGGCGGTCTCGTCTCGTCCACCGGTGTCGGCGGCTTCACGCTCGGCGGGGGGATCGGGTGGCTGATGCGGCAGTGCGGGCTCGCATGCGACAACCTCGTCGGAGCCGACGTCGTCACCGCGGACGGCCGCCTCGTGCATGCAAGCGAGACGGAGAACACCGATCTGCTGTGGGGCCTGCGCGGAGGCGGGGGGAACTTCGGCGTCGTCACACAGTTCGAGCTCGCACTGCACCAGGTGGGGCCGATGGTCTACGCCGGCCCGATCTTCTACTCAGCCGACGCCGACCGTGACCTGATGCACGCGTTCCGCGCCTGGTCGGAGAACGCTCCCGACGAGATCACGGCCGTCGTCAACCTCACGACCGCACCGCCGCTGCCGGTGATCCCTGCGGAATGGCACGGGAAGAAGGTCGCGGCGATCATCGCGGTCTCCGCCGGGCCGCTCGAGACGGGCGACTCGCTCGTGAGCGAGTTCCGGGATGTGGCGGAGCCGATCGCCGACCTCCTCGGCCCGATGCCGTACAACGTGATCCAGACGCTGATCGATCCACTGTGGGGCAAAGGCATCAACTCGTACTTCAAGGCGACGAACCTGTCTCGCCTCGACGACGAGCTGATCGACCGGCTGGCCGATCTCCATCTCGCGGCTCCCGGCCCACAGTGCGAGATCCATGTGCACCAGATGGGCGGCGCCGTCGCCCGCGTCGCCGACGATGCGACTGCGTTCGCCGAGCGGTCGATGCCGTTCCTGCTGAACGCCGTGACCGGCTGGCACGACCCGGCCGTAGGAGATGCGCACAGAACGTGGTCGCGGGCCGTGGTCGACGCGGCAGCGGATGCAACCACCGGTCGGGCCTACGTCAACTTCCTCGGCGACACGGACGCTGCCCGGGACTCGTACGGCAGCGACACCTACGACCGCCTGGTCGCGCTCAAGAACGACTACGACCCGAGCAACGTGTTCCGGCTCAACCAGAACATCGAGCCGAACGCGGCCGGCGCGTGACCTGACCTGCACTCGAACGACGTCAGCGGCGGCCTGCAAGCACGGCCGCCGCTGACGTCGAAGATGCTCGGGCTAGGGCGTGGCCGCAGGCGCCGCTGCACAGACGGCGCCGACCGCGCCCCACGAGCGCCAGCTGCGCCCGTCGTGCAGCCAGAGGAGCCAGGCCCGGTGGAGCTGCTCGCTCGGCGAGACCATGAACGGGAACAACGGATCGCCCGGGTGCCGGAACGCCGGGACCGCGCGCCCCTTCATCCGCATCCATGTCTGGGCCGAGAACTGCATGCCGCCGAAGTGGCCGTTGCCCGTGTTCGCCGTCCACGGCCCCTCGTGCGCATGGACACAACGCGCCTGTGCGAGCCACGAGGCCGGCGGGCCTGCTGAGCGGGCACTGCTCGAAGCGGCGAAGGCCATCGCTGCGACCAACGCGAGAATCAGAAAACGCATCAGGAGGTTGTAACAGAGTGGTGCCGGATTCAGGCCGGGAACGACGGGCGATCGATTCGGCTACCGTGGTCAAGGCGTTACTCCTGGCATCGAAGCCGCCGAGTTACCAGCAACTTCCTCTTCGACGTCACCGCCGGCCGCAGCGCAGAACGGTCGCCGTGCGATTCCCGCGCGGCGAACGATCGATCGGGGTGCACGGATGCTCAAAGCTCTTCGGAACGGCGGCGCGCCCGCAGGGATGCGCGCAGCCATCGTCTCCACGTACCCGCCGCGCGCGTGCGGGATCGGGACGTTCGCCGCCGACGTTCGTGCGTCGCTGATCGGCCTGGACGACGTCGAGTCGGTGGCGAAAGTGGTGATCGTCGACGATCCCTCCCGTCCGCAACGGCCGGGCGTCGTGGCGACGATCACGCAGGGGACCCGTGGCGACTACGTCCGGGCCGCGCGCATCCTCGGCCGCCGAAACGTCGAGGTCGTGCTGCTCGAGCATGAGTACGGCATCTTCGGTGGGCGAGACGGTGAATACATCCTCTCGCTGGCCGAGCAGCTGACGCAGCCGCTTGTCGTGACACTGCACACGGTCCTTTCGCACCCGACGACGCACCAGGCGCGCGTCCTCGAAACGCTCTGCGGCCACGCCGAGCTGGTCATCGTCATGACCGAATCGGCTCTGCGCCTGCTCGTCGACAACGGCACATGCCCGGAGGCCAAGATCCGGGTCGTCCCGCACGGCGCTCCGACTCTGCTCGTCGAGCGAGCGGCCGCAGGCGGGCCGGCTCACCGCCGCGCCGGGCGACTCGACGGCCGGTTCGTCCTCTCGACCTTCGGCCTCCTCTCGTCGGGCAAGGGGATCGAGAACGTGCTGAGGGCGCTCCCGGCGATCATCGAAGAGCATCCCGAGGTGCTGTATGTCGTCGCGGGACGCACGCATCCCGGCGTCGCCCAGCGAGAAGGCGAGCGATACCGCCTGTCGCTCCAACAGCTCGTGGCAGAGCTCGGGCTCGAAGAGCATGTCGAGTTCGACGATCGCTTCCTGGCCATCGACGAGATCGCCGATCTGCTCGCGATGACCTCGGTGTTCATCACTCCGTACCTCGACCCGGACCAGACCTCGTCGGGTGCGCTCACCTTTGCGATCGCCGCCGGGTGCGCAGTCGTCTCGACGCCCTACCGCTATGCCGAGGACATGCTCGAGAGCGGCGCCGGCAAGCTCGTGCCGTTCGCCGACCCCGGGGCGGTGAGCGCAGCCGTCTGCCGCTTGATCGACAACCCGGATCTGCTCGCCGCGGCTCGGGCCGAGGCACGGCGCATCGGGGCGGCCGTCAGCTGGCCCTCGGTCGCCGTCGCAACCGCCAAGGTGCTGCACGACGCAGCCGAGCTCACTCCGCACCGCAGTTCCGTCGTCAGCCTGGAGCCTCAGCCCGCCAGCTTCCGGCACGACCACCTCCTGACGATGGTCGACGACGCCGGGATCGTGCAGCACGCGCACGGGGCGATTCCGAACCGACGCAGCGGATACTGCGTCGACGACGTCGCTCGGCTCGCGGTTGTCGCGCTCGAGCTCGGGCGCCGCTCCGACGAACAGCTGTGGACGCCGATCGTCTACCGCTCGCTCGCGTTCCTGCACGACGCGACCGACGAACGCCCCGGCATGCGCAACTTCATGGCCTACGACCGTCGCTGGCTCGACGCGCCTCACGTCGGCGACCACGTCGGCCGCGCGATCTGGGCACTCGGCGAGATCCTCTCCACGGCCTGGGCGACCGCGCTCGTCGAGCCGACGCAGCGGCTACTCGACTCACTGGTCCGCGGGCTCGACGGACCCACCTCGCTGAGGACCGATGCGTACGCGGCGCTCGGGCTCGCTCGGCTCGATCCCGACCGGCTCGACGACCCGGCACGCCGGCTCCTCGAATGCTGCGTCGACCGCCTCTCGACCGCATTCCAGACGACGGCGTCCGAGGGCTGGCTCTGGTTCGAAGACGAGCTCGCCTACGACAACGCACGCCTGCCTCAGGCGTTGATCGCCGGCGGCGCGGCGCTCGGACGGGAAGACGAGGTCGCCTCCGGGCTCGAGGCGCTGCGCTGGCTCGGCGACCAGTCCGGCCTCGCGAACGGAATGCTGCGGCCGACCGGCCACCTCGGCAGAAAGCGGCACGAAGACGCACCGGGCAGCGGCGACGAACAGCCGCTGGAGGCCTCGGCTTTCGTCGAGGCGGAGCTCATGGCGTTCGCAGTCACCGGCGATCGCGCACACGGCGTGCGGGCGCGGCTCGCGTTCGACTGGTTCCTGGGCCGCAACCATCTGAACCGTCCGCTCTACGACTTCGCCACCGGGGGCTGCAGCGACGGCCTGGGAGCTGAGGACACCAACCACAACGAGGGGGCGGAATCGACGCTCGCCTTCCATCGCGCGGCGCTGCTCCTCGACGCATCCGATCTCTCGCCGGTCATTTCGCCGCGGGTCGTCGAGGCTGTCGCGTGAGCAGGCGGGAACTGTTCGAACGCCACCCCGCCAATCCGATCCTCACCTCGGCCGACTGGCCGTATCCGGTGAACGCCGTGTTCAACCCGGCTGCGGCAATCGTCGGCGGTGAAACACTCATCCTCGCCCGCGTCGAGGATCTCCGAGGTATCTCCCACCTGAGCGTGGCACGCTCGAGCAACGGCGTCGACGGCTGGACGATCGACCCCGAGCCACTGCTCGCGCCCGTCGCGGGGATCGAGAGCGAAGAATGGGGCTTCGAGGATCCTCGCGTCGTCTGGATACCGGAGCTCGGACGCTGGTCGATCACGTGCACGTCGTACGGGCCGCCTGGACCGGCCGTCTACCTGGCGCTGACCGACGACTTCCGCACGGTTGACCGACAGGGCGTGATCAAGGGCGCAGACGACAAGAACGCCGCGCTCCTGTCCGAACGCATCGGCGGCAAGTGGATCCTCTTTCACCGTCCGAGCCACGAGGCGGCTGCCGGTTCGAGCGGGGAGATCGCACTCTCGCGCTCCGACGACCTGGCGAGCTGGAGCGCCCCGGAGCTCGTGCTGGCCCCTCGAGAGGGCGCCTGGTGGGACTCCCGGCGGGTCGGGATCGGCCCACCTCCGCTCCGCACCGATCACGGCTGGCTGATCATCTATCACGGCGTCAAGGACACCGTTTCCGGGGGCCTGTACCGCATCGGTCTCGCTCTGGCCGATCTCGACGAGCCCTCGCGCGTCACACACCGGCTGCCGGAATGGATCCTCGGTCCGCAGGCTCCATACGAACGCGTCGGAGACGTCGGCAACGCGATCTTTCCGTGCGGGTTGATCCACGACGAGGCCGGTGGAGGACTGCGCATGTACTACGGCGCCGCCGACACCTCGATCGGACTTGCAACGGCCGAGCTCGAGGAGCTGCTGGCGGCGGTGCTCGCGTCCCCCGCCGTCTAGGCTCGTCCCGTGAACGAGCTGACGCTGCTCGACTGGAAGCGACGCATCTTCGAGCTGTACGCGGATGTGCGCCGGGAGCCCGACCCAGCTCGTGCGTGGCGCCACTGGCGCGACGTGCGTGACGAGCTGTTCCGCTCGCATCCGCAGACGCCCATCCCGGCCGGCACTCCCTTCGAGCACCTTCCCTACTTCGACTACGACCCTGCACTGCGGGTGCTCGGTACCGTCGATCCGGCGGAGCGCGTCACGCGCGAGATCGCGACGTCGGGGGATCACCCGTACTCGTTCACGCGGTTCGCGCAGGTGCGGTTCATGCTCGCCGAAGAACACGCGCTCGACCTCTACTGGCTCGACGGCTACGGCGGCGGCCTCTACCTCTGCTTCGCCGACGCAACGAGCGGCAGCGAAACCTACGGCGCGTGCCGCTACCTGCTCGACACGGTCAAGGGCTCCGATCTGGGCGAGCGGAACGGGAAGCTCGTGCTCGATTTCAACTTCGCCTACAACCCGTCATGCTCGTACGACCCGCGTTGGGTCTGCCCGCTCGCCCCACCCGGAAACAGGCTCCCGGTGCCGATTCGCGCCGGCGAGCGCTACCCCTGGGACGCGAGCTGACGCAACGTGCCCTCGACGTCGGAGGCGCGGAACGGATACACGTAGAGAGCGCGCTCGTCGCCGTGGCCGTCCACGAGATACGCCGCCTCGGTGTGGCTGATGTTGTGCACGGTGACACCCTGGATCGTCTTCGGCGCGTCGACGACAGCGATCTTGTAAGCCGCCCAGATCCTCCGGAGCGCCGCCGCAGGGCCCACCGCCCAGTGCCAGTTCTCCGCCACGTGCCACTTCCGCATGTCCGCGCGCAGGATCGCCCGTCGGTTGCCCCACTGGTTGACGCTCACGGCGAGGATCACGGGACGTTCGGAGGCGGGGAGGCTCGACTCGACGATCCCCAGGATCTTCGCCTCGACCGGGCACAGGTTGCGGCAGAGCGGGTCGAGGAAGGTCACGATCACCGGACGGTTCCGGTAAGCCGCCATCGAGACGGGCTTGCCATCCTGATCGCGGAGCGCAAACCCGGGTGCACGGCGCGCGCCGGCCGCCCAGCTCACGACCGGAGTCGCCGGCGGCTGTGTCGCCGACGCACGCTCAGGCCCGCGCAACTGGACGATCAGAACGCCGATTGCCACTCCCACGACGGCGAGGGCCCCCAGGAACAGCCACCGAAGATGCCCGGGAGTGCGCATTCAGCCGGCGAGGAACTCGCTCTGCTCGTGGCGTGAACGCTTGCCGATCTCGATCGGGAACGCCGTGTAGGCGTGCACCCCTTCTGGCCAGAGCGTGAGACGGCTCTCGTTCCCCGCCGCGCGCCAGCGCGCTTCCATGAAGAGCGAGTCGTCGAGGAGCGGATCGAGCGTGCCGCACGAGAAGAGGGCGCGCGGCAGGTCATGCAGGTCGGCATAGAGCGGCGAGATGTCGGGGTCGCGGCGGTCGTTGTCGGTCAACCCCGGGAGGAAGCAGTCCGCAAACCAGTCCATCAGCGGCCCCGAGAGGACGAGGTCGCGCCCTCCCCACAGCCTGCGACTCGGCGTGCCCGTCAGATCGAAGGCGCCGAAAACCAGATTCGCGGCCGCGAACACGCGAGGAGAGATGCCGTGCCGGTCGCGCAAGCGCAACAGCGTGACGACGGCGAGGTGCGCACCGGCGGAGTCGCCGCCGATCGTCAGCCGTCCTTCGTGGTGCTCGAGCAACCAGAGAGCAGCTGCCTCGCAGTCGTCGGGCGCTGCGGGATAGGGATGCTCGGGCGCCAGTCGGTAGTCGACGCTGATCGCCGTCAACCCGGTCGCGTGCGCCATGTCCCGGAGCTGCGTGTCCTGCATGTCGGCACCGCCGATCGTCCAGCCGCCGCCGTGGAGGTGCAGGTGGGCTCCCCGCGGCTCGGGTGCCTCGAGCACGCGTAGCGCGATCTCGCCGGCCGGTCCTGGAATGGTGATCGTGCGCGCCTGCTCGAGGTAGACCGGCGCGGGAAGGGCTCCGCCGCCGGCGCGCTGCGCCTCCCGCGTCACCCTCGGCGGCAGCTCGTGGATTTTCGGCATCGCAGCGATCAACTGCTCGAGGTGCAGGTTGAAGGTGCGGGTCTCGGCCAGGATCTCGTCGGCGGTCACCCCGGCAGACTACGCCGCCGGCCCCTAGAGCTCGCGGCGGCGGCGAATGACCACGCCCCACCAGACGCCGATCCCGGCCAGGAGAGCGAGCGGCAGCAGGAGCGTCAGCAGTGAACCGGTCTGAAACGAAGCGACGGTCATCAGGTCTCCCTCGGTCGAAGATCGCGAGCGGGCACTGCTGCCCGACGCGGGGTGCTCGACGGATCGAGCCAGCGATAAGCGGCGGCGAAGATCGCGATCAGGAACGGCACCGAAGCGGGCACCCACATGATCCCCGCAGCGATCTGCTGGTCGGCCAGCGCCGAGATCCCGCCGGGGCGGCTCGCGAGCGACGCGTACACGGCGTAGAGGGGCGCCGAGGCGAAACCGAGCACGACGGCCAGCACCCAGCTCACGAGCAGGGCGGCAGTGCCGTAGGCCACCCGCTGCCCGTCGGAGAGCTTCGGCCGAGAAGTCGCAGCCGGGACGAGATGCACCCACAGGAGCAGCGCCGTCGAGAAGAAGAGCATGTGCTCGAGATCGTGCGCCAGCACGTCGCGCAGCGTCAGATCGTAGAGCGGGGGCAGATGCCAGCCCAGGAGCACCACCGAGAACGCGACGAACGCCGGCAGCGGCGCAGCGAGTTTGCGCCCGATCCGCCGCACCGGCCCGAGGGTCGGTCCCACAAGCACCGCGCGCGCCACAGGCCGTCGAACGGAGGGTGCAAACGGCTTGAGCAGGCGCGGCCACGGACGTCCGAGCAGGAGGAGCGGAGGCGCCACCATCGTCAGCAGCACGTGCTGTGTCATGTGAGCCCAGAAGAGGCGGTCCGAGTAGGCGTCGATCGGCGAGGCGACGGCGAGCGCGAGCGTCGCGAGCCCGCTGTAGAACGCGGCACTGCGTAGGTGGTTCGTCTTGATCGTGTGCTTTCCGCCGAGCGCATAGAGGAACGCCACCGCGACGAGCACATAGACCGGCCAACCGACCGGCCAGTTCTCGCTCCGCAGCAGGAAGCTCATCGCTAGAGAAGGTAGAGGATGACCCAGGTGGCCACGCCGATCCCGGCGAGCACCGCCCAGTAGAACGCGAATGCGTGAGCGCCCGGCCCGATCAGCGACAGAGGCCGCTCGATGTCGTCACCGGTCCGCTCCGCGTCTCCGGACGCCTCGCCCGGTTCATGGCCGGCCGCTCCGCGACCCCGATAACGGAACGATGCTGCGAGAAGTGTCTCGAGCCAGTACATCGTGCAGAACACGAACAGGATGTACAGCCCCGTCCAGCCCAGGAAGACGCTCGCGAAGCCGCCCTCGGTCGGGCCGAAGCCGATCGTCGTCCACTCGACGACCTGGAGCACCACGGCAGCGAGCCCGAGCGCCAACGACACCAGCCCCACCCAGCGCCACGTGTCCGCGTCGTCATCGCGCAGGCGGCGCACGGCAAAGACGGACGCGAGCGCAGACACGACCACGCAGGCCGTGATTGCCGTCCCGAGCCCGACCGGCACCTTCACGTCGTGCGGATGCCACAGGCCTTGTGAGTTCAACGACCGGAGATAGAAGTACGCGAACAGGAACGCGAAGAAGAAGAACACGGTCGCGCTCGCCCAGAGCTGCGAGGCAACGCGCAGGTTGCGTCCCATCACCTGCGGCGGCTCCCGCTCGACGACCGAGTAGTCGGTCGAGTGGCTTGCGAGCTCGCTCATCGCGTCGGCCTCGCCGGCGCGACGACCGGCCGCTGCAGCAGCGAGCCGGCGTCGTCACCGTACGGGTACGGGTCGGAGCCGAACGTCGGAATGCGGTCGAAGTTGTGCACCGGCACCGGCGAGGGCAGCTGCCACTCGATCGACTTCGACCCCCACGGGTTCATCCCGGTCGGGACCCGTGCGAAAACCTGCGACCAGACGAGATTCGCGAGGAAGATCAACATCGATCCGCCGAGGACGAACGCCGAAATCGACACCCAGACATTCGCGCCCTGCAGGTAGCCGGCGTAGGTGACGACGCGCCGCGGCATCCCGAGGAACCCGATCACGAGCAACGGCCCGAAGGTGCAGTTGAACGAGATGAACATCACCCAGAAATGCCACTTCCCGAGGCGCTCGTTGAAGTTGTAGCCGGTCATCTTCGGCACCCAGTAGTAGATGCCCGCGAAGAACGCGAACAGCAGACCGCCCATGATCGTGTAGTGGAAGTGCGCCATCGAGAAGAAGCTGCCGTGCGTCGTCACATCGCTGGGCACGTCGGACAGGAAGACCCCGGTCAGTCCGCCGATCAGGAAGTTGAAGAGCCAGGCGAGCGAGAAGAGCATCGGGACGGTGAAGCGGATTCGCCCCTTCCAGAGCGTCCCGAGCGCACACACGAAGATGAAGCCGGTCGGCAGCGAGATGATCTCGGTCGAGAGCATGTAGAACGGCCGCAGATCGGCGTTGATGCCGCTGACGAACAGGTGATGCTGCCAGACGAGGAAGCTCAGCAAGGTGATCCCGAGCAGGCCCGTGACGGCGAGGCGGTAGCCCCAGAGTGGCTTGCGCGCGAACACCGGCAGGATCTCGAGCAGGATCCCCATGCCGGGAATGGCGAGGATGTAGACCTCGGGATGGCCGAAGAACCAGAAGAGATTCTCGTAGAGATACGAGCTCCCGCCGGCCTGGTCGTTGAAGAAGCTCGTCTGCGCCGTGCGATCCAGCGTCAGCATCAGGAGCGTCGAGATGAGGATCGGCGCGGCGAGGAGCATCAGGACCGAGGTGCTCACCGTGGCCCACACGAAGATCGGTAGACGCCCCCAGGTCAGGCCAGGGGCGCGCATCGTGATCACGGTTGCGAGCATGTTCAGGCCGAGGAGGGCCATCGACACGCCCACGAGCGCAAAGAATGCGATGTACGCGTCGATCCCCATGTTCGCCTGCTCGTTCAGCGGCGCATAGCCGGTCCAACCCGTTGGGAAGCCGCCGAAGACCCACGACGTCATCAGCACCGTCCCTGCTGCCATCAGGAGCCAGAAGGTGAGCGCCTCGATCCGAGGGAAGGCCATGCGCCTCGAGCCGATCATGATCGGGACGAAGTAGTTCGCGAACGGGCCGAGGATCCCGCTCGTCATCATCCCCATCATCATCGTGCCGTGCACCCCGACCAGCGTCAGGTAGTTGTTGCCGTTCCAGACGAGGTGCTGCGGCCGCATCAGCTCGAACCGGATCAACATCGCGTTCAGGCCGCCGATGAAGATGAACGCGCCGATGCCGAGCAGGTACTGGATCCCGACGACCTTGTGATCGGTGCACAGGCCGAAGTAACGCGCGAGCCCCTGCTGCTCCTTTTCCCGTAGCGAGGGCGGCTTGCCGAGCATGCGCTGCACCGGATAGTTCGCGAAGCCGAGACCGACCAGGAACCCGACCACTCCGACGAGATAGGCGACGAAGAGCGCGATGTCGTTCTGGTGCGTGTCGCTGAAGTACGCGATGCTCGGCCCGGTGATCTGGTGCCCGAGCCACCAGCCGACGTAGAAGCCGACGACGGCGAGCACGATTGCCGTCAGCAGGTTGAACCCGATCAGACGGCGCACGTTCATCCGGCGCGGAACTGCGGGTCGGGGGAATACGACGTGCTGTACTTCGGCAGGTACTTCTGAATGCCGGCGAACAGTGCGCGCTGCCCTGCGATCCACTTCTTGAAAGCCGCGGGGCTGACGACCCGCCCGGTGTCGAACATGTAGCCGTGCCAGAGGCCGCACAGCTCTGCGCACCGGATCTGGAACGTCCCGATCTTCGCCGGCTTCACATAGGCGACGTTGTCGACGCCGGGGTTGGCGTCCGCCTTGACGCCGAGCTCGTACGCCCAGAACGAGTGGACCGCGTCGAGCGACGTGACATGAAACGCGATCTCGCGGCCGACCGGCAGCACGAGCTGGGCCGTCTCGACACCGCCGTAGGTCGGATAGCGATAGGTGAACTCCCACTGCTGGCCGATCACCTGCACGGGCATCAAGACGCCGCTCGGCTTCGCGACCGGGTTCGGCCCGCTCCCGCTGCCCGCGCCGTTGTCGGCAAGCAGCTCCGTCGTCCCGAAGATCGCGAGGAAGAGCACCGCGATCGTCGTCGTCGCGAGCCAGGCGATCTGTGACGGCATGTGTCCCCGGATCGGCGCTCCGTCGCGCAACTCCGTCTCGCCCTTCGGCGCCCGGAACGCCCAGATCGCGTAGCCGAGGTAGCCGAGGATGAAGACGGTGAACGGCGTCATCACGACCAGGAGCACGGTGTTGTCGGTGACCTGGCCCTTGGCGACCTGAGTCGCCTTTCCAGGCGGCATGTTCGGTCCGAGCACGAACACCACGAGCGGCAGGACGATGGCCGTTCCGATCACGGTGATCGCCGCGATCCGGCGCCCGTGGCTGCTCCTAGACCACATCCACGTATCCGTCCATGTAGCCCACCGTCTGCATCGGGCCGCCGAAGCCATAGACGAAGCCGGCTGCGCACGGGACGAAGCACTGCCAGCGGTAGTGGCCTTTCTTGCCCGTCCGGAACGTGAACGTGACCGTCTCGTGCGCGTTGCTCATCGGGCAGGGCGCGAAGTCGCACTGCTTGGGTGCGTTGTCGTCCACACCCTGGATCGGGACGATCACCCCCAGCTGTGGGATCGCGAACGTGTGCGAGGCGTCGTCGGGGTCGATGACCGAAAGAGGCTTGCCGTTCAGCGTGAACGTGCCCCCGACGAGGCCGCGGGCCTGGGCGAGGAACGGGTTTCGCAACCCGCTCTTGCCGTCGAAGTTGTAGATCGTCACGTGCACGAGCGTGTTCGCCGGGAGCGTCCAGACCGTGCTCCGCTTCCAGACGCCGTTCTCACGGACGAGGTACGAGACCCAGTTCTCGTTGGGCGAGAGCTGCGGCCCGACGGCCGCGACGGTTTGCAACGTCAGGTCGACGCTCTGGGCGTGCGCAGCCGCCGGGACGTCGTACGGGGTCGGCCCGTTGGTGAGGAAGCCGATGTAGAGCCCGATCAGCACGGCAACGACGAGCACGCCTCCGGCGACCAGAAGGGCTCTGCCCGTGGCTCCCACGGGCGCGGGTATATCGCCCGCCGACCTACGAGTCGAGATTTGTGACAGAAGTGTCATCTGCAGGTCATCGACGCGCAGACAGACGTGTTTACAGCCCTGGGGCTGAGGGAGTACGCTCGCGCGGGCTTTAGATGCGAATCCTGGTCATCGAGGACGAGCCCCGCATCCTCGAGTTCCTGCGCCTGGGGCTCGAGGCGGAAGGGTTCCGGGTTGACGCTGCGGACGATGGAGCCGCGGGGCTCGGCCTCGCTCTCGCCGAGCCCTACGAGCTGGTCGTGCTCGACCTGCTCCTGCCGCGACTGGATGGGTTCCACGTGCTGGGCGAGCTGCGGCGCGCCCGGCCGGAGATGCCGGTGCTGATCCTCTCGGCCCGCTCCGATCTGCCGACGAAGCTGCGCAGCTTCGGGCTCGGCGCGAACGACTATCTCTCGAAGCCGTTCTCGTTCGACGAGCTCGTCGCGCGTGTCCGGGTGCACGTCCGCAGAGGGCACGACACCGGCGAATCTTCGAGCTTGCGGCTTGGTCAACTCGAGCTCGATCTAGCTCGGCGGCGTGCGCAGAGCGGAGGCTCCGCGATCGACCTGTCGGATCGCGAGTTTCGACTCCTCTACCACCTTGCGTCGCACGCCGGAGAGATCGTGAGCAGGGAACGGCTCCTCTCGGAGGTGTGGGGCTACAGCTTCGATCCCGGCTCGAACGTGGTCGACGTCTGCGTGCGCCGACTGCGCAAGAAGCTCGGACCGACCTGGCCGATCGAAACGGTCCGGCATGCCGGGTACCGCCTTGCGGTCGCCTAGCGCAGTCGAGATCGGCTGGGTCGCCCTCGCGCTGGGCTGCCTGGCGGTGATGATCGCCTCGCCGGCCTGGGAGACGATCCCGTTCCACGTCATCTGGATCAGCCTGACGGTTCTCTACGGCTTCAAGGTGTGGAGCCCGTCTGTCACCGCGCTCGTGCTCGGAGGCGTGGCGATCGCGACCGGCGCGTCGATCTTCACCGATGCCTTCGACGGAGTGCAGCTCTGGGGCGAGCTCTTCGAGGTGCCTCTGATGTCGGCGATGTTCCTCGCCATGGTGTGGCATGCGCGTCGGCGAGCCCAGGCCCTGACGACGGTCGAGGCGCTCGCCCAGGAGCGCGCCGACCTGCTCGAGCGCGACGAGCGGCTTCTGCACAACGTCTCGCACGAGCTCCGTACACCCGTGACGATCACACGTGGCCACCTGGAACTGCTCGAACGGCGGCTTGGCGAGAAGACTCCCGAGCTTCACGTCGCATTCGACGAGCTCGCGCGAATGGAACGGATCGTCGAACGGATCCTGTTGCTCGCCCGTGCAGAGCATCCAGAGTGGATCGAGCGCCGGCCCGTTCCACTGGTCCCGTTCCTCGAAGAGGTGTTCATGCGCTGGGCGGAGGTTGCGCCACGTGCCTGGCGGCTCGGCTCGATCGTGGACGTGACCCTGGACGCAGACGAGACATGGCTCCGGGCCGCACTCGACGCGATCCTCGAGAACGCGGTACGCCACACCGAGCCGTACGCGGCGATCGAGGTGTCGGCCCGCGGCGACCTGAACGACGTCGTGATTGTCGTCACCGACGGCGGCGACGGGATCCCGGCGACCTCACTCGACCAGATCTTCGAGCGGTTCGCCCGCACCGACGACTCTCGGTCGCGCCGGGAAGGCGGTGCCGGGCTCGGCCTGGCGATCGTTGCGGCGATCGCCCGCGCCCACGGCGGCTCATGTTCGGCCCTGCAACATGGCCGGCGCAGGCGCCTCGATCGAGCTGCGCCTGCCTCTCCGGCAGGCGGCGCAGGCCGACGAGGAGCAGGCTCCAGGGCCGCAGCTGACCGCACGCCCGGAGGCCCGGCTCGAATCTGCTTGAATCGACGGGTGGCCGCGCTCTACCGGAAGTACCGCCCCCAGACGTTCCAGGAGGTCGTCGGGCAGGACGCGGTCGTGCGGACACTCACGAACGCGATCGAGCAGGGCAAGATCCGCCAGGCCTATCTGTTCGCCGGGCCGCGCGGGACCGGCAAGACGTCGCTCGCCCGCATCCTGGCGAAGGCGCTCAACTGCGCGAACGGGCCGTCGCCGACGCCCGGACAACACCTGCCACGCGTGCGTTGCGATCACCGGCGGCACCTCGCTCGATGTGATCGAGATGGACGCCGCCTCCCAGCGCGGCATCGACGACATCCGCGACATTCGCGATCGCGTCGTGCTGCAGCCGGTCGAGGGGACGTACAAGGTCTACATCCTCGATGAGGCGCACCAGCTCACGGACGCCGCCTGGAACGCGCTCCTGAAGCTGATCGAGGAGCCTCCGCCCCACCTTCTCTTCATCTTCTGCACCACGGAACTGCAGAAGGTGCTGCCGACGGTGCGCTCGCGCTGCCAGACGTTCGTCTTCCAGCGCCCCCGGCTGGCCGAGCTCGTACGCGTGCTGCGCTGGATCGCCGACGGCGAGCAGATCGACGTGCCGGACGCCGCGCTCGCTCTGATCGCGCGATCCGCGCGCGGTGCCTACCGGGACGCCGTCTCGACCCTCGATCAGCTTGCCTCGGCGACCGGCGGCGCAATCACGGTGCAGGACGTGCTGCAGCTGCTCGGCGCGGTCGAGGACGAGGTGCTGTTCCGTCTCTGCGACATGGTGGTCGGCAACGAGACCGCCGAGGCGTTGCTGTTCCTCGAGGAGCTCTCCGAGCAGGGCCAGGATCTCGGCCGGCTCGTCACCGACCTGCTCGAGCACCTCAGGCACCTGCTGCTCGTCCAGCACATGAATGAGGTGCCGGACTCACTGCCGGTGACAGACGAATCACGCGAGCGTCTGCGGGAGCAGGCAAATCAGCTACCCGCCTCGACGGTGATCCGGCTGATCGACCTGCTGGCAGTCGCGGTCGACGACATGCGACAGGGCGGCGACCCGCGCCTGCCGCTCGAGCTCGCCCTGGTGAAGGTGACGCGGCCTGCGTCCGACCTGTCACGCGAGGCGCTCGCCTTTCGCCTCGAGCAGCTCGAAGAGGGACGTGCCGCCGCGCCGCGCGAAGCACCGGGCGCGACTCCAGCCAACGCAACCGAACCTGCGGCTCCGTCCGCTCCGGCCCGAGAGCCGGCGGCGGAACCGTTGCGCGTGGAGCTGGAGCAACTGCAGGAGGCCTGGCGCAGGACGATCCTCCCGGCAGTCGAGCAACGGTCGATCCCGATCGGCCAGACGCTCGGCGAAGCTCATCCGGCGGCGCTTGCAGGCGACACGCTGACGCTGGAGTTCCCGCCGACCGCCGCGTTCCATCTCCGCGTCGCCGAGGACCCGAAGAACGCCGAGATGTTGCGCGACGCGCTCTACGAGGTGACCGGGCGGAAGCTCGCGGTCGCATTCGAGCTCGGAGAGGCCGGACACGCTTCGGACGAAGAAGAGCCGCCCGCGAGCGAGGCGGACGTGCTCGAGTTGATGAAGAGCACCTTCGACGCGAGGGAGCTGGACGAATGAGCTTCGACATCAATGAATTGATGAAGCAGGCCCAGGAGATGCAGGCGCAGATGGCACAGGTGCAGGCAGAGGCCTCCAGGGAGACCGCCGAGGCCTCGGCCGGCGGCGGGATGGTGACCGTGGTGGCGACCGCTGCCGGCGAGATCAAGGAGTTGCGGATCGACCCCAAGGCGATCGATCCGGACGACCCGGAGATGCTCGCCGATCTCGTGATGGCCGCGGCGAACGAGGCACTGCGATCCGCGCAGGCCAAGGTCGAGGCGAAGATGAAGAGCATGCTGCCGTCGGATCTCGGCGGCCTGCTGCCGGGGCTCTAGCAATCGACGAGAATTTCGTCGCGAAGCTGCTCGACGTCGGCGCCGAGCTGACGTTTCCCGCGGGACACGTAGTCGTCGACGAGGACAACCCGATGAGCGGCCTGCTGCTCGTCCTGCAGGGCATCCTCGTCGTCGAGTCGCCCGGACGGAGAAGACGAACGCGGGCCCGGCAACGTCGTCGGGCAGTGGGAACGGCTGGACGGCAGCGACGAGGTGCGCGTGGTCGCCCGCTCCGACGTGCGCCTGGTCGCAGTCGACCGAGCCGCGTGGGAAACCGCCCAAACCGGCTGACCACCGACTCCTGTGGCAGTTCGGTCACGGTGGCTGCCACCGGACTTGTCTCGCCGCGGCAGGCTGCGGAAGTGGCGGATCTGCAGGGAGGTTTGCCGGAGGGTTGCGGTTCCGTGACGAATCGGGCGCGAAGGCGTTTGGGTGGCTGGGGCGGTCCGGTTGGGCACGCCCGGACGGCCGCGAGCGAGAAAGGCCCGTCCGGGATGGACGGGCACAATGGCACCCGTGTTCAGCCCCTCCGTCGAGAACCTCGTCGCGCAGCTGACCCGCCTGCCGGGAATCGGCTCGCGCACGGCGCAGCGACTCGCGTTCCACATCCTGCAGCGGCCCGCGGACGAAGCGCTCGCGCTCGCCGCCGCGCTCACCGAGGTGAAGGAACGGGTCCGCTTCTGCCGCGAATGCGGCAACCTCACCGAGGAGGAGCTCTGTGGGATCTGCACCGACGCGCGCCGCGACCACGCCCTGATCTGCGTGGTCGAGCAGCCGGTCGACGTGGTCTCACTCGAGCGAACGCACGAGTTCCGCGGCCTCTACCACGTGCTCGGCGGCGCACTGTCACCCCTCGACGGCGTCGAGCCGGGCGACCTACGCATCGACGAGCTGCTTCGCCGAGTCGACGCGAACGGTGTGCAGGAGGTCGTCCTCGCCATGAACCCGAACATGACCGGCGAGGCGACCGCGGGCTTCATCGCCGACCGGCTACGCGGACGCGTCCGCGTCACCCGGCTGGCGAGCGGACTTCCCGTCGGCGGGGACCTCGAATACGCCGACGAGGTCACCCTCGGGCGTGCTCTCTCGGGCCGGCGCGAGATGTAGCGCCCGCTCGAGCGCTCGCGACAGGAAGCGCTCGGTCCGGGCGGCGATCCAGAAACAGAAGCCCGCCAGCGGGAGCTCGACGAGGAGTGCGAGCGCGATCGACTGGCGCAGCTCGTCGGCGTGGCTCTCGAGGATGACGTCGAACCATGCGTCGGTCACGAGCAGCGTGCCTGTCGCTCCCGCCAGCGCACCCACCCAGGGCGATCGCCGGTAGGCGGCAAACGCAGTTGCCAGGAAGAGCACGGCGAGCCCTGTGTCGAAGCCCGACCAGGCCAGGTCCCAGCGGTTCGTCACGTGATGCGGCTTGAGCGACTGCGACAGCCAGATCGTCCAGGGCAGCAGGCTGAAGCCGATCGCGGCGAAACCGACGACGACCCATTCGCGGAATGTCCAGGAGGGGAACCTCATGGCCTGCCTACACTGTCGCAAATGACGACTATCCATTTCGAAGTGGTGCCCGCCGTGGAGGCACGGCGCCGAACGCCCGGGCTCGTCGTCATGAAGTTCGGCGGCACCTCCGTCGGCGACACGGACAAGCTGAAGCGGGTCGCCGAGCGGCTGGTGGCTGCCCAGGAGTCGGGCGCGAAGGTCGTCGCAGTGCTCTCCGCGATGGGCAAGACGACCGATGAGCTGATTCGGCTCGCCCATGAGGTCTCTGAGCACCCGCACCCCCGCGAGTACGACATGCTCGTCTCGACCGGCGAGCGGATCTCGAACGCACTCTGTGCGATGGCGATCCACGACCTCGGCCACGAGGCCGTGTCGTTCACCGGGTCACAGGCCGGGATCGTGACCGACGGCAGCCACACCAAGGCGAAGATCGTCGAAGTGCGCGCGCAGCGGATCCACACGGCACTCGAGGAGGACAAGATCGTCCTCGTCGCCGGCTTCCAGGGCGTCTCGACGTCGACGCACGACGTGACGACGCTTGGCCGGGGCGGCTCCGACACGACCGCCGTCGCGCTCGCAGCAGCGCTCGGTGCCGATGCCTGCGAGATCTTCACGGACGTCGCGGGCGTCTTCACGGCCGACCCGCGAATCGTCCCGACCGCACTGAAGCTCGACCAGGTCACCTACGAGGAGATGCTCGAGATGTCGGCATCCGGCGCGAAGGTGATGGCGCTGCGTTCGATCGAGGTCGCCCGTAGCTACGGTGTCAAGCTCCACGTTCGCTCGACGTTCGTGGACGGCGAAGGGACCTGGATCGGCGAGGAGGGCGAGGTAGTGCTCGAGAAAGCGATCATCTCCGGTGTGACCCACGACACCTCGGAAGCAAAGGTGTCGATCATCGGGGTGCCCGACCGGCCGGGGATCGCGGCCAAGGTTTTCCGGGACCTCGCCAGGGCCGGCGTCAACATCGACATGATCGTCCAGAACGTCTCGCAGGACGGAGCCGCGACGATCACGTTCACCCTGCCGAAGACCGATCTGCCGATCGCCGAGCCGATTCTCGACGCGCTCTCCGCCGAGCTGGGCGCCAACCGCATCGAGCGCGACCCCGACATTGCGAAGGTGTCGCTGATCGGCGCCGGCATGAAGAGCCATCCAGGCGTGGCCGCCGACATGTTCGACGCGCTGGCCGATGCAGGCATCAACATCGAGATCATCTCGACGTCGTCGATTCGCGTCTCGTGCGTGATCCGCGCCGCACAGGTCGAGCGCGCGGTTCAGGCCGTCCACGATCGCTTTCAGGAATTCGCCCAGGCCCGCGTCGATGGCTGAACTGCCGAGCATCGGCGTCGTCGGGGCGACCGGGGCCGTCGGAACAGTGACGCTCGGCCTGCTGCGCGACCGCGGCTACGAGAACGTGCGCGTCTTCGCGAGCGCGCGGTCCGCCGGCAAAGACCTGGGCGGCTGGACGGTCGAGGAAGCGACGCCCGAGGCACTCTCGCGGGGCGACGTCGACATCTTCCTCTTCTCCGTCGGCACAAGCGCATCGCGCGAGCTCGTGCCGCTCGCAGTGGAGGGCGGCGCGGTGGCCGTCGACAAGTCGTCCGCCTACCGGCTCGAGCCGGGCATCCCGCTGGTCGTCCCGGAGGTGAACGCGGGCCGCGCCTTCGAGCACAACGGCATCGTCGCCAACCCGAACTGCTGCACCATCCCGCTGACCTGTGTGCTCAAGCCGCTTCACGACGCGGTTGGTCTCGCACGCGTGCGGGTTGCGACCTACCAGTCGGTCTCCGGAGCCGGAGCGCAGTCGATGGAGCGCCTCCGCAACGAGGCGCCCGCCGAGCACGACCTGCGCATGGACTGGGAGTTCGACGGCGAGGAGTTCGACGAGGAGTCGAAGCTGCGCGCCGAGACCCAGAAGATCATGGAACTGCCGGACCTCGCGATCCAGGCGACCTGTGTCCGGGTGCCGGTGATGGTCGGCCATGCCGAGGCGGTCTGGATCGAGACCGAGGACGATCTGACACCGGAGCAGGCGAGTGCCCTCCTGGGCTCTGCACCTTCCGTGCGGCTCGAGGAGTTCCCGACACCGGGCAAGGCCACCGGCATCGACGACGTGCTCGTCGGCCGCATTCGGCGCGACCCCACGGTCGCGCACGGATTGGCGCTCTTTCTCGCGAGCGACAACCTCCGCAAAGGCGCGGCTCTGAACGCGATCCAGATCGCCGAGCTCGTTCTGCGCCGCGAGCGCGCAGCCGCATAACCGAGCCGTTGCGCGTCGGCATGCTCGGCCGGTTCTTCCCCGGCAACTGGCGGCCGCCCGTGGACGAGATCCGCTTCGCGTCCGAGAACGGTTTCGCCGCGCTGCAGATTCGCACCGATGCGCCCGGCGGGATCGCCCGTGACCTCCGTGCAGACCTCGGCGAGGTCGGTCGGGCCTTTGCCATGACGAGCGTCGAGCCGGTCGTCGAGATGCTGCTGCGCCTGAGCGACTATCCGTCGATCGCCGCAGCTCTCGAGGCGAATCTGGCGGCGCTCGCCGAGCTCGGCTGCCGCCGGGTACACGTCCACCCTGTGCCGGGCGCCCCGAGCGTCGATGTGGCGGCGCTCGAACAGGACCTCCCGAGGTTGTTCTCCGAGGCAGTCGAGGTCGCCGACGCGCACGGGCTCGTCCTCGGGGTCGAGCACAACTCACGTGAACATCGGCTGCTCGTCGAGCCCGACTCGTGCACGTCGCTTCTGGCCGCCGTCCCAGGGCTCTCGTTCGTCTGGGACCTGAACCATGCCGACCCGCGCGGGTTCGCCTCGCTGCGAGACCGACTGAGCCTCGTGCATGCATCCGACACGCCGCTTCCCACGACGAACCACCACCTACCGATCGGCCTCGGCAACATCGACTTCTCGGTGCTCGCGGGCGTCGAGGTGCCGGTCATCCTCGAGATCGGAGGCCTGCCGGCCTCCGGAGGTCCGGGCTTCGACAGCGACGACGCGCTACGCGCGTCGCAGGCTCGGCTCAGGGCTGACGTGGCGTCGGCAACGGCTCCGGTACGCCGAACGCGTCCTTGACCACTCGCAGCACCTTGTCCCGCGTGCCCTCCGCCACCGGCTGCAGCCCGCCGAGCTCGAGCCTTGAGAGGCCGACACGTCCGGCAGAGCGCACCAGTTCGAATCCGAAATCGGCCAGGAAGTCGCCGGGAAACACGGTCTTGTGCACGCGGAACCGCTCGTACGCAGACTCGCCTTCCGGGTAGCGATAGGAGAACGCCTCGAGTGACGGTGCGCCGCGATCGCGGGCTTCGCCGATCGCAGCGAGCAGGAGGGACTGCAGCACCCAGGGGCTCGAAGCGTCGGTGAGATACGCGCACGTCACCAGCATCGAATCGTCGGACGGCGGGCCTCCGGGCAACTCGAACGCACGTGGGAAGGCCTGCGAAGGGCCGTACTGCATGGAGCCGAGCACACGATCGTCCGCGTCGTAGTAGACGGTCCCCCACGCACCGAAGTCGAGCTCGATCTTCTCCATCCAACGATCCTTGTCGGTCGTTCGCCGGCCGCGCGTCTGCCACCAGATGCAGTTGTGGCAGACCGTCGGCGCTGTCTCGAGGGTCAGCTTGGTCAGGCCGGCGATCCGGGTTGCCACGGCTTCCTACCGTTGGACGTCGTCGACGACAACGTCGACCGACGTCGGCTTGACGTCCGCCATCCGAACCAGATACTCGACGACGCGCTTCTGCACTTCTGACGCAACGTCCGGGATGCTCGCGCCGTAGTCGATGACGACATGCACTTCGACCTCCAGGCCGTTCACGCGTGCGCCCCGGCGCTGCTTGGTGTGCACGCCGGGCACTTCGGCCGCGGCGTCTGCGGCGTAGCGCGCAAGCACCTCGGGCGAGATCACGCTGTGGCCGTCCATCACTTCCTGGATCGTAGAACGAGTTCGGTCGCCTCGGGGCGCGCAAAGAAGCGAAACGGCACGAACGTCGTCCCGAGGCCGGGCGACACATGCATCACGGTGCCGCCGCGCTCGACGACTCCCTCGGAGTACGGGGCGGTCGGATGGGCGAGCAGAACCTTGCCGAACCCGTATGGCAGCACGATCTGGCCGGCATGGAGATGCCCGGCGAGGATCAGGTCCCACCGCCCGGCGGGGACCGTGTCGAGGGCGCGCGGGAAATGGCAGAGGAGAATGCGCAGGTCGGCATCGGGCTCGTCGAAGATGCTGCTCTTCTTCTCCAGCCACGTCCGTGGATCGACCCCTGCGAGCTCGACCCGTTTCCCGCGTTCCTCGACGACGACCGACGAGTCGAGCAGCATCGTCCCGTGCTCGAGCCGGCCGAGCTCGACCGGCCGGGAGAACGGATCGCGCGAGAGGGCGTAGTCGTGGTTCCCGAGCACGACGTACGGATGAGGCAGCTTGGCGAGCAGCGCGAGCAGCTGTTTCTCGGCCCGCGGACGGGAGAGCAGGTCGCCGGTCACGCAGACGAGATCGGGCCGCCGCTCCGCAACCCAGTCGACCGCGCGCTCGACCGCACGCACACCACGCGAAGGAACACCGAGATGGAAGTCCGAGAGATGGGCGATGCGAAGCCCGTCGAGCTCCGGCGGCAAGCCGGCGAGCGGCAGCTCCCGGACCCGCAACCGCACCCAGCCCGCCTCGAACCAGCCATACGCAGCGACAAGTGCCGCGACTGCGGCGATCCCAACGACGAGCCAGATGGCGAGCGTCAGACTTCGAGCTTCTCGAGGACCGGCTGAACCGAGACGACGTGCCGCTTGAACTTCAGCTCGGACTCCGCGAGGCCGGCGGCGACGCCGACGAGCTGCGAGAGATGAAGGATCGGCATCTTGAAGTCACGCCCGGTCGACTTCTTCAGCTTCGACTGCCAGGCGTCGAGCGAGAGGTGGCAGAGCGGGCACGGAGTGACGATCGCGTCGGCTCCTGCCTCGTACGCCTGCTCGATCGGCTGGATCAGCTCGGCGAGAGCCGTCTCCTCGCGCGCCTGGATGATCGGGAAGCCGCAGCACTTGATCTTCGCGGGATAGTCGACCGGCTCGCCGCCGCAGGCCTCGATGATCCGCTCGAGCGACCACGGCCGGTCGGGATCCTCGAAGCCCTGGATCTTCGACGGGCGCAAGATCTGACAGCCGTAGAACGGTGCGATCTTCAGGCCCTTCAGCCCCTTGTGCGCGGCGCCCTTCAGAAGCTCGTATCCCTCGCCCTCCGCGATCTCCCAGAGCAGGTGCCGCACATCGACGTCCGTTTCGTACGCCGGCACGCCGACCGAGACGAGGTTCTCGTTGATGCGCGCACGCAGCTCGGTGTCGCCGAGCAGCATGAAGTTCGCCTGGCGCAGGTTGAGCGTGCACACGTTGCACACGGTGAGGAGCGTGTCGACACCCTCGGCAGCCGCATACGAGAGGATGCGCGCGTTCAGGTGGAGGTAGTAGTCGGGCTCGGCCTCGTGGATGTCTCCCGCGCCGCAGCACGTCACCGATTCGAGCTCGATCAGCTCGAGCCCGACCTTCGGTGCGAGTGCCTGTGTCGCCGAGTCGAGCTCCTTCGCCGACAGCGACGCGAGGCACCCCTTGTAGTACGCGACCTTCCTCATGCGTCTGCCTCCTCGTCGGCGATGAACGGCCGGTGGTACGCGCCGGGCCGGTCGTAGATCTCCTCGAGCGTCTCTTCGCCCGAATGGCCGTGTGCGAGCCGCGCGAGCGCGTGCTCCCCCTGCACGATGCCCGCAAATCCGTTGCGGCCCTGGTCGCGCACGAGGTCGTGCAGCCGGCGCGCCTCCTTCACGTCCTTCGCGACGTGCGGCGGGAACGGCGGCGGGACCTTGCCTTTCCGGGCCAGATCGAGCGCGAACCGCGTCTGCTTGATCGCAGCGGCGATGCCCTGCGTCTTCGGCACGAGCTCGGTCTCGCGCAGCCAGCCTGTCGTCCGGGCCGAGGTCACGAACCACTTCGCGTGCTTCGCGCCCATGTCGCGGTTGATCCCTTCCTTCATCGACTCGGCGCCGAGCTTCGCGATCGCATCGCGCGGGTCGACACCCTTCGGGCAGCGCTCGGTGCAGAAGTAGCAGCGGGTGCACTCCCAGATCCCGTGCTCCCCGTTCAGCTTCTCGAGCCGCGCCAGCTTCTGGCCGTCGCGCGGATCGCCGACGAATCGCATCGCCTTCGCAAGCGCCTGCGGGCCGATGAACAGAGGGTCGGCCTCCATCGCGTTGCACTCGGACACGCAGCAGCCGCAGTTGATACAGAGAGCCTCTTTGTGGACGACGTTCATCCGCTCCTGGGTGATCAGGTGCTCCTTGCCGTCCGGCGGTTCCTCGTAGCCCGGCTGCAGGTACGGATTGACGGAGTTGAACTTCTCCCAGAACGGATCCATGTCGACGACGAGGTCCTTGACGATCGGGAGGTTTCCCATCGCAGAGATCACCGGGCACGTGACCTGCCTGGGCGATGTCGTACATGCGCATCTTGCAGGCGAGCACGGCAGCACCGTCCATGCGCATCCCGCACGAGCCGCAGATCATCATGCGACAGCTCTTGCGGTAGGCGAGCGTCCCGTCGTGCTGGTCCTTGACGATGTCGAGGCAGTCGAGGAGCGTCGCCTCCTCGGGCGCCGCGATCTCGTACTCCTGCAGCTCACGCTCACCCGTGCGCGAGTTGAAGCGCCAGACCTTCAGGCCGACCTGCATCAGAGAACCACCAACTCAGTACTTCCTTTCCATGGGGTCGTACTTCGTGTAGCGAACTTC
This sequence comes from uncultured Thermoleophilia bacterium, assembly GCA_963703445.1. GTDB lineage: Bacteria > Actinomycetota > Thermoleophilia > Gaiellales > Gaiellaceae > PALSA-600. The sequence continues at coordinate 336,586 of CAVPEK010000007.1, read as the reverse complement.
TTTCCACGAGAGCTCCGGGCCGTCGTCCACCCAGCGCGAGATCGAATGCTTCATGAAGTTCTCGTCGTCGCGGACGGGGTGATCGTAGGGACGCGCGTGAGCACCACGGCTCTCCTTGCGCGCGACGCCGGCCTGCAACATGCACGCCGCGAGGTCGATCATGTTGCCGAGCTCGATCGCCTGTGTCAGGTCGCTGTTGAAGACCTCGCCTTTGTCCTCGACGACGACACCGCGCTCGTATCGCTCACGGAGCTCGTCGATGATCTCGATCTGACGGGTCATCTGCTCCTCGCGGCGGAAGACGCCGAAGTTCTCGAGCATCGACGTGCCGAGGTCGTTCCGGATCTGCCACGGCCGTTCGCCGCTCGAGACATCGAGTAGCCCCTTCAACTCGCGCTCGGCGTCTTGTTCCGCACTCGGCGGCACATCGATCGTCGTGTTCGCGAGAGCCCATTCGGCCGCCGCCCGCCCGGCCCGCCGCCCGAACGTGATCGTCTCCATGAGCGAGTTCCCGCCCAGCCGGTTCGCACCGTGCACCGACACGCAAGCGACCTCACCGGCCGCGTACAGGCCGGTCAACTCGGTCTCGCCGTCGTTCCCCGTCTCCACACCACCCATGTGGTAATGCGCACCCGGCCGGACGGGCACCGGGTCGTAGATGGGATCGACGCCGGCGAACGTCATCGACAGCTCGCGTGAGCCCGGCAGCCGCTCGATGATCCGCTCCGCGCCGAGATGGCGCATGTCGAGCATGACGGATCCGTTGATGCCGCGGCCGGCGTCGATCTCGGTCTGCTCCGACCGGGAGACGACGTCGCGCGACGCGAGCTCCATGGCATTCGGTGCGTAGCGCTTCATGAACCGCTCGCCCTCGCTGTTGATCAGGTAGGCGCCTTCGCCACGGCAGCCCTCGGTGAGCAGGATCCCGGTCGGATAGAGCGTGGTCGGGTGGAACTGCATGAACTCCATGTCCTTCAGCGGCAGCCCGAGCCGCAACGCCATCGCGGCGCCGTCGCCCGTGCAGGCGTACGCATTGGTGGTCGTCCGATAGATGCGGCCCTGGCCACCGGTCGCGAGCACGACGGTCTTTCCGCCGACCGTCTTGAGGCCGCCGTTCAGGAGGTCCCAGCAGATGACGCCCTGGCAGCGCCCGTCGTTCTCGACGAGCTTCCAGGCGAAGTACTCCTCGTACACCGTGATGTCACGCTTGACGAGCTGCTCGTAGAGCACCTGGATCAGCACGTGGCCGGTGATGTCCGCGGCGTAGACCGTGCGGGGCGAGCCGGCTGCACCGAAAGGGCGCTGCGCGAGCTTGCCGTCGTCGCGCCGCGAGAAGAATGCGCCCCAGTGCTCCAGCTGGTAGATGTCCCCCGGAGCCTCGCGGGTGAAGATCTCGATCGCGTCCTGGTCACCGAGATAGTCGGAGCCCTTGACCGTGTCGAACGCGTGGATCTCGGGTGAATCCTCTGCCGCGTTGCCCAGGGCGGCGTTGATCCCGCCCTCGGCCGCGCCGGAATGGCTGCGCGTCGGGTGCAGTTTCGAGATCACCCCGACGTTTGCGCCTGTGTCGTGGGCCTCGATGGCTGCGCGCATACCGGCGCAGCCGGCGCCGACGACCAGGACGTCGTGGGTTGCTTCCACGTAGAGGGACGCTACCGAAGAACCCGCAGCAGCCGGGCGAGAAGCGACGGCGCCGCCGGAGCTGCTCGCGCCGCGCGCTCACGCTCGAGGTCGGCCTGCGTCCACGCCCGTTCACGCATGCGCCGGGTCGCATAGCGCGGCTTCCAGATCGTCGGCCTGGGCATCAGGCCGGCTCGCTCTCGACGATCCAGAGCGGGCCGTCGGCGCACTCGAGCCGCTCGGCCCCGTCGACCTCGGTCAAGCTCGTGCTCTTCACCTTGATGCGGTGGCCGCGCGCTCCAGAAAGGGGCCGAACTCGGCGACCGGAGGCATGAAGCTCCAGGCCCGCACCTGGCGGTGCACCGAGGCGGCCGTGTTCGACAGATCGATCGTCCGGTACTCGTCCTCGAACATGCTCTGGTACTCCCCACCCTCCTGGCGATCGCCGCGGTCGCCGCGGGCGAGCCGGTCCAGGGCGACCGGGAGGAGCGCGGCCGCTGTCGCACCGAACTGCGCGAAGAGCGTCTCCTCGGTGTCGTCGTCGGCCAGCGGAACGGACACCTGCGCGAGCAGGTTGCCCGTGTCGAACCCGGCGTCCATCAAGTGATAGGTGAGACCGATCTCGCGCTCGCCGTTTCGAACCGCCCACGCGATCGGGAACGGGCCGCGATACCGCGGCAGGAGGGACGGGTGCCCGTTGACGATCCCAAGCGGCGGCGACTGCGAGCGCCTCGGCCGGGATCAGCCAGGGGAACCCCGTGCAGAGCCCGAGGTCGACCTCGTACGCGCGCAGCATGCGGGCGAGCGACTGCTTGGTGGCGGGAAAGAGGACGTCCAGCTCCTCGGGATCGTCGGCGACGTGCTCGGCCGCGAACGGCATCGGCGCCACGCCCGGCGCCCGCCGGCGGGGCGTGATCACGACGACCGGTTCATGCCCGAGCTCCCGGAGGATCCCGGCGTAGCCCTGTGCGATCCTGGGCACGACGGTGATGATCGCGACGCGCCAGGATGGCGCCTCTGTCATCAGACGGTCGGACCTGCGGCCCGGATCGGTTCGTCGACGTCGGCGAACCGCCTCGCGAAGTTCTCCACGAACATCGCAGCAAGCTCAGCAGCTTTACGGTCGTACAGATCCGGATCGCGCCAGGTCGACCGTGGGTCGAGCAGCTGTGGATCCACACCCGGCACGCGCACCGGCACCTCGAATCCGAACACCTCGTCGGTGCGCAGTTCGACGCGCTTGAGCTTGCCGGACAGTGCCGCGCGCAACATCGTGCGCGTCGCCTGGATCGGCATCCGCTGCCCCACGCCAAACGGGCCACCGGTCCACCCGGTGTTGACGAGCCACACGTCCGCCGCATGCGCGTCGAGCTTCTCGCCGAGCATCCGCGCGTACACGGCAGGCGGCTGAGGGAGGAACGGCTGCGCAAAGCACGTCGAGAAGGTCGGCTGCGGCTCGGTGACGCCGATCTCGGTGCCTGCCAGCTTCGCCGTGAAGCCCGACAAGAAGTAGTAGAGCGCCTGCTCGCGCGACAGCCTGGCGATGGGCGGCAAGATCCCGAAGGCGTCGGCGGTGAGGAAGATCACCGCACTCGGGTGCCCTGCCTGCTTTGCGTGGAGGGCGTGACCGATCCGCTCGAGCTTGTACGCGGCGCGCGTGTTCTCCGTCTTCGAGTCGTCGTCGAGATCGAGGCGCCCGAACTCGTCGACCGCGACGTTCTCGAGGATCGTCCCGAACGTGTGAGTCGTGCGAAAGATCTCCGGCTCGGCAACGGGGGACAGGCGGATCACCTTCGCGTAGCAGCCGCCTTCGATGTTGAAGACGCCGTTGTCGCCCCAGCCATGCTCGTCGTCGCCGATCAGCGACCGCTCGGCGTCGGCCGAGAGCGTGGTCTTGCCCGTGCCCGAAAGCCCGAAGAAGATCGCGACATGACCGGCGTCGTCCACGTTCGCCGAGCAATGCATCGGGAAGACGCCCTCGAGCGGCAACCTGTCGTTCATCACCGTGAAGATCGACTTCTTGATCTCGCCCGCGTAGTACGTCCCGCCGACGAGCAGCTCGGTGTGGCCCGGATGCAGGACGATGAAGGTGCCGGTGCGCGTGCCGTCCTCCTCGGGATCCGACTCAAGGTCGGGCGCGTGCAGAACGACAGCCTGCGGTGCAAAGGAAGCGAGCTCTTCGGGCCGGAGATCGATGAACATCGTGCGGGCGAAGAGCGCGTGGTACGGGTGCGCCGTGATCACGCGCACGCCGATCCGGTGCGCGCGGTCCGCTCCCGCCCAGGCGTCGACGACGTAGAGCGCTTCGGAGGCTGCGAGGTGCGACGCGACCTTTTCCCGGAGGAGGTCGTAGTGATCCTCGGAGAGCTTCTGGTTGACGTCTCCCCACCAGATGCGATCGGTGGAGGACGGTTCGTCGACGAGGAACTTGTCCTTGGGCGAACGGCCGGTGAAGGAGCCGGTGTCGACGACGAGCGGGCCGCCTTCTGCGAGCTTGCCGTCGCCGCGCGCCAGCGCGTGCGTATAGAGCAGGGCGGTGGTCGGGTTTCGATAGACGGCGCCGCTTGCGTCGATCCCCTGCTCGGTGAGATCCACGCGGCCAGGGAGCTCAGTCGCGGTCATCCGAAAGCGCCTCCTTCACGTGTCGGCCACGAACGGCTGCATGGTACGGACTTCGGTGCCCCCGCGGAGTCAGATCTGCCACTCGCCGTTGCGGAGCACGGGCACGCGCTCGCCGGCTGCTGTGAGGCCGTCGACCTCGAGCTCGGGCGAGCCGACCATGAAATCGACGTGAGTCCCGGACTTGTTCACGCGTCCGAGGTCATCGTCTTCGACGAGGAACGGGAAGCCGCTGCCGAATGCAATGTGGCTGGCAGCGTTCTCATCGAGGAGTGTGTTGAAGAACACGGTGCCGAGCGGCCCGATGCGACCTTCCCGGTCGACCAGCGCGAGCTCTCCGAGCCGCAGCGCACCGTCGTCGATCGATAGCTGTGAGCGCAGCGCCTCGACGTTCTCATCTGCGTCGATCTGGACGGCGATGCCGGCCTCGAAGCGCACACGCAGCCCGGGGATGATCGTTCCGTCACGCAGCACCAGCGGCCTCGTCGCCGAGACGTGCCCCTGGGTGCGCAGCGGATCGGGCGTCGTGAAGACCTCCTCGGTCGGCAGATTCGGAAGGTGCCGCAGCCCGTCCACCGTCGTGAAGTCCGCGGCCCACCAGGTATGTGTCGGCAGCATCCCGACACTCAGCTCCGTTCCCGGCCCGCGCAGCTCGAATGCATCGAACCGACGCGCGGCGAGCCGCGTCGCGGAGTCGTTCAGAACACGAACGCGCTCCTCCCACGCTTCGTCCGGATCCGGCTCGTCCAGACGCAGAACATGTTCGAGGTCGCGCCACAGACGCTCGTAGGCCTCGTCCTCCGGCAATCCGGGATAGACGAGCTTGCCCCACTCGGGATGTGGGCAGGGTGCGATGCACCAGTTGGTCCAGCGTTCGCCGACGATCATGCTGAGCTCTTTGACCCGCGGCAGCATGTCCTTGCCGGCAAGGCTCATGTCGAGCCCGCCCAGGGCGTTCGGGGCGACGACGCCGACGAGCGTCACCCGGCCTCCTCGCCCCTCCGCGTGCGCGAGCATGCGCCGGCCGAACCACTCGGGCACGAAGTCGAGCGTGTCGGGATCCGCGTGCTCGATGCGAGCGCGTTTGATCCAGGGATCGAAGTAGTCGACATCGACGAACTTCGCGCCTCGGTCGTACGCGGCAGTCGCGACCGCTCGCGCGAGCGGCTCCTGGCCGAGCTCGGCGGTGACCAGCACGATCTGGCCGGATTGGATATTCGCCCCATGAACAGCGAGCTCGGCGAGGCGGCTCCAGCGATCACCCATCAGGCAGGCGATCCTATATCTCGCGGCGAACACGGCGGGGTGACCTTCGAAGCCGCAACGGAGCGGTTCCTTGCCGCCGCGGGCATCAGCCCGGGCACGCGCCGGGTCTACGCGGCCGACCTGCGCGAGTTCGCGGCCTGGTTCGGCCCTGACAGCCCGGTCGAGGACGTGGACGTGCGCGTCCTCGCCGACTGGGTGACCGAGCTCGGCCGCGCGCGGCCGGGAGGACGGCTCGCGCCCGCGACGATCGGCCGCAAGCTGACGGCGGTGCGGTCGCTTCTCCGCCATGTGCTCGGACCGGAACGGGTGCCCGACGGTTCGTTCGCCCCGAGACGTCCGCGCAGGTTGCCCGATGCGCCGAAGCAGAGCGAGGTCGAGGAGATCGTCGACGGGCTCGAGGGGGACGGCCCGCTTGCGCTCCGCAACCAGGCGCTCGTCGAGCTCGTGTACTCGGCGGGGCTCCGAAGCGCGGAGGCGGTCGGGCTCGACCTCGGCGACGTCGACTTCGAGCAGGAGCTCGTCCACGTGCGACTCGGAAAAGGCGGCAAGGATCGAGTCGTGCCGCTCGGCGAGCAGGCCGCGAGTCTCGTCGCGCGGTACGTGCACGAAGCACGTCCGCAACTCGCGCGCGGCGCCGACAACGCGCTCTTCCTCTCGACGCGGGGACGCAGGCTCGACACGTCGACGTTGCGCCGCCTCGTCCCCCACCCGCACCGGCTGCGCCATGCGTTTGCGACGCACCTGCTCGAAGGCGGCGCCGACCTGCGGACGATCCAGGAGCTTCTCGGTCATGCATCTCTCTCGACCACGCAGATGTACAGCCACGTCGATGCCAAACGACTGCGAAAGGTCTACGACCACTCGCACCCGCGCTCCTGACCGCACTCGACATGACCCACCAGGCCACGTCCCACCAAGCCACGGCCGGGGTCTGACCCCAGCCCTGTCCAGAAGGGCGAGCCCAGCGTGCCCTACTCGACGGCTTCGAGGGTCAGCCAAGCCGCGATCTCGCTTGTCCATCACAGTCGGCGCGTCCGAGAGAGACACGTCCGGGGTCTGACCCCGGTTTAGGGCCTGCGGGCAGCGCTCCGCGGTGTCCCGCTCGCTGCGTCCGACAGGGGTCGTGCTACGCCCGGCGAAACCGGGGCGGATGGATCGCGATCCCGCCCTCGAAGGCTTCCTCGCTCTGCTCGCCGCGCAACGCTCGCCCCGAACCGTCGATGCCTACCGCCGCGACCTGACCGCCCTGGCCGCCTACCTCGGCAAACCGGTCGGGGAGGCAACCCTCGAGGAGCTCGAGCGCTACGTCGCGCAGTTGCGCGCGGACGGGCTCGCCGGCTCGACGATCGCGCGCCGCACCGCTTCGACCCGCAGCTTCTTCCGCCATCAACAGCTCCTCGGTTCGCGCAGCGACAACCCCGCTGCCGCAGTTGCGTTGCCGCGTCGGACGAAGCCGCTGCCGAAGACGCTTTCACCCGGCGAAGCAGAGCGCTTGATTCAGGCTGCCGCCGGCACCCAGCCGCGCTCGCTCCGTGATCAGGCCCTCGTCGAACTGCTCTACGGCGCAGGTCTCCGAGTCTCCGAGGCGGTCGGGCTCGTGCGGGCGGGGGTCGACCTCGACGACCGACTCGTCCGCGTCGTCGGAAAGGGCGGCAAGGAGCGCGTTGTCCCGGTCGGCCGGCATGCAGCCGAAGCGCTGCGGCGCTATCTCGCTCGCGGGCGCCCTTTTCTCGATTCCCGGCACCGCCCCGAGCTCTTCCTGAATGCACGCGGCGGCCCGCTGACCCGGGCAGGCGCCTTCCTGATCCTGCGGAAACTGGCTGAGAAGGCGGGGCTCGACCCGCTCCGGGTCCACCCGCATCTGCTGCGCCACTCGTTCGCGACGCACCTGCTGGAAGGAGGAGCCGATCTGAGGTCCGTCCAGGAGATGCTGGGCCACGCCGATCTCTCGACGACCGAGCTGTACACCCACGTCACCGATCGCAGACGCCGTGAGTTGTATTACCGGGCGCACCCGCACGCTCGGAAACGCTCGACAGACGATCCGGGCCGGCCTGTCCAAGAACGGACCTAGATCCGCTCCCGGCTACTTCGCCGTCTTGCGGCGCAGCGCCTGGGCAACCTTCACCGCTGCGTCGCGCAACTCGCGAGGCTGCTCGTCGTCGTCACCGAGCGAGGCAAGGATCTGGATCGTGTCCGGGCGCGGTGAGCCGTTCTTCAAGGCGACGACGGCGAGCCGCCGCACCGCTTCGTTCCCGTCGTGGGTCACGAGCTCATGCATCAACGGCCGCACGTCGTTGATGTCGCCCGGATGATCGCGGGAGAGTTTCTCGAGCGCGAGAAGCGCCGAACCGCGCACGGCCGGGCTTTCGTCCTCGAGCCCTCTGCGCAGGAGCTCCTTCTTGGTGCGGAAGCGAAACTGACCGATCGCGCGATAGGCGACCGCCCGATCCCGGAAGTCGGCGCCACGCGCAGAAGCCTCCAGCAGCTCATCCCATTCGGAGCGGAGCTTCGCAAGCTCACGCTCGTTTCCCTCCTCCGCGAACGCGTCGGCTTGAGCCGCAGCTTCGGCGAGCGTCACTGCGAGACGTCGGACACCGGGCGCGGCGCAGGGCCGATGTACCGCGCCCCCGGCCGGATCAGGCGACCGGTCCGCTTCTGCTCGAGAATGTGCGCCGACCAGCCCGCAACGCGGGCACAGCCGAACATCGCAGGGGTCAGATCGGCCGGAATGCCCGCGAAGTCGAGAACCACCGCCGCCCAGTATTCGACGTTCGTCTCGAGCTGGCGGTCGGGCGACTTCTCGCGCAAGACCTTCAACGCCGCTTCCTCCAGCGCCGCGGCGACCTCCGCCTTCGGCGCGCCGAGCTCGAACGCCGTTCTCTTGAGCACCGTCGCGCGAGGGTCATACGCGCGGTAGATGCGGTGGCCGAAGCCCATGATGCGCTCGCCGCGATCGAGCAGATCGCGGACGTACTGCTCGGGATCTCCCGCCCTCTCGGCGCCGTCGATCATCGGCAGGACGCGGGCCGGCGCTCCGCCGTGCAGCGGGCCGGAGAGCGTGCCGACGGCCGACGACATCGCCGCCGCGCAGTCAGCGCCGGTCGAGGCAGCGATCCGGGCTGTGAACGTCGAGGCATTCAGGCCGTGCTCTGCCGCCGAGATCCAATACGTGTCGAGCGCCTTGACGGAGGGCGGGTCGGCCTCGCCGCGCCAGCGAATCAGAAACTTCGCAGCGGCATTTTCGCCCTGCTCGATCTCCGACTCCGGAACGGCTGGTTGGTTTCCGCGAGCTGCCTGGGCGACAATCGTCAGCGTTGCCGACGAGAGCCGAGCGAGATCGTCACGTGCCTGCTTGTCATCGATGTCGACGAGCTTCTGCATCCCCCACTTCGGCCCGAGTGTCGCGAGAGCCGCCTGGAGATCTGCCGGCACCGAGCCGCTCGGGTCCTGCAGGTGGATCGCCTCGGTCGGAGGCAGCGGCGAGTTGATGTCCTCGTCGACGAGCAGGCCCCAGACGTTTTCGAACGGGTAGCGGCCGACGAGCTCTTCGATGTCGACACCGCGATAACGAAGGTAGCCGCCGTCTTTGTCCGGCTCGGCGATCTCGGTTTCGAAAGCGATGACGCCTTCGAGACCGGGACGGAAGTCGCTGGTCGCGCTCATCGAAGGCGAACGGTACACAAGGTGAATCGAACGGCGGTTGGCCAAGCGGTGTGTAGGCTGGCCCGCGCATGGCGCACCGTGTCACCCTCATCCCCGGCGACGGGACCGGCCCGGAGTTGACCGAGGCGACCCGCCGCGTTCTGGAGGCCACCGGAGTCGGCTTCGACTGGGACGTGCAGCAGGCAGGCGTTGACGTAATGGAGCAGGAAGGAACGCCGCTGCCGGACCAGACGCTCGCGTCGGTGAAGGCGAACAAGGTCGCTCTGAAGGGGCCGATCACGACTCCGATCGGCACCGGATTCCGGTCGGTCAACGTCGCTCTCCGCCACGAGCTCGGCCTCTACGCCTGCCTCCGTCCATGCAAGACGTTCGAGGGCGTGCGCTCACGCTACGACAACGTCGATCTCGTGATCGTCCGCGAGAACACCGAAGACCTCTACGCCGGGATCGAGTACGAAGCGGGAACCCCCGAGGCAGAGCGGGTGATCGCGGAGCTCAACTCTCTGCAGTCGAAACAGATTGCAACGGGGTCCGGCATCTCGGTCAAGCCGATCAGCCGCGAGGGCTCGGAGAGGATCATCCGCTTCGCATTCGAGTACGCACGCGAACACGACCGCAAGCGAGTCTCGTGCGTGACGAAGGCGAACATCATGAAGTTCACGGATGGGCTCTTCCTCGACGTCTTCCGCGACGTCGCGAAGGACTTCCCGGAGATCGAGCCCTGGGAGAATCTCGTCGACGCCACATGCATGGGCCTGGTCCAACGGCCCGAGGAGTTCGATGTGCTCGTTCTGCCGAACCTCTACGGCGACATCCTGAGTGACCTCACCGCCGGCCTGGTCGGCGGCCTCGGCGTCGCACCGGGCGCGAACATCGGGCCTGACGTCGCGGTCTTCGAGGCAACCCATGGCTCGGCCCCGAAGTACAAAGGCCAGAACAAGGTCAACCCGACCGCAATGATCCTCTCGGGCACGTTGATGCTCGACCACCTCGGGGAGCGCGACGCGGCGCAGCGCCTCGAGCAGGCGGTCGCAGATGTCATCCGTGAAGGAGAAAACGTCACCTACGACATGAAGGCGTCCCGCGACGATCCGACCGCCGTCGGAACGCGAGAGTACGCGGACGCGATCATCCAGAAACTGGAGGCTTGAACGTGAGCAAGAGGCGGAAGGTCACCGTCGTCGGTGCGGGCAATGTCGGTGCGACGTGCGCGCAGGTTCTCGCGCAGCGCGATTACGCGGACATCGTCCTCGTCGACATCAAGGAAGGGCTGCCACAGGGGAAGGCGCTCGACATCAACCAGATGGGCGCCGTGCTCGGCTACGAGCCGAACGTCACAGGGTCGAACGACTACGCACCGACCGCCGGCTCGGACGTCGTCGTGATCACCGCAGGCCTCCCACGGTCGCCGGGAATGAGCCGCGACGACCTCGTCCAGACGAACGAGAAGATCGTCAAGGACGTCACCGAGAAAGTCGTTGCACAGAGCCCCGACACGATCCTGATCGTCGTCTCGAACCCGCTCGATGCGATGTGCCACGTGGCAAAGAACGTCTCGGGGTTCCCGAAGGCCCGCGTGTTCGGCCAGGCAGGGATCCTCGATACCGCCCGCCTGCAGACGTTCATCTCCTGGGAGACCGGTGCGTCGATCAAGGACGTCAGTGCAGTCGTGCTCGGCGGTCACGGAGACCAGATGGTCTCGGTCATCTCCGCCACGACGGTGGGCGGCGTGCCGATCCGCAAGCTCATCTCCGAAGAGAAGATCGCCGCAATGGTCGAGCGCACTGCGAAGGGCGGCGGTGAGGTCGTCCAGTTGCTCGGTACTTCGGCGTGGTACGCGCCGGGCGCAGCTGCGGCGCAGATGGTCGACTCGATCGTGCTCGACGAGAAGCGCGTGCTGCCCTGCACCGCCTATCTCGAGGGCGAGTACGGGATCGACGGTCTCTACATGGGCGTACCGGTGAAGCTCGGCTCGGAGGGGATCGAGCAGATCCTCGAGGTCGATCTCGACGCGGCGGAGCAGGAGGCGCTCGGAAAGAGCGCCGACGCCGTGCGCGACGTGGTCTCCGTGCTCACGACCTAGCTCGCCGGTCGTTCGCGCTGCGGCTCGGATACACCCTTTGGCCGATACTTCCGGTGGCCTCGGAGCCGTAGCCTGCCTCGCATGCAGGCACTCCGAAACCCTTCAGGGATTACCGACCGACAGCGCCAGGTCGTGGAACTGATCGCCCAAGGCCTGTCGAACGACGAGGTCGGCCTCGAGCTCGGCATCTCTCCCCGCACGGCGAAAGCACACTGCGACGTCCTCCGACAGAAGCTGGGCGTACCGCGGAGGCGGCAGATCCCGGTCGCTTTCCGGTTGCTGACGGGCGAAGACCCGCTGGCGCATCGCCTGGAGTCGGCGCGAGCCGACAACGGGGGCTGACGGCGAAGCGGCGTCCGCGGCGTAACCCTCCGCCGCGGACGCCCCAGCCCCTTTGAAATTCTTTGCGAGAGGCGTAGCGTTCACCGCGCAGAGCGGTACGTCTCTGAACGAGGGCAGGCAGGCATGACCGCAGGCACGAGACAAACGAAGCCGGTTCGCCGCGAGCGCCGCATCATCGAGCGACCGCGGCTGATCAAGATGCTCGACGAGTCCGACGCGCGAGTAATTCTGCTGCTCGCTCCAGCCGGCTACGGGAAGACGACCCTTGCTCGGCAATGGGCGAAGACCCTCAACGGCGCGATCTGGGTGACCCTCACCACCGCACACCGAGACGTCGCTCGCTTCGCGGAAGATGTCGCCTCAGGAATCGAGAACCTAGGCGGCCGCGCATCTCGATTCATTGGTGAATACCTCCGAGCACGGAGCAATCCGCAGCGAGCCGCTCGCGACGTGGGCCTCACTCTCGCCGAACTCCTTGACAAGTCCCGAGCACAATGGCTCGTTCTCGACGACTACCACGAAGTGAACGAATCGCCGGAACTCGCGGAGCTGATTTCAGTCATTGAAGCTCGCGCCAAGACACGACTCCTCGTAGCGTCTCGAGCGCGTCCAGCCTGGGCAGCCCGCAGACGCGTCCTTTACCAAGAGGTCGAGCAAATTGGCCGGGACGACCTCGCCATGGATGAGGATGAGTCGAAGCTCATGCTTGGTCGTCGGCCGGATCTCGAGTCTCTCATAACGCAAGCAGAGGGTTGGCCAGCTGTGCTCGCTCTGGCAGCGGGTACTGGGCGCATAAGACTCCCCGGTGGCGCGATGCCGGCTGAGCTCTACGAGTTCATCGCTGAGGAGCTGTACCAGTCAGTCCCTGAAACCCTGCACAAACAACTGTTGCGACTGGCTCTCGCGCCCGAGATGTCTCAGGACGCGATGCTGGAGGTTCTAGGCGAAGACGGCAAGCGGGCGATCCAACAAGCGCAGGAGGTTGGTTTCTTGTCGGCGGACCAAGCCGGTGACCTGCATCCGTTGGTTCGTGACTTTCTCCTTGAGAAACTCTCCGACGATGCTCAAGGGTTGGTTCGCAATGCCGTGCTCACCTGCATGGAGCGCAAGCGCTGGGATCGGGCATTTGAACTAATTCTGCGTTTTGAATTGAACGACCTCGTCGAGCCGGCACTAGAGGCCGCATACAAACCTCTCGCACGTTTGGGACACCTGGGCACGCTTTCTACCTTCGCCAGAACCGCGCGATCTTTGTTTGTCAACTCAGCGTACCCGGCAATCATTGACCTGGTTGACGCCGAGGTGGCAAGCCGCGACGGCGAATACACACTTGCCATTGATCTCGCGACCCGAGTCCGGTCTGGGTTGCCTGCAGAACACATCCTCAAAACCCGCGCCCAAACCATCATCGGACAGTGCGCGTTCTCTCAAGCCGACCTCGAGACGGCCGAGTCCGCCTTTGGCGGCGCGTACGAAACGGCGAACGACGACCAGGATGAGGCTGAGGCGCTTTATGGATGGGCGCTCGCATCCATCCAGGGCGAAGTCGGAGATCCGGGGCCAATACTTCAGAAGCTTGCGCTGCGCCGTCGAGCCTCTGCTCTCGACTTGGTTCGGTACGGGTCCGTGGAGGTCGCTCGCCGAAGGTTCGGCGATGGTTTGGCGAATCCGCTACGACTCGAGGAGTCGATTCACGCACTGAGCAGGCTTGAGGATCCGCGCGCACGCAGTTCGCTCAACTTCTCGCTCGCCTACGTGTTCGCACTGATGAGCCGATACCGAGAGGCTCTCGAACTGGCCACACAGGCGGAAGCGGACATCGAGGCGTTCGACCTTGAGTTTGCTCGTCCACAAAGCAATTCGAACCTGGCGTCCATCTACATGGGGTTGCGGCGTTTCGGCGCGGCAGAGAGATGCCTGCAACGGGTGGAAGACGCAAGTAGTGAGCGTCGCATCGGCATCAACATCCTCAATGCAAGAATCCTGCGTTGCCGCATGGCACTCCAGACTGGAGAGCTCGCCCGAGCGCATCGAGCTCGTGCAGCCACCAGCGACAGAAGCGACGATACCCTCGCTACAAGCCGAGTTTCTAGCGACCCGGGCCCTGACGTACGCGGCAGAGGGCGATCGAGGTCTCGCGAATGCACTCGCAGACGATGCGGTTAACGCAGCACCGCAGTCGAAATACAAGTAATGGCGGCTGCGGCTCGAGCAATCGGCGCGTCGCAGAACCGCCGGCAACGAGAGTGCGAGGCGCTCTTCGAGTGCGCCAACCAGCTCGGTACCTGGGATCCGGTCGTTACCGCCCTGCGCTGCTCGTTGCCTCTGAGCGAACTTGCGGCAAGCCTTCAACACCTGCGGCCTACACTCGAATGGCTCTATGAACGCTCGAACGACTACGCGATCGCCAGACGGGCCGGGATTCGAACGCGCTCCAGCCGATCCCCCGAGGAACTGCTGACACCCCGCGAGCGAGAGGTCATCGAGTTGATCGCACGAGGATTTCGGAACCGAGAGATAGCAAATGCATTGGTGATCTCCGAGTCCACAACCAAGGTCCACGTTCGGCACGTTTTCGAGAAGCTCGGAGTCCGAACACGCGCCGAAGCAATCACGCGCTTTAACCTGTACGCGGATTAGGCTGAGACGACGACGCTGACGGACGGCGCGTCATCCGACGCGCTTGTCGCCGGAGAGTCGTCTGCACTCAACGGGAGGAGATTGAACTCGGCTCCGCGTCCGGTGCGATAGTCCTCGTCTGCTCCTGCAAGAATCGCCTCGAACGCAGCAACAACACCGGTGTCAAACTGCGTCTCGACTGCCTGTGCCAGGCGAAGTCTCGCAACCCGGCTGGGCATGGCGTCACGATAGGGGCGGTCTGACGTCATCGCGTTGTATGCATCCGCGACGGCGATGATCCTTGAAAGAGTCGGAATGTCGTCACCGGCTACGCGATCTGGGTAGCCCTGACCATCCACTCGCTCGTGATGGTGTCTCACGACCGCGGCAATCTCTGCGTACGTGTCCACATTCGCCAGGATCCGCTCGCCGATCTCAGAATGCCTCTGCATCTCGCGGCGCTCTTCCAGCGTTAGCGCACCAGGCTTCTCAAGCAGTCCAGCAGGGAGTCCGATCTTCCCGATGTCATGGACGAGGCCGCACAGGTGCGCCAAATCTGCGTAGTCCTGACCGAGATCCATGCGCTTCGCGATGTCGCGCGCATAGATCGCAACCGCGGCCGAATGACCGGCTGTGTATTGATCGCGAGCATCGAGCGTTGCGATGAGCCCCTTCGCGAACGATAGGTTCGCCGCCCGCAGTTGGTCGTTCGCCACCTGAAGGTCACTCGCAAGCCGTTGCTGTTCTTGATAGAGCAAGAACCAGCGCTGTGCAGCCAGCGCCGGAGCGAAGAACAGGGGCAATGTCCAAGCCGAGATATCTGTGTACGCCAGAGCGAGAACGGCAACTGCCGAGCTGTAAAACGGAACAGACGCTGCGATGACCGGTAGGGAATCTCTGGCCGGAACGGTCCAGGAGCCGTAGCCCCGCAACCAATAGGTGAAGGAAGCAAAAGCAGTGTCGGCTACCTCGGCAACCAATGCCGCCGCAAGCGCGGCCACCACCGTCTCGCCCGCACCGCCGTTCATGAAGCCGGAAACCAGGGCAACGGCTCCGGCCGCTAGTGCGCCGATGATCGATCTGCTTCCCGCGTAGGCAATCCGGCCCGCCCATGGGAAAGAGATGCTCAGGCCGGATGCGCCGAAGACGATCATCGCGGCGAGCGGGCCGAATAGGACGGCAGCAAAGATCGCCGGCAAAAGCGATATCGAGACAGTGAGATGTCCCCGAAGCGTGATGGAACCGCGCTCGGCGTAGGCGGAGGCGAAGGCTAAGCCGAGAACGGCGCCAACGTTCCCACCCAGGCCCTGGCCGAGCAGGATCAAGCCGACCGCAAGGCCGACAGCCGCGAAGACAACCGCGACCAGATACGCGAGAACCGGGGCGCTTAGCCCAGAGAGTTCACGACGAATCTTGAGAAATACTTGCGTATCCCCCAAATGGGTTATATCCTCCTCGATGCCGTCAGTCCAAACCAATACGGGGGATACACATGAGCAAGTTCGCGAAGTTCGTGAAAAGCGCCAAGATCGCCGGGGGCATGGCTTCCTGGTAACAGGTTTACGCAGTTAACTGGGTTCGACACCCAGTGGCCTCACCCCTTTGGGGGAGTTGTCCACAGGGTAACGAACTTTGAAAAGCACGCTTTTCGGAGGGCCGTCCACAGGGGCGGCCTTTCGTTTGCGCGCTAGCCGATCAAGCCGCGCCGAAAGCCGACCGCGACCGCATGGGCGCGGCTCCGGGCCTGCAGCTTGGCGAGCAAGTGGCGAACGTGACTTTTCACCGTCTCTTCCGAGAGGAAGAGCCGGACGCCGATCTCGCGGTTCACGAGACCGTCCGAGATGAGCTGGAGCACCTCGAGCTCCCTCGCAGTCGGCTCCTGTTCGAGCTCCCGCGGGGGTTGCTGAAAGGGGATGACCTCCGCGACGTTCGCGTCACGGCGAGCCGCGACAGACTCGAAACGCGCTGAATGCTCCCGATACCGGGTCAGAATCTCGTCACGCTGCGCAGCGTCCATCGATGGAGCTATCGGCGGTTTTCTGGGCCAGCATTAGGACGAGACCACCCCCGAAAGAGTGACGGCCCCGCCCGGCCAGGCCGCTCTCAGAGCCGGAGCAGCCGCTGACGCCGCGCGCGCAGATCCTCTGGCTCGTCCTCCTCGACGACGCCGAGGCCGTTCTCACGGCCCGTCGAGTGCAGAATTCGGCCGCCGCCGAGCCAGAAAGCGATGTGATCGGCCGGCTCGCCGTAGGCGATCAGATCGCCCGGCTCGAGCTCGGCGACCTCCAAGCCGGCCCGCGCCTGCTGGTCGGCATCCCGCGGCACGAGCCGCCCGAGCCGGCGGTACGCCATGTGCACGAGCCCCGAGCAGTCGATGCCGTCCTCGAGTCAGCCCGCCCCAGAGATAGGGCGCGCCCAGATACGTACGCGCGACGTCGACAGGCGAGCCGACGGCCGCCTCGGGCAGCGCGCCCGGCCCGTCCTCGAGCGCCTCGCTCCGCACCCAGCCCGGATAGCCGTAGGAGGTCAGCACACGCGCCCAGCCGCCGGCTTCGCTTCTCGAGGAACAACGGCTCGCCACGCAACGCCTGGGTCACCTGCTCGGCCGCGTCGTCCGGCTCTGCTCGCAGCGGGGCCACGTCGACCCGGCACCTCATGTGGCGGCAGGACGAAGGGCGTGCCGCTCGATCTTCTCCTCGAGCATCGCCTTGACACGAGGCCAGTCGTCGTCGAGCACCGAGTACCACGCCGAATCGCGGATCGAGTCGGGCAGGATCATGTGCTTCCGGAAGATCCCGTCGAAGCTCGCGCCCACCCCGAGCAGCGCCCCACGGACGCGCAGGTTGCGGGCGTCCGTCTTGAACTCGACCCGCATCGCGCCCCATTCCTCGAACGCGTTCCTCAATAACAGGTACTTCGTCTCGATGTTCGCCCCCGTCCCCCACTGCGCGCGCTCGAGCCACGTCCAGCCGATCTCGAGCCGCCTGTGGAGCTCCTCGACGTTCAGGTAGCGCGACGAGCCGACCGGGCGGCCGTCGAGGCAGACGACGAACGGCACCTCGCTTGTGCTGTCGAGCGCAAGGTCAAACCAGCGGTCGAAGCCCAGCGAATACATATTGGTGTAGCGATGGATCTGCGGGTCACGCTCAGCTGCCTCTCTGAGCCCTTCCCGGTGGCGCTCCTCGATCGGCTCGACGCGAACGATCCGGCCGACGAGCGGGCCGGACGGGCGGAGCTCGGGGCGATCCATGTTCATCAGTATTGCCGCACGGGCAAAGCGACGGTATTACGCTTGTGGACGAGGAATGACGAACGCACCTGACCTTGTGACGGCCGGCGGAGCGGTTGCGCTCCAACCGGTCGCCGTCACGCGCAAAACACCGAGGCGGCTCTTCTGGGACCGCTTTCGCCAGGACAAGGCAGCGGTCGGCGGCGGCATCGTGATCATCGTGCTGATCTTTCTCGCCTTCTTCGGCGGTCCGATCGCCGCACACATCACTGGCCATCCGCAGAACACGACGTACAACAACATGACCGACGCCTACGGTGTGCCGCTCGGTCCGAACCGGCAGTTCTGGTTCGGCGCCGACGCTGCCGGACGCGATCTGTTCGTCCGCACGATGTACGGCGCGCGCACGTCGCTCTTCGTCGGCATCGTCGCATCGGGGCTCGCCGTGCTGATCGGACTCGTCGTCGGCCTGACCGCCGGGTTCGCCGGCGGATGGGTGGACTCGGGCCTCTCACGGTTCGCGGACGTGCTGCTCGCCGTTCCCCAGATCCTGATCGCGGTCGGCATCGTCGCGGCGTGCTCCACCAGCAAGAACGGCTGCCTCGGGGGTCTGATCCAACCAGGCCTCAGTGTCGTGATCGCCGTGATCACACTGTTCTCGTGGTCCTACATCGCGCGCATCGTCCGCGGTTACACGCTGTCGCTGCGCGAGAAAGAGTTCGTCGAGTCGGCACGTGCCGCCGGCGCAAGCAACCTCCGGATCGTGAGATCCGAGATCCTGCCGAATCTGATCGGGCCGCTGATCGTCTACACGACGCTTCTGATCCCGACCAACATCCTGTTCGAAGCAGCACTCTCCTACCTCGGACTCGGCGTCCCCGCCGATGAGGCGTCCTGGGGATCGATCCTCAGCGACGCATCACAGTTGTACAACGTCGCCTGGTGGCTCATGCTCTTCCCGGGCGGATTCCTGATCATCACGACGCTCGCTTTCAACCTCCTCGGCGACGGTCTCCGCGACGCCTTCGACGTGAGGTCCGAACGGTGAGCTACCCGCACCAGCCCCCCAGAAAGGAGAAGTCCCGCATGAGGAAGTACCTACGGCTCGCGCTCATGGCCGGAGCCGTTGTCGCACTGGCGGCGCTCGCGGCCGGGTGTGGCTCGAAGAAGTCGAGCTCAGGCTCAACCACCACCACGACCACCTCCTCGAGCACCGGCAACTCGGTCGTCGGCTCGGGCACGTTCAGCAGTGGCACCCCCGCCAAGGGAGGCACTTACACGGTCGGCTGGGAACAGTCGTTCGGCTTCACCAACAACTTCGACCCCACCGGCGAGTACCTCGGCAACGCCTGGGGCCTTTACTCGAACCTGATGCTTCGGGCGCTCGTCGGCTACAAGCACCTCCCCGGCGCGGCCGGCAACATCACGGTCGGGGACCTCGCAACGACATCACCGACCCCGACCAACAACGGGTTGACCTACACCTACACGCTCCGCAAGGGCATCAAGTTCGGCCCGCCGGTCAACCGCGCAGTCACCTCGAAGGACGTCGCCTACGCGATGAACCGGCTTGCCGACCCGAAGGACGGCGGCCAGTACTCCTTCTACTACACGGTGATCTCAGGCTGGAACGCCGTCGCCAACGGCACGGCGAAGACGGTCAGCGGCATCGAGACACCCAACAACTCCACGATCATCTTCCATCTGACGAAGCCGACCGGTGACTTCAACCTCCGCATGTCGATGCCGGCAACGGCACCGATCCCGGAAGAGGTCGGGAAATGCTTCGAAGGGAAGCCTGGCGACTACGGCCGGGACGTCGTCTCGAGCGGGCCGTACATGATCCAGGGTGCCGACAAGGTCAGCATCGCGTCGTGCTCGGCTCTCAAGCCGATGAGCGGCTACGACGGGGCCAACGGCAACCACATCATCCTCGTCCGCAATCCGGAGTACAACCAGTCGACCGATCCGTACCGGAAGAACTACATCGACACGTTCAAGTTCGTCGTGAACTCGAACGCCGATGACATCTTCGCGAAGGTGCAGTCGGGCGCCTACCAGGACGAGGTGTCGAGCCCGGCACCGAAGACCATTCGCCTCTACGCGACCAACCCGGCACTCAAGCCGCGGATGATCCCGAACGTCGGCGACCGCACGAACTACTTCACGATGAACCTCACGCAGCCGCCGTTCGACGACGTGCACGTCCGCAAGGCGATGAACTGGATCATGGACAAGTCGGCGCTCCAGAAGGCCTGGGGCGGACCGATCCCAGGTTCGATCGCCACGCACATCGTCCCGCCCGTGCTCTACAACAACGGCCTTGCCGAGTACGACCCGTACGCGACGCCCAACGAGATGGGCAGCGTCGACCAGGCGGCCGCTCAGATGAAGCAGTCGAAGTACGACCCGGGCAAGACGGGCAAGTGCACGGCATCGGCCTGCAAGGGCGTCCTGATGATCGCGGACACCCGCGGCGTGGACACCCGCATGATCCCGATCATCCAGGAAGACGCCGCGAAGATCGGCATCACGTTCACCGTGAGGTCGATCAACGGCGCCTACACGACCATCCAGACCCCGTCGAAGAACATCCCGTTCTCCGAACGCCCGAGCTGGGGGAAGGACTACGCCGACCCGTACACGTTCTTCGCTGAACTGTTCGACTCAGGCGCAATCATCAAGTCGGGCAACACGAACTACTCCCTCGTCGGCCTGACGCCGGAGATCGCAAAGACAGTCGGCGCCACCGGCAGCATCAACAACGTGCCGAGCGTCGACAGCGCCATCGCGGTCTGCAGCTCCAAGCTGGCGCAGGACCGCACCAACTGCTGGGAAGGGATCGACAAGAGGCTGATGACGACGATCGTCCCATGGGTTCCGTACCTGTGGCCGAACAACGTCTTCATCATCGGCCCGAACGTCACCCACTGGAACTACGACCAGTTCACGGACGGCCCCGCCTACTCGTCGGTGGCGAGGTCGCAATAGGACGAAAACGGAACGAGGGGCGGGACACACGTCCCGCCCCTCCCCTCCACCGAAAATCACTGACCCATGATCTTCTACATCGCCCGCAGACTCATCTGGACGCTCATCGTCGTGCTGTGCGTGCTCGCGATCACGTTCGCGGTGTTCTATCTCCTGCCGGCGGGCGACCCGGCGCTGCGGTTCGCCGGCAAGAACCCGACCGACCAGGAAATCGCGCAGATCCACCAACGCCTCGGGCTCGACAAGCCGTGGTACGTCCAGTTCGGCAAGTTCTCGTGGCGGTTCGCAACGGGCGACAAGTACGGCTGGCCCGGGCTCGGCTACACCTACGCGAGCGGCAGCTCCGTCAAGGCGCTGATCGAGGCGCGCGCGCCAAGGACACTGCTCCTGATCGCAGGCGCCGCAATCATCTGGCTCGTGCTCGGCGTCGGCATCGGCGTGCTCTCCGCCGTGCGACGGCGATCGGCGACGGACCGATTATCCATGGGCTTTGCGCTGGTCGGGATCTCGACGCCGGTCTTCTGGCTCGGACTGATGGCGCTCTTCATCTTCTGGCAGAAACTCGGCTGGGTCGGCGGCACGGGGTACGTGTCGCCCCTCGACAGCCCGACCGGGTTCTTCTCGCACATGATCACGCCGTGGATCGTGCTCGCGCTTCTCTACGCCGCGTTCTACGCACGGATGACACGCAACAGCCTGCTCGAGACGCTTGGCGAGGACTACATCCGGACCGCGCGGGCCAAGGGGCTCCCTGAACGAACGGTGATCTTCAAGCACGGCCTGCGCGCGTCGCTCACCCCGATCGTGACCATGTTCGGCCTCGACATCGCGCTCCTCGTCGGCGGCGCCGTGATCACCGAGTCGGTCTTCAACCTCCAGGGGCTCGGGTATCTCGCGATCAACGACGCGCTCCAGCAAGACCTGCCGGTCGTGCTCGGTGTCGTGCTCGTCGCCTCCATCGCCGTCGCGTTCGCGAACCTGATCGTCGACATTCTCTACGCCTTCATCGACCCCCGCGTCCGCTACGCGTGACCGACGAAGGCGTGACCGAGCCGAGCGACCGCCAAGACCCCGGCGCGACGAACGAGAAACAGCTGCTCGACGTGCGTGGCCTGACGGTCCGTTTCCCGACCGCCGACGGCATCGTCCAGGCCGTCTCGGACGTCAGCTTCACCCTGTCCCGCGGCGAGACGCTCGGGGTCGTCGGCGAGTCCGGCTCGGGCAAGAGCGTCTCCAATCTCGCGATCATGGGACTGCTCAACCAGCAGCGAACCATGATCGAGGGTCACGTCGACTTCATGGGCCGCAACCTGCTGGGACTGCCGCCGGAGGAGCTGCGGAAGATCCGCGGCAAGGACATCGCGATGGTCTTCCAGGACCCGTTCGCGTGTCTCCATCCGATGTACCGCGTCGGGGCTCAGATCGCCGAGGCCGTGACCGCGCACTCCGACGTGGGCAAGAAGGCCGCCTGGGATCGCGCGATCGAACTGCTCGGCCACGTCGGCATTCCGAATGCGAAGTCGCGCGCACGTGACTACCCGCACCAGTTCTCAGGCGGTATGCGCCAGCGCGCGATGATCGCGATGGCGCTCGTCCACAACCCCTCGATCCTGATCTGCGACGAGCCGACCACGGCGCTCGACGTGACGGTGCAGGCACAGATCCTCGAGCTGATCGAGGCGGTCAAGCGCGAGTACAACATCGGTGTGATCCTCGTCACCCACGATCTCGGCGTCGTCGCCGAGACCGCGAACTCGGTCATGGTCATGTACGCCGGCCGGATCATGGAGTACGGACCTGCGCACCAGATCTTCGAGCAGCCGCAGCACCCCTACGCCTGGGGCCTGCTCGACTCGATGCCGAGCGTCGAGAAGAAGCTCTCTGCGCTGGTTCCGATCGAAGGATCGCCGCCGTCGCTTCTCTCTCCCCCCTCGGGCTGCCCGTTCAACCCACGCTGCCGCTACCGCTTCGAGCGCTGCCTGACAGAGCGCCCTGCGCTGGTCGCCCCGGTGCCCGAGGCCCATCCCGACGCCTGTCATCTGGCGTGGGAGGACAAACAGCGCGAAGGCGGCAAGCGCTCGATCGCCCGCCTCGGTGACGCTGCATGAGCCGTAGGCTTGACGGAGGCTCTCAAGAGCGGAGGCGCCGGCTTGGCCGGCGCCGGGAGCGGGCATGAGCACCAATGGGTCGAAAACCAGCGACAACCTCGTCGAGCTCGAGCATCTGACCAAGCGCTTCGCCGTGAAGCAAGGTGTCTTCGCCCGCGGGAAGGCAGAGGTGCACGCCGTCGAGGACATCTCGCTCAACGTCCGTCGCGGCGAGACCCTCGGCATCGTGGGCGAATCCGGCTGCGGCAAATCGACGACTGCGCGGCTGATCCTCCGGCTCCTCGACCCCACAGGCGGCGCGATCCGCTTCGACGGCCGCGACATCTCGAAGCTCTCGCAGCGCCAGCTGCGGCCGCTGCGGCGCGAGATGCAGATGATCTTCCAGGATCCGTACTCGTCGCTGAACCCGCGCAAGACGGTCGGCCAGATCATCGGGGCCCCGTTCGAGATCCACGGCGTGAAAGGCGGCAAGCAGCGCGTGCAGGACCTCCTCGAGACCGTCGGCCTCAGCCCCGAGCACTTCAACCGCTACCCCCACGAGTTCTCGGGCGGTCAGCGTCAGCGAATCGGCGTCGCCCGCGCGCTCGCACTCTCACCGAAGCTGATCGTCTGCGACGAGCCTGTCTCCGCCCTGGACGTCTCCATCCAGGCCCAGATCCTCAACCTGCTGCGGAACCTGCAGTCCGACTTCAACCTCACGTATGTCTTCATCTCCCACGACCTGTCGGTGATCCGGCAGATCGCCGACCGGATCGCCGTGATGTACCTCGGCCATATCGTCGAGATCGGCGACAGCGAGTCGATCTACGAGAGCCCGAAGCATCCCTACACGGCCGCCCTGCTCTCTGCGGTTCCGCGGCCGACCGCAGCGAGTGGACGCCAGCGGATCGTCCTCTCCGGCGACGTGCCGTCGCCGGTCGCACCGCCCGCGGCCTGTGTCTTCCATCCACGCTGCCCGCGCTTCCACAAGGGACACTGCGACGTCGACACGCCGCTTCTGCGGGAGCTCGAGCCGCGCCACGAGGCCGCGTGCCACTACCCGCTCGAGCGCTGGCCGATGACGGACGACGAGATCCGCCAGGCCGAGGGCACGACGCGCGCCGACAAGCCCGACCTGGAGGGCGCAGCGCAGGACGCGACCGGTGTCTGACACCGATCGGTGCCAGACACCCAGTCGTCGACGCTAGGCGGCTAGACCGGCGAGCTCGCGCAACGCGGCGAGCCGTGAGAGCGCCTGGCCCTCGAGCTGGCGCACGCGTTCGCGGGTCAGGTCGAGCTCGTGCCCGATCGCCTCGAGCGTCCAGGGCTCGCCCTCGAAGCCGAACCGCAGCTCCAGGATGCGCCGCTCCCGCTCGGGAAGCGCGTCGAGCGCCTTGCGGATGTTCTGGCGCCGCAGCGACTCCTCTGCCTCGTCGAACGGATCGGCAGCCTCACGGTCGGCGAAGAGATCTCCGAGCTCGCCCTCGTCGTCTGCGCCGACCGTCTGGTTCAACGAGACCGAGGCGGATGCGGCGGACAGCGCCTCCTCGACGTGCTGAAGCGGCAGACCGGTTGCCTCGGCCAGCTCTTCCTTGGTCGGCTCGCGGCCGAGCTCCACCTCGAGCCGGCGCGCCGCGCGCGACAGCTTCTGCTGGCGCTCGACGACGTGCACCGGAACCCGAATCGTGCGCGCGTGGTTCGCAACCGCGCGCTGCACCGACTGGCGGATCCACCAGGTCGCGTACGTCGAGAACTTGTAGCCGCGGCGCCAGTCGAACTTCTCGACCGCGCGATTGAGACCGAGCGTTCCCTCCTGGATCAGGTCGAGGAACGGAACGCCGAGCCCGCGATAGCCCTTCGCGATCGACACGACGAGACGCAGGTTGGACTCGATCATCCGTCGCTTCGCACGACCGTCTCCACGCTCGATCGCCTTCGCCAGCACGACCTCTTCGTGGGCGGTCAGCAGCTTGTGCTTACCGACGTCTGCGAGGAAGAGCTGCAGGCTGTCGCCCGCGCCCGACGGAGCGTCGGCCTCGTAGATGACCGGCTCGGCCTGCGCCTTGGTGTTCTTCTCCTCCGTGACCGGCTCGCGCACCTCGAGCCCGATGCGCTCGAGCTCCTTCACGAGATCGGTCACCTCGGGCTCGCCGAGGTCGTTCTCGACCGCGAACGCCTCGAGCTCGGCCGGTTCGATCCAGCCGCGCTCCTCGCCCGCCTCCAGAAGGGTGCGTGCGCTCTCGGTCTCAAGCAGTTCGTTCAGCTGGCTCTGAGTCAAGTCGGAATCGATGTCCTTTCGTTTCTGCGACCGGTCATGCAAACCTTCCCGCGCCAGGGTACCGCCCTTTCGAACGCGCGCGGCGGCGGGGGGATTCCCCTCCGACGAGAGACTGATTATGGACGGTTTCGCACTCGAAATGTTGTAAGGACTGTTGCAGCTCTGTTACGAGCGCTTCCTGGGCGCCCGCTTGCGCTTCGGGGCGGGGCCGCGGTCGCGCCGGTCCTGGAGGAGCTCGGCCGCCCGCTCCGGCCCGATCGCCTCGATCGAATCGGCCGCGCGCAGGCTGGCGTTGGTCTCGCCGTCCGTGACGTAGGGGCCGAAACGGCCCTCCTTGAGCACGATCGGCTTGCCGCTGACCGGGTCATCCCCGAGCTCCTTCAGCGGCGGAGCCGCAGCCCGCCGGCCCCGCTGCTTGGGCTGGGCGAGCCTGGCCAGCGCCTCGTCGAGGCTGATCGAGAAGAGCTGCTCCTCGCTCTCGAGCGAGCGTGACTCCTTTCCCCGCTTCACGTACGGGCCGTAGCGCCCATTCGCGGCGAGGACCTCTTCGCCGTCGGACTCTCCGAGCGAGCGCGGGAGCGTCAAGAGCTTCAGCGCCTCTTCGAGCGTGACGGTCTCGGGTGACATCGTCTTGAAGAGCGAGGCGGTGCGCGGCTTCTCGTCGCCCTCGACGACCTCCGTCACATACGGGCCGTAGCGGCCCGAACGAACAGCGATCGTCCGCCCGCTCTCCGGGTCCGACCCAAGCTCATGCTCCTGGTTTCCCTGAGCGAGGATCTCCTCGGCGCGAGCGGGCGTGAGCTCGTCGGGCGCGATGTCGGGCGGCAGCGTCTGGCGGTCCGTGCCGCGCTCGAGGTATGGGCCGTACTTGCCGACCCGCACGACGATGTCGCTGCCGGGCAGCTCGACCGTATTGACCTCGCGCGCGTCGATCTCCGCGAGTCGCCCTTCGACGAGCTCCTTCAGACCTGCGTCGCCGTCCTCCCCGAAGTAGAAGCGCTGGAGCCAGGCCGTGCGGGCCTCGTCACCCGAGGCGATCTCGTCCAGGTCGTCCTCCATACGCGCGGTGAACTCGTAGTCGACGAGCTGAGGGAAGTGATTCTCGAGCAGCTTCACGACCGCGAAGGCGAGAAACTCGGGGACGAGCGCCTGGCCCTGCTTGCGGACGTAGCCGCGGTCGAGGATCGTCCCCATGATCGCGGCGTAGGTCGAAGGCCGGCCGATCCCGCGCTCCTCGAGCGCTTTCACGAGGCTCGCCTCCGTGAATCGGGGCGGCGGCGAGGTGGAGTGACCGTCCGGCTCGAGCGCGGTTGCGTTCAGGGCATCGCCCTCGCTGAGCGGCGGCAGCACCTTCTCTTCGGCGTCTCCGGAGGGCTCGTCGAGACCTTCCTCGTAGGCGAGGAGGAAGCCGCGGAACGTGATCACGGTGCCGGCCGTCGAGAACTCCGTGCTGCGGCCGTCCGCAGCAGCGGCAGCGATCCGCACCGAGACCGTCTGTCCGCGCGCGTCCTCCATCTGCGATGCGACGGTGCGCTTCCAGATCAGGTCGTAGACGTTGAACTCCTCGGCCGTCAGCTCGCGGCGCACCTGTTCGGGTGTGCGGAACCGGTCGCCGGCCGGGCGAATCGCCTCGTGCGCTTCCTGGGCGTTCTTCACCTTGCGGTTGTACTGCCGCGGCTGCGCAGGCACCGAGTCGGCGCCGTACAGCTCGCGCGCCTGGTCGCGGGCGGCGGTGAGCGCCGACTCGGAGAGGGTCGTCGAGTCGGTGCGCATGTAGGTGATGTAGCCGTTCTCGTAGAGACGCTGTGCGACGCGCATCGTCTGCTGCGATGAGAGCCGCAGCTTGCGGCTCGCCTCCTGCTGGAGCGTCGAGGTCATGAACGGCGCAGCCGGGCGCCGGGTGTACGGCTTCTCCTCGACCGACGAGACCGTGAACGCCGCTCCCTCGAGACCGGCGGCGAGCTCGCGCGCGCCGGCCTCCGTGAGCTGGACGGAATCGGCCTGCCGCAGCGTTCCGTCCTGGGCGAAGTCGCGCCCCTGTGCCACGCGACGTCCGTCGATCGAGGTGAGGCGCGCCGTGAAGGCCCCCGGGTCGTAGCTCGCAACGATGTCCCAGTACTCGGCGGCGACGAACTTCATCCGTTCGCGCTCCCGTTCGACGACGAGCCGGGTCGCGACCGACTGAACGCGGCCTGCGGAGAGCCCCTGCATGATCTTCCGCCAGAGCACGGGCGAGACCTCGTAGCCGTACAGGCGGTCGAGGATGCGACGCGTTTCCTGCGCATCCACGAGCCGGGCGTCGATCTCGCGCGTCTCACCGAGTGCACGCTCGATCGCGGGGCGGGTGATCTCGTGGAAGACCATCCGCCGCACCGGCACCTTCGGGTCGAGCACCTCGCGCAGGTGCCAGGCGATTGCCTCGCCCTCACGGTCTTCGTCCGTCGCGAGCAGGAGCTCGTCGGCGTTCTTGAGCTTTGCCTTCAGGTCGGAGACGACCTTCTTCTTGCGCGAGTCGACGACGTACAACGGCTCGAAGTCCTTGTCGACGTTCACGCCGAGGCGGGCCCAGGACTCGCCCTTCAGCTTGGCCGGGATCTCCGAGGCGTTGTTCGGCAGGTCGCGGATGTGACCGATCGACGACTCGACCAGGTAATCGGAGCCGAGATAGCCGGCGATCGTCTTCGCCTTGGCGGGCGACTCGACGATCACGAGCTTCTTGCCGTTTGATCCAGCCATTTCGCGCGCCACCATAGCGCCGTGGGCCGGATCAGCGATACTCGCCGCCGGTGACGCGTCCTCCCAGGCCCACGCTGCTCTACTCCTGCATCGCCCTTCTCTCCTGGCCTGTCCTGCGCCTGATCTTCCGCTATCGGGCCGACGGAACCGAGCATCTGCCAGGCTCCGGCGGTTACGTCCTGGCCGCCGGGCACCTCTCGAATCTCGACCCCTGGGCAATCGGCCTGAAGCTCTGGCCGAGGCGGTTTCTGCGCTTCATGGCGAAGTCCGAGCTCTTCTGGTTCCCGCTCTCGGCGATCGCCTCCGGCGCGGGCGCATTCAAGGTCAACCGCGGTCAGGCCGACTACGCGGCGATCGAGACCGCCGTGCGCCTCGCCCGCGAGGGCAACGTGATCGCGATGTTCCCCGAGGGCACGCGGCGCCGGAAGGGCCTGCGAAAGACGCGGACAGCCGGCGCGCACACCGGCGCCGCGCGGATCGCGCTCGAGGCCCGCGTTCCGCTCGTCCCGGCGGGGATCAGGGGCACCGACGGCCTGCGTCGCCTCGAGCAGTGGCGGGTGCGGTACGGCGAGCCGATCGACCTCGAGGACCTGCATGGACAGGAGATCGCCGAGGCGGCCCGCACCGCGACCGACCGGCTGATGGCGGCGATCCAGGGGCTCGAGGAATCGCTGTGAGCGGTCTCCTGCTCGCGATCGACGGCGACTCGCTCGCGCATCGCGCCTACCACGCGCTGCCGAAGTCGATTCGCCTCAACGCGCTCGTCGGCTTCGCGGGGTTCCTGCAACGTCTGTGGGAGAGCGAGCAGCCGGAGTCGGTGCTCGTCGGCTGGGACTCGCTCGACACGCCCACCTACCGGCACGAGGCTCTGCCGGCCTACCAGTCCGGCCGCATCTTCGAGGACTCGATCCTGGAGCAGCTCGACCTCCTGCCCGCTCTCGTCGAGTCGTTCGGGTTCAAGGCGGCGAAGGCGCCGGGCTACGAGGCCGACGACTTCCTCGCCGCCTCGGCGCAGGCGTGGCCCGGGCCCGTGCTCGTCGCGACCTCCGACCGCGATGCGTTCCAGCTCGTCTCCGACCGGGTGCTGATCCTGCAGCCGGTCAAGGGTGTCTCCGAGCTGGCGCGGATCGGCCCGGCCGAGGTGCGCGAGCGCTACGGCGTCGAGCCGGCCCAGGTGCCGGACTTCATCGCGCTGCGCGGTGACCCCTCGGACAAGATCCCGGGCGCGCCGGGCGTCGGACCGAAGAAGGCCGCCGACGTGTTGAAGCAGCACGGCACGCTCGCTCAGGCGCTGGCGGACGGCCGCTTCCCCCAGATCGCGGACGAGCTTCTGCTCTACCGCGAGATCGCGACGATGGACCCTGAGGCGCCGCTGCCCGAGCTCGGGCCGACGCCGCCGGACTGGGAACGCGCTGCCGCGCACGCCCGCGAGCTCGGCCTCGACAGCCTCGCCAAGCGCCTGTCCGAACGGGCCTAGGTCAGAGTCCCGGGGCCCGGTCCCAGGACATGTCTCGAAGGCGCCCGTCCTCGATCGGCCACCAACGATCGGCTCGGTGCCGCGCATCCAGTTCGTGCGTTGCGACCAGGCAGGCCGCCCCGGCCTCGGCCGCCGCGCCGAGTGCTGCCCAGACGAGCTCTGCGTGCACCGGGTCCTGGTGTGAGGTCGGCTCGTCGACGAGCACGATCCGGGACTCGAGACGCAGGGCGCGTGCGATTGCCACGCGCTGCTGCTGCCCGATCGAGATCTGCGCCGGGTAACGCCCGCGGAGCTCCTCGATCGCCAGCCGTGCGAAGAGGCCGGCGACCGGTGCAGCTCCGACGAGCTGGGCCGGCAGGTCCACGTTCTCCTCGACCGTCAGTTCCGGGACGAGGCCGAATCGCTGCGGGACGTAGGCGAGCTCACGCCAGGTCGTCGCCGCCGGCTCGACCGCGCCGTGATCGGGGTCGATCCACCCTCCCGCAACCATGAGCAGCGTGGACTTGCCGGAGCCCGAGCGGCCGAAGACCAGCGCGAGCTCCCGTTCCCGCACCTCGAGCGAGACGCCGGCGAGCGCGGTCGCCCCCGAGTAGCTCTTCGTCACCTCGTGCAACCGAAGCGCGACCTCGCCGGGGACCCACTCGCGGACGTGAGCGCGCGTGGTTTCCGGTCGCTGCCGGGTCAGGTCCAGGACGTTGCCGGCGAGAGCGATCACTGCCGGATCGTGCGTCGCCACGACGAAGGTCTGCCCTTGCGAGGCAGCGTCGTCCATCGCCGCGAGCACGTCGCCTGCCGTTGTCCGATCGAGCTCCGCGGTTGGCTCATCCACGACCACGAGTGGCGCGCCCTGGGCGAGTGCGACCGCGAATGACGCGCGGGCGAGCTCGCCGCCGGAAAGCTCGCCCGGGCGAGCCGTCATGCGTGACGCGATACCGAGCACCTCGAACGGTCGCAGCGACGCGCCCGCGCGCAGATGCTCGGCCAGGCTCAGCTGCGGGAAGAGGTTGTCGGCGGCGCGTTGCGAGACATACGTGACCGTCTCGCGCCGGAACCTGTCTCTGCGTCGCCCCGAGAGCATCGCCAGGTCATGTCCGGCAACGATCACCCGACCGCACGACGGTGTCTCATGACCGGCCACGAGGCGAAGCAGGGTCGATTTGCCGCTGCCCGAGACACCCACGAGAGCCGTCACCTGGCCGGCGGCGATTCGCGCATCCGTTGGCGGGAGCGCGTCGACCAGACCGCCCGTTGTGACGTACTGCTTCGACGCCGCCTCGATCTCGATCAGCGGCTCAGCTGACACGCAGCTGCTCCCCGACGCCGGACCGCGGCAGTGCGAGCGTGAGGATCGCGCCGACCAGTCCGGCTGCGGCGATCACACCGACAGCCGAGCCGACCAGCAGCAGCCACGGGACCTCGGTGACCGGTGCCGGCGAGTACTGGGAGAGCGGATCGACGCGTCCGATGATCGCCCCGGCCGTGATCAGCGCGGCCAGCAACCCGACGACGGTCGCAATCGCGACGAGGACGCTCGACTCGAGCGCGACCGATACGGCCTGACTGTGCTGCGTCATTCCCATGCGACGCAGGAACGCGGAGGTCACGAGCTGCGACCGTCCGCGCCCGCTCAGGTAGAGCATCAGCGCGATCAACGACAGGAGGACGAGCCCGAAGGCGACGATGCGGAGAAAGCCGTAGGTGCGCGTGATCTGCTGGACGTCAGGGCTGTGAGCGAACTCCGAGACCGCGGTCATGTACGAGGGATCGAGGCTCGACGCTGCGAGCGCCGCCTCGACGTGCGCAGGCGGCCCGGTCGCCCAGACGTAGCTCAACGACTCCGCAGGCGGTGCGCTGAGCGCTCGGGCGGGGATCACGAGCAGCCGCTGAGTGGGTTGCATTCCCGGAAATGCACGGACGCGGGCGACCACCTGGACGTCGGCTTGCGAGTCTCCGAGTGTGACGGTCTGCCGGCCCGATCCGGCCCCCACCGAGATCGCCGGCAGTCGAGCATGCGAGCTCGCGAGCTTGCGCACCGCCGAGCGAACGTCGGGCGGCCAGTGCGCCTCGAGCACGCGGCCGAGACTCGCCGGATCGACGAGCAGCGCCTCGAACGGCTGGCCTCCGGGAAGGGTGCCCGCATTGAAGATCTCGGAGACCTTGGTGACGGGATACGGGAACGACCGAGGAACCGCCAGTGCCGGGTCGATGACCCCCTGAACGTCGGAGCCGTTCGCCACGAACGCCTTCTCGGTGACGTTGGCGACCAGAGACGACCGCAGGATGGTGGCGAAGGCAAACGACGCAATGCCGACCGAGACCGTCACCGTCAGCGCAATCACGAGCCCGCGCGCCGCCGCAACACGTCGCAGAGCGAGAAACACCGAAGCCGACGCGACCATCACCCTGCGAAGAACGAGCGACCGAAGCAGCCGTCCCGAGATCCCGGTGAGCGGTGCTGCGACGAGGGCGGGCAGCAGCAGGACGACGAGACGCGGATGAGACCCTGCAACGGGGTCTCGGACGAGGCCGCCTCCGGACACCAGGACGATCCACGATACGGCCGCCGCCAGGATCGCGAACCCCTCCCACGGGATGCGCGCCACCCTGCTCAAGACGGTTGAACCGCCACCGATCCGTCCGCGCGCGAGCGTGGTGCCGACGGCGACCGCCAGCATGGCGGCGATGGCAGACGCTCCCACCCGGGCGCCGGCCTCCCTCACGACGCTTGCGTCGACCGAGCCCTGCGGCGTGAAGAGCCTGACCAGCTCGACGGCGATTGCGAAACCGGCCGCCGACCCGACGATCGCGGGCAGAATCGCCTCGATCCCCGCCCGGACGAAGAACAGCGGTCGCGGCTCGCCCCCGACGAGTGAGAGGCGCGACTCGGCGGCCCGGCGGCGACCGGTGAACACGCCGGCGATGAGCGCCGCGCCGAGTGCGACCAGCACACAGAAGCCGGCGAGCAGATCGATCACCGGCCCCAGGCTCGACTGACCCGCCTCGGCGATCCGGACCGCGTCGGACAGTTCGCTCGTCACCTGGCAACTACGGTGGACGTCGGCGCAGCCGAGGCTCGCCGCCACGCCGGAATGAGCCGCAAGCTGGCGCTTCACATCCTGAAACGCGCGGTCGATCTCCTTCGCGCGTCCAGGCGTCATCGACGACCCGTCCAGCGGGTACTCGTAGTCGTTTCCGAGCTCGCCGCCGGAGACCGCGTGCGCCAGACGATAGACCTGCGCCGGGCTGACGAACGCGAACGTCGGCGGGGGCGGCTTGTCGGGATTCTTCGAGCGAATGCGCCCGGTGAAGTTGACCCAGTAGGGGTTCGCGAGATCGTCGTCGAGCCGGCGGTACACGGCCCCCACCGGCAAGGTCACGTTCTGCCCGGAGCTGGTGGGAGCGCCCGGCGCGAACGTCACGTCGCCCCCCGCCCGCTCCAGAACCGCGCTGGAGAGCCAGAGGCCCTTCCCGCTGCCGGACAGCCGGTGCACGTGCGCCGTCGCGCCGGTTCTCGCCATCGGCACGACGAAGAGCGGGTTTCCCTGATCGAACCGCGGGCCCGAGAGCAGAGCCAGGGAGCTCGTCGTCAGAATCGGCGGCTTCACGAAAGGCAGGCTCCGGCCGAGTGCGACTGCGGCGCGGCGACGCTCCCGGTCGGCCCGCGAGAGAGCGGCGAGGTCGCCGCGGTCGGGCGCGAGCGGCCGGTCGATCGTCAAACCGGCCGCGAGCGGAGTCAACTGAGCAAGCTTGCTCTGGAGCGCCTCGCTCTCGGCACCCGCATTCATCAACGGGCCCGCCGCCGCGCCCGTCCCGACGAGAAAGGCGGCACTGAACACAGCAAGCAGACCGACCGGGTGTCGAAGCAGCGCCAGCGGCGCCTTGGCCCAGAGCGCACGTGGCATCCGCGGGATTATGCTGGCCGCGCGATGGACGACTGGCTGAAGCAGGTTGCGGTGGCGATCGGCAGTGACGACGAGCTCACTGACGAAGACGCCGACGCGCTCCTGAGGATCGCGCGGATCGCCGCGCACGAAAGTGGCGACCGGCGCAATGCTCCGCTGCTCACCTATCTCATCGGCCGCTCGCACGGCGATCGGCAGCTGAACGAGATCCTCGAGGCGGTCCGCGGATCGAGCTCGTAAGCAACAGCGCGTTCGCGTACCTCCATCCGACGGGAACGCATCCAGAGTCACAACAGCGGCTGGTGGTGCTGCACGAGCGGTTCCCGTTCGTCGAGTGCGGCCCCGCGACCGACGACGACGTGCTCCGCTGCCACGACCGCACCCTGGTCGACCAGGTCCGTGACACGCGCGGCTGGATCGACGCCGACACGCTGTGCACCGAGACGAGCTACGAAGCGGCGCTGCTCGCTGCCGGTGCAGCGATCGAGGCCGTGCGTCGTGGCGGGTTCGCGCTCGTCCGGCCGCCGGGGCACCACGCCGAGCGGGAACGGGCGATGGGGTTCTGCCTGTTCGACAACGTGGCGATTGCCGCCCGCTGGGCACAAGCGGAGCTGGGGCTCCGCCGCGTCGCGATCGTCGACTGGGACGTGCATCACGGCAACGGCACCCAGGACATCGTCTCGGGCGACAACTCGATCCTGTTCGTGTCCCTCCACCAGTGGCCGCTCTATCCGGGCACGGGCGGCCCGGACGAGCAGGCCGACACCCTCGTCAATCTGCCGCTGCCGGCCGGTACCGGCGACGGCGGCTACTTCGCAGCGTGGGAGACCGTTCACCGGGCCGTCGAACGGTTCGAGCCCGACCTCTTGCTCGTCTCGGCCGGTTTCGACGCGCACATCGACGATCCGCTCGCCAACATGGAGCTGACCGTCGACGGGTTCCGCGAGCTGGCTCGGCGTGCCACCGGGCTCGCACCCCGCGTGGCGGCGGTGCTCGAAGGCGGCTACAACCTGGACACGCTGCCCGACCTGGTCGAGGCTGCGCTCGAAGGATTCTCGGGCTAGGCGGAGTTACCGTTCACGACGAGCCGGTACACGGCCTCGACCTCGTCGGCCATCCGCTGCGCGTTCAAATACTCGAGGACGCGCTGCCGGCCGTAGTCGCCGAACTCGCGCCGTTTGACCGGATCGTCGATCAGCGCAATCAGGTTCGCGGCAAGCGCGTCCACATCGTCCACCGGCCCCACGAGCCCCGCCTTGCCGTGCTCCACGAGCTCGGGCGCTCCTCCTGAATCGACCGTGACGATCGGTCTCGCCATCGCCATCGCCTCGATGTGCGCGAGGGCACACGGATCGCCCACGGACGGCAGGGTGAAGATGTCCGCCGCGGCGAGAATCTCCCGCACGTCACTCCGCCGGCCCGTGAGCACAACCTGCCCGTCGAGCCCCGACTCCGCAATGAGCCGGCGGAGCTCTTCCGTGTAGCTGACGGCTCCGGCCGTCTTCGGCGGAGCCAGCTCCTTGCCGACGATCAGCAAGCGCGTCCGCGGCCGCTGCTCAGCGACCCGCCTGAACGCTTCGACCAGCATCGCCTGCCGCTTCCAGGTCACGAGCTGGGCGACTGTCACGAGGAGGGTGTCGCCCGGCTCCACGCCGAACTCACGCCGCACGGCGTCGGCGTCGGCGTTCGATGGGTCCCACGCCGAGACGTCGATCCCGTTCAGGACCGGGATGATGCGCTCGCGTGGCACACCGGCCACGTGGATCGGCCTGCCGGTCCAGCTCGAGACGGCGATGATCGCATCGGCCCGCCGGACCGCGAAGCGAGAGACGCGCGACATCCAGTTCCCGTACTTCCAGTGAAAGTGCGCCACATACCTGGCCCGGGTCAACCGCGATAACAGCAGGCCGTAGAGCCCGTTGCGGGGCCCCTTCTCGCAGTGGACGACGTCGATGCCGTTGCGCCGGATGTAACGAAGCAGGCCCACGACGTCACGGAGCGCAGGCCCAACGGAGTGGACGGTCGACGTGAGCAGCGCGCGGCTTGGCGCTCCGCGCACCGGGCCGAACTCTGCCGCCCGGAAGTGGATGTGCTCCGACCTCGGCAGCACCAGGCGTGCCGAGGTGCCGTCGGTCTGGAAGGGCTCGCCGTCTGCGCGCCGGTTGTAGAGGACGTGCACCTCGACCCGGTCGCGATCGAAGAACCGCATCAGGTTCGCATGCACCGAGATCGCCGGTGAGCCGGTCGGCTGCGAGACGATGAAGAGCACCCTCAGCTTCTTGCTGAGCTGCTCGGTCGTGAAGAGACGGCCGGGATCCGGTAGATCGAGTGCGCGCGGCACCCGTTGGAAAAACGGCGCACTGCTCTGACCGATCGACTCGCGTTCCAACCGCAGACCTTCTTCGTTTGCCTGCCTGCTCCGGTCAAGAACCGGAGTCGCGCTGCCGATACTGCCAGGGGCGGCGCGGCTCTGCGGCTGGACTGACGGCATCAATCCTCCGTTCACCGCGTCGCCTTCCCTCCCTGCCCCGCCGAACGGCGGCAGCCGGCTAGCGATCCTCGAACGTCATCGGGACCACATTCGAGGGCCTGCCGCCCTCAGCGAGGGATTCGTCGCGACGATCCGCCTGGGGCCACACCCGGGCAGGCTCGCCGGGGGCCGGAGCTGCTCGGAGCCTGCGACGGGCGGCCAATTGGCGCCGCCAGTACTCCACGAGCCGGTTATCGACGCTCACCCCCGCCGGATCGGCAGGCGGAGGGCCGGGCTTGAATCTCCCCGGCCCCGGCCAGGCGACGATCTGGAAGGATCACGGCTGATGACATTCGACGAGGCGACGACCCGTCTGCTCGAGCTCGCCCGGCGCAGAGAGGGGATCATCACCGCTGCGGCGGTCGAAGACGACAGCGAGCTGGCGGACCAGAAACTGATCGTGTCGGCTGCAGCACACGCGCTCGCCGGCTCGACCAACGTGTTCGCAACCTCCGGTGGATCGGGCTGGTTCCCGTACCAGGAGCTGCGTTTCACCGATCTTCGCTGAGGCATCGACGTGCGGATCCTCCTGCTGACCCGCCACGGCCAGTCGTTGTTCAACGTCGAAGGCATCGTGAACGGGGATCCCGCACTGGACCGCGGCCTGTCGCCGCTCGGAGCAAGGCAGGCGGCGCACCTCGAGGGCCAGCTGGCGGCGGTTGCGATCGACCTCTGCGTCACGTCGGAATTCCCTCGAGCGAAGGAGACGGCACGCCTCGCGCTGGGCGAGCGCGCGGCGGCGACGGCGACAGTCGTCGACGCCGGTCTCAACGATGTCCAGATCGGAGAGCTCGAAGGCGAGAGCCTCGACGCCTATCACGCCTGGAAGCGGGACCACGCGGCCGCGACTGCGTTCCCGGGCGGTGAGAGCCTCGGCGACGCCGCCCGGCGTTACGCGGGCGCGTTCGAACGGCTGCTCGCCCGCCCCGAGGAGACCGTCCTCTGCGTCTGTCACGAGATCCCGGTGCGATATGCGGTGAACGCCGCACACGGCTCGGACCAGCTCGACGGGCCGATCCACGACGTCGCGAACGCGACCCCCTATGTCTTCGATGCGGCTGGACTGGACCGGGCGGTCCCGCGGCTCCGCGAGCTCGCCGGCCCCTAGACGAGTTACTTCGGTGCGTCCAGGTCGTCCGGACAGCCGGGGCGCCACTTGTCGATCACGGCGGTGATGGTGGTCGGCCCGCCCGGCTGGCTGTCGATGCTCAGCGTCCCTCCGATGAGGTCGAGCCGCTCACGCATCGTCTTCAGGCCGACGTGGCGACCGCCACGACCCCGGGCCCGCGCCTGCGGGTCGAAGCCACGGCCGTTGTCCTGCACCCGGACGAGCAGAGCGTCCGAATAGCCACGCAGCTGGATCGAGACGCGACTTGCAGCTGCGTGCCGCGCGACGTTCGAGAGCGACTCTCGCAGCACCCGGTCGACCAGGATCCGCTGCGAGTCCGTGTGCAGCCCGAGATCTCCTTCCGACGAGACGTCGACATCGGTCTCCGGTGACAGAGCCCGAAAGGCGTCAACTTGCTGCTCGACGACGAGCTCGAGATCGGAGGACGCCGCAGCGCCTTCCTCCATCGCAAACATCATCGAGCGCAGCATCCCCTCGACGCTGGCGAGCTGGGACATCATCCGCTCGAACTCGGCGTCGAGGTCCGGGTCGGGCGACGACGATCTTGTCGTCTTGTTCCTCAGGTTGCTCAGCTCGTAGCCGAGCGCGGCAAGCTCCTGGAGAGGCCCGTCGTGCACGTCGAATGCAAGCCTCGAGAGCCGCCGCTGCAGGCCTTCCAGCGAGAGATTCGAGCCGGGAGACGCCAGCGACGTCACCTCCTGCCCTGCGGTCGATCCGACGTGCTCGTTCGCCGAGTCGTTGGCTCGGAGTGCCGCGAAGCCCGACCAGCCGGCCGCGTCCATGATGCTGCCCACAGATTGTCCTCGATTCTTTGTGCGTCGCGACGAATCGCGAATCGCACAGCCGCATTGCAGAACCACTTGCATCTAAGCCACGATGAAGTGGGGCGGCAATCCCTCAAACGAGGGTACGAACGAGCTGTCGCGGTCGTTCAGGCACTTCGACGCCGGACGAGCCAGGCGCCGAGAGCACACGCAGCCGCAAACGCGATCGCCCACAGGGCGCCCGTCGGAATCGCATGATGCAGAGCGTCCAACGACGAGGAGGTGGGTGACGCCGTGGATCCCGAAAGGCCGACGACCGGCTGGGCCGTGGTCTCGCCGGGCCGGTGGCCGTTCGAACCGGCCGAGCCGCCGGTCGCCCCGGCACCGCCGCTCCCGGCCGCCCCACCGGACCCCGCCGCTCCGGCGCCGCCCGCCCCGGCCGCGCCGCCCGACCCCGTCGATCCCCCGTTCGGGGACGCCGGCGGCTGGCTGGCGATGACGGCGGAGGCGTTGGAGCCGCCACCGTAGGCGTACTGAATCGGCGTGACAGTTCCAGCTGCCGCCGCTCCGGGTGCTGCAAGGGCCAGAAGGCCGACCGCAGCGGCGATCTTCGTCCTCACGACGCCGAAGTTAGCTCATGGGCCTACAGGCGCCCACTCGCACGACCGTCGGGTGGACGCAAATTGCGGCGAGTTCCGGCCGCCCCGAATCGGGGGCGCTGCGCGGGCGCCGGCTCAGCGATCTTCCAACGCCAGCGGCACCACGTTCCGCTGCCGTTCGGCCGCCAGGAGCTCGACGTAGACGTCGACGACCTCGTGCATCTCGGGACGAGGATCGTTCTGCCATTGCGCAGGCAATGCCGCGCGCGCCTTACGTCGCGCGACCTGCTCGCGCTGCCAGTAGTTCAGGAGTCGACTGTCGACGCTCACCCGTGCAACGTCGGCAGAAACCACCCCGGGCTTGAGGCCGAGCTTGGCAGCCGGTCCCACGTTCTCCCTGGAAATCGACGTTACGGAGGCGGGCCCGGACCGCGGCGTCCGCCCGGCCCGCCGAATTGGCCCTGCCGGGCCGTCCGACTCAACAGAGAGGGTTGCTCAAAATCCCAGCCTCGCGGAAGTGGCGGCTAAGTGATATTGATCGAAGCAGCAAACCGACAGGCGTCGCCAGCGTCATATCGGACAGGAAAACTGCAACACCGAAGGGGAGAGAGATGACCGCAAGTGCGGCAACAGTCGAGGGACTGTCGCGCCTTGGGCTACCCGAGCGCGAGCCCAATCAGGTAGACCAAGCCCGCCCAGCAGGCAAGGCAGAAGAGCAGACAGGCCACCAGGCCCAGGTTGGGGCTCCTCGCCGGCTGACTCGTGATCGGGTGCATCACGTCACCATCCTTTCCGTGATCGCCGCCGTCCAGCTCGGCTGGATCGTTGCTTTGATTTACGGCCTGCAGTTCCTGCTCGGATAGCTCCAGCCCGCGGAGCTTCGCACGCTGTCTGGGTAAAGCGTGCACCGTAGTTGACCGATTTGTCAACTGGGCAAGGCCCCGAAGCCTCTCGGACTCGAGCTGCGAGGAGAGGCATCCCGGGCGGTATCTCCCAGATCCAGAATCTCCAAACCCGCTCCAGCCGGCCGGCGAGCGTGCTGGATCAGTACAGGGTTTGGCAGCAGCAGGTGGACGTTTCCCTCTCAACCATGCAGAATCAACCCCGATGGCGAAACCGCTGACCCCTCCGCAGATTCGGGACGCCGAGCTGCCGCGCGCATTGCGCGGGTTCGACGTCGAGGCGACGCGTGCGGTCCTCGCGGACGCGGCGAGCGCCCTCAGCGCCGTCACCCGAGAGCGGGACGATCTGCGGAAGCAGGTCGACGAGCTGGGCGCGCAGGCTTCCCGCAATCCGACCGACGCGGAGCAGCTCGGCGCGGTGCTGCTGACCGCCAAGCGCGCAGGCGACGAGCTGATCGCGAAGGCGTCAGAGGACGCAGCTGCGATCCGCGCCGAAGCCGAGCAGACGCTTGTCGACGCCGAGAAGCAGCGGACGAGCATCCTCGTCCAGGCACAGGCCCAGGCCGACGACCTGGTTCGGGAGGGTGCCGCGACGGCGCAGTCCCTCGGCCAGGAGGCCGAAGAGCTACGGCATTCGATCACAGTGCATCGCCAGGAATTCGTCACCTTCCTGCGGTCGGCGCTCAACCAGCTGGAACACGTCGAGTCCGCCCGTCCGGCGGTCGCCGAAACCGGCGACCTCGACGGCGAGCTCCTGGCGCAACTGCCCTCCTCCGAGCAGTAGCACCCGACCCACCTCGAGCCCGCAGGCGCACACCGCGCGGACACGGCCGTGACGTGCGGCTTCCGGTTGGGACGGATGCCAACCGATTGAGGGATCAACTCGCTTCTCGCACAGACCGAGTGCGAGGGTATGAGACTTCGCCGCGCCCTTCCGTCACGTCGCGCCGCACTTGCCTTTCCATTCGCTGCAATCGCCGTTCTGGGCGCCGGCCTCGCGTTTGCAGCAACGCCCTCCTCCGCCTCGTCGACGTGTTCCTTCTACGCCGCTCCGAACGGCTCGGACGCCAACAGCGGCACGTCGGCCTCGCCGTTCGCGACGGTGGAGCACCTCGCCTCCGCGCTCGCGCCCGGCCAGACCGGCTGCCTGGCTGCCGGAGCGACCTTTGTCTCCAACGTCTCGCTCTCGCACGGCGGTCAGCCCGGAGCGCCGATCGTGCTGACCAGCGCCGATCCGGCGAACCCCGCGACGATCAAGGGCCGCATCGTGACGTTCCCCGGCGGAGACTGGATCACCTTCACGCAGTTGAAGCTGGACGGCGTGAACGCGGGCGCGCTGCCCAGCCCGACGGTCGGCTCGGATCACGTGACGTTCTCGAACGTCGACGTGACGAATGAGCACACGGCGATCTGCTTCGACCTGATCAACAGCACGAGCTGGGGCGTGGCCCATTACACGACGATCGACAGCAGCAGGATCCATGGCTGCGGAGAGCTGCCGTCCACCAATCAGGACCACGGCATCTACGTCAGCGGCTACTACGCGACGATCACGAACAACTACATCTATGACAACGCCGACCGGGGTGTGCAGTTGCGCGGATCACAGAACGGGACGATCCAGCACAACGTGATCGACCGAAACGGCGAAGGCGTCATCTTTGGAGACGAGGTGACGTCCAACAACGACGTCTCGAACAACATCGTCTCGAACTCCAATATCCGCTGGAACGCCGAGTCCTACTGGGGCAGCGGCCCTGTCGGCACCGGCAACTCCTTCCACAACAACTGCGTGTGGGCCTCCAACAGCGAGTCGTACTACGACAGCCAGGGAGGTGTGGACGGCGGGGACGGCTTCTCGGCTTCCGCGAACACGGTCGGAAACCCGTTGTATGTCAACGCAGCGGCCGGAAACTATGCGATCCCGAGTGGGAGCCCCTGCGCGGGCAAGGGCCCGCTGACGACCTCGATCGGCGTCTCGACCAGCCCGCCGCCGGCTCCCCACGACGACCGCGAGCGGCCGGCACGACGACGGCGCCGTCGACCAGCACAACGACTACGAGCCCCGCCCCGACGACGACCACTTCCGCGGCCACGACGACGACGACGACGACCGCCCCCACCCTCCCGAGCGGCTCCGCCTCGAGCTCACCGCCGAGCGTCTCCTCGCTGCCGTCTGTTCGCGGGGCGACCGTGGTCGGCTCGTGGGTCACGGCGACTCCGGGGACCTGGACGTCGGCAGGCACGACTGCGTACTCGTGGCTTCGGTGCCAGCCTTCGGGCACTGCCTGCGTCCCGATCGGAGACGCCACGAGCAGCGCCTACAGGCTCACGTCCGACGATCGAGGGTCGCGGATTCGCGTCACCGTGATCGCTCAGAACGCAAATGGCTCCACCTCGGCCACGTCGGCCGCGACGTCGGCCGTCCGCGCTCGGTACGGGCACTAGCCCGGCGGGCCTACCGACGCGGCACGCGCCACGTAATGCAGCTCCGGATGCCCGGCAGCACCGGCGCCTTCCGGAACAGCGCCGCCGTCACCGTTCAGGCACTCGAGCAGC
Organism: uncultured Thermoleophilia bacterium; assembly: GCA_963703445.1. Classification (GTDB taxonomy): domain Bacteria; phylum Actinomycetota; class Thermoleophilia; order Gaiellales; family Gaiellaceae; genus PALSA-600. The sequence goes on along the minus strand of CAVPEK010000007.1, from coordinate 295,188 downwards.
TCGAAGCCCGCAGCTTCGAGCTGCCGGCTCTGCGCGTCGCGTCCGATGTAGTAGTGCAGAAGCCTGTAGTCGTGCGCCTGGTCGTTGATCAGCGCGTAGTCGCCCTCGTGGCGCTCGAGCTTTCCGATGCGCCGGTGGTTCCGCTCGCGCAAAGGGAGGCGCGCGAGATTCCAGACAGCCTTCGCCGGGTTTCGCGATCGCGTCACCAACGCGGCCGGCTTCGGCACGTTCGGGATGAACGCGATGTTGTGGGCGGAGAAGATCAGCAATCCTCGGCTCGCCAGCACGCGGTGCAGCTCGCCGAGCACGCGCTTGCGCTCGACGTCGCCGAGCACGCCCAGGACGTTGAACTCGGCGATCACGACATCTCGTGACCCATCCGGGAACGCACTGAGGTCAGCCAGGTCCCCGACCTGGAACTCCAGCTCGGGGTAGCGGCGGCGGCAGTACTCGATCATGGTCGGCGAGATGTCGACGCCGAGGACGTCGCCTCCGCGAGTGCCGAGATAGCCGGTGATGCGACCCGCGCCGCACCCGAGCTCGAGCACTCGCCCGGCGAGCGAATCGGCGTAACGGAGAAGCAAAGTGGCCTCGGGCGGGCGCAGAGTGCGCGTCGCGTAGTCGCCGACGAAGTCTCGCTCGGCCCAGACCTCGCTACTCCGCGACACGTCGACCATCTCCGCGCGGAGCGTACCGGCTCGCCTCCGGGCTCAAGAGCTCGAGAGGATCCCGTCGAGCGCCGCGTCGAGCGCCGCATCGACGTGCCTGTGCATCCAGAGCGGACGCAGTGTGTGATCGCGCCCGGGCAGGAAGCTCACCGCGACGTTCGGCCACCGAGCGTGTTGCGAGAGCAGACCGTCCCGCGTCATCTCGTCGCGGAGCGGTTCCCCGTCGCAGAAGAAGAAGCGGAGCTCCGTGCCCTCGGCCGTCAGCCGGTCGAAAGCCTGTGCCACCAGCTCCACCGTCGGCGAGGGTTGAGACCGGTCGTTTCGACGCCGGGTCACCGCTCGCAGCGGAGCCTTCGCGGACCAGCCGAGAAACGCCGCAAACCGGTCCGGCGAGACGTCGCCACGGAGGATTCGTTTCCAGATCACCGGTTTGACGAGCAGCCGCGTTCGCCGGAGGTCGCGGGCCACGTCCAGCGCCTCGTCCCAGTAGAGGATCCGCGGATTGATCATGAAGGCTGCGGCAATGCGCCGATCGGCCAGGGCTGCCTGGAACGCCCAGGAACTGCCCGAGCAGAGGCCGACGACGACGAACCGTTCGCCGATCCGCTCCTGCTCGAGCTGGTCGAGCGCCGCCCGCACCTGATCGGTGTAGCGGGGCTCGTAGAACTCCGCGACGTTCGCGAGCGATCCCGCGTCGCCGTCGGAGTCGCCGATGCCTCCCAGGTCGAGGCGAAGCGGACGGAATGCCTTTGAGCGCCCAACGTCGCGCAGTGTCGACCCAGAGTCTGTGCGGACCGATGCGCCGAACAGCGCCGGCGTTCAGGAAGACCGCCGTCAGCGGCTGCCGCTCGCCCTGTGGCACGGCCGAGATGCCGACGAGCCGTCCTGGTGCGGCGGCGACGCTGAACGGACGCTCGCTGAACGCGCCCAGCTCCAACTCGGTCTGGGGCGCGACCGCCGGCCCGGAGGGAGCTGTGTGCTCGGGCGCCGCAGGCAGCTCCTCGAGCCAGGAGTGCACCGTTGCGAACACCTCATCGGGGCTGCGTGACTTGTCCGGCTCCGCGAGCATCGCGGAGTAGCCCTTGCCGCTCGCGACGGTCAGGCCGGCTCCCGCTTCCGTCACAGCGGCTTGCAGACCGACGTCGGGCTTGATCCCGTCGCGGTCGAGGAGGAGGACGCGCGTCCCGGGAGCGAGGGGACGTGTCGCGAGGTTGACGGCCGAGAGGTCGGCGACCGTCTCGGGCGAGAGGACGAAACCGCCCGGCGCGAGCATGCCGTCGGGCAGGGGCGGCGGTTCGGGCGAGCCGGACTCGACGATTCGCGCCGTTTCGAGCGCGGAAAACGCAGACAGCTCGCGCACCAGGGTCCGGCCGCGACTCGGGGTCGCCCAGAGCACGATGTGGTCGAGCTCGCCCCGGGCCGCCGCCTCGTAGACGAGGAGCCCTCCGACCCCGACGCCGATCCCCACGACGGTGGGCACCGCCGCCTCGGCGCGAGCCCAGCCGGCAGCCTCCGCGACGGCCGCCTGCCATCCACTCAGTGTCCCGGGATCGGTTGGCCCTCCGGCGCTGTCGCCGGTGCCGGGGAGATCGAGGCGGAGAACCGGATACCCGTGCGCGGCCAGGTGCGCAGCCCAGTCGCGCACGGCACGGTGTGCAGCGATCTCCTCCCAGCCGAACGGCGGCGCGAGCAGGACCGCCGGATGCCCGCGCGGCTCTTGCGGTGGCCGGTAGACGACGAGGAATCGCCTGGTCGCCTCGCCGAGGTAGACGACCTGCTCGTTCATGACAGCGGCACCGCGAGCGGCGCGAGCAGGTTGAGCGCGCGAACCGACAATCCTGCGGCAGCGTTTGCGGCCGGGGCGGCCGCCCTCGGCCGCAGCGTGATCAGCCGCGGCCGGCCCGGCTCGACGCAGAAGGCATCTTCATCCGGAACGAACCCGGAGAGGCCGAGCCGAACGCCGTAGGCGACTCGCGCGGTCGCGAGCGTCACGTCGATCGCCCCGTCTCGTTCCGACGCGGACGCTGTCAACCCGAGCTCGGCCGCGCTCTGACGACCGCTCGGCGGCCCCAGGGGAAACCGGAACGCCTGGCCGATGAGCGTGTCACCCTGCTCGAGCGACGCGACGACCAGATGGTGCTGCGGCTCTCCGAACCGATAGGCGTAACCGACGTCGACGAACCTGCCGAGGATGGACTCGACCGAGTGCTCGATCACCGTGTGCGGCGGCACCTCCACCTCGACGTGGGCCTCCTCGACCCGGACCTCACCGTCGCGATACAGCGCCACCCGTAGCTCGGCGCCGAGCGCCTCCGGCCCGTCGTTTCCGATGTGCACGCTGAGTCCATTGAGCCCCTCGTCGGTCGTCCAGACCGCGACCGGCGCGAGCGCGCGGCGAAGATGATGCAGGACGACCTTCGGGTCGCCGCGATGATCCAGGACACCCCAGCCCGAGCCGGGCACGAGGTCGCGCGACCACAGGATGATCCCGCCGCTCGTCACGGAGGCATGCCGGCGCCACTCGCCGAAGACCTCTGCCATCACCTCGCCGGTCACGAACCGAGAGCGTTCCCAGTAATCCTCGTGCGTTCGATCGATGCCGTGGAGAAGCTTGAGGTAGTGGTCGCGCACATCTGCGAAGTCCCAGCTCGCTCCGACATCGCGCATGACACCTTCGTCATGAGTGCGCGGGGTCGCGTCGGGGACATTGGCGAACGCAAGGCATTCGGATGCGAACGGGACGGCGGCACGGCGCACGTCTTCGAGCGGACGGAGATAGGCGCCCACGCCGAAGTAGTTGGCCACGCCGCGATCGGTTCGGAACGGCTGGTCGCCGCCCGTCGGAGCGGACGGGACGTACACGGCGTCGACGGCTGCCTCGTCGATCAAGTCGGGAATGATGCGAGCGAAGAGCTCTCCGCGGCCGAGCGCCGGATCGAGGCCGAGCATTCCGACCTGCTGTTCGATCTCACTGTTCCCGCAGAGCACGGCAAGACTGGGCCGCCCGCCGAGCTCGTCGAGCACCTGACGCACCTCGGTCTCGACAAGCGTGCGGAACTCGCCGTCGGCGATCGGATAGTCCATGTTGGCGAACATGAAGTCCTGCCAGACGAGCAGGCCCAGCTCATCGCAGAGATCGTGAAAGAGCGGCGGTGCGTACATGGTCGTGCCGACGACTCGGATCATGTTCAGCCCGGCACCGCGCAGCGTCTCCAGCGTCGGTCGTAGCTCGTCGTCCGGGACGGGCGTCCAGACGACTCCTCGCGCGAAGATCGGCGTTCCGTTGACGGTCAGCTCGAACCGGTCGGCGTCCGGGCCGCCGTTCAGCCCAAGCTCGCGGAAACCGACGCTGTGCACCAGTTCGCGGCCGTTCGCGCTGATCCGGACGGTGTAACGATCGGAAGCGCCATGGGTGTGCGGCCACCAGCGCTTCGCATCCGGCACGCGCAGCTCGCCGCCGCCCGCCGGAAGCACGGTCGTGTCCGAGTCGAGGTCGACCTCGAGCGGCCCGGCAGCGGGATCGGTCTCGATCTGCAGCACCCCAGCGTCCCCGTCGAGGGTCGCTCGGACGACCGCGCGAAGCGGCGGCTGCTCGGCGATCCAGACGTCGCGCCACGGCCCGACGAGCGGTGGCCCCGGCGCAAACCCGGGCGCCCGCCCGAGCAGCGTGGTTCGGAGCCAGCGGAGGTTCCCGTCCCTGGGCACGTTCGACCGCCACCGGGCGCGGGGCTTTCGCGGGATCTTGAGGAGCGGATCGAGAGCACGCGCACAGACGGTCAGCTCGTGTGCACCGGGCAGCACCGGCAAAGAGTGCGAGATGAACATCGACTCGCTCCGCAGCACGTGCTCGCCGTCGAGGTAGACGTCGCTGACGCTCGCAAGACCGCCGATCTGGACGACCGGGCTCGCGCCCGTCGCACGGAACTGATGGCGGAACCAGTGGTCGTCGCCGTCGCTGCCTTGTACCGGCAGGCTGACGTCGCGCCAGTCGAGCTCTCCCGGCCCGGGCGCAGTCGTGAATCTGGCGGCCGGCGTCGTTGCCATCTGCCACGAGTCGAGGCGTTGTGCCGACATCAAGCGAGGAGATTCGACAGGGCGGCGATCGCGTCGTCCCAGGCGGCGGCAAGCGGCGCGCAAGCGGCTTCAACGTCGAAGTCGCGCCGGCGTGCCAGCTTGAACGACAACGCCTTGGAGCCGCTGGTGATCGTCGCCAGCGACTCGGCCGCGCCCGCACCATCCGCACCGAAGAGCCATTCGACGTGAGCCGCACACGCCTCGAACGCCGAGCCGGCCATCCGCACGGTCGCGAACGCATAGGTGTGGTAGTACGCGTGGTCGCTGGCCAGCAGGCTCGGAAGGTGAGCCGCCAGAGAGGCACCGAACCGTTCGAAGGGGTTCGACGCGGGACGATGGTCGAAGTGCTCCTCGAACAGCGACCGAGACGCTGCCTTCAGCGCTGTCGCCGTCGAGACGTTGTCCCGCGTCGAAGCGCACGATCTCGAGGTACGGCGGAAGCGATGTCTCGGCGGTGCGGTCGTCCAGCCTGAGGCTGCCCCGGAAGTCGTCGCCGCTGAGCTCGAAGAGACCGGTGTTGTGAAAGTACCGGAGGCGTTCGGCGGCGACATCGATCCCCTCGATCACCGCCGAGCTCTTGACGTGCTCGCGGCGATAGGCGGTCGACTGCGTGTCCGGCAGGAACCACGAGTCCAGTTCCACGATCACCGTGCGCCCGGCGCGGAGCTGCTCCTCGATCTGATCCGGCAAGGGGCGGTACAGCTGCATCTCGTGGATGTCGATTCCGAACAGGCGCTCGAGGTCCTGCGGCGCCGGCTTGAAGAACGTCCACTGGTCGCCCTCGAAATCGGTGCGGATCGTCCCGCCGAGCATCGCCAACGGCTCATCGCCCCGGGCGTGGACGAGCTCGATCAAGATGTCCGCGTAGCAGTTCGTCTCCGGGTAGGCGCGCGCCGGGTCGTGCAGCGCATGCGAGCGATACGTCTGCGGGTCGAGCTGAAGCAAGCTGAGCATCACGCGCGCCTTACGCAGACGGCTCGAGCTGCGCCCGAAGCTCCGTCGGCCACGCCTGCTGGTCGCAGCCGTGCTCGAACAGCATCGCGAGCGTGATCCGTTCCAGGCCGAACCCGACACAGGCCGTGTGGACCTCCCCGCCGTCCGAGCGACTCATGCCGTAGAGCCCGGAGAAATGCTCCCGGTGGCAATTGAACGAGGCGACGGCCGTCGGCCCATCCCCGCCGATCGGGACACCGACTTCGAACTTGAGCGCCTGAGAGCGCTGGCTGCGGGCGAGCATGCGGCCCGTGCGGCCGAAGAACGGATCCGACGCCACGTCCGACTGGGCGTCGAGGCCGAGACCGCGCAGCAGCTCGAGCGCCCGGTCACACCACCTCTGCCGCCAGTCGGCGACGACATCGGGTGAGCCGAAGCGAACCAGCTCGCGCTGGTGGAACATCTGCATCCGCGCCGGGTCGGAGGAGGGCTCGTTCCGGAACACGTAGCTCCCACCGAGATCGAGGGAAACACCACCGTCCGGCAGGTCGCCGCGAGCAGCGATTGCGGGGTACGACGGGTAGCACGCCGCCGGCACCAGGACGAGATCGGTCTGAGTCTGGAAGGAGCTCCAGTCGTCGTGGGCCGCGGCGTGCTCGGCCAACTCGACGGCCTGGTCTTCGTCGCCGGTGAACGAGAAGATCGATCCCGCGAGGTGAGGAAACGAGCCGAGGTATCCGATCGCCTCCAACTGCCGGCGCGGGATCACGGGCGGGAACGCCATCCGCTCGACGCGCACGACGTCGTCGATCGCACTGCGCGTGACCAACGAGTCGAGCGCGAGCCGAAGTGACTCGAAGGCCGTGCCACGCCCGTAGACGCCCGGGACTCCGGACGGGATCAGAAGGCCGTTGGCGGTGAGCTCTTCGAGGAATGCCAACTGCTCCGCGGTCCCCGCAACAAGCTCACTCAAGGCTTACACGTCCTTGGCGACGAGGAGGAGCGTTGCGTTCGTCTGGTGGATGCGCTCGTTGGCGATCATCAACGCAGCAGACATGCTGTCGCGCAGATGCCGGCCGACGCTGTACGGGGTGTCGTTCTTGAAGCCCACGATGCCGCACACGCCCATCGCACCCTGGCAGACACGCGGCGCCTGCTCCGAAGCCGCGATCTTCAGGTAGTTGAACCGGAGCGCCTGCGCCATGGTCTCGGAGTGTTCGCCGTCCGCGCTTTCCTGGGCCTCCGTGAAGTCTTCGAGCCCCGATCTGACCTCGGCCCGAAGCAGGGACAGGTCGACCATGAGATGCGAGAGCTTCGTGGCGGCCGGGATCGGCTGGCCCGGCTTCTGCCGGGCCGAATCCCGGACGAACTTGCGCGCACGATCGAACGCATCGGTCGCGATGCCGAGCCAGAGATGAGACCAGAAGATGTGGGAGACCGGCACCATCGTCTGCGCGCTGACGCTCGAGAACGGCTGCGGCAGGACCTGCTCGGCCGGGAAGGTCGCGCGAATCACGAACCCCGGGGAGCATGTGCCGCGCATCCCGAACGGGTCCCACGTCCCGGTCTGCTCCAACTCGGTCTGGCCCTTCCGGGTCAGGACGATCACCTGGTCGCCACCGTCGGCGTCTTCGGAGCGCCGCATGGTGGTGAAGAGATCGTCCGCGTGGCTTCCGTAGCTCACCGTCGGCGCCTGCTTCTCGAACGAACAGAGCCCGTCGCCCTGGGGAGCGAGGAACGCGACCGACCGCCCCATGTCGCCGCCCGTCCCCACCTCCGACGTCGCCGAGGCGATCAGCCGCTGCTCCGAGACCAGTTCACGCAGGTAGCCGTCGAACCACTCGCTGCCCTCGCGATGACGCACGATGCACGCGACCTGGATCTGATGCATCGCGAACACCATCGCTGCGGCGCCGCAGCGCCGTCCGAGCTCGAAACACGCAGCAGCGATCTCGTCGGTCGAGGCTCCGCCCCCGCCGAGCTCGGAGGGCACGAGCGCAGAGAGCGCGCCGGTCTCCTTCAGCGCGTCGACCGCCTCGCTCGGGAACCGTGCCTGCTGGTCGACGTCTTCGGCGTGCGGCGCCGCGACCTCGTCTGCGATCTGCGCCACCGAGGCCACGAGCGAGGAATCGGCGATGAGACCGCCTCTCGGACTCATGACGTCTCCTCGACTCCGAGCGTCGTCAGCGCGGCGCGAATGGACCCGACGCTCTCGAAGGCCGTCCTCGTCAGCATCTCGTCCGGGAACTCGACGTCGAACCGGTCCTCGAGGGCGAGCATGAGGTTGACGCTCGCGTGGGAGGTCATCCCCGCTTGATAGAGGTTGGCATCGTCGGGAAGAGTCTGCACGTCGACCGGGAGGCGACCATGAGCTTCGATGATCTCGCGAATGGTGTCGGTCATGCGCTGGCCACCACGATCGCGGAGGCGTACGTGCGCTCGTGAGTCACGCTGAGCGCAAACTGTGACAGCCCTGCCTCGGCGGCCAGAGCCGCGGCGGCACCGCGAAGTGCCAGCGTCGGCGCCCCGTCGGCGGCGCGCTGGACCTCCACCTCGCGCCACGAGACCGCACGGTCGCCGACCCTGAGGGCCTTCATCGCCGCCTCCTTCGCGGCAAATCGCCCCGCGAGCCTCACGGGGTCGACCTCGCCGTCACTCCGGCAGTCCTCGATCTCACGGCTCGTGTAGATCCGGGACAGATACCGCGCCCCCAACTTCGAGTGCAGGGTCGCGGCAACCTCCTCCACCTCGACGAGGTCGATGCCGACCCGAAGCCGGCTCGGCGAGTCGGGCTCAGGCGTTTTCGGCTCGCCGGCAGCAGTCGAGGGCACAGCTCGACGATAGCTGCCGCGACCGGCTGCAGAGGAGGGTTCGGAGAGTGGCATGGGGCCGTCCATGGAGTGTTGCATCGGCAGAAACGATGGGCGCTTGAGCGGGGTGCGAACCACCCGCGTCAGGCGGCGAATCGGGGTGCAGGTACGACGTGTCTGAGCGCGCGCGCCATCGACGGCCAGCGCAGCCGGTCACACGCGACCGCCGGACTGAGCCAGGCGTAGGAGTCGTGCTCCCAGTTCAGGACGGGCTCCCAGCTTGCTTCGACCTCGACGAGGAAACAGACGACCTTCATCTTGACCACCGGCATCACACGCTTCCCACCGAGCGATCCGGCGGAGCCGGGAATTGCGTAAGCGAACTCGTGGACGCTGTCCTCGGGCTCGAACGGCATGCGGAGCCCCGTCTCCTCGAGGAGCTCCCGTTCCGCCGCCTGCTGTGGGGACTCGCCTGCTTCGAGTGCCCCGGCGACGACATGCCAATGGCCGCCGAGCACCTCGATCCTGTGCGCCACCAGGACCTCGGTCATCCGGGAGCGCGCGATGAAGATCGCCACCTCCACCCCGGTGCTCGTCGGGCCGGGGCTCGTCCACGTCTCGCCCGGCCACATGCCGACCGATCCTCTCGACATTCTCCGGTGCGATCTCGGCATCAGGCGCATCGCAGACAAACCCTCCCGTGCGACTAAACGAACCGGACGACTGCGAAGAGCAGGAACGCCACCCAGAGGAGCTCGACGGCCGAGACCAGCACCAGTACGCCGACGCCGATTCTGCGGAATGAGGCTGACTCGTCGACCGCGCTCGTCGCAACGGTCGCCTGAGGCGCGACGAGGTCGGCCTCCACGGCGGCTTCTGATGCGTAGGAGCTGTTGGCAACGACCATGCTCGAACTATCGAAAACCGCACCGCTCCCCGCCCTAGCCGATGGGTGAGACCTACAACGCCTTCGGGCGTGCCTCGATCGAGGGATACGAGGAGCGTCAGTATCGTCTGGGAATGTGGGAAAACGGAAGCACGTGACCGCCGTCACCCCCGGCCGCGGCGCCGTGCTGGAGGTCTGCCACTACTGGGGGCCGTACCCGGGAAACTTCATCCCGAGCCTGGTGGCCACGCGCGTCGCCGTTGGCGATCGACTGGGGCTCGACTATCACTGCCTGTTCCCTGCGGCGATGCAAAACCGTCCCTGGGTGCACCTCCTGCGGGACGCAGGCGTCTCACACTCATTCATGACGCCCTCGCACCGGGTCGGGCTCGTCGCCCAGATCGGCCGGGTCGCGGAATCGACCGACGCAGTCCTCCTTCGATCCCACTTCTCGAACTGGGACATCGAAGCCGGCGTGGCCGCCCGACGCCGGCGAGCTGTTTCCGTGTGGCACATGCACTCCGGCAGGTTCGGACGGAAACGGACCGCTCGCTCACGGACGAAGGACGCGCTCAAGGCAAGAGGCCTGGCAGGGTTGTGCGACCGCGTCTTCACCGTGTCCGACGAGATCCACCGGCTCGCGGCGGCGCGCGGGTTCCCGGAGCGCAAGATCAGCACGGTCCTGAACGGAATCGACGTCAGCCGCTTCGACGACCTCCCGAGCCCTCGGGAGGCTCGCGACGCGCTCGGGCTCGATACCGACCTACCGGTCGCACTCGGATTCGGATGGTCACCCCATACCAAGGGGACCGACGTGCTGGTCGAAGCTGCCCGGTCGCTCGGCGAGGCGGGCGAGCTGACGGTCGTGCTCGTCGGCGACCCCTCCCTCGAGGCGCGATTCGGAGGAGCCGACGCCGACTGGCTCCGGGTCATCGAGCCGCGCGACGACGTCGGCACGATCTTCGCGGCGGCCGACGTCTTCGTGAGCTCCTCACGTGAGGAGGGGCTCCCGTATTCGATCGGTGAGGCGATGGCGTCGAGGCTGCCCGTGATCTCCTCTGACATCAAAGGGCCCGCCACGTACTTTGCTGCCGAGGGCGTGGTCACCTTCCCGAGCGAGGACACGTCGGCCCTCACCGTCGCGCTACGAGAGCTGCTTCAGCGGACCGACCGCGAGTCGCTGGGCCTGGCCAACCGCCGTTACATCGAACAGCACCTCGGCATCGGTGCGCACGTCAACCGGGTGGTCGAGTTGTTCGAGCAGCTGCTCTCTCGCCACCGAGGCTGAAACGCCGCTCGCGGCGGCGGGCATCGATGGCCTCAAAGCGGCTGTCACGACCATAGGTGTGCACGGCGCGTGCCCCCGCTACAGCACGGGGCAGGAGCCGCTCGATCTCTCGTTCCTCGTAGCGATCGGGCGTGAGCGCGGTGATCTCACGCAGCGAGACCGCCCAGCCGTAGCGCCGAGAGCCGTCCTGCGCCGGCCGAACGAGACGATCGCCGTCGCGCAGGATCCGGCCGGCCGGCCGAGCCGCGCGGACGTCCGAGACGACCGGGTTGGCCGGATGAGCCACCCAGGGGCCCAGCGGCGACGACGAGTGGAAGAGGTGGAGCTCGTCGCCGAGTGTCGTCCCGCGCCCGCCGACCGATGCGAACATCCACCAGCGCCCCTCTGCTTCGAGCAGCGTGGCGTCCGCCGCGCGGATGTCGTCGACCAGGACACGGTCGAATTCCCAGTCGGTCGGAAAACGGGCTGCGCGGTACAGCCTGATCTGGGCGACGTCTGCCGTCTCCGGGACCATGTAGACCTCGCCGCCGTGCGAGAACACGAACGGATACGAGAGGTGATGATCGGCCTCGAGGACCGGCACCGGCGTCCCGGGGTCGTTCCCGGGACGTAGCTCGACGTGCGAGATCACCCCGCGATCCGTCCCGGGCGAAACGTCTTCCACGAACAGGTGATGGCGTCCGTCGCGCTCGAAGAGAAACGGGTCGGCATACATATGCCCTCGTTGCCACTGCACGAGGCCGGGATCGTCGCCCCAACCGGCGAGAGCGTCCGACCGGCGCTCGCGGACGAGCACGTACCAGGGGCGCCGGTACAGGACCCGGTGGAACAGCACGCGCCCCCAGCGTGGTGCCAGCAGCAGAAAGGTCGACAGCGCGCCGATCGGCCGGCCGCTCGCAGCGTCGGGCAGCGGCTCCGCGATGCCCGGGAGCGACTCGGCCGCCCGACATGCGAGCGTCGCGCTCCGCCAGAGCGCGAGGTTCAGGCTCGACGCGAGCGAGAACGGCCGCACACCCGAGACTGCTCGGCCCACGACCGTCGCCGAGCCATCAGGTTGTCGGAGCGTCGCCTCGACGACGACGACACCGTCGTCGTTCGCGATCGCCCGCCGGAACGCCGGCTCGGCGCGCTCTCCCTCGGGCCCGTACCGCAACTCGAGGACGACCCTGGCGACATCCGGAGGCTCGGCCGAGGCCAGCCAGAGCGTGAGCTCCGCGCCGTCGCCGGATCCGGGCGGCACCTCGAGCTCGGTCGGCGCAAGGGGATCGTGGGAGCGGGCGAAGAGATGCCGCTCGATCCGTCGCTGTGCCCCACCGACGAGCGACGCTTTCGGCGCGTCGACGAGTCGCACCCCGCTCACCTTCAACCGAGGCGAGCTCGCGAGCAGCTCGAGGGCATGAACCTGCCACGCCGGCGGGCGCGGCCCGTCGAGAACGACTGCCACCGACCGTGGGACGGGCTCGTTCATTTCGTCGCGTGCGCGCTCGCCGCATCGGCGTTTCGTGCGAGCTCGCTGCGCGGGCCCGGCGGCGAAGAGCTCGTCAATCCGTAGCCGCGACATCCGCTCGGGGTCTTCAGCCGGAGATCACCGAGCGACGCGTCGACGAACCGCGGCCGCTGAACGACATTGTCGGCGACGGTGTATCCGTCCGGGCCGGAGATCCCGCCTCGCGAGTCGTAGTACCTGTCGCTCCCACTGGCCCAGACGCAGTTGTGCACCAGGACGTTGCCGGCCCCGGCAACTCCGCCGGCAGGATACGAGCTCTCGACGTTCCAGCGCACCTTCGAGTTACTGATGATGTTGTCCCGGACGGTGATGTCGCGCGAGCCCCGTTCGCCGTCGCCCGCGAAGATGACCCCGGATCCGTTGCCGTTGATCACGTTGTGCGCGATCAGGACGTTCTGCGCGGCCGGATACAGCTGGACGCCTCGATCTCCATTGTCGAAGATCCAGTTGCCGACGATCAGCGTCCGCCCGGTTGTCGCCTGGGCATAGATCCCGTGGTTCATGTTGGTGGTGGGGCCGCAGTTGTGAATACGACTGTTCTCGATCGTCGTGTTCCCGGCCCAGCCCCACGTATGGGTGTTGCCGAGGGAGAAACAGATGCCTCCGGGCGCGCTTCCTGAAGCCGGATTGGACACGTCGACGCGGTTCCAGACCGAGTGATCGCCGTTGACGATCGCGGCCGGCAGGATCGCCGAGCCACCGACGATGGCGAGATCCTGGAGCGTGACGTAGTTCGCTTCGTCCCGGACCCAGACGACGCCGTGGATCGTCGCCGGATGGTCGGGGTCGGTGCTCTGGACGGTGATCGTGGCCTGCGGGCGGCCCGAACGCGAGAACGACAGTTTCTTCGCGTTGTAGCTCCCCGGTGGCAGGCACCCTCGGTCGCCGGGACGCAGGCTGTCGATGAACCGCTGGAGGCCGTGCCCGGGCCGCAGCTGACGCGAACATCGCTCGGCGGGATGCCGGGCCGCTTCGGCGTACGTGGAGCACGCAAGAACCGCGAGGCCTGCGAAAACCGCGCAGAGCAGGGACATTCTCGCGGGCGGCACGAGCGCCATGCTAGCGCCGGCCGTCGTCGGCCGATCTTCGCTCGAGTATCCTTGACGACCCGCCGTGACCTTCTTCCGCCCACTCGTGCTCGTCTATCACGCCGTCTCCGACGACTGGAACGACCCGTTGTCGGTCCGCGTCGCCGACTTCGAGCAGCAGATGCGGACGCTGGTGGCGCGTGGTTATCGGGGAGGCACCTGGCGCGATCTGTTGAGCGACAGCGGCAACCGCAAGCTCGTGCACATCACCTTCGACGACGCGTTTCGCAGCGTCGCGAACGCCCTGCCGGTCCTGCACGACCTGAGGCTCCCGTCGACGATCTTCGCGTGCGCCCGTTACGCCGACGACGGCGGGCGGCTGAGCATCCCCCAGCTCGCCTCACGGTCTGACGACGGTGAGATCTCGACGATGGACTGGGCGGCGCTGCGCCACATCGTCGAGGACGGCCTGGTGGAGATCGGCTCGCACGGTCGGGGTCATGTCGACCTTGTCCAGCTTTCGGATGCCGAGCTTCGAACGGAGCTCAGCGAGTCGAAGACCGAGATCGAGGACCACCTCGGCCGCCCCTGCGCGACGATTGCCTACCCGTTCGGAAGCCAGGATGCCCGCGTTCGCCGGGCGACTGCCGCGGCCGGTTATGCCGCGGCGTTCGGAGCGCCCGGCGTCTCGGGCCACGTCGACCCTCTTCGGATCCCTCGAACCGGGATCTGGCGCGACGAGCCGCCCTTCCGCCAAAGGGTGAGGACCCAGTTCCTCGCCCGGCTCATCCTCGAGCGAAGGACGAAGGCTCCCGGCTAGTCAGGTGCCCGGTCCGTTGGCGCGACCGACTGCCGGGCGATATTCGCGAACGCCAGCAGTAGTCCGAGCGTCAACCAGAGCTCCTTCTCGTACTCCGCGGAAAGGAAGAAGAAGGCTGTCAACATTCCGGCCGCCCCGACGAAGAGGCCACGTCCCATCAACTCGAACGCCTCCTGCCCCTGTTGCGCGGCGCGCTGGACTCCGCGCCGCGTCGCCCCGAACACGACGCCGAACAGCCCGAGGAGGAGGAGTATCCCGACCGTCCCGAGCTCCGCCGCAATCTCCAGGTAGGTGTTGTGGACCGGCGCCCGCTGCGACACGATGACGTCGGCTCGGGGAAGATCGGTGTCGGTCAGAACGGCGTAGTTCGCCGAGACGACGGTGAAGTTTCCGAGCCCGATGCCGAGCACCGGGTGAGCCTTGTAGACCTGGGTCGCGATCGCCCAGAGGTCGGTCCTCCCGGTCCCCCCACCGCCGCGGATATCTGACAGCCGTCCGAGCGCATGGGGCGGTGCGAAGAGCGCAAGGTAGACGGCCGCCGTCGAGACGACGACGAGCGACACGCCGAGGACCTGAGCACGTGCTCGACCCGCAAAGACCACCGCGAGCAGGAACACGACGCAGAGCGCGATGACGCCGCCGCGGGACTGGGTCAGAAACACACCGACCATGCACAGGCCCGAGGTCCCGAGGAGGAGGCCGCGATAGAGCCGGCTCCGTCCCGGCGCCAGAGCCATGAAGAGCCCGAGCGCAATCGCCGGGATCAGTACGGCAGCAGTGAAGTTCGGGTCTCCGATGCCGCCGGCCAGCCGGCCGCCGTTCTGCGAGTCCTGGACAAGGCCGCTCAGACCTGCCAGGGCGCTGAGCGTCGCTCCGGCGATGAACGTGTAACAGAGGATCGTGAGAGCCGAGGCGGTCCGGACGAAGGCGACGATCACGATCATCAGCAACGGGCCCTGAGCCAGACGAGCCGCATTCGAGACGGCGACCTGCGGGGCAGCCGCCCAGAGAGCGGAGCAGAACGCCCAGATCAAAAGCGTGAGAGCGACTGCCACGAACAGGCGGACCGCTGGGGCCCCCGGTGCAAACTCGCGTCGAGCGAGACTCGAGAAGATCCAGACGAGCACCAGCGCGCCGCCGGCGCCCTTCGCCGCCCAGAGCCCCGGGCTGAAGGATCCCCCGGCCACCTGGTCGACGAGTGTTCCGAGGAACGTGATTGCGAAGAAGGCCACGAGCCCCAACAGAGGCGCGCGTTGCGCGACGGCCAGAAACGCGAGTGCGCACAATCCTTCGATCGCGAGCAAGGGCCGCTGCACGGCGACGAACACGCTCACGAAGCCGAACCCGATCAGGCACAGATAGAGCAGCGCCACCCGGTCGAACCTGACCTGGGAGAGACGCGGGACAACGATTGATCTCGAGAACGAGTTCATCGATCCTTGGTCAGGGTAGACGGGGCGCGGACTCGATTGCCGGCCGCCCGAGGCTCGCAGCGTAGAGCTCGCTGGTCTGCCGGACAACTGCGGTCAGCGAGAAGTCCTGCGCCTGCCTGGCCCGTGCTGCGCTCCCGAGCTCGTTCCTGCGAACCGGGTCGCCTGCAAGTTTCCCGATCGTGTCGGCGAGCGCGCCGGCATCGCCGGGAGAGACGAGGACGCCTTCGGTCCCGTCCCGAATCATGCCGGGAATTCCTCCGACTCGAGTTGCCACGATCGCGCACCCTGCCGCCATGTATTCGAGAACTGCCAGAGGCGACCCTTCGCGATCGGATGCGAGCACCGCGATATCCGTCAGCGCGAGCAAACTCCGCACATCGTGACGCTCCCCGAGAAAGAGGACGCGGTCGGAAAGATCCCGTCTTCGAGCCTCCCCCCGCAGGCGATCCAGCTCGGACTGGTAGTCGCCGATCACGAGCAGAACGAGGTTCGGATGGGCAACCCGGAGCAGGTCGAGTGCTTCGATCACGCGCTCGACGCGTTTCTCTCGTCGCACTCCGACGCAGGCGAGCGTGATCGCATCCGCGGGCAGGTTCAGCTCGCTTCGAACCGGGCTCACATCTTCGGGCGCAGCTTCGATGATCCCGTTCGGGATGACGACGATCTTCGACGGATCGATGCCCTCCGCCGAGATCATCGCGTCGCGATCGGCCGCCGAGACGGCGATCATCTTCGTCGCACGTCTCGCGATCAGGAACCGGTCGATGAGCATCCGCGCTCGATTCCCGGAGTACTGCCACGAATGCTCGTGCGCGAGGAAGACCGGGACCGAGGCGACGAACGACATGATCGCTCCCCAGAAATTCGAACCGTGCTTGTGCGAGTGGAGGATCTGGATCCTCTCCCGCCTGAGCACACGAACGAGGCGAAACCACGGAAGAACGTCATAGCGCGATCGTCGGTTCAGCTGAAAGATCTTCACGCCGGCGCGCGTCGCCACGTCGACCAGGTGCCCCTCGGAGGAGCGGGACAGGCACATGTACCGGTCGTATGCAAGTGGATCGAGGTTGGTCAGCACGCTGACCGCGAGCCGCTCCGCTCCACCGCCTGCATCCCCCGTGCAGTCGAGGAGATACAGGACCTTCACCAACGGCCGACCTGGATCTCCCGTCGCACGATCACTTGGATCGGATGGTACCCCAGCCTTCTTCCGCCACCTGCGCGCGGCGAGCCTCTTCGGCTCGGGTCGATGGATGCTCTGGAGCTCGGACAATGACGTGGTTCAAGATCGGAACGGTTTGATGTTCGTCGTTTCACCGCCGGCCCCTGTCTGGGCTCGGGCCCGTAGGCCGTTCGGCATTCGGGCAAGCTGGCACTCGTGACGACGCCGCCCGATCCGCCGCAGGTCCCGAGCGAAGGAGCAGCGCGCACGAGCATGACCGCCAGAGTCATCCGTGGAGCCGGATTGACGAGCGGCGGCTACCTGTTCGCGCAGGTCCTGAACCTTGGTGTGTATGTGGTTCTGTCGAGGCTCCTGGATCCGGTCGACTTCGGACGATATGCATCGGCGACCGTTCTGATCGCATTCGGCGTCCTGTTCACCGAGAGCGGAATGCAGGCCGCGATCATCCAGCGACGCGACCGCCTCGATGAAGCGATGAGCACCGCAGCGGCGGCCACGTTCATCGGAGGCATTGTGCTCAGCCTCGGCGCGCTCGCAATCGCTCCGATCCTGGGTGCTGTCTTCAACGACAGCCAGGTGACCCTGCTCGCCGCGGCGGCGTCCGGGCTCATCTTCGTGAACACGCTCTCGGTGGTCCCGAACGCGATCTTGCAACGGCGGTTCTCGAGCGTTCGCCTGACCGTCGTCGATCCGCTCGAGGTCGTCGCCTTCGGGATCGTTTCGATCGCGCTCGCTGCCCAGGGGTACGGCCCGTGGGCGCTCGTGATCGGCCAGTACGCGGCCTTCGTCACGAGCACATCGCTGGTCTGGATCTTTGCGAGGTGGCGGCCGCGGGCAGCGCTGATGTCCTACCGGATGTGGCGGGAGCTCGCCTCATACAGCCGCCACGTCCTCGTCTCGTCCGCGATCTCGAGATTCGGCGGCCAGATGGCCGACACGGTGATCGTCGGCAGGTCGCTCGGGCCGGCGTCCCTCGGTCAGTTTCGCTACGCGCTGCGCATTGCGATGCTGCCGTGGTCGGTCGCACAGACCGGAGCGGGGTACGTCCTCTTCCCAGCGCTCGCCCGCATCAGCGCCGACCGCCAGCGGCTTCAGGCGGCGTTTCTCCGCTCCTTGCGGTGGATGGTGGCGATCGGGTTCCCGGCAGGCATGGTGCTCGTTCCGCTGGGACCTTCCCTGACGGTTCTCATCTTCGGCCGCATCTGGCTCCCGGCCGGCCACGCAGCGGTCGCGATGTGCGCTTGCGCCGGCGGGGCCGCGATCACGGCGACGGTGGCCGAGCTCCTGAAGGCACATGGCAATCCCGCGCCGCTGATTCGAATCAACCTGGTGAGCGCGATCGTGAGCGCGCTGGCGGTTCTCGCGCTGGTGCCCCTCGGTCTGAGCGCGGCAGCAGCCGGGCTGTCGGTCGGCGCACTGGCCGGCGGGGTGTACGCGCTCCGGACCGTGCTGGGCCAACTGGACGTCTCGATCGCGAACCTGCGCCGGGAGATCTGGCCTCCGGTGGTCGCCGCGACGTTGATGGCGCTCGCGCTGTTGCCGCTCGATCGCCTGCTCCTTCGTCCAGCGTCCCACGGTCTCGTGCTCGGCCTCCTGCTGCTGGCCGCCGAAGGCGTGCTCTGCATCGTCCTCTACGCGGCGCTGCTGGCTCTGCTCGCACCGCGCTACTTGCACGAGGTGAAGGGAATCGCCGGCCACCGTCGCCGCGCGAGCGAGAGCCCGGAGCTCGCGTCCTAGGAGGGCTCGCCCGACCCGGGTTGGTTCGCCGGCCTCCGCCGCAGTCGCGATCGGTACGAGTTGGCCCGCAGAGCCGCCACCGCCGCGAGGCGGACGAATGCGCTCGAGCCGAGCAAGCGGGTCTCGGCCGGCTCGTCCTGGTCGGTCCAGCGGAACTTGTATGCCTCGTCGCCCGCCAGGAACCGAAACACCGCCACGCCGTCATCGCACGCGTCCCGAACGACGTGGGCGAGCAGGGTCGCCCCGACGCTCTGCTTGACGAAGCGCGGATCACGCCCGCTCTGGAAGAACCACTCCGAGCCCGCATAGCGCCAGCCGTAGTAGGCCGCCACCGGCTCGCCGTCGAGCTCCAGCAGCCAGAGGCGCAGCCAGCCCTGCGCGAGCGCCTCGAACGCGAGCTCACGGTGCATCCGGCCCCGTTCGCCGCCGAAGACGCCGGTGGAGGCGTCCCCCCAACGCTCGGCGTGCAAGCGGTAAAGCGTGTCGAGATCGGCGTCGAGCCGGTCCGGATCGTCGGCGAGTCGATACGTGAGCTCGAAGCTCTTCGCGAGCGTCCGTTCGCGTCGACGCACCGTGCTGCGGAACGAGTGGCTCCTCGTGGCCAGGAAGTCTTCCCAGCTCGAACCGAGGTTCATGAACGGATCGGGATGCGAAGCGATTCGAGTCCCACCGAGAAGATCGCCCCAACCCTGGCCTCCTGGCAGCTTCTCGGCGAGCACGATCGGGCACCTGCCCTTTCCACGGCGCACACAACGCAGCAGTGCCGCCGCCGCGGTCGGGCGATGCTCGGCGGAGCAGAGAGGCGAATGAAGGTCGCCGTAGCCCAGAAAACGGGCAACTCTGACCGGCCGGGTCGCGGCGACGTACAGCGGAAGGATCGCGACGACCTGGCCGGCATTGTCGCGGCAGGCAAAGGTGTAGAGCTGGCGCCCGTTCCCGAACCAGCGCCACCAGGCCGACGCCCACTCCCACGTGCCGAAGGGATGTCCCGCGGCCTGAGCGAGGCGGATCCAGTCGTCGCGCACATCCTCGAGCCTCACAACCCGCTCCAGGCGAACGGCGACCGGGTCTGTCAGCTCTGTCGGTTGCGCCATCCGCTCAACGATCTATCAGAACGCAGCAGGAGACCGCAGCGCGTCTCCGCGGCGGAGTCTCAAGGTTGACAAGCACCGGCCGATACAGCACGGGTGATCCACTCGGTCAGCTTCGCGGTCGCAGCCGCCGCACTGGTCCTGACGACGGGCACGGCCGCGGCAGGCGGTGCGCCGAGGTCGACGTCCGCGCAGGCGGAACGAAATCTCCTCGGTGCCGTGCGCATTCTCCGACGCTGGAATCTCGGCATCACCGACCGGAGGACCGGGCTCGTTCCGAAGAACACGACGGCGAAATGTCGGGGCCGTGGGGGCGCTCTCGGAGGGCGCTACACTCTCTTTTCCTGCGTGATTCGACGCGGCGCGCTGCGGGTTCGCGTCCTGTATGTCACCTTACCCAGGAGTGGTTTTGAGCTCCGTTCCCATCACCTCGTCCACCCATGATGAGAAGCTAGGCGAACGAAAAGCCTCGCTTCCGCCGGCGCGCGCCGCGCGCGAGCACCGCCCCTGATCCCGCGACCATCTGCGACGAATGTCCTCCTACCAACGCTCACAGGCGACGACCTCGGCGCCGGCCAACTACCTGAGAGTCCTCCGCGAGCGGTGGGTGATCGTGGTGTTGACGATGCTCGTCTGCGTAGCCGCAGGGTTGCTGAGCGAGCGAGCCACTGCCAAGAAGTACAGCGCCCAGAGCGACCTGCTCATCTCACCGGTCGACAACAGCGACCCGACGTTCGTCGGGATCAACGTGTTCCGGAACATCTCGTCGGACCCGACCTCGAACGTTCTGACGCTCGCTCGCTACCTGAACACGCCGGCGACCGCCCAGCTCGTGCGCAGCAACCTGCACCTGCGGCAGTCCGCCGGTGCTCTGCTCGGCATGATCTCCGTTCAGCCGCTGAGCCAGACCGACATCGTCTCGGTTCGCGCGTCGGCGAAGAGCGCCGTCCTCGCAGCACGCCTCGCCAACGGATTCGCCGATGCGACGATCACAAGACGCACGCAACAGGTCCAGTCGGATGTGCAGAAGGTGGTCACCAGGTTGCAGGCGCAGATCAACCAGAGCGGCTCGCCCTCGTCGCCGTCTGTTGCTCTCGTCCAGCAGCGCCTGGCCGGGCTGAAGTCGCTGATCGGGCTTCCCGACCCGAGTGTCGCCGTTCTCAATCGGGCGGAGACGCCGCTCGCCGCGGATCAGAAGTCGACGAAGCTCGTGGTCCTGGCGACAGCCCTGGCCGGACTGTTGCTCGGCTTCGGTATCGCGCTCCTCGCAGACTCACTCGGCGGGAAGATCCGCAGCGAGAGCGACCTGCTGACCCGGGCCCGCATCCCGATCCTCGCCCGGGTCCCGCGCCTCACCCCCTGGCTCGTCCGGGAGTACTTCGGCCGCCGGACCAATCTGCCGCCGGCTGCCTGGGAGTCGTACCGCACCTTGCGCACGAACCTCCTGCGCTCGACCGTCCCCGGCGACACACCCGTGATCCTCGTCACCAGCGCGATGCCGGGCGAGGGCAAGACCTTCACGGCGATCAACCTGGCGATCACCCTGGCGGCGCAGAACTCGCGCGTGCTGCTCGTCGACGGGGACTTTCGGCGACCGATGATCGCGAGCTTCTTCGGCGTCGCTCCGCCGAGAGATGGTTTCAGATCCACGTTCATCGAGCGAAACTTCCGCAAGGTCACTCGAGACGCGCCCGGCTACGCCAACCTGCGGCTGGTCCTCCCGACGCTCAGGGACCTCACCCAGATCGACGAGCTGGACCCCGAGCGCGTGGCACACACGTTCGACGCGCTGCGCGACCAGGCCGACGTCGTCGTCGTCGATTCCGCGCCGGCCGACGTCTCGGACCCGCTGATCCTGGCGGCGGCGGCGGACATGATCCTCATCGCCGTTCGGATCGGCTACACCAGGCGTGAGCGGTTCGACAGCTTGCAGGAATCTCTCTCGCAGCACGTCGTCTCCGCGACCGGTCTGATCGTGACGGTGCGCGAGACCGCGAAGGAGGCCGTCCACGGATCGACGATGCCTGTGGCGCTCGAGTTCAAGAAGCCGAGCGCGCCTGCGGCACGGCAGCGCTGAGCAGTTCCGCGCTAGCGCTGCGCAGTTCCGCGCTAGCGCGCGCCGCGGCCAGACAGGATGCGTGGCAGCGTCAACATGCAGATGACCGTGTCCACGAGCAAGCTGCAGTGACGCAGATACCAGAGGTCGTAGGCCAGCTTCTCCTCGGTCTCCAGCGCGTCGGAGGCATACCCGCCCCGGACCTGCGCCCAGCCGGTGATGCCGGGCTTCAGCAAGTCCCTGCGCGACCAGAACGGGACCTCCGTCTCGAGCATCGAGACGAACTCCGGCCGCTCGGGGCGCGGGCCGACGATCGACATGTCGCCGCGAAGCACGTTCCAGATCTGTGGCAGCTCGTCCAGCCGGGAGCGGCGAAGGACGCGGCCGATCGCAGTGACGCGCGCGTCGCGATCTGCAGCCCAGAGAGGCACACCGTCTCGTTCGGCGTGCTGGGACATCGTCCGGAACTTGAGGATCGTGAACGGATGCCCGTTCGCCCCGATTCTGGTCTGGCGATAGATCGCGCTGCCCGGGGTGATCAGGATCATCAGGAAGAGCAGCGGGAAAAGGGGCAGGAAGACGACCAGGATCAAGCTGGCGATCACGATGTCGAACGCCCGTTTCGAAAACGCGCCGTAGGGCCGCTGGTAGAGGTGCAGGACGCTCATGAACCACGCCGAGGTGAGCTGGCGGACCGGCAGGCGGCCGAAGACGTGCTCGTAGAACTCGGGCAGCCCCACGACCCGGAAGCCGGCTTCTGCGACTTCGAGCAGCGCAGAGAAGACCTCGGGGCGGTTTCGCTGGACACCGACCACGATCAGATCGGGGCGGTGCTCTTCGACTGCACGCTGCAGGTCGGAGACGGTCCCGAGCACGGGAACGTCGCCGAACGGCCGCTCCGACGGATCCTCCACGACGACGCCGATCGGAATGAAGCGAACCGCATGGTCGACTCGCAGCGAGTGGAGCAGGTCGCCTACGCCGTCACGGCGTCCACCAACGACGAGGACGGTGCGGTCGTCGGCCGAGAACCGGGAGCCGGCCCAGTTCCAGATGGTCGTCACCGCCAGGGCCGTCACGCCCACGGTCAAGACCTGGGTGACACCGAGCGTCCAGGCGCTCGTGACTCCGACGAGCACGATCGTGGCGCCCGTGGCGGCCAGCAGATCCACGACGAAGCCGCCGATCACCTCGAGATGTGCGAGATGCCGGCGAAACGACCGGACGGAGAACACCCACAACGCCGCGAGCAGCACCGAGCTCAGGAGGGCTGTCCACCACGGCTCGGAGTAGGCGATGTCGAGTAGGAGAACCAGCCAGACGAGGAGCCCTTCGCCTACGGAGACGATGCGGCGGCGGCGCGTCCGCGCAACCACGTCGGCGGCAGGTGCCGCCGGGACGACCTGGGGCACACTGACGATGCGAGCTCGCTTTGGTAGTTCCGTAGCCACGTCCGCAGTCGTCCCCTCCTCGGTGATCAACACTCTTTCCGTGCGGTGCCGCCCGCAGGGTCCGAACTAGCCGCATTGTGCGCGTGCCGATCGAGACACGCAAGACGCAGTTGGCGACGCTTCTTCCGCACGTTGCGCCAACCGCCACCGTAGCGGTCACTCTCGTCTGGGCCTTCCGCGACGGCGGCTATCCGACCACTTCGTGGTATCCGGCCGGCGTCCTCGTCGGCGGCCTGCTGATCGCTCAGCTCCTCGGCAGGTCGTTGCACCTCGGCTGGGATGTCCAGACGGCAGCCGTCGGCAGCGTCTTCGCATTTGGCGCGGTCGAACTGGCGTCGATCCTCTGGGCGAGCTCGAAGGGCTCCGCCTGGGACAGTGCAAACCGCACCTTCACCTACGGGTTCATCTTCCTGATGTTCGCCGGGTGGCGATCCTCGGAACGGGCGAAGCATCTGCTCGCGCTGCTCCTGATCGGCGGCCTGACCGTGATCGGCATCTGGACGCTGCACTCGGCGGCGCAGAGCCCGGGAACGGCCTTCCTGTTCGGTCGCCTCGCTCTCCCGACCGGCTATGCCAATGCGACCGCGGCGTTGTTCCTCATTCCCTTCTGGCCGGCCGTCGCGCTCGCGGCCGACCGCAACCGTGCCGTCCTCTTTCGCGCCTTCGCCCTCGGCTGTGCTGCCAGCCTGGCGGCCGTCGCCTTCGTGCCCCAATCACGCGGGGCGCTCTATGCGTTCCCCGTCGTGATCGTCGTCCTGCTGGTGCTGGCGCGTCACCGCCTCCGCACCTCGCTCGCCCTGATCGTGGCGCTCGCTCCGACCGCCTACTTCATCCACACCCTCTCCAAGCCCTACTCCGCCGTCGGGCTGGCCGCAGAGACGCACGCCGCCAACCAGGCTGCTGTGGCGGCGATTCTCGCCGGGGTGTTCGCAGGGCTCCTCGGCGCTGCAATCGGCCTCGCAGATCAGCGCTTCGAGTTCACGCTCCCGCCGTGGTACCGGTACGTTCGGATCGGCGCGCTCGCGCTCGTCATCGCGGTAGCGATCGGGCTGGCCGCAACGCACAACCCGCGCGCCGCCGCCCGCAACGCCTGGACATCGTTTCGCGCGCCGGAGGAGAGCGGCGGGGTCGGAGGGACCCGACTGCTGGGGAACCTCGGCAGCAACCGCTACGACTTCTGGCGGGTCGCGCTGGGAATGGCGGAGCGGCATCCGTTGCTGGGGGTCGGGGCCGACAACTTCAGCGAGGGGTACTTGCAACATCGGCGCTCGGGGGAGCAGCCGCAGTACCCGCACAGTCTCGAGATGAGCCTGCTCTCGCAGACCGGAGCGATCGGCAGCCTGGTCTTTCTCCTGTTCGTCTCGCTGGCCGGAGTCGCAGTTGCCCGGGCCCGACGCATTCGCGCGGGCTCCTCGGCGCTCGTCGCAGGATGCGCGACGGCGTTCGCCTACTGGCTGATCCACGGCTCCGTGGACTGGCTGTGGGAGTTTCCGGCCCTCGGGGGGGCTGCGTTCATCTTGCTGGGGATCGCGGTCTCGCGCTCGGACGCGTCGGCAGGCCCTCGCTCCCTGCGCCTGGTCGCGCTCGTCGTGACAGCCGTGATCGCAGCATCCTTCGTCGCGCCGTGGCTCGCCGCCCGCCAGACCGAGCGGGCCGCCGCGGTCTGGCGTGGCGACCCCTCACTCGCCTACTCGCTGCTCGACCAGGCGGCCGGCTTGAACCCGCTCTCCGATACGCCCGACCTCACGAAGATGACGATCGCCGCGCAACTCGGAGATGTCGCCCGGATGCAGGCCAGTGCCGAGCGGGCAATCGCCCGCGACCACCACAACTGGTTCTCACAGCTGCAGCTCGCGGTCGCCCTCTCGCACCAACGCCGGTGGCAGGCCGCCCTGCGGCCCGCCACGGAAGCCTCGCGGCTGAATCCGTCCGAGCCGCTCATCGGAGACGTCCTCAGATCGATCCACAGGCACTCACCGCTCGCGCTCGCTGCCCTCAACACTGCGGTGCGCAACCGGCTCGAGGCACTCGATCCCCGGCTCAGACCTAGCCGAAAGGCGAATTGACACGGACGAGCGCCGTCCCAGACTAAGGGAGCGGGAACAACTGTCCACATAGGCAGCTAGGATCCCGGAGCAATCCGTATGCTGCGGCAAGCACAGCGGAGCCATTGAGTCAGCGGGAGGGGAAGGTTTTATGCGGCGGTTCACTGCATTTTCGATGGGATTGATCGCACTGGCGGTCGTCGGGTCTGCGTCCGCGGGCGGTTCGACCGTCGTGAGCGGTTACGGCGGCAAGGCCGGCGGGCCCGTCGGAACGGTCGTGAGCTCACACCCGGCAACGACGACACACGGCGGCACGACGCTGCCCTTCACCGGCTTCAATCTGGTCGGGATCACTCTGCTCGCGCTTTTGCTGGTCGCGCTCGGTTTCGTGCTGACCCGCGTCGCGCGCAAGCACGAGATCTCCTAGCCGGGATCAGCCTCGCCAACGCGCCGTTCGCCTAGAGGCGACGGCGTTTTGGCATGCCTGCGACCCGCCGCAGCGCCGCGAGCGGCGGCCCCCACCGGAGGCAACCGCCGAGGAAACCGGTGCCCCACGCCAGATGCATGGCGGCGAAGATCGCGGGCAGCCGGGCCGCGGCAGCAGGCCCGTTCGAGCGGGCGGCGGCACCCGTCGCCGACGCGATAGCGGTTCCGTAGACGGCCGCGCCGATGCGGGCAGGAGTTTGCGCGGCGCGTGGCCCCGCAACGGCGACCGCGAGGAGCAGCACGATTGCCGGAGGGATGAGGTGGGTAGCGCGCATGCTCTCCGGATGAGCGCGGCTCGTCTTCGCCCGGTAGTACCCATAACGGCGGTACTGGCGCATCAGCGCGCGCACGCTCGAGCGCGGGATGTACCGAGCCGCCATCTCCGGCACGACGACCATGCGGCCGCCCGCGGCGGCAACACGAGCTCCGAGCTCCGAATCCTGATTGACCGGCCAGCCTTCGTCCCAGCCGCCGACACGCTCGAGAAAGGCCCGGTCCAGCACGCCGGTGAAGCCGGTCGAAGCCTCGATCTCCGCTCCGGTCGCGTGCCGGAAGCTCGCGCCGCCGGTCCCGAGCCGCGAACCGAGGGCCAGCGCGACGGCGCGCGAGCCGGGATCCACACCGTGTGGAACCTGGGGGCCGCTCGCCCACACCACACCGTCGCCGCGGCGCAGCCGTTCGACTCCGACAGCGAGGTAGTGCGCCGGATACAGCGTATGTGCATCCATCCGCGCGACGATGCTTCCGCGGGCTGCGCGCAGTGCGACGTTCAGTCCCGAGGCGGTTTGCCCGGCCGGGTTGTCGAGAACACGGATCCTCGGTTCGTCGCGGGCGAGTTCCTCGAGGATCGCGCGCGTCCGATCCGACGAGCCGCCGTCGGCGAAGATGAACTCGAGCTCGCCCTCGAACTGCTGGCTCCGCATCGTCGCAACAGCGTCCTCGATGTGACGCTCCTCGTTGAGCACCGGTGTCAGCACGCTGACGTCGACGGTCACGCCGGGCCACCGATGAGGAACGACGCAAGGGCGCCCGCCTCGGCTTCGGTCGTGTGTGCGTGCGCGATCACCGTTCCAGCTTCGACCAACCTGGTGCGCAGCCCTTCGTCTTCGCCAAGTCGGCGCAGCGCGTCGGCGACAGCCTGGGCGTCGCCTGCTGGGACGAGAAGCGCCGCGTCGCCTGCCAGCGCGGCGACTCCCCCCACGTCGGTGGCCACCGTGGGCAGTCGCGCGGCGAACGCCTCGATGAGCACCTGGGGCATGCCCTCCGTCCACGAGACGTGCAGAAAAGCGTCCGCGCGGTCGTAGGCATCGCGAAGCCCGGCATCGATTCCGACGTATCCGCGCAGAGTGACGACGTCCTGCAATCCGAGCTCGGCGATCCTGCGGGCCAGCTCGGGCTCGAGCGGCCCTTCTCCGTACACATCGAGCCGCCACGGCGGGTCCCCGTCCCCGTCCACCCAGGCGCGCCATCGCCTCGGCGAGCATGAGTGGGTTCTTCTCGGCGTCCAGGCGGCCAACGGTGAGGATGCGGCGCGCGAACATCCCCCGTGCCGGCGGATCCTCCGACCGGACGTCGGCGTCGGCGACGAGCGAGACGTGGAACGGCTGCAGCTCTCGTGCTCCAGGGAACTGGGCGGCGAGGTCGGCGCCGACCACCGCGATCGGGCAGCGGCGCGCGAGCGCCTTGAAAGCGGCCTGCATGATGTCGGCTGCCAGCCCGAAGGCGCGCCTGCCTGGATGGCGGCGACGCACGTACGCGCGGCTGTCCTGGCGAACTCCGAGGACGACCCGCTTCCCGCGCAGCAGGCCCATCGTCGCGATCACGATCGACATCGGATTCGGGCCGAGCGCCCAGAGCACATCGAACTGGTCGAGCGCCTTCCAGGCGGTGACCGCGCCGCGCAGAAGTCCTCCGGCTGCAGCTCCGGGATAGGCGAGGCTCGCGTAGAAGGGGAGCTCCACCAGGCCCACCGACGCCGGCAATGCGTACGGGTAGGGCTCGGTCGACGGGTCGAATCGCCCGATCAAGGTGAGCGATCCGACATGCGGCTCGAGCGCGAAGAGGAAGAGGACGAATGCGCGCTCGCCGGATACACCTCGGTCGGTTCGGCGAAAGCGATAATCGATGTAGACCCCGAGCCGCGGCGCGTCGCGCTGTTGAAAGGACCGGGCCACCGCGCCAGGGTAAACGATGAGTCAGCTCGATCTTCGACGATTCTCCGCCTCGAACACGGCGCTCGCGGCGTCGCTCGCATTCATCCTCGTGGTCACGCTGACGCCTACGCACGAGCAGCACCAGGTGCACCTCCGACCCTTGCAAGACGTGCTCGCCGTCTTCGAGCCGACGCTGAATCTGCAACGGCTGTTCGGGGTGATCGGAAACGTCGTGCTCTTCACGCCTCTCGGGGCGGTCCTGCGCGCACGGGGGCTGGAGCTCGGACAGGCAGCCGCTCGAGGAGTTGCGCTGTCGTTCGCGATCGAACTGACGCAACTCGCCATTCCAGGGCGAACGACCTCGGTCGACGACATGCTGCTCAACACACTGGGAGCCGTGCTGGGCTATCTCCTGGCCGCGCGCTGGCTGTCCGGCTCCCGCCGGGCGTGACAGAGGCTTCAGCCGAGCGGGACCGGCCCCTGGCCGTTCGACGCGACGACGGTGTTCTTCCCGCGACGCTTCGCGTCGTAGAGGCGCCGGTCGGCGTCGGCCAGAAGATCCTCCGCACTCGCCGTCGACGGGAAGCACGACACGCCGAAGCTCGCCGTCAGCGAGATGCTGGCGCCTTGATAGTCGATCGATGCGACCTCGAGAGACTCGCGAATGCGTTCCGCCAGTTGCGCGGCACCGTCGAGATCGGTATCCGGCAGAAGCACAGCGAACTCCTCGCCGCCGAGCCGGACCGGAAGATCGACGTCACGCGAACTGGAGTGGACGATCGCCGCAAAGCTCCGCAGCGCCGTGTCCCCGGCTGCGTGGCCATAGGTGTCGTTGACGCGCTTGAAGTCGTCGAGATCGGCGAGGACGATCCCGAGCGGCGATCCACTGCGGCGTGAGCGCACGACCTCGGCGTCCAGCCGCGCGAGAAAGCTGCGGCGATTGGCGAGGCCGGTGAGCTCGTCCGTCACCGCCTGACGCTGCACCTGGCCGTGCAGGCGCGCGTTCTCGAGCGCGATCAGCGCTTGCGCCGCGATCCAGGCTGCGGCGTCCTCCGCCTCCGGATCGAAGCCCGCCGCCGCCGGATAGAGCGTCATCACCGCCGGCCTACCCTCCGAGACCTCGAGCGGCACCTCCAGCTTTCCCGGCGCATCCGCGGGCGTGCTGCCGCGACCCGCGAGTTGAACCCCGTCGGCGGTGATCGTCCCACCCGCGGCGCCCGTCGCCTCGACCGACGCCTGCAGGATGACCGGGAGCAGCGCATCGGGGTTGTGCGTCGCGGCCAGGGTCTCGCCGACCAGGGCAACAGCGTCGCGGACGGTTGTCGGCAGGGGCTCGGCGCGGCGCCGAACCTCCCGTTTCCCGATCACGCGGAACGCAACCACGGCCGCGACCAGCCCGATCAGGACCGGCCACAACCAGCGCAGCGGGATCCCCCAGCGCGCCCGGTAGGCATAGAGGACCGTTGCGGCATGCGCGTTCTGGCTCAGGATCGTGCTGCCGTTGAGGTCGTGGGCGAGCACGTCCGCGACCGCACGGCCTCCGAGTGACGGCGATGCGGCCGCGAGGCGACCGCGGACCGTAGTGAAGAGCCCTGTTGCAGGAGCCTGCTTCCGTGCGGCCTCGAGCAGCGGCACGTCGGGCCGGGCTGCGACGACGACCTGCCCGGCTTTCCGACCGCCGCAGAAGACCGTGATCGCCGCGTGCGGCAGGTCGATCGCCGACTGGCCGATCGTCCGGCCGTTCCACAGGATGAACCCGACATCCCGGTCGCCGGCGACGATTGCACGGAGGGCGGTCGCGTCTCGCTGGACGAACGCTGACAGGACTTCCCTGCGGGCTGCAAGGGTCGCAGCCCGGCGCGATGCAGCCTGCTGCCGGACGCTGATCAGATCGTGCGCGCCGCGCAGGGTGTTGCGCACGTCGTCGACGCGGTTCGCGTGCGCGCGGCTGAGCAGAGCGGACTCGACGGCCCAGGATGCGGCCGCGATCGAGAGCCCGAGCAGCACCGCTGCGATCGCCACCGAGAGGCCGGCCGTCCTGAGGGTTGTCGACTTGACCGCCGCAGTGCGGGTTTCCGTCTCTCCCTCCCCACTCCCCTCTTGGCGCGTAATGAAGTGAATCTAGTCGAACCGACCGATGGAGGAAGAAATCTCCATCCCCCGAAAGGGGGATGCGTGGCAACGACGCTCAGGGACACGGGATCGGAGTCGAACGACCTACCGATCGACGAAAGCCGGCACCTGGTGGCCAAGTGCACCGGGACGATCGGCTACCCGGACGAGCACGCGATCGCGGTCGCCGAGTGCTCTCTGCTGATCGCGGATCAACTCGCAGTTGCCGCCGATGTGCGGCAGACGATTGCGAGAGGAGCGCTCCTCCACGACGTCGGCAAGCTGCGCGTGGACGACAGCATTCTCTCCAAGCCAGGCCCGCTGACTCGCGCCGAGCGGCGCAGGATCGAGCAGCACCCGGTTGAGGGAGAGCAGATCATCGCCAGTTCGGTCGAGCCTGGGGTCGCCCAGGTCGTACGCGCGCATCACGAGCGCTGGGACGGCTCCGGCTATCCCGCAGGGCTCGCAGGCGCCGACATCCCGCTGGCGGCGCGCGTCGTCGCGGTCGCCGACGCGTACCTGGCGATGCGCGAGGAGCGGCCCTACCGGAAGCGCGTGGACAAGCAGGCAGCGGTACGCGAGTTGAACAAGTGCGCCGGCAGTCAGTTCGACCCGGTCTGCGTGCAAGCGCTCATCCGAGCCGTCTGAGCCGGAGCGGCCTCGGGTTGCCTCAGTGACGGGCGCCGAAGTCCGTCGTGATGACGGTCACAGGCAGCCCGTGATACACGCCCGGTGCGCTGTGCAGGTGCACCGCCGCGATGCCGATCTCGCGCCACTGCGGATTCAGGATGTTCGCCCGATGCTCCGGAGAGGCCATCCACAT
Organism: uncultured Thermoleophilia bacterium; assembly: GCA_963703445.1. Lineage (GTDB taxonomy): Bacteria > Actinomycetota > Thermoleophilia > Gaiellales > Gaiellaceae > PALSA-600. The sequence goes on along the minus strand of CAVPEK010000007.1, from coordinate 264,604 downwards.
CGCGATCGCCTTGTCGGGTGTGAGACCCGGCGATGCCCAGAGGAGGTTCTCGCCGACCGACCAGAACCGATAGCCGCTCGAGCCGTACCATTGATCGACGCGCTTCCAGAACGGCGTGCCGTCCCGCGAGCTGTGATCGAAGTATCCGTCGTCGGCCATCTCGACGCGTGTGCGCATTCGAGGCCGTCGTCAGGCGCATGCTCAGCCGCAGAGGCGTGAGACCGTGGTCGACGCGTGTCTGATTCAGCTTCTGAAAGACGGCTGTCTCGAACGAATCGAGCGTGGCCTTGTTCTTGGCCGACGCTGCCGGGACGGCGCACACCACGAGCGCAAGCACGAGGACCGCGACCTGGAGCCCACGAAGCGCAGTCGTCCGGACGCCGGGTGTGGAATGTTCGTCAGCCGGTCTCATGGATGGTCTGATCGCGAAGCGCCCTGCGGCCGGGCTTGCCGATCGGCTCGACATTCTTGTCGCGGTACATGGACTCGTCCGCGACCCTCAGCAGACGTTCCTCGAGTGACGTATTGCCGACGGCCTCCTCAGCCAAACCCACGCTGCCCGTCACCGAAATCGCCTTGCCGGCCGACACGAAGGTGAGCGGATCGAGCGTGTGCCGAACCGACGCAGCAACGGCGGCGGTGTCGGTCGTCGAGGTCGGCCCGAAGAGAATCGCGAACTCGTCGCCGCCGAGCCGCGCGACGACCGATCCTTCGGGTGCCGCCGACCGAAGCTGGTCCGCGACCTGACGGAGAAGCTGGTCGCCAGTGGCATGCCCGTGCAGGTCGTTGACGCTCTTGAAGTCGTCGAGGTCGATGAGCAGTAGAACGAGTGAGCTCGAGACGGCAGAGGTCGCAAGCGCCTGGAGCTCCTGATGGAAGCCGCGCCGGTTCAAGCAGCCGGTGAGGTAATCGTTCCGTGCGAGGTACAGGAGCTGCTCGCGCGCCTTCGCATTCGCAAGGGCGAGCGTCATCGCATCCGCGAAACGCTGGGCCATCTCGAATTCTGCGTCGCTGAAGAACTGCCCCTCACCCTCGCGGTAGAGGCTGAAAGCACCCACCACCGCGCCGCCCGAGATCAGCGGAAAGCACATCACCGCCTCGGGCTCGTCGTCCGGCGTCCCGACGACCTGACCGGCCCGCGCATCGAGATGTGCCTCGTTGGCCAGCACCGGTCGCCCGTTCGCCGCAGCCCAGCCGATGAGCCCTTCGCCGAAACGCGGCCGCATCTGCAGGGTCTCCTCCTGCCACGCGCCTCGCACGACGAGCGGAACGATCACCTGCTGTTCGACATCGGCCTCGGCGATCAGAAGGGACGAGCACGGCACGAGCTCGACAACTGCCTCGGCTGCTCGCTCCAGCAACGCGGCCAGGCTCTCCTGGCCCAGGAGGTCATGGTAGAGCGCCGTCAGACGCTCGTACGACGCCACCAGAGCGCCACATTCGCAAGTTTTCGTCAAGGGCCGCAGACCTCCACCAAACCTCGGAGAACGTTGAAATCATCGTCCTCGACCGGGGGCGTGGCATCCCCCAAACACGTGAGATTGGCTTCAGTTCAGCCGGTCTTTGCCGACAACGTACGATTCGCACATGAGATGGCTGTGCTGCGCGCTCGGTCTTGTGCTCGCCGTCGCCGTGCTCGCCGTCGCCGAAGGCTGGGGAAGCGGGGCGCCAAAGCTCTCGGAGGGCTCCCGCCAGGTCGCGTATCCGGCCGGGCTCGGCCCGCATGTCTCGTCGAGCGTCCGTGTCTCGAACAGACTCGCCGCCGCTCCGGCACGTTGCGCACCGCAGACGGCTGCAGTCGGATCGAATCGGACAGCCTACGCGGGGCTCGTCACCCAGACAGCGGTGATTCGCCGCGCGCCGAGCGGACGGGCGGGCGTCGTGACGCGCCTGGGGCGCCTCGACGTGAACGGCCTGCCTCAGGTGGTCGGAGTGATCGGCGTGCACACGAGCTCCAATTGCACAACAGACTGGTATCGCGTTCAGCTGGCAGTCGTCCCCAACGGCACCGCGGGGTGGGTGCGGGCGTGGGCACTGCGCACATACCGAGTGCGCTCCAGGATCGTGGTCGATCTGTCGCAGCGGCGCCTGCGGTTGTATCGCTCGGGCACGCTCGCGCTGCAGACACCGGTCGCGGTTGGCGCCTCTGCGACCCCGACCCCGAGTGGGCGCTACTTCGTCAACGAGCGCTACGAGCTCCCCGATGCACGAGGGCCGTTCGGCCCGGCGGCACTCGGCATCTCCGCGCATTCGGACGTCCTCCAGCACGTGTGGGTCGAGGATGGCCCGATCGGCATTCACGGCACGAACGAGCCGTGGTCGATCGGTCGCGCCGCGTCACACGGATGCATCCGGGTCGCGAACAGCGTCATGCGACGACTGTTCCGCCTCGCGCCGGCGGGCACGCCGATCGTCGTTACGGCGTAGTCGTCTTCACCGGCGCCGCCGACACGAGCTTCGCGTCGACGATGTACCGGTGGGTCGCGAAAAAGCGCGGATGACAGGCCTGGAGACGGAGGATCTCCGAGCCATGGTCACGCAGCACGGAGAGCGCCGTCGCAGGGACGACGTAGTGGCGAAACACACGGTAGGTGAAGACGCCGTAGGGCACTTCGAAGGTGACGTAATCGCCAATGCGAATGTCGTTGATGTCCGCGAACGGCGCCAGGTACGTGGTGCGATGGCCGGCGATGTAGATGAGATGCCCCTGCCCGGGCAACGCAGAGCCGATGTAGTGGCCGGGGCCGCGCTTCAGGGTCGAGTGGTCCGTGCCCTGGACGACCACCATGTTGAGCCCGATACGACCGATGCGCAACCGGCCGACCGGGTCGCCCGTCTTCAGCGTGCGCCCGTAGATCCGCGCGTCGGCGGCGATGCGACGCTCGGACGAGGCGAGGTCGGCACGGGGGAGGTGCGGGTGAAACTCCGCAGCCCGCCGCTCGTAGGTGTGGGACAGCCGTGCCTGCTCGAAATGCGTGTAGAGCGCGGTGAAGGGATCCTGCCACTGCCAGACCACCACGACCCAGACCAGGGTCAGCACACCAACGGTGACGAGCGCCGCGCCGAGGACCCGCGCCAACCTCCGCATCAGCAGCCCTCCGCCGTGCTTATGGAGTCGCCGGAACGGTGACCGTGACAGTCGAGACGACGGGAACGGTCACGGTTTGGGTGATGGTCTGAGGCGGGAGGGTGACGGTGGTCGTCACGATCGAGGTCACCGGCTGGACGACCGTCTGCGTGTGATCCACGGTGACATTCACGACGCGCTCCACCGGAACGAACTGGGGCACCTTCTGCACGACGCGACGGACCCCGCCGCGCGTCGTCACGACCTGCTTGTCGATCACCGTTTGATACGAGGTCTGTGAATGGACGACATTCCGGCGGATGACGACCGGCACGCGTTTCACGACGAGCTTCCCGTGCTGTCGGACCGTCACGACCTTGCGAACCGTCGTCTGCACGTAGGTGCTCGAATCGATCGCGGCGCTCGCGCCGCTCATCTGGTTGGCCGCGAAGTACCCGGCGACGAGCAGCATCGCGACGATCACGAACGCCAGCGGAACCTTCACCTCCGTGGACAACGAGTTGCTCCACCACCAACGCCAGAAGGCAAGCGACCGCCAGTTGTCCCGAAACACCTCCACCCCCTGACGCCCCCTTGAACCAGGGACTGTAGCCGTGGCCACGAATCATGCACGGCCGGTCGGCGTTCAAGCCACGGCAACCCTGACCGATGACCCAGCCATGAGGAATCTCCTGCTCGGCCTCTCGATCGGAATCGCCTCCTTGCTCGTCGGAGGGACGGCGGTGGCCCTCTTCGGGATCGCGGTGCTCGCACCCCTCGCCGCGGCCCTGCTCGCACTGCGCCGCCGGCCATCCCACCGTGCCCGGCTCTCTCGCGCCGCTTCGCAACGCTGACCGAATCGGCCTATGAAGGCGCTAGAAAAAGCCCCGTGGTGACGGGGCTTTTTCCGTAGCAGGCCTGTAAGCCGGATTCTGTCGTGGATGACCATCCCTCTTGGCAGCTACCCGGGCCCTTCGGCGGGCAGCCTATGGCGGGCCCTGTTCGCCTTGCACCGGACGGGGTTTGGCGAGCCGCCGCGTCGCCGCGACGCTGGTGGGCTCTTACCCCACCGTTTCACCCTTACCTTCGGCGTCTCCGGAGACACGTCGAAGGCGGTCTGCTTTCTGTTCCACTTTCCGTCGGCTTTCGCCGCCTGGCTTGCGCCAGCGTCCTGCCCTGCGGTGTCCGGACTTTCCTCGACCGGCCGTCGAAACAGCCGGCCGCGGTCACCCGGCCTGCGCCGGAATCGTACCGCCTGCCAGGAGCGCGCTCTCGCCGGCGAGCTGGCTGCCGCATTCCGGGCAGAACACACCGCCGCGCGCATGCATCACGAACTCGCCGCAGATGAGGCATTCGAGCGACGCGCCGCGCAGCAGGGCGGTGAGCTCCTGGTCGAGCGTCCGGTGCAGAGGCGCGACGTTCATGACTACAGCTCGCGAAAGACCCCGACGACGCGGCCGATGACCTGGACGTACGGCGCATAGATCGGCTCCATGCTCGAGTTCTCGGGCTGCAGCCTGATGCGATCCCGCTCACGGTAGAACGTCTTCACCGTCGCCTCGTCGAGAGCCTCGTCGGTGCCTGCGAGTGCGACGACGATCTCGCCGTTGCGCGCATCCTGCGCGCGCTGAACGATCACCAGGTCGCCGTCGAGGATGCCGGCGTCGATCATCGACTCACCCTTGACCCGCACCATGAAATCGCCCTTCGTGGACGCGGGCATGGGGACGTAGTCCTCGATGCTCTGCTCGGCGAGGAGCGGGCCACCGGCGGCGATCTCGCCGAGGACCGGCAGACGCCGGACGTCGGCAGCCTCGGCGGCGGCCGGATCGGCCTCGTGACGCTCGCGGCCGATCAACTCGAGCGCGCGCGGCTTCGTCGGATCGCGCTTCAGCAGACCGGCCCGCTCGAGGTTCGCGAGATGCGCGTGAACGGTCGACGGGGAGGCGAGCCCGACCTGCTCGCCGATCTCGCGCACGGTCGGGGGATAGCCGTGCAGGTCGACGTACTCGACGAGGTAGTTCCAGATCTCCTGTTGACGGGCCGTGAGCACTGGGGCTCCTTGGGATTCGTTGACGGGGACGAACGTGTGTTCGCCATCAGGGTAGAGACTCCTGCGGACGCCGTCAACGTGCCCAAAAGAAAAAGCCGCCCCACGTGGGACGGCTTTCGATGCGCTGGAGAGGACTTGAACCTCCACGACCGCAATGGCCACTAGGCCCTCAACCTAGCGCGTCTACCAATTCCGCCACCAGCGCGTGAGTGCGGGATTGTACCCGCGACTCAATCGATCGGCGTCAGCTCGCGCTCGAGCGTCGCGCGGTCCGGCTCGAGCCAGGGCGGCAGCGAGAGGCCCTCACCGAGCGTCTCGAGCGGCTCGTCGACGAGGAATCCCGGACCGTCGGTGGCGATCTCGATCAGCACGCCGTCGGGCATCCGGAAGTAGACCGACTCGAAGTACTTGCGGTCCTGGACCGGCGTCGGGCGCAGGCCGACCTCGGTCAGCCGTTCGAGCCAAGCGTTCTGCTCGGTCGCGTCGGGCGTCCGCCAGGCGATGTGATGGGTCGTCCCGGCGCCGATCAAGGCCGCTTCCTCGACCGGCTCGGCGAACGTCAGCGGTGCGTCGGGATCGAACAGCCCCGCGTACAGGTCCGGGTTGCCGATCACGGCGACGTCGCGGAGGCCCGGCACAGCGGCGGGATAGAGCCGCAGGTGCAGACCGTCCGGATCGTCGATCTCCGTCTCCTCGGCCACGTTGGGCGATGCAAGCCCGATCGACTCGAGCGTGCCGCGACCGAGCCGGCCCGGCGACGCGCGCGGCCATTCGAAGAAGGTGATGAGCGTCCCGGGCCGGCCGACGTCGTCGCCGAAGTAGAGGTGGTAGCTGTGAGGGTCGTCGAAGTTGACGGTCTTCTTGACCAGCGTGAACCCGACCCGGTCGCGATAGAAATCGAGTGTCTGCTGCGCGTCGGAGCACACGCACGTGACGTGGTGCAGGCCCAGCAGCTGCATGAGCTCGAGTCTAGAGGGGCGGAGCTACTTGAGCAGCCTGAAGAGGATGATCGAGTTCACGAAGAACAGAAACGCGATCACGGCCGTCACGCGGGTGAGGTTGCGCTCGACGATGTGGGTGCCGCCCTGCGACGCGGGCGTGAAGCCCATGCCGCCGAGACCTGCGTCTCGCCCGGAGTGCATGAGGATCAGGCCGATCAGCGAGATGCTGAAGAGGACCTGGAGGACGGCGAAGATAGGCAGCATCGCGGCCGTAGGGTAGCTAACCCCCGGCCCGGGCGAGTGCCGGCGGCAACGGGTTGCCGACTCCAGCATGATTCCACCATGGACACCGACGAGGCCCGGCAGAAGGTCCACGATCTCCTCCTGACCGGGGACAACCGGCTCAAGCAGGGCGTCTCAGCCGAGAAGATCCGCCAGAGCTACGAACAGGCGCTCGCCGTCGCCCGCGAGCACGGACTCGAGGAGAGCGTCGGACCACTCATCGCGATCAGGCTGGCCGATCTCGAACGGCTCGCAGGAGGATCTCCTCCACCCGTGCCGCCTGCAGCCTGACGTCGTGACCGGCCGCTGCACGCCTCGCTGCGTCGTTCGGTGACGGCAGGGCGGCCGCGGTTTGGAGGGCGCGCGCGAGGCCGGCCGTGTCCAGCGGGTCGACGAGCACGCCGGCATCGTCCGGCACGAACTCGGGCGGGCCGCCGACGCGGGTCGCGACGACGGAGCGACCGCAGGCCATGCCCTCGAGCAGCGCCTGACCGAAAGGCTCGATCAGCGCGGGCCCGCAGACGACGTCGGCCGCACTGAGCCACGCAGGCACGTCGTCGTGCGCGACACGGCCGACGACCCGTATGCCGGCGCGGCCCTCGAGCTCCGCGCGCAGCGGGCCGTCGCCGACGAAGGTGAGGGAGCCCCGGCCGAGAGTCGCAAATGCATCCGCGAGACGCACCACGTTCTTGCGCTCGGTCAGCGAGCCGACATGGACGAACGCGGGCGAGTCGAGCTCGGCTGCGGGACTCACCGTGTGGAACCGGTCGAGGTCCACGCCCGAGTCGACGACCTCGGTCTTCCCGCGCGCTTCCGGCACGCGCTCCTCGAGCTCGCGCCGCAGGTACTCCGAAACTGCGACGACGGTTGCCGCCCTGCGAACGACGCGACGGGTCAGGAGCGCGACACCCGGAACCTCGCCGATGTTGCGCACGTCTCGCCCGTGTGCGGTCACGACGAGCGGCGCGTCCACCTCCGACGCAAACAGGCCCGCCGGGACGAGGAAGTGCGCCCACACGACATCGGGCCGGGCAGCCCTCCGAACGCGCCTGCGCAGCTCGAGGAATCGCCCCTTCCCGCCCCCGCGGCGGTCGAGGACGGCCAGCTCGATCTCGTGGCCGCGTTCGCGCAGCGCCCGTTCCCCCTGCGCCACGAAGGCGCCAAGATCAGGGTCGTCGGGCCCCGGGTACATCTGGGAGACGAGGAGGATCCGCATCGCCGTCAGCGCGGCGCGCGTTCGCGGTCGTACTCGCCCCACTCCTCGCGCAACACGCCGCAGATCTCGCCGATCGTGCAGTTGGCGCGCAGAGCCGCCCGCATCGGGACGAGGATGTTCTCGGTTCCGTTTGCAGCGTCGCGCACGGCGGCAAGCGTCCTCGCCGCGCCGTCTGCGTTGCGCTCGGCGCGCAGCGCTGAGGTCCGCGCACGCTGGCGGCTTTCCGCCGCGGGATCGATCGACTGCAGTTGAATCGGCAGCTCCGTCTCTGCCACGAACTCGTTGACGCCGACGATCACGCGGTCGCCCGACTCGACGTCCTGCTGCCACCGGTACGCCGCGGCCTCGATCTCGCCCTGCACGAAACCCTGCTCGACGGCGCTCACTGCCCCGCCGAGCTCGTCGACACGCTCGATCAGCTCCCACGCACGCGCCTCCAGCTCGTCGGTGAGCTCCTCCACGTAGAACGAGCCGCCGAGTGGGTCCGCGGTCGCCGTGGTTCCCGCCTCGTTCGCAAGGATCTGCTGTGTGCGCAGCGCGATCGTCGCGGCATGCTCGGTGGGGAGCGCGAGCGCCTCGTCGAACGAGTTCGTGTGCAGTGACTGCGCGCCGCCGGCGATCGCTGACAGCGCCTGGATCGCGACACGCACGATGTTGTTCTCGGGCTGCTGCGCCGTCAGCGTCGAGCCGCCGGTCTGAGCGTGGAAGCGCAGCGCGAGCGCCTTCGGATTCGTCGCGCCGAAGCGCTCGCGCATCACGCGCGCCCAGAGACGGCGCGCCGCCCGGAACTTCGCAACCTCCTGGAAGAAGTCGTTGTGCGCGTTGAAGAAGAACGAGAGTCGTGCGCCGAAGTCGTCCGGCGAGAGCCCCGCCTCCACCGCGGCCGCGCAGTAGGCGATGCCGTTCGCGACCGTGAACGCCAGCTCCTGCACCGCGGTCGAACCGGCCTCACGGATGTGGTAACCGGAGATCGAGATCGTGTTCCACGACGGGATGGCCTCGGCGCAGTACGCGAACAGATCGGTCGTCAACCGCATCGAGGGCCGCGGCGGGAAGATGTAGTTCCCGCGCGCGATGTACTCCTTGAGGATGTCGTTCTGAACCGTCCCGCGCAGTGCGGTCCCGGGGACGCCCTGTTCCTCGGCGACAAGCTCGTAGAGGAGCAACAGGAGCGCCGCCGGCGCGTTGATGGTCATCGACGTCGACACATCGGCCAGCGGAATGTCGGCCAGCAGGATCTCCATGTCGGCGATCGAGTCGATCGAGACGCCGGTACGGCCGACCTCGCCCTGTGCGAGTGGATCGTCGGAGTCGTAGCCGAGCTGGGTCGGCAGGTCGAATGCGATCGAGAGGCCCGTCTGGCCGCGGGCGAGCAGGTAGCGGTACCGCTCGTTCGACTCTTCCGCCGACGCGAACCCCGCGTACTGGCGGATCGTCCACGGCCGGCCGCGGTACATGTCACGGTAGGGGCCACGCGTGTACGGGTACTCGCCGGGCAGCTCCAGGTCGGTCGCCGCGGCCGCAGCCGTGTAGACCGGCTTCACCTCGATGCCGCTCTCGGTCTCCCGCCCGTCTGTCGCCGCCACGGCCCGAAGTATGCTCGGCTCGTGAGCTTCACCGCTGTCTCGAACGCCGGGACAGTCGTCGCGGCGATAAACAGCGGGCCGCAGCTCATCGCCGTCTCCGCGTAGCCTGTCGGAGTGACAGTCCGCGTCCGCCTCTTCGCCGGGCTCCGCGAGCGCGCCGGCTGGGCGCAGCGCGAGATCGACGTCTCCAGCGTCGCCGACGTGTGGCCTGCGCTCGGCCTGGGCGACGAGCCCAACGGCCTCCTCTACGCCGTCAACAAGGAGTACGCGCCGCGCGACCAGGTGCTGACCGACGGCGACGAGGTCGCGCTGATCCCACCCGTCTCCGGCGGCGCCTTCATGCTCAGCGACGAGCCGCTCTCGCTCGAGCGCGTCGTCGACGAGGTGCGCGACGACGAGGCGGGTGCGATTGCGACGTTCACCGGCACGACCCGCATCCACTCCCGCGAACGGACCGTCACCCACCTCGAGTACGAGGCCTACGAGGGGATGGCCGAACGTGTGATGGCAGAGATCGCAGCCGGTCTGCACGCCCGCTACGAGCTGAGCGCAGTCGCCATCCACCACCGGATCGGGCACGTCGGGATCGGCGAGACCTCGGTGGTGATCGCCGTCTCCGCCGCGCACCGCGAAGCAGCGCTCGCGGCGTGCAAGGACGCGATCGACGAGCTGAAGGAGCGGGCGCCGCTGTGGAAGAAAGAGGTCTACGAGGGCGGCGAGCAGTGGATCGGCCAGGGCTCATGACGAACATGACCGGCCCCGACGACCCCGATTTCGACTACCGCGGCTACGACCCGATCCAGCCCAAAGGCACCGACTGGCGGGCGCGGCTGAAGAAGCTCTTCGCGCCGATCGTCGGTGCGGTGCTCGCACTCGCGAAGTTCTCGTTCGTCCTCGTCAAATTCTCGACCATCTTCATCGCGGTCGCGGCGTACGCGCTGATCTGGGGCTGGAGGTTCGCGATCGGCCTCGTGCTCCTGATTCTCGTGCACGAGACCGGCCATTTCATCGAGGCACAGCGCGAAGGCCTGCATCCGAAGCTGCCGGTGTTCGTCCCGTTCCTCGGGGCCTACGTGCAGTACACGCGCGGTAATCCGTGGCAGACCGCGCGCGTCGCGATCGCCGGACCGATCCTCGGCGGCGCGGCTGCATTCGTCTGTTATCTGATCGGCAAGTCGCAGGGCTCGAACCTCATGCTCGCGCTCGCCTATTTCGGCTTCTTCCTGAACCTGTTCAACATGATCCCCTTCGGGTTCTTCGACGGGGGCGCCGTCTGGCGCTCGGCGCGCTTCCTGCGTCAGGGCGGCGGGCAGAACAAGGCGTACTTCATCTACGGCCTCTACTTCGCGACGGCGCTCATGCTCGTGCTCGGCATGGCCGCGTCGCACGTTACCCAGCACAGGCTCTAGCGCGATGAACGACGACCAGCAGATCCTCGACCACCCGACGAACGACATCGACGCGTCGATCGCGAAGATCACCGCAGAGCTGCGTGCGGGATTCGAGAAGGTCGCCGAGGTGCCGCGCCCGGCCGTCGCGCTGTTCGGCTCTGCGCGCGTGCCGGAGGGAAGCAAGCCGTACGAGGACGCTCGGGCGGTCGGACGGCGCTTCGGCGAACAGGGCTGGACGGTTGTAACCGGCGGCGGCCCCGGCGTCATGGAAGGAGCGAATCGGGGCGCTCAGGAGGGCGGTGGAGTCTCGGTCGGCTTCAACATCGAGCTGCCGCACGAGCAGGGCTCGAACCCGTACCTCGATATCCGGCATACGTTCAACCACTTCTATGCGCGCAAGGTCTGCTTCGTCCGCCCATCGGAAGGCTTCGTCATCTTTCCCGGCGGTTTCGGAACGCTCGACGAGATGTACGAATCGCTGACCCTGATCCAGACGGGGAAGATCCGTCACTTTCCGGTCGTCCTCTACGACTCGGACTACTGGGGCGAGATGATCGACTGGATTCGCGGTGAGCTGCTCGCCGACGGGATGATCTCTCCCGACGACCTCGCTCTCCTCCACGTCACCGACGACCCGGACGACGCGGTCCGGCACGTGCTCGCGGGATACGAGCAGCGCTGCGCGGACGACCCGGCTACAGCGTCGTCGGGATGACGATGGAGCACCGCTCGACGATCGCCCAGAGGTGTCTGACACCACAGGTGTCAGACACCAGTTAGTACGTCGCCGGCTACAACGTCGTCGGGATGACGATGTAGGGGCCCGGCGGAGTCTTGCCCGGGCCGTAGACCGTCGTCGGACTGTCGGGGATGTAGTGCGACTTGAACGTGTCGTGGCGCAGCTCCTTGCCGCTCGCGGCGTACACGGTCCGGTCGACAGTGACGTCGAACCCCTTCTCGCCGGTCCCCGGCACGACCTTCACCGAGCCGCGCCGCGCAGTCGGATCGACCGCGTAGTTCATCGACGGGTTGGTCCAGTTCACCATGGCTCCTGTATGTGAGACGACGCGGCGGTGCTCCGAGGTGCCGTAGAACGTGAAGGTCAGCGTTGCGTCCGTGTACGAGGTCTTGATCAGGATCGCGTGCTTGAGGTCGTTCTTGAAACGAAAGTCTGGTCCGCCCCATGCCACCGTCGCGTCGCGCCCGATCGGATAGTGCGCGAGGTAGAGGTTGTGATTCGTGCGCGCGAGAATCGGCAGCCCGATCTCGAACGCGTCGTTGAAGAGCGTCGTCGCGGTCTGGCACACTCCGCCGCCGATCGAGGGCAGCACGAGCGATCCGATGATCTCCTGACCCTCGAGGAACCCGCGCTCCGCCGTTCGCGGGCCCACGACGTCGTTGAACGAGAAGACCTCGCCGGGCTCGACGATCGTGCCGTCGATGAAGTCGGCCATCAGATGCACGTTGTGGATGCGGTTCGACGACGACTCGCCCATCTGCGTGGTGTACGAGACGAGCTTCTGCCTGATCCCGAGGGCCTTGGCCTTCGCCGTGGTGAGGTCGGGGGCGCGGGGGCCGAGCTGAAGGTAGGCAACGTGGGTGCTGTGCGCCGCCTTCGTGACCGCAGCAGCGAACTGCCGTCCATCGACGTCCCGGCCGGGACGCGACGGCACGATGCGCACCCCGCTGCGGGCGACGACGAACTGCGCGTTGTGCGCCCGGACGATCCACCGTCCGAGCCGCGGACGGATCACCTGCGCGAGCCGCTCGCCGTCGAGTCGGACCTTGGCTCCATCGATGCGAAGGGCGCGCGCGGTCTGTACCGGCGTGAGCGCGCCGAGGCGCGCGCCGTGGTAGTCGATCGCAACCGGCCGGGCAAGGAGCATCCGCGCCTCGGAAGCGGCCGCTTCGGCGGCCACGTCGCTGACCGGCGGGCGCAACCGGAGATAGGGGGCCGCGAGCACCGGGCGATCGAGGGCAAGGCGACGGAGCAGGGCTGCGCGATCGAGGCGCAAGCCCTGACGAGCCGGCGTCGTCGTGACCGTCGTCCCGTGGACGACGATGCCCGCGGCGACCGGAGCGCGGTTGGAGCGCGCGATTTGCTCCAGGACGTTGCTCGCATAGCCGGAAGCCGCCACGGCCGGGGCCACGTCGACGCGGTGCGAGACGAGCAGCGAGGCCACCGAGCCGGCAGCCAGGGCGCGCGTCGCGGTCGCGCGCGTGTCGATCACAACCAACCAACCCCGGCGCACGTGGTAGGAGCGGCCGGCCGCCCGGATCGTGACCGGCCCGCGCGACCACGTCCGCAAGCTTTGCTCGATCTGGGCCTTGGTCTTCCCGCCGACGTCGATCCCGAGCACGTGCACGCCTGGCTTCGCGGCTCCGTGGAACTGCAGCGCGCGGACAACCGCCGCAGCCGCGGCGGCCACGAGGACGATGCTGATGAGAACGACCCCTCGCTTCACCTACAACAGTGAAGCAACGGGTTCGGCGGGCCGTCGGATTCTCGACGTAATCTGCATGCCGTGGAGCTGAGAGACCTCCCGTCGGTGGACGAGCTCGCACGCACGGCGGATGATCCGCTCGCGGTCGACGCCGCCAGGACCGTGATCGCCCAGGCGCGCGACGAGCTGCGTGCCGGCGCTGATCCAGGTGATCTCGTGGCACGTCTCCGGGATGAGCTGACGGCTGCGCGACAGCCCGCGCTGCAGCGGGTGCTCAACGCGACCGGGGTGATCGTGCACACGAACCTCGGGCGGGCCCCGCTGCCGCAAGCCGCCCTGGACCGCGTTCAGGACGTGGGCCTCGGCTATTCGAATCTCGAGTACGACCTCGCCGCCGGTGCGCGAGGGTCGCGCCAGGATCATGTCGGCCGGATCCTGAGCCGCCTGACCGGCGCCGAGGCCGCGATCGTGGTGAACAACAACGCCGGAGCGATGCTGCTCGCGCTCGCGGCGCTCGCCGAAGGACGTGAGGTGCTCGTCTCGCGTGGCGAGCTGATCGAGATCGGCGACGGGTTCCGCATCCCGGACGTGCTCGCCCGCTCCGGCGCGCGCCTCGTCGAGGTCGGCACGACGAACAGGACCCGCGCCGACGACTACGAGCGCGCGGTGCGTGCAGAGACCGCGCTGCTTCTGCGCGTGCACCAGTCGAACTTTCGGGTGGTCGGCTTCACCGAGCAGCCGACGGTGCCAGAACTTGCCGCCGTCGCCCGGCGGCACGACGTGCCGCTGCTCGACGATCTCGGCTCGGGCGCACTGCTCGACCTCTCCGACGAGCCGACGGTCCGAGGGGCGCTCTCGGCCGGCGCCGACCTCGTCTGTTTCAGCGGCGACAAGCTCCTCGGAGGCCCGCAGGCAGGGATCGTCGTCGGCCGCGCCTCGCTGATCGAGAGGCTACGCAGACATCCTCTGCACCGCGCGCTTCGCATCGACAAGCTGGGGCTCGCCGCACTCGAGGGCACGCTGCTGCTCTACCTCGAGCCCGACCGCGCGCTCCGCGAGATCCCAGTGCTGCGCATGCTGCACGAGGACGTCGCAACGGTGCGCGCACGCGCGGAGCGCCTCGCGGCCGCGGTCGGTGGCGACGTCGAGGAGACGCTCGCGCGCGTCGGGGGTGGGGCGCTGCCGCTGGCAGAGCTGCCGTCGTTCGCCTGCGCGGTCGACGAAGAGCTCTCGGAGCCGCTGCGCAGGAACGAACCGCCGGTGATCGGCATCGTCCGCGACGGGCGCTTGCTGCTCGATTGCCGGACACTCGCGGACGGCGACGTCGACGAGGTCGCCGCCGCGATTCGCGCATGCCGCTGACGGTCGGCACCGCCGGCCACATCGACCATGGCAAAACGTGGCTCGTGCGAGCACTCACCGGCAAGGACACCGACCGGCTGCCCGAGGAGCGGGCGCGCGGGATCTCGATCGATCTCGGTTATGCCCCGCTCGAGCTGCCTGACGGGCGCCAGGCTTCGCTCGTCGATGTGCCGGGCCACGAGCGCTTCGTGCGCACGATGATCGCCGGCGCGACCGGGATCGATCTCTTCCTGCTCGTCGTCGACGCCCAGGAAGGAGCCCGGCCGCAGACGTTCGAGCATCTGGCCGTGCTGCGGCTGCTCGGCGTCGACCGCGGTGTTGTCGCGGTCACGAAGGCGGACACGGTCGACGAGGAGACGCTGGAGCTCGCGCTCGACGAAGCGCGCGACCTCGTCCCCGGCGCCGAGGTGGTCGCCGTCTCGGCGAAGACCGGAGCCGGCCTCGACGAGTTGCGCGCGGCGCTCGCACGCGTTCCGGTCGAAACGCGCGACGCTGGAGCCGCGACGCGCCTTTACGTCGACCGCGTGTTCACGCTGCAGGGAGCAGGCACGATCGCAACCGGAACGCTCTGGGCGGGCTCGATCTCCGCGGGCGACGCACTGCGCGTCGAGCCCCGGGGCTCGACCGTGCGGGTGCGCTCGGTTCAGGTGCACGACACGGCAGTCGAGCGTGCCGAGGCCGGTCAGCGCGTAGCCGTGAACCTGCCGACAGTCGAACGCCGAGACCTCGCGCGCGGCGACGTGCTCGTCGAGCCGGGCCACTATCCCGTCTCGTACCGGCTCGACGTTCGGCTCGAGCCGCTGCAGGAGATTCCCGCCGCCGTGACGGTGCACGTCGGAACGAAGGCCGTGCCGGCGCGCGTCGTGCGCGACGGCGACTACGCGCAACTTCGGCTGCAGGAGCGCGTCGTCACAGCGCGCGGCGATCGCGTCGTCCTGCGCACCGACACCACCGTCGGCGGCGGGACGGTGCTCGACCCCTCGCCGACACGTCGCCTCGAGCGATCTCGACTGGAAGCGCTCGACCAGGGGACACCGGAGGAGATCGTTACCACTCTCGTGCGCGCCCCGGTGACCGCGACCGACCTGCAGGCGCGCGGTCTGCTTTCTCCCGCCGAGCTCGCTCAGGGCTTGTCGTCCGTCCGCTCGTCCGGCGACTACTTCTTCTCGGACGCGTGGCTGGCCGACACGGGCGCCGATGTCCGCGAACGTCTTGCGGCGCATGCGGCGTCGAGCCCGCTCGATCCCGGGGTACCGCTCGCCGAGCTCCTGCCGAACGAGCCGTGGGCGCCGTCGATCATCGGCCTGCTCGACGTCGAGCGCCGAGGCGCGAAGGCATTTCTACCCGGGGCGACGGCCGCGCTCGGGGAGCGCGCCGACGCGGCCGCGGAGCTCGAGTCGCAGCTCGCGCATGAGGAGATCGCAAAGGTCGACGACAAGCAACTGGCGGCGTACCTCGAGGACGCGGGTCGCATTCGGCGAGTCGGGGACGGGTATGCCGTGTCGCCGGAGCTCTACGACCGCGGCCTCGAGCTGCTGCCGTCACTCGACGCGATCACCCTCGCGGCATTTCGCGACGCCCTCGGAGTCGGTCGCCGCACCGCGCAGTTGCTCCTCGAGCGCTACGACGCGGACGGAGTGACGTTGCGGCGGGGTGACGTTCGCACGATGCGGCGCCGACGCTGACGCGGGCACCGAGCCGCCCTTCAGCCGTCGTGATCCGAGCGGCTCGGTGCTCGCGTCTACCGGATGAAGCTCGGTAGGCGTAGCTGCGGGAACGTGGGCAAATCCGGAACGAACTCGAGCAGCGAACGCCTGCGCCGGGAATGCGCGAGCAGGATCCGTCCTGTCACGAGGATCGCAGCGAGTGCGATCGCCTGTCCGCCGAGCACGATCCGGTTCACGTCGACCGCGGGCTTCCAGGTTGCATGCCCGTCTTCGAGAATCCACGCTCCGGAGGGCCGCGCCATCAGGCCGAAGCCTCCGCCGCCGCCGCTGTCGGTTCCCTCGTGGTCGCCCATGCCGCCGCCACCACCACCGCGAACCGTGGCCGCCGGAATCACGGTCATCCCGTTCTTCTCGTAGGGGTCGCCGTACACGCGTTTGACGCTCACGGCGTCACGCGCTCCCGAGATGAGCTCTTGCAGCTCCATGACTCCTCCTGTTCCTCGACCGATCCACCAGCATTCCACCGCCGGCGGTCCTTCGCATCCGCAATCTCCCGGATCTGCGAAGCCAAACCTGTGCACCGTACGATCCGTGTCATGGAGCGGCGGGGGCCGGTGCCCCAGCGGGTCTTCAAAACCCGTCAGGTCTGGCAGCCCCAGGCTGGCTCGGTTCGACTCCGGGGCCGCTCCGTCCCGAGAACCGCGCAGACGCCCTAGGGTCGCTGTGCAGTGTCACGCAATCTTCGGCCGGCCGAAGGGCTCGTCGAGGGGTGCGCGGCTGGCTCGTCTGCGAACAGGCTGTGGACGAGCTGAACCGCGATCGCGCCTTCGCCCGCGGCAGAAGCGACGCGCTTGACTGAGCTGTGTCGAACATCTCCGGCTGCGAGGACACCCGGCAGGCTTGTTTCGAGCGAGAGCGGCGGCCGCTCCAGCGGCCAGGGTGTGCCGTCGGCGATGTCCGTGCCCGTGAGCAGGAACCCGTAGGTGTCTCGTGCGATTTCGGGCGGCAGCCAATCGGTGTGGGGGTGTGCGCCGATCAACACGAACAGGGCGTCGGCAGGGATCGTGGTTTCGTCGCCGGTCGCTCTCGCGCGGAGGACCAATTGCTGGAGGTGTCCCTCGCCTCCTCCGCCGACCACCTCGGTGCCCGTGCGCACCTCGACGTTCGGCGTCGCGTTGACTGCCTGAACGAGATAGTGAGACATCCCAGCATCGAGCCTTGGTGCACGCACCACGAGCGTGACGCGGCGTGCGTACCGTGCCAGGTGCAAGGCTGCCTGCCCGGCAGAGTTTCCGCCACCGGCGATAAAGGCGTGCTTGCCGCGCAAGGCAGGCGCTTCTGAGACGGGCCCGCCGTGGAAGACGCCTGCTCCGTAGAAGGCCGTCAGCGAGGGAGCGGCCAGGCGGCGGTAGCTGGCGCCGGTGGCGAGGATCACCGCGCGCGCTGTGACGAGCCGCCCGTCGGCAAGCGTCACGCTCAGTGTGTCGGCAGTCCGAGCGATGACGGTCGCCCGATGCATGAACAAGAAGTCCGCTCCGAAGGCCAATGCCTGCTCATACGCCTGCTCGGCAAGGCGGCTGCCGCTGATGCCTTTGGGGAAGCCCAGGTAATTGCGGATCAGAGAGCTCGCTCTGGCCTGTCCGCCAATGCCACCTGCGTCCACCACGAGGATTCGCAGCCCTTCGGACGCGGCGTAGACTGCCGCCGAAAGGCCCGCCGGGCCGGAGCCGACGATGACGACGTCGTACGCTCGCGTGTCGAGCTCTGATGGGGCGCCTGCAGCAGTTGCGATCTCGGCGTTTGTCGGATCGGCCAGGATGCGGCCGTCAGGGAGCACCATGAGCGGAAGCTTCGCCTCCGCGCCGGCCTGGGCGACCAACTCGCGGCCCTGCGCCGAGTCTGCCAGCGAGAACGTGTGTGGGACGGCGCACTGCTCGAAGACCTCCCGCAGCTCGTAGGCTCTCCCCGACCAGGCCTCGCCGACGACGTGAACGGTCTGGGGAACAGTGCGTCGTTCCCGAGCCCACTCGAGCAGGAAGCTCGACACAGCTTCATGAAATACCTCGTCCCGCGATCTCGCCGGCCGGGGAACGTAATAGTCGATGCGTCCAAGGGCCATCGAACGGCGAATCGCTTCTGCAGTCGACGGGTCCATCCAAGCATCCGGAGGCACCAGCATCGCCCGCTTCGCGTGCGGGTGAAGCTGACGCGCCAGCTCGAGCAACCCATCTTCAGCAGGACGCGACAACGACTCGCCGACAAGCACCAGAGCCACCTCATCACCGTCGTCCGCGAGCTCTCTGAGGAGCTCAAACGCCGAGTCAGCATCAGCAAGACAGACGACGCGATATTCCTGGACGTAACGCTGGGCGAGTTGTAGTTCGACGTCTGCGAGACCGCTCGCATCATCGTCGACGGCCAAGAGGACGGGAAAACGCACAATCATCACCCTAAACGCGACGGCCTCGGAGTGGCACGCGGCGCAGCAACCACCGACGAAAGCCCGCTTGGCGGGTGGCGGGCGTGGGCGGTGTCAGCGTCGGCGACGTATCGTTTCGGAAGTCCTCCGCTGAATTGATGCGGTACGCCCGACCGACCGAAGGTGAAGCTTGGGCAAGGTCTTTCTGTTCTCCCTCACGGCGGCCCTCAACCCGACGTTGCTGACGGTGACAACGGTGATGCTGCTCCTCCCGAACCCGAAACGGCTGATGCTCGGCTACCTCCTGGGCGCCTACACGACGAGCATCACGGTCGGGCTCGCCATCGAATACTGGCTCCACAACTCGGGCGTCGTCAGCACGACCAAGCGCACGGTCAGCCCGGCGATCGACATCACGCTCGGCCTGCTGGCGCTGCTCGTGGCCGCTGTGATCGGCACCGGTCGACTGGCAAGCGCCAAGGAGAAGCGCAAGAGCAAGCGCGTCGACGCGCCGAAGAAGACACCGCGGTGGCAACGAACCCTGAGCAAGGGATCCGCCCGCGACACGTTCGTGATCGGCATTCTGTTGAGCTTCCCCGGCGCGTCATATCTCGCAGCGCTCACCGAGCTCGACAAGCAGAACCTCGCGGCGGTCTGGGTCGTCCTCACCGTGATCGCGGTCACGCTGATCATGCTGATCTTGCTCGAGATCCCGCTGATCAGCTTCATGGTCGCGCCCGCATGGACACCCGTTGCGATCGACCGATTCAAAGGCTGGTTCGCCCGCAACGGCGCCCAGGTTGCCGTGATCGGCGCCACCGTCATCGGCGTCGCCCTCATCCTCCGCGGAGCGATCACCCTCCTGAACTAGAGCGCCGACGCGGACCGGCAAAAGGGGGTCCGACTTCTGGTCCACGAACACCAATCCGCTCCATAGAGGCGCTGCCGACGATGGCTGATAGATGTAGACGCTGAGACGATCGAAGTGAATCCTCTGCAATGGCTTCGGGCACGCGATCCCGGCCTCGCCGCGCTGCGCCGCGCGTTGCGCGCCGCGTTGGTCATGCCGGCCATGTTCGCGCTGGGCGAGCGGGTGATCGGCAACCCGACGCTCGCGACGTTCGCGGCGTTCGGCTCGTTCGCGATGCTGTTGCTCGTCGACTTCTCCGGCACGATGCCCGACCGCCTCCGGGCCCAGGCCGGGCTCGCGCTCACGGGTGCGGTCTTCGTCTGCGTCGGCACCGTCTGCTCGCAGTCGCCCTGGCTCGCTGCGGCGGGCATGGTGGTCGTCGGATTCGGGGTGCTCTTCGCTGGAGCGGTCAGCTCCGTCCTCGCCGGCGCGGCGCTCTCACTTCTGTTGGCGTTCATCCTCCCGGTTTCACTCGCCGGCCCGGTTTCTTCGATCCCCGACCGTCTCGCCGGCTGGGGCCTGGCCTCCGTCGCGTCGCTGCTCGCGGTGGCGCTCTTGTGGCCGGCGCCCGCTCGGGATCCGCTGCGCGACGCCGCGATTGCGGCCTGCCGGGCGATCGCAGCCCGTCTGCGCTCCGACGCTGCCTTTCTCCTCGAGGGTGGGGTCGGCGCTGCCGAGCACGAAGAAACGGTCGCACGCGCCCGGGCGACGGTCGCTGCGCTTCATCGGGTGTTCCTCGCGACCCCGTACCGGCCGACCGGATTGAGCACCGCTGCGCGGACGATCGTTCGGCTCGTCGACGAGTTGAACTGGCTCGATGCCATCCTCGCCCAGTCGCCGCCTCATCCGCCGGGAGTCCCGGTCGACCAGGCGGCGCTGCGGGTCAAGGTGGCAGCGGCGTCGGCGCTCGAGCGCGGAGCAGATCTGCTCGAGCTTCACGGCGGAAGCTCGGATGAGCTGCGCGCAGCGCTGGCCGGGCTGACCGAGGCGGTTGCCGCGACAGAGAGCACGATCAACCTCGATCAACCGGCTGACGAACCCGTTACGCGCCTGATCTCGGCGCTCGACCCGGGCTTCCGGGCGCAGGAGCTGAGCTTCACCGTCTCCCAGATCGGGCTCAACATCGACCTGACCGCTGCAGCCGAGCGGCGCAGCTGGCTGGACCGCCTCCTCGGTCGCCGGCAGCCAGGCCTGGCGGGGACACTGTCGAGCGCACAGGAGCGGGCTGCAACCCACCTCGACCGGCACTCCGTCTGGTTGCACAACAGCGTGCGCGGCGCGATCGGCCTCGGCCTCGCGGTCCTCGTCGCGAACCTGGCGGGGGTGCAGCACTCGTTCTGGGTCGTGCTCGGCACCCTCTCAGTGCTGCGCTCGAACGCGCTCAACACAGGCCAGAGCATCGTCCGCGCACTGCTCGGCACCGCAGCCGGGTTCGTGGTCGGCGCAGCGCTCCTCGTCCTCGTCGGCACCAACACCACGGTGCTCTGGATTCTCCTCCCGCCGGCGGTCCTCTTTGCCGGGACTCGCACCGGCGGCGATCTCGTTCGCGGCCGGCCAGGCCGCGTTCACACTGACGCTCGTGATCCTGTTCAACATCCTCGAGCCAATCGGCTGGCGAGTCGGCCTGGTCCGGATCGAGGACGTCGCGATCGGCTGCGCTGTGAGCCTCGTCGTCGGACTCTTGTTCTGGCCGCGCGGCGCCGCCGCCGCTTTCGGCCGGGCGCTGGCAGAGGCATACACCGACAGCGCGCGGTATCTCGCCGCCGCCGTGGAGTTCGGGCTAGGACGGTGCGACCACGGCACGCCGACCCGGCCCCCACCGGACAACGACGCGACCGGTGCCGCCGCGGCCTCGCGCCGCCTCGACGACGCCTTCCGCAGCTACCTCGCCGAGCGCGGACCGAAGCCGGTCCCGCTCGCCGACGTCACGAACCTCGTCACCGGCGTCGCAGGCCTGCGTCTGGCGGCCGACGCGGTGCTCGACCTCTGGCGGCGCGACGAGGGCCAGTCGGGTGGCGATCGGTCCGCCGCCCGCCGGGAGCTCCTCGACAGCACCGAGTCGGTCGCCGGCTGGTACGAACGCTTCGCTGCCAGCCTCGTTGGCGGCGCCACCGTCCCCGAGCCGCTCGCACCGGACGAGCCGGCCGACCGCCGGCTGGTCGAAGCGGTCCGCCGCGACCTGCAGGACGAGGACGGGAAAGCAGGCGCTGTCGCCGCACGGATCATCTGGACGGGTGACCACCTCGACGCCGCTCGACGCCTCCAGACCGCGCTCGTCGGCCCGGCGCAGACGGTCACACCGCCGCTGGCGTCACAGTCGGCCTAGGCCGCGACGAGTAACACGGCAGCGCTCGAAACGACGTCAGGAGGTTGCCGACGGTCGGTCAGGCAGCTGCGCCGCCCACCAGTCGAGCGGGACGATCTGCAACGCGAGCTCGAACGAGTCTCGATCGAGCGACTCGGCGAGCTGGGCGATCGCTACGAGATTGTCGCGCAGCCACTCGTCCTCGACCGGCCCCACGGCCTGAGTCGCCGGGCTGATCCGGCTCAGCCGCGGCCGACTCAGGTGCTCCGCGAGCGGCTCGGACTCGTCGAGCACGCTGCCCCACCAGTACAGACGACTGTAGAGCTCGACGTGGCGATCGACGATCTCTGCGTACGTGCCTGAGTTGACCATCACGTTGGCCCAGCGTCCGAGCACATCCTGGCCGTGACCGAGCAGCACCGTGATCAGACGGTGCAGCTGTTCGCGGCGATCAGCGCTCGCGAGCATCTCGTCCATCGCCGCGGTGAGACGCGGCGTGTCGCGCACTGCCTCGGAGCCGGCCGCGAGCGCCCCGTCGTCGAGCTCGCCGTCCGGAACGAGACCGGCGAGCTCGAGCAGACCGGTCCACACGAGGCGAGCCGTGCCGACGAAGTCGAACAACGCGTACTGCGCGAGCACCGACCAGCGCTCGCGCTGCCGGCGCTCGAGCACCTCGTTGAGCACCGCCGCGGTCACCGCGACGACGATCAAGCTCGCGACGAGGCTCGTGAAGAGCGCGTGACGCGACCAGAACCCGTCGTCGGCGAGGTCCCAGGCGATCGCCCCGAACAGGACGAGCACGCTGAGGCCGCCGATGATCCGCGTCGCGCGCACGTACGTCCGAAGCGAATCGGTGCGGCGCGGGCCGACAGCGTGACGAGCCATCTCTTGCCGAGCATATTGCGCCCAGCGATGATTTTCGGCGGGGAAGGACGTCATACCGATCGATTCCCACGCAAACCAAGGAGTTGATGATGCGCAAGGTCGTCGCGTACGAACTTCTGTCACTCGATGGTGTGGCAGAGCAGCCGGACGAGTTCATCACCGACTTCGATGAGGCGATGAACGACAACCTCGACCGCGTCATCGCCACCCAGGACTCCGTGCTCCTCGGGCGCAGGACCTACGACGATTGGGCCGAGTTCTGGCCGGCTAGCGACATCGAGCCGTTCGCCGGCTTCATCAATGGCGTCGAGAAATTCGTCGTGACCTCGACGACGCCTGCGGAGAACTGGACCAACGCCACGGTCGTCGATGGCGACCTCGTCGAGTTCGTCACCAAGCTGAGGCAGCAGCCCGGCAACGACATCGGTGTGCACGGGAGCATTGCGCTGACCCAATCACTCCTCGAACTCGGGCTGGTCGACGAACTGCGGCTCGTCATCGCCCCGGCCCTGCAGGTCAACGGTCGCAAGCTCTTCGACAACGTGGTGTCGAAGCGGCTGACGCTGACCCGCAACATCACCTCGCCGGCCGGCTACCTGCTGCTCGACTACCACGTTGGCGCTGACCTCGCGAGCTGACCAAGGCAAAAAGCGTGCTTCTGCCTCGTCCCGCGGCGGCTGAGTCGCTCAGTTCGGAGCCGATCGAAAATGCGATCTTCGTTATGGTCCGCCCTTCGCCGCAGAACGACCAAGGGGGAATGCCGCTATGAGGAAGTCCACGCTTGCGGTCACGCTCGTCGCGCTCGCCTTTGCGCTCATCGGGCCGGGGTCGGCACTCGCCGCGCCGCCGGCCTTCGGGCCGAACGTCGTCGTGTTCACACCGTCGATGCCGCAGTCGCAGATCCAGGCGACGCTCAACACGATCTCAACGCAGCAGGTTCCGAACCAGTTCGGCTCGCAACGCTACTCGGTGTTGTTCGAGCCCGGCACGTATGGCAGCGCACAGAGCCCGCTCGTGTTCCAACTCGGCTACTACACACAGGTCGCCGGTCTCGGCGCAACGCCGACTGGCGTCGTGATCAACGGCGCCGTTGACGTCTTCAACCAGTGCGACGGCCCAGGCGTCCCGTGCGACGGCCTGAACAACTTCTGGCGATCGCTGTCGAACCTGACGTTGAACGTAACGCTGCCCGCGACGCCTCCGCCCTACGCGCCGGATAACGGCGAGGACGCCGGCTGCAAGAACTCGAACGACCTGTTCGGCGTCTCGCAGGCATCGCCGGTACGCAGCGTGATCGTCAACGGCGCGCTGATCCTCCAGGACTACTGCAACCGCGGGTTCGTGAGCGGCGGGTTCTTCGCCAACGACGAGCTCAACGGATTCGTCGGCAACTTCGGCCAGCAGCAGTACTTCACCCGCAACAGCAACATCGGCCAGTGGTCGAACGCCGTCTGGAACCAGACCTTTTTGGGAGACAACGGCGCACCGGCGACCGCGTTCGGACCGGGCGTCGGCCAGTACACGAACGTGCCGTCAGCGCGCGTCTCACAGGAACCGCCGTTTCTGACGACCGACACCGCCGGGAATTGGAGCGTCTTCCTTCCGGCAGTGCAGCGCAACTCCGTCGGCCCGAACTACGCGGGCGGCTCCGAAGCGGGGACCTCGATCCCGATCAGCCGTTTCTTCATCGCGAGCCCGGCGACGCCGGTGTCATCGATCAACGCGGCGCTCGCACGCAGCCAGAACCTGATCCTGACGCCGGGGATCTACCAGCTACCGCAGCCGATCGAGGTGCTGCGTCCACACACCGTGGTGCTCGGCCTCGGTTTCGCAACCCTGGTCCCGACGAACGGCAACACTGCGCTCGAGACATCGAGCGTGCCGGGGATCAAGGTGTCCGGCCTGATCGTCGACGCGGGGCCCGTGAACTCCCCGGTCCTCGTCCAGATCGGCGGCAAGAACGCCGGCGGTACCCATGACCCGAACGATCCGACGCTCCTCTCCGACGTGTTCTTCCGCATCGGAGGTGCCGAGCCCGGCCGGGCGACAACCAGCCTCGTCGTGAACGCCGACAACGCGATCCTCGACGACATCTGGGCGTGGCGCGCAGACCACGGCGCAGGCGTCGGCTGGAACAGCAACACGGCAGACACGGGCGTCGTCGTGAACGGCGACAACGTCTCCGCGTATGGCCTGTTCGTCGAGCACTACCAGAAGTTCGAGGTGATCTGGAACGGCCAGAACGGCCAAGACGTCTTCTTCCAGAACGAGATGCCGTACGATCCGCCGTCGCAGGCGGCGTGGATGTCGACCCCCACGACCGACGGCTATGCCGCGTTCCTCGTCTCGCCGAACGTGACGAGCTTCCAGGGCTACGGCATGGGCAGCTATTCGTTCTTCAACCAGGGCGTACCGATCTTCGCGACCCAGGCGTTCCAGGCGCCGACGACGCCGGGCGTCCAGTTCCACAACCTGCTCACCGTGTTCCTCGATGCGACAAACGGACAGGGCGGCATCCTGTCGGTGATCAACGGCGTGGGAGGATCGTCCACCGCCACGAACGCCGACCAGCCCGTGGACGTCGTCAGCTACCCATAAGCGAGAGCAACTCCGCCAGCGCAGGTACCTGGTACCTCGGGTGCCAGGTACCTGAGCTGCGCGGCCGGGCGTGCGCGTTCCCTACGGTTCAGCGCACGAAGCCACCGAGGTGCAGCGGCTTGACCGTGAGCGGCACGCCGCGTCGCGATGAAGATGAATAGGCCTGACACGGGGCCTCCTTTTGGCATGAGTCTCGAGACTCCGCTCGGGTTGATGGCGACTCGAGCGACCGCGGGGTTAATCGGCGCTCAATGGAACCCTTGCCTGGCGCAGCCCAAACGGGACTTACGCTCGACCGGATGCCTCACGGCACCTGGCGCGTCTATTGCCTGAGAACCGAGGTGTCCGCCGGTTCTCTTGAAGAGGTGGGCTCCGCATACGTCGACGGTGGAGAGCTGAAGTCGGGGGATGTCATCGAGGTCAACGCCGACAGCTACCGGGTTGTGTTCTTCGTCCACCCCAACCTGGAGACCGCCGGCAAATTGGTCGTCGTCCCGGCCTGAGGCGGTCAGGGGCGGCCGAGGCAGAAAGACGACGGTGCGCGATTGCTTTGGGTCTTCCTGCTGTTGCTGGCCGGCGCGGTCGGCTTCGGAATCTGGCTTCTCCTTCGCTGAGCCCGCCGCAATGCGCTAGTCAGCCCACCAGTCCCGCCTGCCGTCGACGTCGCCACGCGGATCCTCGCCGAGGTTGGGTGCGCCGATGACGAGGATCTCGAGGCCCTCCGGCCCGGCCTCGTAGCCTCGCCACGAACCGGTCGGCACGCGCACCGCGTCCCATTCCCGGAGCTCGACGATCTCGTCGTCGACCTTCATCCGCCCGCTCCCGCGCACGACCACATACACCTCCTCTTGCTTCGATGTGCGTGTGGCCGTACGGAAAGCGATAGCCGGGCGGGACGCGCTGGTAGCTCAGAGCTGACTGCTCGAGCTCGAGCGCCTTCGTCGCCGCACGGAACTCCAGGTCCGGCGCGCCGTCGAACCTCGACCCGATGTCCTCCAGATCCTGCTTGATGTTGGTGAGCGTGAACGGCACGGCGTCATCCTAGGCCGTGCAGCCGGAGTGTGAGGATGAAGCAGATCTGCTCGACGCTAGAAATGCATGGAGACCTGTTCTGGTTCGGCGTCGAGTGCACCGTCTGCGGCCAGTTCCGGCTTGCGGCGGAAGAACTCGCGGTATTTGAGCGAGCACAGGATCATCAGAGGGACACCGAGTAGCAGTGATCCGATTCCGATCACGATCGGGATCTGGATGCCGAACAGCGGCTTGGCATAGCCTGCGTCCGGCTGGCTGTAGTCGTGGAAGGCCTTGACGAAGATGGCTGCCATCAGCCCGAAACCGACGAGCGGCACGACGCCTGCCATCACGAAGTGCTGCCAGCTCTTGAGCAGTTCCTTGCGGAAGTAGACGGCGCAGGCGAGCCCGGTGAAGCCGTAGTAGAAGAGGATCGCGAAGCCGAGTGCGGTGATCGAGTCTCCCAGCACGTCCTGGGACGAGTTGAAGCCGACGAGGAGCAGCGTGAACACGATCGAGAGCGCCCCCATGCCGAGGGTGGAGACGTCCGGCGTCAGGTACTTCGGGTGGATGCGTCCGAAGATCGGCGGGATCGCCTTCCAGCGGGCCATCGACAGAGTCGTTCGTGCGGTCGGCAGGATCGTCGTCTGCGTCGACGCCGACGCCGAGGTGAGCACCGCAATGATCAAGAGCTTGTCCCACGGCGAGCCGAACACCTTCGTTCCGAGCACCCTCAGCACGTCGTTGGAGTTGTTCGCGAGAAAGCCGGTGCCGGAATACGCTTGCGCCCCGGCCGACACGACCAGATAGATGCCGAGCAGCACCAGGGTCGAGACCACCGCCGCCCGACCTGGAGCTTCGGCAGAGCTCTCGGTTTCCTCGTTGACCGCGACGCCGGAGTCCCAGCCCCAGTAGATGAAAATGCCGAGCAGGAGGCCGTCGACGAGTGGCTTGAAGCCGAGCGAAAACGGGTTGAACCAGTCGGCACCGATGTGCACGGAGCCGGCCGGGTTGTTTGCGTACACCTTCACGATCGCAGTGATCGCGAACGCTGCGAGCACGGCGATCTCGGCTGCAAGGAGGAACTGCTGGATGCGTGCCGACAGTTCGATTCCCCGCCAGCAGATCCAGGTCATCAAGGCGATCCAGACCGTCGAGCCGATCAGAATTGCAACCGTCGAATTTGCCGCCGAGGTCCAGCCGAACAGCAGGTAGGTGTAGGTCGATGCGATGACAGCCAATGACGCCATCACAATCACGTCCGCGACGAAGATCGCCCAGCCGTTGATCCAACCGACCCAGGGCCCCATTGCCCGAGTCGCCCACGCGAACGTTGTCCCGCAGTCCGGATCGGCGCGGTTCAGATACTTGTAGCCAAACGCGATCAGAAGGATCGGGACGAACGACACCAGCAGCACCGCAGGCGCATGCAGCCCCATGCCGGGCACGGCGACGATGAAGCCGAGCGTTGCTGCGAGCGAGTACGCCGGCGCCGTCGAGGCAACGCCGATGACCAGGTTCGAGAGGTAACCGATCGCGTCTCGTTTCAGCCCCTTGTCCCCGACCAGCGCACTAGACGGCTCAAGATGCGGGGCGGCCTCAGACATCTGTTTTTCTCCTCCCGGGCGTGGGGCTCTGACCGCGGTAACCTAACCGAGCAAGCGATCCGACGCGCGCGCTGCAAAGAGAACTGGATTCGGGTTTCAGGTCGCCCTGGCTCGGTACCATTTGAACCAGCGAGCTCCGTGCGGGATGCGAGGTGAACGATGCACAACCCCTTCCGGTCTGCCCTGACGGTCACGGGCTACTGGCTGAAGGCAACACAGCGGCGCGCCGCAGACGAATGGCTGCAGAGCGCCACTGGAACGTTCGTGCCCGAGCAGTACAGCTGGCGTGCCCAGCAGCTCTGCTCAAAGCGAAACAGGTCGATCCTCGCCGGCACGCTCCGCCGCATCGAAGAAAGCGCATTCGACCCCAACAGCAGGTGGAGGATCGCGAACGTCGCAGCCGTGCGAGCAAACCGACAACCGCTCCGTAACCTCGCCCGACGACTCGAAGACGCGAACCAGGCGGTCACACCCGCCGGCATGCTCCGGGCGACTCACCTGATCACCGACGGCAGCAGTCCGCTCTACAACCCGGCCAAGACCCAACAGCTCGAGCGCTTCATCGAGTCCACCATCGAGCTGCTCGAGCCTCGCACGGCCACGCAAGCAGCCTGAACGCAGCCGGGCGCCGAGGCGGCCTCGGCGGTCGGCCCCATAACTCTCCCCGGGGCCGCCGCCTTGGTCGCTTGCCTTCACTCCCCCTACGAAGGCGCCGCAAACGTGGCGCCGAGGCTACTCCACTCCGGGCCCCTGTCAATAGGCCGGGTCGAGGGCGCAAAATAGGCCGCGTGAGCAGGGCTTCTGGGCCTGGGGTGACGTCGCGGCGGGCGTCCGCGCGTGAGCCGGGAAGGAGTCCCTCTAGACTCGCCCGGTGCGCACCCTCGTCTCGTTGGGACCCGGATCCGGATTGTCGCCCCCGGACACGGTGGGAACGCAGCGAAGGGAGAGCACGCTCGCACTGAGTCCCTGGAGGACGCGTGTGGCCTACGTGCGAAGCGCAGTCGACCTGGTACGGGCCGCGCGCGGATACGACCGGGTGGTGCTGGTCACCGGGGGTGTCGAGCTGTTCGTCCTCGCAGCTCTCCTCCCGCGGCGCAAGACACTCGTCGCCGCGGACTGGCTGATGCCCGCGTCGACGATGCTCGATCGCTCGCGACTCCTACGACGGGTGCGCTTCGTCGTCATTCGACGGAGCGACATGGCGACGCTTGCAGACCGCTTCGGCGTGAGCGATGCGCGCTTCGTGCCGTTCCCCGCGCCGGAACCATCCGGACAGACGAGCGAGCACGAGTACGTCTATTCGGGGGGCTGGGCTCACCGCGACTGGCCGACGTTGCTGGCGGCACTCGAGAAGACCGGGCTTCCCGCCGTTGTCTCGACCGGCCATCGACTCGTCGCACCGCCGAACGTGAGCGTTGTGGATCAGCTGAGCCCGGAAGAGGGACGCGAACGGATGCGCAGCTCCCGCGTCGTCGCGTTGGCGTTCTCGGAGACGACACTTCCGTCGGGCCCAACGGTGCTTCTCGATGCGATGGTCGAAGGCAAGGCGGTCGTGGTCACAGACGTCGGCGGGACTCGGGACTACGCCGACGACGATCAAGAGGCGCTCCTCGTCCCACCCGGCAACGTGAACGCTCTCGCGCAGGCACTGTCGCGCCTCTGGGAGGACTCGTCACTGCGGCTCCGCCTCGGAGCGGCGGCGCGGAAGCGAACTGCGGCGATGACGTCCGAGCGCTTTTGGGACGAGGTTCTCCGCTGAGGCTCTCGTGAGCAGCGTCGCGGTAGCGGCCTCGAGGCCGCAGGTCCGTGTCGGTCCCGTGTTCGGGGCGCTGATGTTGGTGATGCTGATGGCATCGCTCGACTCCACGATCGTGTCGACGGCCCTCCCGACGATCGCCGGAAGTCTCGGCGGCATCTCGCAGCTGCCGTGGGTCGTGACGGCGTACCTGCTCGCGTCGACGATCACGACCCCACTGGCCGGCAAGCTCGGGGACATGCACGGGCGCAAGCTCGTGCTGCAGGTTGCGCTCGTCGTCTTCCTCGCCGGTTCGGTGCTGTGCGGACTGAGCCAGAACATGCCCGAGCTGATCGTCTTTCGGGGGCTCCAGGGACTCGGCGGCGGCGGCCTGATGGTGAGCACGCAGGCGGTGATCGGAGACGTTGTCTCACCTCGCGAACGCGGCCGCTACTCCGGCTTGATGGGCGCCGTCTTCGGCATCTCGACGGTGGTCGGGCCGCTGCTCGGAGGGCTCTTCGTCGACCATCTCTCGTGGCGTTGGATCTTCTACGTCAACGTCCCGATCGGCATCGTCGCGTTCGTCGTCCTGCAGGTCGTGCTCCACGCGCCTGAAACACGCCTGCACCGGGCGATCGACTACACCGGCATGGCGCTGCTCGCAGGCGGCCTCACGTCGATCGTGCTCTACACGAGCCTGGGTGGCGACACGTACGGCTGGTGGTCGCCGCCGATGCTCGTGCTGCTCGCACTCAGCGTGGCGGCGACAGTGGGCTTCATCCTCGCCGAGCGCCGGGCGAGCGAGCCGATCCTGCCACTCTCGCTCTTCCGCAACCGCATCTTCACCGTGGCGAGCGTGATCGGCTTCATCGTCGGCGTCTCGCTCTTCGGATCGGTCACCTACATCCCCCTTTACCTGCAGATCGTGAAAGGCGCATCACCGACCGAGTCGGGCCTCGAGATGCTGCCGCTGATGGCGGGCGTGCTGCTCACGTCGATCGGGAGCGGCCAGCTGATCACGCGGTTCGGCCGCTACAAGGTGTTCCCGATCGTCGGGACGGCGCTGCTGGCGGTCGGGATGCTGCTCCTCTCGCGCCTCACCGCCGGCACGTCGATGCCGCTCGCCGATCTCTACATGTTCGTCGTCGGCCTCGGCCTCGGCTTCGTGATGCAGGTGCTGATTCTCGCCGTGCAGAACGCGGTCGACTATCGCGACCTGGGAGTTGCAACCGCCAGCGCGACCCTCTTCAGATCGATGGGCGGAACGATCGGCGTGCCGATCTTCGGCGCGATCTTCACCAACCAGCTGGCGGGGAAGCTCGCCCACGATCTCCCGCCCGGCGCCGCCGGCCAGATCCCGGCACACCTCGGCCCCGGCTCGCTGGCCTCACTACCGGCCGCGGTGCGCGAGGCATACGCGAACGCCTACGCGACCTCGCTGCATCCGGTGTTCGAACTGGCAGCGCTGCTCGCGCTTGCCGCCTTCGCCTGCACCTGGTTCCTGCAGGAACTTCCTCTCCGCGAGTCGGTGAGCGACCAGAGCATCGGCGACTCCTTCGCATCCCCGCGGGACCCGGCGTCGATCGAAGAGCTCGAGGCACGCCTCGGCAGCCTCTCGCGCCGAGAGAACCGCTACCGCGTCTACAAGCACATCGCCGAAACCGCACAGCTCCAGCTCGGCCCGAGGGCGACGTGGCTCCTCCTCCGGCTCGAGGACGAACGGCGCTTCACCGTCGACGGACTTGTCACCCGTTTCGGCCTGCCCGCCGCCCGCCTCGAGCCGCTCCTCACCGAGCTCGCCAACCAACAGCTGATCCGCGAGGTTGGTGAGCCTGCCGGAACGTTCGAGCTGAGCGACGCAGGCGTCAGCGCCGCCGCGAGGATCCACGACGCCCGTCGAGAGGAGCTCGAACGCTTCCTCGACGGCTGGCAACCCGACCAGCATCCCGAGGTACTGCAGCTCCTCGATCGGTTCGCCCGCTCGCTCCGGGCCAAGCCGCCCGCCGGCGAGCCCGTGCCGGCCTAGCGAAAAACCGGACGCGAGGCATCGCCCGTACCGCACTCCGACGGGAGCCCTCGGCGTGCGGCTGTGGGGAGCCGTGCGCCGAGGCCGCTCAGTGCCCGGAACGCCGTCGCCACTGGTGCAACGTCTTGTTCTTCGTGGCGCGCTTCGGCACGGCGGGGGGCGGCTCCGGGTCGTGCTCCTCGAGCCAGCGCGCAGCGTCGTCTGCCGGGTCGAGGCCGGCCGCGCGCTCGCGCTCGCTCAGCTTCTCGACGCTACGGCTCGAGAGCGGCGGCTTCCTGCTCATGCAGTTGTTCTACCCATTTTCGGTGGTGCTGCAGCGCCCAGTCCTCGTCGACCCAGCCGCGCGTGATGCCGTTCAGCGCGTGCCGTGTCTTCGGATAGATGACCGCGAGGAACAGGTGGCCCATGAAGAGGAAGAACGACACGTACATGAGCCAGTCGTGCACGAGGAGCGCGTTCGGCAGCCGGAAACGTGTGTTGCGCTCGCCGTACCAGAGGAAGAAACCGGTGACGACGAAGAGCAGCGCGAAGGCTGCGGTGATCACCGCGTTCAGCTTCTGACCCGCGTTGAGCCGTCCCTGCGGTGCGCCGCGCCGCGCGAGCCAAGCGCGGTCGTCCGCGTCGAAGCGGTCGATCTCATGCACCGTGCGCGCAAGGGACCGACGGTCGCCGACGAGTGCAATCAGGACGAGCGCGACCGCCCAGGCGACTGCGGTGTAGATGTGGATCGCCTTGACGAGCGGCCGGCGACTGACCACCTCCGCGAGGCTCGGCAGGTAGAGGCACAGCCCGGACCCGAAGAGGATCAGGAACGCGGTCGCATGGACCCAGTGCACCGCACGCTCGGTGCGTGTGAACCGGGGCAACCGCCGAGACTCACGAGCCATAGCCGTTCGACCGTCCGACCCATGCGTTCTGGTCGTAGCCGAGTCCTTCCCAGTAACCGGTCGGCTGGTGGTCGACGAGCTCCATCTTCGTCAACCACTTGACACCCTTGTAGCCGTACATCTCCGGGATCACGACCCGGGCAGGCGAACCGTGGGGACGCGAAAGCGGCTGCCCGTCCATGTCGACGGCGAGCATCACGTTCGGGAGGCGCGCCTGATCGAGGCTGAGCGAGTCGTTGTACGGCTGCTCGAGCGAGACGAACCGAATCGCCTTCGCGGACGGCAACGGCTCGGCGAGCGCGAGCAGATCGCGGAACCGGACGCCTCCCCAGCGCACGTTGTCGACCGACCACCCGGTGACGCAGTGGAAGTTGCTCACCTGATGCGCCTGCGGAAGCGCCCGGAGCTGCGCGTAGGTCAGCTGCACGGGATTGCGGACCAGCCCGGTGATCTCGAGCCGGTAACTGCCCTCGTCGAAGATCGGCATCGACCCCGAGATCGTGTAGATGCGCCAGCCCCCGACGGGCAGGAGGTTCCCGAGCGCCTGCGAGAACCCCGAGGTCACGGGCGCGAGCGCCCGCGCGGCTGGGCCGGCCCAGAAGAGCGAGGACACTCCGCCTGCCAGGAGGCCGAGAAACGCACGCCGCCCGTACGGGCGTGCTCCATCGTCCTTCACGGTTCCTCAGACCCGTGGCCCGCTCCATCGTTACGCACGAAACCCGCGATCTCGCCGGCGACCAGCTGGAGCCAGCGCGAGGCGCGAGGCAGCGGGACGAGCGCACCCCACGGCGAGCGCAGCGCAACCCCGTGCACGGCGCCGCGAATCACCGTGAACTCACCGCCGACACCGAGCGCGCGCGCCCGGTCGAAGCCACGCCGCGCGAGCTCGGGGCTCACGCCCGGAACGCCGGGGAGCGCACGATCGAGCGAGCCGTGGACGATCCGGAGCCGCTTCCCGCGCAACGGCTCGACGGACAGTCGGTCCGGGAGCCACGGAGCGAGCCCGAGCACGCCTTCCACAGACGGCTCGGCGGCGCAGGCGACCGACACGCCGCCACCCATCGAGAACCCGAGCAACAGAGTGCGCTGGGCAGCGGCCGCAGTGATCCCGGCGCGGGCATCGTCGATGCACTCGTCCAGATGGCGCCACGACTTCGTCCGATAGCGCACCTCGACGAATCGTAGTTCGGGGAAGCGTGGTGCCAGACGAACGACGAGCCACTCGATCGTGGCGCTCCAGGTTCCGGGCACGGCGGCCTCCTGGCCGCCGTTCACGCAGACGACTGCAGGCCCGCCGTCTCCGGTGATGCGCATCTCCGCGCCGGTCGGCAGGATCACGTGCCCACCCTAGTGCTGCGTCGAGCAGAACCTGTCGCCGGCGATCACCTGGGTGAAGAGAGCGTCCCGCAGCTTCTCCACCTGCGGCTTGTAGCGGCCGGGGTCGGGTGCCACGGCGACGACATCGGGCGTGACGCCGGGCCCGACCACGCTGATGCGGTACTTCTTGCCGTTCCCGGCGGGGCGGGCGGGACGGCCCGGGAGCGAGCCGTCGTGCGTCGGCCAGAACGAGTAGCAGAATGCGCCGGTCGGCTTACGGGCCAGGATCGAGGTCTCGCGTCGCCAACCAGGCCCGTAGGCCGAGTCGAACGTGTCGATGTAGACACCGCGGCCGTAGGCGTCGGTCGGCATGCCGAGCGACGTCGAGTGAAACCCGTGCACGGGCGAGCCGTCGTAGCTCAGCCGCCCGAAGATGTCGTGCGCCTCGCCGTGGAACGCCCAGTCGGTGTAGAGCTCGGCGCGTGCGGTCGCCCCGCTCCAGTGGGAGACACGAAGCTCCCAGTCGGACTGCGCAGCCGTCCACGGCGTGAAGCCGCGATGCGGCAGATCCCGCTGCCAGCTCTGCAGCGCCCAGTACGTCCCGTCCGGCGCGGTGCACGCCGTGACGAGATAGGCGAGCGGCGGGCCGTCGTACGGACGGCACTGGTTCCTGAACCTCTTCCACACCGACCGATGCTCGAGCCGCAGACCGCCCGAGTAATCGCGCTGGAAGCGCACCTGGGGAAGGCCGGACTCGGGGGTGCGGGCGTTGATCGCCCCCCAGACCAGCACGTGCCGGGCCCGGCCGCTCGCCGTGTACTGGACGAGCGCCCGCGTCCCGTGCACCGCGAGGGTCACGTGCTGGGCGTTCACGTCGAGCAGATCGGACGCGCGGGCTGTCCCCGGCACTAGCATCGCGGCGATGGCGAGAACGATCGCAGCTGCCCTGACTCCGCTCCGCGACGGTGGACGCGAGCTCGACGACGACGCCTTCATGCCGTACCTCGGCTTCCTGAGCAATGCCGGTATCGAGGGGGTCTTGCTCCTCGGGACGACCGGCGAGGGAATTCTCCTGTCCCTGTCTGAGCGAAAAAGGGCCATCTCGAACGCTGTTTCGGGGCCGTTACCGGTGTTGGCGCACTGCGGCGCCCAGACGACCGCGGACACCGTAGCGCTCGCCTCAGCTGCCGCCGAGGCAGGTGCCGAGGGAGTCGCGGTGATCGCGCCGCCGTACTTCCAGTTCGACGATGACGCCCTGCTGGCGCACTTCGTCGCAGCCGCGCAGGCCTGCGCACCGCTCCCGTTCTACGTCTACGAGCTCGAGAAGGCCTCCGGTTACGCGATCCCCGTGTCGGTGGTGGAGCGCCTCCGCTCGGCAGTCGACAACGTCGCCGGCATGAAGGTCAGCGACGCACCGTTTGCGAAGGTCGAGCCGTATCTGCTCGAGGGCCTCGACGTCTACATCGGCGCCGAGGCACTGATCGGCGAGGGGCTTGCCGCGGGAGCCGCAGGTGCGGTGTCGGGCCTCGCATCGGCCTTCCCGGAGGCCGTCGTCGAGGCGGTGCGAACCGGCGACTCGACCGCCGCGGGCGAGCTCCGTGCGATCGTCGACCGCTACCCGCGCCATGCAGCGCTCAAGGCGGTCGTCCGGGCGCGTGGCATCCCGATCCGTGAGGACGTGCGCGGGCCCCTGCGCGGCCTGACCGACGCAGAACGCGCCGAGCTGCTACTCGCTCTTCTCCCGTAGCTCTTCGATCGCATGCCGTGCCCTCGCGTGGGCATCGGCACGACGTTCATCGACGCTGTCCGCACCGGCGGCCGGCTTCGGTTCGGGTTCCGGCTCGGGCTGGGGCTCCGGCTGAGTCTCGGTCTCGAGCTCG
This sequence comes from uncultured Thermoleophilia bacterium, assembly GCA_963703445.1. GTDB lineage: Bacteria > Actinomycetota > Thermoleophilia > Gaiellales > Gaiellaceae > PALSA-600. The sequence continues at coordinate 229,015 of CAVPEK010000007.1, read as the reverse complement.
GGCTCCTTGGTCACGGCGAGCTTTGCCTTCAGCTCGGCCGCGGGCGACGGGGCAGGCGCGGGCCGGTGGCGGCGGCGAAGGATCGCTCCCAGGCCGAGGACACCGCCGAGCAGCGCGAGCAGGCGCTTCGATGTGCGTTTCAAAATCGCCGCGATGCTACACTGCCGCCGCTTCTCGCCACGCCCGTCGCGCCGTCACCCGAAGCGGCGCTCGTGAGGTGGGGCCGATTCAGTCCATGAGAAGGGAGAATTCGGGCCTGTGAACGACTACGAAATCATGCTGCTGCTGGACCCTGAGCTCGCCGAAGAGCGCGGGAACGAGATCATCCAGCGCATTCGCGACTCTGTCGACGAAGCGAAAGGCACCTGGGACGGCCACGAGCCGTGGGGTCGCCGGCGCCTCGCCTACGAGATCGGGCACAAGAGCGAGGCGGTCTACCACCTGCTGCTCTTCAGCGCCCCGCCGGAGACGCTCGCGGAGATCACACGCGTCCTCAAGATCACCGACGGCGTCATGCGCCACGGCGCGTACCGGCGCGTCAAGGGCTCCACACACACGAAGGCCCCGGCGCAGGTCGCCGTGGGCGCGCCTTCGCCGGCCCCGGCCGAAGACGGCGATGACATCGACACGGCTTCCGAGTAGCCTGGATCGACCTTCGGAGAGGAGCGAGAAACCATGGCAGCCAACATCAACCGTGTCGTGCTCGTCGGCAACCTGACCCGTGACCCCGAGTTGCGCCACACTACCGTCGGGCATGGCCGTCTGCAGCCTCGCGCATCGCGGTCAACACACGCCGCAAGGATTCGTCGACCGGACAGTGGATCGAGAAGCCGAACTATCTTCGACATCACGGTCTGGGGCAACCAGGGCGAGAGCTGCGCGCAGTACCTCGCCAAGGGACGGCCCGTCGGGGTCGACGGCCGGCTCGAATGGCGTCGAGTGGGATGCGCAGGACGGCACGAAGCGCCGGAAGGTCGAGATCATCGCCGACTCCGTCCAGTTCCTCGGCGGCCGCGGCGAAGGCGGTGCCGGCGGCGACGGCGGCAATCAGTTCGTGCCCGCGGGCGCGTCGGGCGGCTCCGACGCCGACTTCCAGGGCTCCGACGACGACATTCCGTTCTAAGGAGAGTTTCTTGGCAGAAAAGAAATCCGATCGCGACCGCAACTCCTCCTCCTCGAGCAGGAAGCGCAACGTGCCGAGCGGCCCCGGCCGCCGCAAGTCGTGCTTCTTCTGCAAGTCGAAGGTGGACGAGGTCGACTACAAGAACGTCAACGAGCTCCGCCGCTACGTGTCGGAGAAAGGGAAGATCCGCAACCGCCGCATCAGCGGTGCGTGCCGGCGCCACCAGCGCCAGGTTGCGGTCGCGGTGAAGCGCGCCCGCGAGATCGCCCTGCTCCCCTACGTCGGCGACAAGTAGGCCATGGAAGTCGTTCTCAAGCAGGACGTCGACAAGCTCGGCCTCCGCGGCGAGGTGGTCAACGTCGCCCGCGGCTACGCGCGCAACTTCCTGCTGCCGCGCGGGCTCGCCGAGGTGGCGACGCCGGCGCTCGTCAAGGAGCTCGAGAAGCGCGACGCGCAACGCGCCCGCCACGACGCCCAGACGGTCGACGAGGCGCGCGCGCTCGCCTCGCGGCTCGAGGCGCTCGAGCTGCGCTTCGATGTGACGGCCGGCCCAACCGGCTCGCTGTTCGGCTCGGTCACCGCGACGAACGTGGCCGACCGGCTGTGGGAGCAGGAGAAGCTGCGGGTCGACCGCCGCAAGCTCGAGATGGACACGATCAAGCGGATCGGCCGCTACACGGTGCCGTTCGAGCTGTTCGCCGACGTGACGGCGAACCTGAAGCTCGTCGTCGCCCCGGAGGGCGAGGAACTGCCGCCCGAGGAGGAGCTCGCCGAGATGGAGGCGCAGGAGCGTGCCGCCGCGGAGGCCGCCGCGCCGCCGGTGCCGGCCGAGATCGAGTACGAAGACGTGCCCGAGCCTGCTGCCGAGCCCGTCGAAGAGCCCGTCGACGCCGAGGCGGCCCCCGCCTCCGAGCCGGCCGACGGCTCCGAGCTTCCCGCCGAGGCGGAATAGCCACGCGGATTCGTCCACAGGCTCTCCACGGGCCTGTGGACGACCATCCACCGGCTGTCCACAGGCGCCTCAGGCCTGTGGATTTGGCCGCAAAGTTGATGCAAAGAGCGACCGTTTCGTCCACCACCAGGACGCGAACACGTGTTCTATACTCCCTGCATGGACGGCAGCTTCGACCGCCAGGCGCACGCTTTCCACACCCTATCGGGCGTGCCCGGCACCGGGTCTACTAGGCAGCGCATGGCTGCGCCTGCCCAGGCCCTCCAGACCGCCCCGGTCCCACCGCAGAACCTCGACGCCGAAGAGTCGGTGCTCGGGGCGATGATGCTGTCCCCGTTGGCGATCGGGGCGGTCACGGAGTCCACCAACCTCGGCGCCGGGGACTTCTACCGGGAGAGCCACGGGCACGTCTTCAAGGCCATCCTCTCGCTCTACGCCAAAGGTGAGCCGGTCGACGCGATCACCGTGGTCGACGAGCTCGACCGCTCATCGACCCTCGATGCGGCCGGCGGCCAGGAGCGCGTGCACGAACTGGCCGCGCTCGTGCCTGCCGCCTCGAACGCGGCGCACTACGCGCGCATCGTCACCGAGATGTCCACGCTCCGCGGACTGATCCGCGCCGGCAACGACATCGCACGGCTTGGGTTCGATCGCCCCGGCGAGACGATCGAGCTCGTCGACCGCGCCGAGAAGATCGTCTTCGACCTGTCCCAGCAGCGCGTCTCGACGGAGTTCGCGCACATCGACGAGCTGCTCAAAGAGTCGTTCGAGACGATCACCAAGCTCTATGAGGCGGGCAGCGACATCACCGGCACCGCCGCGGGCTACCGCGACCTCGACCGGCTGACCGCCGGGTTCCAGCCCGGCAACCTGATCATCATCGCCGCCCGCCCGTCGATGGGGAAGTCGGCGCTCGCACTCGGGATGGCGGCGAACGTCGCGGTGCGGCACGACACGCCCGTCGCGCTGTTCACGCTCGAGATGTCGAAGTCGGAGGTGACGCAGCGACTCATGTGCGCGGAGGGCAAGGTCGAGTCACAGCGGCTGCGCACCGGCAAGCTCGCGGTCGACGACTGGCCTAGGCTCACGGCCGCCTGCGACAAGCTCGCCAAGGCGCCGATCTACGTCGACGACACCGGCTCGATCACGATGATGGAGATCCGGTCGAAGCTGCGCCGCCTGAAGATGCGCGAACCGCGGCTCGGGCTCGTGATCGTCGACTACCTACAGCTGATGACGAGCGGCACGTCGGCCGAGAACCGCGTCCAGGAGGTGTCGCAGATCTCGAGATCGCTCAAGGTGCTCGCACGCGACCTCGATGTCCCGATCATCGCGCTCTCACAGCTGTCCCGCGCCGTCGAGCAGCGCCACGACAAACGGCCGATCCTCTCCGACCTGCGCGAGTCGGGCTCGATCGAGCAGGATGCCGACCTCGTGATGTTCGTCTACCGCGACGAGTACTACAACCCCGAGGAGACCGATTCGGCCGGGATCGCCGAGTTGATCCTCGCGAAGCACCGGAACGGTGCGACCGACGGCATCAAGCTGAACTTCACCAAGCGGTACGCGAAGTTCCAGGACCTCACCAACGTGCCCGCGTGACGACCGTCTGGATCTCCCCCTCTGCGACCGCGTATTCGTGTCTCTGCGAGCACTGCATGGACGTTGCGCGCGAAGACGGGCTGCTCTTCTCCGACGCGCTGATGTTCGCGAGCGTGCGCGGCTCGATCGCGGCCGAGGCCGACGTCGCAGTGGTGCGCTGCGCTTCCGGGCACGAGATCACGCTGCGCCGGGTCGAGCGGCCTGCAGGCCTGGCGCGCCCCGACGACAGGCAACTGCAGATCACCGTGTGACGCTGCTTGCTCTGGCGAGGCCCTTCGTCGTGCGCTGGTTCTGGGGCGCCGACACGCTCGCCAGCTAGACTCGGCCAAGTGCCATCGACCGTCGTGGTCGGCGCGCAGTGGGGCGACGAGGGCAAGGGCAAGATCGTCGACCTGCTCGCCCAGGATTCGGACGTCGTGTGCCGCTATCAAGGCGGGCCCAACGCCGGGCACACGATCGTCGTCGGCGGGGAGACGTGGAAGCTTCGGCAGATGCCGAGCGGCGTCGTCTCCGGCACCAGTTCGGTGATCGGGGCCGGCTGCGTCGTCGATGCACAGGTCTTCGTCGACGAGGTCGACTTGCTGGCGGAACGCGGCATCGACCCGTCGATCGTGGTGCTCTCGGGCAACGCCCACCTGATCATGCCGTGGCACGTCACGATCGATCAGGCCTCCGAACGGCGCCTCGGCTCGCTCCAGATCGGCACGACCAGGCGAGGGATCGGGCCGACATACGCCGACAAGGCATCCCGCATCGGGATCCGCGTCCAGGACGTGCTCGACCCGAAGATCCTGCGCGAGAAGATCGAGGTTGCGCTCGCCGAGAAGAACCTCTGGCTCGAGCGGATCTACGAGGTGGAGCCGTTCGACCTCGAATCGGTGTGGTCGCAGTACGCGGGCTTCGCCGAACGGCTGGCGCCGTTCGTCGGTGATGCGTCGCTGCTCGTGGACGATGCGCTCCGCGCCGGCAAGCGCGTGCTGTTCGAAGGCGCGCAGGCGACGATGCTCGATCTCGATCACGGCACGTATCCGTTCGTCACCTCGTCGAACCCGATCGCCTCGGGCGCGGCGACCGGGATCGGAATCGGCCCAACGCGGATCGACCGCGTGCTCGGTATCTCCAAGGCCTACGTGACGCGGGTCGGCGAGGGGCCGTTCCCGTCGGAGATCGTGGGCGCCGACCAGGAGCGGCTGCGCGAGCTCGGCGGCGAGTACGGCACAGTGACCGGCCGCGAGCGCCGCTGCGGCTGGCTCGACCTCGTCGCGTTGCGCTACGCCGTCCGCGTCAACGGGATGACCTCGCTCGCACTGACGAAGCTCGACGTGCTCTCGGCGTTCGACGAGCTGCCCGTCTGTGTGCGCTATCGCTTGCGCGACGGCTCCGAGACGGAGCATTTCCCCGCGCACCAGTCCGACTTCCATCATGCGACCGCCGTCTGGGAGACCTTGCCGGGCTGGTCGCAGCCGCTCGACGATGCCTCCTCGCTCGACGATCTGCCGGCGGCGGCCCGTGCATACGTGGAGTTCGTTGCGCGCGATCTGCAGGTGCCGATCGAGCTGGTCGGTGTCGGGGCCGCGCGCGAGCGCGTCCTCGCGTGACCGCCTCCGCGGTCTCGCCGAGCGCGTGGACGCAGATCATCGTCGGGCTGTCGATCTTCGTCCCGGTGGTGGTCGCAGTCGTTCTGGCGATCGTCGTGCTGCGCGGGCAGAAGGACGATCCGGACGAGCAGCGCTGGCGCCGCCTCGCCGAACAACGCCGCGACGCCGAGCACGGCCCCTAGCCGCAGCACACAGGGCCAATCCGACCAAGCCGCCGGCGAGCCAAGTCCCGTCGCCAAACGACGTAACGAAACTGGAACTTTCCGTCCACAGGCGTCTTCGCGGGACCCGTCACGTGGTCAGGCCAAGGGTTACCGAAGTGCAACGAACTGCCGGCGCCGAGCTCGCTCCGTCGCCAAACGACGTGACGAAAGTGAGACTTTCCATCCACAGGGGTCGCTGCGAGACACGTCACGTGGTCAGACCAAGGGTGACCGAAGTGCGAGCGAACGATTCACAGGGCGGCGAGGTCGCCCGGGGTGTCGACGTCTGCGACGAGGGCTGGGTCGACCTCCACCTCCACGACGTCGAGGTCGGCGTACGTGCGATAGAGCGCGAGCGGCCCTTCCCGCAGGCGCCGCTCGAGTAGAGGGAGCGCGGATTTCGCCCACGCGCCCGGCAGGGGGCCGGTCTGCGGGACCGCAGCGTCCCGGCACGCCGCGCCGAGGGCAGCGACCAGCTCGGGCGTCACACGGGGACAGTCGACGGGCAGGAACACAGCCACGTCGTGCACGGCGGCCCGTAGCCCGGCGACCACGCCGGCGATCGGTGCCCGGACGTCCGCTCCGTCGTCGAGCACCGCGAACGGCAGCTCACCCGCCTTGCCGACGACCAGCACCTCGTCACATGCGGCTGCGAGCACGCGACGGCCACGGTCGTGGAGCGTCTCGCCGTCCAGTTCGATCAGCGCCTTCGGCGAGCCGAAGCGCCGGCTCGCGCCGCCGACGAGCAGCACGCCGGTCAGCGCTCGACGCGCCACGGCTCGGTGTAGACGTTGAGCCGGCCGCCGCGCACAAAACCGCAAAGGGTCACGCCGCGATCTGCCGCAAGCTGCACTGCGAGCGACGACGGCGCGCCGACCGCCACGAGTACCGGACAGCCCGCGACGGCCGCCTTCTGGACGAGCTCGAACGAGAGCCGGCCGCTGACGCACAGCACGGAGCGCGTGAGCGGCAAGAGCCCGCTCCCGAAAGCCCACCCGATCACCTTGTCCATCGCGTTGTGGCGCCCCACGTCCTCGCGCAGGCACAGCAGCGTGCCGACACCGTCGAAGAGACCGGTCGCATGCAGGCCGCCGGTCGCCTCGAACGCGTGCTGCGCCTCGCGCAGCCGGTCGGGCAGGCTCGCGACGAGCGGAGCCGGTAGGCGCAGGTCGCTGTCGACGCGGGGCGCCTCCACCGCGACCGCTTCGAGCGCGCCCTTGCCGCAAACACCGCACGAAGAGGTCGTGTAGAAGCTCCGCGCGAGCCGGGCCGGATCGAACCCCGGCGCGTCGAGCTCGACCGTGTTCGCCGCGAGATCGTCGGGCAGCCGCGCGCCCGCCGGCTCGCAGCCCCTCGGAGAGCGCGAAGCCGACGGCCAGCTCCTCGTCGTGGCCCGGCGTTCGCATCGTCACGGCCACGGGCATACCGCCGATGCGGATCTCGAGCGGCTCCTCGACGGCGACGACATCGTCGGTGTCGCCGTCCGGGAAGCGAACGACATTCACCCGAGCTGTCGAATACGGCGGCACGCTCACGACACAAGTATCCTCGCCGCGTGCAGGTGGTGGTCGTCGGCTCCGGTGCTCGCGAGCACGCGCTCGCGTGGCGTCTCGAGCAGAGCCCAGCCCTCACCGAGCTCCACGCCGCGCCGGGGAACCCCGGGATCGCGGCGATCGGACGATGCCATCCCGTGCGCGCCGACGACGCCGACGGCCTGCTCAGCCTGGCCATGACCCTCGAAGCCGACCTGGTCGTGATCGGCCCTGAAGGGCCGCTCGTGGCCGGCATCGCCGACGGCCTCCGTCGAAACGGGATCGCCGGTCTTCGGCCCGAGCGCAGCCGCGGCACAGATCGAGGGATCGAAGACGTTCGCGAAGGACGTGCTGCGCGCGGCCGGCGTCCCAACCGCCGAAGCGCTTTCCGTCGCCCGCGCCTCCATGCGTCGTCAAGGCCGACGGGCTTGCGGCCGGCAAGGGCGTGTTCGTCTGCCGGACGGCCGAGGAAGTCGACGAGGCGCTGCGCGCCGTCTCTGCGCTCGGCGGCGAGTTCGTGATCGAGGAACTGCTCGACGGCGAGGAGGTGTCGCTCTTCGGCCTGTCCGACGGCCTGCGGGTCGTCCCGTTCGGCGCCGCCCAGGACTTCAAGCGCATCGGCGACGGAGACACCGGCCCGAACACGGGCGGGATGGGCGCGTACTCCCCGGTTCCGTGGCTCGACGGCACCGACGAGCTCGTCGCACAGATCCATCAGCCGGTGATCGACGAGCTTGCCCGCCGCGGAGCACCGTTCACCGGGTGTCTCTTCGCCGGCCTGATGATGACCTCCGACGGCCCGAAGGTGCTCGAGTTCAACGCCCGCTTCGGCGACCCGGAGACGCAGGTCGTGCTGCCGCGGGTCGAGGGCGATCTGCTCGAACTCCTGCTCGCAGCCACGATCGGCGACCTGTCGGGCGCGGCGCCGTCGTTGTCCGCGGATGCAGCGGTGACCGTCGTCCTGGCCTCCCCCGATTACCCGGCGCGAAGCGACCACGCCGGTGCCCCGATCTCGGGCCTCGACGCGGCCGTCGGCCTCGGGCGCGCTCGTCTTTCACGGCGGGACGGCAGTACGTGACGGCACGGTGGTGACGAGCGGAGGCAGAATCCTCTCCGTGACCGGAACGGGAACCACCGTGGCAGATGCACGGGCGCACGCGTATGCGGCCGTCGAGCTGATCACGTTCGAGGGCATGCAGTTCCGCCAGGACATCGCGGCGGTGGCGGGTGGCTGACCCGGTCGTGGGGATCCTGGTCGGGTCCGAGTCGGACCGCGCCCGGATGCAGGCCGCGCTCGACGAGCTGGACGCGCGGGACATCACCTGGGAGTTCGAGGTGCGCTCGGCGCACCGGATGCCGGACGCCGTTGCCGAGTACGCCAAGTCGGCGCAGGACCGCGGGCTGAAAGTGCTGATCTGCGGCGCGGGCCTCGCTGCGGCCCTGCCGGGCGTCGTCGCCGCTCACACGGAACTGCCGGTGATCGGGGTGCCGCTGCGCTCCTCGATGTCGGTGCTCGACGGCCTCGACGCACTGCTCTCGATCGTGCAGATGCCGCCGGGTGTCCCGGTCGCGACGGTCGGGGTCGACAACGCCAAGAATGCGGCCGTCCTCGCCGCGCGGATCCTCGCACTCGCCAGTCCTTCCTGACCCGGCTCTAGACTGTCCGGAGTGATCGCCCGCTACTCCCGTCCGGAGATGACCCGGATCTGGTCGGAGGAGGGCAGGCTGGCACGCTGGTTCGAGGTCGAACTGGCGGCGCTCGACGGCTGGGTCGAGGTCGGAGCGGTGCCGGCCTCGGATGTTGCCGCGATTCGCGACCGCGCCCAGGTGCCGACGCCCGAGCGGGTCGCCGAGATCGAGCTGGCGACCGATCACGACCTGGCCGCCTTCGTCGACGCGGTGGCCGAGCAGCTCGGGCCCGAGGGCCGCTGGGTCCACTACGGGCTCACCTCGTCGGACGTCGTCGACACGTCGCTCGCATTGCAGATCCGCGACGCCGGCGCCCTGATCCTCCGCGGCGTCGACGCTGCCCTCCTGGCTGTGGTGCGCCGCGCCCAGGAGCATCGGCAGACGATCTGCATCGGGCGATCCCATGGCATCCACGCCGAGCCGACGACCTTCGGTTGGAAACTCGCGGGCTGGGCGTTCGAGCTCGACCGCGCCCGCATACGGCTCGAGCGGGCGCTCGAGACGTGCCGTGTCGGCCAGCTCTCGGGGACGGTCGGGACGTACGCCGCGATCGATCCGGAGGTCGAGCGGATCGCCTGCGAGCGCCTCGGCCTCGAGCCCGACCCGGTCTCGACGCAGGTGATCTCACGCGACCGCCATGCCGAACTGCTCGGCGCGCTCGCGCTGTGCGCATCGTCGCTCGACCGGTTCGCAACAGAGATCCGCCACCTGGCCCGCACGGAGGTGCGCGAGGTCGAGGAGCCGTTCGCGACCGGGATGAAGGGGTCGTCGGCAATGCCGCACAAACGCAACCCGAAGATCGCCGAGCGCGTGTCCGGTTTGGCGCGGGTCGTGCGCGCAGCCTCGATCGTCGGCCTCGAGAACATGCCGCTGTGGCACGAGCGTGACATCTCTCATTCCTCGGCGGAGCGCGTCGTGATCCCAGACGCGTTCCTGGCGCTGGACTACATGCTCGACAGGTTCACCTGGATCGTCGAGGGGCTCGTCGTCTACCCCGATCGCATGGAGCGGAACCTCTGGGCCTCGCACGGGCTCTTCTTCTCCCACAGGCTCCTCCTCGCCCTGGTCGAGAGCGGGCTCGAGCGCGACGACGCCTACAAGCTGGTGCAGCGCAACGCGATGCGCGCATGGGACGAGGAGCGGGATTTCCCCGAGCTCGTCCGCACCGACGCCGCGATCACCGCGCGCCTCGACGACGCCACGCTCGACAGCGTGTTCGATCTCGGTGCGACCGTCGCCAATCTCGACCTGTCGTTCGACCGCCTCAACCGTCTCGCCCCGAAGGAGGAACCCACCCATGTCTGAAGCCCTGCACGTCGGAAGCGGCAAGGTCCGCGAGCTCTATGCGCTCGACGACGAGCGCCTGTTGCTCGTTGCGAGCGACCGCATCTCGACGTTCGACGTCATCCTTCCCACCGAGATCCCGGACAAGGGACGTGTCCTGACCGGCCTGTCCGGCTTCTGGTTCACGCGGACACGCGACCTCGTCGGGAACCATCTCATCGCTCTCCACAACGACGGCCGGTCGACCGAGTGCCGGCGCCTTCAGATGCTCCCGATCGAGTGCGTCGTCCGCGGCTATCTGTCGGGCTCGGGCTGGAAGGACTACAGCGCGACCGGAGAGGTCTGCGGTCACAAGCTGCCTGCAGGACTGATCGAATCCCAGCAGCTCCCGGAGCCGATCTTCACGCCGGCGACGAAGGCCGAGACGGGCCACGACGAGAACATCGACCGTGCCGCCGCAGTCGAGCTCGTCGGCGAGGAGCGCTTCGACGAGGTCGAGGCGATCGCGATCGCGCTCTACCGCTTCGTCTCCGACTACGCCGGCCGGCGGGGCATCATCCTCGCCGACACCAAGCTGGAGTTCGGCCTCGACCCGGAGGGGCGGCTGGTGCTCGGCGACGAGGCGTTCACGCCCGACTCGTCGCGATTCTGGCCCGCAGATGAATACACCCCGGGCCGCACGCCGCCGTCGTTCGACAAGCAATTCGTCAGGGATTACTGCGAGTCGCTCGGCTGGGACAAGACCGCACCAGGCCCCGAGCTGCCGGACGCCGTGGTCACGGGCACCCGCGCGCGCTACATCGAAGCGTTCGAACAACTGACGGACATCGCGTTCGACACGTACCTCGCAGACCCGAGCGTGGTGCTTGCGTGAAGGCGACGGTGCTCGTCCGCCCGAAGCCGGGGATCCTCGACCCGCAGGGGCAGGCCGTCGAGAGCTCCCTTCGCCACCTCGGCTTCGCGGTCGGCGAGGCGCGGGTCGGCAAGCTCGTCGACGTCGAGCTCGACACCGACGACCGCGACGAGGCGCTCGCCCAGCTGCAGCAGATGTGCGAGCAGCTGCTGACGAACCCGCTGATCGAGAGCTACGCGATCGAGCTCGAGCACGCATGAAGGAGAGCATCGGTCCACGGCCGGTCGTCCCCGTGATCGTCTTCCCGGGGTCGAACGACGACCGCGACGCGCAGCTCGCGCTCGAGCGTCTGGGCGCTGAGAGCCCGCGCGTCTGGCACGCCGACGAGACGCTCCCGGCCGACACGGCAGGCGTCGTACTGCCGGGCGGCTTCTCGTACGGCGACTACCTGCGCTGCGGCGCGATCGCCCGGTTCTCACCGGTGATGAGGGCAGTCGCCGACTTCGCCGCCGGGGGCGGCCTCGTGCTCGGCATCTGCAACGGCTTCCAGATCCTGACCGAGGCCGGGCTGCTTCCCGGGGCGCTGCGCCCGAACGAGACGCTCTCGTTCGTGTGCCGCGACGTCGCGCTCACCGTCGAGCGCACCGATACGGCCTTCACCTCACGGTGCGAGCCGGGCGTGGAGCTCACCGTGCCCGTCAAGCACGGCGACGGCTGTTGGTTCGCCGATGACGAGCTGCTCGCGCAACTCGAGGCGAACGGCCAGTTGGCTCTCCGTTACGCGGCCGGCGCCAATCCGAACGGCGCAGTCGCCGACGTTGCGGGCGTCCTCAACGCCGACGGCAACGTGTTCGGCCTGATGCCCCACCCCGAGCATGCGGTCGACCCGCTGCTCGGCTCGGCCGACGGAGCGCTGATCCTCGGCTCGCTCGTCGACGCGGCTCGATTGTCGCTCGCTGCGGCCGTCTAGGCCGACTCCAGGCCGAGTGCCGCTGCAAGCTCGGGCGTCTTCGCGAGCGAGCGGCGGAACCGCTCCAGGTCGGCGGTCCGGAGCGTGACGGGACCGCGCCGCGCCACGCCGCCCGTCGAGTAGGCGAACCGAACGAGCCGCTCGCCGCGGTCGGTCTCGAGCAGTTCGACCACGGAGGAGAAACGCTTGTCGCCCGCCCGCTGACTCAGCACCAGCCGCTCCACGAGCGCTGCCTGCCCCCAGGGTGTCGCTGTCTTCGTCATGACTCGACGTTACGCCGACAACTGCAACGCGTGGGCAACGCCTCCGTGACGAGAGTGTGGAAGCTCGTACACAGGGCGCCCAGGCGCCGACCGGCTACGCGTCGATCGGCACGTGCCCCGGCTCCGCTGCCACCCGTCCGAGCCAGGCGCCGATCGCGGGATAGCGGCCGAGATCGAATCCACCTTCGTCTGCGACGTGCGTGTAGGCGTACAGCGCGATGTCTGCGAGCGACATCGCACCTCCGACGAACCACGGCGCGCCCCCGAGGTGGCGTTCCATCGCGTCGAGAGCCCGGTAGCCCGCAGCGAGCTTCTCCGGCAGGCGATCGACATAGGCGTCCGGGTCACCGGACAACGCCAGCCAGAAACGCGCGACGGCGATCGCGGGCTCGTGGTCGTACTGCTCGAAGAACATCCACTGCAGCACCTGAGCGCGCTCGTAACGATCGTCCGGGACGAAGCGCGAGCCCTCCCCGAAGTACCAGAGGATCGCGCCCGATTCGCCCAGCGAGCGACCGTCGTCGAGCACCATCGTCGGCACACGCAGCGCCGGATTGAGCCCACCGAGGAGCTCGGGACGGTTCGAACGGTCGAGCACGTCCACGGAGCGACGTTCGACCTCGAGGCCGAGGTGCGCGAGGAGCAGGCGCACCTTGTAGCAATTGCCGGAGGCAGCGTTCTCGTAGAGGAGCATCGAGCACGAGACGATACGCACTCGCCCCCAGCTCGCGCACGCAGCTAGTCGACGATCTCGATGCCAACCGCAGATGCGAAGAGCGCGGCGTTCTCGATCACGTCGTTCCAGGTCATCCGAGCTCCGCGCAGCGCCTCGACGCCTCGGGCACCGGCCAGGTCACAGCCGCGCAACTCGACACGCTGCACGGTGCAGGTCGAGAATGTCGCTTCGCGCAGCTCGCAGCGTTCGAAGAGGACATCCTTCAGAGCCGAGCCGTAGAAGTCGCAGTCGCTCATGCGGCAGTTCCGGAAGACAACGCGTTCGAGGCGTGCATGCCGCAGCCCGACCAGGTCGACCCTGCACTCCTCGAAGACGACGTCGGTCAGGTCGGCCTCCGCCAGGTCCGCCCCCGTCAGCCGGCTGCGGCGCAACTCGACGCGCTGCGCCGACCACTTCCGGGGGCGCTCGTTCGCCCAGTCCAAATCCATGCCGACCGCGTCGACGAGGTCGGCCAGTTCGGTCACGACCGGTTGATCGTCGTCGGCGTCCGGCGGGTACGGCGACCGAGGAGGCTTCGACATGCCGGCTAGGCGGTTCTGCCGATGACCTCGATGCGATAGCCATCCGGGTCGCGTACGAAGCACAGCCACGAGCCGCCCTCGCTCACCTGATACGGCGCGCGCTCCGGCGCGATGCCCTGCTCGGCGAGCCGGGCGAGCGTCCCGTCGAGATCGCCGACGCCGATCGCGATGTGGCCGTAGCCCGTCCCGAGGTCGTAGGTTCGGCCGTCGTGGTTGAAGGTCAACTCGAGCACTGACCGCTGGTCGCCGAGCGAGAAGAAGTAGTTCGTCGCCTCCTTCTCCCCGTTCCGGACGATGTCCATCTCGCGCTCGAACGTGAACCCGAGCGCCTCGTAGAACGAGCGGCTTTTCGCCGGGTCGGTGATCCGCACCATCGTGTGGAGAAAGGTCGTCATGGACAAGACTCTAGGCGAAGTGTCGATCGCGGCCGGGGCCGCTCGTCGTCCATCCGACCACTACCAAGGAGAGAACCGTGAAGTACCTGATGATCGTCTGCGTCGATCCGTCCGTCGAGAGCCCCGAGGAGCCCGCCTCGATCGACCGCTGGCTCGAGGAGACCAAGGACACGCGCCTGTTCGGCAACCAGCTGCGGCCGCAGGAGGAGGCGAAGGTGGTGCGGGTCCGCGGCGGCAAGCCGTTCGTGACCGACGGCCCGTTCGCCGAGACGAAGGAGCTGATCGCCGGATTCGACGTGCTCGAGTGCGACAGCCTCGATGAAGCGGTCGAGATCGCCTCGAGGCACCCCGTGGCCGCCTTCGGCGCGATCGACGTGCGCGAGTTCTGGAGCGCAGAGCCCGACGAGGGCTAGGAGCGCTTCACTGCTCGAGATCCTCCCGCAACAGGGAGAACAGCACGGCGTCCTGCCACTCCCCGTGCCGGAGGTACGCCCGGCGCTTGACGCCCTCGCGGACGAAACCCGCACGCTCGGAGTGGCGGATCGCCCGCTCGTTGAAGCCGTAGCAGGCGAGCTCGAGACGATGGAAACCGAGCTCGAAGATCAGGTATCGCTGCAGGAGCCGCGCTGCCTCGGCGGCGATCCGGCGGCCGCGGAACGCCGCCAGGACGGCAAAGCCGCCGAGGTGGGCGATCCTGTTGGCCTCGCTGATCTCGTCGAAGGACATCGAGCCTGCGCGCTCGCCGTCGACCTCGATGATCATGCGCCCGGTCCTCTGCGGCTCGCGCTCCGAACGCTCGATCTCGGCGCCGATCGTCTCGGCGTCACGGGCCTGCCGGCCGGCGAGGAACGGTTCGACCTCCTCGTCGTTGAACAGCTCGACGAGGAAGCCGACGTCCTCCTGGGTGGCTCGACGAAGCGCGATCACGTCGACTCGGCGGCGGGCACGAGCCGCCGGCGCCGCTGGAGCCCCGTGCCGAGCGCGACGCCGCCCAGGATCAGCGCCAGCCCGCCGAGCGCCGCACCGCCCGCGGTCTCACCGAGGAAGATCGCCCCGTAAGCCAGCGCGATCGGCGGGACGAGGTACGTGACGAGCGAGGCATACCCCGCCCCTGCCTTGGCGATGATCGTGAAGAAGAGGAGGTAGGCGAACGCTGTCCCGACGACCCCCAGGAAGACGACGCAGCCGATCGTCTCCCAGCCCGGGAAGCTCGCGGGCGCCTGGACGACTCCGGCCGGTAGCACGAACAGCGCCGCGACTGCCGACGTGCCGAACGCGACGACCTGCGGACGGGCAGCCGAGAGGCGCCGCCGCACGAGCAGCCCGCCCGCGGCGTAACAGACCGCCATGCCGACGACTGCGAGCGCTCCGAGGATCTGGCCCTCCGGCTGCGCCCCGACGAGCAGGGCGACACCGACGAACCCGATGAACACGCCGACGAGCGGACGCCCGGTCACCCGCTGGTCGTGGAAGAAGGCAAAGGCCAGCAGCGCGTTGAAGATCGGGACGGAGGCCTGGATGATCGAGGCGAGCCCGGAGTCGATGCGCGTCTCGCCCCAGGAGAGGAGCCAGAACGGCACCGCCGTGTTCAGCAGGCCGACGACGACGAGCCAGCGCCAGTGCACGCGGACCTCGGCCACGGTCTCCCGGAGCCCGACGCGGGCCGGGACGACGACGGCGAGCACGAGCGCCGCGAGGCCGATCCGGCCGAGGATCAGCGTCGCGGGCTGGAGATCCCGAACCGCGACCTTGATGAACATGAACGAGCTGCCCCAGATCAGGGCGAGCAGCACGAGCATCGGGAGGGGGCGACGGAGCATCACGGGTTGAAACGACAACGTAGCCGCGCGTGTGAGGTCGGACGCCGACCAAAGTCCGAGCCGGTCACGGGCCGTCGGAGGCCCTCGTTACACTGCCCTCCTGAGCTCGGTCGCGGAACCACTCCACACGAGGCTCGGTCTCACCGACTGGGAGTTCGACCGTATCCGCACACTCCTCGGGCGGCCTCCGAACGACTTCGAGCTCGCCGTCTTCTCGCTCCTCTGGTCGGAGCATTGCGGCTACAAGCACTCGGCCCCGCTCCTGCGGCGGCTCCCGTCGGACGGGAAGCGGGTGCTGCAGGGGCCGGGTGAGAATGCAGGCGTGATCGACCTCGGGGAGGGTGTTGCCGTCGCGTTCAAAGCGGAGTCGCACAACCACCCCTCCGCGGTCGAGCCGTTCCAGGGAGCGGCGACCGGAGTCGGCGGGATCCTCCGCGACATCGTGGCGATGGGCGCGCGGCCGATCGCGCTGCTCGACGGCCTGCGCTTCGGCGCGCCCGACTGGCAGTTCCGCCGCGCGGTCGCCGGCATCGGCCACTACGGCAACTGCGTCGGCGTCCCGAACGTCGGCGGCGAGTGTGCCTTCGACGAGGCCTACGCGGCGAACCCGCTCGTGAACGCGATGTGCGTCGGCCTGCTGCCGACGGAACGCGTCCTGAGCGCCCGCGCCGAGGGGCCTGGCAATGCGCTCGTCCTGTACGGCGCCTTCACCGGCCGCGACGGGATCGGTGGCGCCTCCGTGCTCGCCTCTCAGGATCTCGAGGGCTCGGACGAAAAGCGCCCGTCGGTCCAGATCGGCGACCCGTTCCGCGGGAAGGCCCTGATCGAGGTGTCACTCGAGCTCGTCGACCGCGACCTCGTCGCCTCGCTCCAGGACTGCGGCGCCGCGGGGCTTGCTTCGTCCCTGTCCGAGATGGCACGGGACGTCGGGGTCGACGTGCACCTCGACCGCGTGCCGCTCCGCGAACCCGACCTCGAGCCCTGGGAGATCATGATCTCGGAGTCGCAGGAGCGGATGGTCGCGGTGGTGGCGCCCGATCGCGTCGACGAGGTGCGCGAGGTCTGCGAACGGTGGGAGCTCCCGTGCACGGTGATCGGCGAGGTGACCGACCACGGCGAGCTGCGCGCGTTCTTCGAAGGGGATGTCGTCGGGTCGATCCCTGCGGCGTTCCTCACCGACGAGTGCCCGCGCTACTCGGTCGAGACACAAGAGCACCTCGTCGAGACAGCCCCGGTCGCACCTGTGAACCACGAGCCGAAGACGTGGGTGTTCGAGCAGTACGACCAGCTGGTCGGCTCGCGCACCGTGCGCCGCCCGGGCCTCGATGCCGCGGTGCTGCGGATCGACGGGACGCGCGGCATTGCGGTGTCGCTCGACGGTCCGCCGCTCGGCTGCCGCAATCCGCTCGAGGCGGGGTGGCGCGCCGTCATGGACTCGGCCCTGAACGTGGCGTGCGCAGGTGGCGAGCCCCTGGCGCTCACGGACTGTCTCAACTTCGGCAACCCCGAGAAGCCGGAGATCGGCTGGGAGCTCGAGCAGGCGATCGAGGGGATCTCGCAGGCCGCCGAGTCGCTGGGCATCCCGGTCGTCTCGGGGAACGTCTCGTTGTACAACGAGACGGGCGGCAGCCCGATCCCGCCCACGCCGGTCGTCGGCTGTGTCGGCCTCGTGCGGGACGTGACGCTCATCCCCGACCGCTGGCAGCCCGGTGATCGCATTGCGCTCGTGCGCGGCTTCGGTCACGGGCTCGTGCACTTCGTCTGGCGGCACGCCCAGCTGTGGACGCTCGCCCACGATGTCTCCGACGGCGGCGTGTCGCTCGCGCTGCAGGAGGCCGAAAGGTGGTCGGGACGGCGCGCCGACTGCGACGTCGTCGAAGGCGAGGGCGTGATCGTCGCGGTCGCGCCCGGAACCGAGATCCCCTGGGACGACGTGGTCGAGCTCGGGATGGTGGCCTGATGTGCGGCGTCTTCGGCGTCCGCGCGCCGGGACGCGACGTCGCCCGCCTCTCGTATTTCGGCCTCTATGCGCTCCAGCATCGCGGTCAGGAGTCGGCGGGGATCGCGGTCAGCGAAGACGGGCGACTGACCGCGCTGCGCGACCTCGGCCTCGTGCCGCAGGTGTTCGACGAGCGGAGCCTCTCCGGCCTGCACGGCGACCTCGCGATCGGCCACACGCGGTACTCCACGACCGGCGGCAACGCCTGGGAGAACGCTCAGCCGCTTCTGCACCACGGGCGCGTTCGCACCGTGGCGCTCGGCCACAACGGCAACCTCGTCAACCCCGAGGAGCTGCGCGAGCGCGCCGGGAAGCCGCTCGCGTCGTCGTCCGACTCGGAGGTGATCGCGGCGCTGATCGCCGACGACGAGCGGCCGCTCACAGAGGCGATCGCCGCGACGATGGCGCTGCTCGAAGGTGCGGCAACCGTCGTCGGCCTCGCCGACGGGAAGCTCTTTGCGTTCCGCGACCGATTCGGCTTTCGGCCGCTCGTGCTCGGGCGGCTCGGCGACGACCCGGTCGTCGCGTCGGAGTCATGCGCGCTGGATCTCGTCGGCGCGAAGTTCGAGCGCGAGGTGCGGCCGGGCGAGCTCGTCGTGGCAGACGAGGACGGGTTGCATTCGAACCAGGCGATCGAACCGGCCGAGCACGGAGCGCTCTGCATCTTCGAGTTCTTCTACCTCGCGCGACCCGACACCCGCCTCTCGGGCGTCGAGGTGCACGGCGCCCGCGTGCGGATGGGCGAGCGGCTCGCACAGGAGTCGCCGGTCGAAGCCGACCTCGTATTGCCGATCCCGGACTCGGGAACACCGGCCGCGATCGGCTTTGCGCGCGCCGCGAACATCCCGTTCAGCGAAGGGCTGATCAAGAACCGCTACGTCGGCCGCACGTTCATCCAGCCCGAGCAGGGCATGCGCGAGCAGGGGATCCGCATGAAGTTCAACCCGCTCGCCGAGGTGAGAGGGAAGCGGCTCGTCGTGGTCGACGACTCGATCGTGCGCGGATCGACGACGCGCCAGATCGTGCAGATGCTCTTCGACGCGGGCGCAGCCGAGGTGCACGTGCGGATCTCGTCTCCGCCGGTCGTTTCCCCCTGCTTCTACGGGATCGATCTTGCCTCGGAGGACGAGATGATCGCTGCCCACTCGACGGTCGAGGAGGTGAGAGAGGCGATCGGCGCTACGAGCCTCGCCTACATCTCACTCGAGGGACTGCAGGCGGCCACACATCGGCCGGCGAACGCGCTGTGCCGTGCCTGTCTCACCCGCGAGTACCCGACACGTGTGCCGCTCGACGCGGCGAAGCACCGCTTCGAACGCGTCTAGCCCGAACCTCCGGCGCCGAGATCGTGGGCGCGGCCGTAGCGGACGGCGCGCTTCACCTGTCGCGGGTCGAGCCCCTGTTCGAGCAGGTTCTGGCGCAGCTCCCCTTCGGAGGCGAGCTTCAGGAAGAGCCAGACGAGCGCCGCCAGGGTCACCATCGAGCCCTCGGCCATCATCACGATCCCGCCGAGATTCAGGTCGTGCACCGGAGTGATTCCCCACTCGGGAGTGTGCTGGTACACGGTGTAGAACGCGCTCGAGGACCAGATGAAGACGTTGCCGAGGATCGTCTCGATCAACCGGACGACCGCGATGTAGCCGAGCTTCCACCCGGTCCCGAACCACGCGGGGCCTGGCAGGGTCTCCACGACCGGTTCCCACATCAGGCACCCGCACGTGAAGAAGGCGAAGTGCTCCAGCGCGTGCAAGGCGTCGTGATGCAACGCCCCGTCGTAGAGCAGCGGAATGTGCCAGAAGTAGAGGTTGACCGCCCACACCGGCAGTGCGACCAGCGGATGCGTGAGAACGCGCAGTCGTTCGAACCAGGAGATCGCGAGCAACGGGCGGAGCATCTGCCCGGTCAGGCCGACGACGAAGCACAGCGGCGCGAGATCGCCGAGGATCACGTGCTGCGTCATGTGCATGAAGAAGAAGTTGTCCTCGCCCAGCCTGTCGACCGGAGAGTTGAGCGCGATGACGACGAGCAGGATGCCGAGCCCGAACACCACCTGCCGCCAGCCCGGAACAGGACGGCCGCTGAGGGCGAGCGTGCGTGCGCGCCGCCAGTAGAGGAAGGCGATCAGCACTGTGGGGACGGTCTGGAGGGGCTCGAAGCTCCAGGTCAAGCTCGGCGCGATTGCCACCACGTTGGAACACTAGAGGGATGCGCCTCTTCCACTACCACCTGGTCACGTCCGAGGTCCGGGACGTCGAAGGGCGCTACCTCGTGAAGCTCGGCTTCGATCTCGTCGCCCGGCACGGACGAATCGGCGACGACCACGTCGCGATCGAGCCCGGCAGCTCCTGGGAGAGGCTCGAACGCGACGGTTTCAAGCTGCGATTGTCGGAGCTCCAGCGCGGCTCGATCAACGTCGTCGTCCAGCCGGGCCACTGGCGCGTGCCGCGCGTCGACCACCTTGGCGTCGCGCTCGAGGAGGACGAGTTCCAATCCGTGCTCGGCCGGGCGATGCAATGGCACCTCCGTGTCCAGGAGCACGGCGGGCGCCGCACCTTCGTCTCGACGAATGCGGGCTACCGGCTGGAGGTACATCCGCCGCGCGACTGGATCGACGACCTGCTCGCCGAGGACGACGAGTTTCGGCTGACGGAACTACAGCTACGTGCTGATGATCCCGAGGCGAAAGCCGGGCGCCCTCGCGGATCTGCTCGGCCTCGACCTCGACGGCACGAGCGTCGAGGTCGGCGGCGCGACGGTGACGTTCCTCGCCGGCGGCCCGGACGGGCGTCCCGAGCTGTACGGCGAACGGTTCGGGTAGGACCGGCCGCCGAGCGTCGTACACTTCCGCTCTGTCCACGGAGCACAGCTACGCCGCAGCGGGGGTCTCGCTGGCAACCGCCGGCTCCGTCGTCGAGCGGCTCCGCCGGGCCGTCGAGTCGACGGGCGCGACCGGGTTCGGCGCGTTCGCCGGACTGCACCCACTCGACGGCGACCGACTCCTCGCAGCGTCGACGGACGGCGTCGGCACGAAGCTCGTCCTCGCCCGCGCCCGCGGGCGACTTCGAGACTGTGGCGCGGATCTGGCCGCGCACTGCATCAACGACGTCGCGACGTCGGGCGCGCAGCCGTTGCTCCTGCTCGACTACGTGGCGGCGAACGAGATCCGACTCGAGGAGGTCGCCGACCTCGTCGACGGAGCGGCCGAGGTGTGCCGCCGCGCAGGAGTCGCCCTGGTCGGCGGCGAGACCGCCGAGCTTCCCGGTATCTACGCCCCGGGCGAGCTCGACTTCGCCGGCACCTGTGTCGGGATCGTGGCACGCGCAGACGTGATCGACGGCAGCACCGTGGTCCCCGGCGACGCCGTGATCGGCTTCGCATCCGCAGGCGTTCATGCCAACGGCTTCACGCTCGTTCGCAGGGTCCTCGAGACCGAGGACTACGAGGGCGACGACCTGCTCGCGCCGACCCGCCTGTATCTCGAGACCGCCCGGGCGCTGCGAGGCCGGGCGAAGGCGTTCGTGCACGTCACGGGCGGCGGCATTCTCGGCAACCTCAACCGCGTCCTGCCCGAAGGCCGGAGCGCAGAGCTCGACTGGGACGCCTGGGAACGGCCGGAGGTCTTCGAATGGCTCGCCCGCCACATCGCCGAGGATGAGCT
The DNA here is from genome assembly GCA_963703445.1 of uncultured Thermoleophilia bacterium. GTDB lineage: Bacteria > Actinomycetota > Thermoleophilia > Gaiellales > Gaiellaceae > PALSA-600. The sequence goes on along the minus strand of CAVPEK010000007.1, from coordinate 207,817 downwards.
GCGGCGGGTGTTCAACCTCGGGATCGGCTGGTGCGCGATCGTCGCGGAGCCGGCCCTCGACGATCTGGTGATCGGTCGCATTCGATGATCGGCGTGCTCGTCAGCGGCAGCGGCACGAACCTGCAGGCGCTGATCGACGCCGGCCTGCCGGTGAACGCGGTGGCATCGAACCGTAAGGACGCCTACGCGCTCGTCCGCGCACGCGCGGCCGGCCTTCCGACCGCGACGTTCGAGCTCAACTGTCACGCCGACCGTGACGAGCGCGATCTCGTGATGGCCACCTGGCTCGAGGAGCACGGCGTCGAGCTCGTGGTGGCGGCCGGTTACATGCACCTGCTGACAAAGCCGTTCCTCGACCGGTTCCCGCACCGGATCGTGAACACGCACTCGGCGCCGTTGCCGGAGTTTCCCGGGGCACATCCGATCGAGGATGTGCTCGCGGCGGGAGTCACTCGCACCGCCGCGACCGTTCACTACATCGACGGCGGCGTCGACACGGGGCCTGTCATCGCCGCGGAGAGCGTCCCCGTCCTTCCCGACGACACCGTCGAGACCCTCCGGGCGCGCGTCCAGGCGGCAGAGCACCGGCTGCTGCCCCAGGTGGTGAGAGAGCTATGTCTCGCCGCGCACTGATCAGCGTCTTCGACAAGGAGGGTGTCGACGAGTTCGCTCGCGGCCTCGCCGAGCTCGGCTGGGAGCTCGTCTCGTCCGGAGGCACCGCGTCGTTCCTGGCCGAAGCCGGTTTGCCCGTCACCACCGTGGAGGCCGTCACCATGGCTCCCGAGATGCTCGGCGGCCGCGTGAAGACGCTGCACCCGCGAATCCACGCCGGCATCCTCGCGCGGCGCGAGCTCGACGACGACATCCAGGCTCTCGACGAGCAGCAGATCGACCTCATCGACCTCGTCTGCGTCTCGCTGTACCCCTTCACGCGCGCTGCGGAGCAGCCCGGCGCGACCGAGGCCGAGGTCGTCGAGATGATCGACGTCGGCGGGCCGTCGATGCTGCGCGCCGCGGCGAAGAACTTCGCGCATGTCACCGTCGTCTCCAGCCCGTCGCAGTACGACGGCGTCCTGTCGGAGCTCCGCGAGCACGGAGACACGCGGCCCGAGACCCGGAAGCGGCTCGCGCGCGAGGCGTTCGAGACGACGTCGGCGTATGAAGCGGCGATCTCGAACTGGTTCGGCAGCGCGCAGCCGTTCCCGGAACAGCTCACGCTCGCCCTCCGCAAGGTCACCGACCTCTCGTACGGCGAGAACCCCCACCAGGCGGCGGCCTACTATCGCGAGCTCGGCGCCCGCCGGCATCTGCTCTCGGGGATCGAGCAGCTCGGCGGCAAGGAGCTCTCGTACAACAACCTGGGCGATCTCGAAGGCGCGCGCCGCATCGCCCGCGAGCTGGTGCTGCCGGGTGCGGTGATCGTCAAGCATGCAAATCCCTGCGGGGTCGCGGTCGCCGAGACGATCGACGAGGCGTGGGAGCGCGCACTGGCGGCCGATCCGGTGTCCGCGTTCGGCTGCGTCGCGGTGCTGAACCGGCCGGTCGGCGCGGAGCTCGGCGCGCGAATCGGCGGCCATTTCGCCGAGGTTCTCCTCGCGCCGGGCTACGACGCGGCGGCGGTCGAAGCCCTGCGCAGCGAGGAAGGCGCTGCGGATCCTCGTCGACCGCGAGCAACCGCCCGAGACGCCGGGCGAGCGCGACTACAAGCGCGTGCTCGGCGGGCTCCTCGTGCAGGAGCGCAACGACGGGACGGAGGAGCGCGCGACGATGGAGCTCGTCACCGGCGAGCTCGACGAAGGGCAGTGGGCCGACCTTCTTTTCGCATGGCAGGTGTGCAAGCACGTGTCGTCGAACGCGATCGTGCTGGTCCGCGATCTGCAGACGATCGGGATCGGCGCTGGCCAGATGAGCCGCGTGGACGCTGTGCGGATCGCCGTCGAGAAGGCGCGGGAGCACGGGCACGAGACGGCCGGAGCAGCCCTGGCGAGCGATGCGTACTTCCCGTTCGCGGACGGCCCGCAGATCGCACTCGATGCCGGCGTCGCCGCACTGATCCAGCCGGGCGGCTCGATCCGCGACGGCGAGACGGTCACGGCGGTCGAGGCAGCCGGCGCTGCGCTGGTCTTCACCGGCCGGAGGCATTTCCGGCACTGATGCCGGCCGCCGGTACGCAGCGAATCGGCCGCGACGAGGTCGTCTGGGCGTTCGGCCCGAACATGGACCCTGCTCTCGTCGTTGAGCCGGGCTCGATCGTCATGCTCGAGACGAACGACTGCTTCTCGGGGCAGATCCAGACCGAGGCCGACCTCGTCACCGAGATCGACTTCGAGCGCGTCAACTCCGCAACCGGCCCGATTGCCGTGAGCGGCGCGGAGCCCGGCGACTCGCTCGTCGTGGAGCTGCTGGAGGTGCGTCCTGCCGAGCGCGGCTTCGCCACGTTGATCCCCGGCGTCGGGCAGCTGATCGACCAGGTGGATGCGCCGCTGACGCAGGTCTTCCGCGTGGAAGGCGACACCGTGCACATGAACGAGCGCATCTCCTTCCCCCTGCGCCCGATGGTGGGCGTGATCGGCGTCGCGACCGGCGGGGAGACGATCGGTAACGGCTATGCCGGCCGCCACGGCGGCAACCTCGACAATCACCTGCACGGCCCCGGTGCGACGGTCTACCTCCCGGTGCGACAACCGGGAGGGATGCTTGCGATCGGCGACATGCACGCGTCGATGGGCGACGGCGAGGTGTGCTTCACCGGTGTCGAGATCGCAGGCGAGGTCACGATCCGCGTCGGTCTGCTGAAGGGCAAGCAGGGAACCTGGCCGGTCACGGAGCTCGCCGACCGCTGGGTTGTCCACGGAACGGCGGGTCCTGATTTCATGGAGGCGCTCGACCACGCAGTCGAGGAGGGAGCGCGGTTCCTGGTGGATCAGTGGGGCTTCTCGATGGAGGAGGCCTTCATCTTCCTGTCGGTCGCGTGCGACGCCAATATCTGCCAGGCCTGCAGGCCCCAGGAATTCTCCACGGTCGCACGCGTTTCCATTCCAAAGGTTTCGGCAACACCACGTCCGTTTTCACCGTAGGAGGAGTAGCGATGGCCGACCTCGACCCGAACCGCTGGAAGGCGCTCACGATCGTGTGCGCAGCGTTCTTCATGACCGTGCTCGACGTGTCGATCGTCAACGTCGCGCTCCCGTCGATCGGCAAGTCGCTGCACTTCTCGGAACAGGGCCTCCAGTGGGTGATCACCGCCTATGCGATCACCTTCGGTGGCTTCCTCCTGCTCGGCGGGCGCGCCGCCGACCTCCTCGGACGTCGCCGCGTCTTCTACGTCGGCGTCGCGGTCTTCACCATCGCGTCGTTCGTGTGCGGGCTCGCCTGGTCGGAGGGCGTGCTGATCGTGGCACGCGCTGTGCAGGGCTTCGGCGCCGCGATCATCACGCCGGCCGCGCTCTCGATCATCACGACGAGCTTCGAGGAAGGCCCGGAGCGGAACAAGGCGCTCGGCATCTGGGGTGCGATCGGCGGCTCCGGCGCCGCAGTCGGCGTCCTCGCCGGCGGCATCCTCACGAAGTACCTGGGCTGGGAATGGATCTTCTTCGTCAACGTCCCGGTCGGCGCGCTGGCGCTCGCCCTCGCACCGCGGTTCGTGCGCGAGAGCCGCTCCGACCGCGATCACTCGAACGACACCGCAGGCGCGGTCACGATCACCGCCGGCCTCGCCCTGCTCGTGTACGCGGTCTCCGAGGCGCCGAACCACGGCTGGGGCTCGGCGTGGACGATCTCGCGCCTGGTCGCCGCCGTGGTCCTGCTGCTCGCTTTCCTCGTGATCGAATCGCGGGCGAAGGACCCGCTGATGCCGTTCCGCATCTTCCGCGTGCGCACGGTCGCGGGCGCGAACGTCACCGGCCTCTTCCTCGGCGCCATCGTCTTCGCGAACTTCTTCCTGCTGACGCTGTACGTGCAGCAGGTGCTCCAATGGTCGGCGCTCAAGACGGGTGTGACGTTCGTCGCCACGGCCGGCACGGCGATCCTCTGGGCGGGCGTTGCGCAGGCACTCGTAACGCGCATCGGGGTCAAGCCGGTGATGATCGCCGGCTTCATCGCCCTGATCGCCGGCATGATCTGGTACACGCAGATCCCGGTGCACGCCTCCTACGCATCCGATCTGCTGCCGGGATACCTGCTCGTCGGCTTCGCACTTCCGTTCACGTTCGTGCCCGTGTCGATCGCAGCGCTCGCCGGCGTCGAGCGGCATGAAGCCGGGCTCGCGTCCGGATTGATCAACACGGCCCAGCAGGTCGGCGGCGCGATCGGCGTGGCAGTGACGTCGTCGATCTCGATCAGCCACTTCAACCATCTGGTCAAGTCGGGGACGCCGGTCCCGCAGGCGTTCACGTCGGGAACCCAATGGGCGTTCTGGGTGACGGTCGGTATTGCAGTGGCCGGCCTGATCGCGACCATGACGCTGATCCGACCCGACGAGATCGGCGCGATGGAAGAGGCGGCTGTTCAGGTCTAGAACCGCCGCGGTAGGCTTCCCGCCGCAATGGCCCGCGAGTACCCGACGATCATCGACCTGGTCGGCTCGACGCCGATCGTCCGGCTGGACCGCGTCTCGCGCGACGTGCCGGGCACGATCCTTGCGAAGCTCGAGTTCCTCAACCCGGGCGGCTCGAACAAGGACCGGATCGGCCTCGCGATGATCGAGGCCGCCGAGCGGGACGGGAAGCTGAAGCCGGGCGGGACGATCGTGGAACCGACCTCCGGCAACACCGGCGTCGGCCTCGCGATCGCAGCGGCGCAGAAGGGCTACCGCTGCATCTTCGTGATGCCGGACAAGATGAGCCAGGAGAAGATCTCGATGCTGCGCGGCTACGGGGCCGAGGTCGTGATCACACCGACGGCCGTCGACCACGACTCGCCCGAGTCGTACTACTCGGTCTCCTCACGGCTCGCCGAGGAGATCCCCGGCGGCTTCAAGCCGGACCAGTACTCGAACATGGCCAATCCGGAGGCGCACTACGAGACGACGGCGCCCGAGATCTGGGAGCAGACCGGCGGCGAGATCGACGCGATCATCATCAGCGTCGGCACGGGCGGCACGATCAGCGGGATCGGACGCTACTTCCGCGAGCGCAAGCCGGCCGTGAAGATCGTCGGCGTCGATCCGGAGGGCTCGATCTACACGGCGGCCACCGAGGCCGACCTGCACCCCTACCTCGTCGAGGGGATCGGCAAGGACACGTGGCCGAAGACGATCGACCTGACGGTCGTCGACGAATGGATCCAGGTCTCGGATCGCGACTCGTTCCTCGCAGCGCGGCGCATGGCCCGCGACGAGGGCCTCCTCGTCGGAGGCTCGTCGGGCTCGACGATCGCCGCGGCGTTGCGCTACGCGCAGGCGCTCGGCCCGGACTCGCAGGTGCTGACGATCCTGCCGGACTCGGGACGCTCGTATCTCTCGAAGTTCCTCGACGACAACTGGATGATCGAGCACGGCTTTCTCGAGCGCACCGCCCCTGCGCCGACGGTGCGCGAGCTGCTCGCGGCCAAGCCGGGGGACACGCCCGCTCTCGTCACGATCTCCTCGCACCAGAAGGTGGCGGAGGCGATCAGCGTGATGGAGCGCTACTCGATCTCGCAGCTGCCGGTCGTCCGTGACGGCGACGTGTCGTCGCTGACCGACGTGATCGGGTCTCTGGAGGACCGCGCGCTGCTCGATCTCGTGTTCAAGAACTCCGACGCGCTGCACGAGGACGTCGCCGTCGCGATGCAAGGCCCACTCGCCGCCGTCGATGCCGACGCGTCGGTCGACGAGATCGTCACAGCGTTGACGGGCGGAACGAACGCGGTCGTGGTTGCCGACAACGGCGCTCCGGTCGGAGTGGTGACGCGCTCCGACCTGCTCGAGTACCTCTCGCGCCGCTGAGCCGTGGCCGCGAGCGTCGCAGCGATCCGGCGTCTCGTCGTCGCCTCACAGGGATACAGCGGCCGCTTTCGCCGAGGGGACGCCGACGACGTCGAAGCGGCGATCCGCCGGCTGACCGCGGTGCAACTCGACTCGATCTCGACCGTCGACCGCGCGCACCGGCTGACCCTCACCGCCCGCGTCGGCGCGTATCCGAAGGACACCGTCCCGGCTCTTCTGCGCGCCGGGCGGGTGTTCGAGTACTGGGCGCACGAGGCGTCGCTGCTCCCGATCGAGCTCTGGCCGCACTTTCGGACGGTCATGGAAGGCGGCGGCCACTGGGGCCATCACGACCGCGCGCTGGAGGCGCACGCCGACCTCGTCGACCCCGTGCTCGAGCGGATCCGCGCCGAAGGCCCGCTGACGTCGCGCGACTTCGAGGGGCAGGGCCGCGGCGGCATGTGGGACTGGAAGCCTTCGAAGATGGTGCTCGATGCGCTCTGGGACAAGGGCGTGCTCGTGATCGCCGAGCGGCGGAACTTCCAGCGCGCCTACGACCTCGCCGAGCGCGTGATCCCCGCGCGATGGCTCGAAGCGCCGACGCCGACCGAGGACGAGACGCTGCGAACGCTCGCACTGCTCGCCGTTGCTGCGCGCGGCGCTCTCACCGAGCCGGCCGTTCGGGAGCACTGGCGCCTCAAAGGAGGCAAGGCACGGCTGCACCACCATCTGGTCGCCCTCGTGGCGGAAGGACGACTGCGTGAGATCGCGGTCGACGACGGCGGGGCGCCGTTCTACGTCCTGCCGGACGTGGAGCTCGACGGTGCCCCGGCGCCCCCGGTGCTCGTCTGCCCGTTCGACAACCTGGTGTGGGACCGGCCGCTCCTCGAGCGGCTGTTCGGCTTCAGGCACGTGATCGAGGTCTACAAACGGGAGCCCGAGCGCGTCTACGGCTACTACGTGCTCCCGCTGCTCGCGGGCGACAGGTTCGTCGGCCGCGCCGACCTCAAGGCCGACCGCGCCGAAGGCGTGCTGCGGATCCGCCGCTTCACCCCGGAGCCGAACGTGCGCGGCAACGTCGACGTGAAGCTCGAGCAGGCGGCAGCAAGGCTCGCGCGCGTCCTTGGGCTCGAACGGGTAGAACGAACCGCGTGAAGCCGAGGGAGGTGACGGTCGACGAGGCGCGCCGGATCGCGGTCCGCTCGCAGCTGCTCGACGGCACGGCCACCGACGTGCTCAGCACCGTCCGGCACCTCGGCTTCCTCCAGCTCGACCCGATCTCGACCGTCGCTCCTCCCCAGCACCTCGTCCTCTGGAGCCGTCTCGGCCTGTTCGACCGGGACGAGCTCGATCGCCTGCTGTGGCACGAGCGGAAGCTCGTCGAATGGAACGCCTTCCTCTGGCCTGCCGAGGACCTCCCGCTCCTGCAGGCTCGCATGCGCCGCAACGACCGGCCGCTGGACCGGCGCCTGCGCGAGTACCTGAAGGAGAACGCCTCCTACCGGCGCTACGTGCTCCGAGAGCTCGAGCGGCGTGGGCCGCTGCTGTCCCGCGAGATCGAGGATCACACGCCGACGAGGCGTGAGGCGCACCGCTGGTGGGGCGAGCGCAAGATGGGGCTCCTGCTCGGCGTCCTGAACACACGCGGTGAGGTCGCCGTCGTGGGACGGCGAGGCAAGCAGCGCCTCTGGGATCTCGCGGAGCGTTGGTACCCCGAGACTGAGCGCATCCCATGGGCGGAGGCGAAGGCGGTGTTCGACGAGAAGCAGTTTCGGTCGCTCGGCGTGCGGCTCGAGCGCGGACGGCTGATCGCCCACCCTGACGCCGTCGACGCGCAGGCGCCGAGCGGCCGGACGACGTTCCTCTCCCCGTTCGACCGCCTGATCCACGACCGCGACCGCGCGCTCGCGCTGTGGGACTTCTTCTACCGGCTCGAGATGTATGTCCCGAAGGCGAAGCGCGTGCATGGCTACTACGTCCTGCCGATCCTGCGCGGCGACCGCCTGATCGGCCGAATCGAGCCGGTCCACGACCGGAAGAGAGGCGAGCTGAGCGTGCTCGGGATCTGGTGGGAGGAGGGCGTGAAACCGGTCTCACTGGAGGCACCGCTGCGCAAACTCGCCCGCTTCCTCGGCGCACGGTTGGTGCCACCCCGTTGAATCTGATTCGGGGCAGCCGAACCAGATTCACGAGTTTCGAGTCGTCGATCAGCGCCCGAGAAACTCGCGAATCAGATTCACAAACCGAATCTGATTCGGCTGTCTGGCGCTCCCCGGATGCACCGCTGCGCAAACTCGCCCGCTTCCCCGACGCACGGTTGGTGCCACCCCGTTGAATCTGATTCGGGGCAGCCGAACCAGATCCACGAGTTTCGAGTCGTCGATCAGCGCCCGAGAAACTCGCGAATCAGATTCACAAACCGAATCTGGTTCGGCTGCCTGGCGCTCCCCGGATGCACCGCTGCGCAAACTCGCCCGCTTCCCCGACGCACGGTTGGTGCCACCCCGTTGAATCTGATTCGGCGCAGCCGAACCAGATTCACGAGTTTCGAGTCGTCGATCAGCCCCCGAGCAACACGCGAACCAGATTCACAAACCGAATCTGGTTCGGCCGTCTGGCGCTAGGCTGAGGCGATGGACTTCGAGACGAGAGCGATCCACGCGGGGCAGGAGCCGGACCCGGCGACCGGCGCCATCATCACACCGATCTACCAGACCTCCACCTTCGTGCAAGAGGCGGTCGGGGTGCACAAGGGCTACGACTATGCGCGCGTCGCGAACCCGACGCGGACAGCGTTGCAGGTAGCGCTGGCCAGCCTCGAGAACGCAAAGCACGGCGTCGCCTTCAGCTCGGGGCTCGGCGCGACCACCACGCTCATGCACCTCGTGCACCCGAGTGAGCGGGTCGTCCTGATCGCCGACGTCTACGGCGGGGTCTACAGGATGACCTCGCAGGTCTATGAGCCGAAGGGATATCGCTTCACCTACGTCCCTGCGGGCGAGTTCGACGACAACCTCGCGTCGCACCTCGACGACGAGGTGAAGCTGGTCTGGGTCGAGACGCCGTCGAACCCGATGCTGAACATCGTCGACATCCGCAAGGCGGCGGCGGCAGCTCACGCCGTCGGCGCGCTCCTCGTCGTCGACAACACGTTTGCAACGCCGTACCTGCAGCAGCCGCTCGACCTCGGCGCCGACGCAGTCGTGCACTCGACGACGAAGTACCTCGGCGGGCACAGCGACACGATCGGCGGCTTCATCGCGACCAACGACGACGCGCTGGCCGAACGGCTCGCGTTCCTGCAGAAGTCGCTCGGCGCAGTGCCCGGACCGTTCGACGCGTGGCTCGTCCTGCGCGGGATCAAGACACTCGCTGTTCGGATGCGCCAGCACTCGGAGAACGCGCGGCAAGTGGCCGAGTTCCTCGACGGGCATCCCGGGGTCGAGCGCGTCCTGTACCCGGGCCTGCCGAACCACCCGGCGCACGACGTGGCGCGGAGCCAGATGCGCGACTTCGGCGGCATGGTGTCGTTCCTGCTCGAGTCGGAAGCCGAGGCCGTGGACTTCGTCTCACGCACAACGCTCTTCCAGCTCGCGGAATCACTCGGCGGCGTCGAGAGCCTGATCGAGCATCCGGCGCGCATGACGCACGCATCGACGGCCGACGCGCCGTTCGCACCGCCCGGCAACCTCGTCCGCCTCTCCGTCGGGATCGAGTCGGCCGAAGACCTGCTCGCCGACCTCGAGGCCGCTCTGGTCAGACGGTCGGCACCGGCGCGGGCGTAGTAGCGCGCCGCCGGCGGGAGGGCCGGTACGTCGCTCGGCGGCAGCAGTCCGAATCGCGCCAGCGCACGCGGCAGCCTGTGCCGCGACTGCATCTCGGCCGTGTGATCCCAGGCGCCCTCGAAGTCCCAGAGCCTGGCCGCGGGGTTGACGCTCAGGATGTCCGCCGCGAGCAGTGCCGCCTCGTCGACCTGGTCGGAGATGATGCGATCGCGAACGCTCCAGTAGATCTGCAGCGGCACGCCCGAGAAGGCGAGTGCATCGACGTAGGCATCGGGGCTCCGAACGCGATAGGCGGCGGGAACCTCGGACGGTGTCCCGCCGAACTCGAGGCGGGCGAGCTTCTGCAGGATCCGGCCGTCGCGAAGGCGCGCAAAGTCTCGATAGCGCCGAGCCATGTCGGTGGCCGGATCGAACGCGACCGCGCCGGCGAGCAGCGCGGGATGCTGAGCGACGAGGAGAAGCGTCTCCTGCCCGCCCATCGACCCTCCGATCGCGTAGACGCGGTGAGGGTCGACCCGCACGCCGAGATGCTCGACGATCTCCGGCATCCGCGCGAGATCGTCGATCTGACCCGGGTCGCCCCACGAATACTGGCGCAGCCGCCGTCCCTCACCCGCCGGGATTCACGACGGCGAAATCGCCCTCCGCCGGCAGGTTGCCCCAGAACCTGACGTTGACCGCGGCGCTCACCCCGCGGCCGTGCGGCGAGATGACGAGCGGGATCGGGCCGCCGTCGTAGGACGAGGGCAGCAACAGCCAGGCCGGGCGGTCACGGCCGTCGTGTGCGCGGTAGAGGAACCGGATCGCCCTCGTCGCGGGACCCGCCGCCTCCTGCGCGGTCGCGACGGGAATCAGCACCGCGAACGCGACCAGCCCGATCAGCCACTTCACGCGCGCGAACGCTAAGGCGGAGACTGCAAAGATGAGGTTATGAGTTCGTTGCGGCTCCTCGACCTCGACTTCGGCGGTCGGCCGCAGGCGGTCGGCGTGTACCTCGTCGACACGGACGACGGCCCCGCGCTCTTCGACTGCGGGCCGACGTCGACACTGCCGACACTCGAGGCGCGGCTCGCGGAGGAAGGCCTCGAGCTGCTGGACGTCCGCCACCTGCTCCTCTCCCACATCCATCTCGACCATGCCGGTGCAGCCGGGACGATCGTCCGCAAGCACCCGAAGCTCACCGTCTGGGTCTCTGCGATCGGCGCGCCGCATCTCGTCGACCCGTCGCGGCTCGAGCGTTCGGCACGACGGCTCTACGGCGGGCTCTTCGACCCGCTCTGGGGCGAGCTCGCGCCGGTGCCCGAGGAGAACGTCCGCGTCGCCGACAGGCGACGTGCTCGGCTGGGAATCGTTTCCGACGCAGGGTCACGCGACCCACCACATCAGCTACTTCCGCAACGGGACGCTGCTCGCGGGAGATGCGGCAGGCGTGCGCATGCCCGGCGCGAGCTACGTCGTGCCGGTGTCACCGCCGCCCGACATCGATGTCGAGACCTGGCACGCGACCGTGGAGGCGATCCGTGCGCGCCGCCCGGAGCGGCTCGCGTTGATCCATTTCGGGGTGCACGAGGACGTCGGCGCGCATCTCGACCGCCTCGACGAGGAGCTGGACCGCTGGGCCTCGCGCGTGCGCGACGGCATGGACCAGGAGGAGTTCGTCGCGGCAGCGCAGGCCGACCTCGGCGCCGACGCAGACGTCTACGACCAGGTCGCGCCGTTCTGGCAGTCCTGGCACGGCCTGCGCCGCTACTGGGACAAGCACACCTAGACCAACCGCGAGCTCACGACCTGGTTCGGCTCCGCCGAATCAGGTTCGGACTACGAGTTCAGGCCTCGCGGACGACGTTCGCACCGGAGACCTGCGCGAGCGCGAGCACGACGATCTCGTCGATGTTCACGTGCGGCGGCCGCGTGAGCGCGAACATGATGCAGTCCGCGACGTCCTCGGCGTGCAGCGGCCCGCCGAGCGCAACGTTCGCGTAGACGGCAGCCGCCTTCTCCTCGTCGCCCTTGTACCGCACGTTCGAGAAGTTCGTCTCGACGAGGCCCGGAGCGACGTTCGTGATCCGCACCGGCTTGCCGTGGAGATCGTCGCGCAGCGCGCGCGTATAGCCGTGCACGGCGAACTTCGAGGCGACGTACGACGAGCCGCTCGGGTAGGCCCAGATGCCGGCCACCGAGCCGAGGTTCACGATGTGCCCGCCTCCATCGATGAGGGCCGGGACGCAGAGCCGTGTCATACGCATCAGGCCGAGCACGTTCGTCTCGATCACTTCGCGCTCATCCTCCTCGTGCGACTCCCAGACCGGATCGCGGCCGCGAGACAGCCCCGCGTTGTTGACGAGGATGTCCAGACCGCCGAGCTCGGCGAGGGCGCGCTCCACGAACTGCTCGCTCGAGGCGGGGTCGGTGACATCGAGCGTGCCGTCCCTGCGGGAGCCGGTCACGACCCGGGCCCCTGCGTCTGCCAGTGCCTGCGCGGTCGCGGCACCGATGCCGCTCGACCCCCCGGTCACGATCGCCCGTTTGCCTTCCAGATCCGCCATGCCCGGAATCTAGCGGTGCGCGAGCGCTCGATTCCGAATCAACGAAATCGGCTCCGCGGCGTCTAACTTCCCACTACCCATGCAGCCCCACCCCAGATCCGGCCGCGGGACGCGGCTGTCGCTGCTCGGAATCGGGCTCCTGGTGCTGCTCAGCGTCGTCGCCTTCGCGAGCCGGAGCGGGCTCGCCCACCACGGCGGCTCCGCCCCGAGCAACCGGTACACGAGCTACGCACTGACGTTGTTCCTGATCCTGTTCGTCCTGATGATCCCGGTGGCGGCCTACTCGTTCGTGCTCCGCCTCCGCGAGCGAGCGGAATCTCGCCGCTCGAAGAGCTTCAAGGCAAGGCTCTATGCCTCAGCCGTGCGCTGGTCGGCGCTGGTGCTGATCGTCTTCGTCTTGTTCTACCTGCACAACCGGCATCCGCATCTGCTGCAGAACCTCAACCCGTTCCGCCAGCCCAACACGAAGGCGCCACAGGGGCACGACCAGGTGCACCACGTGTCCAACCCGCAATTCCAGTGGACCGTCCTGTGGATCGCACTCGTCCTGCTCGCAGGAATCGCCGCGTACGGCTTCTACCGGTGGAAGACGAGCAAGCCGGCCTTCAGCCCGCGGACGTATGAGCTGACCGTGACCGAGGATCTCGCTGCGACGATCGGCGACGCGATCGACGACCTCGAAGCCGAGCCTGACGCTCGCCGCGCCGTGATCGCGGCGTATGCGCGGATGGAAGCGGTGCTCGGCCGCAACGGCTTTCAGCGCGCGCCGAGCGAGACGGCGATCGAGTACCTTCGGCGCATTTTGCTCGAGCTCACCTCACGCGGTGACGCGGTCTCCCGCCTGACGACACTCTTCCAGCAGGCCAAGTTCAGCAAGAGCGAGATCAGCGGCGGGATGAAGCAGGACGCGATCGGGGCGCTGCGTGAGATCCGGGACGGCCTCGCGGGAGCGCCGGCGTGAGACGGCACCTGCTCGACCTCGCCATCCTGCTCACCCTCTCCACGATCGCCTGCGTCTATCTCGCAATCGCCCAGCCCGGAATCCGAAGTGTGGCGATCTACTCCTACGTGCTGATCGTCGGAGCGCTCGTCATGCTCGCAATCGTCTCGTCGTTCGGCGATGCGTTCCCGCGGCACCGCCGCTCGCCGTTCGACGAAGCCCTCGTCGAGAAGACCCACCGCGATCGAGCGCCCGGCCAGGTCGAGCAGATCGAACGCGCGGTCACCCTCGGTGTCGCGACCGCCTATGACCTGCACCTGCGCCTGCTGCCGCACCTGCGGGAGATCGCGCAGTGCCGCCTCGAGCGGACCGGCCGCACATCGAGCCCGGAGACGCTCGGGCGCTGGTGGGAGCTGCTGCGCCCGGATCGGACCGAGCCCGTCGACCGGTTCGCCGTCGGCCTCCCGCCGGGCGAGCTTCTCGCTCTCGTCGCCGATCTTGAAAGGATGTGAGCGTGGCGATGGACGTCTCCGAAGTCGGCGCGCGCGCCGGCGCAGTCATCGACGAGGTCGAGAAGGCCGTCGTCGGCAAGCGCGACGCGCTCGAGTTGCTGATGCTCGGGCTGCTCGCCGACGGCCACGTCCTGATCGAGGACTACCCCGGCCTGGCGAAGACGCTGATGGCCCGGTCGTTCGCCCAGGTCGCGTCGATGGACTTCTCGCGCATTCAGTTCACACCCGACCTGATGCCGTCGGACGTGACCGGATCATCGGTGTTCAACCAGCGCGAGGCCGACTTCGAGTTCCGGCCCGGACCGATCTTCGCCAACCTCCTGCTCGCGGACGAGATCAACCGCGCGCCGCCGAAGACGCAGGCCGCGCTGCTGGAGGCGATGCAGGAGCGACAGGTGACCACCGAGGGCGAGACGCGTCGGCTTGGCCCGCCGTTCCTCGTGCTCGCGACCCAGAACCCGATCGAATACGAAGGCACCTATCCACTGCCCGAGGCACAGCTCGATCGTTTCCTGCTGCGTATGTCGGTCGGCTACCCCTCGCGCGCGGACGAGTGGCAGGTGCTCGCGAACCGCGCGGCACGGCAGACCGACGACGTCGTGCTGTCGCCCCTGATCGACCGCGAGGCACTGCTCGAGATGCAGCGGGCGTGTGAGGACGTCTACGTCTCCGAGCCCGTGGGCCTCTACATGGTCGACATCGTCGCCGCAACGCGTGACTCGCAGTCGATCCAGGTCGGTGCATCACCCCGTGGCTCGCTCGCGCTCCTCAAGCTGTCGCGCTGCCGCGCCGCGCTCGACGGCCGCGACTACGTCACGCCGGACGATGTCAAGTCGGTCGCCGTGCCGGCTCTCGCGCACCGCCTCACGCTTCGCCCGGAGCTCTGGGTGCAGCGCATCTCTGCAGAGGACGTGGTGCGCGAGCGGCTCGACACCGTGCCGACGCCGGTGGCCGAAGATCTCGCAAACACTTGACGCGCTACTCCGCGCCGAAACTCGCCGGCTACGCGACCCTCTCGGCCGTGGGCCTGCTGGCAGCTCTCGCCCTCGCGCAACCCGAGCTCGTCGCGCTCACCGCGCCGTTCCTCCTTGCCGTCGGTGCCGGGCTCGCACTCGCTACCACGCCGCGGCTGAGCGCCCGCATCGAGCTCGAGCACGACCGCACGCTCGAGGGCGAAGACGTGGCCGCGCGCGTCGTGGTCGAATCGGCGACGGCTGTCGACCGGCTCGAGCTCTACGTGAACCTCCCCGACGGGGTCGACCTGGTGGACGGAAAGAACCCGGTCGCGCTGCGACTCTCGGCCGGCGAGCGGCGAGAGCTCGAGCTCACCCTCCGGGCGAGCCGCTGGGGCGCCCATATGCTCGGCCCTCTCTACACGAGAACGCGGGACCCGCTCGGCTTCCTCGTCTGGGAGGCAACCGCGCCGACACGACCCCAGCTGCGCACCTATCCGCGCGAGAACGTCCTGCGCCGGATCCTGCAGCCGCGCGAGACTCAGGTGTTCTCCGGGAACGAGGTCTCCCGGCACAAGGGCGAGGGAATCGAGTTCGCCGACATTCGTCCGCGCGGCCCCGGCGACCCGTTGAACCGGATCAACTGGCGCGCGAGCGCGCGGCGGAACGAGTTGTGGGTCAACGAGAGCCATCCCGAGCGGAACACCGACGTGATCATCTTCGTCGACTCGTTCGCCGAAGCCCGGCTCGGGGACGCGAGCACGCTCGACCTCGCGGTACGAGCAACGTCCGCAATCGCAGATGCCTACGTCCGCCGGCGAGACCGCGTCGGGCTGATCTCGTTCGGCGGGATCCTGCGCTGGCTCGCTCCGGGCACCGGGCTCGTGCAGCTCTACCGCGTCGTCGACGCGCTGCTCGACACGCAGATCGTCCTCTCCTACTACTGGAAGGAGATCGACGTGATCCCGCGCCGGATGCTCCCGCCGAGCTCGCTCGTGATCGCGTTGTCACCGCTCCTCGACCAGCGTTCGGTCGGTGCGCTGCTCGACCTTCGCGCGCGGGGCTACGACCTGGCCGTGATCGACGTCTCGCCGGTGCCGTTCGTCGCACGACCGTCGACCGGCCTCGACGCCACTGCACATGACATCTGGGTCATGCGACGCGACGCGATCCGACATCGCCTGCAGCGGGCGGGCGTTGCCGTCGTCGAGTGGCGCGAGGAGAGACCGCTGCAATCCGTCCTGGAGGAGGTGCGGGAATTCAGGCGTTACACCCGGCACGCGCGCGTCTGATCACCGGATTCCTCGCACTTGCGGCGCTCGGAGGGACGATCGTCTACGCAGTCTTGACGGACGGACGGCTCGCTCCGGTCGCCCTCGGCGTGGGGACACTCGGCCTGGTCATGCTGGCCCTTGCGATCGTGCTGCGCTGGTCGTCGCTCGTGCCATGGGCGATCTTCGTCACCGGTGCGGGCTTCGTGGGAGGCCACGCCGGGACGCACGTCGTCGACGGGTGGGCGGCCGCGATCGGCGTGCTGCTGCTGCTGGCCGCAGAGCTCGCGATCTGGTCGATCGAGCACGACGCGCGCATCGCCGAGGAACGCTCGCTCACCACACGACGGATCACAACCCTCGCATTGCCTCGGCGCGGCCGCGCTGCTGATGAACTTCCTGCTGCTCGGCACCGCCGCGATCTCTGCCTCGGCGAGCGTTGTGCTCGCCGCGGCGGGTGTCGCCGCGGCGGTCAGCGCCCTGGTGGTCGTGCTCCGCCTGACGCGGGACTGAGTTGTGACCTACGAGCTCAAGAAACCGTGATGTACGCCGTGCGCGACTGGTGGTGCCCGTTTGCCTCGTTCAGCGTCGCGACGACGGTGTACGTCTGCCCCTTGGCCGGCACGAACGTGGGTGTGAAGGTGACCGACTGGTCGGCTGCGAGCGTCGCCGTCGGCTGACCGACCGCGATCGCCTTGCCCTGGGCGTTGTAGGCGAAGTAGGTCATCCCGATCGACGCGCCGGGCTCCGCATAGTGGGCCAGGTACGGCACGAACATGGTCACGTGAACCGGCGCACCGGCCTTGACCGTGCTCGTCGAGCCGTCGGTCAGTCGCGCAACCGCGCCGAAGCTGGCGAACGCGGGCTTGTTTGCGCCCGACTGCGAGATCAGGCCGCTCTGCCACGGGTTGCCGGCGCTGTCGCGGAACGTGAACCAGATGAACATCTGGATGTTCGGGTCTTTCTTCGCAAAGTTCAATGCCTGCTTCGCGTACGCGGCCTGCTGCGCCAACGTGACGCCGTGCGGTTCGGCCGGCTTGGTCTCGTGGCCGTACTCGGTGATCCAGATCGGCACCGGACGGTGGAACCACTTCGCCAGATCCTTCTCGAACTGCGACATCGTCGAGAGCGTGACGTTGGGATAGCGAACCTTCTGCATCGGCGGCAGATTCGGCGAGGTCGGGTACGGGTGATGTGCCCACGCATCGAACTTGAGCCCCTTCACCTGGGAGAGCAGGTGCGCGAACGTGGCCGGCGCGATGGTCGCGCTGATACCGGGAAGCGGCTTGTCACGGCCGCGCGCCGAGGTCTCCCCGATTGCGACCTTGGCCAGCGGGTTGCCCGCCTTGATGCCGGCATAGGCCGCCTTGAAGAGCTTTGCGTAGTTCGCGGGGCCGACGATCTTCTTGCCGACGAACTGCGGTGTCAGGAACAGCTGCAGGTTCGGCTCGTTCCACACCGACCAGAGCGAGACCGACCCGTGCCCTGTGCGCCCGTTGTACCGCGTGGCGAGCATCCTCGCGAACGTGGTCAGGTCGCCGAGCTTCTTCGGCATGACATTCGGCGCCTTGCCACCGTTCGCCCACTTCGGCGTTCCGGTGATGTTGATCATCACGCGCAGGTTGTAGAGGCCCGCCTGAAATACGAGGTCGTCGAGGTCGGTCAGCTTGTAGGCCGGGTCGTCGCCGTTGGAGGCGTCCGCCGGCCTCGTCGGCGCAAGCGCGGCCCAGGTGGCGGTCGTGTGGATCACCGACGCGCCTTCCGAGGAAGCGAGCTGCAGATTCTGCGCGCGCGCCGGCGACCACCGGAACGAGGGATCGTCGAAGAAGCCGATCGGCATTCGCTGTGCTGCGTGCACGGCTGCGGCCGGAATGGCGAGCAGCGCGGCGAGCGTGACGAGTACGAGACGGACTGCTTTCAGCACGAGCGCGTTCCCTTTCCTCGGTTTCCCTGGGCAGCGGGACGGTACCGAGGGGCTTTGAGGACCGTGTAAAGAGGCGGCCAGCGCCCGGAAAATGCGCTATTCGACCTGGTCTTCTTGTGCGGAAGTCCACGAGCGGAAGACGTCGAGCAGAGCCGACTCGGCGGCCGGCGTGAGGTCGTCGGGCGTCAGCGTGCCCGTGAGCTCGATGACGCGCTTGAACTGCTCCAGGTACTCGGTGCAACCGTCACAGGCCCCGATGTGCTCCTCGAAGCGCCGCGTATCGGCAGTCGAGAGCGCACCCTCGAGGTAGTCCGTGACGAGCTCGACGAGCTCCTGGCAGCTGAACGCTTCGACGTCGATCACGCGAGGTACTCCTCCAGGGCCTGCCGCACCCTGGATCGGGCGCGGTGCAACAACACACGTTGATTGACCTCGGTGAGGTCGAGAGCGTTACGAACCTCGTCGGAGCTCCAGCCTTCGACGTCGCGCAGCGAGATGACCGCCCTCTGGTTCGCCGGAAGCGCGTCGATCGCCTGTGCCACAACTGCGCGCGTCTCCGCAGCGATCAGGCGATCCTCCGGTAGCGCCGGCGGCGGCGAAGACCAGGCGCCCGGTGTCCGCTCGTGACTGTCCGCCAGAAACCGGTCGGCGTCGACGGCGGCCTCGGGCACGCGTGCAGGATCGTGGAGCGGCGGAGAACGGGATAACACGGCCCTCGCGCTGCGCGCGCGTCTTTGCCGTGTTGACGAGAATGCGGAAGACCCACGTCTTCAGCGACGACCGTCCTTCGAACCGATCGAGCGCTCCGAGGACGCGCAGCCACGTCTCCTGCACCACCTCTTCTGCGAGCGCGCGGGTCGGTACGAAGATCTGCGCCACGTGCAGGAGCGACGAGTGCCACTCGCGCACGATCCGGCGAAACGTCTCCTCGTCGCCCGCCCGGAGAGCGGCAACGAGGTCGGCGTCGGTTGGCTCCACGCGACGAACGTACCGGAAGCCGCGCCGGAGTCGATGCTGTGAGTGGGCGGTGACGGGATCGAACCGCCGACCTCCTGGGTGTAAACCAGGCGCTCTCCCAGCTGAGCTAACCGCCCCCGCAAACGTCGATCGAGAGCTCGATTATCGCTCACGTCCGGTGCGAGGCGCCGTCTGCCCCTGCCGATAGTGAACCGGAGGCTCGCCGCGCGGGGAGAGAGTTCGCTGCAGCGAGGCCCCGGCCACTACCGGAAGGTCCCCTCTTCTTCGGATACTTGGATTCGCGATTCGCGAAAAAGTTGGTTCGGCCGACGAGACGGTTCCAAGGCGGGCGCGGCGGGCTCTCCGGACACGCCCGCGTCAGCAGACGTCGTGAGTGGCGCCGCACCCGCCTTGGAGGCTCGCCCCTCTCAGCACCGCAGCAAAGAGAGGGGCGAGTGTTTACGCGCTCATGGGCGCCGTGGCGGGCGGCCGAGGTCCCTCGCTGCGCAGTCCGGGCAATAAAAGCCGAGTTCGGGAGGATCCACGTTCTCCGGATCCTCGACCCGGTAGGCGAGCCAGCCGCGCCAGTTCAGGCCGCTCGAGCTGCCGCAGGCCACGCAGATCACCGCATCAGTCAACCGCTGAGATGTTTCGGTCTCCTGGGGGTCGTATCCAGCCACCTGCTCAGAGTGCGCCCGGCTCCGGCGGCAGGCTCTGGCCTTTCGGCTGACTTTCTGCCCACGATTGGTCAGGTGCGCGTTTCGAGCCCTCGCCGCGCAGCGCGAGACGTGCCTTGGTTCACACCCGCACGGGACGATCCGAGACCGGGCTGACGGATTCGTGCCACGGGACGCGGCCGCCGTACCCGAGCAGCAGAATCGAGCCGCAGACCGGGCAGCTCGCCGGGTCGCCGGGCCTCCCGCCGGCGGGAGGCCCGGCCAGGGCCCCCGAACAGGTTCTCGCAGGCGGGATGACCATTTCCGCAGGCTAGAAGCGCGAACCTCGACCCTCATCCGCGAAAACACTGAAACGCACCCGTCGAGCCCGAGTACCCCCAGCGGGATTCGAACCCGCGCTACCGGCGTGAAAGGCCGGCGTCCTAGGCCACTAGACGATGGGGGCGTCGGAGGGAGGGTACCGTTGCCGCGTGGCGGACATCCGCACCGCACGACTCGACGATCTCGACGGGATCTTCGACCTGTTGTCGGCGCGCAGCCGTGCAACTCTCGGGATCTCCGAGATCGTGCGCGAGCACGTCGCCGACGAGCTCGGTCGCGCGAACGGCACCGACCGCTGGGTGGCGCTCGATGGTGCTTCGATCGTCGGCTACGCCGCGATCGACAGCGCGCAGGATCTCGTTCATGCCGCCGTCGACGCCGACACCGGCGATGCGCTTCTCGCCCGGGCGACGGCTCGCGCGCTCGAGCGTGGCTTCGGCCACCTCGCCGTGACGGCGGTCCCCGAGGATCGCCCGCTCACGTCTCTCGTGGAGCGCCACGCGGTTCGAGCACAACCGCGACATCCTCCGCATGTGGCGAGCTCTGGACGGCGACCTCGCCGAGCCGAAGTGGCCCGCGGCCGTCTCCGTTCGCACGTACGAGGACGCAGACGCCGAACGCGTTCACGCGCTGCTCGATCTGAGCTACGGAATCTGGGACACGAGCTATGTCGCAGTGCCGCACGACGAGTGGCTCGCCTTCATGACCGGTCACGACGATTTCGACCCCACCATGTGGTTTCTCGTCGAACGCAACGGTGAGCTCGTCGGCTGTGCGCTCCACTGGCGGGAACACCGATCGACCGGCTGGGTGAAGGACATCGTGGTCGCGGAACGCGAGCGCGGTGCCGGAATCGGCAAGGCGCTCTTGCACCACGCGCTTCGAGCCTACGCCGAGCGCGAGGTCGAACGCGTCGGGTTGAAGGTGGATTCCAGCAACCCGACCGGCGCTCTGAAGCTGTACGCGGATGTGGGCTTCGTCACCGATCGCCGCTACGGCATCTGGACGCGGGCACTTTGACATCGGGGTCGCCCACCGTGTCGCTCCTCCGCTGGCTCCGCCGCCAGCTGCGGGAGCCCGCTCCTCAGCGGGAGCGACTCGAGGCCGCGATTGCCAACGACGATCCGGCCGAAGCGCGTCGGATCATCGAACGGATGTCGTTCAACGACGCGCAGCGGCATCACGTGTCACAGCTGCTCGACCAGTGGGAGCACGACGCAGCCAACTAACCACAGCGCCGTCTCGTCGTCGGTGCATGCAGGGGTGAAGGTTCTCGCAGTCATCATCGGCCTGACGGCCGCGCTGGCCGTCGTGGGCGCAGCACCGGCAACGACGCCTGTCCCGGGACAGGTCGGGGCGCTGAAGGCGATCCGCGTCGCACTCGCGGCCGGACGGATCGACGGCGCAACCGCGAATGCCGGCCGAGCAGAGATCGCACGTGCCGCACACCTCGTCCGCACCCTGCCGAGCGGCCGACGCGAGCACGTCGCCGTTGCGCTCGAGGAGCTCGCGGCCTTCAGCGGCCGGCTGACCGCACCGCGCGCGCTCGCTCTCATCGGCCAGCTTCAGGCGAACGACGACTATTTCGCGAAGCACTACGCGCCGGGGCCGAAGACCGACATCACCGACGCCGACGGCCTCGTCTACCGCTATTTCCCCGGACGCTGCCTCGAGTTCCACCCCCTTGCAAATTTCGGCGCGCTCAACGCGCGCGTCGCGGCGAACGACGCCGCAGGCGCGCAGCGTCTCGCCGACGCGTTGATCGCACGCGGTGTGTACCAGCAGGGCGGCGGGATCGCGTGGGAGTACTTCTTCGACTACTCCGGCGGCCGCGCACCGTGGTTGTCGGGAATGGCCCAGGCGGTCGCGGCGCAGGCCTTCGCGCGCACGGCAGCGCTCGTTCCCGATCAGGAGACGGCCCTGATGCGTGAAGCACGGGCCGCATACCGTGCGATTCCGAGTCACCTGCTCACGAGCGTCGCGGCAGGCCCGTGGATTCGCCTCTATTCGTTCCAGTCACTCCGGGTTCTCAACGCGCAGCTTCAGGCCGTCATCTCGCTGCAGTCGTACGCAACGACTGCCGAGGACCCCGATGCGGCGGCGCTCGCGGCGCGGATGCAGCGGGCAGCGGCCGTGATGCTCCCGAGTTTCGACACGGGCTACTGGACCTACTACTCGCTCCCGCACGAAGTGTCTCCGCTCGACTATCAGCAGTTCGTCGTCCAGTTGCTCAAGAAGCTCGCGCCGAGTGACCCGCGCTTCGCAGATGCTGCGGCGCGATTCGCCGCGTATCAACGTCAACCGCCTGCGTTCCGGCTCACGAACGCATCGCTCGGAGCGCTGCGCTTCTGGCTGTCCAAGCCCGCGACCGTCCAGGTGAACACCGCAGCCGGCCCGACCAAGCGACTCGCGCTCGGCGGCGGCTGGCACACGCTCGCGTGGCCCGAGCCGAAACGCCCGGGCGTCTACCCCGTCCACGTCACAGCCGTCGACTGGGCCGCGAATCGCGCATCGTTCGACGCTCTGCCGATCGTGCGCGCGACCGCAGCCGGAGGCGGGTCGGCGATGCGGGCGAAGGCGTCCTCGACGAAGGCCGCCGGAGGGACGTTCGCCGTCGGCGCCGCGCTCGACGATCCCGCCCAGGGCACGACGCTGCAGAAGCTCGGTCTTCAACTCGCCAGGATCGGCGTCACCTGGCCCGCCGGCGCCCCCGCGCCCGACCCGAGCGTCGTCGCGGCCTTGCAGCGCCTGCCCGCCGGGCTCGGAAGCGTCCTCGAACTGACCGCCGCGCCTCTGCCACTCGACGACGCAGGGCGCGCGGCGCTCGCCCAGTACGCCGCGGCCCTCGCGCAGCAGACGCCCGGCCTGCGGTCGCTCGTTCTTGCGCCCGCACCGACGACCGCGACTGCGGGCGACTACGCGCTCGCGTTCGACCAGATCCGCACCGCCGTGCAGACGGTGCTGCCCGACGTGCAGCTTGGCGTCCGGATCGACGGGGCGCTCGCACCGAAGGCAACGCTCACGGCACTCGGGCCGCTCAGCCCCGACCTCGTCGCCTTTCATCCCGCGCCAGCTGCGGGCAAAGGGCTGTGGACGACCGCGGAGCTCCCACAATTGATCACGGCTCTGTCAGCCGTGAACGGCAGCGCGCCACCGATCCTGCTCGATGGACCGCCGCCCGTGAGCGCTGCTTCGATCTCGGCGCTCGGCTGCGGCGGGCAAGTCGCCGGCGTCCTTCTCGACCAGCTGAGCCAGGCGACGCCCGCGGTCGCAGCGGCCTCGGTCACGGCCCAGCGCGGGGCGCTCGTATGTCCGGGCGTCGCAACCCAGGTCGAGCCGACAGGGCTCACGTATCCCACGCTCGCCGCGCTTCCCGTCTCGGTGCAGTTCGGCTGCAACGTCGACTGCCTCTACCTCGTCACGCTCGACGGCCCCGACGGACTCCCGGTCGTCGCGCGCCGCGGCACGCTCCGTGGCGGCGCGGCTCCGGCGACGATCGCGCTGCCGGCGGCAAAGCTCGCAGCGGGCCCGTACCGCGTCGGGGTGCGCCTCGTCGCCTCGGTCAACCCGGGCAAGATGACCGCGCTCGAGAGCCCGCCGCTCGGCTAGGCAGGCGCTTCGGTGCTAGGTGCGCCGCATCGTGTGGATGCCCCACGCCGCGCCGGAGGCGAACAGCTCGTCGGGGTCGACGTCTCCGAGCCAGCCGATGAAATGCGACTCCGGATCGTCGTCGGTCGAGCCGTACACGGCCGTCCGCCCCGCGTCCAGCTGCAGATGAAGATCGTCTCCACGCTCGAGGGCGGCGAGACGCTCCTCGACCGCGCTCCCTTCCGCGTACCCTTTGCCCATCCAGGCAGGGTACTCCACCCTTTCCGACAATCCAGGGCCGGTAGCTCAGTTGGTAGAGCAGGGGACTTTTAATCCCAAGGTCGCAGGTTCGATCCCTGCCCGGCCCATCGCCATGTCGTGCGTGTCAGAGCGAAACGGCGGCAGATAAGACAGACCTCCAGGCATGGTCCTGACGCGTTGGGGAGCTGCTGGGAGCCGCGATCGACCGTTTGCTCGCTTCTACTGGGACGGGCGAAGGCCCGCCGAGCGGCGGGCCTTCGGGAGCTCCATTGGACGACGTCCAGAGAGGCGACCCCGGCGTGTTCCTTCTAGAGCAGCGAGATCGTCAGCGTGCCTTTCTCGCCCTGCGAAGTGACCTTCGCCGTCCCGCGCGACCCGGCGTAGCTGCCGGTGCCGCCGAGCACTGCAAGAGTGAATGGCCCGCGCTTCGAGAGCCCCCCGAGCTGGAGCGTGCCGTTCGCGAGAACGGCCGTGCCGGCGCAGCTTTCGGCGCTCGACGGCCAGTCGGCGGCATGGGTGCAGACGACGTGGTCGTAACCGACCTGCTTACCGTTCTGCAGCAACTGCTCGCTGAAGATGAACGCGTCGCCGATCGAGAAGCCCTTCTTCCCGGTGTCGACCTGCGCGAACGCGTGCTGCCTCGTCGTGTAGGCCAGCGTGCTCGCGGTCTTCCCTTGGGCCGTGACCGCGATGGCAGCGGCGACGACAATGACGAGTGTGCCGATGAGAACTGCGTGCTTCACGTCAGTGTCCCTCCTGTCGAGTGGTGTGCCTCCACGGTAGGAGGCGGCCTCCGCGCCCGTCGTCCGACTCCAGGAGGATCGGCATCGCACTTCAGGAGGACGCGGCTTCATCCTCGCCGCGTTAGCGTGAGCCCATGCCGATCCGGAGAAGCACTCTCGTCGACGCGCTTCTCGCCGGCGCGTTCATCATCGTCGGGCAGCTTGTCGCCTGGAGGGCGCTGCAGGACAGCAACGTCTCCCCACACGGCTCGCGCGCAGTGCAGAGCCTCCTCTATCTCTGCTTCGACGCGCTCGTCTTCTTCTGGCGGCGCGCGCCGCTCCCCGCGCTCCTCGCGATGGGGCCGATCGGGATCGTCCAGACGTGGCTCGGTGGCACGTCATCGTTCCTGGCGGGGTTCATCGCGGTGATCTTCGTGCTGTTCGGCGTCGCGAGCCGCAAACCCCTGGGCGTGACGATCGCCGCTGCGGCCTACGTGCTGGTCGTGTTGATCGGGATCATCAACCGGTCGGACGACCTGCACTACGGAGCCGAGCTGCCGTTCGCGATTGTGATCATCGGGATCGCCGTCTCGCTCGGAACCGCCCTGCGCCTGCGCGGAGCGCAAGCACGCAGCGCTCTCGCGCGCGCCGACCAACTCGAGGCGGCGCGCGAGCTTGTGCTCGCAGAGGAGCGGGCGAGAATCGCGCGCGAGCTTCACGACGTGATCGCGCACTCGGTCTCGGTCATGATCGTCCAGGCCGGCGCGGCGCGGATGTCACTGAACGGCGACTCGCCGCAAGCGTTCGAGTCGATCCTCGCCGTCGAGCGCGCCGGCCGGCAGGCGCTCGATGAGATGCGCCGGCTGCTGGGCATCCTCCGGCAAGGCTCCGCCGAGCCCCAGCTCAGCCCGCAGCCGGGACTCGGCGATCTCGCGGCGCTGGTCGAACAGGTACGCGCAGCCGGGCTTCCCGTCGAGCTCGAGCTGGTGGGCGAGCCGCTGCAGCTCGCACCTGGCGTCGACCTCACCGCCTACAGGATCGCGCAGGAGGCTCTGACGAACGCGATCAAGCACGCAGGGCCGACGACCGCCCAGCTGTGGGTCTCCTTTGCGCCTGAGGCAGTCGAGGTCGAGGTGGTCGACCAGGGGCGCGGCGGCCCGGCGAGCCTGGGCGGCCACGGCCTCGTCGGAATGCGCGAGCGCGTGGAGCTCTACCGCGGCACGCTCGAAGTCGGACCGCGCCCGAACGGCGGCTTTCGCGTCCACGCACGACTGCCGGTTGGGCCGGCGTGACGACGGTCGTCATCTGCGACGACCAGGCGCTCGTCCGCGGCGGATTCAAGATGATCCTCGAAGCACAGAGCGACCTCGACGTGATCGGCGAAGCCGCCGACGGCAACGAGGCGGTCGAGCTCGCGCGCTCACTCCAGCCCGACGTCATGCTGATGGACATCCGCATGCCGAACCTCGACGGGATCGAGGCGACGAAGAGAGTCGTCATGGCGTCGCCACGAACCCGCGTGATGATGCTGACGACCTTCGGCGAGGACGGCTACGTCTGGCAGGCGATGAAAGCCGGCGCGAGTGCGTTTTTGCTCAAGGACGTGCCCCCCGAGGATCTTGCAGTGGCAGTGCGCACGGTCGCGCGCGGTGACGCGCTGCTCGGGCCCGAGATCACGCGCCGGCTCGTCGAGGACTTCATCCGCGGCCCCGAGCCCGGCGCGCTGCCGACGGAGCTCGACGACCTGACCGACCGCGAACGGGAGGTCCTCGTGCTCGTCGCGCGCGGGCTCTCGAACGCCGAGATCGCAGGGCAGCTCTATCTCGGTGAGACGACGATCAAGACCCACGTCACGCGGATCCTCGCGAAGCTCGGCCTGCGTGACCGCGTGCAAGCGGTCGTGCTCGCCTACGAGAGCGGCGTCGTACGCCCGCGAGCCAAGTAAGGGCGCCCCGCACCGCTCACGCAAAGCGACCTCGAGCGTCCATTGACGACTCACACACAAGCGCGGAAAATGAGGGCGTAAGCACCCGTCTCCGACCCCTTCGCTCGCGCCGGCGGCGGCTGCTCGCCCTGGCGTTGGCCTGCGGCCTGCCGGTCGTCGCGGGTGGCTGGACGAACCACGTCACGGCCGCCTCGTCCCCGGGGACGGTCATCTTCGCGGCGGCCGGCCAGGTCTTGCTCGCCGACGGTTCGGGCGGCCACGAGCTGCACATCTCTCCTGCGCAATACGTCTACACGGTCGTGCCGTCGCCAGACGGAACGCGGATCGCGTCTCTGAACGAGCAAGGCCAGGACACCGAGCTGTGGGTATCGGATCTGAAGGGCGGACATGCCGTGCTCGTCGGCAAGGTGGACTCGGATGCCACTCCGGTTTGGTCGCCGGACTCGCGACGGCTTGCTTTCGTATCGCACGGAAGCGCCTGGACTGCCACCGTCGCCAGCCGTGCCGTTCGCCGGGTCGGGGCCGTCGGCATCGAGCCGGCATTCGCCTGGAGCCCGGACGGCAAGGAGCTGAGCTATTGGGGGAGCGCGGGCCTCACTCTGTACACCAGCACCTCAGGCAGCAGACGGATCCTTGCGCGCGACTCGAGGGTGTGGCAGAGCGCCTGGACCCGGGACGGGCGGCAGGTCGTGTATTCGGGGCGAAGCGGCATTTACAGCGTCGAGACGTCCCGGACAAGCCCGCGGCCGCGGCTGCTTGTCGCCGGGGGCGGTGACTTCGCGCTCTCGCCGGACGGCCGTAGCCTCGCCTTCGACCGGCAGTTCTCCCTCTACCTCCGGCCGCTTGACGGGCCGGCCCGAGGGCGCCTGGTCGCCGCCGAGTTCTACGAGTTCGCCTGGGCGCCAGACTCGCGAACCCTCGCCTTCAGCCGCAAGGACACCCGGCGCCTCGACGCCGCCGGGATCTACCTGGCCTCGCGCTCGGGCGGTGCCTCGCGGCCGCTGCTCGCGGATCTCGGCCGCGACGCCGCTCGCTTCCCGTCGTGGTCGCCTGATGGACGCCACCTCGCCTATCAGCGTGTGGAGCAGGGCTACGCGCGGGTGTACGTCGTGGGGAGCGACGGCCGCCACGACCACCAGGTCGTCGCGGATGATCCCGAAGCCGTCCCCACTGCCGCACCGGTCTCGTGGCTTGCGCATCCGATCGCTCTGCCCGCCGTCCCAGTGGAAGTCACGGTGAAACCCGACCGAGAGTTGCAGGCCGGAGGCTGGGTGTCCGGCATCAACGCCGCGCCCGACCTCGAGCTCGTCACCGCCGCCTACCCGCTGAGTGAGTTCGAGACGCGCTTCACAGCGCTCTTCTGGGAGCCATCGACGGGCGGCGAAGCCGAGCCGAGCGTCCCCTGCGAGGACCAGATCGCAGGTGTGGCGCTCACCGGTGACCGCTACGCGTACGTCTGCGAGACCTACGACGCAAAGACCCTGTTCGAGCTGTACATCGCACCGAGGGGACAGGCGCTGCCGGAACAGCCGTTATTGAGCAACGCCGAGAGCAGCATCGATGGCGGCTCCGTCGCAGGCGCAGGAGACCTGATCGCCGCCGAGATCGGCGACACCCTCTACCGGATCGACGGAGTCGGCAACGCCGTTGCACTCCGGCGCTATCCCGCGGCGGCAACAGTGCTCGGCGTCGACCACGACCGCATCCTCCTCGCCACCAGCAAGGACAACGTCGAGGTGGTCGCGGCGGACGGCACCCTACTCGCGTCGCTGAGCGTCCCGAACGCCTACGGCACGCTGTTTCGGGACGGGAAGCTCGCAACCGTCGACCATGCAGGCAACTTGATCTTGCTCGACCTCGACGGGCAGCCGCCGATTCTCCACCCACTCCCGGCCGGCGCTGTGCTCGAGGACGTCGCCGGCGACCTCGTGCTCTTCGCACTCCACTCGAGGCAGCATCTGTTGCGGCTTTCCGACAGCCGCGACGTCACGCTGCGCCTCCCGGACCAATTCCGGTGGGCTTGGGCGTGCTTCGACACCGGAGGCATCGACTACGCCTACAACTCGTTCGGGCCGGTGGCGCATGAGCTTGGCTATCTGACGCCGACGAGTGTGAATGCCCTGCTGGGCTGAGCGGTCGGCAGGACGGTTCGTTGCGTGCGCGGTCGCCGTGAGCGCCACCGCGACGTTCATGGTCAGCTGCGGTTCGACCAAAGACCCGGCGAGCAAGACAACGGCCAGTGCGGCGAGCGCGCCGACGCGGCTCACCGTCGAGGGCTGTGTCAGACGATGGAACCGGAACGGCTACGGCTCGATCGTCGCGTCGTACGATCCGACTCTCAACCGGGTCTCGGTCACGGTGGTCGATCTGACGGCCCAATCGTGCATGTACGCGCTCCACCTCACCTCGATCGGAGCCAGCAATCAATGGCTGCAGATAATCGCAGCCGGCGACATGTCCGCATCCGACGTGCAGAGCGCCGGAACGGAGATCACGAACACCGCTCCCACCAATGCCGCTTCATCGCCCAGGTTCCAACTCGCCAACGGGCAGCTCGAACTCGAAGACCAGGCGGGCTAGACACACCGTCGGGAGGCGAAGGTCATAATGCGTCGGACCGCCTGTTCGGTCTGCTCGAGTTTCGGAACTCCCAGTGATCCCGTGGAGAATTACATCGTCAAACCGCTCGATCCGAACACCTGGGACGCATTCGCGCGGCTTGCGGAGCGGCACAACGGTGTGTTCGGCGGCTGCTGGTGCACGTGGTTCCACACCTTCTACTCCGAGAAGACGTTCGACGCGGACGACAATCGCGCACTCAAGCAGCGGCTGGTCAACGAGGGACGCGCGCACGCCGCGCTGGTGTTCGACGGTGACGAGGCGGTCGCCTGGTGCGAGTACGGCACGCCGCAGGAACTGCCGAACATCTACCACCTGAAGGAGTACGAGGCCGAGCTCGACAGGCTGCCCGACTATCGGATCACCTGCTCGTTCGTGGACAAGAAGTACCGGCGCAAGGGGCTGACAGCGGTCGCACTTCGCGGCGCCCTGGACCTGATCGCGCAGGCCGGTGGTGGAGTCGTCGAGGCGTACCCGCACGACACCGGCGGCCAGAAGGTCTCCGTCCTCTACAACGGCACCCGGACCCTGTTCGAGCAGGCCGGGTTCAGCTACCTCCGGCCCAAGGGCAAGCGGAACTGCGTGATGCGCACGACCGTCACGCCGGCCGCGTGACCGTGGCTTCCAGGGCGCGGACAAAGAACGCGTTCAGCCGCCCGAGCTCGGCGAGGTAGCGAACGCTCAGGCGCGGAGTCGCGTGGGCGAGCAGAGACGTCACCGTGAGCCGAACGCGCGGCGAGGCTGCGACGAGCGCGCGCGACTCGGCGACGGGGAAATAGCGGTCACGCGGCGCCGTCGCGATCTCCACCGGCGCACGGAGGCTCGCCGCGTGCTGGAGCGGAGACAGATCGGCGACCGTGGAACGGATGTGCTCGGGAAGCGCCGCGTAGAGATCGCCGAAGCGATTCGGATCCCGGTTCGACAACAGCTCGAAGACCGCCAGTGCCTCGGCGCCTGCCGCATGGAATGCGGGCTCCCGGAACTCGACCGCGTCCACGGCCGAGGGGTCGATGCCCCGAAGCTCCCCGCAGAGGGCGGCGGTCGCCGGCGTCGGTGACAGCATCGCTGCGAGCGAGCGCGCGAGTCCCACCGCGAGATACGGCGGCACCGGGTAGGGCCTGACCCCGTCGGCGAAGGCGTACGAGCCGGTCGTGGCCAGCAGCATTACCCGCGCGAGGTCGCTGTACGGAGCGATGCAGACGACCCCGGAGACATGATCGGCGACACGGGAGTCGGCCGCGCAGAGGAGCGCCAGGCTGCCTCCGATCGAGACGCCGGCGAGCGCTGCCCTGCTGTCTGCCGCGTCGGCCGAGCTCGCGGCCGCCTCGGCGAAACCGACCGAGGTTGCGAGCGTGACCGGCGACAACTCACCTCCCGCAACACCGGGCAGGTCCGGGATGAACACGAGCCGGCCGGTTCGCGCGAGCGCGAGACTGAGGCGAAGCACCATCGGATGAGTGCGGCCGTCTGGCGTCGCGCCGTTCATGAAGACGAGAGCGGGCCACGGCCCTCGACCCGCAGGACGCACGGTCGTGACGGGCACACCGGCGATCACTTCTTCGTTCGTGCTGGGTGGCTTGACGCGGCGAGCCACCAGCGACGTGCCGGGCAGGTCGAGCGTCGCCCCCAGGATCGAGGCTGCGTGCAACTGGGCCCGAAGCACGTCCCTACGCGAGCGTTGCATGGCCGAGATAACGCCGCCGGGCGGCGAAGAACAACGAACCGGTCACACCGATGACAGTGGCCGCGAGGGCGCTCACGGTCAGCAGCATGCCGGACGCCAGCGAGAAGTTGATCGCCGCGTCCTGGGTGACGCCGAGCGCAAGCAGGACGCCGGACGTGGCGCCGACGCTGACGATGGCGCCGCCCGCGGTGATCGGCAGAATCGACGCCGCCGCGGCCATGCAGAGGATGACGAGTGCCAGGGTCGGCGACGACGAGACTCCGAGCGAACTGAGCAGCAGCGCGCTGCCGATGGCGCGGGTCGTCCAGCAGCAGAAGAGGAAGCCGCTCGCCGCAAACGTCGAGCGGGAAATGCTCGCATGGTCGCCGACCCGGTTGAAGATCCGCTCGAGCCGACGCGACCGGCGGACGAGCGGGAACTGCACGAGTCTCGGCCCGAGTGCGAGAACCGCGATACAGCCGAGGCAGAAGAGCAGCACGACGATCAGCGGCGCGCGGAAGATCGCGCCGCTCGTCGCGATCGCCGCGACGGCGAGCGGCAGCATCGCCACGGCGTCGACGAGCCCGAGCGAGACGATCGAGAGGCCGACCGTCTCCAACCCCAGCCGAACGCCGCCGAGCCGCCGCAGCGTGGAGACCTTGACCACGTAGTCGAGCCGGAACGGCAGCACCACACCGCTCGCGGCGGCCGCACCGCAGGCGGCCAGGCAGCGGCTTCGATCCGGTCTCTCGCCGGGGAAGAGCCGCTGCCAGCCGAGAGCTCGAAAGACGAAGCTCGCGAGATACGCCGCAGACGCTCCGAGCACGAGGACGACGTTCGCTTCCTGCAACGGCCAACTGCTGGTCGTCAGTCGCCGCGCGGCGAGGAAGCCGACCGCCAGGGCGACCACGCAGAACGTCATGCCCGCGGCGGTCTTCAACCGACGGCTGTGCTGCAGGCGCCGCCTCATGCCTGCGGCAGCACGAAGAACGCCACCGCCGCGTACTGACAAGCGACGGCGACGAACACCAGTGCATGAAAGAGCTCGTGGTAACCGAACAGGTCGGGGATCGGGTCCGGCCGGCGCCGCGCATACACCACGGCACCCGCCGTGTAGACGAGACCGCCACCGACGAGGAGCAGAGACCCGGACACCCCGATCCGGTCGACGATCTGGGGCAGCACGACGACGACGAGCCAACCGAGCGCGACGCAGACAACCGGTGCGATCCAGAGCGGCGCCTTCGGCCAAACCACCTTCGCCAGCGTTGCAATCAACGTACCGCCCCACGCGATCGCGAGGAGCGGCACCCGCCAGCTCGGGTGCACGACCAGCAGCCCGATCGGCGCGTAGGTGCCTGCGATGAGCGCGTAGATCATCGCGTGGTCGAGTCGGCCCATCCGAACCGCCGCGGCCGGCGTCCACGAGAGGCGGTGAAAGAGACTGCCGACGCCGAACATCGTCGCGACACTCACCGCGAACGCGATGGCTGCCGCTCGCGCCAGATCGCCGTGCGCGGACAGGGCAAGCAGGATGCCGAGGGGAACCGCGACGAAGAACGCCAGCTGGTGAGACACGCCGCGGAGGCGCGGCCTCGGCATGCCGTCGCACGTCGTCTTCCCGGTGGCCCGGACTACAGGCGAAGCGTCAGCGTCAATCTCGAGACCTCCGTTCGGTCGAATGCCCGTCCGCGGTCTCCAGTTACGGCCGCCAGGCGACTGATCTCAGCGTCGCCTGCGCTACAGGGAGCCCAGCTGCCCGAACTCCTCGATCAAGGGTAGCGCGGTCCCGTCCGGCTTGTCATTAAGGTCGAGTGGTGAGCGGCTGAGCCCGGAGGAGGCTCTGTTCAGCGGGCCAGCCGACCGATCAGCGACGACGCGGTGACGACACCGGCGACGACAGCCACCAGCAGCACACCGAAATCCAGCGGCAGATTCGCGGGCGTTCCGATGAGAAGACCGCGGAGCGCGTTCACCTCGTAGGTGAGCGGATTGATGCGGCTGAGCACACGCAGCCACGCCGGCATGATCGCGATCGGGTAAAGCGCGTTGGACGCAAAGAAGAGTGGCATCGTGATCATCTGGCCGATGCCCATCAGGCGATCGCGCTTGAGCACGAGGCCGGCGATCGTCATCGACAGGCACGAGAAGAAGGCGGCTCCGAGCACGACCGCGACGAACGTCGCAAGGATCTTCAGCGGGTTGTGCGTGAGCGAAATGCGCAGGAGCGCACACACGAACAACACGACGATCACCTGGGCAAGCGCGCGGATCCCGGCCGAGAACGACTTGCCGAGGATCAGGGCGGAACGCGGCGTCGGTGTGACGAGGAGCTTCGTCAAGACGCCGGAATCACGCTCCCAGATGATCATGATCCCGTAGAAGATCGCGACGAACATCCCGGACTGGGCGATGATCCCCGGTGCGAGAAAATCGAGATACGCCTCGTTGCCCGTCGGGATCGCGTGGATGCGGTTGAAGGTCTCGCCGAAGATGACGAGCCAGAGCACCGGTTGAACCGCCCGCGTGAGGAGCTCGGTGCGATCGTGGCTCAGCTTCTGCAGCTCGACGAGGCAAAGCGTCGCGACGCGGCTCGGGTACCGGCGCCAGAGCGCGAACGGCGGCAGGCGAAGAGCGTCAACCGACACGGCGCGCCGTCCTACGAGTGCTGCGAATCTGGCGGAGCCCGCCCGGCGTGAACTCGCCGCCGTCGAGCGTGTTGCCGGTCGAGTGCCGGAAGACGTCCTCCAGCGTGGCCTCGTCGCCGAGCCCGGCCTTCAGCTCGTCGGGCGAGCCCTCCGCCCGGATCCGGCCGAGATCCATCAGTGCGACGCGGTCGCAGAGCGCGTCCGCCTCCTCCATGTAGTGCGTCGTCAGCAAAACGGTCATGCCGGTGGCGGAACGCAGCTCCTCGACCCGCTGCCAGACACTGTCGCGCGCGATCGGGTCGAGCCCGACCGTCGGCTCATCGAGCACGAGCAGCGCCGGCCGGTTGACGAGCGCCTGTGCAAGCTCGAGCCGCCGCACCATCCCGCCCGAGAACGTCGAGGCGAGTCGGTCGGCGGAGTCGGAGAGGCCCATTACCTCCAATGCATCCGCGACGCGCTGCTTGCGTTCACGCCGCGGCACGTCGAACAGGCGCGCGAACCAGCTGACGTTCTCGCGTCCCGTCAATGCAGCCTCGATCGACAGCTGCTGCGGCACGTAGCCGAGCAGGCGCCGCACCTCCATCGACTCGCGGCGCACATCACGGCCGAACACCTCGATCGTGCCTTCCTGGAGCGGCAGGAGCGTGTTGAGCAGCCGGATCGTCGTCGTCTTCCCGGCCCCGTTCGGGCCGAGCAGGCCGAACACCTCGCCCTGGGCGACGGTCAGGTCGACGCGATCGACGGCCGCGTGGTCGCCGAAGAGGTGCCGGATGCCGCGACAGTCGACGGCCGGCATCGTCACCGAATCACCCCGGCAACCTCGAGCGCCTCGGCGAGCCTGGCCAGCGCGGGCAGCGCATCGGCCACCCGGCGCCGATCGTCATCGGTCAAATCCGCGAGCGCCCCGCCGAGGGCCTCGAAGCGGCGATCCCGCCACGCATCGACCTTGCGGGCGATCGTGGGCGTGAGCGTGAGCCGGGCAACCCGGCGGTCGGTGGCGTCCACCGCACGCGCGACGACGCCTGCCTCGGCGAGCTGGCCGACGAGGGTGCTGACGGTGTTCGGCGCGACCCGTAGCTCGAGCGCCGCATCGGCGATCGACGCGCCGGGACGGCGCCGCAGGAGGCGAACGAGCTCGAGCTGGGCTCCCGTGAGGGACGACAGCTCGACGGGCCGGCCCGAATAGCGACGTAGCGCCCGGCGGATCGCGGAGACCGCCCCCAGGAGCTCCTCTGCTGCATTCGTCATCCCCCCGAGATAATACCTCTGTCACAGAGGCATTGGCGAGGGACCGGGCAGGAGACGTTTCATCCGGTTCGGATGACGTCTCCGCAGCACCGAACAGGTGTGCTTGCCCGTATGTTCGGGCCTTCCAGGCTGCTGCTCGCGGTCGCCGCCGTTGCGATCGTCCTTTCGACGGCCGCCTGCGGCTCCAGCAACAAGTCGGCGGCAACGACGGCAGCGACGACGACATCGGGCTCGAGCACGGACACCTCGACGTGGGCCAACAGCGTCTGCAGCGCGTTCGTGACGTGGCGGGCCGCCGTCACCTCGGCGGGCAAGACCGTGGCCGCGAACCCGACGAAGGCGACGGTCGACGCGGGGGTCGCGAGCGCGAAGGCAGCAACGACCACGTTGAAGAGCACCCTGCAGGGGCTCAAGTCCCACGCCCCGTCGAGCTCGGCGGCGGCAGAGGCGACAACGGCGCTCCAGCAGTTGAAGGGCCAGCTCCAGAACGACGTCGTCGTCATCCAACGGACGGTCGCGAGCGTGCCCTCGGGAACGACCGGAGCTTCTCAGGCCGCCTCGGAGGTCAAGACTGGCCTCCTGACGATGCGGTCACAGATCGCCGCAACCGGCAAGACCCTTCGCTCGCTGCCGAGCGGAGACGTCGGGCAGGCGTTCAAGAACGCCCCCGCCTGCAAGTCGCTCTAGCCCGCGGTTCGCGCCGGGCCGGCCGAGAGCGGGGGTTGGATGCACGCTGATCGGGGAACGGTGGAGATCAGATGGCCCCCGACCCCAGTCAGATGCCCAGCTTCTCGCGTGGCAGTGCGGTCCTCGAGTACTGGCTCGTCCATGCCGAGGGCCTGGTCGTGCAACCGCTCGGAGCCCGCGTCGAGCAGGTCGTCGTGGCGGTGTCGGCGGGCCGTGCAGAAACACTGATCGTTCGCTCACGGCTGATGCATCGGCGCCACACGATCCCGGCCGCTGCGATCGCCGCCGTTGAGCCGTCGACGGGCCGGCTGCTGCTGGACGGCAGGCAGGAGCGCCGCTCGGGCCGCGCGCTGCAGTGGGCCGGGGCCGCTGCCGTGGTGGCCTTGCGCCGGACGCGAGCCGCAACCGCCGCGCTCCTTGCCTGGCTGCGTCCGCGCGTCGTCGTCGGGGCCGCCGCCGTCGCTTCCTACGCGCGGCTCGCCGCGGCCCGGACCGTGCAGGGCATCGAGTGGCTCGCGCCACGGATCGAACGCGGCCTTGCTCGTCTCGGGCGGCAGACAAAGCGCGCAGCGGTCCTGGCTTCGGAGAACGTGACGGCATCCCTCGAAGCACACCGCGCCCGCCGCGCACGGCAGGAAGAAGCTTCGCGGAACGTCGAGTTGCCGAGAGCACGCTCGCGCCGCTGAGCGCCGTCGTTCAGCCGCTCAGCGTTTGACGGTGATCGCGCGGCTCACGCCGCCAAGGAAGCCTGCTCCCGCCTGGTTGACGCTGAGCGCGATCCGAATCTTGGATCTTCCCTTCGGCAGCACGACGTGGAGCTGCGCCCGCGACCGGCTGCCCAGCCGCGCACGCCTGATCGTCGACCAGTGGCCGTTCGACCAGCGCTGCACCTGGACGAGCCGGCCGGCGAACGACCGTCCGCCGGCGACCCTGACGACGAGCGCCTTCGCGGTCGTCTGGCGCAAAGCGATCGACGGATGCACGCCGATCGAGACCGGCGCGCTCATCCCGCCCCGCCAGCTCGCCTCGTAGACCGTGCCGATCGCGGGCGCCGCGAGATAGGACCAGGTGCCGTTTGCGCCGGTGAGCACGGTCGCCCTCATCTGGAACGAGCCGCCACCGAACGGCTGCGCGAAGACAACGACCTGCTGACCCGCCTGATGCGTGGGAACGACTCCCGAGAGGGTCACACGTCCTCCGAAGACGACCTGTCGCGCGAGCACCGTGAGCGTCACGCCGGAGGTGGAGAACGTCGCGTCCGTGGCATAGGTCGTCCCGGCGTCGCTCTTCGCGACGAGACGGTAGTGATACGTCGTCGCCGGCGTCAGGCCGGTCAGGGTCATGCTCACTTTCTGCGACCCGGATTTCGAGCCCGCGCTCTTCCACGACGTCGACTTGCCATAGCTCGTCGAGGTGCCGTAGTCGAACCGCCAGGTCGTCGAACGGCCTCTGGTGTCGAGCGACCCGGTCAAGGTCGCGGCGTCGGGACCGACGTTCTGCGCCGCACCGGTCTGCGCCGACGGAGCGCCGACCGTCGAGAAGATCTTGTCCCCGCCGAACGTCTTTCCGCTCGAGTTCTGCGCGACCAGGCGATAGTGGTACGTCGTCCCAGGCTTGAGGTTCTTCACCGACGCGGTCACCTCGCTCGCGCTCGTCCCGGAGCCGGCACTCGTCGACGACGTCTTGGTTCCGTAGCCCGTTGTCGTGCCGTACTCGAACCAACGGGTCGTCGAGAGCCCGTTCGCCGTCACCGTTCCTCGAAGCGTCGCCGACGTCGGTGTCACGGACGACGCATCGGTCGTCACGACCGCGGGCGCCGAGCTCGTCGTGAACGAGGCGTCCTTGCCGGTGGTGGTGCCGGCGTCGCTCGAGGCGACGACGCGGAAGTGGTAGACGCGGCCGGTCTGCAGGCCAGAGATCCCGGCCGACACGGATTGCGCACTGGCAGCCGCCCCCGCGCTCTTCGTCGCGGTCTTCGTGCCGTAGCTCGTCGACGTCCCGTACTCGAAGTAGAAGGTGGTGGCGCGGCTGTTCGGGTCGACGGTCCCGTTCAGCGTCGCCGACGAGGCGGTGATGGCCGAGGCGCCCCCGGTGGTCACATCGGGTGGCACCGTCGTGGTGAAGACCGCATCGGTGCCGTGGCTGGTGCCTGCGCCGTTCGTCGCAACGAGGCGATAGTGGTAGGTCGTGCCGGCATGCAGCCCCGTCAGCGCGGACGAGACGTCAACCGCAGCTGTGCCGGATCCGGCGCTCTTCGACGCGGTCTTCGAACCGTACGACGTCGACGTCCCGTACTCGACGACCCAGGTCGTCGCCTGACCGGCCGGGTCGACGGTGCCTGTGACGGTCGCTGTGGTCGATCCGACCGCGGTCGTCGGCCCGGTCGTCGCGCTCGGCGCCGCCGCGAACGCCGTTCCCGCACACACCGCGACGGCGAGCACGGCCGCAGCTGCAACCGAGACCCACTTCCAACTGTTTGTCGTACCTGACATCGCCTGCCCCCTCCGATTCCAGGTTTCTGACGATGTCTCGCCGTCGTGGGCGTTCTGCGAGCGCGGTGTAAGAGGCGGGTAAACCGACGGGCGGGCAGCCGTCAGCGAACGACGAAGCTGTTGCCCCCGAGCAGGCGCCCGTAGTGCGCAGCCTTGAGCGGCCCGCGGCCGGGCCAGACGTACCAGCGGTAGCGGCCGGGCGCGAGCCGGTCCTTCTTGCCGTCGAAGCTCCAGGTCCGTGGGAGCTTGAGCCTCGGCTGCTTCGGCCAGACGCTCAGCACCTTGCGCGAGCCGCGATAGATCTGGACGTTGTAGTACGACGATCCCTTCACGGGCGCCCAGGCCAGCAGGTCACCGGCCTTGACTCGCGCGCCCGCGGCCGGGAGGTAGAGCGGCGGCACGAGCACAGCGAGCGACACGTCATTCGTGTTGCCGGCGGCGTCGGTCACCGCCAGCTGGTACCGGTAGGTCACACCCGGCTGTAGTTGCGTATCGCGGAAGCTCGATGCGCGGCCGCGATACAGCACGAGGAGCACGCTTCTTACCGCGTCCGGGGGTGCGCGTGATCGACACGGCTGTGCCGGCGGGTGCGTGCCAGCTCAGCGTCGCGCTGCGCGAGACGACGGAAACGGCGACATCCGCGAGCTTGGGTGCCGTCGAGTCGTACTGCAGGCTCACCGAGGCCGACGCATGGTTGCCGGCGGCATCCACGCAGCCGCCCGAGATCGTCGCCTTGGTGCTGTCGGGGCCCGAGTACGAAACGGGTGCCGTGCACGAGCTGATGCCGGACCCCC
Organism: uncultured Thermoleophilia bacterium; assembly: GCA_963703445.1. GTDB lineage: Bacteria > Actinomycetota > Thermoleophilia > Gaiellales > Gaiellaceae > PALSA-600. The sequence goes on along the minus strand of CAVPEK010000007.1, from coordinate 169,359 downwards.
CGTCCGTGCCCGAGAACGAGACGGTGACGGGATGCGAGTACCAGCCGTTCGCGTCCGGCGCACGCGAGAGCTTCGCGGTCACCGTCGGAGGCGTCGTGTCATAACGCAGCCCGAACGAGGCCGTGGCGCTGACATTGCCCGCGTTGTCGCGACAGCTCCCGGTGACCGTCGCCGAGCCAGAATCGGGCCCGGAGTAGCTCGCGGTGGTGCAGCTCGCGATTCCCGACGTCGTGTCGTTGCCGCTGAACGTGACGGTCACGGGATGGCTGTACCAGCCGCCCGCATCCGGGGCCCGGTCGGGCGACGCCGTCGTGACCACGGGCGCGTCGGTGTCGATCTTGAACTGCAGGTGGAACTGGACTGTCGACGAGCCGTCGGTCGCGGTGCAATCGACTGCGTCGGAGCTCGTTCGGAAGGTCTTGACGAGGGGGCAGTTGGAGTCGGTCGCACCTTGCACCGACAGCTGCGCGGTGACGGCGCTGCGGTACCACCCGTTATCGCCCATCGTGCCGGCGGTCACGGTGTACGACACGACTGGGCCGGCCGCGCCTGCTCCGCGGGCGACGATGAGCGCGAGACCGATCGCGAGCAGGGCTGCGGTCGAGCGCATCAGCGTTTGCTCCAGGCGCGAACGAGCCCGGCCCCCGAGCCGGCCGTGAGCGCGGCGAGCGCGAGTGCGAGCGCCGCGAGCCCGGCCGTCGAGCGGGGCCGGAGCTCTGTCGACACGAATGCGGGGACGACGACGGGCGGAAGCTCGAGCTTCGGGAGTGCCAGCCGGTCGGCATGCGGCCGCCTCTGCGCAGGCGGCCGGCGAGAACTGGTGCGCGGCGATCTGTGAACCGACGGGCGCTGAACGGCCGGCGGTGTCGTCACCGCGCGCACCGGCGCCGCCGGAGAGGTGACGACCGTCCTGGCCCGGGCAGGCAGCGCCGGCTGCGAGCCGGCCGGAGCGGACGGCGCAGGATCCGGACGAAGCTCACTCGCACCGGGCGGCGGGTCGGGCGAGAAGGACGAGGCCTGCCCGGTTGCAGGCGCAAGGAGGACCAGCACCGCCGCGACCGCGAGCGGTGAGGTGCGCCGCAGGAGCACGTTCCGCCCCTCTCCCATTCGACCCCCCGGGTCGATGCACCCTTGTGGCTGCGCAGACTACACCTCCTCGGAAATCGGTCAAGTGCAGGGAAGATGTCCCCGGGAGGACCACGGGGGTGGCCCTCCCGGGATCGCTCTGGTCAGCTCGCTTGCATCGCCTCCCCGTCCGTGGTCGCTTGATTGCCCGAGTTACCGAGCGAGGAGCCCGTGTTGGCCTGCGCCGCCGAGCCACCGCCGCCCCAACTCCACACCCTGGTGGGCGAGGAATCGTTTGCGGGGGCGAGCTGGAACGCGGCCGACAGGGCCTTGGACAGCTGGTCGGTGTCGGACTTCTGCCCGAGCACCTGGATCGGCAGTCCGCAGCCGCACTTCATGGCCGCGTCCTGGGTGCCACGCTGCGTGGTGGAGGCAGCGTTGCCCGACGTGGCCGAGGAGCCGGCGTTGTTCTGCTGGTTCACCGAGCCGCCGCCACCGGGGCTCTTGACGCGCACCGGGGAGGCGAGATTCGACGCCCCGAACTGCGCTGCGAGGGATCCTGCGAAGGATCCCTGTCCCGTCTCCGCCTCCTGGCCGAGCACCTGGATCGGGGAGCCGGTGGCGTCCTGCATCGCGCCCTGATCCGTCGTGGCGCTGTTGCCGGAGGTCGCCGACGAGCCGACGGTGTTCGACTGCGTCGTGTTCCCGTCGGAGCCTGGGCTCCAGACGCGAACCGGCGAGGCGGTGTTGCCCGACGAGCTGCCGCCGCACCCACAGTCGGACTTGCCGTGCCCGAAGATCTGCACGGCGCCCGAGAGGGCGACCGACCCCTGGTCGGTGGCCGCCTTCTGGCCGGCGACCTGGATCGCACTGCCACCGCAGCCACAACCGTGGCCCGCAGCCGACTGATCGGCCGACTGCGTCGTCGTCGCGGCATTGCCGGACGTGGCGGTGGAACCGGCGGTGTTCGACTGCGTGACGTTCCCGCCGTCGCCCGGGCTCCAGACGCGAACCGGCGAGGCGTCGTTCGACGCCCCGACCTGCTCGGCGGCTGAACCGGCGAGCGAGCCCTGGTTCGTCTCCGCCTGCTGGCCTGCGATCTGGATCGCCGACGAGCCGGACGGATACGACGAGCCGGACGGATACGACGAGCCGGACGGATACGAGGTGCTGGGCACGTCGCTCCGGATCGGCTCGGGGCAACCGCACGAGCCGCCCTGCGACTGGGTCGACGACTGCGTCGTCGTCGCCGAGTTGCCGGACGTCGCGGCGGAGCCGACGGTGTTGGCCTGCGACACGGAGCCGTCGTCACCGGGGCTGAGCACCCGGGTCGAGCCGGCCGTGTTCGAAGGATCGATCTGCTTCGCGCTCGACAGCGCAACCGCGGACTGATCCGTGCCGGCGGACTGATCGCCGGTCTGGATTCCGTTGCCCGAGGTGCTCTGCGAGGCGTTCTGGCCGGTCGAGCCGAGGTTGCCGGCGTTGGCCGACGAACCTGCGGTGTTCGACTGGTTCGCGGCGCCCGCCGGGGCGTCGCTCGTTGCGGCGGCCAGCGGGGCTGCGGGCGCCTGGAGCACCGGAATGGTGCTGCAGCCGCAGCCGCTGCCGGCCTGCGTCTGTGTGGCGTTCTGGGTCGTGGTTGCCGAGTTGCCGGACGTCGCGGTGGAGCCGGCAGTGTTGGCCTGCGACACAGAGCCGTCGTCACCGGGGCTGAGCACCCGGATCGAGACGTTGGTGTTCGACGGATGATCCTGCGTTGCCGTCGAGAGCGCTCCCGACTCCTGCTCCGTGCCCGCCGACTGATGTGCGGACTGGATGCCGGAGCCCGAACCGCTGCAGCCGCACGAAGGGCTGCCCTGGTTCTGGGTGGCCGTCTGGCCCGTCGTCGCGGCGTTGCCGGACGTGGCCTGCGAACCGACCGTATTGGCCTGCGACACCGAACCGTCGCCACCGGGGCTGAGCACCCGGATCGAGACGTTGGTGTTCGACGGATGATCCTGCGTCGCCGTCGACGCGGCGCCAGACTCCTGTCCCGTGCCCGCCGACTGATTGGCGGACTGGACGCCGGAGCCCGAGCCGCTGCAGCTGCATGCGCTGCTCTGGCCCTGGGTGCTCGTCTGGCCGGTCGCCGCGGTGTTCCCCGACGTGGCCTGCGAGCCGACGCTGTTGCCCTGCGTCACGGAACCGTCGTCTCCGGGGCTGAGAACCCGGACCGGCGTGTTGACGTTGGACGCGCCCAGCTGGGCGGCCTCGGAGAGCGCGAGCGCGACCTGGTCGGTCCCGGCCTGCTGCTCCGCGGTCTGGATGCCCGAGCCTGCACCGGTCTGATTCGCGGTCTGCGTCGTGGCGGCCTGGTTGCCGGCCGACGCCGTGGAGGCCGCGGTGTTCGACTGCGAGACGCTGCCGTCGTCACCAGGGCTCAGAACGCGAATCGAGACGTTGGTGTTGCTCGGGTCGATCTGCGTCGCACTGGACGCAGCCCCGGCCTGCTGCGACGTCGTCGCCGACTGGCCGGACACCTGGATGTTCCCAGGGTCGGCAGCGGCTACGGCGGCGAGAGCAAGGCACAAGGCCGTCGTCAGCACGAGCGCGAGAATCAACTTTCTCATCACTCCTCCTAACTCGTGGACCGGGCTGCGGCGGGTTGCCGAAGCCCACGTGGACACGAGCCGGAGCTAGCCGGGACGGGCGTGCCGGTCGTCGCTCAGTCTGCGACGGCCCGGCAGCGTGGTCGGAAGGATGCTGCTCAGCAAAACGAAGACGAGGAAGGTCAGCGCGCCGGTCAGCGAGACCGTCAGCGCCGACGCGCCACCGCCGTGTGCGGACGAGCCGAACGTCCCGGCTGCCGCGGGGCTGGAGGGAAGGAACGGCGCCCGCGGGACGCTCGGCAGCGGCTGCGAGTTCGAGCGCGTCGGGCGCGTCGGGCGCTGGGCCTTGGCGGGCTGCGGCCGCGCCCTGCTCGAGTGGGCGACGACGACCTGCGTGAAGGCCCATGACTCCAGCCGGACGAGAGTCCGGTTCCGGACGACCCTGTGCCTGCGCACGAACGATTTCTGCCTCGCAGGCGGCCTGGTCTGCGGCGTCCCGGCCGCCTGCGAGGTGCTGTCGTCGACCTGGCTCTGAGCGGGCGAGGTCGTTGGCACCACTCCAGTGAGCGGCACCACGCCCGCGAGCATCCGCTGCACGTCGACGGTCGGCGGCGGCGGGATCGACGGCATCGTGAAGACTGGCATCGGCGGCAGGACCGCCGGGACCGAAGGAGGCACCGGCGGGGGCGGCAATGCCGGCTGCGCGACGGGCTGCGACGCCGCAGCGGCGCTGGCAGCCGAGGCGCTCGAGGCCGCGCTCGAGGCTGCGCTCGTTGCTGCAAGGTTCGACTGGGTCACGTCGCCGTCGTTCCCCGGACTGGCGATCCGGATCGAGACCGCGACGTTGCACTGGACGCAGACCGACGGCACGGCGGCGGCGGGTGCCGGAGCGCCCGAGGGGCAGTCCCACTGCCAGTTCCAGATCCAGATCGTCGCTCCCGCGGGCGGGGTGGGAACCGCCGGAGCGGAGCTCGGGTCGCAGTTCCAACTCCAGTTCCAGATCCAGACATCCGGAGGGGTCACCGAACCGGTATTCGGTGCATCTGGTGTAATACCAGACGAATTATTACCGGCAGTATTACCACCGGTATCAGCAGCCACGGGCCCCGCCGGCCCCGGATCGGGCGCCGGACCGGCCGGGACAGGCGCGCGTTGGCACGGGTGCCGCGCCTGCAGGAGCGCCCTGCGCGACGATGCTCCCCGTGGGTGCGGCTGTCGGCTGCGCAGCTCCGGGGAGGGGGGCCGGCGACGGCTCGGCGGCCGGCGACCCGGCCGATACTACGGGTGGTATCGCCGGTGAAATCACATTTTCCGGGCTTTCCGACGCTGTCGGGGCATCCGGAACAGCGACGGCCGGGGCGTCGACAACGACGGTCGGCAGTGGGGGCGCGGGCGGCTCAGGAACGACAACCGCGGGCAGCACGACCGGCGGCGGCATGATCGGCGCGCTGACGCCCCCGGAGGCGAACGCAGAAGGCGAGGCACCGGCACCGAGCGCAAGCGCGACCACGACCGCCGCGGTCCATCTGGCTACGCTCCCCTCCCGACGCGCTCTTTGGTCCATCTAGAAGAGATAAGTACCCAGTTGCAGCGATCTTGATACGGAAATTTCTCGGAAATGTCTTTCTTTTTTCTCCGAGCGTGATTACGATCGCAGAGTGATCAGCGTAGGGGACGAACGGCGCCGACTGATCGAAGCTCACCTGCCACTGGCGCGAAGTGTGGCGCGGCGGTATGCCGGACGTGGAGAACGGCCCGACGACCTCGCGCAGGTCGGAGCCCTCGCCCTCGTGCGCGCGGTCGACCGGTGCGACCCCTCGCGCGTCGAACTGCCCGCCTACCTGGCCCGCTGTGTGGAAGGCGAGATCCGTCATCACCTGCGCGACCGCGCGGCGACCGTGCGCCTGCCACGGCACGTGCCGCCGCTGCCGCCCGCCGGCAGTCTGGTCGACGACGAGCTCCCCGGCCCGGAAGAGGCACTGGACGACGTTCTCCTCGACCGCGCCACGGTCGCGAGCGCGGTGCGCGATCTGGACGACCGCGAGCGGTGGATCGTGCTGCTCCTCTTCTTCTGCGACTGCACGCAGGCAGACGTCGCCGCGCGGCTCGGCCTCTCGCAGGCTCATGTCTCGCGCCTGCTCGGCGGCGCGATCGAGAAGATGCGCCGCCGCCTCGAGGGCCCCACTTTGTCACCACCGGCACGAGCCGCTACTCTCAGGAGCGATGAGCACGACCACGAGCAAGCCGACAGGCTCGCGTGAGTCGTCCCGCGAGTCGACCCACAGCGGCCGGCTGTTGCTCCGCATGCCGCGCGCGCTGCACGCACAACTCGCAGCGCGGTCCGACAAGTCGGGGCAGAGCCTCAACCAGTACATCGTCGAGACACTGACGCAGGCCCTCGAGGGCGAAGGCAGGACCGATGCGTCCGGCCGGGAGACCGGGCCGCCGAAGTCGCTTCGGTTGGCGTTGCTCGCGAACGCGGTCGTCGTCGCGCTCGCCGCGGCCACGTGCGTCGTGCTGCTCGTCGTCGCCTGGCACTAGTCGCCTGCCGTCGGAAGAGCAGCAGCGCCGGGCCGACGGGCAGCATGGTCGCCACATGTCGTTTCGTCCACTCTGGGCCTGGCGGCTGCTCCTGCTCACGTTCGCAATCGTCTACCTCGCGAGCGACGACCTTCAGGTGTGGCTGCCGCCGCTCCTGCCGTTCGTCGCCGCCGCCGCCGTCGAGGCGCAGTTCTTCTTCAGCGGTGTTCGCGCGCGTAGACGGCGGCGCGCGTTCGCCGACCCGGGCCCCCAGCAGCGCGACCTCGACGAGCTGGGCTGGAAGGCGCACACGGTCACCGTCAGGCAGGGCGATGCGGAGCTCGTGCTTCGGCCAGGCGAGCTGGACAGCGAGGAGGTTGCCGAGTGGCTGGAGGCACACCGCGTAGAGCTGGCCGAGCTCGGCCCGGGGCACCACGAGCTCGCGGCGATCGATAACGCCGCGAGCCCGGTCGCATTGCACGTCGAACCGGTGAGGCAAAGGGCCGGGAACCGAACCCGAACACGCCTCGTTCAGGCACTCGCGGTTCTGGCGCTCTTCGCCGGGCTGTTCTTCCTCGACTCGCGGGGTGAGCACTGGCAGCACCTCTCGACGTCGGCGCGTGCAGCGACCGTCGAGGTCCTCGACCGTCAGGCAGCCCGCATCGCCGGGCACCCGGCCGATGTGATCTGCGACGTGGCCGGCCGGCACGTCGGCTACGTCCAGGACGCCGACGGGCTGGCCGTGGTCGGCGGCCGGCGTGCCTGGTTGACGCCCCAGATCTGCTACCAGCTCTATCTGATCCACCACCGCGGGCGCGCCAACGGCCCCGCCTCGGGTCACGCGATTGCGGTGCTCGCCCACGAAGCCTGGCACCTGAACGGCGAATCGAGCGAGGCGCTCGCCAACTGCTACGCCTACCAGTCGGGCGTCGGGGTGGGCGAGGCCCTCGGGCTCTCGCCGTCGACGGCCCGGCAACTGATGCGCGAGCAACTCGCGGACAACCCCTCCGACTTCGCCGACACACCGCAGTACGTGGTGCCCTCAGGGTGCACGCAAGGCGGCAGCTTCGACCTGCACCTCGACGGCTCTCACTTCCCCTGAGCCGCGACGGCGTCTCGTGACCGTCGCGCCCAGAGCGTGGCGTTCACGACCGCGGTCGCGACTGCGAGCCGGCTGAGCAGGAAGAGCTCGAGGAGCAGCGCCGCAGCCAGCCCGAGCGCACCATAGGTGCCCTGCTTGTTGCCGGCGAACGGTGCGATGAAGTAGACGAGCACCAGGTGGAGGACTTCGATGCCCACGCCGAAGAGCACGGCGCCGGGAAGCAGCGCCTGCCACGTCGCGTCGCGGTGGGGAAGATGGTTCGAGAGCAGCAGCCAGAGAGCCGCGTATGGCAGCGTCATCGCAAGGGTCGCCAGGAGCCCGAGCGGGCCCGAACCGCGTCTCGCCGCGGCCGCGAGGATCGAGACGGCGAGCAGTGCGATCAGGATCCCGAGCAATCTGACCGACGCTTTGAGCGTCGGTCGCGGCGCGTGCGCGCGGAGGTCGGTCCAGACGAGCCGGTGCGCGACGATCAGCGTGCGCAGAACGCTGCGCGTCGCGTAGAGCAGGATCGGGATGCCGACCAAGAGTGCATACCAGCGGGTGGAACTGTGGGCAGCGCTCGCGACCGAGCCGGACACGAGGCCCGCGAGGCCTGCCGACTTGGCCAGCGACTCCGGGCTGCTCGATTCGGCATTCGAGGCGATCCCGAGCCCGGCGACGGCGACGAGGGCAAGTGGCAGGAGCCAGATGAAGAGCCGGTAGGCGAGCGCGCCGGCCATGATCCCGCCGCCGACCTCCGAGTCGCGGTCGAGCATCTCGAACAGCGCGTCGAGGCTCGAGTGGCGGCTTCGCTCGGCCTGGGCGCGCTCCGCGATGCGCTCTGCCCGCTGTTGCAGCGCAGCGAGACGCGCCCGGGCTCTCGCGGTCGCCGTGGACGGTTCGTCCATCAGGCCCCCGATCGGAACGGACGCGCGGCCCGCCGGCGGCGGCGAATCAGCATCCGGTCCGGCTGCCAGAGTCGCGCTGCACATGAAGGACCTTATCCCGCTCGCCATTGCGTCCGCGTTCTGGCCGATCCTGCTCGCCGTCGTGCTGATCTCGCTGCGTGCGTCGCATCCGGGCCGGCTGATGGCGTCCTTCCTCGTCGGAGGGCTCCTCACCACCATGGTCGTCGGACTGATCGTCATCTACGTGCTGAAGGATGCGTCGCTGACCACGCACTCCGACTCCTGGTTCGGCCCCGGCGTCGAGATCGCGGCCGGGATCGCAGCCCTGGTCCTGGCCTACGTGCTCCGCGCGCGACGGCACCGTGCTGCTCCAGTGGCTGCTCCAACCGACGCCGGGCCGAGCCGCATGGAACGCATGCTCGATCGCGGCGCACCGCTCGCGTTCGTTGCCGGGATCGTCTTCAACATCGTGCCCGGTGTCGTCCCGCTGGTGGCGCTCAAGGACATTGCGGAGCTCGACTACTCGTTCGGCGCAACGGTCGCGCTCTTGCTCGGCTTCTACCTGATCATGTTCGCGTTCATCGAGATCCCGCTTCTCGGCTATGCCGTCGCGCCGGAGCAAACAGCGCGCCTGACCGCGAGGTTCAACGCGTGGCTCGACCGCACCGGCCCACGCGTCGGGATCGCCGTGCTCGCGCTGATCGGGGTCTACATGATCGCGCGCGGGCTGCTGAGGATCGTCTAGCCCGACATCCGGGGCGAGGGAAACCGCGTAGCGCTTCTCGCACGCGCCACTTGCGATGACCCTGACGATAGGCTCCGAAACCGGATGAGCTCCTCGCGGGCAGCGGGCGACGACGCGCGTCCAAGAGGCCCGTGGCGGTCGGCCTGGGCTCGCCTGCGTCGCGACCGCTGGTCGCTCGTCGCACTCGTGTTCCTGATCGTGGTCCTGCTCTCGGGGCTCTTCGGCGGAGCGATCGTGACACGGCTGGTCGGGCACAACGGTGTCGATCCCGTTCCCGTACGCGACCAACGCCGACCTGCGGCCGACCGGGCCGTGGACACACGTCCCGGTGACGAAAGCGGTCCTCGTGGACGACTTCGGACAACTGATCCAGCCGCCTCACGCGAAGACGACGCTGTTCGTCCTCGGCGCCGACGGCCCACTCGGCCGCGACGAGCTGATCCGTCTCCTCGACGCTGCGCGCACCTCGCTCGAGATCGCTCTGGCCGCGATGTTCGTCGCGCTCGCGATCGCGCTCCCGATCGGCATCGCCGCCGGCTACCTCGGGGGCGTCCCCGACGCCGTCGTCTCACGCTTCACCGAGACCGTGATGGCGTTTCCATTACTGCTGTTCCTGATCTTCGCGCTCGCCCGCATCAGCTCTTCGCTCCAGTTCGCGAGCTACAGCTGGGTCGTACCGAGGGGAGTCGCCGCAGAAGCGCTCCTGATCGGTCTCTTCACCTCGTTCTATCCGACGCGCCTCATCCGCGCGCACCTGCTGACGCTCGGCAGGTCCGAGTTCGTCGAGGCGAGTCACATGATCGGGGCGTCGAATCGACGGATCATGTGGCGGCACCTCCTACCTCACGTCGTTCCGGTGCTGCTCGTGTGGGGAGCAGTCGCGGTCGGCACGAACATCCTGCTCGAGGTGGGCCTGAGCTTCATCGGAGTCGGAGTCCCGGTCGCCGCCCCCACCTTCGGATCGCTCCTCGCCACCTCGTGGGGGACGATCAACGCACCCCATCCCTACAACGGCCAGTACTTCACGCCGTGGCAGACGATCTTCCCGACCGTTGCGATCGTGCTGACCGTCGTCTCCCTCAACCAGCTCTCCGAGGGCGTGCGACGCGCCATCGAGCCCTGGGCGGACGGTTGATGCGGATCCTCGCCTTCATGGCCCGGCGGATCGGCGCGGGACTGCTCACGCTCTGCACCGTGCTCGCACTCACCTTCGCGATCTACTGGGCGCTCCCGACGCAGCCGGCGAATTTCGTCTACCCCGACGCGCCCGTACTCACCGAGGCGCAGATCGCGAACGCCAATCATCTGCTCGGCCTCGACCGGCCCAAGATCGTCCAGTACACCGACTACCTCTCGCACGTTCTGCGTGGCGACCTCGGTCACCAGTGGGCGGGCACGAAGCTGATCGAGAACCGCAGCCTCGCGCAGCGTCCGATCGGGCAGACCCTCTACCCCGACCTGCGCATCACTCTGTCGATCATCCTCGGCGGGTCACTGCTCGTCCTGCTGCTCGCGATCCCGCTCGGCGCGTTCTCCGGCAGCCGCGTCGGATCGTGGTCCGACAGGTCGATCTCGCTCCTCGCGCTGATTGCGCTGTGCATCCACCCGATGGTCGTCGGACTGATTCTCGAAGGCACATTCGGCCATCTGCGGACGTTCCGGGTCGCGGGGTACTGCCCGCTCGTGCCCGGCCAGGGCGCATTGTGCGGAGGGTTGAAGGACTGGACGTCGCACCTGATCCTTCCCTGGATCACGTTCGCGCTGCTCTTCCTCGCCCTGTACACGCGCATGATCAGGCTGACCGTCGCCGAGACGATGCACGAGGATTTCGTGCGCACCGCGCGCGCCAAGGGCGCCGGTGAAACTCGGGTGCTCGCGTTCCACGTGCTTCCGAGCGCGTCGTTGCGCGTGCTGACGATGATCGGCATGGAGATCGGGACGGCGATCGGCGTTGCAATCTTCGTCGAGGCGGCATTCGGCATTCGCGGGCTGGGACGCCTGGCGGTCGTCGCGATGGGCGGGGCGAACCGCTCGCTCGACCTTCCGCTCGTCCTCGCAGTGGTCACGGTGGTCACCGTGCTCGTGATCGTCGGGAACCTGATCGTCGACCTGATCTACGTCCTGCTCGACCCGCGCGCTGCGCGCGAAACGGTGCACACGCGGACGAAGAGCGTGGCCGGCGGCGTGTTCTAGCCGGCCCGCTGCGCCAGGCCGGGCCCCTCGAGCTGGCCGAGCCCACGCTCGAGCAGGTCGTAGGCCCGCTCCAGGTCGCCGCGCAGCCGCCGGATCGCCGCAGGCCCGTGCTTGCCCGCGAGCGCCTGCCGTCGTGCGCCCCGGAACAGCTGCCGGTGGACGCTGATCAGCAGGCCGGCGGCGATCCGGGCGTCGCGCTCGTCGACGGCGAGCTCTCGCTGAATCTCCTCGGCGAGCACCTGGGCGAAATGCGCCATCACCTCGAGCTCCTTGGCCTGCAGCGCAGGCGACTCCTCGATGATCCGCGCGAACGTCGCGAAACCCGGGCTACAAAGGCGTGGGCACTCGCCCAGCTGGAGCCGGCGCAGCGCGCCGAGGATCGACTCGCCGGGCTCCCGTGTCTCGATCGCCTCCACGAGCGCCGCCTGACGTTTCGGCACCTCGTCGAAGAAGAGGTCCTCCTTGGTCGGGAAGTAGTTGAACACGGTCTTCTCCGAGACGCCCGCCGCAGCAGCGATCTCCGCGACGGTGACGTGGTCGAAGCCCCGGGTTGCGAACAGCCGCATCGCCTCGACGGCGAGCTGCTGCCGGGTGTGCAGCTTCTTGGACTCCCGCAGGCCCACGCGCGTAGTGTAACCCAATATATACAGTTGCAGAAATAATGCGGCGCCTGTAAGTTTCTGGATCAGCTTACGCCGGAAGGAGAATCACATGCTCGCACGCCTCGCCCACTTCGTCACCCGCCATCGCTTCGCCGTCATCGGCGTCTGGATCGTGCTCACGGTCTTCGGCGGCTTCGCTGCCGGCCAGGTCTCGAAGCGCTGGTACCAGAGCTTCTCGATCCCGGGCAAGTCCGCGTACGAGGCGAGCCAGCGCACCCTCGAGGTCTTCGGCGTCGGCGTCCGGCCGCCGACCGTCGTCGTCTACCACACGCGGGGTGACGCGACGCAGAGCGCCGCGATCAAGGCATCGATGGCGCGCGCGGCGGCGGCGAGCCCCGGCGCGCTGACGAGCTCGTACTTCACCACGCACAACAACCCCGCGTACGTGTCGCAGGACCGGCACACGACGTTCCAGGAGATCTATCCGGCGGGTGTCGCCAAGTTCGACACGAAGAGCGGGGCGGAGCAGATCCGAGCGGTCGCCGCAGCGGGACTTCCGTCCGGCACGACCGTCGAGGTCACCGGCCACGATCCGCTCGAGGAGGCGTCGACGCACGGCGCGAGCGGTGGCCCGAGCGTGCTCCTCGAGGCAGTGATCGGCGCGCTCGGGGCGCTCGTGATCCTGCTGTTCGTGTTCGGAACGCTGCCGGCGGTGCTGATGCCGATCGGTGTTGCGGTCGCGTCGATCCTCAACACGTTCACCCTGATCTGGATCCTGACGTACATCACGAACGTCTCGATCATCGTCCAGTTCCTCATCGCGCTCGTCGGCCTGGGCGTGGCGATCGACTACGCGCTGTTGATGATCTTCCGCTTCCGCGACGAACTGCGGGAGGGCGAGGATGTCGAGACGGCGATCGTCGAGACGATGACGCACGCCGGCCGGTCGGTGATCGTCTCCGGCTCGACGGTGGCGGTCGGGCTGCTGTCGCTGGTGATCCTGCCGCTGCCGTTCATCCGCTCGATGGGCATCGGCGGGATGCTCATCCCGGCCGTCTCGGTGATCACGGCGATCACGCTGCTGCCGGCGCTGCTCGCGGTGATGGGGCAGCGCATCAACAGCGTGCGGGTCATGCCGAAGCGCTTCGCCGACAACGGCCATCCGGAGGACGGGTTCTGGGGCCGCTGGGCGAGGCTCGTCAACCGTCGTCCGGTGCCGATCGCAGCCGCAGGGATCGTGATCGTCGCGATCCTGGTCGCGTTCGGCCTGCAGCTGAACCCGAACGAGTCGCAGCTGAAGAACTTCCCCGGGACCGGGACGGCAATCGCCGGCCGGGCAATGCTCGCCGACGCCGGCATCAGTCCCGGCGTGATGAAGCCGTTCAACGTGCTCGTCGAGGACGGCGGCAACGGCGACGCGATCGCCGCCAAGGTGAGCAGGGTGGACGGCGTCTCCGGCGGAGTCGTGCCCGCGGGCTGGCGGAACGGCCAGAACACGCTCGTCGAGGCCTTCCCGAACGTCGACGGAGCGGCGCCCGGCATCCAGTCGATCGTCAACCGCGTCAACGGCGCCCTGAAAGGCACCGACGGAACGCTCGGCGGCGTCACGGCGACAGACCGTGACTTCGTCCACGCGATCTACGGCAACTTCCCGTACGTGCTCGCGTTCGTGATGATCCTCACGCTGATCCTGCTGGCACGCGCGTTCCGCTCGATCGTCCTGCCGATCAAGGCGGTGCTCCTGAACCTCGTCTCGCTCGGAGCGGCGTTCGGGATCGTGGTCCTCATCTTCCAGGAGGGCCACGGATCAGGACTGTGGAACATCACGGCGACGCAGGCGATCACCGCCTGGATCCCGTTGATGATCTTCGCGTTCCTGTTCGGCCTCTCGATGGACTACGAGGTCTTCATGCTCTCGCGCATGCGTGAGGCGTACGACGAGACGGGCTCGACCACTCAGGCGATCGAGCTCGGGCTCGCGCGGACCGGCAAGCTGGTGACGAGCGCCGCGCTGATCCTGATGTTCGCGTTCCTCGTCCTGTCGTCGAGCCCCGGTTTCGAGATCAAGGAGTTCGCCATCGGCCTCGCCGCCGGGATCATCTTCGACGCGACGGTGATCCGCGCTCTGCTCGTGCCATCGTTGATGCGGCTGATGGGCAGAGCCAACTGGTGGATGCCCGACTGGGCCCGTACGGCGCTCTTCCTGCCGTCGCTGGAAGAGGAACGACAACAGCGCGCGCGGCAGCACGCGCCGGGAGAGGTCGCCGTCGAGAACGCGTAAAGTCGTCCGCGTGAAGACCGGGATTCACGCGGACGAGTTGAACGTCCGCCGAGAGCTTCTGCTCGAGCAGGTTGCCGAGCAGAAGCTCGACGGATACGTGCTCTTCGACGAGAAGTACATCCAGTACTTCACCGGCTTCGGCTTCCTGGCCACGGAACGTCCCGTGGCGTTCGTCGGCAGCGCGTCGGGCGACCTGGTGGTGTTCGTGCCGGAGTTCGAGGTCGAGCGAGTGCGCGCGGAGACCGACTTCGAGCGGGTCGAGTCGTATCCGGAGTACCCAGGCCTCGAGCACCCGATGCACATCCTCGCGCGCGTCCTCGAAGCTCTCGGCCTGCGACAGGTCGCCGCGGACAGTGACGGCTATCCAGGGATCCTCGGCTACGCGGGGCCGGCGCTGAGTGCGGCAACCGGCGGCGCCGTGGCGCCGCTCGCGCCCTTCGTCGAATCGCTGATGGTGCGCAAGAGCCCCGCCGAGGTCGAGCTGATCCGCGAGAGCGCGCGCTGGTGCGAGCACGCCCACCGGGTGCTGCAAGAGCACTCGCGGCCCGGGACGACCGAAGCCGAAGCAAGTCTTCGCGCAGGGCACGACGCGACGCTGGCGATGCTGGCAGAGCTGGGACAACGGTTCGGCGGCCAGCAGGGGTCGGCAGACGGGGCGTCGGCCGGCTACCGCGGCCAGATCGGCCGCCGCAGCTCGTGGGCGCACGCCGTCGCCCACAACATCGAGCTCCAACTCGGCGACGTTCTCGTCACCGAGACGAGCGCGCCGGTCTGGGGCTACAACGCCGAGCTCGAACGTGCAATGGTGATCGGCCCTCCGACCGGGGAGATGCGCCGCCTGTTCGCGCACATGCTCGCGGCACAGGAGACGGCATTCGCAGCGCTGCGCCCAGGAGTGACCTGCGCCGACGTCGACAACGCGGTGCTCGACTACTTCGCGGCCAACGACCTGATGCCGTACTGGCGCCAGCACGTCGGACACGCGATCGGCCTCCGCAACCACGAGGCACCGTTCCTCGACACCGGCGATCCCACGCGCGTCGAGGAAGGGATGGTGTTCACGATCGAGCCGGGCGTCTACTCGAGCGACCTCGGCGGCTTCCGCCATTCCGACACCGTGGTCGTCACCGGCGACGGCATCGAGATCCTCACCGACTATCCTCGCGACCTCGCCAGCCTGACGATCGACGGTTAGAGGCAGGATGAGCGCGCACATGAATGCCTGGGACCCCCACCCCGACCTCGACGCCGCGGCGACTCTCGGTGCAGCGCTGCGTGCGGTCGGCTACACGACCGACGCGATCGAGGAGCTCCTCGGGGAAGAAGGGCCGTCCGCCGACCTCGCCGAGTCGGTCGTTCTCGAACGCCGCCTACCTCGCTCCGCGCTCGCGACGACGATCCGCCTGCTGCTGCTCCAGCGCCCGGTTGCGGCGGCCGATGCCGCAGCGGCTCTCGGACCGGACGGCGTGCAGGCGCTCCTCACGATCGGGCTCGTTCAGACCGTCGGCGACGAGGTCGTCCCCCGCGCCCGCCTCGTCCCGGCCGAGGGGCTCTACCTGGCGTTCGACGGCTTCTCGCGCGGCCAGGACGACCCGCCGGGTTGGGTGTCGAGCTTCACGCCGACGGCGTACTGGCTCGCGTCGCTCACACCGCGCCGTCAGGTCGATCGCGCGCTCGACATCGGCACCGGCAACGGAGCGCACGCACTACTCGCCGCAAAGCACGCCGAGCACGTGATCGCGACCGACGTGAACGCGCGCGCGCTCGCGTTCACGCAGATCAGCGCGGCGCTGAACGGCATCGACAATGTCGAGACACGGCTCGGAAGCCTCTTCGAGCCGGTCGCCGGCGAGACGTTCGACCTCATCACCTGCAACGCGCCGTACGTGATCTCGCCCGAACGGCGCTGGCAGTACCGCGACGGCGGCCTGCCCGGCGACCAGCTGTCGGAACGCGTCGTCCGCGAAGCGGCCCAGCATCTCGCCGACGGCGGCCACGCATCGGTGCTCGTCAGCTGGCTCGCGGAGTCGGAGGACGACCCGGACGAACGGGTGCACGCCTGGATCGACGGAAACGGCTGCGACGCCTGGATCCTCGGTCTCAGCGCCGCGGACCCCCTCGACCACGCGGCCGGGTGGAACGAGCATTTCACCGGCGACCCTGATTCGATGGGCGCCGCCCTCGACGAATGGGCGGAGTATTTCGACGCGCTCGAGGCGGGCTGGATCAGCGAGGGCGCAGTCCTCATGCGCAGACGCGACGGCGATCACCACATCGTTCGCGCGGACCCCGCCGACGAGGAGGAGCTCGAGTTTGCGAGCGATCAGATCGAGCGCGTCTTCGCCGCGCTCGCGTTGATCGCCGAGGAGGGCGCCGCCGCGATCCTCGAGGCGCGCCTCGTGCTCGCCGACGAGGTGCGCTTCGACCAGGAGCTCGACCGGCACGGCGAGGTCCAGGAGGTTCGCATCGTGCTGGACGAGGGAACGTGCCCGGAGCTCGAGCTCGAGCCGGAGATCGCCGAGCTGCTCACCACGCTCGACGGCCACCGGACGCTCGACCGGGCGATCGAACGGATGGTTCGCCGGCTCGAGCTGGGCAAGCGCGAAGCCTCCGAGCTCCGCACCGACGCAGTGCACGCCGTACGCGAGCTCTTCGAACAGGGATTCTTCGACCTCGTGCTGGTGCACGCGTGACGTCGACCTCCGACATCTGGGACGCACACGGGGAAACAGCGATCGTGTGCGAGGTTCAGTTCCGCCAGTTCGGCGGTGTCGAGACGTTCTCGGGCGCGATCGCGACGGTTCGCTGCAGCGAGGACAACGTCCTCGTGAAGCGGCGCGTCGCCGAGCCCGGCGCCGGACGAGTGCTGGTGGTCGACGGCGGCGGTTCTCTACGTTGCGCGCTCGTCGGCGACAACGTCGCAGGTCTCGCGCTCGCGAACGGCTGGGGCGGCCTCGTGATCAACGGCTGCGTGCGAGACGTGGAGGCTCTGGCGAACCTCGAGATCGGGGTCAAGGCGCTCGGCTCCAACCCGCGCCCGAGCAGGAAGGACGGCGCCGGCGAGGTCGACGTCCCGGTGAGCTTCGGCGGCGCCGTCTTCACACCCGGCGAGATGCTCTACAGCGACGCGGACGGGATCGTCGTCATCTAGAGGCTCGCGAGCGAGCAGGACAGCGCCGGCGACGACAGCCGCGAACGACACGATCCGCAGCACGGAGTAGGCCCCGCCCGGCAACTGCTCGTGGAAGACGACGAGGCCGGCGACGATCGGGAGGGCATTCGTCAGCAACGTCGACGTTCCGGCCGTTGCGAGGGCCTGACCGCGCTGGAAGCCGAGTTGGAGCGCGGCGAACGCGGCGCCGTGTGCCGTCAGGATCACGATGACGAGCACGAGCCACACACCGCCGGCAAAGACCGCCTTCGTTGCGACATCGCCGGCCGCATAGAGCACGCCCGCGGCCAGCCCGAGGCCGGCGCCCGGGGCAAGCGACGCGCCGCCGGCCACGCCGAGGCAGGCGACGACGAACGATGCAACCAGCCAGCCGGCGATCGCGCCGCCGTGCGCCTGGCTCCCCGGGTTCGCGCCACCCACGAGCGACACGGCCAGGAGCAGCAGGCCCCCCGTCGAGACGGCGACCGCGATGAGGTCGCGGCGAGTGAGCGCTGCGCCCGCCCGGTGGGCGAAGAGCGCGAGCACGCCGATCCCGCCGGCCGCGACGGCCTGCACGAGCGAGAGCGGCGCCAGTGCGAGAGCGCCGATGTACAACGCCCAGCCGCCCAGCCCGACGAGGAAGCCGACGAGCCACCGCAGGTCGCGGAAGAGCAGCCGCAGCGACGCCAGCGGGTGCCGCACTGCGAGCTTCGGCAGTTCCGCGGCGGCCGTGTGCTGCGCGACCCAGCCCCAGTTGAGTGCGACAGCGGACCCCAGAGCCAGCAGGAGCCCGGCCGCGATGCTCAACGTTTGCCCTGGAAGGGCAGGTACGCCTCGGCGGCCAGGGCGGCGACGCCGACACGCGGGAGATCGCGGCGTTTCTCGTAGACGACGAAGCGCCGTTCCCACCGCGGAGCGAACTTGCGGTTGAAGAGCAGCAGGTTGTCGAGCTGGAAGTGCCCCTTCAGCTTGAGCAGCGCGCGCCGCTGTATTCCCTGCAGGCTCGACAGCTCTGCCTCCGGGGCGAGCAGCGCGGCGAACGGCGCGAAGTTCAGGGACACGTGCTCGTAGTCGTGGCTGCGGGCCCACGCGATCGTCTCGCAGATCAACCACTCGTTGAACCCGTTCGGACTGTCCCTGAGCCGCGGCATCGACGACAGCGACAGGGCGCGTCCGGCCGACGAGACGGCGAAATGCAGGAAGCCGGCGACGTTGCCCGCCGGATCGAAGCCGACGATGAACAGCGCGTCACGGTCGCCGAGCCTGAACAGCCGGTCGAGCGCCATCACGAAGCCACGCTCCGGCTCGGCACCGCGCCAGGCACGCGCAACGCCTTCGAGCTCGTCGCGAACACGGCGATCGAGCTCGCTCGGTCGCAGCGCCCGCGCGGTGTAGCCGGCGTGCTCGAGCCGGTGCACGGACTGGCGCACCTTGCGAATGGCGCGGCCCTCGAGCGAGAAGGACTCGACGTCGACCACCGCCTCGTCTCCGTGGTAGAGGGAATGCAGTCCGTTCCGTGCGTACAGGGGCAACCAGCGCTCGGAGGCGCCGAGAATCGCAATCCGCCAGTCGCGCTCGTGGGCGTGGGCGACGAAGAGCCGTAAAAGCTCGTCGAACGCCTCCGGCGGGCCGATCGGGTCGCCGGAAACGATTGCCACGCCACCCAACACCCGGTAGGCGAGAAACGCCGACTCCTCCGGCCCGAAGAAGTACGACTTGTCGGCTCGGAGCACGAACGGCGCGAGCGTGTCCATTCCCCAGGTCCGCACCAGCGCCGATGCGAGCTCGCGCTCGCGATGCCCCTGGAGCACGCGGTGCCGCCACGGCGAGAGCCAGGCCGCGACCACCCAGAGCGTCATCGCGATCCCGAGCAGGAAGAGCGAGAGCGGGAACCACTCACCGAAGTGGCCGTTGAGGTGCGGGGAGCCGCCGACGTGGAGACCCACCAGTCCACCCACCGTCTCTCGAGCAGCGAAGCGGAAGGTGAGCGGCTGGTCGGCGTCGATGCGGTGGATCCACAGGACCGCAAACGCGTAGGCGGTGACGACGGTGAGCGACAGCGCGAGCCGCTGGAGCGCCGTGCGCCGGTTCGTCACGTCGCCCGGCCGGTCGAAGTCATGCCGACGCGCGAGCAGCAGCGTGAGGATCACAACCGACGCAAGCGTGCCGTCGTTGATTCCGCGCAGAACATGCAGCGCGGCCGAGAGAGCCGCCACACCGACCGCCAGCTGCCAGGCTCGATGCCGCCGCCGAACGAGACCACGCGCCGCAACGAGGAGCGCGACAGAGGCCACGACACCGAGCGCGTGGGCGAACGGCCCGACGGCGTCGGGTGTGAAGCTGCGAACGAGACCCATGTTCTCGCCGGGCAGCACGGCATGGAGCAGGTTGAGGAGCGCTCCCACGGCGACGAGCCCTCCGACGACGGCCGGCGCGCGCTCGTGACGGCGCCCGACGGCGAGCGCGGCCGCTCCGAGCCCGACGATCACCGCCGGCAGGTACACGGCCGAGAGGCGAGACGCCACGTCGAACGCCGACCGGGCAGAGACCTGCCGCACGACGGCGACCGAGACGCCGGTCTGCAGGTACGCATAGGTCCCGATCCCGACGGCGAAGAGCAGCGAGCCGGAAAGACGCTCGATGCGGGCCCAGCGTGCGTAGAGCCCGAGCAGCGCAGCAGCAGCCGTCCAGACCACGGCGAACCAGAGCAGAGATGCAGACGCATGGTGTGAGAGCTCGTCGAGCGGCAGCGCGAGCCGCACGCGCGGGCCGGGGATGGCCGGGTTGTAGAGATAGAACCACCCGCTGGTCGCCACGGCGACAACGAGCAGCACCGGCAGTGCCGCCACCTTACGCACCGTGGAGCCTCCGCGACATCGCGATCAGAGCGCGCGATGCGTTCCCGCGCCAGATGCCCCAGTTGTGACCGCCGTGCACGACGAAGTAGTGATGCGGGATGTGATCGCGCTTCAACTCGGCGGCGAAAGCGGTGTTCTGCTTCACGAAGTGATCATCGGTGCCGCTGTAGAACCACACGTAGGTGTGAGCCCGACGCAGCTTCGCCGCGGCGGCGCCCAGGGTGAGGCTCGGGCTGTTCCGCGTCAGCACCGCGCGGTTGATCCCGAAGATGGAGCGAATCGGATCGGCGCGCTGGTAGCCGGACCAGCTCTCGAGCACGGCGAACTCGCCGGGGTGATGGATGCCGATGTTCAGCGCGCCGTAGCCGCCCTCGGAGAGACCCGCGAGCGCACGGGCGCTCCCACTCGCGGATCGTCCTGTAGCGGGCGTCGACCGCACGAACGAGATCGCGCGCGACGAACGTCTCCCAGTTCGATTTCGGCCGAACGCCGTTCGCCCATTCCTCGTCCGTGAACGAGCCCGTCGAGCCGAACGGCATGACGAGGATCGCGGGCGCGATGCGATGGAGCGCGACGAGCTCGTCCTCGACCACCCCGAGCCTGACCGTCTCGAGAAAGGCGCCGGGTCTGCCCGGCACACCGTGGAGCAGGTAGATGACCGGGTAGCGCCGCCGCGGGCTCGCCGCGTAGCCGGGCGGCAGGTAGACGTCGACCGGCTGGGTGCGGCCGCCGAGCGCGGCACTCGCCAGCTCGAAATGCGTGGCCACCCCGGCGACGTGGACGAAGGCCGGATCCTTGGGCGGCGCGAAGCCGCGATAGACCCAGTAGTTGTCGACGTAGCGGTAGGCGCCGAGGAGCCCGACCCCGACGAAGGCCGTCAGCGCAACGGCGACGAGCCGAACGCGAGCGGGGAACGTCGGAGCCGTGCCGAGCACGGCCTTCGTTGTACGCCACGCTCGCTAAAGGAGCGGTTAAGCGCGTATTAGGCGGCGTGAGCGAGGTGCGCGAGCGCAAGCCCGAGCCAGACGCGCGCGTGCGACTGCCAGAGCTTGGTGGTGTGACCGCCGCTGTAGACCGCGAAGAGGTGCTTGACGTGCGCATCGTTCAGCTCGCGGTTCAGCTGAAGGTTCTCCGCGAGGAAACGCGAGTCGCCGTCGCCGACGTAGAAGCCGAAGAATGTCGATCGATCACGATCGTCCGCCTTGAGCACCGAGATCAGGTTGTGCGCGCTCGTCAGCGGCCCGCGCGCGAGCGCGCGTGTCCCGGTCGGGTCGGTCGGATGAAAATACCCCGACCAGGACTCGACGACCGAGAAGCTGCCGAGGTGGTGCAGCCCGAGCACGGTCGCGCCGAAGCCGCCGGCAGACAGTCCGATCAACGCCCGCCCGTTTCGCGAGCGAATCGTGCGGAACCGCTTGTCGATCACGGCGGGGAGCTCCTCCGAGACGAAGGTCTCCCAGTTTCGCCCCACGCCCCAGTTCAGGTACTCCGGGTCGGTGTCATCGGCCCGCGCTCCCTGCGGCATGACGAGGATCGCAGGCCCGACGCGTTCGAGCATGTCACCGAGCCACGCGCTGTTCCGGTACGTGCTCGGCCCTGCAGGCAATCCGTGCAGGAAGTAGATCACCGGGTAGTGCTTGCCACTCGACGCGTAACCGTCGGGGAGGACGACGAGCGCATGCGCCGTGCCGCTCAGCGCCACTGACCGAATGCTCTCGTCGACCTGGTGCGACTGCCGTCCGAGCGCGACAGCGGCAGCCGACGCCGCGATCGCGAGACCGAACAGCGCGATGCCCACGCGTCTCACAGGTCAGTTGTAGCCATCCGAGCTAAGACGTAACCGAGAGTTCACCTGCCGCCCGCTACCGTCGCCTGGTGATCTCGCTGCTGTCGATCCTCGCAGCCGCCGCGCTGCTCCCCGGCTTTGCGCCCTTCGCGGCCGGGCCGGCGGGCGGCACCGTGCAGACCGGCGTCTTCCCGGGCGAGCAGCGGCCCGGCTTCGTCTACCTGCCTCCGGGCTTCAACCGTTCCCAGCGCTACCCGGTCGTCTACCTGCTGCACGGCATGCCGGGCACCCCGACCGAGTACCTCGCGGGCACCGACCTCGCACACTGGGCCGACACCGAGATCGAACAGGGCGCGATCGAGCCGTTCATCGCCGTCATGCCGGCGGCCGGGCCCGACCCTCGCTACAACGGCGAATGGGCCGGCCGGATCGCTGCGCCACTGGTCGACGAGATCGTGCCGTGGGTCGATGCTCACCTCCCCACCGTGGCGACCCGGAGCGGCCGGGTGATCGCGGGGCTGTCGGCGGGAGGCTTCGGCGCAGTCGACATCGCGCTTCGGCATCCAAGCCTCTTCGGAGCCGTGGAGGCGTGGTCGGCCTACTTCTCCCCGTTGCACGACGGGCCGTTCCGACACGCGCCGAGGACCGTCCTGGCAGCGAACGATCCGACGAAACTGGCACCTGCGCTCGCGGCGACCCTGCGGGAGGATCACACGCGCTTCTTCCTCTCCACCGGCCCGGGACACAGCCACTGGTTCAAGCCGAGGCAGACGCTCGCCTTCGCACGCGAGCTCCACAGGCTCGGTGTGCCCGTGAGCTACCACGCGTATGCGAACGCCCGCGGCGAGTGGCGCGCCCAGTTCGACACCGGGCTCGCCTGGGCGCTCCGCCGCCACTGACCGATTCGTGCGCAACGTGCACGTTTTCCTGCGAACCGACTCTTGCGCGCGCCGGCGGCACCGGCATACATTGCGGATCCCGCGGGGCGCGGAGCGCGAGTAGGTCGAAGCCCCACCAAGCGGTCGTGACGGACGCGAGTCTTGATCGGTCGGTCGGTGAGGTGGACGAAAGCGCCACCGACCCCGTGGGATTTCTTTTTATCCGGTCATGAAGACAGCGACAGTCGCAGAGCGGCCCGATCTCGCCGGCCCGGCCTGGGAGCGGACGCGCGACACGCTGCCCGAGTACAACAATCACGGGGACGTGCTGAACGTCTACTGGGGCCGGCTCACCGAGGAGCACCCCCAGTTTCAGTTCCACCTGGTCGGCGACGCGGACGAGATCCTGGCCCGCGCCCGCTCGATCCCGCTTCGATGGGATGGGACGGTCGACGGTCTGCCCGTGGGCATCGACGGCGCGATCGCACGCGGCTTCGACGAGGACGGAGCGAACACGCTGTGCGCACTCGTGATCATGGTGCCGCGCGACCTTCAGAGCCGGGGCCTGAGCGCTGCCGCGGTCGAGGCGATGCGCGAGGTCGCGCGCAGTCATGGGTTCAGCTCGCTGATCGCTCCCGTCCGGCCGAGCTGGAAGGAGCGCTATCCACTCGCGCCGATCGAGCGCTACGCCGGCTGGCGCCGCACCGACGGGCTCCTCTTCGACCCGTGGATGCGCGTGCACGAGCGCCTGGGCGCCACGGTCCTGAAGCCGGAGCCGCGGTCACTGCGGATCACCGGCACCGTGGCGGAGTGGGAGGAGTGGACGCAGATGGCGTTCCCGGAGAGCGGCGAGCACTGGTTCCCCGGCGGGCTCGCCACCGTGGCGATCGACCGGGAGGCGGATTGCGGCGGCTACTGGGAGCCGAACGTCTGGATGCACCACGCGCTTTGATCCGCGCCCGGTGGGGCGGGAACTCTTCGGCCGGCCTTAGCCGACGTTGATGGGATCCTTTCGGACGTGATCGGAATCGCCCTCGGTCTCGCCCTCCTCCTCGGAGGGCCGACCTCGTCCTCGCCTCCGGCCGTCACCGGAACGTTGCAGCAGGGAGCCAGGCTGACCGCGACTGCGGGAACGTGGGCTGCGGGCGGCACGATCACCTACGCGTATCAGTGGTATCGGTGCGACCCGAACGGTGCGCACTGCAGTTCGATCCACGGCGCAACGAAAGGGAGATACACGGAGGTGCGCAAGGATGTCGGGCAGACGATCGGGCTGACCGTCCGTGCCACCGACAAGACCGGGACGACGACGGCGTACGCGCCGCTCGCAGGGCTGGTCGCCGCTCCCGGCGCGGCGCCGGTCGCGACGAAGCAGCCGCCCGAGAGCGGCGAGCCGATCGTGGGGCAAGGCCTGAAGGCCGAGGCGGCCACCTGGACCTCGGTGCCGGCGGCGCTCAAGTACGCCTGGCTCCGCTGCAACGCGAACGGGCGGCTCTGCACGGCCGTCGCCGGTGCGACGACGAACACGTACACCCTCGATGCCGACGATGCCGGGCACGTCCTGCTCGCGGCGGTCACAGCAGGCAAGCAGACGGTGCTGAGCCTCAGCGCCGGCGTCGTCCGGACGGCTCCCGGCCCGGTCCCCAGCGGCCGTCCCGTCGTCGCCGGCAAGCTGCAACAGGGCAGTCGGCTCACGGCGACCGCCGGCACGTGGGGCGGCAGCGGAACGATCACCTACGCCTACCAGTGGTATCGGTGCGACGCGAACGGCGCCCACTGCAACTCCGTGCACGGCGCCACGAAAGGGACCTACACGCTCGTCGCAGCCGACGTCGACAAGACGATCGGGCTGACCGTACGTGCGACCGACTCGACGGGAACGACGGCCGCGTACGCTTCCCTCGCGGGCCTCATCGCGGCGAAGAGCGCCACGCTCGCGGCCACCGCCCAACCGACGCTCGCCGGCACCGCTACCGCAGGGCAGACGCTCACGGTCACGCCCGGCACCTGGTCGGGCACGCCGCCCACCGCCTTCACGTACGCCTGGCTGCGCTGCAACGCGAACGGCCGGCTCTGCGTCCCGATCGCAGGGGCGACGGCCGCGACCTACACGCTGACGGCCGACGACTCGAGCCACACGATCGTCGCAGCGGTGGCCGCCACCGTCGGCACGGCCGCGCAGGCCGTGCTGACGGTGGCGTCTTCTGTCGTGCCCTAGCTCCGCGTGCCGAGGGTTGCGGAGAGGGTCTTCGACGATCCTCCGCGGAGCACGGTCAGCGTGAGCTTGTCGCCCGGCTGATGCGAGTCGATGATCGCCCGCAGTTGATCCGCGGTTGTGATGGTGGTGCCGTTCACGCCGGTGATCACGTCGCCGGCCTTCACGCCTGCGTCGGCGGCTGCGCTACCGGCCTGCACAGTGGCGACGGCAACGCCGTTGCCGTTCGACGCGGTCTTGATCTGCACGCCGAGCAGGGCGTGCTGGGCCTTGCCGTTCGCGATCAGCTCCGAGGCGATCGTCCGGACGGTGTTGGACGGGACCGCGAAACCGATGCCGTCGTTTCCGCCGGAGTCGCTCTGGATCTGCGACGTGATGCCGATCACCTGAGCGTTGAGGTTGAGGAGCGGGCCGCCCGAGTTGCCGTGGTTGATCGCGGCGTCGGTCTGGATCGCGCCTTCGATCGGCGCATTGTCGGGTGAGGTGATCTCACGGTTGATCGCGCTGACGATGCCGCTCGTGACGGTGTCGTCGAGCCCGAAGGGATTGCCGATCGCGACGACCCCGTCGCCCACGGCGACCTTGCTCGAATCGCCGAGCGTGAGCGGAACGAGTTTCGATTCCGGTACGTCGACGTGGATCACGGCAAGGTCGGTGTCCGGATCCGTGCCGACAATGGTCGCCTTGGTGGTCGACCCGTCGGAGAACTTCACGGTCACCGAGCTCGCGCCGGCGACGACGTGGTCGTTGGTGACGATGTCACCCTTGGTGTCGTAGACGAAGCCTGTCCCCTCGGCCGCCTGGGTGGAGCCCTGCCCGCCCGGGAACGTCGAGCCGGTCCCGCTCTCGACGACGTCGATCTCGACGATCCCCGGAGTCGTGGCCTTGGCGATCTGACCGACGCTGAGCGTCGAGTTGGCGATGTTCGAGCTGGCAGTCGACGCGGCGACGACGGTGGTCGTCGTGTGCGTCGAGCCACGGGAGAGCGCCAGCGCTCCGGCGCCGACCCCCACACCGGCGAGGGCCGCGACGGCGACTGCTGCGACGACTCGATTGGTTGTCCTGGGCATGCGAATTCCGTCCTCCTGGTCTGTTGTCTTGCTCCAGTTGATCAGCAGGCTCTATGCGGCACCTCAGCGGGACCTAGGAAGGACCGAAGAAGGCAGAGTGTGCAGCGTGCCTTCGCTGCCGCCAGCGCTGCTCCACCGCGACTTCCGCCGGCTCTGGACGTCGATGCTCTGCTCGAGCCTCGCGATGCAGATGGCTGCCGTCGCGATCGGCTGGCAGGTGTACTCGATCCGCCACAGCGCCTTCGACCTGGGACTGATCGGCCTCGCCGAGTTCCTGCCGGTCCTGCTGCTCGCCCTCCCGGCCGGGCAGCTTGCCGACCGGCTGCCGCGCCTGGCGGTCGTCTTCGTCTGGGGCTTCGCCGACGCGGCGGTCTTCGGGCTGCTCCTCGTCGTCACGATCCACGGCGCGCATCAGCTCTGGCCGTTCCTCGCTCTGGCGCTCGCCACGGGCACCGGAGCGGCGTTCGGCAACCCGGCCGGCCGCTCACTCGTGCCCGAGCTCGTGCCCACCGAGCTCCTGACCGGTGCGCTCGCGCTCCGGTCGGTCGGCGGGCAGATCTCGACGATCGCCGGCCCGGCCGTCGGCGGGCTCCTGTTCGCGATCCGGCCCGAGGCCGTCTACGTGGTGGGGATCATCCTGCTCGTCAGCTCGTCGCTCCTGCTCCTGCGCATGACGCGCCCCACGGCAGTCGCGCGGGTCGGGCCGGAGCCGCCTCGCCTCGAGAGCCTGCTCGGCGGGATCCGCATGATTCGGGCGACGCCGATCATTCTCGGCGCGATCACGCTCGATCTCTTCGCCGTGCTCTTCGGCGGCTCCGTCGCGCTGCTCCCGCTCTTCGCGAAGTCGATCCTGCACACCGGGCCGCTCGGTCTGGGCGTGCTGCGAAGCGCAATCGCAGTCGGGGCGCTGATCGCCGGCATTCGCCTGGCCCACAAGCCGCTCGGCGGCAACGCGGGGCGCACGCTCCTCCTTGTCGTCGGCACCTTCGGAGCGAGCATGGTCGTCTTCGGGCTGTCCCGCTGGTTCCTCGTCTCGGTGATCGCGCTCGCCGTCAGCGGGTTCGTCGACATGTTCTCCATGAACATTCGCTCGACCACCGTCGCGCTGGCCACGCCGAACTCGCTCCGCGGGCGCGTCAACGCGGTGGAAGGCGTGTTCATCGGTGCTTCGAACGAGCTCGGGGCGTTCGAGTCGGGCACCGCTGCGGCGCTCCTCGGCGCGGTCCCGGCCGTGGTCATCGGGGGCGCCCTGACGATCCTGCTCGCGGTCGTCTGGCCCCGATTCTTCCCCGACCTGGCGCGCGTCGACCGCCTCGAGGACGTGAAGCCCTCAACCCCCGGTCTTGGAGAAGTGCTGCCAGTCGGGCGAGGCGGTCCAGCGGCCGCCCCAGAGCCAGCCGACTGAGGCGAACGCCCGCACGAGCGCCCCGCCCGCGACCGCCATGCCCCGGCGGTGGCGGCCGCGGTCCGTGAAGGCGCGGCCCGCCGGCGGCAGCACACGCCCGCCCTCGAGATAGGGGTTCTCGACCGTGTTGACGTCGATCGCCTCCCCGTAGGCGTGCACCGACCAGCGCTTTGGGCCCGCCGCGACCGCGTACCGGCAGTTGAATGCCGAGGTGTTGTCGGCCGCCATCGAGCGATCGTCGCTGCCGCCGAAGGCGGAGACCGGTTCCATGCGGCGGATCGGGAACCGCGCGGCGTAGAGACGGCGAAAGGCGACCTGGACGTCGTTCGTCACGCTCCGGTTGACGACGAGCACGCCGCTGTGTGCGCGCCCGTCGAAGCCGATGAACGAGACGCGAACGATACGAAGCTGCTTCGGCCCCACCGGGCAGCCGGGCCTCCACGAGGCGCCGAGCTGCGCGGCTGTCACAGGCGCGACCGACGTGTGAAACGGCGGGAGGGCAGCCATGCGGCAGGCAGCGTACTCTGGCTGCCGCGATGCTGACGCTTGCGCTCGCTCTTCTGCTGACCTGCCCGCAGCGCATCAACGTGGTCGCACCCAGCGCCCGCGCAACAGTCGCGACCCTCACGTTCACCGAGTGCGGCCGGCCCAGCCTCGGGCCATGGCGGGCGCACGTCGGCTACCGGGGCGTCTCGTCGCGGCACCGCGAAGGCGACGGTACGACGCCTTCTGGCACCTATTCGATCGGCCCGACGGTCTACGGCCTCGACCCCGACCCCGGCACACGGCTTGCCTACCACCGTCTGCGCTGCGGCGACTGGTGGGACGAGGACCCGCGCTCGCCCTCCTACAACCGGTTCCGGCATCTCGCCTGTGGGGCTTCGCCGCCGTTCCACGGCGGCAGCGAGGCCCTCTGGCGGGCGACGGTCGCCTACCGAGAGCTCGCCGTCGTGCAGTACAACGTCGCCCCGGCCGTGCCCGGGCGAGGGAGCGGGATCTTCCTGCATGACGACACGGGCCATGCGACGAACGGCTGCGTCTCGCTGCCGCGGACGGAGCTGCTGCAGCTGCTGCGCCGGCTCCGGCCGGGCGCCTCGATCTCGATCACTGCTGCATAATTTGCATTTGTCTGTATAGTTCTCGGTATGCAGCGCGCCACCATCCTCGGCTGCGCCGGCTATGCCGGCCAGGAGACGCTCGACCGCGTGCTCGGGCACCCGGAGCTCGAGCTCGTCGCGCTCGGCTCCGACTCGCTCGCCGGCCGGGCCGCAGGCGCGCTCGATCCGCGCCTGAACGGGTCGCTGCCCACCTTCGTGACGAATGCCGAGGCAGCCCGCGAGGACGTCGATGTGATCTTCCTCTGCCTCGACAACGATGCCGCCGCGGCATTCGACGCGCCCGCCGACACGGTGGTCGTCGACCTCGCCGGCGCGCACCGGCTGACCGACGACGCCACGGCGAACACGTGGTATGGAACGACACCCGGCGCATGGAGCTACGGCCTCCCGGAGCTCTTCCCGCCCGCAGGGCCTCTTGATCGCGAACCCGGGCTGCTACGCAACGGCCGCGCTGCTGGCGCTCGTCCCGCTCGCGGGGTCGATCTCGAGCGCAGTGGTCGATGCGAAGTCCGGCGTCTCCGGCGCCGGCAAGTCACTGAAGGCCTCGTCGCATGCCGGCTCGGTGCTCGAGAACCTCACGCCGTATGCCGTCGGCGCGCACCGCCACGCCCCCGAGATCGCCCAACAGCTCGGTCTGCCGGTCTGTTTCGTCCCCCACCTCCTGCCGGTGCGCCGCGGCCTGCTCGCCACGTGTTACGTGCAGACCGACGCCGACGCGCGCACCGTCCTCGAAGACGCCTACGCTGCGAGCCCCGTCGTACGGGTGCTTCCCGAGGACGTCACGCCGGAACTGGCTCGCGTCCAGGGCACCGACGCCGCCGAGATCGGCGTCTTCACCGACGGCGAGACCGGAACGACGATCGTCATCTGCGCGCTCGACAACCTCGGCAAGGGT
The DNA here is from genome assembly GCA_963703445.1 of uncultured Thermoleophilia bacterium. GTDB lineage: Bacteria > Actinomycetota > Thermoleophilia > Gaiellales > Gaiellaceae > PALSA-600. The sequence continues at coordinate 140,000 of CAVPEK010000007.1, read as the reverse complement.
GCCGCCGGTCAGGCCGTGCAGAACGCGAACCTCGCGCTCGGCCTGGAACCGGCCGCCGGACTGCGCCTGACAGGTGTGCTGGTTTGACGGTCACCACCCCAAAGGGATTCGTCGCCTCCGGCGTGCACGCGCAGATCCGGAAGGAGAAGCGCGACCTCGCGCTCCTCCGCTCGCTCGGGCCTGCAACCGGCGCGGCGATGTGGACGCAGAACCGCGTGCTCGCGGCGCCGGTCGTGGTCTCGAAACGCCATCTCGAGCTCGCGCAGCCGCAGGCGGTCGTCGTCAACTCCGGCATCGCGAACGCGGCGACCGGAGAGCAGGGAATCGCCGATGCAGTCGCGACGGCGGAGCACGCCGGCTCGCTGCTCGGCCTCGCACCCGAGCAGGTGATCGTCCTCTCGACGGGCGTGATCGGCGCACCGCTGCCCATGAACCGGATCATCACCGGGCTCGAGGCAGCCGCGGCGGCACTCTCGGCCGACGGCGGCCCGGACGCCGCCGAGGCGATCCTCACCACCGACACGCACGCAAAGACCGCGGTGTCGCACGGCGCAGGGTTCACCGTCGGGGGCATGGCGAAAGGGTCGGGGATGATCCATCCCAACCTCGCCACGATGCTCGCCGTCGTGACGACCGACTACCCGCTCGAACCAGGGGAGGCGATCGACTTCCTGCGGCCGACGGTTGCGCTCAGCTTCAACGCGATCACCGTCGACGGCGAATGCTCGACGAACGACGCCGTCGTGCTCCTCTCCTCGGGCGTGGCGCAGATCGAGCGGACACCGGCGACCGACGAAGCGTTCGCGGCAGCGCTTCGCACCGTTTGCGCGGAGCTCTCACACGAGATCGTCGCCGACGGCGAGGGCGCGACGCTGCTCGCCGAGATCTCGGTCAGCGGCGCCGCGAGCGACGACGAGGCGAAGGCGATCGCGCAGCGCATCGCGACCTCCCCGCTCGTCAAGACAGCCCTGTTCGGGCGCGACGCGAACTGGGGCCGCGTGCTGATGGCAGCGGGCTCGGCGCCGTTCAACGGCGGGTACGCCCAGCTCGAGCCCGCCCTCGTCTCACTCGCCTACAACGGCACGCCGGTGCTCGTCGACGGCGCGCCCCAGAACGTGGAGCCGCCCGTCGACGGCGCGACCTGCACGATCGAGCTCGATCTCGGTCTCGGCACCGGCACCGCCGGCTACCTGACGAGCGACCTCTCGTACGACTACGTGCGGATCAACGCGGAGTACCGCTCGTGACGCGGCTCGTCGTCAAGGTCGGTGGCGCCGTCGCGTCCGAGTCCGTCGACCGGATCCTCGGTCTGCGTGAGGAAGGCCACGAGCTCGTCGTCGTGCACGGCGCCGGTCCGCAGATCACCGAGGAGATGAACAGGCGCAACATCCCGGTCGAGTTCGTGAACGGCCGGCGGCGCACCTCGCGGGCCGGGCTGGAGGTCGTGCGCGAGTCCATGGCGGAGGTGAACGCGCACCTCTGCGAGGCGCTCGGCGACGTCGCAGTCGCCGTCTTCGGCGACCAGGCCGGCCTGTACGCCGTCCCGGTGCCGCCGCTCGGCTGGGTCGGAGATCCGCTCCCGTGCCGGCCGAGGCAGATCCTGGCTGCAGTCGCCGCCGGCAAGGTGCCGGTCGTGGCACCGCTCGCCGTCGGCCCGCTGAACGTGAACGCCGACGACGCTGCCGCTGCGCTCGCACTCGGCCTCGGCGCGCGGCGGCTCGTCTTCCTCACGGATGTGGCGGGCCTGTACGTGGACGACGAAGTGCTCGACGCGATCGATGTCGGCCGCGCAACACGCATGCTCGACGCCGGCGAGTTCGAGGGCGGGATCGTGCCGAAGCTCCGCGCGGCCGCGCTCGCGGCAGGCAGCGGGATCGCGGCGGAGATCGGCCGAACGACGGTGATCGCATGACCAACGTCGCCTCGCTCTCGAAGCTCCTCCCCACCTACGCCCGGCTCGACGTCACGTTCACCGACGGCGAGGGCTCGTGGCTCGTCGACGCCGACGGCAAGCGCTACCTCGACCTCTTCGCAGGCATCGCGGTCGTCGGTCTCGGCCATCGGCATCCCGCGCCACTCGCCGCCGCGCACGCGCAGCTCGACCGCCTGTGGCATGTGTCCAATCTCTACTCGACCGAACCGATGCAGGAGCTCTCGCTGCGGCTGTCGGACGTCTTCGGCGGGTCGCGGGCGTTCTTCTGCAACTCGGGAGCGGAGTCGATCGAGGCCGCGCTCAAGTGGGCGCGCAAGGCCACGGGGCGCAGTGAGATCGTCGCGCTCGAAGGCTCGTTCCACGGCCGCACCTTCGGCGCCCTCTCGGTCACGGGGCAGCCGGCGAAGCGGGCTGCATTCGAACCGCTCGTGCCGGGCGCTGTGTTCGCGACGCCGGGGACGCTTGCGCAGCATGTCGGGGCCGGGACCGCTGCGATCCTGCTCGAGCCGGTGCAGGGCGAAGGCGGTGTGCATCCCCTGCCTGCAGAGGTGCTCGCCGAGGCACGCGCGCTTGCCGACACGCACGGTGCGCTGCTGATCCTCGACGAGGTTCAAACCGGCGTCGGTCGCAGCGGCGAGTTCTTCGCCTGGCAGCGTCTCGGCGTCAAGCCGGACGCCGTCACACTTGCGAAGGGCCTCGCCAACGGCCTGCCGATCGGTGCGCTGCTCGTCGCCGACGAAGCTCCCACCGGCTTCGAGCCGGGCGACCACGCATCGACCTTCGGCGGCGGCCCGGTCACGTGCGCAACGGCCTGTGCCGTCGTCGACGCGATCGACGAGTCCCTGCTCGCTCAGGTCCGCTCGACCTCCGACTACTTCGTCGGCGCGCTGGAGCAGTTCGGCGAGGTTCGCGGCCTCGGCCTCCTGCTCGCCGTCGAGCTCGACCGGCCCGCGGCCCCCGTCGTGGAGGCCGCACTGCAGCATGGGCTCGTGATCGGCAGCGCAGGCGAGCGCACGCTCCGCCTGACACCGCCGTTGACCCTCTCGGCCGACGAGGCCGTCCTCGCCGTCGAGCTGCTCACGGAAGTACTCGCGTGACGACCAAGTTCGAGCGCCAGGGCACGATCCTGCGCCTGGTGCAGCAGCAGCCGCTCTCGACCCAGGCCGACGTCGCCGAGGCGCTGCGCGCGGCCGGCATCGACGCCGTGCAGGCGACGGTCTCGCGCGACATCCACCAGCTGGGCCTCGTCAAGGTGCGAAACGAGGAGGGCCGGCTCGTCTACGCCCTCCAGGGCGCGGCCGACCTGCGCCGTCTCGACGAGCTGACGTTCGCGCTGCGCCGTTGGGCCGGTGGCTTCACCCCGGCCGGGAACCTCTGCGTGATCGCGACGCCGCGCGGGTTCGCCGCCGCGCTCGCGGATGCGATCGATGCGGCCGAGCTCGACGAGGTCGCCGGGACGATCGCCGGCGACAACACCGTCTTCGTCGCCGCTCGGGACGGCGTGAGCGGCGCCGAGCTGGCCCGCGAACTGCGAAAGCACCTGCAGTGACCGTGGTCGAGCGTCGAAGCGTGATCCTCGGTTCGCTGCCCGTCGGCGAACGAGTCGGAATCGCGTTCTCCGGTGGGCTCGACACGAGCTGCGCGCTTGCGTGGATGCGCGAGCACGGTGCGATCCCGTACGCCTTCACCGCCGACCTCGGCCAGTACGACGAGCCGGACATCGGCGCCGTGCCGGACAAGGCGCGCCTCTTCGGCGCGGAGGACGCGGTGCTCGTCGACTGCAAGGAGCCGCTTGCGCGCGAGGGCCTGACCGCACTGCAGTGCGGGGCGTTCCACATCCAGACGGCAGGCAAGCGGTACTTCAACACCACACCCCTCGGGCGGGCGGTCACCGGCACCAAGCTCGTCCAGGCGATGGCGGCGCACGGCGTCGACATCTGGGGCGACGGGTCGACGTACAAGGGCAACGACATCGAGCGCTTCTATCGCTACGGCCTGCTCGTCAACGAGAACCTGCGCATCTACAAGCCGTGGCTCGACAGCGCCTTCGTCGGTGAGCTCGGTGGCCGCAAAGAGATGAGCGAGTGGCTGGTCGAGCGCGGCCTGCCGCACGGCGCGTCGATCGAGAAGGCGTACTCGACCGACGCCAACATGCTGGGAGCGACGCACGAGGCGAAGGACCTCGAACTACTCGAGACGTCGCTGAAGATCGTCGACCCGATCATGGGCGTCGCCCACTGGGACCCCGACATCGCGATCACCCCCGAGACCGTGACGATCGCTTTCGAGCGCGGCCTCCCCGTCGCGATCAACGGTGTCGCGATCGACGACCCCGTCGAGCTGATCCGCGCCGCGAACGCAATTGGCGGCCGCCACGGCCTCGGCATGTCGGACCAGATCGAGAACCGCATCATCGAAGCGAAGAGCCGCGGCATCTACGAGGCGCCCGGCATGGCTCTCCTCCACATCGCGTACGAACGGCTCCTCAGTGCGATCCACAACGAAGCAACGCTGGAGCGCTACGCCGAGGAAGGCCGGCGGCTCGGCCGGCTGCTCTACGAGGGTCGCTGGTACGACGTCCAGGCGCTGATGCTCCGCGACGCGCTGCAGCGCTGGGTCGCCGCGGTCGTCACAGGAGAGGTGGAGATCGAGCTCCGGCGGGGCGACGACTACACGATCCTCGACACCCGCGGCGACACGTTCAGCTACAGCCCGGAACGGCTGAGCATGGAGCGCAGCGCAACCGCGTTCACCGCCGAGGACCGCATCGGCCAGCTCGCGGTCAAGATCAACGACATCACCGATGCACGCAAGCTTCTCGCCGAACTGGGCTGGACGATATGACGCTGTGGTCCGGCCGGGTCGACACGCAGCTCAGCCCCGAGGTCTGGGATTTCCTGCATGCGCACGACGCCGAGCTGCTCCCCTACGACCTCCAGGGGACGCTTCTGCACGCGCAGCGCCTCCAGGCCGCCGGCATCCTCACCGACGCCGAGCTCGCAGAGGTGACCGAGCGGCTGGCGGCGATCGAAGAGGTCGACCCCGCCGACGAGGATGTGCACTCGTCGATCGAGCGGCAACTCGGCGAGGTCGGCCGCAAGATCCACGCCGGCCGCTCGCGCAACGATCAGGTCGCCGCAGCGTTCCGGCTCTACGTGATCGATGCCTGCGCAGACGCCGATGCAGCGCTCACCGCCTTCGCGCGGGTGATCCTCGACCGCGCCGAGGCAGAGGCCGGCACGGCGATGCCCGGCTACACGCATCTGCAGCGCGCGCAGCCCGTCACGCTCGGGCATCACCTGCTCGCATGGGTCGAGATGCTCGAGCGCGACCGCGCACGGTTCGCATTCGCAGCCGCGCAAGCGGCGCCGTCCCCGCTCGGCGCCGGCGCGCTCGCAGGGTCGACGCTGCCGATCCCCGCGCCGACGAACCAGCTGCGCAACTCGATCGACGCCGTCGCAGACCGCGACTTCGCGCTCGACTATCTGTATGCGAGCGCCGTGCTCTTCACCCACCTCTCGCGGATCGGCGAGGAGATCGTGCTCTGGACGACGAGCGAGTTCGGCTTTGCGCAACTCCCCGAGGAGGCGGCGACCGGGTCGTCGATCATGCCGCAGAAGCTGAACCCGGACGTCGCGGAGCTCGCCCGCGGCAAAGCCGGCACGGCGATCGGACGCCTCGTGTCGCTGCTCGTCACCGTCAAGGGGCTGCCGCTTGCCTACAACCGCGACCTGCAGCAGGACAAGCCGCCCGTCTTCACGGCACGCTTCGACATTGCCGGCGCCCTGGGCGCGTTGACGATTCTCGTCTCGGGCCTCGAGTTCGACCGCGAGCGGCTCGAGTCGGCTGCCGCCGATCCGCTGCTGCGCGCGACCGACGCGGCCGAGGCGCTCGTGGCCGAGGGCGTTCCGTTCCGCGACGCGCACGAGCAGGTCGCCGCCGACGTACGAGCGGGAACCTTCCAAGCGCCGGCGCCCGGCGATCGCCTCGGGGCCGTGCCCGCCGCCGTTCAAGCCGCAAAGGAGCGTTGGTCGTGACCACACCGTTGTCCATCTCACTCGCAGGGCGCGACCTGTTGCGCATCTCGGACCTGGCTCCCGCGGAGGCCGAGCAGATCCTCGACCTCGCGCTCGACCTGAAGGCCGACCCGCGCCGGCCGCTCGCGCCTGGAGCAACGCTCGGCCTCTACTTCTCGAAGCACTCGACCCGGACTCGCGTGTCGTTCTCCGTCGCAATGGCGCACCTCGGCGGGACGGCGATCGCGCTCAGTCCGGACGAGCTGCAGATCTCTCGCGGCGAGTCGCTGCCCGACACGGCGCGGGCTCTTTCGCGCTACGTCGACGCGCTCGCCGTGCGCACTCACGCGCACGAGGAGCTCGAGGCCTGGGCCGAGTGGGCCTCCGTCCCGGTGATCAACGCGCTCACCGCCGAGGAGCATCCGTGCCAGGCGCTCGCCGACGCTCTCACGATCCGCGACCGCCTCGGCGGTCTCGACGGAGTGCGGGTGGCCTGGGTCGGGGACGGCTCCAACGTGCTCGTCTCCCTCGCAGCGCTCGGCAAGCTGCTCGGCTATCAGGTGGTCTCGGCGTGCCCGCCGGGCTACGAGGCCGCGGGTGTGGAGAACGTCGTGCACCCGCGGGACGCTGTTGCCGGTGCCAACGTCGTCGTGACGGACACGTGGATCAGCATGGGCCAGGAGCACGAGCGCGCGAAACGGCTGCAGGACCTCGAGCCGTACCGGCTCGACAGCGCGCTGCTCTCCCTCGCCGCACCCGAAGCGTTCGTCATGCACTGCCTCCCGGCGCACGCGGGCGAGGAGATCACCTCCGATCTTCTCTACGGAGATCGCTCGGCGATCTGGGACGAAGCCGAGAACCGGCTGCACGTCCAGAAGGCGCTGCTCGCACTGCTCCTCGACGTGTAGTCAGCGCTTGCGGCGCCGGTAGGCGCGCGTCTTCGCTCGATTCCCGCACAGCTGCATCGAGCACCAGGCAGCCGAACGGTTCGGCGAGTAGTCGTAGAACGACCAGTGACAGTTGCGGCAGGCTTTGAGGCGCGCCCAGCTGCCGTCGAGCATCGCACCGAACGCCGCCGCGACCACGTCGTCGAGCGCGTCGCCCTGGCTGATGATGCTGACCCGGCTTGCTCCGTCGACCCGCGGCGCGAGCCGGCCTGCAGCCCGGTTCACGACCTCGACCGCAGCCGTCGCAGACGGGCCGCCGCTGTTTGCGATCGCCAGCTCCCGCAGGGCGGTGCGAAGCGCCTCGGCGCGCTCGAGCTCCGCTCCCAGACCGCGCTCCTCGAGCCAGCCGGGCAGCCAGTCGACCTCGTTCTCCAGATCGACGCTGTTCAGAAACTGCTGCACCCCGAGGAGCGGCTCGGGGGCGGCTTTCGGGATGTCGTAGCGGGGGCTCACCGTTGCCGGACAGTCTAGACACCGGTAGAGTCGCTGTACTGGTGTCGCAGCTCGTTCGGATCACCTACCCGCTCCGGCTCGTGCGCGCGCGCCTCGGCGCCGGCGGCGAACGGGTCGTCCTCGTGGCGATCGGCGTCGTCGCGGGCGCGGCCGTGCTCGCCGCCGTGCTCGCGGGCAGGCTCGTCATGCAGGATCGGGCGCTGGCGCTCGCAACGGCGCAGCTCTCCCCCGGGGACCGCGAGGTGCAGATCGTCTGGAGCGGCGCGGTCGACCGATTCTCACAACTCGACGCGACGGTCTCACCGACCGTGCGTTCCGTGACGGGGCAGCAGCCGGCCTCGGCGATGCTCTTCCGCGAGGCTTCGATCCAGGGACGACTGGTCAACCTGCGCGCGGCGAACGACCTCGGCCGCTTTGTCCACCTGATCTCGGGCCGGCTGCCGACCACCTGCGTGCCGTCGCACTGCGAGGTCCTGCGCCTGAAAGGGAAGGGCCCGGTCCCGTCGACGAACGCACTGCACCTGATCGAGGTCGGCCGGGCCGTGTTGAAGCCGGGCGCCGCGATCGCCCCGTTCGTCTCGCCCACGCCGCCCACCGAACAGGTCGCGCGAGCGATCCGGTATCACACACCGCAGCCCTCTCCCGTCGTGATCGCAAACGGAGTCGCCGGGCTTTCCGCGACGACCGAGCTGCAGACGTTCTACCGGTCATATGCCTGGTTCCTGCCGCTCGGCCGCGGCGACCTGCACCCCTGGGACGTCAACGCATTCACCGAAAAGGTGCGCAAGCTGACGGCAGAGATCGAGTCGAGCTCCGACGAGTTCCAGGTCGTCGCGCCGACCGATCAGCTCGCGACCGCCACAGCGTCGTCGCGCACCGCCTCTCGCCGCCTGCTCCTCCTGGGCGGAGAAGGCGGCGCGCTGCTCCTCGCGTTCACGATCCTGGCCGCTGCGGCGCTCCGCCGGGACGTCACCGACGCACGCCGGCGCCTGACGTGGTTCGGCGCGCGCCGCTGGCAGGTGGAGCTCCACACCCTCGCCGAGTCGTGCGCGCTCGCCGTCGCGGGCACGGCCGCAGGCTGGGCGCTGGGCGGTGGGGTCGCGGCGATCGTCGCCTCCCGGGCAGGCTCGCCCGCAGGCGCAGTGATCGAGCATTCCCTGCTCTCGGCGAGTGGGCTCCTCACGGCCGCTGGGGTCGCTGCGGCGGCGGGGCTGCTGCTCTACCTGACGGTGCGCGCTCCGGCCGTGCACCTGGGCCGCGTCGGCTTCACTCCGCTCGACGCTGCCGCGTGCGGCGCGGTCGCGGTCGTGCTCGTCGGCTGGGCCCGGGGATCCGTCGACGCCCAGCAGCTCGCCGGCGGCAACGGGGCGAGCGCGTTCCTGCTGCTGGTGCCGGCGCTGATCGTGTTCGCCGTCGCCGTGCTCTCCGCACGCCTCCTCGCCCCGACGCTGCGCGCGCTCGGGCGGGCCGGCCGGCGCGGGCCGATCTCGCTGCGTCTGGCCGCGGCGTCGCTGGCGCGCAACCCCGGGCACGCGGCGATCGTGGCGACGTTCCTCGTGGCGAGCCTCGGCCTGGCGCTGTTCGCCGTTGCCTACCGGTCGACGCTGCTCCAGGGCCAGCGCGACGAGGCCGCCTTCGCGGTGCCGGCCTCGTACATCCTCACGGAGGATCTGTCCCAGCTCGTTCCCGTGCTGCACGGCGCGCCGGCCGCATCGCTGCCCGAACAGCCGACCCCGGTCGTCCGCCTCTCGGGCAACGTTCCGTCGGGGACGACCTTCAGCTTTCTCGCCCTGCCGGGAGGTTCGCTGCCGGCGGTGCAGGGATGGCGATCCGACTTTGCGCACGAGTCGCTCGCCTCGCTCGGCCGGAAGCTCACGCCTCGAGCTGCCGGGCTGCGGGTGCTCACACTTCCGCCGGGCCGCCGGTTCACGCTGCCCGTGGCCGCGACCGGTGACAACGTGGGGATTCGCGCGTTCTTCCGCTCGCGCCTCGGCGACTACGTCGCGGTCTCGCTCGGCAACACGCGGGCGAACCAGCGCGTGGTCCTGCACGGGCGCATCCCGTTCCGGCACGCGACGTTGGCGGAACTGGAGCTCGACATCCTGAACGGCGGGCGGCTCACGGCCAACGCGGGCACGGGCATTCAGCCGAGTGCGAAGGGCGGGCTCGTCTTCGGCACGCCACGCGTGAACGGCAAGGCAGTGCCCGGCGGCTTCGACCGCTGGATCGGCACCGGCGGCGTCGGCGGGAGCAAGGCGAAGCTGGGCTACGTGTTGACTCCGGACCGCACCGGGGTCTTTCGCCCGGCGCAGCCGACCGACGGCCTGGCGATGCCGGTGCTCGTCACGCCGAAGATCGCCGCGGTCGCCGGGCCGCGAGGGATCGTCCCGCTCGACATCGAGGGCGAATCGGTGCCCGGCCGAATCGTCGGTGTCGTCCAGCGTTTCCCCTCGATCGTCGGTGACGCCGTCGTCGCCGACATCACCCAGGCGGGCACGCGCCTCAACACCCTCTCGGCAGGGCTGGGCACAGCCAACGAGCTGTGGCTCTCGGGCCCCACCCCGCCGGACGTGCCGGAGGTGTCGGTGCAGTCGCACGCCGAGACGCTCGCTCAGCTCCAATCCGACCCGCTCGCGCGGGGTGCGCTGCTGACGCTGGCGGGCACAGCTTCGGTCGCGCTGCTTCTTGCGCTGCTCGGGCTTGTCCTCTCGGTCGTGAGCGACGTGCGTGACGACCGCGGTGAGCTGTTCGACCTCGAGGCGCAGGGCGCCGCACCGGCGACGATCAGGGCGCACCTGCGGCTCCGTGCGTTGCTCGTCGCCGCGTTCGGAATCGTGGGCGGGCTCGCGCTCGGCGCGATTCTCTGCGCACTCGTGATCGCACTCGTCTCGGTGACAGCGAGCGCTGCCGAGCCTGAGCCGCCGCTGCAGCTCTCGCTCGACCTGCCGCTGCTCGCGTTCGCGGCGCTCCTCTACGTCGCCCTCGCGGTGCTGCTCGTCGGGGCGGCGACGAGCCTGCGGGGCCGGGCACCCGAGCGCGCGGCCGAGGCGGCGGCGTGATGTCCACCAACACCGCGATCGAGCTGAAGGACGTGTTCCGCGTTCACTCGACCCCGGAGGGAGACGCTGCCGCGCTCCAAGGGCTGTCGTTACGGGTCGCCGAGGGCGAGGTGCTGGCCGTGCTCGGCCCGAGCGGGTCGGGCAAGTCGACGCTGCTGCGCCTGCTCGCCGGCCTCGAGCGGCCGTCGGCCGGGCTCGTGCGCGTGCACGGAGAGGATCTCGGGAAGCTGCCTGCGCGCGGGCTCGCCCGCTACCGCTCCGCCCTCCTCGGCTACGCCGACCAGCACTACGCCCGCGCACTTGCACCGGAGCTCAGCGCCCGTGACCTGGTTGCGGTCCAGCTCGGGCTCCGGGGCCAGGCTCGCGCCGAGCGTCTGCGCCGCGCCGACACGCTGCTCGAGCGGGTCGGGCTGGCCGACAAGCGCTCGCGCCGCCCCGGTCAGCTCTCGGGGGGAGAGCAACAGAGAGTTGCGCTGTGCGCCGCGCTGGCGCACCGGCCGTCGGTGTTCCTCGCCGACGAGCCGACCGGCGAGCTCGACGCCGCGACCGCGGACCAGGTCTACGACGTGCTCTCCGAACTGGTTCGCGAGCACGGCTGCACGACCGTGATCGTCAGCCACGACCCGGAGTCGGCCCGGATCGCCGACCGGATCGTTCGGATCCGCGACGGCCGCGTCTCGGAGGAATGGTCGCGGGAGACCGGCGACAGCGACACGATCGTCGTCGGGCGAGGCGGCTGGTTGCGCCTCCCCGAGGAACTGCTGCTGCGCGCCGGGATCGGTACGAAGGCCACGGCCCGCTTCGAAGCGGGCGGCGTGGTCGTGACCCCCGTCGGCGAGCGGGCTGAACAGGTGTCCGACACCGTTCCGGTGTCAGACACCTCCGCCGCGGCTCGTGTGGTGGTGGCGGCGCACGGGCTCCGCAAGGGGTACGGCGCCACCCCGGTGCTCGACGGGCTCGGTCTCGAGCTGCGCTCGGGCCGGCTGCATGCGGTCACCGGCCCCTCGGGCTCGGGGAAGACGACCCTGCTGCACCTGCTGGCCGGGCTCGAGCTGCCCGACGCCGGGAGCGTGACGGTGGACGGTGTCGAGCTGACGTCGCTGGACCGCGCGGGGCGCGCCGGTCTCCGCCGGGCGAAGATCGCCTACGTCGGCCAGCAGGCGGGGCTCGTCCCGCACCTCTCCGCGCTCGAGAACGTCGAGCTCGCCCTGGCGCTCCGCGGGGTCGAGCAGGGCCGGTTCGCGGCGCTCGAGGCGCTCGAGTCGGTCGGGCTGGGCGAGCGCACGACCCAGCGGGTCGGCCGCCTGTCGCAGGGGGAACGCGCGCGGGTCGCGATCGCGCGCGCGATCGCCTCCCGGCCGGCGGTGCTGCTGGCCGACGAGCCGACGTCTCGGCTCGACGGAGCCAACGCCATCTCGGTGGCGGTGCTGCTCGCGCGACTGGCCCAATCCACGGGTGCGGCGGTCGTCTGCGCGACGCACGATCCGCTCGTGATCGAGCAGGCCGAGAGCCAAATCTCACTTTCGTAGCTCCCTCGTTCGGGGGAAGGCAGCTGCCTCGAGGCAACCGATGCTTGATGTGCGGTGGCGACTCTGGATTTGCGTCAATCGACCATCTTCTCGAGGCTGCGCGGATTGCTCGAGGTGACGCGCCTCGTCCGGACGGGCGACGAGCTGCCCGACCTTCTGCTTTCGGTCGCGCGGACCGTGTCGGACTCGCTCGCATTCAGGACTGTGGTCGTCAACCTCTACCGCCGCGAATGGAACGACTTCGTGGTCAGCACCGTCTACGGCAGCGAAGGAGCACGCGAGGCGCTACTCGGCCAGGTTCGCCAGGTCGACGACTGGGAGCCGTTGCTCGACCGGCGCTTCCTGCAGCGCGGCGCGTACGTCGTGCCGTACGGCGAGTTCGACTGGGACGAGTACAACGGGAGCGTCTACACACCGAACCTCCAGGTGAGTGACGACCCCGGAGCGTGGCATCCCGACGACGCGCTCTTCGTACCGATGCGCGGCAGCGACGGACGCCTGCTCGGGATCCTGTCCGTCGACGAGCCGGTCTCGGGCCGCAAGCCGAGCGGAGACGAGATCGACGTCCTCGTGGCCGTCTCGGAGCACGCCGCGATTGCGGTCGAAGCCGCGCAGGAGACGGCGCGCGCCAAGGCGAACCGCGATGCGCTCGAACGGCTGCTCGACGTTTCTGCGCGCCTGAACGAGACGTGGGACGCGGAGATGCTGCTCGTCCAGGTGTGCAATGCGATCTCGGAGGCGCTGGGGTTCGACAAGGTCGCGCTGCAATTGCTGAACGACGAGGGCAACCACTGCACCGCCGCCGCGGTCGGATTCGGGGACAGTCAGAACACGGGTGCCCCGCTCGCAGCCGACGAGCTCGAGCAGCTGCTGCGGCCGGAGTACGAGATCGAGGGCTGCTACCTGCTCCAGCACGAGGAGGCCCGAAAGATCCTTCCGGACCGTCAGCCGGGCTATCGCTCGCAGCTCGACGGCCGGGGCCCGGATGCGTGGCAGAACCACTGGTTGTTCGTGCCGCTCCACGATCGCCGCGCTCGCCGCATCGGCTACATCTGGGCCGACGATCCGATCGATCGGCTGCGCCCCGACGCCGACCGGTTGCAGATCCTCCGCGCCTTCGCGAACCAGGCCATGACCGCGCTCGAGCAGTCCGCCCAGTTCGAGGAGATCCAGAACGCGTACGAGCACCATCGAGCGCTGATCGATGCATCACCTGTCGCCATCGTCGACTTCAGCATCGACGGTCGCGTGCGCTCGTGGAATGCGGCCGCCTGCGAGATCTTCGGCTGGTCGGCCGACGAGGTGATCGGCCGCCTCAGCCCGATCGTCCCCGAGGGCGAGCACGAACAGTTCCTCGCGACCCTCGCGCGGATCGCGCAGGGCGAGATGATCCGCGACCTCGACCTGCGCCGGCTGCACCGCGACGGCTCGCCGATCGACGTCAGCACATCGGCGGCGCCGATCCGCGACTCGCGCGGTGACGTCGTCGCGATCATCGCTTCGATGGTCGACGTCACGGCGCGCAAGCGCTCCGAACGCGCGCTTGTCGCCAGCGAAGGACGCAAGGACGCCGTCCTGCGGGCCTCGCTCGACTGCATCGTGATCGTCGACCACGAGGGTCTCATCATCGAGGTGAACCCCGCAACCGAGGAGACGCTCGGCTGGGCCCGCAACGACGTGCTCGGCAAGCCGTTTCTCGAGCTTGCGGTCGCCGAGGGGAACCGGGACGACCTGGCGGGCGTCTTCGCCAACGGCAGCGGCCCGTTGCTCGGGTCGCGGCTCGAGATCATGGCCCTCCGCTCCGACTACCGCACGTTCTCGGCCGAGGTGGCGATCACGAGGGTCGACGTCCCCGGCCCGATGCTCTTCGCCGTCTCGCTCCACGACGTCACGAAGCGCCGGGACCGCGAAGAGCGGCTCCGCGAGGCGGAGGCGAAGTACCGCACCCTGGTCGAGCAGATCCCGCTCGCGACGTACATCAACTCCGTCGGACTACCGGTCCAGACGACCTACATGAGCCCCCAGATCGAGGCGATGTTCGGCTTCCCGGTCAGCGACTGGCTGAAGCCCGACTTCCTGGCGACCCGCGTGCATCCCGACGATCGTGAGCGCGTGTTCGCCGAGGTGGAGCGGACGCACACGGCCGGCGAGGACTTCCGGCTCGAATACCGCCTGATCGCCGCCGACGGCCGGGTCGTGTGGGTGCTCGACGAGACGACCGTCGTCCGAGACACCGACTACCGGCCGATGGTGCTCCAGGGCTTCCTGGTCGACATCACCGCCGGGATCGAAGGCGCCGCGCCTCTGTCCGCGCTGCCGCCGACGGCCGCCTAGAGCCCTCCTAGCCCTCGACGGTCAGCAGCCCGCGCTCGCGCCACGTCGACCAGCCGCCCTCGAACGAACGGACGCCTCCGCCCGAGACCTCGAGGATCCGGTCGGCGATCCGGTCGAGGAAGTAGCGGTCGTGCGAGACGAAGATCGCGGTGCCGTCGAAGTCCTCGAGCGCCAGCTCGAGCATCTCCACCGACTCGATGTCGAGGTGGTTCGTCGGCTCGTCGAGCAGCAGGCAGTTCGCCCCCTCCAGCATGAGCAGCAGAAGCTGCAGGCGCGTCCACTCGCCCCCCGACAGGCTGTCGAGCGGACGCCGCACCTGCTCGTAGCCGAACAGGAACTTCATCAGCCTCGACACCGCTTCACCCTCGGAGATGGGAGCCGCGCGCCGGACGAGCTCGAGCGGTGTCGCCTGCGGGTCCTCCGGGCGGCGATCCTGTGCGAGCCGGCCGAAGCGGATCGAAGGGCCGGCCTTCCGCTCGCCCTCGTCCGGCTCGAGCTCGCCCGCCAGCATTCGGAGGAGCACCGACTTGCCGGCGCCGTTGTCACCGACGATCCCGACCCGCTCGCCGCGCAGCACCGTCAGGTCGACGCCGGCGAGCACAGGCGTGCCACCCAGCTCCACTCCGGCTTCGGACAGCTCGACCACACGCTCCCCGCCGCGCGCGTGCGGACGAAGATCGAGTGCGATCTTGCGGCGCTCCAGCGCCGGCCGGTCGATCTTCTCCATCCGGTCGATCTGCCGCTGCTTGTTGCGCGCCTGCTTGATGTGCCGCTCGTCGACCACCCGGCGCGCCCAGTCCTTGAAGCGACGGATCGCTTCCTCGAGCCGAGCGATCTCCTTTTGTTGCGTGACGTATGCCTGCTGCTGGCGCTGCAGCTCGAGCTCGCGCGCAATCGTGTACGCGGAATAGTTGCCGGGCCACATGCGAATGCGGCCGCCGTTCAGCTCCGCGATCTCCGCGACGGTCTCGTCGAGCAGGTAGCGGTCGTGCGACACAGAGACGACGGCACCGTCGAATCCGCGCATCAGCTGTTCCACCCGCTCGCGCGCCTCGACGTCGAGGTGCGCTTCCGGCTCGTCGAGCAGCAGCACATCGGGATCGCGCAGCAGACATGCTGCGAGACCGACGAGCTTCCGCTGGCCGCCGGAGAGGATGCGCGTCGGCTTGGCGAGGTCGTCGTCGTCCAGCCCGACCTCGACCAGGAGGGCGCGCGCCCGCGGCTCGAAGCCAGGCCCGCCTGAGCTCGTCCAGCGGTGGAGCAGCTCCTCCTGCCGGCGGAGCAGCCGCGTCATGCGGTCGAGGTCGGCGCCTGCAGCGCCGATCCCCTCCTCGACGCTCTCGAGCTCCCGCTCCAGCTCGTCGAGATCGGGCCTTGCCGCTCGCAGGGTCGCGAACGCGTTGCGGTCGTCGCCCTCGAGCTGCTGCGGGAGATACGAGACGATGAGCCCACGCCGCTGCGTCACCTCGCCGGCGTCGGCGAGCTCGTCGCCCGCAAGTATGCGAAGCAGGGTCGACTTGCCGCCGCCGTTCGGCCCGATCACGCCCATTCGCACACCGGCCTCGACATCGAAGTCGAGCCCGTCGAGGATCAGACGCGAGCCGAAGCTCTTGGAGATGCCGCGTGCGGCGAGCAGAGCCATCGGGAGAAGGTAGCCGCAGTTTCTAAAAGAAGAACTGCCGCCAGGCGGTCCACCAGTCGTCCGCGCGCGAGGCCACCTGCCGCGAGCCGGTGATCTCGACCCCTGCACGATGCCGGTACCCCTCGACGAGATCCGACGTGTTGAAGTCGACGAGGATCTCGCACGGGGTACCGGGGTCGTACGGCCGGACCGCCGAGAGATCCGCCAGCGACCGTTTCGCCGCGTCCTCGATCAGCTCGCGCGCGCGGGTGGCGGGAAGCTGACGCGCGCTGAACCGGCCGAGCCCTCGCTTGACGGCGGCGGTCGTCAGCCCGGCTCCGAGCAGCTCGCGGCCTTCGCGGCAGGCTGCCTCGTCGCCGGTGACGAGCACAACTGGGCAGGCCCAGGTGCCACAGAGCGCCGCGTTGATCCCGGTCTCGCCCACCTCGACCCCGTTGAACCGGAGTCGCCACCAGGTCGAACCGCTCACCGTGTGAGCGAGCACGCCGTCACGTGTGCCCGCCATCGCGTGCATGCCGACGAAGAGGGCGGCGTCGACGCCGCTCTCGAGGTACTCGACGTACTCGGTCCACTCGTTCTGAACGACGTATTCGCAGTCCGGGTCCAGCTCCTCCGGAAGCAGCGAGTTGAACGTCCACCCCTCGCCGGCGCCGTGGCAGTCCATGACGACGATCTCGGTCGCACCGGCGGCCTTCGCGCCGCGCACGGCCGCGTTGATCTCGCCGGTGTAGAGGCGCCTCCCCTCCTCGTACATCGCGTGCCCACCGGTGACCTGCTGCCACCGCACGATGCCGGCCACCCCTTCCATATCGGAGACCACGAAGATCTTCATGCCGCCAAGGTTATTGCGCCGACGACCTCGCCACGGCTGTTACGCACCGGCGTCTCCAGGAACTCGTCGATCCCGAGCACGAGCCCGAGCGCAGGGCGAATCGCCCGGTACGCGCCGTCCTCGGCCTTCAGCGCGACGCCTCGGCCGTCGGCATGCGCTGCGCAGAAGAGCCCCTCGGCGCCGCCTTTCGCGATCCAGCCGTCGCGCAACCGCATCAAATCGGTGTCGGGCGCACCGTGTGAGGCACCAACCAATTCCGGCCGGGCACGCATGGCGGCGCGAATCCGCTCGGGCGTCCTCGTGAGCAGCTCCGCCGCGCCGCCCAGCGTCCGCGCGAACGTCGGCACGCCGCAGCCGTCGACCGCGATCTCGCCACCGCCGATCAACTCGGCGATGCGCCGTTGCAGCGGATGCGACGGGTCGCGATACGGGTGGAGCGGCCACCCGTTCGCCGCACAGGCGGCGAGCATCCCCGCGTGCTTGCCCGAGCAGTTGTGACCCAGCTTCCCCTCGGGCCGGCACTCCTGCAGCCCGTTCTCGAGATCGTCCACGGTCGCTCCGGCGCGGGCGAGCACCTTTCTGGCCGCTGCCAGCTGGCCGGGCTCGGCGTGGTGCGAAGCGCAGGCGATGGCGATCTCTTCGTCGTCGAGGTCGTCGTAGCCCTCGACGAACGGGATCGCCTGAACGGGCTTCGCCGACGAGCGGAGAAAGAACCGAAGCTCCTCGCCCCACCGCTCGCCGTCCGTCGTCGCCACATGGACGCGGTGCACCGCCTCGACGACGTCTCCGCGCCGCACGGTTACCCTGATTGCGTCCACCGAAGGAGCGTAGTAGTTGCCGGAACTGCCCGAGGTCGAAGCCTGGCGGCTCAAGCTCGACCCGCTCGTCAAACGCTCGCCGATCGAACACGCCGGACCGGCTCACATCGCGACGCTGAAGACGATCGAGCCGTCACTCTCGGTGCTCGACGGCGCCGGCTTCAAAGGCGTCGAGCGGCGCGCCAAGCGCTTCCTGCTCCCGACCGAGGACGAACAACTCGTGGTGATGGTGCATCTGATGAGCGCGGGGCGGTTGAAATACGTGGCGCCGGGCGGCAAAGGGGCGAAGACGCCGATGTTTCGCGTGCGCTTCGCCGACGGCGGCGAACTGCAGCTCACGGAGGCAGGCTCGAAGAAGCGGGCCGGCGTCTGGCTGCTCGACCCGGAGGGGCTTCGGGCCGAGCTCGCGCACCTCGGCCCGGAGGCGGACCGCCTGACGACCGCCGATGTCGCACGCATCCTCTCCTCCGACTCCCGCCGCCTGCACTCGCTGCTGCGCGACCAGCGGTTGATCGCGGGGATCGGCCGCGCCTGGGCCAACGAGATCCTGTGGGCGGCCCGGCTCTCGCCATACTCGCTCTCGACTCAGGTCGACGAGACGGAGATCGAACGGCTCGCAACTGCGATCCACGACGAGCTCGCGCGCGGGCTCGAGCTGCGGCTGGCGGGCGCAAACGACGAGAAGACCTATCGCGTGCACGGGAAGCTCGCGGTCCCGTGTGCGCGCTGCGGCACTCCGATTGCCCGCGTCGACTTCGAAGAGCACACGATCTACTACTGCCCTCACTGCCAGACGGACGGGCGGGTCCTCAAGGACCGGCGCATGTCACGCCTTCTGAAGTAGCACGCGCGGCGTCGCGCCCGCCTAAAGTGCCGTAGTTGGAATCCGACGCGAGAGGGGTCGTGACAATGGCGAGCTGGGCGGTAGACCACATCGACGACATTGGCGAACTGGATGCGGACGGTGAATGTCCGATCCGGCCCGTGCGGCATCACTTCGGCATTACGGCGTTCGGCGTGAACGCGTGGACGGCCAAAGCGGCGGGCGACCGGGTGATCAACGAGCACGAGGAAGAATCCGGAAACGAGGAGCTGTACATCGTCACCCGCGGACGCGCCGTCTTCGAGCTCGACGGCGAGCGCCGGGAGGCGCCCGACGGCACCCTCGTCTTCGTTCCGCCGGGCGTCAAGCGGACCGCGTTCGCCGAGGAGGCGGGAACGACGATCGTCTCGGTCGGCGCAACGAAGGGCAAGCCGTACACGCCTGTGGGCTGGGAGCTGTGGTACCCGCTGCGCAAGCAGTACGAGGCCGGCGACTACGTCGAGGTGGCGGCGCAACTCCGTGAGGTCGTTGCCGAGGCTCCGCAGTACGGGCTGCTGTTCTTCAACCTTGCGTGTCTGGAGAGCCTGACCGGTCAGCCGACAGAGGCGATCGAGCATCTGCGAAAGGCGATCGAGTTGTCCGAGCAGTTCCGCGAGTACGCGCAACAGGATTCGGATCTCGATGCGGTTCGCGACGATCCCGCCTTCAAGGAGCTCATGGTGACGGAGGTGGCACCACCGGCTGCACGAGGTGTCTGATCAGGAGCGTCGAGCGGTGACGAGAACGACGAGCTCGCTCGTCTGAATCGTCCCACCTCGCTCCTCGAAGAACGCGCGCACCTCGGTCTCGAGCGCCTCGCGGCTCGACAGGTCGAGGCGCGGGTAGAGCGAGGTCGTCGCGAAGAGCGCCCACAGTTGGTCGGCGGTCTGCTCTCGGGCGAGCGGCTCGGCCGTCAACCGGGCGTCGTCGAAGAGGTGTGCGGCGTCGGCGTTGAAGAGGTCGCGGTGGCCGAGCCAGGTCCAGACGGCGGAGATGTTCTGGCGGCGCTCCTCGACACCGGCGCGCAGGGCGGCCAGGTCGCGGAGAGGATGCCCGCCGACCGGTTCGGACCAGTACTTCTGGAACACCTGATGCAGCGCTTCGTCGTCTGCGGCGGTGCGCTCCTCCCGGTAGCTGATGTGCATCAGCAGCGCGAGCGTTCCACCGGGCCGGAGACAGCGAGCGACTTTCGCCCAACCGACCTCCGGATCGATCCAGTGGAATGCAGCCGCCGAGAACACGGCGTCGAAGACGTGCTCCGGAAACGCAAGCTCCTCGAATCTTCCGAGGTGAAACTCGACGGTGGCGGCATCCCCGACGCGCTTGCGCGCGAACGCGATCATGTTCGCACCGGGATCGACAGCATCGACCACGAGCCCGCGTTCGGCGAGGGATTCGGTCAACTTGCCGGTGCCGGAGCCCACCTCCAGCACCCGTGACCCGGTTCGCAGACCGGCGATCGAGCAGGCAGCATCGACCAGCTCGTCCGGATAGCTCGGGCGTTCCCGGTCGTAGGCCTCCGCGACGGCGTCGAACACCTCACCCTGCCGTTCCCCGGGCTTCTCCGCCGCCACGCCGCGAGCATAGACGCGGCAGCCGGGCCAGTCCGACGGTACGTCTGGCGGCCCGGTTAGCCTGCCTCCGTGATCAGGACACAACCACATGCCGGCGGCTGGCTCGAGGTCGTTTGCGGGCCCATGTTCAGCGGCAAGAGCGAGGAGTTGATCCGCCGTCTGCGCCGCGCCGAGATCGCCGGCCAGCGCGCCCTGATCGTCAAGCCGCTGATCGACGACCGCTACGACGTCGGGCACGTCGTCTCGCATGCCGGCGCGAAGATGCGCGCCGTTACGGCGGAGACGAGCGACGAGGTGCGGCGGCTCGCGACCGGGTACGACGCGATCGGGATCGACGAGGTGCAGTTCTTCGACGACGGGATCGTGGAAGCGATCGACGCACTCGTGGGTGACGGCGCGCGAGTCGTCGCCGGAGGGCTCGCGCAGGACTTCCGCGGACTGCCCTTCGGCGCCATGCCGACGCTGCTCTGCGTCGCGGAGTTCGTCGACAAGCTCGAGGCTGTCTGCCATCGCTGTGGAGGTCCGGCCACGATGACCCAGCGGCTCGTCGATGGGCTGCCCGCGCCGTTCGACGGCGACACGATCCAGGTGGGCGCACTGGACTCGTACGAGGCACGGTGCAGGGCCTGCCACTCCGTGAGCCGGGAACTGCCCCGTCGCGTCGGCTCGCTCGCCGAGACCGCCTGACCCGCTGAATCATCCGCCTGGCGAGAGGACGCTGGCGCAGCCGAGCGCGAGTCTCGATTCCGCGCTCGCTGTCGCGTCCGCGGCGGTACTTCTCAATTTACGTCGTGATGCCCCTTTCCTGACATCTTCGTCGTACCGTCCGCTGGATGCGCAGCGCCGTCGTTCTTGTCGGGCTTCTTGCCGCTCTCGCTCTCGTCGGCTCGGGCGGCGCGACGTCGACGCTCGACCACGCCGACCCAACCTGGTCGCTGGACGGGGCGCGCATCGCCTATTCGGTTCAGGGCACAGCAGGCGGCGCGATCGAGACGGTGGCTGCGGACGGCTCGAGCGTCCAACGGCTGTTTCCGATCAACGACAACTGTTGCGGGACGCTGTTGTGGGGCGCCGACGACCGCATCGTCTTCGAGGCGAACTACCAGCTCTTCTCCGTCTCGGCAGACGGCGGCAAGCCAACGAAACTGTTCGGCGACACGCCATGGTTCATCCTGTCGCCGAACGGCGAGACGGCGGCAGTCGACTATGGCTGCGGCTGCGGACACGCGCCGGACGCCATCGCGTTCGTGACCGTGCGCGGCGGTCAGCCGGTCGTGGTAACAAAGCCGAAGACCATGACCGACACGATCGACGGGTTCTCGCCCGACGGCACGCTGCTCGTGTTTTCACGGCAGAAGTTCGATCCCAACGGTGGCCCCGTACCTCCTCCGACATTGATGGCCGTACACGTCGGCCGCAGCACGCCGGTGCCCCTCACGCACAGCGGCCTGATCGGCGCGACCAAACTTCCGAAGGCCGCGACGAACGTCCAGTGGTCGCCAGACGGGAACTGGATCGCGTTCGCCGGCGCCGGCGGTCTACGCGTTGTCTCCACACACGGCGGCACAAGCCGTCTGATCGCGAAGGTTCCGAAGTACGGCTCGTTCGCCTGGTCGCCGACGTCGAAGCTACTCGCCTACACGACGACCCCGGGGTACGGGCGCCTCGTCACCGTCGACACGGCGGGCCATCGGCGAATCCTCTGGGCCAACGCGTCGCTGCACTACGTCACGAACGACAGCTGGAACCGGCCGCAATGGTCGCCCGACGGCAGGAAACTCGTCTTCATGGCACTGCACGGCAAGGGCAGACCGCCGGCGGCGCAGGTTTGGGTGGTCGGCGCCGACGGCACCGGACTGCACCAGGTCGGCTAGCAGCGACGCTGCGCCCGCTGCGTCCTTCCGTCATTCCGAACACCGGCGCAGCCGACCAGCTACGGCGCTTTCACGGATGGTCTCCGCCTCAGTGTCCGGGCGGTGGGCCTGGGGGGCCGAGGACGACCAACCCGTTGCGCGCGCCGATTTCGGTGAGTCGTGCGACATCCGGCGGCCCCTCGACAGGCGGCGGCAGGATGCGCGCCGTTGCGTGCTGACCGGCCTCTCGCTGGAATCCCTCGAATTGCATCGGCGCGAAGCCGACAAGTGCCTTCGCGCCTCCCGCTTCGGCGTAAAAGGTGTGCGGCACGTTCTTCGGACCGAACGCGAAGGAGCCGGCCTTTAGGGACATGCGCGTATCCGCCACCCAGAAGGTGAGCTCGCCTTCGAGGACGTAGAACCACTCGTCCTCCTCGGGATGGACGTGCCAGGGCGAGCCGACGCCTTCCGGCACGACGATCTCGAGCAGGCCGTACCTCCCGGCGGTGTCGTCCTTGCCGATCTTGATCGTCTGGAGCATCCCGAGCAGCCAGAACGCTTCGCCTTCGTCGGCGTCCAGCACGTACCCGGCCTCGGCCCGCTCCTGCGCGATGGTGCTCATGCCGCACTCCTTCCTGAACGCTTGCTACGATCTCCAACTGTCCATGAAGAAACAGTTGCATAGCGAACTATCCCAGGACGGACAATCATTGTCAAGCCCATCAGCCGAGCAGCTGCGCTGCTGGCGGCTCTTCTTCGAGAGCGCGATGGCGCTTCTCGACGTTCTCGATGCGGAGCTCGAACGAGACGCCGGCATCTCGCAACGCTGGTACGACGTCCTTGTCCACCTCGAGGAATCGTCGGACGGCGTGCCGATGAACGCGCTCGCCGACCGGATCCTCTACAGCAAGAGCGGCTTCACCCGAGTCGTCGATCGGATGGAGGAGATGGGTCTCATCCGGCGCGTTCGTCCGGAAAGCGATCGCCGCACGATCCTCGTCGTCCTCACCGAAGCGGGCGCCGCGACGCTCCAACGCGCGCGGCGCTACCACCGAGACGGCATCGAACGACACTTCGCGCAGCATCTGACGGACGCAGACGTGAGGGCGCTCACGCGGGCCCTCGAGAAGGTCAGCGCGCACGCACGACCGCTCCGCCCCGGCCGAATCCGTAGCTAAGGCACCTGACACGACTCAGGCGTCATTCCGGACCACTGGCGCACCCGAGCGTTCGGAGAGTGTCACATGCGTAACACGATCGACCCGCGTCGAGGAGGATGGGTTCGCCAGCGGACCTTCGTCGGGTGCGCCTGGCGGGCCATCGCCATGACCGGAATCGAAGCTTCGACCTCTCCCCCTGCCTTGCCGCGCTGGTTCGGACCCAGAGCCAGCCCGGATGACCCGGCCGTCTCGGCCCTGATCGCCCGCATCGCGCGAGGGGCCGGATGGGCAGACATCGGCGGTGCGTTCAACCTCAACGTGCGGATAGACGCTGAGTCGCCGCTTGTCCTGCGGGTTCATCGGCCCTGGGTCCGCCGCGGCCGGGTCGCGGGACTGCGGCGCCTGCGGGAGCGGCTCCAGCGGACGCAAGTCCGCGTCGCCCGGCCGATTCGGATTTCCGGCTGCGACCTCCTGAGGGTCGATGGTCGTTGGGCGGAGATTGAGGAGTTCATCGATCACGTCCAGCCACGGACCGACGAGGACTCCTGCGTCCGCCTATTCGAGGAGCTCGGACGCCTTCACACTGCGCTCAAAGCAGTCTGGGAGCCCAGTCCGCCCGAACCCCTCGACGACCACAGAACCTTCGGGCAAGTGCGTTACTCGGTCGGCTTCACCCGCCGCAGGCTCGGACCGAGCAGCGAGCCGGTCGTGCGTCGGATGCGCCAACTGACCGGCGAGCTCTCCAGGGTCCGGAAGGAGGTCGAACTGCCATGCACTCCGATTCATGGTGATTACAAATTGGGCAACGTCGGAGAACTGTCAGACGGCTCATGGGCCACCTTCGATCTGGATTTTGCGAGGGTCAGGGAGCGGCTGTACGACATCGCGGGCAGCCTGAACCACGTCGCACAGAGCGGCCCCGATGGCGTAGGCCAGCGGATTCAATTGCTCGAGCCGCGACGACTGCTCGACGCCTACGAGAGCACGGCTCCGGAACCGCTGACTCGCGACGAGCACCGATGGCTCCCCGGAGCTCTAGCCCTTGTACCCCTGCACTGGGCCGCCACCGCAGGGCTCGTGGGGAACGGCATCCACGAGGCCGAGAGCGCAATGACCGCGGCCGAGGCCTGGTGGTCGCGCCGGGCTGAACTCTCGCCGTAACCCGGCGGCCGCTCTAGTGGGACTCCCCGCCTACAAGAAGGCGTCCAAGGACGTCTGACACGAGACCCGCAGACGCTCGGCGTCTGCGCGAACCTCGTCGTCGGGGAACGGCGGCGGATCCTCGTCCGGGAACGGGAACGGCCACTCGGGACGCGGGTCGTCCGCGTAGCGCGGGACGAGGTGGACGTGCAGGTGAGGCACCGAGTTGCCGAGGATGTCGTAGTTCATCTTCACCGGCCCGAAGACGCGCTCGACCGCGCGTCCCGCGTGCAGCAACTCGAGCCAGAAGCGCATCGCCTCCGGCGCGGATAGCTCGGTCGGCTCGACGACATGGCCGCCGCGGTAGTAGACGTGCGAGAGGCCGCGCTGGACGCCGCCGCGACTCAGATACGCATCGGTCAGCTCGCCCGAGAAGAAGCGAATGCCATGAGCGGTCTCGTCGGGCCGGCCCTGCTCACAGATGGAGCAGCCTTCGCCGCGCTTGCGCTCGTAGAACCGCTTCGGCCACTCCATGGCACTCGTATGATGACAGCGTGCCGGAGACGCCCGAACAGTTCTGGGAGCGCGCGCACACCGACCTGCGGATGCCGCCCGTCGAGGACTGGGAGTCGTGGCCGTTCGTGGGCGACATCGCGCCGAAGGAGCTCGAGCCGCCAGTCGCGGAGGAGAAGTCGCGCCACGGTGTCGGCGGGGACTGCAAGGCGTGCAAGAACGGCGTCCAGTCTGCGATCTGGCACGACGAGCGCTGGATGCTCCGGCCGCTGCGCGACCCGTCAGGGCTCCCGTTCGTGTGCCTGCTCGAGACGCGCGCGCACCTCGACTTCCCCGACCTCGACCACCAGCACGCCGCGGAGCTCGGGCCGCTGCTCCTCCGCATCCAACGCGCGGTCGCGTCGATCCCGGGCGTCGGCAACGTCCACATCGGACGCTGGGGCGAAGGGTCCGAGCACTGCCACATCTGGTTCATGGCGCGCACCGCACGCATGGAGCAGCTGCGGAGCTCGTTCGCGGCGATCTGGGACGACATCCTCCCGCCCACGCCGCGCGAGGTGTGGGACGCGAACGCCGAGCTCGTCCGCACGGCGCTAGCCGACTAGGGCGCAGAGGCCTCCAGTGAGTGACGGCCGACCGAAGCCCGTCAGGGTGTATGCGCGAACACTCGCCCAGCCGACTACCTAGCCGGATTCGCCTGCTACCGGGCTGGGGCGAACAGCTTCCAGTGCCCCTCGGAGATGACTTCGACGGTGTCGTCGACCACTTTGATGGCGGTGTCGTCGTCGATTGCGTATGCCGGATTCGACAAGCCGGCAGCCCAGCGTTCTGCCTCGGCCATCGTGTTCTCCGGCAGATCCGGGTGATCCACGTGCGGGAAGATCGAGAAGTCGACGACTCCCAGCGTCTCGTCGCTGCCGCTGGGCGACTTCCAGCCGACGAAGTCCTCGCCGATCCGGGGGGTCAGCACCATGCTCCCGGCGCTGAACCCCACCCAGACGCAGTCGCGCAGCGACGGCAGGAGATCCGCGAGACCGGATTCCCGCATCCAGTGGCACAGATACAGCGCATCGCCGCCGTTCACCAACAAGGCGTCGGTCTCGCGGACCCATTGGACCCAGCGGTCCGAGCCGACGCTGGGAAGCGCCGTCAGCTCGAGCACGCCGAGCGATTTCCAACCGAGCTCCGTCATCGGCTGGTCGGACCGTCCGCTGATGAACCGCCACGGGCCGGCCGGCGTGCTGTAAGAGCTCCCGTATGCCGCGGTCGGTATGCAAAGAGCATCGGACTCGGTGATCGGCTTGCCCAGCAGGTCGACGAGCGCGTCGTGGATGCTCGAGTTCTTGATGCCAGCGGACGTGAGCAACAGCTTCATGCAGCCTCCGGGAGTCGTTTCCTGCAGGGCGAGAACGTACTCTCGATGCCTACGAATCCGTACGCGTTAAAGACTGACACTCCACCGACAACTCATCGGACATGCCGAGAGGGATGCAGGTGATGCGAGGATGAGCCGGTGATCATCAGGGAGCAGCAGGCTGACGATTACGAGGCGATTCGGCAGGTCTACGCCGAGGCGTTTCACCGGCCGCGCTTTCGGCAGCCGCAGGAACCCGGTTCGATCCCACCCGAAGTCGGGATGTTCGAGGCGCTGTACGAGGCCGGCGACGCCATTCCCGACCTCTCGTTCACTGCGCTCATCGACGATGGGGTGGTCGGTCACGTTACGGCGAGCAAGGCGACCGTCGCCTCCGACCCAGTTGTTGCCGTCGGGCCGATTGGCGTCCTTCCGGACCAGCAAGGTGCAGGCATCGGCAGCGCCCTCATGCACGCGCTCCTCACCGCTGCTGATGCCACGAACGTCCCATTGGTCGTTCTGCTCGGCGCGCCGGAGTACTACAGCCGCTTCGGGTTCCGCCCTGCCAAGGAGTTGGGCGTGATACCTCCGGAGCCGGACTGGGGAGATTCCTTCCAAGCCCGACCCTTGACCGCGTACGCGGATTCCGTCGCAGGACAGTTCCGCTACGCGCCGGCCCTCTCGTCTTAGCCGCCAGTTCGGTTTCGCGGTGCTGCAGACACCGGTCACCTCACGCCTGGCCGTAGCCCGTCAACACGATGCGAAGACGCCGCCCGGGCGCAGGCGTCATTCCAGAACACTTGCGCAGCCGAGCCGCATCTCACGAGACCGACTCGCTTGTCACCGGGCTTGGTTCGAAGAGCCTCCAGCTCCCCTCGGAGACGACTTCGACGTTTCCGTCGACGACCTGGATGGCGGTCTGTTCGTCGATCGCGTAAGCCGGACCGCCAATGTCGGCGGCCCACCGCTCCGCATGAGCGAGCGTGTTCGTGGGGAAGGCGTTCAGGTGCGGGAAGATCGAGAAATCGACGACTCCCAGGGTTCGGTCGTCCGGCGCGGACGGCCACTCGACGAAGGGCGTGCCGATTCGTGGCGTCATCACCATGCTGCCGGCGCTGACACCGACCCAGACCGTGTCGGGCAGCGCAGGCAGCAGGTCGGCCAACCCGGACTCCCGGATCCAGTGGCACAAGTACGTCGCATCGCCCCCGTCGACCAGGAGCACGTCGGCCTCCCGAACCCAGGGGACCCATCGCTCCGTGCCGATGGTGGGAAGTGCGGTGAGCTCGAGAACGCCGAGCGACGCCCAGCCGAGGCCGGTGAAGTACTGGAACCCGGTTTCGGCGGCAACGAGTCCGCGGACTGACCGTGGCCCGCACATCGGGTGGCCCCACTGTGCTGTCGGGACACAGAGGGCGTGGCATTCGTCGATGGACTTGCCGAGAAGCTGGACGAGAGCCGAGTGGATACTTGGATTGGTGACGCCGCCGGACGTAAGTAGAAGCTTCAAGCTGCCTCCGATTCGTCGATAAGCCCAAAGAAGCTCTGAGCGGTACAGATCCGTAGCCCATAGAGACTCAGGAGCAAGCGCAAACTCATCGGCCGGCGGCCGGATCCAGCCTCCCTTCGCACGTCGACGAATAGCAGCCCTCGTCCCTGCTCAGGCGACGCCGCATTAGAGTGACACCGTGCTGAGAGCGCGCTGCGGATGCAACGCCGTCAGGTTCGAGGTGTCCGACGAGTTCGTCGTCGCGTTCAACTGCCACTGCTCGAACTGCCGGGCAACGACGGGCTCGGCGTTCTTGCCGTGGGGCGAGATCGAGCCGGAAAAGCTGAAGGTGACCCAGGGAGCGGGCTCGTTGAAAGTGGTCGGCGACGCGGATGGCCGCCACGAGACGCGCTGCGGCACCTGCTTCTCGCTGCTGTACTGGACGGGCTACGAGGGCAAGATCCGTGTGCCGTACGGGTCGCTGATCGACGAGCCTGCGCTGAAGCCGACGGCGCACATGTTCGTCGGGTCGAAGGCTCCGTGGTACGAGATCCTCGATGATCTGCCTCAGCACGATGAGTACCCGTGGGCCTGATCGGCGAGTAGCTCGCGGCTTGCCGGTGCGAAAGGTCGTGGTGATCGCGAGCGGCAACGGCAAGACGACGCTCGGCCGCCAGCTTGCCGAGCGACTGAGTGTCCCGTTCGTCGAGCTCGACGAGCTTGTGCACGGGCCAGGGTGGGCGGAGACCTCGGATGCGGACTTGCGCGCCCGGCTCACGCCTCTACTCGCCGGGGACGGTTGGGTGGCCGACGGCGCATACCAGCACAAGCTTGGTGACTTCGTGCTCGACCAGGCCGACACCGTGGTGTGGCTGGATCTCCCGCTCCATGTCTGGCTGCCGCGCCTGACCCGCCGCACGTGGCGGCGACTACGCGGGCGGGAGCAGCTTTGGAACGGCAACCGGGAATCGTTGGCGACGGCATTTTGGGGGCGCGAGTCGCTGTTTGTGTGGGCGATTCGTTCACACTTCCGTCGCCGCCGGGAATGGCCGAACGCTCTTTCCAACCGGCACGTCGTTCGGCTCAAAAGTCGTCGCGATGTTGAAGAGTTCCTTCGAACGACGCTGCAGCGGCCCGCGTAGCCATCGCGAGGCGTTTAGTCTGGCGGCCGGTCGCTCGACTCACGAGCGGGTTCTCTACCAGGGGGTCATGCTCATGGAGACCACGCATTCGTTTTCCTTTCGCGGGCAGCAGGGAAGCGCAGCGGTCACGTATGGAGCAAACGAGGATCCAGAACGCTGGGGATACGGGCTGCTAGGGCTTTCCTGGCCGTCGAGCCTCGCCGCGGGCCTCCCCGTCCTCGAGGTCGACGTGTCGACGCCGGTCGAAGGCTACGGCGCCGTGATGGGGTGGATCCAGGTTGTGCGAATCCACGTGGCGGATTCGAGCACTTCACTCGTTCCCGGCGGCGAGGAGGCACCAGCGGGAGATCACACCTGGGTCGATGTGCCGCCTCAACTTCAAGCGCTCGGCGTGCCGTTCGTGTCATTCGGGCGATGCCCGACGCTGTTCGACGCACCTGCATCTACGGAGAGCGACGTCCGCTTCATCGCCGACTCGTTCCTGACGGCCAGCCCGGATGCGCTGGTCAGCCGACGTTCGCAAGCATTCTTCGGCCTGCGTTGGGGCTACTCGACGAAGCTGGGAGAAAAGGCCGAGCTCCTTGCCCCGACCGCGCTTCAGCGCAGTGACTGGGAGCAGGCACTACCTACCCTCCAGGAACACTTCCCCGACTGGGGCTTCGAGCCCGACTGGCTTTCCTAGCTAGCTCGAGACAGATCCCTCTTCGTCGAGCAGCGACATCAGGAGATCTTCCACCCGGTCGTACGCGTCCTGCATGCCCTCGAACTTGGTCGGCCGGCCGGCGTGGTTTCTGAACGTCATCTTGATCGTCATCGTCGTCACTCCATCAGCTTCGTGGAGATCCATGGTCTCGACGGCGTCGCCGTCGGGACGCCCTTCGAACAGCCACGTCGCAACCGTCCGGGTCGGCGGTTCGATCTCCAGGTAGGTGCCGCGGAACGACATCTCGGTTCCGTCTTCGGTGACGAAAACGAAGTGGTAGTCCCCTCCAACGCGCAGGTCGATCGAGCACTCCTTCATCTCCTCCCCGGGACCGCTGAACCACCTGCTCACATGCTCCGGCTTCGTCAAGACATCGAACACGAGTGCGATCGGAGCTTCGAACTCCCGAGTGAGGAGAATGTCGAGATCGTTCGGCAGTTCGATGACTGCCGATACATGCCGTTTAGGTGTCACTGAGCTCTCCTTGTTCTTGTACCTCTCGTAGGTAGTCGTCCAACCGATCCAGACGGTCGATCCACGCCCGCTCGTACTTGGCCAACCACTCGTGCATCGGCCGCAGCCGTGCGGGCTCCAGGCGGTACAGCCGTCGGCGCCCCTCCGCCCGGCAGCCGACGAGTCCCACTGCACTGAGCACCCGCAGGTGCTTCGAGACCTGCGGCTGGGACATCGAGAGGTCGGTCACGATCGTCCCGACCTCCTTCTCGCCCGCGATCAGCGTGTCCAGGATGTCGCGGCGGCGCGGCTCGCCGATTGCGTTGAAGACATCCGCCGTCGTGGAGGTGCGGGCCACGTCCTCAATATATTCCTATATCGGAATGTGTCAACCTACGGGGGAAAAGCTCGGCCTACCCGGCAGCCTCGGCACTGCGCAGCCCGCGGAAGGCCCAGATCGAGAACACGAGGCCGAGCGCGGCTGCGGCGGCAAAGGCGGCGAAGACCTCGGTCGGAGAGCCCGCGACGAACCCTCGTCCTGCTTCGATCACCCGCGTCATCGGGTTGACGGTCGCGACGCCGTGGATCCAACCCTGCAGCAGCGCCAGGGGCACGTAGACCGGCGCGAAGAAGAGCACGAGAAACACCGGCATCTGCATGATCGGCCCCGCCTGCATCGAGCGGAGCCGCATCGCCACGCCGGCCGCCCACGCGGTGGCTGCGAAGTTGACCATGATCGCGAGCCCGTACAGCCCGAACAGGTCGACCCCGGTTCCGCCGACCTTCATACCGACGGCGAGCGCGACCGCGGTGAGGACGGAGACGGTGACGACCCAGCGGCCGAGCGCCGCACCGGCGTAGCCGAGGACGATCCCACTGCGGTTCGGCGCCGCCAGCAGTAGCCTCCGCGCGAACCCGCTCTCGAAGTCTCGGGCGATCCCGAAGCCCGTGAAGACCCCGGCGAACGCCGCCGATTGGACGACGACGAACGCGAACTGGAACGCCGTGTAGCCGTCCGGGAACACGAATCCCGGGGCCCGCGAGATCCCCGACAGCCCTCCCGCGAAGGCGGTGAAGAAGAACAGCGGGAAGACGAGCGACGGGATGAGCAGCGACTTGTTGTGGGTGAAGTTGTGCAGGCTCCGCCAGGCGACGCCCTGTGCGACGGCAAGGAGGTTCACGAGCGGGCCAGCCTGCCGTTCAGCGATGCTGCGGCGAGGGCGATCGCAATGACGGCGACGGTTGCGGCGATCCCGAAGCCGAGCGCGAGCGCCGTGCCGTCCCAACCGGTGATGATCAGGCTGCGCACGCCCTCGATCAGGTAGGAGACAGGGTTCGCGGTCGCCACGTCGCGGAACCAGCCGTGGGTCATCAGGTTGCGCGGAATCGCCATCGAGGAGATGAACAGGAAGACGAAGAACGCCGGGAACAGTCCCTGTACCGCCTCGCCCGAGCCGGTCCGCAGCGCCGCAACGAGCCCGAGCGCACCGAACGCAAGAACGACGAGGATGAAGAGCGCGAGCAGCACGAGAACGCCCAGCGGCCCCGACGCGAAGCGGACGCCGATCACCAGCCCGACGGCGACGTACACGATCGCCTGGAACAGCCCGAGCGTGATCGTCCCCCCGAGCTGGCCGATGAGCAGGACGACGCCGCGCATCGGCGTCAGCGACAGACGGCTCAGGAACCCGGTCTGAATGTCGCGCGCGAAATCGGTGCCGGTGTTCATCGTCGCGAAGAGAGCGCCCTGGATGAACGGCACAGCGAGGATGAAGGCGACGATCGAACCGGTGGGGAACCCGGGAATGTGCGTCTCTGCCCTGAGACCGGCCGAGTTGACCGCGAGCAGCATCAGCGGGAAGACGACCGGCGCGATGATGTTCGCCGGCTGGCGCACGGTGCGCACGACCGAGCGTCGCGCCAGCAGGTACGCCTGGTCGGCAGCCGCCATCATGCGGGCTCCATCGCAAGGCCGCCGACCGGCTGCTCCTGCCCTTCGTCGTCGGCGCCCTCGAGCGAGCGCCCGGTCTT
The DNA here is from genome assembly GCA_963703445.1 of uncultured Thermoleophilia bacterium. Lineage (GTDB taxonomy): Bacteria > Actinomycetota > Thermoleophilia > Gaiellales > Gaiellaceae > PALSA-600. Next base: position 108,163 of record CAVPEK010000007.1, on the reverse strand, counting down.
GGCGAGGAAGACGTCATCGAGCGACGGCTGGTGCAGCTGCAGCTGCGAGACCGCGAGATGCTCGCCGTCGAGGGCCCGCACGATCTCGGCGAGGTCTGCCTGTCCCGTCTGCAGCCGGACCGCGACTCCGCGCATGGACGCAACCGGCTCGCCGAAGCGGGCGAGAATCGTCGCCGCGCGGTCGCCCTCCGCGGGGTCTGCGGGAACGACCTCGACCGTCGGACGGGCGATCTCCGCCTTCAACGCGTCCGGGGCACCCTCGGCGACGATCCGCCCGTGGTCGATGATCCCGACGCGGTCGGCAAGCACGTCCGCCTCCTCGAGGTACTGCGTCGTCAGGAAGACGGTCACCCCCTCCTCCTTGGCCAGGCGCCGCACCTCCTCCCAGAGGGCGGTCCGGCTCTGGATGTCGAGCCCGGTGGTCGGCTCGTCGAGGAAGAGGATGCGCGGGCGATGGACGAGCGCGAGGGCCAGGTCGAGCCGGCGCTTCATCCCGCCGGAGTAGCCGCGCACCTTCCGATCGGCCGCGTGGTCGAGACCCACGCGTGCGAGCAACTCGTCGGAACGCGGCCCGCGCTCGGACCGCGGCAGCGCCTGGAGGCTCGCCTGCAGGCGCAGGTGCTCGCGGCCCGTGAGCAGCGGATCGAGCGCGGCCTCCTGGAGCGCCGCCCCGATCGACTTGCGTACCTCCGGCCCCTGCTTCGCGACGTCGAAGCCGCCGACGCGCGCGACCCCCGACGTGGGCGGCAGCAGCGTGGCGAGCATCAGCACGGTGGTCGACTTGCCTGCTCCATTCGGGCCGAGAAAACCGTAGATCTCGCCGGGGACGATTGCGAGGTCGATGCCGTCGACCGCCCGTGGGCCTTTCTTGAACTCCCGGACGAGGCTCTCGGCCTCGATGGCGAGACGGCTGCTCACAGCGCGCCAGTCTACCTAGATACTTGAGCTAGGAAAGTATGAAGGTGTTCAAGTATGATCCGTCCATGGCCGTGAAGACCGCCACCACGACATTGGCAGCCCGAGAGGCCCAGCGGCTCTTCTTCCAGATCGGGATGGTGCAGCGCACGCGAATCGGCGCCGCGTTCACCGAGCTCGGGCTGACATTCGCGCAGGCGCACGCGCTTCGGCTCCTCGACCCGGACCGGCCGTCGCCCATGAGCTCGCTCGCGGACCTGTTGGTCTGCGACGCGTCGAACGTGACGGGGATCGCCGACCGGCTCGAAGCGCGCGGTCTGATCGAGCGCCGCAGCTTCGGGGCGGACCGCCGGGTCAAGACCCTCGCCCTCACACCGGCCGGCGTCGAGATCCGAGCGCGCGTGGTCGACCTGATGAGCGAGCCGCCTGCCGCGATCGCGGCACTCTCCCCGGAGGACCAACGCAACCTCCGCGACATCCTGCGGCGCGCCGTCGAGCACCTGCCGGCAGCAGCCGGCGACGGCGCTTAGCCGTCTAGCCGGCCTGGCGACGGCCGGGCTGCTCGGACGCGAACAGCTCGGATCGCACTCGCGTCTTCTGCTCGTACATCAGGCTGTCCGCACGCTCCAGCAGTTGTGCCAGCGACCCCGGCGTCCGGGCGTCGACCTCGCAGGCGCCGATGGTCGCCGAGAGCGTGAAAGGGAGCGCACGCTCGCCACTTACGGCCTGTGTGCCTGCGGTGATTCGCTCACGCACCCGGTCGACGGCCTCACCACCCGTATTGAGGAGGAGCACGCAGAACTCATCGCCTCCGATTCTTGCCGCGACGTCACCGTCTCGAATCGACTGACGGATCACGCGCGCGATCGTGCGCAACGCGTCGTCTCCGGCCGCATGGCCGAACGTGTCGTTGATCTGCTTCAGGCCGTCGACGTCGATGAAGAGCAGGGCGACCGGCGTACCGGCCCGGCGGGCGCTGTACAGAGCCTGCTCTCCGACCGCCTGCAGCCCGCGCCGGCTGTTCAGCCCCGTCAGCTCGTCCAGCAGCGTCAGCTCCTCCAGTGCGCGCGCCTGCTCCGCGAGTTGCGCCGCCTGCTCGACGAGCCGCAACTCGGACAGCTTCTTGTCGGTGACATCGCGCGAGATCCCGAAGAGGCCGACGATCCGGCCGCTGCGGTCGCGCAGCGGGACCTTCGTCGTCGACACCCACGCCTCACGGCCGTCCTGCCACGTCTCGCGCTCCTCGATCCCGACCAGCGGCTCGCCCGTCTCGAGCAGCCGCTGCTCGTCGGCGAACGCCTTTTGCGCGTGCTCGCCCGCGAAGAAGTCGAAGTCGGTCTTGCCGACGGCATCCGCTGCGTCCTCGAGGCCCAGGCGCGAAGCCAGCGCTCCGCTCACTCGGACGAACCTGCTCTTCGCATCCTTGAAGTAGATCTGGTCCGGGATGTGCTCCATCAGGGTGTCGAGCAGATAGCGGTCGTCGAGCAGCTCGTCGACCCACGGCGGCCGCAGGGTGCGCACGTTGTCGTCCACGCTGACAAGATCGGCGCTCGGGAGCCGAAGCGGCATCACCCATCGAGGGGGCTTCGCCCCTGAGGCGGCGCCTGGCAGAGTGACGAGGTGACGAGGACCCAGTACCTCACCGCGACGAGCCTCGACGGGTACATCGCGGACGAGCACAATTCTCTCGATTGGCTGTTCGAGGTCGAACACGCGCAAGCCGACGACCATTTCGCCCGGTTTTTTGCCGAGGTGGGCGCCATGGCGATGGGGTCGACGACCTACGAATGGGTGCTCGATCACGAGGATCTGCTCGACCACCCCGAGAAGTGGCAGGCCTACTACGGAGAGACGCCGTGCTGGGTCTTCACGCATCGGACGCTGCCGCCGGTTCCGGGGGCGGACATCCGGTTCGTCCAGGAAGACGTTCGACCGGTTCATCAGCAGATGGCCGAAGCGGCAGGGGACAGGAATATCTGGCTCGTCGGGGGCGGCGAGCTGGTTGGACAGTTTGTCGATTGCAACCTGTTGGACGACGTGCTTGTCGGCATCGCCCCGGTGACGCTCGGCGGTGGAGCTCCCCTGCTTCCCCGACGGTTGACAGTGTCCGACCTGGAGCTCGTCGACGTTGCTCGTGACAAGCAGTTCGTGCGTATCAGCTACCGGCTGCGCCGATAACGGATCCGAAGCGGCGAAGCTCTGATGAGGGGAGATTGAGTGGATTCGATCGGGACGTGGCACCACGGGCTGGTTGCGGATTGGTGGGCTGAGTTCAACACCGCCGGCCCGGAGCTCGACTACTTCGGTCACTTCATCGAGACCGGCCAGCCGGCTCTCGATGCCGGGTGCGGGTCGGGCAGGCTGCTGTTGCCGTGGCTTCGCGCCGGGTACGACGTCGACGGATGTGACGTGTCGGCGGACATGATCTCCCGCTGCCGTGACCTCGCGGACAGTGAGGGGCTGGCTCCGACCCTGTGGGTGCAAGCGTTGCACGATCTCGCGCCGCCCCGCCGCTACGCCACGATCGTCGTCTGCGGCGTATTCGGGCTTGGCAGCACCCGCGAGCAGGACAAACTGGCGCTGCGCCGCCTGAACGAGAGCCTCGAGCCCGGGGGCACACTTCTCATCGACAACGAAGCCCCCTATGCGCTGACCAGGCGTTGGCCCTCCTGGACGAGAGAGGGCCGCGCCAAGCTTCCGGAACCGTGGCCACCCCCCGCGGAACGGTCTCGAGCGTCAGACGGAAGTGAGCGCGAGCTCCGCGTCCGTGCGATCTCACTCGACCCGCTCGATCAGACCGTCGTGATGGAGATCCGCGCCGACAAGTGGGTCGACGGCTCGAACGTCGCGAGCGAGATCCACACGCTCTCGATGCGCATGTACTTCCACGCCGAGCTGCTGCTCTTGCTCGAATCCGCCGGCTTCGTCGTCACCGACATCGCCGGTGACCACCAGCGAGAGCCCGCGACAACCGACAGCGACTTCCTCGTCTACACCGCCGAACGTCGGTAACTCAAAGAGACGGCCGAGGTCGCGCCGCTCATCTCACCGCCTTCTTGACGAGCGTGCGGAGCTTTGTCTCGTCCGCGGCGGTCAAGTCCTTCAGCGCGAACGCAACCGGCCACATGTTGCCCTGGTCGAGCTTCGCGCTGTCGTTGAAGCCGAACATCGCGTACCGCTCCTTGAACTTGCCTGCGTCGCGGAAGAAGCAGACGACCTTGCCGTCCTTCGCATAGGCGGGCATCCCGTACCACGTCTTGGGCGTGAGGCCCGGAGCGGTCTCCTTGATCAGCGCATGCAGCCGCTTGCCGAGCGCGCGATCGCGGGGCGACATCGCGGCGAGCGCAGCTTGCACGGCACTCTCGCCGTCCTCGGCCGCCTTGAGCTCGCGCACGCGCGCCCTCATCGCTGCCTTCTCCTCCGCCGAGAACCCTTCTTGCTTCTTGCCGCTCTTGACGGGCTGCTTGCCCTTCTTTGCTGCGGGGCTCATCGTGCTCCTTTCGGTCTGGTCCTACGACACCTGGCTCGCAACCTCTCGAGCAGGCATGATTCTGGCGTGGATCCGGCAGCGAGGTAGCGGTTCGGCGGCGCAGGCCGCACGTTTTCGGCGCAGTGACGCCGAGGCCCGTCTTGCGGGGCTCGGGCGCTGCGCGCCCACCGCTACCACTCGGAGGTACCACGAATGAATCGTCAAAACCTGTTCTCCGGCACATGGGACGGAGAGGACGACGAAGCCGGTGCTCGGCGTCGGATCTTCTGGCGGCCGGATGACGCCAGGTCGGGAGCAACGCTGTATGAACTGGCGCCCGGCGCCCCTGAACCGCGATTGCACATGCACTTCGGAGCCGAAGAGATGTTCTTCGTCCTGAGCGGTCGCCCACGCTTCCGAAACCAAGAAGGCAGCCAGGAGTTGGCCCCTGGTGACTTCATCTTCTGTCCCGAGGGCCGCGCTGGACTGCACACGTTCAGCAACCCCACAGACGAGCCTGCTCGGATCCTTGCGATCAGCGCCGGGGGCTTCCCCGACGTCGTCGCCTACCCCGAAGATGGCTATGCCTGGGTCGCGACGCGCGATCCCGATCCCGAGCTACTTGCGAGAGGCGGCGACCCTGGCATCATCGCCCGCTTCGAGATCCCGATCGAGTAACTGACCCAGCTGGTGTCTGACACCACGGTGTCAGACACCAGCCTCGGCGCGGGCCGGGTAAAGTGGCCGGCGTGAGCGAGCCGGGCCCCGCACCCGCCCACGACCAGCAGGAGACCATCGCCCTGGCGATCTCCGCGGGTGGCGCCGCGGCGCTCGTCATCGGCTGGATCATCCATTCGCGGTTCTTGCGCATCCTCGGCCTCGGCTCCGCAGTGGCGGGAAGCGCGTTCTACGCACGCATCAAGGTCGCCGAACGGAACGAGAAGATCGAAACCGCGGAGGACGACGTTCGCTCGGCTCTCGACGGCCTCGACCCGGTCGCGAGAGCTCAGGTCCTCGCGGACGCCGCGAAGTCGCAGCTCACCTGACCGCGGCCCGAGCACGGTCCGGCGATACGCTTGTCGTCCGCTTCGCAGCGGTGACCCCCGGACCGAGACCGAAAGGCTATTGAGACATGACCAAGTTCATCCCACTCCTGGTGGCTGTCGCGGCTCTTGCCGTCGTCGCCGTCAGCGCATCGGCGGCCGTGCATCCGACCGCGTCCGCGGGAGCCGGGGCGAGTTGCCCCACCGTCACGAGCGGCCAGCTCACGATCGGCACCGACAATCCGGCGTATCCGCCGTGGTATGCCGGCGGCACCAAGAGCTCGAAATGGAAGATCAATGACCCTGCCACCGGCAAGGGGTACGAGTCCGCCGTCGCGTACGCGATCGCGAAGAAGCTCGGCTACGCGAAGTCCCAGGTGTCGTGGACCTATGTGCCGTTCAACCGCTCGTACGCGCCGGGCCCGAAGTCGTTCGACTTCGATATCAACCAGATCTCCTTCACGCCCGCACGGGCGAAGGTCGTCGACTTCAGCAGGTCCTACTACGACGTCAACCAGGCGATCGTCGTCAACAAGGGCACGAAGATCGCGTCGGTGCGCAGCATCAAGGGCCTCGCGAACTACAAGCTCGGGGCGCAGCTCGGCACGACGAGCTATCAGTTCATCAAGAGTCGGATCAAGCCGTCCCAGCAGCCCGCCGTGTTCAACTCGAACGCCGCAGCGGTGCTCTCGCTGAAGAACAAGCAGATCGACGGTCTCGTCGTCGACCTCCCGACGGCGTTCTACGTGACCGCTGCGCAGGTGCCGAACAGCAAGATCCTCGGCCAGTTCGAGAACGCAAGCGGTACCTCGACCGACCACTTCGGCGTCGTCCTCGCGAAGGGGAGCAAGCTGACGGCGTGCGTCAATCGTGCGATCACGTCGTTGCGGGTGAACGGCACGCTCAAGCGGCTTCAGCAGCTGTGGCTGGCGAAGGCGACCGGCGCGCCGATCTTGAAGTAGAGCGGCGCTCGCGCCTGCTCGATGGACTGCGCTCCGGCGGCGACGGCCGCCGGAGCGTCGTCATCGCGCTCGTGAGCACGTTCGTCTTCTTCGGGGTCGTCTTCTTCGCGATCACGAACGCGCCCGGCTGGCCCCAGGTGCGCAGCCAGTTCTTCAACTGGCAGGAGTTCAAGTCGTCGATGCCCGAGATCGCGCGGGCCTTCCTGCTGAACGTCAAGATCTTCTCGATCGCCGAGGTGTTCATCCTCATCTTCGCGCTCTTCCTCGCAGTGCTCCGCAGCCTGCCCGGGCCCGTCTTCTTCCCGCTGCGTGCGCTCGCGATCGTCTACACCGACCTCTTCCGCGGCATCCCGACCATCCTCGTGATCGCGATCCTCGGTTTCGGCGCCCCCGCTCTCGGGCTGAATTACGTCCCGACGTCGGTTGTCTTCTGGGGGATCGTCTCGCTCGTCCTGATCTACAGCGCCTACGTCTCGGAGGTCTACCGCTCCGGCATCGAGTCGATCCATCCGAGCCAGGAGGCGGCCGCACGCTCTCTCGGGCTCTCCCGCTGGCAGACGCTGCGCCGGGTGATCCTGCCGCAGGCGGTCCGCCGCGTCGTCCCGCCGCTCCTGAACGACTTCATCGGCCTCCAGAAGGACACTGCCCTCGTCGGAACGCTCGGCGCGGTTGAGGCGTTCCAGCAGTCCCAGATCGACACCAACGCGACGTTCAACTTCACGGCCTACCTCTGCGCCGCAATCCTCTTCGTCGCGATCACCATCCCACTCGCCCGCTTCACCGACTGGCTGATCCTGCGCGACCGCCGTCGGCGCCAGGCCGGTGGAGCGACGCTGTGACCGAGGCACTCGTCGTCGAGGGTCTTTCGAAGTCGTTCGGGCGCCACGAGGTGCTTCGAGGCATCGATCTGACCGTCGCCGAGCACGAGGTGGTGGCGCTGATCGGCGCCTCCGGGTCGGGAAAGTCGACCCTGCTCCGCTGCATCAACCTGCTCGAGCCGATCGACGCCGGCCGTATCTTCCTCGGCGGCGAGGAGCTGACCCGGCGCCACGACGTGAACGTCGTGCGCCGCCGGATCGGAATCGTCTTCCAGGCGTTCAACCTGTTCCCGCACATGAGCGTGCTGCGGAACGTCACCCTCGCGCCGCGCGACGTCCTGGGCCTGTCGAAACGGGAGGCGGACGACCGGGCGAAGGCCCTGCTGGACCGCTTCGGCCTGGCCGAGAAGAGCGCCGAGTATCCTGATCGCCTTTCCGGCGGGCAGCAGCAGCGCGTCGCGATCGTGCGCGCACTCGCGATGCAGCCCGAGCTGATGCTCTTCGACGAGGTGACGAGCGCGCTCGACCCCGAGCTGGTATCGGAGGTGCTCGCCGTGATCGGCGAGCTCGCGGCCGGAGGCATGACGATGGTGATCGCAACACACGAGATGTCGTTTGCCCGCGACATCGCCGACCAGGTCTGCTTCCTCGACGAGGGCCGCATCCTCGAGCAAGGCCCCCCGCTCGAGATCTTCAGCACCCCCCGTGAGCCGCGTACGCAGCAGTTCCTCCAACGCATCATCGAGGCGAAGCGGCTGTGACGAGCTCGAGCACGCTTCCGTTCTCCTGGTACACCGACGAGGAGCAGCTACGACGAGAGCGCACCACGATCTTCGCGCGAGCGTGGCAATACGCCGGGAGAAGCGAGGACATCACCCGACCCGGCTCGTATCTCACCACCGATGCCGCCGGCATTCCCGTCCTTGTCACCCGCGACGACGACGGCGAGCTGCGCGCGTTCATCAACGTCTGCCGGCATCGCGGTGCCGTGCTCGCGGAGGGCTGCGAGGCGAGGAGCTCGATCCAGTGCCACTACCACGCATGGACCTACGGTCTCGACGGAGCTCTGCGTGCCGCTCCGCGATCGGACCGCGAGCCTGGTTTCGACCGGAGCGACTGGTCGCTGCTGCCGGCGAGCGTCGCCGCCTGGGGGCCGTTCCTGTTCGTCAATCCGGACCCGCAGGCTCGACCGCTCGCCGAACAGCTCGGCGCGCTGCCGGAGATCCTCGCACGCGACATCGACGTCGACGACCTCGTGTTCCACTCGCGGGTCGAGTTCGGCGCGGACGCGAACTGGAAGGTCGTTGCCGAGAACTTCCTCGAGTGCTACCACTGCGCGACCGCGCATCCTGCGTTCAGCGACCAGGTCGACGTGCATCCCGACCGGTACGTGCTCGAAGCGCACCCGACCTTCGGCGCCCAGTTCTGCAAATCGCGGGCCACTGCCGAGCGCGGCCAGTTCCACCTCCTCTACCCGAGCACCGGCATCAACGTGTTCCCAGGCCCGGCCAACCTCTCGATCGGCCCGATCCACCCCAACGGGCCGAACCGAACCCTGCGCTACCTCGACTATTTCTTCGGGCCGGACGTCGACGAGGAGTGGCGGCAGGAGTTCTTCGCCTTCGACGACCAGGTCGGGCGCGAAGATCGCGCACTGGTCGAGTCGGTGCAGCGCGGCATGTCCTCCGGCTTGCTCGACCACGGGCGGCTCCTGCTCGAGGCGGAGCCTCTGCTGGCCGCGTTTCAGGCCTGGGTGCGCGACCAGGTCGCCTAGAGGCGCACGCGCAGAGTTTCGCCGTCGAGCTCGAGACCCCCGCCGAGCTCCTCGAGCACGAGGCGCGCGACCAGTGCTCCGAAGTCCTTCTGCTCGGCGCCGGTGACGACCGGAGCAGCCGCCTCGCGGACGGGCGACAGCTCCAACAGCCGCCCCGCAACGCGCCAGGTGATGTGCTCGACTCGCCCGTGGCGGACCGCCGCGATCGCCAGTGCTTTCAGGGAACGCTGCACAGCGTCCACGTCGGTCTCGATCAGCTCGCCTTCGCCCTTGACGGCGATCCGCTCGTCATTCGCCTCGACCAGGTCGAGCGTGCTCACCGAGCGGACGACCGGCTCCCAGCGCCCCGCCTGGATCCTGGCGACGGTTCCGAGCTCGTCGAGCAGCTCGGTCATCTGTTCGCTCGCCTCCTCGATCATCGCCACGAACCGGGCACTGCGCGGGTCGAGCTCGTCGCCGCGGGTCAGCGTGCGCGCAAAGCCGTAGACCGTGGCCAGCGGAGTTCGCAGATCGTGGCAGGCCAGGGAGACGAGGCGGGGGAAGCTGTTATCCGGCATCGACGCGGTACGGTTGTACCCGATGGCAGAGATGCGGAACAGCCGGACCGGCGACCTGCAGGCTTCCGTCCCCGAGATCCAGCTCGGCCTGACGAGGGCCGGGGTGACCGGCGTGCAGAAGGCGATTCGCATCCGGCACGAGGGGCACGAGAAGACGTTCGCCGCCGAGATCTCGTGCACGGTCGATCTCGACCCGGGGCAGAAAGGCGTGCACATGTCGCGCTTTCCCGAGCTTTTCGGGGAGGCGGTCGATCACGTCGTGATCGGTGAAGCCTTCCTCGTCGAGACACTCGCCGAGCACATCGCCGCCCAGATCGTGGAACGCCAGCAGGCGCTGCGAGCCGAGGTCCGGATCGAGGCGCAGTACCCGCTCGAGCGCAAGACGCCGGTGACGGGGCTTCCGACGCAGGAGATCGCCAAGCTGATCGGGATCGCGGCGGCCTCACCCGAGCATGTTCGCCGCGTCGTCGGCGTCGAGGCGTGGGGCATCAACGCGTGTCCGTGCGCGCAGGGGCTCGTGCGCGGCGCGGCGAGCGAGCGGCTGCTCGAGGCGGGCTTCGGCGAAGGCGACATCGACCGCATCCTCGAGCTCGTCCCGCTCGCGACCCACAACCAACGGGGCAGGGGCACGCTCCTGGTCGGAACAACGGCCTCGATCAACGCGGAGCACCTCGTCGGCATCGTCGAGCGTTCCATGAGCTCACCTGTGTACGCCCTCATGAAGCGACCCGACGAGCTCTTCGTCGTCGAGCACGCCCACCTTCAGCCTCGGTTCGTCGAGGACTCCGTCCGCTACGCCCTCAAGGAGACCCTCGATCGCTACGGCGACCTCGGCGACGGCGATTTTGTCTACTCGCAGCAGGTGAACCTGGAGACGATCCACCGGCACGACGTGGTCGCGGAGCGGACCGGCACGGTCGGCGAGCTACGCGCCGAGCTCGACGGCGCCGCGGTGACCGGGGCTCACACCGAGTTGCGCGACTGGCTCAGCGCTTCTGCTTGAAGTTCGCCCGCGCGGACACCGCGTAGTCCGTCTTCGGCGTGCACGTCGGTCGCGTGCCGGCGCACGCTCCGGCCCAGCGCGCGAACTTCCAGCCCTTGGCGGGAATCGCCCGCAGCATGAGCCGCGCCCCCGCCGAGAACTTCTTCGAGCAGTTCGGTGTGCACGCGACACGGCCCTTGCCCGTGGTCGAGACGGTGACCGGGATCGCAGCGGGCCCGAAGACCGCGGTCACAGCCGTGGGGTTGCTCAGATCGAGCATGCAGCCGGCGCTGCCGACACAGCCGCCCGCCCACCGGATGAAATGCGATTTCGACGAGGGAATCGGCGCGAGCGACACCTTCGTCCCCTGATCCCACTGCGTGGTGCACGCGGTCGTGCAATCGACACCCGGCAGGTCGCTCGCGACGTGACCGGTCCCCGAAATGGAGAGACCGAGTGCCTCCTCCGGCGTGTTCAGGTGATGCAGGAAGATCGCGTCCTGGATGTCGTTCTGCGTGCCGCTGTGGCCGTAGTAGTCGTCGTGGTTGTAGTCGAGCACCTGCTGCTGCAGCGGCCGCCCGTCGGTCACTGGATAGAGCACGTCGCTCGGCGAATCGCACGGGTGCCCTGTGTCGATCTCGCCGAAAGGATCGGTTGCCGGTGTGCACGCGTTCGGTGCTCCCGGAGGCAACGCCCCGAACGCGTGCAAGAGCTCGTGAGTCTGGACGCTGTCACTCGGTACATCGGTGCAGCCGTTCAGCCAGACGACGGCGAGCCCGTCCCCTTGGTCGAAGTCGCCCGCGCCGGTTCCGCAGAGGCCGTCCTCCACCGCAGGGCCGTCGTAGTAGACGACGTAATCCTTGTACAGGCCCCCCAGGCCGCTCGCACCGAGTGCGTTCGCGAGCGTGCCGAAAGCGGAATCGCCCTGATATGCGCTCGCCGGTTGCGGCAGGTGCACGAACGAGATGTCGAGGCACGTGCCGCCGGGGAACGTCGCCATGTCGTAGCGCGGCACCCGCGTCGGGTCCTGACCGGTCCACCATAAGCTGAGCGAGGCGACGTCGTCGGCGAGCCGGCCCGCCGTGGCGGCGAACTGATCGGGCGCGTCGGCAGGGGTCGCGACGACCGCGTGCACCTGTGCCCCCGTCACGACATCGGGCCGATCGGCGGACGACTCGACCGAGCCGCCGCACCACCCGGAGGCCAGCGCCCCGGGCGCGAGCCAGAGGGCCGCGGCGAACGCGGCGATGAAGAGCGCCTTACGCACTCGCCGTGCGCCGCAGCCGGAAGCGATGCTCGGTGCCGGCGCGGAGGCGCCGGATGTTCCCCCAGTGCAGGTAGACGATCGCGCTCGCCGCCCCTACGCCGAATAGGACCACCGAAATCGGATACTCGAGGGCAACGGCCGCGACGGGCAGCGCGATCCCCGCCAGGACGGAGGCCGCGGATGCGTATCGCGTCGTCAGGAACACGAGCAGCCAGACGATCCCGGCGACGAGCGCCACCCAGATCGCGACCCCGAGGAACACACCGCCACAGGTCGCCACCATCTTGCCGCCCTTGGCGAAGCGCAGGAAGAGCGGCCGCCAGTGGCCGAGCATCGCAGCAGCACCGGCGCAGATACCGGACAGATGGTGCGGGTAGACGTACATCATCCCGAGCACGGCCGGGATGAATCCCTTCAGCGTGTCGAGGACGACGACCGGCACCCCGAGCCAGCGCCCGTACGTGCGCCAGACGTTCGACGCCCCGATGTTGCCGGAGCCGACCTTACGGATGTCCTCGTGCTTGATGAGCCGCACGAGCCAGTATCCCCAAGGGCACGAGCCCAGGAGGTAGCCCAGCACGACGAGTCCCACGAACGTCACGCGAGAAGCAGGGTAGCCGCAAGATCGGCTCGCCCGGGCAAAACACGCCAAAGACTTCCATTCGTTCCTGACGCGCTAGGGGCGAATGCCGTACCGCTGGGCCCAGTCGTTCACCACGTCGTAATCGAGGTTGTTCAAGAAGGCGTCGATGTACGAGCCGCGGTCGGTGGCGAAGTCGATGAAGTAGGCGTGCTCGTAGACGTCGAGTGCGACGAGCGGTGTCGCATTCCAGACCGGGAAGGTGTTCTGGGCATCGCCGATGTAGTTGAAGAGGCGGCCCTCGTCCCAGTCGTAGGCCGTCCAGGCCCAGCCGCGCGCACCGAGCCCGGTCGCTTTCAGGTCTGCCTTCCAGTCGGCAGCCGATCCGAAGTCGCGCTTGACGAGGTCGCCGAAGAGCCCGGCCGGCTCGCCACCGTGACCGCCGAGGTGCTCGAAGTAGATCTCGTGGTTCTTGATCCCCCCGACCGCGAACGTCAGATCGACCTTCAGCGCCCGGAACTCGGAGTAGACCTGGTTGGCGCTCGAGAGATCGACGCCGTCGAGCTTGCCGAGGATCTCGTTCCGCTTGTTGACGTAGCCCTGGTAGAGCTTGTAGTGGGCCTCGACGGTCTCCCGCGAGATGCCGTCGAGCTCGAGGAGCGCCGGCTTGAGCTCGCGTGGGGTGACTTCCTCGTGGTTGTAGGCAAGGGCCATGTCTCTCCTCGTCGAATGCTCGGGTGCGGCGCGGAGCATATCCTCCAGAGGAGAATCGAACCGAAGGAGAAGCATGCCCTACGAGCTCCCCAGTCTCCCGTACGCCCATGATGCGCTCGAGCCGACGATCGGCGCGCAGACGATGCAGATCCACCATGGGAAGCACCACCAGGCCTACGTCGACAACCTGAACAAGGCCCTGGAAGGAACCGAGTGGGACGGCAGGCCGATCGAGACCGTGCTCGGCATCCTGGAAACGCTCCCCGAGGACAAGCAGGGCCCGGTCCGCAACAACGGCGGCGGGCATGCGAACCACTCGCTCTTCTGGCAGATCATGAAGCCCGGCGGCGGCGGCGACCCGTCCGGTGCGCTCGCCGACGCGATCGCCGAGACGTTCGGCGACGTCGGTCAGCTGCGGGCGGCGCTGAACGACGGCGGCGTCAAGCGGTTCGGCTCAGGCTGGAGCTGGCTCGTCTGGGACGGCACAGGGCTCTCGGTCTACTCGACCCCGAACCAGGACAGCCCCTGGCTGCAGGACGACGTGCCGCTGCTCGGCATCGACGTCTGGGAGCACGCGTACTACCTCAACTACCAGAACCGCCGGCCCGACTATCTGAACGCGTGGTGGGACGTCGTCAACTGGGACGAGGTCGCACGCCGCTACGACGAGGCGCGCGCAAGCTGAGCTTGCGCGCGCCTCGCGCGCGCCGTCAGCTCATGCGCCAGTTGACGGTCGGGCTGATCACGCCGAGGAAGCCGGCTCCCGCCTGGTTGACGGACAGGGTCACGCGCAGGTGGTTCATGCCCTTCGGCAAGGCATAGGCCACCCGCGCCGACGACTTCGAGTTCAGGAGCACCTTCTTGAGCGTCACCCACTGGCCGGTGGCCATGTTGAGACGCTGGAACTGGACCGCGCGGCCGGCAAACGAGCGCCCACCCGCCGCGTGGATGATCCAGCCGTTGTTGCGGCCCAGCGTCACCTTCGGGGCGACCTGCACCGTGACCGGCGCTGCCAGGGCGCCCTTCCAAGCTGCCTGGTAGGTGGTGAGGATCTGCGGCGCGACGATGAAGCTGAACGTGCCGCCGGTCGACGTCAACACGGTCGCCCGTTGGATCGCGTTCGGCTGCGGGTACGGCTTGTAGTAGATCGTCACCTGCTCGTTGGCCGCATGATTCGAGACGACGCCGCTGAGCGTCGCCTGCGTGCCGTAGGTCACGATCGGCGCCGAGATGGCGAGCGTCACCGACGGTGGCAGGCCCTTCACGACGATCTTGCCAGTGTGCTTCGGAAAGAGCTCGTCGCTGTACGTGTACGTCCCGGCAGCCTTGAAGGTGAAGGAGAACGACTGATTCGGCCTCAGGATCGGTGAGACGAACGAGCCCTTGGCAGCCAGCACCTGGTGGTTCGCGTTGTCCTTGTTCACCCAGGTGACGGTGTCACCCTCCGTGACCGTGGCCGAGCTCGGGCTGAACCCGGAGCCGTAGATCTTGATCGTCTTGGTTGCGTTGGCTGCGGCGCCCGCCTGCCCCGCGAATGCAAGGGCCGCGACCGCTGCTAGTGCGAGGAACAGCTTGCGCATCGGAAACCTGCCTCTCTCTGATTTTCCATTTCGTGCGGTGTTGTCCCCAAGGACAGCAGACTCGAAGCAGCACTGCTCTCTGTTTTACTCACAGCGTTCATGTCCTTACAGAGACCACACAGCCGGGCACTGATCGCAGGAGGCACCGGGCGCGTCGGGCAGGCGATCGCGGAACGCCTGCGTGCCGACGGGTGGACGGTGATCGCCGCGGGACGAGCCGCGGGCGACCTGCGCACTCGCGACGGCGCGGCCGCGCTCGTGCAGCGGGCGCTCGCTGAGCTCGGCGGGCTCGAGCTGGTCGTTCATGCGGCGGGGGCAGGCTTCGTGCCCAAGCCGGTGGAGGACGTGACGGAGGCGGACTGGGACGCGGCGCTCGACGTGACCGCCAAGGGAACGTTCTTCCTGGCGCAGGCGGCCGCTGCAGCACTCCGCGATTCCCACGGCGTCCTGGTGATCGTCGAGGACGTCGCGTCGTTCGACCCCTGGGTCTCCTTCGGGCCGCACAGCGCGGCCAAGGCCGCCCAGGCAATGCTGACCCGCGTGTTCGCGCGCGCGCTCGCGCCGGAGGTCCGCGTGTGCGGGGTCGCACCCGGATCGGTCGCGGTCGACCCGGCCCAGGAGGAGCGCCGGGCCGCCGAGACGCTGCTCGAACGGGTCGGCTCCCCGTCCGACGTTGCCGAGGCCGTCGTCTACTTGGCGGGAGCGGACTACGTGACCGGCACCACACTCGTGGTCGACGGTGGAAGGCTCCTGAAAACCGGGCGCCGCCCCAAACCGTAAACCTCTTTGTGGCAGTTGCGATCACACTCCGTACGATGCCGGTGGTGACGTCGGACGGCGAGCTCATCCAGCGCACGGCGAACGGCGACCGGTCCGCCTTCGACGACCTCTACCGGCGCTACGCTCGTCCCGTGTTCGGCCTTGCGTTGAGGCGGCTCGGCGATCGCGGTCGCGCCGAGGACGCGGTTCAGGAGACCTTCGCCTCCATCTGGCGCTCCGCGGGCTCGTACAAACCGGACCGTGGACCGGGCGCGCCGTGGCTGTACGCCGTTGCACGCAACGCGATCGTCGACCGCGCCCGCAACCGCGTCGACGTGCCGGCCGAGATTCCGGAACGGGTGGCGCGCGAGCCCGAGCCGCCCGATGCAACGGAGCAAGGGTGGGTCGCGTGGCGCGTCCATCGCGCTCTCGAGGAACTGCCCGCCCGCGAGCGCGAGGTGATCGCGCTCGCCTACTGGAGTGGTCTCTCACAGAGCGAGGTGGCCGAATTTCTCGCCATCCCGCTCGGAACGGTCAAGACGCGGACGCGGTCAGCGCTCGCTCACCTCGCCGACCTGCTCGGAGAGGAGCTGGCATGAACGAGTTCGACGACATCGTCGACACCACAGGGCTCTCGCCCGACGAAGCCGACAGGCTACGGCGCGTGCACGAGTTGCTGGTCGAAGCCGGGCCGCCGGCCGATCTGCCGCCGGCACTCGAGGAGCCCACCGTTCCTTCGGACGCACAGGTGATCGACTTCCCGCTCATGCCGCCCCGCCGCTGGGCGGCGGTCGCGATCGCGGCTGCGGCGCTCGCGGCAGCTGCGCTCGGCGGCGGCTACCTGCTCGGTCACGCGCACGCGAAGCCGGCGCCGTTCGCGGTGCACAAAGTGGTGCCGATGGAAGGCCAGGGCTCGCTCGCCGTGCTGCGGATCGGCAAAGCCGACAAGGCGGGCAACTGGCCGATGGAGCTGGTCGTGACCGGGCTGCCGACGCAGAAGGACCGGCGTGCCTACTACGAGCTGTGGCTGAGCCGCGACGGCAAGCCGATCGCCCCGTGCGGCTCGTTCCGGGTCAGCTCGCAGAACACCACCGTCAGGCTCTCGGTGCCGTACAGATTCTCGCGCTTCGACGGGTGGGTCGTTACCGCGCAGCCCGCCAACGATCATTCGATCGGCCAGGTCGTCCTCAAGACGTAAACGGTTCGGAAGAACCCGCGTCGCCGGGTCGTTTTCCACCCGGATGAGGCGCATCCACTACGCCTGGGTCGTGGCCGCGGTCGGGTTCCTGACGCTGATCACGGCCGCGGGCTTCCGGTCGACGACCGGTGTCCTGATCGTGCCGCTGCAGAACGAGTTCGGCTGGAGCCGCGCCACGATCGGCGTCGCGGTCGCGATCAATCTCTTCCTCTATGGCCTCGGTGGGCCGTTCTCGGCCGGCCTCGTCGAACGATTCGGTGTGCGTCGGGTCACGATCGGCGCGCTGCTCGGCGTCTCCGCCGGATCCAGCCTCACCGTCCTGATGACGGCGCCGTGGCAGCTCGACATCCTCTGGGGTGTGGTGAACGGGCTCGCGACCGGCGCGATCTCGGTCCCGCTCGCCGCGATCATCGCGAACCGCTGGTTCGTCGAACGCCGCGGCCTCGTGACCGGCATCCTCACCGCCTCGAGCGCGACCGGGCAGCTCATCTTCCTGCCGCTGCTTGCTGCGATCGTCACGCGCTGGGGCTGGCGCTATGCCTCGTTCACGGTCAGCGTCGTCGCGCTCGCGATCGTCCTGCCCCTCGCGGCGCTCCTCCTCCGCGACCGGCCGGCCGACATCGGCTTGATGCCGTTCGGCGCGACGGAGCCCGATCCACCGCCGGCGCCGGCGGGGAATCCGTTCACGGCCGCGGTCGGCGGCCTGCGCATGGCCCGGACGAGCCCGGCGTTCTGGTTGCTCGCCGGCAGCTTCTTCATCTGCGGGCTCTCGACCAACGGCCTCATCGGGACGCACCTGATCCCGGCTGCGATGGATCACGGGTTCGGCGAGGTTGCGGCCGCGAGCCTCCTGGCGACGATCGGCGTGTTCGACATCGTCGGGACGACGTGCTCCGGCTGGCTGACCGACCGGTACGACCCCCGGCTCCTCCTCTTCTGGTACTACGCCCTGCGCGGGCTGAGCCTGCTGGCGCTGCCGTACGCGTTCGGCTCGCCGCACTTCGGGCTGATCCTGTTCGTCGTCTTCTACGGCCTCGACTGGGTCGCGACCGTGCCGCCGACCGTGGCGCTCACCGCGGAGATCTTCGGCCGCGAGCGCGTTGGTGTCGTATTCGGTTGGATCTTCTGCTCGCACATGTTCGGCGCGGCGCTCGCCGCCTGGGGCGCGGGCGCGATCCGCACGTGGTTCGGCGGCTACGGGTGGGCGTTCGGCAGCGCCGGCCTGCTCTGCCTGTTCGCCTCGGGCCTCGTCGTGCAGATCGCCCGCACGCCTCACCTCGAGCCGACGCTCGTCCCCGCCTAGACGTCGAGGCGCGAGTCCTCGAGGTCGATGTCGCGCTGGACCCGCTGCATCACCTCTTCCGTGATCATCCCCTCGTTGCGCAGCTGGAGCACTGCGCCGCGTTCGGCATCGAGCAGCTCGCGCCGCAGCCGCTGGTAGGCCTGCGACCGCTCCTCCTCCCCGTCACCGTCGATCCCTTCGTACCGGGCCCGGAACCGGCGCGTGCGGAAGTTGTACGAGCCACGCATCCGTTCTGCCGTGTCCTCGCGCACCCATTCCTCGGACTCGAGCTGCTCGAGCCGGGCAAGAGCGGCTTCCGCCGCCTTGATCCTGGCCTTCGCGTCCTCGCGGTCGGCGCCGTCGTCGTCCTCGAGACGGAGGACGCGGATCAGGACGGGCAGCGTCAGCACCTGGCCGACGAGCGTCCCGAGGATGACGACGAACGTCACGAAGACGATCGTGTCGCGGTACGGCAGGTCGATGGGCAGGGCCAGCGCAGCAGCGAGCGAGACGGCGCCGCGGACGCCAGCCCAGGCGAGCACGACCGGCCACTGCCAGGGCGGGTACGGATCGCGTTCGCGGATCCCCCGGAAGAGCCAGCGCGGAAGGTAGGCGAAGACGGGCACCCAGACGATCCTGGTCACGATCACGGCCACCGTGACGAGCACCGCGTCAGCGAGCAGGGAGGCGGTGATCGAGATCCGGCTCGCGATCAGGTGCAACTGGAAACCGACGAGCGCGAAGAGCAGGGCGTTGACCAGGAAGACGAGGATCTCCCAGAACGCGTTCCCGGAGAGGCGGGTCTCCACGGTCGTGAGCTGTGGCGTGAACCAGCCCATGTAGACACCGATGGTCACCGCGGCGAGCACGCCCGAGACGCCCAGCGCGGCCGCCGGCAGGTACGCGAGGTATCCCGAGAGGAGGGCGATCGCCACCTCGGTCGGCGTGTCGTCGACGCGCTTGCGCACCTGACGCACGACGTAGCCGACGGCGAGGCCGACGCCGATGCCGCCGATCACGTTCACCACCAGGTGCCAGGACGCGTTCCAGAGCGAGAAGGAGCCGGCGACGGCAGCCGCGACGGCGGTCTTGTAGAGGACGAGCGCCATGCCGTCGTTGACGAGGCTCTCTCCTTCGAGGATCGAGACGAGCCGTCGCGGGACGCTGAAGCGGCGAACGACATCTGCGGCCGCGAGCGCATCGGTCGGCGAAACGATCGCCCCGAGCGTGAATGCGGCGGCCCACGACATTCCGTTGAAGGCGGCGTGAGCGACGACGGCGACGACACAGGTGGTCGTCGCGACGAGGCCGATCGCGAGCAGCGAGACGGGCCTGAGGTTCGACCGGAGGTCGCGCAGGCCGGTGAAGAATGCTGCCGAGTACAGGAGCGGTGGCAGGATCGCCACGAGCACGAGGTCCGGCGGCAGCTGCACCTGCGGCAGGCCGGGGACGAAGCCGAGCAGAAGGCCCCCGATGACGAGGAAGACCGCCACCGGCATCCGTCCGCGCGCGGCCACGACGAGCATGACTGCGAGCGCCAGGAGAAGCGCGAAGAGCTGAAGCTCGGCGTGGGCGGTGAAGTTCACCGCCTCGACCTTAAAGATGTCGGGCACCGCTACGCGGTGCCCGACACCGAGCTACTTAGGCAGCGTCAGCGAGGTCTTCGTTCTGCGCCAGCTTGCGCAGTGCCTCGGTCTCGATCTGGCGCACGCGCTCGCGCGTCAGGCCGAGCTGCTTGCCGATCGACTCGAGCGAGGCGGGGCCTTCGCCGACGAGCCCGAAGCGAAGCTCGATCACGTCGCGCTCGCGGTCGGGCAGGTTCGCAACCGCCTGGCGCACTGCCAGGTCGCGGAGAGAAGCAGAAGCCTCCTCCTCGGTCGACGGGCCGGTGCCGGCGATCAGGTCGCCGAACGACGCGTCGCCGTCGTCACCGACGGGCATGTCGGTCGACGCGACCGCGCGGGCGGCCTCCATCACTTCACGCACGTGGGTGATCGGCAGTTTCGAGTGGAGGGAGATCTCCTCCGGAGTCGGGTCACGCTCGAGCGTGGCGACGAGCTCGCGCCGCGCGCGGGCGACCTTCTGCTCGCGCTCGACGACGTGCACCGGGATGCGGATCGTGCGTGCCTTGTTGGCGACGCCACGCTGCACCGCCTGGCGAATCCACCAGGTCGCATACGTCGAGAACTTGAAGCCCTTGCGCCAGTCGAACTTCTCCGCTGCGCGGATCAGGCCGAGAACGCCTTCCTGGACGAGATCGCCGAGGGTGATCCCCTGCGTCTGGTAGCGCTTCGCGATCGAGACGACGAGGCGCAGGTTGCAGTTGATCATGCGCTCCTTGGCGACCATGTCGCCCTTCTCGATGCGCTTGGCCAGCTCGACCTCTTCCGCGGCGGTGAGCAGCGGATAGCGGCCGGCCTCGTTCAGGAACATCTGGAACGAATCGGTTGTGTAGAGGCTGGTGCCGATCGACAGATCGAGCTCGAGCTCGTCCTCGTCCTCCGCATCGGGAGCGACATCGTGCACGGCGAGCTCCTGGGCGAGTGCTTCCGCCTCGGCCTCGTCGAGATCGTGGGTCAGGACGGCATCCGCAACATCGGCAGGGGTGATCGACCCATGCTCGGTGCGGAGGGCAAGCAGCGCTTCAAGCGCTTCGGCGACAGCCGCGGTCATGCTGATTTCAGTCAACGAACTCCTTCAGTCTTCGAGGTAAACGGGCGCGCGGTTTGCGCGTCTTCCGTCAACCTATTCAACGCCGGGAACGGGCACACCATTCCCTCTGTCGTACTGGGCTACCTAGAAGTTAGTAACAGACTGTTACAAAGATGTAAGGACCCGCCCCGCCCTCATATTAAGGCGCAACCCGCTCATTTGCAACGAATGCTGCATGGGTGACCGGCATCCTCTGCTCGAAGAAGGCCTCGACCGCCTCGGCGAAGCGCCGGATCTCGAGCTGGGCGAACTCGGCGTTGCGCAGCGAGATGAAGTTCATCAGGGCTCTGGCATTGACCGTCCAGTAGAACTGGGTGTAGGCCCCCACCGGGATCACCGAGCGGGCGAGCTCGCGGGCGACGCCCTTCTCGACGAGGCGCGCATAGGCGGCGTAGGCCTCCGTATAGACCGCCTCGAGCTCTGCGCGGGCCTCTTCCGCGAGCTCCGGCGATACCTGCTCGAAGCTGTAGGCGCCGGGCTTCCCGACCTGGCTGCGAACGTCTTCCGGCTCCGGCACGTAGAAGTCGTCGGTCGCCTTCGCATATCTCATGCTGAACTCGTTGAAGGAGCCAATCCGGTGTCTGAACCATTCCCGTGCCACGAAAATCGGGCAGCGGATGTGAAAGCGAAACGCGTTGTGCTCGAACGGCGAGCCGTGCCGGTCTCGCATGAGAAAGCGGATCAGGCCCTCGTCCGACTCCTCCATCTCGGTCTTGCGGCGGGCGAAGCTGACGCGGGCGCCGTTGACGACCGAGAGGTCGTCCGCCATCGCATCGTCGAGCCGCACAAAGCCGTGGTCGAGGACCCGGATGGTGTTGTCTGGGATCACCTCTGTCACGGTCACGGACGGCGGACCCTAGCTCGGTCCCCGGACGTACCGTATCGCCGGACACGTCCCGCTCGAACACTCTCCGGGAACCGACCTCTGAGCTTCCTCTGAGCTTCCTCTGAGCCGGCTCAGACGCGGGGGGTACGTTTTGGACATGGCGATCAAGATCGGCACCTCCGGCTGGTCGTACCCGTCCTGGCGCCCGGGGTTCTACCCGGCCGATCTGCAGCCGGCCGAGTTCCTCCGGTTCTACGCGCAGCGATTCGACACGGTCGAGCTCAACTCGACCGGTTACCGGCTGCCGAGCGCCGACCAGTTTCGCCGCTGGGCGGACACCGTGCCGGACGGGTTCGAGTTCGCCGTCAAGTTCTCCCTCGTCCGACTCGACCGCGTCACCACGTTCCTCGAGCGCGTCCTCGCGCTCGGCGACCGGCTCGGGCCGGTGCGGGTCGTCTACGAAGGGCCGCGCGACGACGGGACGGTCTCCTTCGTCGAGGGATCGACGCCTCCAGACGTCCGGATCGCCTGGGACCTCCGCGACGAGTCGTGGGCGGGCGTCGACGGAGTACTACGCGTGAACGATCCGGGCTCGGAGCCGTTCCGCTACCTCCGGCTGCGGGAACCGCCGTATTCCGACGAGGACCTGCGCGCGGTCGCCGCGACCATCCGAGACCCCGCCTACATCTACCTTCGCCACGAAGACGCACCGACCGCGCCCGAGGCGGCCGAGCGTCTGCGCGCCTTCCTATAGTCAGACCGTGTGGATCGTCCGCGAGCTCGTTCGGCTGATCGTGCGGATCGTCGTGGCCGCCGCGATCGCCGCGGCGATCGCGGGACTCCTCGCGCTGGTCAGCGCAGGCAGCTTCCACTCGAGCGCGCGCATCCTCTTCATCGTCTTCGGCTGCGGGCTGCTCGCGATGGCCGGGGTCGGCAGGGGCTCCAACGTCGAGCGGTTCATGGATACGAGCGTGCAGCAGGTCGCCTGGGGAAACATCCCCGGCTTCGACGCCGTGCGACGCCATCCTGAGGACCCGTCGCTTGCACCCGGCGCCACGTTCTTCTGCAGCGGCCTTGTCCTGCTCGTGATCGGGATCGCGGTTCTCTAGTAGCCGGCCGCGGCGTGCGCCCGCTCGAGATGGGCGCCCGAGGCGAGAATCTCAGTCACCTGGTCGACCGCGAAGCGCAGCTCGTCGTCCGTCGTGAAGAAGTGCGGTCCGAAGCGAATCCCGGCGTCGGGGCGTGTGTCACAGATGATCTCGCGCGCGGCGAGCTCGGCGTGCACGGCCTGGAAGTCGGGAACGCGGAACACGACTGAACCGCCCCGCTTCTCGGGCTCTCGCGGGGAGGTGAGCTCGAACCCCGCCGCGTCGACGAGCTCCACGAGCAGCGCCGTCTGGCGCATCGAGTTCGCGCGGATCCGGCCGACGCCGATCTCGGCGATGATCTCGTAGCCGGCGCTCGCAGCGTAGTTCGCTGCCACGTTGGGAGTGCCGGTGAGGAACCGACCGACGCCGGGCGCAGGATCCATCTCCGTCTCGAACGCGAACGGCCGCGCGTGCCCCTGCCAGCCGGCGAACGCGGGCTCGAGCTCCTCTGCGAGATCCGGTCGGACGTACAACCAGCCGGCGCCCGGGCCGCCGCAGAGCCACTTCACCGAGCCGCCGACGCAGAAGGCGATCCCGAGCTTGGTCACGTCGAGCGGCACCGCGCCCGCCGATTGATACGCGTCGAGGCAGACATGGGCACCGAACGCATGCGCACGCTCGACGATGCGCTCGATCGGCTGGATCTCGGCCGACTTGTAGAGCACGTGTGAAACGGGCACGAGCAGCGTCCGCTCGTCGATCGCTTCGATCACCGCGTCGGCGTCTTCGCAGACGACCACCTCCGCACCGAATCGCTGCCACGCCTGCTGCACGTACCGGACGGAGGGGAAGAGGCCCTCTTCGAACACGATCCGGTTGCGTGGCGGCTCGAGGTCGAAACACGACAGCACGATCGCCTCCGCGACCGTCACGTTCTGGTGCATCACGGTCGAACCGGGCGGGGCGCCGATGATGCCGCCGATCAGATCACCCGTCGTGAAGACGGAGTTCCACCAGCCCTCGCCCCACGCCCGTGCGCCGCGGGTCGCCCACTCGCGCGCGAACTGCTGCAACCGCCGCTCGGCCTCCTCCGGCATCGCTCCCAGCGAGTGGTTGATGAGGTACGTCGTCGACGCGAGGATCGGGAAGCGATCCCGATAGCCGGTCAGGTCCACGACCGGAGTATCTACAAACGCCAGATTGCCGTCCCCGTCGTGTGCGACACCCATACGTGGCCCGCGACCGGCAGGACGACGATCGGTCCCGGCCCGGCAGGGATCGTCTTCACCACCTTCATGGTCGCCGGGTCGATCACAACGATGTCGTTCGAGTCGATGCACGGCACCCACAGGTCGCCGGACACGACCGCCGAGCCGAGCGGGTTTCGGTGCACCTTGGCGCGACCGAGCACCTTCAGCGTGCGCGCATCGACGCGGGTGACGACGTTCGTCTCCTGCGAGACGTAGAGCGAGCCGTGAGAGCCCGTGACCCAGTCCGCGCCGGAAAGCGGCACCTGACCGGTGACCCGGTTCGTCCGCGGGTCGAGCCGAAGCAGCTTGCCCGCAGTGTGATCGGTCACCCAGAGGTAGCTGCCGATCGCAGCGAGGCCGTTCGGCTCGACGCCGACCTTGATCGTCTTCACGACCTTCTTGCCCGTGATCCGGGAGACCGTGCCGTCGAGCGAGTTGGAGACCCAGGCGGAGCCGAAGCCCCACTCGATGTCGTAGGGCCCGTTGCCGACAGGAACCGATGCGGTCACCTTGCCCGTGCGCGTGTCGATGCGCGCGGCCGTGTTCGTCAGGTTGGCGATCCCCCAGACGGCCCCCGGCGCGGCGGCAAGATTGAACGCGCGCGCACCGATCGAGACGCGGGCGAGAACCTTTCCCGACGCCGGGTCGATGCGCAGCACATCACCGCTGCCGAGGCCGCCGACCCAGATGCTGCCGCCGCTCGAGGCGAGCCCGTAGGTCGGCTCGCCGACGTCGCGCTTCATGGCCGGAACCGCAACGACCGCAGCCACGATGCACGCGACGAGGATCTTCACGGGCGGAGTGTCGCCGCAGATCCTCCCGCCGGGGTCGACGTATTCGAAGTTCCGATCGGCCGCGGCGGCGGCCGCGAGTCGACGAGGACCGCCGCGACGAGGAGCACGGCGATTCCCACCAGGCTCTCCCCGACCAGGCTCCTGCCGATCCGCGACAGGAAGCCGTTGTCCGCACGGTCGAGCGCGGGCCGGACGACGAAGTGGTGGAACGCGCCCCAGAGCAGCGCCACGCACACGAGGCCGATCTTCACGAGCAGCACCTGCCCGTAGCTCTCGGACCAGAGATCCGCGAGGTGCGGCAGCCTCACGATGCTGAGATAGATCCCTGCCGACAGGACGAGCACGATCAGCACTGTCGCGAGGCGCGAGAAGCGCATGAACGCCTCACGGCGCAACTGCGGAGCCCCGAACCAGAGCAGCCCGGCCATCGTCGCGAGCGCTCCGATCCAGAGCGATGCCGCCGAGATGTGCACCCAGTCGGCGAGCTCCGTCTTCCACGACGATCCCGGATCGACCGCGTCGTGGCCCGAGAGCGAGAGCCCGCCGGCGAAGAGGAGCGACAACACGAACGCCGGCACCAGGAACTCGATCCGGTCGAGCAGCCAACCGAGATAGACGAGCGCGAGCACGAACGCGAACCCGAGCGTCATCGTCACGAACGCGGTGCCGAAGCGTGTGTCGGCCATCGGCGACAGGTCGCCGTAGAGGAACTTGCCGAACGGAAGCTGCAGCGCATCCTCGGCCCGCAGCGAGAACGCCGCGATCCCGGCATTCAGTGCGACGACCGCACCGAGGCCGGCGGCCACCGCGATCTTCCGATCGAGCTCGCGGGGCACCTCGAGCCCGCGCAGGACGATCAGCCGCAGACCGAGCGCGCCGATCGTGAGCGCGATCCCCAGGAACCAGAGCCACCGAACGAAATGCTCCGTGTCGGTCGGGCCGCCGGCGCCATAGGCGTCGTTGATCGACGGCGCCGGAACGCGGAGGCCGAACGTCCAGACCCCCGAGACGACGTGCGAGTCGGCTGAGATCGCCTGCCAGCGCACGGTGTAGACGCCGAGCTTCAGCGGCCGCACCGACGCGATCACGTCGGTGCCCTCGGCGCTCGACGAGCCGGCGAAGTTCTTGCCGACGCCGTTCAGCACCTTGATCGCACCGGGCAGCACCTTCACCCGCTGGTCGAAGTGCAGGCGAATGAGCGTCGGTGCCCGCGCGAGCTCGTGGCCGAACCTCGGCGTCGTCGACTGGAGCGTCGCGTGGGCGGAGGCCGCCGCCGGGAAGGCGAGCGCCACCAGCAGGATCGCCAGCGCCCTCCTCACCGGTGCGGTGTCCCTGCGAGGGTCGAGAGATGGCCGAAGATCGGCGCCACGTCGCGGTCGGAGAAGAGCATCACCGACACGCTCACGATCATCAGTGCGAAACCGGCCTGGAGCACGGTGGAGCGGGGCCGCCAGACGAGCAGCAGCGGAAAGATCGCCGCCACGATGAAGGTCCAGCCGAGCAGGTGATGCAGGAACGCGGAGCGTGCGAAGAACCACGGGTTCTGCTCGTGAACGATGAAGGCCGTGCCGGTGACGACGAACGCGAGTGGCCACGTCAGCCGCCAGAGCCGCGAATGCAGCCGGCCGTGCACGAGCCCGAGCTCGGCGCCGCCCGCGAGCATCAGCACCTCGGCCCAGGAACCATGGGCGTACATGTGAATCGACGAATTGGTGAAGAACGCCATCACGGGCCAGAGCAGCACGCCGAGCGCGAACGCGAGCCCGGGCCAGAGGTACTTGCGCCAGGGCCGCATCCGCCAGACCTCCTGGCCGACGATGGCCTCGCAGAGCAGGCACAGCCCGACGAGGAGGATCCCCGCCGCGAAGGCCCAGTGGACCATCTCAGCGTGCGGCTGCATCGTGCTCCTCGAGGTCGGCGAGGAGTGGCCGCGCGACGAGCAGCGCGAAGACGACTCCTGCACCGGCGACGAGCAGCGGCGGCTCGATCAGGAGCCACCAGAAGCTCTGGCCGCGCGGGTGCAGCAGCGTGACGCGATAGGGCTGCAGGATTGCCCAGATCACCCCGGCCGCCACCACAGTGGGGCCGATGGCCGAGACGATTTTCATTCGTGCCGTACGGGCGACGGTCGCCGGTAGGCGAGAGACCAACGGTGGTTGCATGTCCTCCTCCGTGTTCTGAGGAACGTCGGGCGCCCGCGGCGGCTCCTAGGCCGCGCCGCGGGTCAGGCGCGAAGTGGAGGAGGACGTGATTCGAACGAGAGCCCGAAGCGGCGGCGTGGCGCGGCGTCGGTGTCCGCGGCGTGCGCGTGGGGCGCCGGAAGGGCGCCGAAGGCAGCGCTGAGAATGCGCCGTGCGCGGTCGATCGTGCTCGCCGCGTAGTCCTCGACGGCGTAGAGCCAGCCGGCGACGCGCCAGAGCGCCGCGACGGCGACCGCAAGCACAGCGAAGGTCGGCAACGCGTAGGTGTGGAGCCACGGCGCGAGCAGCGGCCACCGGCCGGCAGCCGCCTCCTCTGCGTCTGCGTGAACGAGGTAGATGACCGAGGTCGTGGCGAACGCCGCGAGCCAGATCCGTGGCGAGAGGCCGGGGCGGAACCGTGGGACCCGACGCTCGTGCCCGTGCCCGATTGCCGCAAGCAGCCGCTCGCCGGCGTCGGCCGCGGCCCACGCGCGAGTCGTCCTGGCGAGCAGGGCGGCGCAGGCGAGCGCCGTCACGATCTTCAGGACGACCAGCACGAACGGGTAGTAGGTCGCGCCCGACGGGGCGAGCGGAGCGACGTGGAACAGACGGTCGACGTGCGCCGTCAGACTGCGTCCGGCGACCTCGGCGACGACGACGAGGAGCGCGAACGCCGCCAACCCGCGCCGGGGAAGGAGCCGCGCATGCATCGTCGCTCGATCATACCCCTGCGACCCTCTCTGGCAGAGGCGGCGGCCTGTGTGATCTTCACCCGATGCGGATGACGCGCACGGGCGCGCCGGGCGCATACCGTCTCGTCGAGATGACCGTCATCCAGCCCAGGAACCGCACCGAGAACCGCTCGACCGTCGAGGTTCCGCCGCTCTTCTGCGGCGAGGTGGCGACCGTCCCACGCCACGAGCTCGGGCCGGGGCTGCCGCCGGACATCGCCTTCCAGGTCGTCCACGACGAGCTGATGCTCGACGGCAACGCGCGACTCAACCTCGCGACGTTCGTGACCACGTGGATGGAGCCGCAGGCTCGGCTCTTGATCGACGAATGCCTCGACAAGAACATGATCGACAAGGACGAGTACCCGCAGACGGCGGCGCTCGAGATGCGCTGCACGAACATGCTCGCCAATCTCTGGCATGCGCCCGCTGCGGAGCGCGCCACGGGCTGCTCGACGACCGGCTCGAGCGAAGCGGCGATGCTCGCCGGGCTCGCCCTCAAACGCCGCTGGCAGCACGCGCGCCGCGCAGCGGGCCTGCCGGCCGACCGGCCGAACCTCGTCATGGGAATCAACGTCCAGGTGTGCTGGGAGAAGTTCGCGAACTACTGGGACGTCGAGATGCGGCTCGTGCCGATGGAAGGCGAGCGCTATCACCTCTCGGCGGAGGAGGCGGTCAGGCTGTGCGACGAGAACACCATCGGTGTCGTCGCCGTGCTCGGCTCGACATTCGACGGCTCGTACGAGCCGGTTCAGGAGATCTGCTCCGCGCTCGACGACCTGCAGGAACGCACCGGGCTCGACGTGCCGGTCCACGTCGACGGCGCGTCCGGCGGGTTCGTCGCGCCGTTTCTCGACCAGGACCTCGTCTGGGACTTCCAGCTCCCGCGGGTCGCTTCGATCAACGCCTCGGGGCACAAGTACGGGCTCGTGTATCCGGGTGTCGGCTGGATCGTCTGGCGCGACGCCGCCGCGCTCCCGGACGACCTGATCTTCCACGTCAACTATCTCGGTGACGACATGCCGACGTTCGCGCTCAACTTCTCGCGCCCTGGCGCCCAGGTCGTCGCCCAGTACTACAACTTCCTCCGCCTCGGCTTCGACGGCTACCGGCAGGTGCAGAGCGCTGCGCGTGCGGTGGCGGTTCGACTCGCGGGCGAGATCGAGCGACTCGGCGTGTTCAGGATGCTCACGCGCGGAGAGGAGCTGCCGGTGCTCGCGTTCGCCCTGGACGACACGATCGACAACTTCAACGTCTTCGACGTCTCGCGCGCGCTGCGTGAGCGAGGCTGGCTCGTGCCCGCGTACACCTTCCCGGCCAACCGCACCGATCTGGCCGTCCTGCGCGTCGTCGTCCGGCAGGATTTCAGCCACGATGTCGCGGACCTGCTGATGCACGATCTCGAACGCCAGCTGCCGCGCCTGCAGTCGCAGACCGCGCCCGTGCAGACGGCGGACGCCGCGGGGTTCCACCACTGATGAAGGCCGTACTCGTCGGGTACGACGACAGCCCGGCCGCGGGCCGCGCGCTCGATCGTGCGATCGTCGAGGCGCGCGACGGCGGCGCGAAGCTGATCGTCGTCGCCGTGGAAGAGCTACCGCTCGACCCGACCGGCCTGCAGAACTTCGGCTCGCTCGACTACAGCCCGCCGGATGCGACCGCGCTCGGCCCGCCCGCCGACATCCAGAGTCTCCTCAGCGGCGCGCGCACGATGATCGAGGCGGCGGGACTGGACGCGGAGTATGTGTGGGCGGCAGGTTCCGCGGCGTCGACGATCGTCGACGCTGCGCGCGACAACGGTGCTGACCTGATCGTGCTCGGCGAGCACCACCACAGTTTCCTCGGCCGCGTGTTCGGGTCCGACGTCGGCGCCGAGGTCGAACGACGCGCCGGCGCACGCGTCCTCCTCGTCCCGTGATCCGCTAACCCACCGGGGCGAGCGGGGTGAACGGATGCATTTCGTCCGTACCGGGCTGGATCACGCCGTAGGTCGCTTCTGGCACCTCGTTCCAGACGCCGGGGAGGTCGCCGAGCGGCTCCGAAACGACGAGGCGCGACTCGACTCCGACGCTGGTCAGAAGCGGATTGTCGGGGTAGAGCTCCCGCAGCACCTCGACGTTCGTGCTGAAGTAGAGCGAGCGTGACGCCCCTTCGCTCGAGTAGCGGAACGCCCAGAGCTTGACGCCGTCCGTCGTCGCGATCGTCCCCTGGAACGGATGCTCGATGCCGTTCCGGCGACCGACGTCCTCGACAAGGCCGATCGTCCGTGCGACGGCCACGGGTGGGTCGTCCTCGAGCCCGAAGCTCAAGGCGAGGAAGAAGAGCGTCTCCGAATCGGTCGAGCCCGCGAGCGCCGGGAAGAGCTCTGGATCGATCTCCAGAACGAGTTCGCGCTTGATGCGGTGGAAGTCGTGGATCAAGCCGTTGTGCATCCAGAGGAAACGGCCGCGGCGGAACGGGTGGCAATTCGTCTGTTGCACCGGCGCACCGCTGGAGGCGCGGATGTGCGCAAACACGAGCGGCGAGCGCACATGGCTTGCGAGCTCTCGCAGGTTCCGGTCGTTCCACGCGGGCTCCACGCTGTGGAAGACACCGGCCTCGTTGCTCTCGCCGTACCAGCCGAGCCCGAAGCCGTCGCCGTTCGTCGTCTCGGCGCCGAGCTTCGAATGGAGGCTCTGGTCGATCAACGAATGACGCCCGTCATACAGGAGGTGCTCGATCAGGATCGGCGTGCCCGAGTAGGCCAGCCAGCGGCACATCAAGTGCTCCTCTCGTGTTGGTGGCACCTCGACTTTCGCCACGCAACGCGGCCGCCGCATCCTCCGAAGTGGATGAGGGGGCGGGAGCCGGCGGCGCCTACGGAACGGTTCCGCCGCTGACACTCCACTCGGCGCCGGTCACGTAGGAGGCTGCGTCGGAGGCGAGGAACACGATCACGTTCGCGATCTCCTCTGCGCTTGCGAACCGCCCGAGCGGCCGCCCCGCAGCGGCCTTGGCGAGGACTTTTTCGCGGTCTCCCTGCTGCGCGGCCAGCCCCTCGGGACCGGTCCACGCCGTCGTCAGCGTCGGGCCGGGGATGACCGCATTGCAGCGAACGCCGTCTGAGGCGTACGCCTCGGCGACCTGGCGCGAGTACGCGAGCAGCGCGGCCTTGGCGACCGAATAGTCGGGCATGCTCCGGCTCGGACGCCGACCCGCAGTCGACGCGACGTTCACGATCGAACCAGCCCGCCGCTCGCGCATTCCGGGCAGCGCCGCAGCGGTCGCCCGAATCGCGCTCAGGAGGTTCAACCGGACCGACAGGTCCCACTCTTCCTCGGTGACGTCCTCCAGCCGGCGGATGACCGCGAGCCCGACGTTGTTGACCAGGACGTCGATGCTGCCGACCTGCGCGAGCGTCTCGGCGACCGCGCGCTGCGGCTCGCCGGCCTCGCTCAGATCCGCAGCGACGTGAAGAGCCTCACCGACTCCGGGTGCGCTGCCGCGGCTGACCGTCACCACGAGCGCCTCGCTCGCGACCATCGCGCTCGCCGTCGCAAGGCCGATGCCGGCGCTCCCGCCGGTGACCAGGACGACCTTGCCTGCGAGCCCGAGCTCCACGCGGAGCACCCTAACCTCACGTCCGGGAGGCCGGGAAGCCGGGACGCGCGCGGCTACACTGAGGCGCGCTCCACGGAGCAGATGCCGACGTAGCTCAGCTGGTAGAGCACTTCACTCGTAATGAAGGGGTCGGGAGTTCGAGTCTCCCCGTCGGCTCTCGGTCTTGCGCAGAAGGGCCGGGGCGGAAACGACAGCCCCGGCCCTTCTGGTGCGTTCCCTCGTTCCTTGTGGTCAGCCGGCGCTGAGCTGGCCGCGAATCTCGCCGTTCGGGTTCTTCGCCGTGTGAACGTTCACGTAGAGAAGGTGCTTGCTGAACGCGGATTTCATCGCCGCCGTCAGCTTGACCGAACCGCTGAGGCCGCTCTTACAGGCCGGGGCTGCACCGCACAGCGGCACGAGCACGTTTCCGGCCTTGCCCTTGGCGCCGAGGTGGATATGGGCGGCGGTGGCCGGCCCCGTCAGCTTGGAGTAGGTCAGCTTCCACTTGAGCGTGTTCCCGCTGACGGTTCCCTTGAACTGACCATGGGCCGCAGCCATCTTGACGACCTGCTTCGGCACCTCCTGGCCCGACGTCAGTGCAGCGGTCCAGACGGTGGCCCTGGTGGCCGCTCCTGACAGCGCCGAGAGCGCTAGTGCGCAGACCGCAGCGGCTGCGAACAACGCGACGAGTTTCTTCATGGTTCCCTCCACTCGGGTAGGCGAGAGTCGTATGTCGCCACTCATTCGCCCGAACGGCCGAATCGGATGGCCCACCGCCACTTCATCCGGTCGGGATGATGCCTCCCAGGCAACGCCCCCCGAGAGTTGCCCCCATGGAAGCATCCTTCTGGTTCAAGATGTTCGGCGTGATCGTCGGCGTCTGCGTGGCGGGCGCCCTGGTCTTCCTGTTCCTCGGGTGGGCCTGGTACACGTGGGGCCCGATCATGGCGATCATCGCCGTGTTCGTGCTCGTGTGGCTCGTCGCCTACGTCGTGGACCGCAGGCGCACGGCCGAGCACCTCGACTGACCCCCGGCCGTTCGACCCGGGCGAACGACCGACGGCTCAGGCAGCGAGCTCGCGAGCGAGCTGGACGAACAACGCCTCGAGGGCGAGCTGGGGCGCCAGGTTCAGCTCTTCAAACCCGCGCCAGGTCTCGCGCACGGCCTCGGCGGCCCGCTCCGCACCGAGGAGCCGCTCGCGCGTCGCGTCCTCGCGAAGCACTGCCAGCTTGTCGAGGTGGATCGCCGCGCGGTCGGCGCCCACCCCGACGGCCACCAGGTCGCGATACCACGCTCCAAGCTCTTCGAGCTGCGCCAGGAGCTCCTCCCGTTCGGCGCCGCGACCGGCGCGCTTCACACGCTGCTCAGCGTCGCGCGCACTCAGTTCGAGATCCGCGATGCGGGCCTCCTCGTTGTCGCGCGCCT
Source organism: uncultured Thermoleophilia bacterium (assembly GCA_963703445.1). Classification (GTDB taxonomy): domain Bacteria; phylum Actinomycetota; class Thermoleophilia; order Gaiellales; family Gaiellaceae; genus PALSA-600. The sequence continues at coordinate 75,677 of CAVPEK010000007.1, read as the reverse complement.
CGGCAGCACGCCCCTGGGCGTTCTCGAGCAGAGCGGAAGCAGCCTCCTCGGCGTCGAACGCCTCCGAGCGATAGACGGCCCTCGCCTGGTCGATCAGAGCGTCGCGCCGCACAGCGGCAGCCGGGTCGAGCAGACGCTCCATGCGATCGATCCGGCCGGCGGCGACTCGCGCCAGCGTTGCCCGTCTCTCCTCGTCGAGCTCCGGGGCGCGCGCATCCACGAGGTCGCGAATCGCCCGCTCCGAGAGCCGGTGGAACGGCACGAGCTGGCAGCGCGAGAGGATCGTTCCCGGCAACGGCCCGAGGTCGTCGGCGATCAGCACGATCACGGCGTACGGTGGCGGCTCCTCGAGGTCCTTCAGGAGCGCGTCCGCCGCATCCTCGTTGAGCAGGTGCGCGCGGTGGATGAGATAGACGCGCCGGTCGGCTTCGAACGGCCGCATGTGCAGGTCGCGCCGGAGCTCGCGGATCGCGTCGATTCGGATCATCTCGCCCAGCGCGTCCAGCTCGTACAGGTCCGGGTGGAACTCGCGCGTGGTGCCGAGCAGCGCCTGCCCGAACGCACGCGCGACCTGCCGCTTGCCCACCCCGGGCGGACCGTGGAACAGATAGGCGTGAGCAGGCCCTTCGCGCAGCGCGGCCTCGAGCAGCCGCGCGGCCTCGGCGTGCTCAGAGAAGCTCGCGGATGTGCTCACGTACCTCCTCGGCTATCTCCTCGGCCGGCCGCGCGCCGTCCAGCGCGATGATTCGCGTCGGTGAGACCGCCGCGAGCGACCGGTAGGCCGCGTCGACGCGACGCATGAAGTCGCCGCCCTCCCGTTCGATGCGATCTGGCTCGTCGCCTCCGCGGCTGAGCGCCTCCTCCGGGTCGAGCAGCATCAGGAACGTGCGATCGGGAAGCAGCCCGCGGGTCACGGTGAGATTGAGCTCGAGCACCTTGTCCTCGCCGAGGCCACGCGCAACACCCTGGTAGGCGACCGACGAGTCGAGATAGCGGTCGCAGACGACGTCCTCGCCCCGGTCGAGAGCGGGCCTGATCGCCTGCTCCACGTGGTCGGCGCGCGCGGCCGCGTACAGCGCAGCCTCGGCCCACGGCGTCATGTCGTGCCCGTGGAGGACGACCTCGCGCACCGCTTCGCCCACCACCGTGCCGCCCGGCTCGCGCGTGGCCAGCACCGTCCGGCCCTGCTCACGCAGCCAGACGGTCAGCAGCTCGGCCTGCGTGCTCTTCCCGGACCAGTCGACACCTTCAAACGTGACAAACATTCCGCGCCTAATCTACGGCCTCCATGCGGACGGCTGTGACAGGGGGCGCTGGTTTCATCGGGTCGACCCTCGTCGACGCCCTACTGGCGCGCGGCGATGCGGTCACCGTGGTCGACAACTTCGCTTCAGGAAAGCGGGAGAACCTCAACGCGGCAGCCACCCTCCTCGAGCACGACATCCGCGAGCCGTTCTCGGTCGAGGCCGACGTGATCTTTCACCTCGCGGCCCAGGCCGACGTTCAGACCTCGATGCAGCGCCCCGATTACGACGCGGCGGTCAACGTCGTGGGAACGGTCAACGTGCTGGGGGCCGCACCGGAGGCACAGGTGATCTTCGCCTCGTCGGGCGGCGCCGGCTACGGCGAGTGCGCCGAGCCCGCGACCGAGGAGACTCCGTTCCTGCCCCTGTCGCCGTACGGGATCGCGAAGAAGTGCGGCGAGGAATATCTCGCCGGCTGGAACCGCATTCACGGCACGCACCACATCGGACTCAGGTTCGCGAACGTCTATGGCCCCCGGCAGGACGCCGGCCTCGAAGGCGGGGTGGTCGCGATCTTCCTCGAGCGCCTTGCGCGCGGCGAGGACACGGTGATCTTCGGCGACGGAGCACAGGCACGCGATTTCGTCTACGTGGGGGACATCGTCGGCTCGCTGCTCGCCGCGGTCGGCCGTGCAGGTGGGCCGTACAACGTCGGGACGGGCCGCGACACGACGGTCGCCGACCTGCACGCGGCGTGCGCCCGCGTCGCCGGCAGCGACCGCGCACCGAGACACGAGCCCGCTCGCCTCGGCGACGTGCAGCGCTCCGTGCTCGACGCCCACCTGATCGAGCGAGAGCTCGGCTGGCGGCCGCAGGTACCGCTCGACGACGGGCTCGCCCGGACCTGGGCCTGGATGAAGGAGCGCGCCGGGCAGTAACTGAAGGAGACGCCGTTCTGAGGGCGAAACGGGTCCCGCCGATGGACGCACCGCTCCCAGCCGACGCCCTGATCCGCCCCTGGCGGACAGCGACTCTTGTCGCGAGCCTCGTTGCGGCGCTCGAGCTGATCGTGTTGATCGTCCTCGCGCTCGTCCTGCTCGCGAAGCCCCTCGCCCACGCGGTGCAACACCACGCCGAGGCGGCGGCGCTCGCTCCAGCTGTCAAGCACCACGCGACGGTCGTCCACGTCAAGAAGCCCAAGATCGGCAAGCCGAAGCTCAGCCGCTCGGCAACCGGGGTCTTCGTGTTCAACGGAAACGGCCGCACCGGCGCCGCCTCCGCGGCCGCGGCCAGGCTCTCGGGCCTCGGTTACCCGATCCGCGGCAAGGGGAACGCCGCCCGCCAGGACTACGCGACGACCGTCGTGATGTACAAGCGCGGCTTCGCAGCCGAAGGCGTTCGCCTCGCGCACGATCTCCACGTGCACGTCGTCGGCCCGCTCGACGGCATGAGGCCGTCGGCACTGCACGGCGGCAAGCTCGCGATCGTGCTCGGCGTCTCGTAGCGCGCTAGCAGGTCGGCTTGCCCGTGTTCACGAGGCGAAGCGCGCGCCGGTAGGCGATCGGCCCGTCCTCCGGACGTGCCTTCGGGTCGAGCTCGGTGAACGGCTCGAGGTACGCGTAGGCCTGTCGTGCGCAGCCGTGCGCCAGCTCGAACAGGCCCGCGGCGAGCAGCGTGGCGGGATTCTTCGGCTGGGAGCGCACCGCCTCCCGGTAGTAGCCGCGGGCGACGAGGGGCCTGTTGGAGATGTCCGACGCGAACCCGAGCGTCAAGAGCGGCTGCACGAGGAGCGGGTCGACCGAGCGAGCCCGCTTCGCCAACGTGATCGCGTGCTGCGGTGAGAGCGACACCGCCGCTTGCCCGGACCAGCGCTCGCCGAGCCAGGGCAGAAACAGCACGCCGAACACGAGGAGCGCCGCACCGGCCGCGGCGAGCATCGGGAAGAGCGACACCCTGCGCGCGATCGGCTTCCCGACGAGCGCGCCCGCCACGAGGAACGCGAGCGCCGAGACGGCGACGAAGTCCCAGTCGATGTCGACGAGCGAGTGGAGGAGAAACGCAGGCAGGACGAGCGCAAGCGCGAGCTCGTGGCCGCGGCGACCGAGGCTGCCCCGCAGGAGCGAAGCCGCACTGAGCACGAGCAGGACGAGCCCGACGATGCCTGCCTCGGCGAGGAACTGCAGGGGCAGGTTGTGGGGCTCGATCGTGAAGTCGAGGAAGCTCGAACGGAAGCGAAGGTTCGCGAGGTGGAACGAACCGGCGCCGGTGCCGACGAGCTCGTGGCCCCGGAACTCCCGCCAGGCCTGACGCCACCAGACGAAGCGGAAGTTCGAGCTCGTCGAGCCCAGCCGGCCGCCGCCGTTTCCGACCGCCCCCGACCCCCCGCCCTTCACGACGACGAAGACGACGGCGGCCCCGACGGCCACCACCGCCGCTGCCGAGCAGGCCGCGGCGCAGCGCCGGCGTGATCCGTGGCCGCGGGAGCCGCTCCAGCAGCACGGCCGCGCCCGCCCCGGCGAGCAGCAGCAGGCCGAACACGAGGCCGTCGCGCCACCGCACATGATCGGACTGGCCGTCGCTCGTCACCCCCGGCAGCAGGAACGCGATCCCCGAGACGACACCCGCAGGCACTCCGGCAGCAACGAGCGTCACGGCGCTCTCCATGCGCTCGTCCGTCAGGGCAAACCACGCGGCGACCACGACGACGGTGGTCAGGATCCCGCCGCGCGAGTACGTCAGCAAGAGCGCGACGATCCAGGCGTAGGCGAGGAGCGTTCCGGCGAGCCGCCGCCGCCACAGCGCAAGCGGCAGGGCGAACGCGCCGAGCAGGGCGAGCTGGTTCCACAGCCCGACGGGTGCGCTCAGCCGCGCCAGCCCGGGCGGTCCGTAGTCGTGCACGGGCGGCAGCACCTTGCCCGCCAGCGACCAGACCACCACGGCTCCGAGCAGGATGCAGAGACCGTTCGCGAGCTCTCGCGTCCGGGGGGCGAGCCAGAGCCCGAGCGCCGCGAAGAGGAGGTAGACGAGGGCCCGGTCGGCGTAGTCCCACGAGCGGTCGGGCAGCAACGACCATGAGATCGTCAGCCCGAGCCAGGCGGCCAGGGCGGCCAGGGGCAGGAGCGCGAGCAGTCCGCCTGGTGCCCCCTGGGTGGCGAGCAGCAAGAGCCCGATCAGCAGAGCGCCGCCTCCGAGCCACATGATGGAACCGTCTCCGGGGCCGCCGCCGAAGAAGATCGCGGCTCCGGCGAGGGCGAGCGGCGCGGCGACCGACAGTTCCCGGATCGCCCGCATCTCGCGCGAAGCTACCATCCGGCGGCGACGTGCCCGGATCGCTCACAAAAGCCTTACAGCGCCGTCGTACGCTCGGCTTTCCCGTGCCCTCCCTGAAGCTGTTCGCACGCGCGGCGCTCGTCACGGCCGCCCTGTTCGCTGCCGTCGTGCACGCATCTCCCGCCGCCGCGGCGACCCCTTGCTGGAAGCTCCTGCTGAACGACTGGTACGACGGCCGGATCGACCACACGTACGCCGTTCACTGCTACCAGGACGCGCTGCATCATCTGCCCGCCGACGTGCAGACCTACTCGAGCGCGCACGACGACATTCTCAGGGCATTGCAGAGCGCGATCGCAAAGCAGAAGCAGGCCGGCAAGACGGTCCAGCCGAACAGCCCGGTCGCGCCGCAGACATCCACCACCGTCACCACGACCGAGACCGGGACGGGGACGACCGGTTCCACCACCACGACGATCGCCGTCGTGCCCGGACGCAAGCCGGACAAGGGCCTCGGCGGAGTCGCCGAACAGCTGAACCCCTCGAGCTCGACCTCGCTCCCGCTCCCGTTGCTCGTGCTCGGCGGCCTCGCGCTCCTGCTCGTCGCCGCCGGCGCAGCAGGCCTCGCCGCGAAGCGGATCCAGGCCCGAAAACAGGCTCCGTAGCCAACGTCTTCGGCCCGTGGGCGGACGTGCCGTGTGCTGTCCGCAGCGGCTCCTCGGTGCGACGCTCAGCGCAGACCGGCAGCAGTTACAATTCACCCAACGATTTGGCTTAACTGCCTCTGTTCAGTCGTCACTTGCCTCGGATGCCGTCCGACGCGAGTCTTAGCTTGGCCGGTCCCCGTTGAGCCCGAAAGAGGCTCGCAGATGACCGTCTTTAGGCAGAAGGAGACCCGGCAGATATGGCGTCCGTAGAGCACGAAACGACCGTCCAGATTCACCCCGACGAGCTCGTCAACCACGTAGTCGACGAGGACGCCACGCTGGCCGTGAAACGGCGGTTCACGATCGAGGGCCGCGACCCCTACGACGAGGTCGAGTGGGAGATCCGCGACGCGCACATCCCCGGCAAGAACGGGCCTGCCTTCGAGCAGAAGGACGTCGAGTTCCCGAAGTTCTGGTCGCAGACGGCAACGAACATCGTCGCCCAGAAGTACTTCCGCGGCCGCATGTCCAGCCCCGAGCGCGAGCGGTCCGTGAAGCAGATGATCAGCCGCATCGTCGACACGGTCGGCACCTGGGGCCGCGCCGGCGGATACTTCGCCGACGAGGACGAGGCGCAGACGTTCGGGGACGAGCTGAAAGCGATCCTCGTCAACCAGCTCGCCGCGTTCAACTCGCCGGTCTGGTTCAACGTCGGCTTCGAGGAGAAGCCGCAGTGCTCTGCCTGCTTCATCCTCTCGATCGACGACTCGATGGACGCGATCCTCGACTGGATCCGCCGCGAGGGTGTCATCTTCCGCGGCGGCTCCGGCTCGGGCGTCAACCTCTCACGGCTGCGCTCGTCCAAGGAACAGCTTTCCAAGGGCGGTTACGCCTCCGGCCCGGTCTCGTTCATGCGCGGCGCCGACGCGTCGGCGGGGACGATCAAGTCGGGCGGCAAGACGCGCCGCGCCGCGAAGATGGTCGTGCTCGACGTCGACCACCCCGACATCATCGAGTTCATCTGGTGCAAGGCGCACGAGGAGGAGAAGGCACGCGTCCTCGAGGCAGCCGGCTACGACATGTCGCTCGACTCCCCCGACTGGGCGTCGATCCAGTACCAGAACGCGAACAACTCGGTGCGCGTCTCCGATGCGTTCATGGAGGCGGCCGCGGCCGACGACGACTGGAACCTGACGGCACGCACCGACGGCACGGTCGTCGAGACGATGAAGGCGCGCAAGCTGCTGCACGACATCGCAGAGGCTGCGTGGCGCTGCGCCGACCCGGGCGTTCAGTACGACACGACGATCAACTCATGGCACACGCTGCCGAACACCGGCCGCATCAATGCGTCGAATCCGTGCTCGGAGTACATGTCGATCGACGACTCCGCGTGCAACCTCGCGTCGCTGAACCTGATGAAGTTCCGCCGGGAGGACGGCGAGCTCGACGTCGAGGCGTTCGAGCACGCGTGCGACGTGATGTTCCTCGCCCAGGAGATCCTGGTCGGCAACTCCTCGTACCCGACGCCGGAGATCGAGCGCAACGCCAAGGCGTACCGCCAGCTCGGCCTCGGCTACGCGAACCTCGGCGCCCTGCTGATGGCGCGCGGCCTCGCGTACGACTCGGACGAGGGTCGCGCCTACGCCGCGGCGATCACCGCGCTCATGACGGGGCGCGCCTACCGCAAGTCGGCGGAGATCGCAGGCCGCATGGGCTCGTTCGCCGGCTACCGCCCGAACGCCGCAGCGATGCTCGGCGTGATCGCGAAGCACCGCGCGGCCGTAGGCAACATCGCGAACGCGGAGACGGTGCCGGCCGACCTGCTCGGCGCAGCCCGCAAGTCGTGGGACGACGCACTCGACCTCGGCGAGGTGAACGGCTACCGCAACGCGCAGGCCACGGTGCTCGCACCGACCGGGACGATCAGCTTCATGATGGACTGCGACACGACCGGCGTGGAGCCGGACTTCTCGCTCGTCAAGTCGAAGAAGCTCGTCGGCGGCGGCGAGATCACGATCGTCAACAAGACGGTTGCCGGCGGCCTCGAGAAGCTCGGCTACGCGCCGAGCGAGGTCGACGAGGTCATCGCGTTCGTCGACGAGCGCAACACGGTCGTCGGCGCGCCCTACGTGAAGAGCGAGCACTACCCCGTGTTCGACTGCGCCGTCGGCGAGCGGGCGATCCATTACCGCGGCCACGTGAAGATGATGGGCGCGATCCAGCCGTTCATCTCGGGCGCGATCTCGAAGACCGTCAACCTGCCGGAGACGGCGACCATCGAAGACGTCGCGCAGCTCTACCTCGATTCGTGGAAGCTCGGCGTCAAGGCCGTCGCGATCTACCGGGACAACTGCAAGGTCGCCCAGCCGCTCTCGGGGAAGGGCGACAAGGGCGCGCAGACGACACTCACCCACGCTGGCGGGGCAATGGCCGCGCCGAAGCGGCGGCGCCTGCCGGACGATCGCAACGAGATCGGCCGCAAGTTCCGGGTGGGCGAGTACGAGGGCTACATCCACGTCGGCGTGTTCGACGACGGATCGCCCGGCGACATCTTCGTCGACATCGCCAAGGACGGAACGACGCTGCAGGGGCTGATGAACTCGCTGATGATCGCGGTCTCGATGGGCTTGCAGTACGGCGTGCCGCCCGAGGTGTATGTCTCGAAGCTCTCGCACCTGCGCTTCGAGCCGTCGGGCCTCACGAATGACGCGGACATCCGTGCCGCGAAGTCGATCCCCGACTACATCTTCCGCTGGTTCGGCAAGAAGTTCCTGACGGTCGACCAGCAGGAAGAGGCCGGCATCCTCTCGATGGAGGTGCGGGCGCAGATGGCCGACCGGATCGCAAACGGCGAGCCTGCGCACGTCGAGACGCCCGCTCCGGGCCAGACCGCGCTCTTCAACCCGCACGAGGACGCGATCGAGTGCAACCGTTGCGGCGGCCGCATGGTGCGCGCAGGGACGTGTTACACCTGCCGCGACTGCGGGACGTCCACCGGCTGCGGCTGAGCTCGTCCGGCAAACCTGTCCGACACCCAGCGGGGCCGCCTACGCGGCCCCGCTGCATATTCCTCGTCGCGCTCGTGTGCCTAACGCACGGAGCGCGCCTGGAGATATCCCCAGACCGCTGCGGCTGCGACGACGCCCACGATGAGCCCCAGTATCCAGTGGCCGGTCGCGAACAGCAGCAGTGCCAGCAGGACGAGCGCGCCTGCGATCAGCGCGACGCGGCGCAGGACCTGCCCGCGCGTGCGGGCTCTCCCGCCGATGCTCATAAGGCCGATTCGGTCGTGGACACCTCTGCATCTCAGCACAGCCGAACGGCAGCGTCCAGCGAGACGGGATACTGACCTGTGACCTCGACCGAGATCGAAGCGGGCCTCTCCCCCGAGCCCGAGGACGAGCTCGTCCAGGTCGAGCTCGAAAACGCGCACCGCAAACGCCGGACGGGGCGCGCGCGGATCATCGCCACCGTCGCCTCGGTGCTCATCATCGGCGGCGTCTTCGCGTTCGCCCTGCCACGCATCGCGAACTACGGAGAGGTCTGGGACGTCGTCAAGACGCTTTCCTGGCAGTGGCTCGTCGCGCTCGGGATCGCAACTGTCCTCAACCTGGCCACGTACGCACCGCCGCTCGTCGCGGCGCTGCCCGGCCTTCGGTATCTGCACGCCGCGCGCGTCACCCTGGCATCCACGGCGCTCTCGATGGTCGCCCCGGGCGGGGCCGCCGTCGGCATGGCGACGTCCTTCGCGATGCTGCGTGCGTGGGGCTTCAGCGGCCGCCCGGTCGGGCTCGCCGTCGTCGTCACGGGTGTCTGGAACCAGTTCGTGATCCTCGGCTTCCCGATCATCGCGGTCGCCGGCGTGGTCGCCGAGGGCGGCTCGAACCGCACCCTCGAGATCGTCGCGATCGTCGGGCTCGTCATCTTCGCCGCGATCGTCGCGGGGTTCGCGATCGGCCTCTCGAGCGCGCAGCTCGCGCGCCGCATCGGCGACCGGGCGGCCCGGCTCGCAACCTGGGCGAAGGGGATCGCTCACAAGGCGCCGGTGAAGTGGAACGGCACGTCGTTCGTGCGCTTCCGGGAAGAGACGATCGAGCTGATTCGCCGGCGCTGGTTCTTCCTCACCACCGCGACGCTGGCCGGGCACCTGACGGTGTTCATCATCCTCCTCGCCTCGCTCCGGGCGATCGGTGTGCCGCGTACCGAGGTGACGATCATCGAGGCGTTCGCGGCCTGGACGATCGCGCGGATCCTCGGCGCGATCCCGATCACCCCGGGCGGTGTCGGCTTCGTCGAGCTCGGGCTCACAGGCGTCCTGGTCGCGTTCGGTGCGAGCAACGCCGACGCCGTGACGGCAACGCTGATCTATCGCTTCCTCACGGTCGTCCCGACACTGGCTGTTGGGCTCATCGCAGCGGCGACGTGGAAAGTCGGGCAGCGACCGGCTGCACAGGCGACGTAGCCTGGAGCCCATGAGCACCCTCGCCCTCGTCGTGCCCGGCAACGGCCTGTTCGGGCGGGACGGCTCGTACCGCATCAGCCGCGCCTGCCGCCGGCTCGTCGCCGAAGCAGAGCGCTTGGCGCGCCGGGTCGATGCGCGCCTGGTCGTCTTCACCGGCTGGGCTCCCGACGGCGGGCCGTCCGAGGCCGAGCAGATGCGCCGGCTCTGGCACGGCCCGCCGGTCGAGCTCGTCAGCGAGGAGACCGCATCGACCACCGCCGAGAACGCCGCACGTACGCTGCCGCTCCTCGTCGAACGCGGCGTCACCCAGGCGATCGTGATCTGCACCCCACTGCATCTCTTCCGGGCGCGCTGGATCTTCCGCGGCATCTACGAGGCGCACGGAGTCGCCGTCCGGTTTCGAGTCGCGCCGGTCTTCCCGACCCCTGGTGCCGTCGCGTGGGAGCTCGGTGCGCTCACGGTCATGCGCCGGCAGCTGCGGGAAGCCCAAGCGGAGGTCGAGCGCCCATGAACGACACCGTCGTCTTCATCCCCGCGTGGAACGAGGAGGACAATCTGCCCGCCGTGCTCGACGCGCTGCACTCGGAGCTCCCCGAGGCGGACGTGCTCGTCGTCGACGACGGCTCGACCGATCGGACGGCCGAGGTCGCGCGCGCACACGGCGCGCAGGTTCATTCCCTCGGCTCGAACCTCGGGCTGCGTTTCGGCATCGCGGCCGGCTATCGCTGGGCCCTCGACCACGACTACGCCTACTGCGGGCGGGTGGACGCCGACGGCCAGCACCCGGCGCACGAGCTGGCCCGCCTCCTGGAGCTCGTGCGCAGCGACCGCTGTGACGTCGCGGTCGGGTCACGCTTCGTTTCGGGCGAGGGCTACCCGGCCTACCGCTATCGGCCGAGCCCGGCTCGCCGGCTCGGGACGGCGGCCCTGCGCCGCGCGATGGCGCTCGTCCTCGGCCATCCCTTCGGCGACGCGACGAGCGGGCTCTACGCCGTGAATGCCAAGGCGCTGCCGCTGCTCGCGGAGACGTTCCAGAGCGGCGCACCAGAGGTGGAGGCACTGATTCGCATCGCCCGCGCCGGTCTGAGACTCGAGGAAGTGCCCGTGACGATGGAGGAGCGGGCGAGCGGCGTCTCGAAGCTGCGCGGCTCGAAGGCCGTGAAGCTCGTCGTCACCGTGACGGCGACGCTCCTCGCAGCCCACCTCGTGCGCCGGCGGCGGCGCTAGCCCACCTAGTAGAGGCCTTCGCGGCGCGCGTAGCGTTCCGCGCGCTCGCGGTCGTACTCCTCGGGATCGAGCCGTGAATCGCTGATCGAGCGCAAGATCTCCCCGTTGCTCGGCAGCTCTCCGCGGTCGATGTGCTTCTCGGGGTTCCAGAGGTCGGAGCGGATCAGGGCCTTCGAGCACTGCGTGTAGGCCTCCTCGATCGCGACGAGGATCCCGAGCTTCGGCGCCTTCCCGTCGACCGTGCTCGCGGCGAGGAGCTCTTCGTCGTCGGTCACCTCCGCGCGACCGTTGACGCGAAACGAGTCGCCGACGCCGGGGATCAAGAAGAGCAGCGCGACCCGATCGTCGGCGAGGAGGTTCGTCAGGGTGTCCGCGATCTTGTTGCCGGGGCGGTCGGGAAGGAGCAGCCGGCGCTCGTCGAGGATGCGCACGAAGCCGGCCGGATCGCCGCGCGGCGACACATCGAGACCGCCGTCCGGATTGGCGGTGGCGATGCAGAGAAACGGCGAGCGCTCGATGAACTGGCGCGTCAGGTCGTTCAGACGATCGGCCACTTTGCCGGCGACGAGCGCCGACGGCGAGCCGATCACGTCGCGAAGCTGGGACTCCGACTCGATCACCTGTCGAGCATACCCAGCAGCTAGAACGTCTCGAGCGTCGCCGCGCGACGGCCCTGGAACTCGAAGACGCGCAGCATGACCACGCCGAGGACCAGGTAGACGCAGCCGACGAGCGCCTCCGTGCCGAGCAGGCCCGAGACCGATGCCAGCGATGCGCCCGCTCCCAGCTCGCGGCCCGCGGCGATCCCGTGCGTCAGGGGCAGACAGCGTCCGACTGCCTGCACCGCACCGGGCAGCCGGTCGAACGGGACGTTGGCCCCGGAGACGAGCAGCATCGTGCCGCCGACCATGTCGGCGAAGAGCGACACGCTCCGCCCGCGGAGGCCCGAGACAGCCGAGGCACAGGCCGAACGACGTGCACGCGAACGACGCGACCAGCGCGGCGACCGCAAGGCCGGCGAGCTCGCTCGCCGAGAAGTGGACGCCGAGGATCAGGCTGCAGATCGCGAATGCCGTCGCAGCGACGAGGAACCCGGTGACGATCGAGGGGACGGCCCGGCCGAGAAACAGCGCGAGCCGGTTCGCCGGTGACGCGAGCAGCGTGGAGAGCGTCTGCGAGCGGCGCTCGCCGCCGATCGAGCTCCCCATGCCGAAGAAGCCGGTGATCGCGATCGCCATGAACGCGTTGCCGATCAGGAAGAACTTGTCCGACTCGACGCCCGCGAACCGCCCGAGGTAGGCGAAGAAGAGGATCTCGAAGATCGGGTACCCGAGCGTGTGGGGGAAGAACACCCACGGGTTGATCCAGTTGAACAGCGCGCGATAGCTCATCACGCCGCCGACGAAGAACACCCTGAGCGAGTTCACGTGAGCTTCAGCGTCCCGCGGGCGCGCGCGACCCGCACGAATGCGCGCAAGCACGACGGCGCCGAGGACGAAGTAGCCCGTGCTGACGACCACGCACATGCCGATGTTCTGCCACGGCGACGAGCCGAACACCGCCTCGTGAATCGCGCGGAACCCCCAGTACGGCCCGAGGAACCAGCCGATCTCGTGCACGAACGCCGGCAGTGTCGACAGCGGGACGAGCAGCCCGGTCGCGATCCACACCGGGTACTGGACGGCGATGCCCGAGGCTGAACGCGGCGCGGTAGAGCACGAACGTCGACGCCATCACGAGACCGAGCATCCCGATTGCGAGCATGCAGGCCGGCAACGCCACTGCGAACGCGAACGGATGGTCGATCGAGATCGGCACGCCGAACAGCAACCGCCCCCAGAGCAGCGTCGCCGCTATCCCGTAGCCGCCGACGAGCCCGCTCGCGACCAGATCGGCGCGATCACCACCGCGAACGGCATCGGGGCCGCGACGAGCAGCTCGAGCGTGCCGAGCCAGCGCTGGTTCTCGAGCGCGTTCGACGAGCCGATCACGACCAGCGACCACATCAGCATCACCGCGGCGCCGAGCGACGCGCTGAGCAGCAGCTTCGGGTCGTTCTTCGAATCGAGCAGGTAGTACGCGATCGACGCGTAGAGGATCGGCCACAGGAACACCCCGCTCAGGTCGAACGGGTTGCGCGAGAACTGCACGACGTGAATCCGCATGCCGCTGAAGAACGCCCGCGTCACGCCGCCTGCACCAACTCGACGTAGGCATCCTCGAGCGTCGGCTCACGCGCGATCACCTTGCCGAGCGTGATGCCCTCGAGCTCGCGCAGCAGGGCGTGCGTCAACTCGGAGCCGACGCTCGACTGGACGAGGATCACCTCAGCCTGCTCGCGCGGCTCGGTCGAGACCGAGATCACACCCGGGCAGAGCGCGCAGGCGGTCGAGCCCGAGCCGAGCGCGCCGAACGACTCGATCTCGATGATCGTGCGGTCGAGGACGCGAGCCTTCAGCTCGGCCGGCGTCCCCTCCGCGACGATTCGGCCGCCGGCGATCACCGCGATCCGCCTGCAGAGCTCGTCCGCCTCGTACATGTAGTGGGTCGTCAGCAGGACGTCTTGCCCTGCTCGCGCAGGCCGGCAACCGTCTCCCGCACCTCGCGCGCGCCGACCGGGTCGAGCCCGATCGTCGGCTCGTCGAGGAACAGCACCTCCGGGTCGTGCAGGAGCCCGCGGGCGATGTGCAGCCGCTGGCGCATGCCGCGTGAGTACGTCTCGACCCGCTGCCGCTCGCGCCCTTTCAACTCACGAGCTCGAGGAGATAGTCGATCCGCGCCTTCTTCTCGCGCACCGGCACGCGGTAGAGATCGGCGAAATAGCGGAGGTTGTCGAGCGCGGACAGACGGTCGTACAGGCCGCGGTCGCCGCCGAACACGTGCCCGACCCGCCGTCGGATCTCGTCCGGGCTCGCGCGCGGGATCGAAGCCGAGCACGCGGGCGGTCCCGGACGAGGGCAGCAGCAGCGTGGTGAGGATCTTGATCGTCGTCGTCTTGCCGGCCCCGTTCGGGCCGAGCAGGCCGAACAGCTCACCCTCGCTCCACCTCGAAGCTGATCCCGTCGAGCGCCTGCACGTCGGTGCGGCGCCGGCGCACGATGCCCGTGTGCGTCCGGTAGGTCCGGCAGAGGTCGTTCACCTCGATCGCTGGCATCGCTCGACCCTACTTCAGACCTGTACACGGTCTGTACGGTTCAAACATGGAACAGCGGGAGCTCGGGCGCACCGGCGTCAGCGTCAGTCCTCTTTGCCTCGGCGCGATGATGTTCGGAGCCTGGGGCAACACCGACCACGACGAGTCGATTCGCATCATCCACCAGGCGCTCGACGCCGGGATCAACTTCGTCGACACCGCGGACGTGTACGCGCGCGGCGAGTCGGAGGAGATCGTCGGGAAGGCGCTCAAGGGGCGCCGCGACTCGGTCGTGCTGGCGACGAAGGTGCACGGCGCGATGCACGACACCGAGCCGAACATGCGCGGCAACTCACGACGGTGGATCGTGCAGGAGGTCGAGGCAAGCCTGCGCCGCCTGCAGACCGACTGGATCGACCTCTACCAGATCCACCGCTGGGATCCCTGGACCGCGCACGAGGAGACGCTCGGCGCGCTGACCGATCTCCAGCGCGCGGGGAAGATCCGCTACCTCGGCTCGTCCACCTATCCGCCGTCCGAGATCGTCGAGGCGCAATGGGTGGCGGAGAAGCGCAACCTCGCCCGATTCGTGTGCGAGCAGCCTCCGTACTCGATCCTCGTCCGCGGCGTCGAGGCGGAGGTGCTGCCGATCTGCGAGCGCCACGGCATGGGCGTGATCCCGTGGAGCCCGCTCGCGGGCGGCTGGCTCTCAGGCCGGTTTCGCAAAGGGGGCGAGGTCACGAGCCACCGAGCGGCAACGGATCCCCGCGCGCTACGACCTATCGATCCCCGGGAACCAGCAGAAGCTCGAGGCGGTCGAACGGCTCGCAGAGCTCGCGGACGGGGCGGGGATCAGCCTCGTGCACCTCGCGCTCGCATTCGTCATCCGGCACCCGGCGGTGACGGCGGCGATCGTCGGGCCACGCACCCTCGACCAGCTCGAGGGCCAGTTGGGCGCAGTCGACGTCCGGCTGTCAGGAGACGTGCTCGACGCGATCGACGCGATCGTGGCGCCGGGCACGAACCTGAATGACGCCGACTCCGGCTGGCGCCCGCCCCACCTCGACGATCCGGCCGCCCGGCGGCGCTAACAGATCCGTAACGAGGCTCTTAGCGTGCTCTTCAAATCGGCGAATACGGTCAGCCCGTGCTGAGGGCTTCGATCACGGGGGTCACTGCCCTTGCGGCGGCGCTCGTGCTGGCCGGTGGGGCATTCGCCGCCGCGCCGGAGGTGAGCTCGAACTGGTCGGGGTACGTCGCCACGGCGCCTGACGGAGCCGCAACCACTTTCAGCGACGTCACCGGGACGTGGATCCAGCCCAAGGCGACCTGTGGCGCTGGGCGCGTCGACGCAGCCGCGTTCTGGGTCGGCCTCGGCGGCGACGACGCCTCCGCGCCGGCACTCGAACAGCTCGGCACCAGCGTCTCCTGCGACGGCAACACGAATACCCCGACCTACGAGGCGTGGTGGGAGATCGTTCCTGCTGCGTCCGTCCCGATCCCGCTGAAGATCCGGCCGGGCGACCGCATCAACGCGGCCGTGCTCGTGAACGGCCAGACGGTCACGATGAGCCTGAAGAATCTCACCCGCCACAGCCGCTTCTCGAAGACGCTGACGCTGACGCAGCCGCTCGACGTCTCCTCCGCGGAGTGGATCGCCGAGGCGCCTTCGAACTGCTCGCCGAGCGGTCACTGCAGGCCCGTCCCGCTGACCCGATTCGGCAACATCACCTTCACCAACGCAGCGGCGATCGGCAACACACATCCGGGCACGATCACCGATCCGACGTGGGCTCCGACAGCGATCGAGCTGATCGGCGGCAGCGACCCGACGGGGCGGTTCCTCGGAACCGGCGACCCGCTCGGTTCGGGCGTCGGCGCCGTGCCGAGCGACCTCTCCACCGACGGGCGCTCGTTCAGCGTCTCGTGGCAGTCGAACCTGGCGCCGTAGCCGTCGCCCGCGGCGTCGCGCCGCACGGAAAACTGGAAAGCTGTCGCGATGGCAACCATCGTCGAGACCGCGGACGGCCGGTCGCTCGAGCTGCACGAAGCAGGTGACCCGGGCGGCCTCCCGGTGATCGTCCACCACGGGACGCCGGGCTCCGGGATCCTCTACGACCGCTGGACGACGCCCGGCATCCGCCTGATCGGCTACGACCGGGCCGGCTACGGCGGCTCCACACGCGACCCGGGCCGTGCGATCTCCGCCGTCGTGCCGGACATCGAGGCGATCGCCGACGCGCTCGGGCTCGAGCGGTACGCGACCTGGGGCTACTCCGGCGGCGGACCGCATGCGCTCGCCTGCGCGGCTCTCTGCGGCGACCGGCTGATCGCGGCCGCCTCGGTCGCCGGCGTCGCGCCGTGGGGCGCCGAGGGGCTCGACTGGCACGCAGGCATGGGTGAGGACAACGTCAAGGAGTTCGACCTCGTGCTCGCCGGCGAGGAAGCCCTGCGGCCGTCGGTCGAGCGCGACCGCGACGAGAGCCTCGCGCTGAGCGCGGATCAGCTGGAAGAGATGTTCAACACGCTCCTCGGGCCCCTCGACCGGGCGGCGCTCACCGGCGCGCTGGCCGCCTGGATCCACGAGGACATGACCCACGGGCTCGCGCCCAGCGCCGACGGCTGGATCGACGACGACCTCGCCTTCGCCTGGCCGTGGGGCTTCGACGTCGGCGACATCGACCGGCCGACGCTGATCGTGCACGGCGCCGACGACCGATTCGTCCCGCTTTCGCACGGGGAGTGGCTCGCGGCGCACATCCCCGGCACGGAGGCGTGGATCGACGACGTGAACGGGCACCTGACGCTGCTGCAGAACCGGGTCGGCGAAGTGCACGAATGGCTGCTCTCACACAGCTGAGCGGCGCCGCGAACGCGACCCTCCGCAAGGGGATCCTCGCAGCGGCGGACAGCCGGCGCGTCCAGGGCCTCGTCCGCCGGCACGGCAGCCGTTTCGGCGCCGCGCGCTTCGTCGCCGGCGAGACACTCGACGAGTGCATTGCAGTCCTGCGCCGGCTCAACGAGCAGGGCTTCGCGGCGAACACGACGCTGCTCGGCGAAGGCGTGCTCGAGCCGGCCCAGACCGAGGCGGTCGTCGCGGCCTATCGAGAAGTCATCGCCCGCATCTCCGACGAGCAGCTGCAGGCGAACGTCGCACTGAAGCTCACGCATCTCGGCCTCGACATCGACGAGGAGCTGGCGTTCGAGAACCTCACCACTCTGCTCGCGGAGGGATCGTTCATCCGGATCGACATGGAGCAGTCCCAGTTCGTCGACGCAACGCTGCGCATCTTTCGGAGGCTGCGCGAGGCGGGCTTCGACAACGTCGGCACCGTTCTCCAGGCCTACCTGTATCGCACGCCGGACGATCTCGAGTCGCTGCTCGACCTCACGCCGAACCTCCGCCTCGTCAAGGGCGCGTACCTCGAGCCGGAGGCGATCGCCTATCCGCACAAGGCAGACGTCGACGCGGTGTACGCGCGTCTCATGGAGCGCATGCTCTCGAGCATCGGGCACACCGCCATCGCCACGCACGACGAGTCGCTGATCGAGCACGCGATCCGCTATGCGGACGAGCACGCGATCGGCCGTGAGCGCTTCGAGTTCCAGATGCTCTACGGCGTGCGGCCGAGCCTGCAGCTCGACCTCGTCCGACGCGGATACAAAGTCCTCGTGGCAACGCCCTACGGCCCCGAGTGGTACCCGTATCTCATGCGCCGCCTCGGCGAGCGTCCCGCAAACTTGCTGTTCTTCGTGAAGAACACTCTGCGCGGCTGAGGACAGATGGCGTCGATCAGCCGCGTCACCATCCAGGGCTATCGCGGCGCGCGCGATGTCGTCCTCGAGCCGGGCAAGACCTGCGTCCTCGTCGGCGAGTCGTCATCGGGGAAGTCGACCGTGCTCGCAGCCGTCTGGACGCTGCTCGAAGCGGCAGCCCCGATGCCGACCGGCGACGACGTCTCGCGCGGCTACACGCGGGTGCACGTCGAGGCCGTCGTGGGGGAACGCACACTGTTTCTCGACGCCCGGCCGCCGGCGACCCTGAACCTGAACCGCGAGGGCGCACCGCATGCGCTCTTCTTCCCCGCCCAACTGCGGCCGTCGACACTGATCGCACGCACCGACTCGGCGGCCGCGCGCGCGATCGCGGTCGTCCACGACGAGACGAGCACCGACGGCGGCCTCTCACTCATCCGGTCGGTGGCGGGCCTGATCAGGGCGCGCGTCAAGGACCACGTGATCCTGATCGAGGAGCCCGAGCTCTACCTGACCCCGCCGGCGCAACGCCATCTGCACCGGTTGCTGCGTCGGCTGGCCGCGCGCGGCCGCAACCAGGTCATGTACTCGACCCACGCGCCGGTGTTCCTCGGCGTCGACCGCCTCGAAGAGCTGGTGCTCGTGCGGCACGACGAGCGTACGGGGACGACGCTCCTGCAGCCGAAGGCGCTCTCGGAACAGCGCACCTTCCGGCTCGTCAGCGAGCTCGATGCGGAACGCGCTGAGCTGTTCCTGTCGCGCGCCGTGCTGCTCGTCGAAGGCAGGACCGAGAAACTGGTGTTCCCGCTGATCTTCCAGGCGCTCGGGCTCGATGCAGACCAGGAGGCGATCGCGGTGATCGACTGCGCCGGGAAGGGCAACATCCCGTTGTTCGCAGAGATCTGCAACGTCTGCGCGATCCCGTACGTCGTCGTCCACGACCGGGACGCGCCCCGCGGATCGATGCCCGCCGAGGCGGAACGGGTCGCGAACGAGACGATTCTCCGGGCCGCCGGGAAGCGCCGCACCGTGACCCTGATCCCCGACTTCGAAGGAGTCACGGGGCTGCGCGCGCGCCGCGGCAAGCCTGCGGCCGCCTGGAAGCGTTTCCAGACCGGCGACGGCGAGGTCCCGGGCCCGCTCAGACAGGCGGTCGAGCGCGTCGTTGCTGCCGCACGTCGCGCTCCGCGGACGACACGCGGCGCTTGACTACCATGGCCCGGGTGCCTGGGCTGCGGAAGGTTCTCGACTGGGTCGTGACGATCGGCGTTGCGCTTCTCCTCGTGCTCGTGTTCGAAGCCGAGGTCGCCAAGCCGTACCGCATCCCGTCATCGTCGATGGAGCCGACGCTCCACTGCGCAAAGCCCGGAGCCTGGTGCGAGGGCCGCTTCAACGACCGCGTGATCGCGAACCGGCTCGCGTATCGCTTCTCGAACCCGAAGCGCGGGCAGATCGTGGTCTTCCACGCCCCCTCCGACGCGTGTGGGATCGGCGGCACCTTCGTCAAGCGGCTGATCGGCCTGCCCGGCGACACCGTGTCCGAGCAGAACGGCTTCGTCTCGATCAACGGCAAGCCGCTCCACGAGCCGTACGTCGACCCGAAGCTGCGCGACACGATCACGAACACGTGGCATGTCCCCAAGGGCCGCTATTTCTTCATGGGCGACGACCGTGTGCATTCCTGCGACTCCCGGATGTGGGGGTCGGTTCCGCGATCGAGCCTCATCGGGCCCGTGCTGTTCACGTACTGGCCGCCGACCAGCTGGTTCTGAGCCCGCGTTAGGCGCGTCAGCGAGGCTCCATCACCGAGTCGACGAGCCCGTACTCGACGGCCTCCTCGGGTGACATGAAGCGGTCGCGGTCGATGTCGCGGAGCACCTGCTCGACGTCCTGGCCCGAATGGCGCGAGATGATCTCGGCCATGCGGCGCGTCATGTCGAGGATCTCGCGCGCGGCGATCTGGATGTCCGCCGGAGTGCCCCTGAACCCGCCGGAGCCCTGGTGGATCATGATCTTCGCGTTCGGCAACGCGAACCGTTTTCCCGCCGCGCCGCCGGAGAGGATCATCGCTGCAGCGCTCATCCCCATCCCGAGGCACACCGTCGACACATCCGACTTCACGTACTGCATCGCGTCGTAGATCGCCATCCCTGCATACGCGGAGCCGCCGGGCGAGTTGACGTAGAGGTAGATGTCCGTCCCGGGCGCCTGGGCGTCGAGGTGGAGCAGCTGGGCGGCGATCAGATTCGCGATCTGGTCGTCGACCTCCTGGCCGAGGAAGACGATGCGCTCGCGCAGCAGGCGCGAGTAGATGTCGAACGAACGCTCCCACCGCCCGTCCTGCTCGACGACCATCGGTACGACCGATCCCACCAGCACTGCGACCTCCTCGGGTAATGTGCAACTCGTCGGTTGCACTCTAGCGCAACCAGGAGGTTGCAGATGATCCGGAAAGAAATCGTCCTCCCCGCGCCGCGCGAGGATGTCTGGGAGGCGCTGACGGAGCCCGAGCGGCTCCAGGACTGGTTCGCCAACGACGTCGAGCTCGACCTGCAGCCCGGCGGTGGCGCGAGCTTCCGCTGGTCGAACGGCGAGGAACGGCACGCGACCGTGACGGAGATCGAGCCGGAACGGCGTCTCGCCTTCGAATGGGACGACGAGGGCGAGGTCGAGTTCACCCTGGAGGACGACGCCGACGGAACGAGACTGACCGTGGTCGAATCGTCTCCCGCCTGGAGCACCGCGCTCGATCTGCAGGCCTCAGCGCTCGTCTGTTGCTGAATCGGTGCAGTCCGACTCGCTCAATCTGGTGTTCGGGGCGCTCGCCGACCCCAGTCGACGACAGGTGATCGGCTACCTCTCCGCGCGGGGCACGGCCACGGCCACCGAGCTCACCGGCGAGCTGCCGATGACGCGGCAGGCGGTCTCGAAGCACCTGACCACGCTTGCGGACGCAGGCCTCGTCGAGGCGGAGCGCCGGGGGCGCGAGACCCGCTACCGCCTGACCCGCGCCGGCACGGAATGGGACGATCGCCTCGACGCACTCGTGCAGCACCTCGAGCGCCGCAAGACCTGAACGACCACTAGCCTGCACTCGTGGCGACCTACGACAGCCTCCGCTCGCTCCCGCTGCACATCGACGGGTACTACCTCGAGCCACTCGAGCGCGAGGTCGCACGCGGGTTCACGCTCCGCCGCACGGTGGTCGTGCTCCACGGGCGCGGCGAGGAAGGGCGCGGTGAGGAGGTCGACTACGACCCGGCGCAGCAGACACGCTTCCAGGAGCAGGGCGGCGAAATGCCGCTTGCAGGCGAGCACACGCTGGAGTCGTTCTCACTGCTCCAGTCGGGGCAGACCGAGTACCGGCGCTGGGCGCTCGAGTCGGCAGCTCTCGACCTGGCCTTGCGGCAGTCCGGGCAGTCACTCGGCGACGCGATCGGGCGAGCGGCGCAGCCGCTTCGCTTCGTGGTCTCGACGCGCGTCGCGAGCGTGCCGCGCTGGCTCGAGCTCTATCCCGAGCTTCGCTTCAAGCTCGACCCGGGCACCGACTGGACGGACGAGATCGTGACATCGCTCGCCGCGACCGGCCGGGTCGAGACCGTGGACTTCAAGGGGATCTTCCGCGGCGAGTTCGGCGCGCCGCCGGATCCTTCGCTCTACGGCCGCATCGTTGCCGCCTTCCCCGGCGCCTGGATCGAGGATCCGGCGCTCATTCCCACAACCTCGGAGATCCTCGCCGCGCACCGCGAACGCATCACGTGGGACGCAGGGATCCACGAATGGACCGACGTCGAGGCCTTGCCGTTCACACCGCGCGCGCTCAACTGCAAGCCGTCGCGCTTCGGCTCGGCCAAGCGGCTCTTCGATTTCTACGACGCGTGCGAGGAGCGAGGGATCTCGCTCTACGGCGGAGGGCAGTACGAGCTCGGCCCGGGGCGCGCCCAGATCCAGCTGCTCGCCTCGCTCTTCCATCCCGACGCCCCGAACGACGTCGCGCCGGACGGCTTCAATGTGACCGAGCCGGTCACCGGCCTGCCCGAATCACCGCTGGCGATCGAGCCCGCGCCCGGCTTCCGCCTTTCCTAGCGGAGCGCCAGGGCCTTCGCGGCGAGCCGGTCGACCGACCGGTCGCCGGCCTTGCCGATCGCATGCCACGCAGCGCCGGCGCCCGGCTCGCCGCGGCCGACCAGCAGGTACCGGACGTCGAGATGGAAATGAGCCGGCTCTCCCGGGCGGTCCGGGATCTCGTGCACGTCCACATCGAACGGCCGCGGAGCGGTCGGATGCAGCTCAACCTCGAGGGCGGTCTCCTCGCGCGCCTCGCGGATCGCCGCCGCCTCGAGCGAGACGTCGTCGGGCTCGACGTGGCCGCCCGGCTGCAGAAGGCGGCCGAGCTTCGCGTGCTCGACCAGACAGGTGCGCACGCCCGCCTCGTCGATCACGAATGCGGAGGCGGTGAAGTGCGCGGACGGCTCCTCGCGCGACAACGGCTCGTGGAGCTCCTGGGCGAGGCGCACCATCGCGCAGCGATCCGCCTCCTCGGTCGCATCGCCGGCGACATGCGCCTGCAACAACCGCACGAGCAGTTGACGCTCGATCATCATTCGTACTGCAGTGCCGCGAGGACGTTCAGACGCGCGGCGCGTCTCGCCGGGAAGATGGCAGCGAGCAGGCCCGCGATGATCGCCGCGATCACGAACACGATCAGTGTGCCCCATGGGATTGCGAGCGTGAACGAACCGAGCGCCTGACCGACGAGCAGCGCCAGCCCGACACCGAGCGGGATCCCGAGCGACGCCCCGATCAGCGCCGTGACGACGCTCTCGTGGCGGATCATCCGCCTCGTCTGGCGCCTGGTCAGCCCGACCGCGCGCAGCATGCCGAGCTCACGGGTTCGCTCGAAGACCGACAGGACGA
The DNA here is from genome assembly GCA_963703445.1 of uncultured Thermoleophilia bacterium. Lineage (GTDB taxonomy): Bacteria > Actinomycetota > Thermoleophilia > Gaiellales > Gaiellaceae > PALSA-600. The sequence continues at coordinate 53,018 of CAVPEK010000007.1, read as the reverse complement.
GCGTGTTCACGATGCCGAACAGACTGACGAGGATCGACAGCGACAGCAACACGTAGAGCAGGTTCAGGAACACGTTGATGCCTGCCTCCTGCTGCTTCTTGAACGCCGACTCGGTCTGGATCTTCGCGTCGGGGAACTCCTTCAAGGCCGAGGTGAGGGCGGCCGTGTTCTGCGTCGTGACCCCACCGGCCATGTTGATGAAGGCAAAGACGTTCTGCGGCTCCTGGTAGATGCGGTCGAAGAGGCTCGTCGAGATCGTCACGTTGCCGAACGGTGAGCCGCCGCTCGGAGCCTTGAAGATGCCTCTCACCTTGAGAGGCACGGTCTCTCCTGTGGGCAGCTCGAGCGGAATCGGCGAGCCCATCACCAGGTGATGATCCTTCGCGTACGTCGAGCTGACGAACGCGCCGTTCTCCCCGAGCGCGGCGGGCACGCCCGGGCCGCCCGACTTCCACGTGATCTTGATCACGCGGCCGACGTTGGGCTCAACTCCGGTCACGTTGACGTGGCTGCCGAACACCTTCCCTTCGCCCGCGCGAACGCCGGAGACGACGAGGACGCCCGGCACACCGCGGAGCGCCTGCTCCGAGGCGACTCCTGTCGGCGTGAACCCGTTCTCCGAGGTCAGCGCGTAGTCGCCGAGGAACTGCGCGTCCACGGCGTGCTCGAAGGTCGCCTTGAGCCCGGAGGCGAGGACGCCGACCGTCGTGACCAACGCGAGCCCGATCATCAGCGCAGCCGCGGTCGAAGCGGTCCGGGCAGGATGGCGCATCGCGTTCTCCCGGGCGAGCGAGCCGGAGACGCCGCCGAAGCGGGCTCCGGGCCAGCCGAGCGTCGAGGCGAGGGGCGGCACGAGCTTCGGCGCGACCAGTGCCATGCCGATGAAGCTGATGACGACCCCGAGGCCGATCGCGAGGAGCCTCTGGACGCCGGACGCGCCTGTCGCCAGCCCGCCGAACAGCAGCAGAGCGAGCGCAACCGCAAGCGTGACGAGGGCTGCCGGCAGCCCGAAGCGGGCGAGCCGGGACGGCGGGAGCACGCCCTCGCGAACGGCCGCGATCGGTTCGACGCGCGTCGCGCGGAGCGCCGGCAGCAGGCTGGCGAGCACCGTCACGACGGTGCCGACGACCAGCGAGACGACCACGGTGCGCGTCGCAAAGATGGTGTTGCCGTGCGGGAGGTCGATGCCGAACGACACGAACAGTGCCTCGAGGCCCTTCGCGATGCCGAGCCCGATGAAGAGGCCAGAGACCGAGGCGAGGATGCCGATCACGCCGCCCTCGACGATCACCGAGGTCATCACCTGTCGCCGGGTGGCGCCCAGAGTCCGCAGCGTTCCGAATTCGCGCGCGCGCTGAGCAATCGTGATCGACAGCGTGTTGGCGATCACGAAGATTCCGACGAACAGCGCGATCCCCCCGAACGCGAGCAGGAACTTCTGGAGGATGCTCGTGAACGCACTCGTGTCCTGCACCTGCTTCGCAGCCTCCTGGGTGCCGCTCCGCACCTGAGCTGTGGGAGGCAGGATCGGCCTGATCTCCGCGACGAGTTGCGCAGGCGAGACCCCTTGCCGCGCGGCGACGTCGATCGCGTCGAGCTGCGCGACCTTGCCGAAGATCTTCTGCGCGGTCGGGAGATCGAAGATCGCCATGGTCGCCCCGCCGATCGACGAGACGTTGCCGAGCTTCACGACCCCGGTGATCCGGTACTGCTGAACCGGGCCGCGCGCGACCGCGCCGATCGTATTGCCGACCGTGTAGTGCTTCTTGTCCGCGGTGCTCTTGTCGATCGCGATCTGATGCGGTCCGCGCGGCCAGGTGCCGGAGGTGAGCACGAGCGGGTTGAACTGCTGGGTGCCGTTCGGATCGACGCTGAACGCGAGGCCCGGCGCGAAGCCGTTGGAGATCACCTTGCCGTCGCGACCGACGAGCTGTGCCTGGTCGCTGACGCCGCCTTTCGCCGCCGAGACGTCCGGCAGGGCCTGCACCTTGGCGAGCAGCGACTCCGGCATCGACGGCGGCGATGTTGCCGTTGTTCCCGTTGCCGATCGCGCTCTTTCCGGTGATCACTGCATCGGACGACTTGTAGACGCTCGTGAAGATCTCGCCGAAGCCGGCCTTCAAGGTGTCGGTCAGGACGAAGGTTCCGCTGACCATCGCGACGCCCAGCACGATCGCGAACCCGGTCAGAAACGCCCGCAGCTTCCGCCCTGCGAGCCCCTTGAGCGCGACCTGGAGCATCAGCTGTCCAGCGACTGCATGAGCGACACGACGTCGGACGCAGACATGCCCTTGCGCTCTTCGACGATGACGCCGTCCGCGAGGAACAGCACGCGATCGGCGATCGCCGCGGCTCGCGGCTCGTGCGTCACCATCACCGTCGTCTGGCCGAGCTCCTCGACCGAGTCGCGCATCAGCTTCAGGATCTCGCCGCTCGTCTTCGAATCGAGGTTCCCGGTGGGCTCGTCGGCGAACACGATCGCGGGCCGAGAAACGAGTGCCCGCGCGATCGCCACGCGCTGCTGCTGTCCGCCGGAGAGCTCGGAGGGCCGGTGATGACGCCGGTCGCCGAGGCCGGTCTTCGCCATCAGCTCGTCGACCCATTGCTTGTCCGGCTTCTCGCCGGCGATCGACAGCGGGAGAAGGACGTTCTCCTCGGCGTTCAGCATCGGCAGCAGGTTGAAGAACTGGAAGACGAACCCGATGCTGCGCCGCCGCAGCTTGGTCAGCTCCGTGTCGCCCATCGACGTGATCGACTCGCCGTCGACCTGCACGTCGCCCGACGTCGGCTTGTCGAGGCCGGCGAGGATGTGCATCAGCGTCGACTTGCCCGAGCCCGACGGCCCCATCACCGCGACCAGCTCGCCGGGCTGAACAGCGAGGGACACGCCCCGCAGCGCATCCACGGCCGCCTCGCCCGCGCCGTAGCGGCGCGTGACGTCGGTTGCGTTCACAACTGCACCGTTTGAGTTCATGTGCCCGAGGCTACCGACCGGCGCGCGCACCCCGCCATGGGGTACCACCCTAATTCGACCCTGGTCCTACACGGCTGCGGCGGCGAACCCTGGGATGATCTCGTCGCCGTAGGCCTGGAGCGTCTCCTCCTGGCTGTGCGTCATCAGGTAGATGTTGAACTGGTCGACGCCGATTTCCTCAAGCTCGCGCAGTTTCGTCGTGCACTGATCGACGTTTCCGATCACGCAGAAGCGGTCACAGATCTCGTCGGTCACGAACTCCCCGTGCTTCGCACCGACGCGCGAGTGCTCGTTGTAGTCGTAGAACTTCCGCGCCTGCACGTAGTCGGTGAGCGCCTTCGGAACGGAGCTTCCATCCGTGCCGTAGCGGTCGATCAGATCCTGAACGTGGTTCGAGACCATGGCCGGGAACCAGCGCACCTGGTCGCGCGCATCCTGGAGATCCGAGGTGACGTGGCTCGGTGCGCTGACGATGCACTTCAGCGCCGCCGGATCGCGTCCGGCTTCCTCGGCCGCGCGGCGCGCCGTCGCCATGATCCACTGGATGATGTCCGGGTCGGCGAGCTGGATGATCACGCCGTCTCCTTGCCGGCCCGCGACCGCGAGCGCCTTCGGCCCGTAGCCGGCGACGTGCATCTCGATCTCGGGCAGCTCCGGCCTGACCCATTTCAACTGCAGTTCCTTCTCGTTCCAGTCGACGGCCTTGCCGTTCATGAACGGCTTGATCATCTTCAGGGCCGACTCGAACTCCGCGACCTTGACGGGCTGGCGGCCGATGTACCGAACAGCGGAGTCGCCGCGCCCGATGCCCATGATCATCCGTCCGTCGGAGATGTCGTGCAGCGTCGCGTACGCGCTCGCAAGCACCGTCGGCTCGCGCGTGCCGGGATTCGTGACCATGTGACCGAGCTTGATCGTGGACGTGCGGTCTGCGACGAGCGCGAGCACCGGGAACGACTCCTGCCAGAGCACGTGCGAGTCGTACGTCCAGGCGTACTCGAAGCCACGCTGCTCGGCGAACTGGATCAGCTCGATCATCCGGCTGTAGGGCGGGTCGGGAAGCACCGTGACGCCGAAGCTCAAAGCCACGCCGGTGAGCCTACCCCGTCAGGATCCGTGCGTGAAGGCCGCGCGAAGCGACCGCGGAGGGCTCCCGTTTGGACGCGTCCGAGCGCGGCACGTCCGGGGTCTGACCCCGCCGTTCGCCTCTCGGGACGCGTCCAGGCGAACATTCCTCCGCGTCGTCGCTCAATCATGCGCCCCGACCGTCTCCGCGGGACATGGCCGGGGTCTGACCCCACTCGCCCGACGCGCTGCGTCTGAGCAAGCTCAGAGCCGGCTCAGACGCGGCTCAGACGCCGTGCGCAGAAAACATCGCTCCGAGCGGGGAAATACGTGCCGACGGTGTGAATCAAGTGAGCCAGGCGAGCGTCTTCGACGCGAGCCGGTCGAGCGCTTCGACGCTCAGCTCGAGATGCTCGGGCTTCGTGTCCTCGAGCTTCGTGTGCGACAGGCCGCGCAGGCTCTGCACGAACACCATCACCGTCGGGATCCCTGCGCGCGAGACCTCCGCCGCATCGTGCAGCGGCCCCGACGGCAGCCGGTGCGACGTACTCCGCGACCTCGAGGATCGCCTCCTCGGCGAAGCCGATCAGCGTCTCGTCGAAGAGGATCGGCTCGATGCTCCAGATCCGCTCCCACTCGACTTCGATGTTCTCCTCGGCCGCGAACCGATCCGCGGCCTCCTTCGCCATCTGCAGCATCCGCGCGAGCGAGCCCGCGTCGAGATGCCGCTGGTCGAGCAGCTGCTCCGCGGTCTCGACGACGGACGTGACGATGCCCGGCCGCGTGACGACGCTGCCGGAGGTACAGACCGCGCCGTTTCCGACCTCGGCGGCGATCTCGCGAATGTAGAGCGCGAGCTTGGCGGCGCCGGCGAGCGCATCGCGTCGCCTGTCCATCGGCGTCGAACCGGCGTGTGCCGCCTGGCCGCGCCAGGTGAACCGCGAGCGCTCGACCCCGTAGGTGCCGAGAACGACGCCGAGCGGGAGGTCGAGCGCCTCGAGCACCGGGCCCTGCTCGATGTGCAGCTCGAGATACGCGGCCGCGTGTTCGAGCTGCGAACGCGCTCCGACCGCGCCGTCCAGCTCGACGCCGTGCTCGCGCAGCGCATCCGGCAACGCGATCCCGGCCTGATCGGTCAATGTGCGGAGCTCGTCCTGGTCGCGCATCGAGCCCGCCGCGGCCGACGAGCCGAACAGCGAGCGTCCGAAGCGCGCACCTTCCTCGTCGGCCCACGAAACGAGCCGGACCGTCACCGGCGGCTCACCCTCGGCCGCGATCCGGCGCAGCACCTCGGCGCCCGCCAGGACGTTCAGGCAGCCGTCGAGCCAGCCGCCGTTCGGCACCGAGTCGAGGTGCCCGCCGATCAGCAGAGCCCGGTCCGACGCGCCTCGCAGCGTGAACCACTGGTTCCCGGCCTCGTCGATCTCCTCGACCGCGCCGGTGCCCTCGAGCTTGGCGCGGAGGAACGCTCGCGCCTGCTCCCACGTCTCCGTCCAGGCGACTCGCTGAGCGCCGTTTTCGTCGCCCGTGAGCGCGCGCAATTCCATGAGCTCGGCGACCGTGCGCGAGGTTTCCAGTGCCACGACAGCGATCCTAAACCGTGATAAGACCACGACTGTGTCGAAGGCAACCGTCAGGCGCGCAGCGGGCCGCACGCTCACGGTGCTCGCGCTCCTCGCGGGGCTCCTCGTCTTCTGGGAGCTCTATCGCTGGGCCTGGACGTCCGCCGGCTGGACGTGGCCGTTTCCGGTCAACGACACCACGATGCCGCACATCTGGACGATCGCCAAGGCGTTCAGCCAGCCCGCACAGGTCAATCAGCCACCGCTGATCACGGTGCTTCTGCACAAGGCGCTCTTCACCGCGAAGGAGGCTCTGGCCGGCTTCGCGCTCGGCGCCGTGATCGGCTTCACGCTGGGTGTCGCGCTCGTCCACTCGCGCACCCTGCAGCGCGGCTTCCTGCCGTACGTCGTCGCGAGCCAGACGATCCCGATCCTCGCCATCGCTCCGATGGTCGTCGTCTGGGTGAATCCGAAGCTGCCGCACAACCTGCAGGGCTGGGGTGCGGTCGCAGTGATCGCCGCGTACCTGACGTTCTTCCCGGTCGTGATCAACACGCTGAGAGGTCTGCAGTCTGCAGACGCGCGCGCGCTCGACTTGATGCGCACCTATGCGGCGAGCCGCTGGACCGTGCTCTGGAAGCTCCGGGTGCCGGCGTCGCTGCCCTACGTCTTCTCGGCGCTGCGAATCGCGGCCACCGCCTGCGTCGTCGGCGCGATCATCGGCGAGCTCCCATCCGGTCTGCAATCGGGCCTCGGCGGAGCGATCATCAACTTCAACCAGTACTACTCCATCGAGCCGCAGGAGCTCTGGGCGACGAACATCATCGCGGCGGCGTTGGGGATCCTCTTCTTCCTCACCGTGGTCCTGGCGGAGAAGGTCGTCGTCCATCGTGCGCCCGAGGTGCCGACGTGAGCGCGGTGGAACCGGTCGTCCGGGTCGAACGCGTAACGAAGACCTTTCCACGCGGCAACGTCACCGCTCTCCAGGACATCGACCTGACGCTCGCGCCCAAGGAGTTCGTCTCGCTGATCGGGCCGTCGGGTTGCGGAAAGTCGACGCTCCTGCGCGTGATCGGCGACCTGATCGACCCGACCGAAGGCACCGTCACGATCAACGGCAAGCCCGCCCGCCAGGCGCGAAACGATCACGACTACGGCATCGTCTTCCAGGACGCCGTCCTCTTCGACTGGCGCACGGTGAGCAAGAACATCGCGCTGCCACTCGAGCTGCTGGGCTGGGATCGCGGGCGCCGCAAGACACGGGTTGAAGAGATGCTCGATCTCGTCGAGCTGCAGCAGTTCGGTGACCACCACCCGTGGCAGCTCTCGGGTGGCATGCAGCAGCGCGTCGCGATTGCCCGCGCACTCGCGTTCGAGCCGGCGCTGCTTCTGATGGACGAGCCGTTCGGCGCTCTCGACGAGATGACACGTGAGCGCCTGAACCTGGAGCTGCTCGCCATCTGGCAGCAGCTCGCGTCGACGGTCGTCTTCGTCACGCACTCGATCTCCGAAGCGGTCTTCCTCTCGACCCGCGTCATCGTGATGAGCCCGCGACCAGGGCGGATCGCCGGAGTCGTCGAGATCGACCTGCCGACACAGCGAACGGCGGAGACCCGCGAGGACCCGCGCTTCTTCGAGCTGGTCACCCAGGTACGGGAACTGCTTCGCCTGCGGGGCGAGCACCTGCTGCCCGAGGAGGAGCAACTGCTGCGGGAGGCCGCCGAGTGAGAGTCCGCCGGTCGGTCGAGTGGCTCCCGGCGATCCTCGTGTTCGTCGGCGCGATCGCGATCTGGGATCTCGCGATCCGCGCGTTCGACATCCAGCAGTTCCTGCTGCCTCGACCAGGCGCGATCATCTCCACGTTCTGGAACGAGCGCCATACGCTCTGGCCGGCCGGCTGGTACACGTTCAAGGAGGCGCTCGGCGGCTTCTTCGTCGGCTCGCTGCTCGGCATGGCGACCGCCACGCTGATCGGGCGCTTCAAGGTCATCGGCGCGGCGATCCTGCCGCTCGCGATCGCGGCCAACGCCGTGCCGATCATCGCGTTCGCTCCGATCTTCAATGTTTGGTTCAACCCCCTCTCGCCGCACTCGAAGATGGCCATTGCCGGCGTCCTGTGCTTCGTGCCGGTGCTGGTGAACACGCTCCGCGGGCTGCAGAGCGCGAGCCCGCGCCAGATCGAGCTGATGCGCTCTTACGCGAGCAGCGACCTCGAGATCTGGCGGCGTGTACGCGTGCCCACCGCGCTCCCGTACGTCTTCACGGCGCTCAAGGTGGCGAGCGTGCTGGCGATGATCGGGGCGATCGTCGGCGAGTACTTCGGCGGCTCATTCAATGCCCTCGGCGTCCTGATCAACTCCGACGCCAATACCTTCAACTTCGAGCGGGCGTGGGCAGGGATCCTCGTTGCTTCCCTCCTCGGACTGGCGCTCTACGCCGCCGTTGTCGTCACCGAGCGCGCCGTCGTGACCTGGGCTCCCGAAAACCGCGACTCGTAAACGAGCGCGGATCCGTGCAGAATCGGCCGAGAGGCAATCCCCCAGGAAACCAGGCAACCCGAGGAGGGACACGAATGAAGAAACGCTGGCTCACGAGCCTGCTGCTCGTAGCGGTGCTCTCGATCGCAGCGATCGTCGGCGCCTCGTCGCGCGCGTCGGCCGCACCGAAGCTGACGAACATCACGTTGCAGCTCAAGTGGGTGCCGCAGGCCCAGTTCGCCGGCTACTACGCGGCGAGCCTGAAAGGGTTCTACAAGGCCGCGGGGCTGAACGTGACGCTGAAGAACGGCGGCCCGAACATCATCCCGGAGCAGGTCGTCGCCTCCGGGCAGGCCCAGTTCGGCGTCGACTGGCTCCCGAGCCTCCTCGCAGCCCGCGACAAGGGCACCGATCTCGTGAACGTCGCCCAGGTGTTCGCCCGGTCGGGGATGACGCAGCTGACCTGGAAGTCGAGCGGGATCAACACGATCGCGAAGATGAAGGGCAAGAAGGTCGGCAACTGGCTCGGCGGGAACCAGTACGAGCTGTTCGCCGCGCTGACGAAGAACGGCATGGACCCGTCACACAACAAGGGCGTGACGATCGTCCAGCAGCCGTTCGACATGGGGCTCTTCCTGAACCATCAGGTCGATTCCGCGTCGGCCATGACCTACAACGAGCTCGCACAGGTGCTCGAGTCGAAGAACCCGAAAACCGGCAAGCTCTACCAGCTGTCCGACCTGAACGTGATCAAGATGCAGAACGTCGGGACCGGAATGCTCGAGGACGGGCTCTTCTCGACCGGCAAGTGGCTCAGGAGCTCCGCCAACCAGGCGATCGCCGTCAAGTTCATCGCGGCCTCGCTCAAGGGCTGGATCTACTGCCGCGACCACCAGGCCGAGTGCGTCTCGATGACGCTGAAGGAAGGGCCGACCCTGCCCAAGGGCCACCAGACGTGGATGATGAACGAGATCAACAAGCTCGTCTGGCCGTCTGCCGCAAGCGGGATCGGCGTCATGAACAAGGCCGCGTTCACCCAGACGGCGGCGATCGCGAAGCAGTTCGGCGTGATCAAGAAGGCACCGAAGGGCGCCTACCGCACCGACCTGGCGGTGAAGGCTGTCGCGAGCCTCAAGGCGAGCGGCGCGGACGTGAACGGCAACAGTTGGAAGCCCGCCGTGGTGAAGCTCACGGCCGGCGGCAAGTAAGTAGCGTGAGGCGCTCGAACCTGGTTCGCCCGCGGGCGAACCAGGTTCGAGGGTGATGGACGAGCGAAAGGAGCGATTCGGATGTCAGTGCTGATCAAGGGTGGCCGCGTCGTCACCGCGGCCGACGACTACGTCGCCGACATCTTCATCGAAGGCGAGCGGATCTCTCTGATCGGCGAGTCGCTGGACGTGGCCGCCGACAAGGTGATCGACGCGACAGGGAAGTACGTGCTGCCGGGCGCTGTCGATCCGCACACGCACCTCGAGATGCCGTGGCGCGGCGAGACCACGATCGACGACTTCGAGTCGGGGCACGCCGCCGCCGCGTTCGGCGGAACGACCACCCACGTCGACTTCTGCATCCAGGGCAAGGGCCAGACCTTCGGCGAGGCGCTCGAGCTCTGGCACGCAAAGCGCGAGGGCAAGGCGCTGATCGACAACGGTTTCCACATCGCCGTCACCGACCTGCGCGAGGGAGGGACGCTCGAGGAGCTCGCGCGCCTGCCCGAGGAGCACGGCGTCACCTCGTACAAGCTCTTCATGGCCTACAAGGACTCGCTGATGGTCGACGACGAGACGCTGTTCAAGGTGATGCAGGTCGCCGCCGAGACCGGCGCGCTCGTGATGGTGCACGCCGAGAACGGCGACGCGATCGAGGTCCTCATGGGCGAGGCGATCGCCGCCGGGAACGTCACGCCGAAATACCACGCGCTGACGCGCCCGCCCGAGCTCGAGGGAGAGGCGACCAACCGCGCGATCCAACTCGCGCGCGTTGCCGGCTCACCGCTCTACGTCGTCCACGTCTCGTGCCGGGAGTCGGCCGAGCCGATCGCGCTCGCACGCGACAAGGGCTGGGATGTCTGGGGCGAGACCTGCACGCAGTACCTCTTCATCGACCAGTCGTTCCTGGACCGGCCGGACTTCGAAGGCGCGAAGTACGTCTACACGCCACCCCCGAGGCCGAAGGAGAACCAGGAGATCCTCTGGAACGCGCTGCGGACGAATGTCCTACAGGCGATCTCGACCGACCACTGCGCCTACCTGTTCAAAGGGCAGAAGGACGCGGGTCTCGACGACTTTCGCCAGATCCCGAACGGCGGCCCGGGGCTCGAGAACCGCCTGCACATGATCCACCACTTCGGCGTCCGCCAGGGCCGCATCTCGTTGAACCGGATGGTCGAGCTGCTCTGCACGAGCCCGGCGAAGCTGTTCGGCCTCTACCCGCGCAAGGGCACGCTCGCCGTCGGTTCGGATGCGGACGTCGTCGTCTTCGACCCCGACAAGAAGCTGACGATCTCGGCGTCGACCCACCACTCGCGCTCGGACTACAACCTGTACGAGGGAACCGAGGTCGAAGGCTCGCCCGAGGTCGTGCTGCTCCGTGGACACGTGGTCGTCGAGAACGACACGCTCGTCGCCGAGCCCGGGCAGCGGCCAGTTCATCAAGCGCGCCAGGTTCGGCGAGGAACTGAAGTCCGCAGACGCGCTCGCCCGCTAGGGGCTAGCGCGTCTGCGGGAAGCCGAGGTCGACCTTCGACGTGGCCGGGTCGGGCCAGCGTGACGTGACGACCTTCGAGCGCGTGTAGAAGTCGATTCCCTCCGGCCCGTAGATGTGACGGTCGCCGAACAGCGACGCCTTCCAGCCGCCGAACGAGTAGTAGGCGACGGGGACGGGGATCGGCACGTTGATCCCGACCATGCCGGCCTGCACCTCGAACTGGAACTGGCGGGCCGCGCCGCCGTCGCGGGTGAAGAGCGCCGTCCCGTTCCCGTACGGGCTCTCGTTCACGAGCCGCACCGCCTCGTCATAGGTCGAGACGCGCGTGACGCTGAGGACGGGCCCGAAGATCTCGTCCTCGTACGCCTTCATGCCGGGCTCGACGCCGTCGATCAACGTGGGCGCGAGGAAGAAGCCGTCGTCGGGGCAACCGTCCCGGCCGTCGACGACCACGGTCGCACCTTCGTCGGCGCCGATGTACGACGCGACCTTGTCGCGGTGCTCGCGCGTGATCAACGGCCCCATCTCGGACGCGGTGTCCATCCCGTCGCCGACCTTCACGTTCGGGATCCGCTGCTTGATCGCCTCGACGAGCGGGTCGGCGACGTCGCCGACGGCGACGAGCAGCGATACCGCCATGCAGCGCTCGCCGGCGGAGCCGTATGCGGCCGAGACCGCAGCGTCGGCTGCCATCTCGATGTCGGCGTCGGGCAGGACGATCATGTGGTTCTTCGCACCGCCCAGTGCCTGGCAGCGCTTCCCGCTCGCGGTCGCCGTCTCGTAGACGTACCGTGCGATCGGCGTCGAGCCGACGAACGAGACCGCGGCGATGCCTGGATGCTCGAGGATCGCGTCGACCGCGACCTTGTCTCCGTTGACCACGTTGAAGACACCGTCGGGAACACCGGCCTGCTGCAGCAGCTCGGCCGTGAAGAACGACGCCGACGGATCCTTCTCCGACGGCTTCAGCACGAACGTGTTCCCGCACGCGAGCGCGGGCGCCCACATCCACATCGGGACCATCGCAGGGAAGTTGAACGGCGTGATCCCGGCAACCACACCGAGCGGCTGCCGGATCGAGTAGACGTCGACGCCGCTCGAGGCCTGCTCGCTCATCCCACCCTTCAGGAGATGCGGGATGCCGCAGCAGAACTCGATCACCTCGAGCCCGCGCGTCACCTCCCCCATCGCGTCCGAAAGAACCTTGCCGTGCTCGCGCGTGAGGTGCTTCGCGATCTCCTCGCGCTGCGCGTGGAAGAGCTCACGAATCGCGAAGAACAGCTCGGCCCGCTTCGCAAGCGACAACGCCCGCCAGGCGGGCGCTGCCTCCCTCGCGGACTGGACCGCCAGGTCGACCTCCTCGACCGACGCGAAGTCGACGGCGCCCGACTGCTCACCCGTCGCCGGGTTGAACACCGGCCCTGTGCGACCCGACCGGCCCGGGTAGGCCGCTCCCGCGATCCAATGGTTGATCGGCTTGACGGTGCTGGGTGCGTCGACGACGTCGGTCATTTTCGGTTCCCTCCTCGCGTGATAGAGAGGAGCGTACCGTGACGCCGACGCTCGAGGATCTCGCCGAGGACACCGCCGTGCACCTGCTGCCGCGCGCGGGGTTCGACCAGATCGACCGCGGCGAGTACTTCTTCGAGGCCGGGCCGCTGCGGGCGGCCGTGCACCGGATCCGGCTCGGCGACGTGGAGGCGGCGGTCGCGTGGACGCGCAACGAGGGGCAGCGCCGCGGGGTCAGGACGGTCGAATGGTGGGCCGGTTGGCATGCGCGAGCCGGCGGATCTCGGCGAGCGGCTGCTGGCGCTCGGGCTCGCGCCGGACGATCCGCCCGTCTTGACCGGGATGACCTGCGAGACCGAGCCGCCGCCCGGGCCGCCCGAGGTCGAGGTCAGGCTGATCGAGACGGTCGACGAGCAGCTGGCCGCACTGGAGATCGACTGGGACGTCTGGCGCGTCCCAGCGGGCGAACGGGTCAAGCGCCGCGAGATCGAGCGAGGGCGGTTCGAGGCTCTACGTGCGGTGTCGCAGCACTACGCCGCCTACCTCGACGGACAGCTCATCGGCTTCGGCCGCGGGGAGTTCATGGACGTCGGCATCGCCCTGATGGGCGGTGCCGTACGGCCCGAGGCGCGCGGCCGCGGCGTCTACCGGGCGCTCGTTCACGCCCGCTGGGAGCACGCCGTGCGGCGCGGAACGCCGCTGCTCGTCGTTCAGGCAGGGCCGATGTCGGAGCCGATCCTCACCGGGCTCGGCTTCGAGAGCCACGGAGAGCTCCGGCTCTACGTCGACCGGTTGTAGGATCGAGCCGATGGCCACGACGCAGGCGAACACCGAGCTCGGACGGCAGATCGTCGAGGACGCGAAGAAATACGTCCTGTACTCGTGGAGCGTGCAGAACGCGATCAACCCGATCGCGGTCGAGCGCGCCGAAGGCCGCTACTTCTGGGACTACGACGGGAAGCGGTACCTCGACTTCGCCTCGCAGCTCGTCAACGTCTCGATCGGCCACTCGCACCCGAAGATCGTCCAGGCGATCAAGGACCAGGCCGAGACGCTGGCGACGATCGGGCCGCCGATGGCGACCGAGTCGCGCTCGCGGCTCGGAAAGCTGCTCGCCGAGGTGACACCCGGCGACCTCACCATGTCGTTCTTCACGAACGGCGGAGCCGAAGCCAACGAGAACGCGATCAAGCTCGCGCGCTGGTACACGGGGCGCCACAAGATCATCGCGCGCTATCGCAGCTACCACGGCGCGACCGCCGGGTCGATCTCGCTGACCGGCGACCCGCGCCGCTGGCCCGCCGAGCCCGGCATCCCCGGGGTCGTGCGGATGTTCGACCCGTACACCTACCGGTGTCCCGCCGGCCACCCCGATCCGTGCCCTGTGTGCACCGGCGGCCCGCACCTCGAGGAGATCCTCCAGTACGAGGGCGCGCACACCGTCGCCGCCGTGATCCTCGAGACGGTCACGGGCACGAACGGAGTCATCGTTCCGCCCGACGGCTATCTGCGATCGATCCGCGAGGTGTGCGACCGGCACGGGATCCTGCTGATCGCCGACGAGGTGATGGCGGGCTTCGGCCGCACCGGCAAGTGGTTCGCCGTCGACAACTGGGACGTCGTGCCCGACATCATGACCGTGGCCAAGGGCATCAACTCGGGCTACGTCCCGCTCGGAGCGATGGTCGTGCGCGAGCCGATCGCCGACTGGACGCGCGACAAGCTGTTCGCCGGCGGCCTCACCTACAGCGGACATCCGCTCGCCTGCGCGTCCGGCGTTGCGTCGATCGAGGCATTCCAGGAGGAGGGGATCGTCGAGAACGCCGCCGCGATGGGTGAGGTGTTCCGCGTCGAGCTCGCGAAGCTCGCCGCGAAGCACCCGTCGATCGGCGAAGTGCGCGGGCTTGGCTGCTTCTGGGGCCTCGAGCTCGTCAAGAATCGCGAGACGCGCGAGCCGCTCGTGCCCTTCAACGGTTCGGGCGATGCAGCGAAGCCGGTTGCGGCGTTGATGAAACGCGCGCTCGACCGCGGCCTGTACCTGATGACGCACTGGAACGTCGTGATGTGCTGCCCGCCGCTGACGATCACGCGCGAGGAGCTCGACGAGGCGATGGACGTGCTCGACGAGGCGCTCTCGGTCGCCGATGAATTCGTCGCTTAGGGAATACGCCGAGACCCCCGACCGCTTCACACAGCTGCCGGAGGGCGTATCGGTCTCGCGGTTCGACGACGGACGCGTCTGCGTCCTGCAGGGAACGACGTGGGCCTCGGTGTCGGGTGTGCAGGTCGGACGACGGCGACGTCGCAGCCCTCGTGGAGCAGGTTCGGGAGCTGGTGCCGGCCGGGAAGCCGTGCGCGTGGTGGCTCGGGCCCTCCTCTCGCCCATCGAACCTGCGTGAGCGGCTGCTGGCACTGGGCCTCACGTTCCCTGAGAACGGGGTCGACCTGGTGAAGACGCTCGTGCTCACCGACCAGCCACCGGCGATCCCACCGGAGATCGCTGTGCACCGGATCGAGACGCTCGAGGACTTTCTCGTCGCCCGCGAGGTTCAGTGGGAGTCGTTCGACGTTCCGAAGGAGCGGCGCGAGCTCCAGGCGGCCCACCTCGAGGAGGAGTTCGCCGAGGTGATGGAGCACCGCTTCCCGGTCGACTTTCTGGCGCTTCTCGACGGCAGGCCCGCCGCGACGGCGACTGCGATCCCCTCGGGGTGCGGGATGTTCCTCGTCGCCGGGGCGACCATGCCCTGGGCGCGCGGCCGCGGGCTCTACCGCGCGCTCGTCCGTAAGCGCTGGGACCACGCTGTCGAGCGAGGCACGCCGGCGCTCGTCACGCAGGCGGTTCCCGATACCTCATACCCGATCCTGAAGCGCCTCGGCTTCCAGGACGTCTGCGACACCCACCGTCTGGAGGATCCGAGATGAGCCTGTTCAACGACGGCAGCCGCAGCTACCAGGATCGCTTCGACACCCGCCGGCTCGCGGACCGGATCGACGAACGGCTCGTGCGCGACTGGATCGACGGCGACGACCGGGCCTTCATCGAGCGCTGCGACATGCTCTTCATCGCGACAGCGAATGCCGACGGTCGGCCTCAGTGCTCGTACAAGGGCGGCGATACGGGCTTCGTGCACGTCGTGGACGAGCACACGGTCGCGTTCCCGAACTACGACGGCAACGGGATGTACCTGACCGCCGGGAACGCGCTCGTCAATCCACACGTCGGGCTGCTCTTCATCAACTTCGAAGAGCGCAAGCGCCTGCGCCTGAACGGGACCGCGGAGCACGTCGACGACGACCCCCTGCTTCGCAACTACCCCGAGGCGCAGTTCCTCTGGCGCGTGCGTGCCACCGAGGTGTTCCCGAACTGTCCGCGCTACATCCATCACTACACCCTCGTCGAGCACTCGCGCTTCGTTCCGAAGTCGAACTGCGAGACGCCCGTTCCCGACTGGAAACGTCGCGACTGGGCGAGGGACGTGCTGTCCGCCGACGACCCCGCGAACCGCTAGCGGCTAGAGGGGCAGGACCTCGCCGGCGTCGAAGAGCCGGCCGAACATCGCGACGACGTCGGGATCGAACTGCGTGCCTGCCGATGCCCGCAGGCGGCGAACCGCCTCCTCGGCCGGCAGATGCTGCCGGTACGGGCGGTCGGTGACCATTGCATGGAACGCATCACAGACGAGCACGATGCGGGCCTCGAGCGGGATCCCTGTTCCTGCCTTGCCGTCCGGGTAACCGAGCCCGTCCCAACGCTCGTGGCAGGCGCGCACGATCGGGCGGACGTCGGCGAGCCGGTCGATCGGCGCAAGGATCTTCTCGCCCAGCTCCGGATGCTGCTTGACGATCTCGAATTCCGCGTCCGTCAGCGGCCCGGGCTTGTGCAGGATCTCGGACGGAATCCCGATCTTGCCGATGTCGTGAAACAGAGCGGCGAGCTCGAGCCGTTTGAGCGTGTCGCGGTCGAGACGCAGCTCGCGGCCGACGAGCAGCGCCATGTCGGTGATCCAGCGGGCGTGAGATGACGCATACGCATCGTTTGCCTCCAGCGCGTTCGCGAGTGACGCGACCGTCGACACGAATGTGTGCTCGAGGCTCTCGAGGTTCTCCGCGCTCTCGATCGCCAGCTTCGCCTGATGGGCGAGGCCTTCGAGCAGGCGAAGCTGCCGGTCGTCGAGGTCGCGCTCTCCGGTCGTGACGGTGAGAGCGCCGACCCGGTTCCCTTCGAGCCGTAGTGGAGCGATCACGAAACGGGCGACCCGCTCGCCGGCGACGCCGTCGATGTGGGCGACCACGTCCGGCTCGAGCACGAACGGCTCCGTGCGGCCCTCGAGCCACTCGCGGGCGAGCTTGCCCGGGAACCGACGACCGCTCGCCGGATCCGCGTCCGGCGCATAGCCGTTCGACGCACGCGCGACAAGGTCTCCGGGACCCCCATCTTCCTGGATCCACAGCGCAGCGCGCTCGGTGCCGAGCACGCGCGCGGTCACCTCGACGCTCCGTGCCAGCACATCGTCGGGCGTCTCCGCCGTCGCAAGCTCGCGGCTCGCCTCGAGCAGCGAGTTGGCGATCTCGGCCGCCTCGAGCTGCTTGCGGTAGAGACGAGCCTTCTGCAACGCCACCGAGGCCTGGTAGGAAAACGACGCGAGGAGCCGCTCACGGTCCTCGTCGAGTGTGGTCGCGGAGAGCACCAGGCGGCCTTCGATCCCATCGCCCTCGGCGAGCTGGGCGGAGACCCCGTCGCTGAGCTGCGGGCCTACGCTCGCGACACACGTGTCGCCGAGCCAGAGTGATGCGCCTTCGGTCTCGAACAGCGACACCGCGGTCTGCACCATGTGCTCGCAGATCTCCTCGACGGTGTGCGCCCGGGAGACCACGTCGGCGAAGGCAAGCAGCGCCTTGGCGCCTTCTGCCTCACGGCGCTGCTGCTCGTAGAGACGTGCGTTTTCGAGAGCGACAGACGCCTGGCCCGAGAGCACCTCGAGCAGCCGAACGTCATCCTCGTCGAACTGGTTGAGACCGAGCTTCGAGATCACGATCACACCGGTCACCCGCGAGCCGTACCGCAGCGGTACGACGGCGAGCGACTCCTCGATCTCCTGCGTTCCCGGGATCCTGAACCCGAACTCGCACTCGAGCGCGTTCGGCACGAGCAGCGACTCGCCCGTCTCGGCGACACGGCCGGTGATGCCCACGCCGACGCGCTGCGTGTAGGCGTCCGCCGCGGAGTGCACGCTCGAGTCGTATTCACCGACGAACGTGATCGGCCGCAACTGGTCGCCGTCCCGCAGGACGACACGACAGTTGTGGTAGTCGATCAGGAGCCGAAGCTCCGTCGCAATCGTCTGTCCGATCTGCTGCACGTCGTTGAGCCGGTTGAGCTTCCCAGCGAGTGACTGCAGCATCTTCAGATGTGCGACCGAGCGCACATCGCGTGCGACAGCAGTTGCACCCACCACCGGTCGCTCCGTCGGGCCGTCGTCGTAGAGAACAGTCTGGTTCTTGCCGCGCGCCTTCGCCGCCATCATCGCCGACTCCGCGCAGGCGATCAGCTCCCGTGGGTTCATCGCATGGTGGGGGCCTTGCGAGATCCCGATCGAGACGGTCATCCGCCCTGCAGGCTCGAACTCGACGTCACTCAGACGGTCGGTGAGTCGCGCCGCGAGCCCGAGCGCGTCACCTGCATCGCACGAGGGCATGATCACACCGAACTCCTCGCCGCCGATGCGGCAGACGACGTCGGACTCTCGCACCGTCTCCCGCGCCAGGCGCGCAAGCTGGATCAGCAACTGGTCGCCGGCTCCGTGACCATGGACGTCGTTGACGCGTTTGAAGTCGTCGAGGTCGAACATCAGGACGGCAACCGCGTCATGGGCGCGAGACGCACGCGTCAACTCCGCACGCAGACGCTCGTGGAAGAACCGGTGGTTGTACAGACCGGTGAGCGAGTCCGTCTGCGCCAGGTGCTCGAGACGCGCGCGGATCTGCGCGTTGTCGACCGCCAGGGCGGCGGCGTCCGCGAACCACTTCGCGAGCTCGAACTCGTGCTCGGCAAAGCCTGCGTCCTCGCCGATCCGATAGATGTTCAACGCGCCCTTGAGCGCGCCGCGCGCGATCAGGGGGACGCTGATGAGCGCCTCGGGCTCGACCGGTGTTCCCGGGACGGTGACCACCCGCGGATCCAGGTGCGCCTGATTCGTCAGGACGGGCTGCCGGTTCTCGACCGCCCAGCCGGTGATGCCCTCGCCGAACCGCGGCCGGCTCTGCATGATCTCGTCCTCGTAGGCCTGCGAGCGGGCCAGCATCGGAATCAGCACGCGCCGGTCTTCGTCGACCTGGTAGATGTGCAGGGCCTCGTAGGGCATGAGGTCGGCGAGCGTCTCCGCGATGCGGTCGAGCAGCGCGTCGAGGCTCTGTTCGGACAGGACCAGGTGGAAGACCTCGGCCAGGCGCCGGTACGACTCGACCAGGTTCACCGGCCGGCCGCTTCCGTCACCCGCATCCCGGTCGGGCTCGAGCGCCGCAGTCTGCTCACGGATCATTCGAGCGTTCATCGGCGCCCGGGGCGCCTCCCTTGAGCCTCAGGCTGGGGTCAGAGCAGGCCGCAGACGCGCGCTGTGTTCGGCCACGGAGTGAACCCCCGGCCAGACTGGTAGGCGCGGACCGCCGCCTGCAGCTGGGCCCAGACCGGCCAGTTGTCGGCGGTGCCGAAGCGCTCGACGAACTCTCGCCCGTACTGGCTCTGGAACGACCGGTCGAACTGAAGGCCGCCGTAGTAGCCGTTGCCGGTGTTCGCGTTCCAGGAGCCCTCGAAGCGGTGGATGCAAAGGAACGAGTCGTGCAGCCGGGCCGGGATCGCCGGCTCGTGCTCGGACACGACCAGGGCGGCGGAGGCGCTGCGCCGCTGCCAGAGGCGCAAGGTCTCCCGCGCGCTCGGCGCGTGAGCGCTCGCGAACCTCCTCGTCACGTGCCCCGGATAGATCTGGCGCAGGCTGAGAGCAAGGCGCCGGCTGTAGCTGACCCGGGCGTAGAGCCGGGCATGGAGTGCGGGCGCCTTCGGCAGCCGCACGAGCAGTCGTCTGTGAATGACCGCGATTGCGTGCCGCTGCGCGCGAAAGGCACGGCTTGTCCAGGTGTCGATCGACCGTTGGAGGTACTTCACGTTGTTCGTACGGCGATCGAGGAGTGAGCTGGGCGTCCGCTTCTCGTGGGCAGCGCGCTGGTACGTCCAGGTGAGCTCGCGGTAGTGGCCGACGAGCAGCCGCATCGCACTGACGCGGCCCGACTGGTCCGGGCGCAGGGCCGTCCGGGCGTAGGCGGCGCCGGCGAGGGTGAACGTCAACACGAGCGCGAGCCCGATCAGGCTCAACGGCATGGTGAAGCGCACGACGAGGTGGTCCTCCTTAGGCCCTAAGGTCCGCATGGCATGAAAAGGGGGTGCCTCGCGACGGTAGGGCGCCACCGCCGCAAGCGACCGGGGCACGGTACAGGCCCGGGCGGTTGTCAGGACGGAGAACCGCTAAGGATTCTGTAAGAGTCTCTTTAAGATAGAAAATCCCTGCAAAAACGGCATTAAGAGAACAGGTCGAGCTCGTGCTCGATCACGATCTCCTGTGCCGTTCCGTCCCCCTCCAGATGCAGACCGCGGACGACCACCGCTGGAATGCCCTCGGCCTTCCCCCGTGCCAGGTCGGCCGCCGATGCGATTTCATCCGCGATCGCGACCCGGCTCGCCCGCAGCTCGTAGCCGATCCGGTCGGTCGTCCCGCGCAGGTCGACGATCGGCGTCAGGCCCGCCACGCCGATTGCGACATCCGTCGTGCCCTGACGAAACGGGCGCCCGAACGAGTCGGTGACGATCACGCCGACCGTCCGCCCGGTCAGCTCGCGCAGGCGGTCCCGCGCCTGCCGCGCCGACGCATCTGGATCGACCGGGAGCAACACGAGCGTCCCAGGCTCGGGCGCATTCGAATGGTCGACGCCTGCGGACGCGCAGATGAACCCGTGGGAGGTCTCGGCGATCACGAGCGGTCCGCGCTCGCGCACGATTCGCTTTGCCTCGCGCAGAATCGCCTCGACCTCACGAGGGTCACGCTCGTCGCCCGCGAGCTCGATCGCGTGCGGCGAGGCCTCGAGCGAGTCGATCCTGATCACGCGGCCCTCGGCCTTCGAGACCGCCTTCTGGGCGATCACGAGCACGTCGTCGTCAGCGAGCTCGATCAGCTCGACGATCATCGCCGCCAGGTCGTCTCCCTCCCTGATCTCCGGCAGGCCGCGGACAGGAATGAGCGAGATCACTGCGCGCCGTCGACGCCGGTGATGCGCAGGCCCGAGTGCGCCTTGTAGCGCCGGTTCAGGTTGACGATCACCGCCGTCATCCCCTCGAGCGCGCGAGCACTCGCGAGCGGGCCCGCATCGAGCGCGCGGCCGCCGACCAGCTGCCCGGCGAACTGGATCGCCAGCTCCTTCGCCCGGGCGTCGTCGCCGCAGATGAGCGCGTCCTCGTCCGGAGGATGCGCCTCGAGATTCGCCGCGGCGATCGAATGGAGGCCTGCCGCCACCGGCGCGGCCACGACGGCCTGAACGCGCTCCGCGAGGCTGAGCGCGTCGGGATCGGGGGCCATGCCTGAACCCTTGCGAAACTCGATCGCGCTGGCCACGCTCAGCAGCGGGGTCGACCCGAGCGCACGGGCAACGGCGGCTGCGGTCTCGAGCGCCGCGTCCGCCTTCACCGCAAGGACGACGAGATCGGCACCGGCCACAGCACGCTCATTGGTCGCACCCGTGATCCGCACGCCGCCGAGCTCGGCCGCAGCCGCCTCTGCGCGGGCGCCGTCCCGCGAGCCGATGATGACGTCGTCCGCGCCCAGCGCGACCAGGCGGCCGGCGAGCGCCCTGCCGAAACTGCCCGTTCCTCCGAGGATGGCAACCTTCACTTGACGGCCTCCGCCGAGTGGATCGCCGCGGCGGCGAGCTTCCGCGCGGCGCTCTCGTCCGCCATCAGGGTCTTGGTCACGAGCGTGTGCTTCACGCCGCGCACCGGGCCTGTCGCTTCATCGAGCTCGTCGATCACGAGCACGTCGATGAGGTGCTCGTAGCACGACGCGACGTGCGCCGGCGTCGTTCCACCGGCGAGTCGAGCGAGCATGCGGTCGGCCGGGCCCTTCACCGCGCGACCGCCGATGAGAGGACTGACCGCAATGCACGGGACCTTCCGTTGCTCGAGCGCGCGCCGGATCCCGGCCACTGCGAGAATCGGGCCGATCGAGACGTACGGATTGCTCGGCGCGATCAGGATCACGTCGGCGCCGTCGATTGCCTCGACGACGCCCGGCGCGGGAACAGCGGTCGGCGCGCCGGCGTAGTGCACGGCATCGACCTGGTCACGATGGCCGCGCGCCACGAACCAGGTCTGGAACGCGAAGGTCCCGGCCGGCGTCTCCAGAAACGTTCGCACGGGGTCATTGGTGGCAGGCAGCAGCTGCGCCTCGAGGCCGAGCACGCGCGCGATCCGGTCGGTCGCGTCACTGAGGGCCATCCCGTTGCGCAGCAGCTCCGTCCGCACCAGATGGAGCCCGATGTCGCGGTCGCCAAGCTTGAACCAGGACTCGCCGCCGAGCTGCGCCACGGAGGCGAGCGCCTGCCACGTCTCGTCCGCCCGGCCCCAGCCGCGCTCGTCGTCGGAGAGCCCGGTCAGCGTGTAGAGGATGCTGTCCAGATCGGGCGAGACCCGAAGACCCAGCACCTCGATGTCGTCCGCGATGTTGCCGATGATGGAAACGTTGCCTGGTTCGACGACACCCATGACCCCGCGCAGGAACCGCGCCCCGCCGACGCCACCCGAAAGGACGGCGACCTTCACGCTGCCGTCTCGAGTCGAAGCTCGGCGAGCACGCGCCGGGTGTGCGCTCCGAGCCGAGCACCGAGCCGCGCGAGATCGTCCGGCGCGTCCACGTCATCCATGAGATTCGGCGAGTCCAGCTGCCGCGACTCCGCCAGGGTCGCGAAGCGCTCGGCGCTCCCGGGACCGTAGACGGGTTCGAAGAGACGCTCGTCGGAGAGTGCGAGCGCGTTTGTCGTGCCGTCTGGGGCCGCAACCAGCGCAAGCCCGCCGTCGGGCATGGCACCGACGAGTGCGAGCAGGTCGCGGGTGGTCGCGCAGGGCAGATCCGCGTTGACGACCAGGAACGGTGCGGGCAGGCCGGTGGCCGCGGCCGCGTCGAGAGCTGCGCGCACCGCAGCGCCCTGGCCGCGACGCGGATCCGGAACGTGGGTCGCGCCTTCGGGGAGGGTCATCGGCTGCTGCGACACGACGAGCACCGGCCCGACCCCGACGGCCGCGGCGAGGACGTCCGCCAGCATCGCCTCGGCCAGGCGCAGCCGGCCGCGCTCGGACAACGCCGCAAGGCGGCGCTTCGGGTCACTGCTGCGGAAGGGGACGACCACGGTCGTCATCGCCCGAAGACGATACCCGGGCCGGCTAGCGCGGCCGTGGGAACTCGTGCACGTCGATCCAGTGCGTTCCGCGCAGCGCCTCGACGATGCGTGGGTCGGTATGCGCCGGATTGAAGACGTGCGAGTCGAGATCGCAGCAGACCGCGACGGTGTCGGACGAAAGCCCTTCGAGCTGGACGAAAGCGTCCACGGGAATCTGCACCTCGCCCAGCGTGTAGTGGCGGAACTGCAGCTCGGGTGCGAGCTCCATCAGCGCCGGCCAGTCTGGGCAGGATCGAGTGCTCACAGCCGCGAAGTTGGCGCGCCCTCGCCGATTTCCTGCATTGACCACTGACCATCGAGGAGGACGACGCCCGTCTCGTCACCACTCGGGAAGACGAAGAATCGCAAGGCGTCATCGAGCGTGTGCAGGAGCCCACCCGTCTCGCTGTCGACCAGTGCGAAGCGCAGGTGAAACCGCCCGTCGGCCAGCGGCAGGCGCCCGAGCCGGAACCGCAGCTCGCGCTCGCCACCGTCCGGCGACCAGCCGAGCTCCCGCGTCTCCTGAGCTGAGCTCCCGAGCACGAGGCCGCCGTCGTCCCGCAACTCGACCGAGACCCGCGGCGCGGCCAGGCCCGGCTCGGCAGAGACGACGAGCCGAACCGTGACAGGCTCGCCGGCCGCGAGCTGTGTGCGCTCCTCGCCGTCGTCGTCGATGAGCTGGGCCGACACGATCCGCGCCTCGCCGCTTCCCCACTCGCGCAGGCCGGCCCCGAGCTCGTCGGGGTTGGCGTCGGCCGCGAGCAGGCGGCGGTAGGCGCCGATCGCCTCACGCGTGTCGCCGTCGAAGGCGACCTCCCCCTGCCGAAGGAGCACGGCGCGATCGCACAGCCGCTCGACCGCCTGGGCGTCGTGCGAGACGAACAGGATCGTTCCGCCGCGGTTCTTGAACTCGGCGATCTTGCCGAAGCATTTGCGCTGGAACTGCTCGTCACCGACGGCGAACACCTCGTCGAGGAGCAGCACGTCGGACTGGATGTGCGCGGCGACCGAGAAGCCGAGCCGCATGAACATGCCGGACGAGTAGGTGCGCACCGGGAGGTCGATGAACTTCTCGAGCTCTGCGAACGCGACGATCTCGTCCATCACCTCGCGGACCCGTGCGCGCGGCAGGCCGTGGATCGACCCGTTGAGGTACACGTTCTCGCGTCCGCTGAAATCGGGGTGAAAGCCGGCGCCGAGCTCGAGCAGCGATGCGATGCGCCCACCTGCTTCCACCCGGCCCGACGAGGGCTTGATGATCCCCGAGATGACACGCAACAACGTCGTCTTGCCGGAGCCGTTGCGACCGACGAGCCCGACGGCATCGCCCGGCTCGACGGTGAGCGACACGTCGCGGAGAGCTTGCACCTCTCGCACGCCGAGCCGGCCGCGTGAGACGAAGACGTCCTTCAGCGTCCGCTGCGCCTTCGGATAGACCCGGAAGCTCCGCGACACCCGGTCGACGACGATCCGGCCTGATTCGTTCATGCCGCCACCGCGGCGAGCGCACCGCGCACGATCTCGGCCAGGACGTGCACGAAGCGTGGGTCGTCGTTCGGCATCTCGATCCGATCGAGGTGAAGCCCCAGCTCGCGCGCCCTGTCCTGCGCCTCGGTGTCGATGTCCCAGCGGATCTCCAGATGATCCGAGACGAATCCGATGGGGCAGATGAGCACGTCCTCCACGCCGCGCCTGCTCAGCTCCTCGAGGTGGTCGAGGATGTCCGGGCCGAGCCACGGCTCGCCGGTCGGGGACTCGCTCTGATACGAGAACGACCAGTCCTCGACACCCGCACTGTCGGCGACGAGCCGGGCGGTCTCCAGAAGCTGCTCCTGGTACGGGTCACCGTCGTCGAGGATGCGCGCTGGCAGTGAATGCGCCGTGAAGACCACGTGAGCATCCGTGTCGCGAATGCGGTCGGCGAGAAACGCGATCAGCCCGGGATCGTCGTGCCAGCTCTCGACGAAGATCACATTCGCGCGGTCGGCGACCGCGTCATCGAGCAGCTGCCGGTAGCCGGCGATCGAGAGCCGGCTGTAGTGCGGCGCAAGCACGAGACCGACGAGCCGCGACGCGCCCGCCGACAGAGCAGCGTGCAGCCGCGTCGGCGATCCGCGGGTCCCAGTGCTTCATGCCGGTGTGAACGGGCAGGCCGAGCTCCTTCTCGAGTGCGGCGCGCGTGGCCTCCGTGATCGCATTGAGCGGGTTCGAGCTCTCGATTCCGAGTGCGCGGTACCGGGCGACGAGATCCTCGAGGTTCTCGGGCGAGATCGGGCGGCCGCCCCGAATGTCCGCGTAGTACGCGGGGACGTCCGCGACGCGCTCGGGCGACCCGTAGGCCATCAGGATCACCGCGGTCTCGCTCACGCAAAGGACGGTAGCCGAGCAGCAGCCACCGAGGCGAGCGCGGCGTAGACGGCGGCGAAGTGCTCGCTGATCGCCGGTGCCCAGCCGTAGCGCAGGGCGTTGCCCACGAAGAACGAGTATTCCGCCTCGGGCACGAGAGCGGGGTCGAGCGCCGCGGAGTAGGCGTCCCAGATGAGATCGATCACGTGCTCGGCTTCCTCGACCGGGTAGAAGCCGTCGAACAGCACGTCGCCCGCGAGCACACCCGCGTCGGCGCCCGGCACGCCGATTCCGCAGAACGCCCAGTCGATCACGACCGGATCGCCGTCCGGCCTGAAGATGTTGCCGGGGTGAAAGTCGTTGTGGACGAGCACGCTCGGCCCCGCCTCGACGCGGGCGACGATCTCGTCGCGACGCTGCCAGAAGACGGACTCGGGGTCGAAGCGAAACGCGCGCAGGTCCAGGTACCGAGGCAGCCAGCCGCGCCCGAGCCACCGCGGGCCGTCCGCGAGGCTCGGCATGGCGGCGAGCCGGCGGGCGACGTCGGCGAGATCCGCGTCGGGCCACGGCTCCGGGTCGCCGACATCCTCGAGCCACAGCGCAACCGACCCGTCGCCGCGCTCGAACGCCGTGCTCGCCGGCAGCCGGAAGGGCACCCCGGCGGGCAGTCCGTGCTCATAGACCTCCACCTCGCGCCGCCAGTAGTGCGGCGAGTCGATCTCCGCGTCGGACGGCCAGGTCCGCGTCCCGCCCGCTCCGAGCGCCAGGTGCTTGAGCACGCGTGGGCGACCACCGGAGATCACGCGCCAGACGCCCATCGTCGACGCAAAGCGCTTGCCCCGGAGATCGAGTACCTCCTCCGGCGGGGCCGCCGTCCCGAAAACCGCCTCCAGCTCCCCCGCCGGCAGGTCGGGGATCAGACGGCTGCCTCGACCGTGGACTCCTGCACCAGCGCAGCCAGCCGCGACAGCGCGTCGGGGTCGGTGCCCGGCAGTACACCGTGCCCGAGGTTGAAGATATGGCCGGGCCGGCCGCCGGCGCGCGCGAGCACATCACGCGTCGCCGACTCGACACGCTCCCACGGACCGAGCAGCACCGCCGGATCGAGATTCCCCTGGACACCGTGCCCGGCACCGACGATCGCCCAGCCGTCGTCGAGGCCGATGCGCCAGTCGAGCCCGATCACATCCCCACCCGTCCGCGCCAGCGCGGGCAGCAGCGTCGAGGCGCCCGTGCCGAAGTGGATCGTCGGTGCGCCGGCGGCGGCCAGAATGCGGGCCGACCATGGTGCGACGAACTCCTCGTAGTCGGCCGGCGACAGCGCTCCGACCCATGAATCGAAGAGCTGAACGACGTCGGCGCCTGCCCGCACCTGCGCAGCGAGGTACGAAGCAAAACAGTCGGCGAGCTTCTCCATCAAGGCCTGCCAGACCGCCGGCTCCGCGTACATCAGCGCCTTGACGAGCGCGAACTCCCGTGACGGCTTGCCCTCGACGAGGTAGCCGGCAACAGTGAACGGACCGCCGCAGAATCCGACCACGGCCTGCTCGGCTCCCAGCTCGGCGCGGACGAGGCGGACCGCCTCGAGGAGCGGCGCGAACGCCTCGTCGGGGTCGGGCACGCGGAGCGCCTCGACGTCGGCGAGCGTCCGTATCGGCCGCTCGACGACCGGGCCGACTCCCTCGACGAGGTCGACGTGCAGGCCCATCCCCAGGACCGGGGTCATGATGTCGGCGAACATGACGGCCGCATCGACGTGGTGCCTGCGCACCGGCTGCAACGTCACCTCCGCGCAGAGCTCGGGCGTGCCCGCGACATCCCAGAAGGAGTGGCGCCGGCGGATCGCGCGGTATTCGGGCAACGACCGGCCGGCCTGGCGCATGAACCACACCGGGGTGCGCTCGACCGGCTCGCGCCTGGCGGCCCTCACGAGAAGCGGCTGCATCGAGGGTTAGGCTAGCCGCCGTGTCGAAAGGGCCACTCGCCGTGCGCTGGGGCGCTCCCCCGGCGATCGTGCCGCACGCCGGGGCCGTCGCACGGGTTCAGGTCGAGCTGGAGAACGCCGGCACGATCGCGTGGCGCGCCGGGGTCAGCCTCGCCTATCACTGGCTCGACGATCGCGACAATCCGATCGTCTGGGACGGCCGGCGGACCGCCGCGCCCGGGCTCGAGCCGGGTGAGCGTGGCGTCGGTCGAGGCGACGGTGCGTGCTCCGATCCCGCCCGGCCCCTACCGGCTCGCGTTCGACATGGTCGCCGAGAACCGCGCCTGGTTCTCGGAGCTCGGCAGCCCGATGCTCGTGCAGGACGTGCTGGTCGGCGAGCGCCCCGGCGAGCCGAGGGCCGACCTGCCCGCCGGCGTCGAGCCGGCGCCCGACTGGCAGGAACGCGTGCGTGCCGCGCACGCCGAAGGCTTCGCAGTCGTTGCCGGTGCGATCACCTGGGAGGGGCGGCGCCGGCCCCACGTGCTCGCCGGCTACGCGCCGGGACCCGGCCGGGTCCCCGGCTTCGGAGCGCCGCTCCTCTGCCCGTCGGTGCTCCCCGGCATCGAGCTCGACCGGCTCGACGATGTCGCAGGACTGCCCGCGTTCGCCGCCCCGCGCAGCGAGCCCTGGGTCTACGACGGCCGGATCGTCCTCAAAGTTCGACCGCAATCCGGTCGTCGACCCGCATGAAGACGACCGCGCCGAGCACGAGCGCGAGCGCGGCGGCAACCACGAGATAGATCACCTCGGCCGCGCCCGGCAGGCTGCCCGACCAGATCGCGTCGCGCACGGCAGCGATCGGCGGCGCAATCGGGTTGCCCCACCGCAGCACCTCGATCAGCATCGGGTGGCTCTTCGCCTTGTCGGGCGGCGAGGCTGCATTCCAGAGGATCGGCGTGAGGAAGAACCAGGGGAGCAGCGCCGCCGTCAGAACATGCTCGATGTCGCGGAAGAGCACGTTGAGGCAGGCGACGATCAGCGACAGGCCGGCGACCAGCCCGGCGAAGACGACCGCCAACGGGATCGCAACCCACACCGTCGTGCGGCCATCGGGAATGAACACCAGCGAGAGCACGATCAGGATCACGAGCATCACGCCGAAGGTGACCGCCTGGGTCGCGACCATCGAGAACGCGACGAGCTGACGCGGGAAGCGCACCTTCCGGATCAGCTCCGCACTGTCGACCATGGAGCGCGAGGCCGACTGCAGTGAGACCGAGAAGAAGATCCAGCAGGCGAGGCCCGCGAGCAGGTACACGGGGTAGTGGGAGATGCTCTTGTTCGGGAAGATCAGCCCGAAGACGACCAGGTAGACGCCGAGCAGGACGAGCGGGTTGAGGAGCGACCAGAGCACGCCGAGCAGCGAGCCCTTGTATTTCGCCTGGAAGTCCCGGCGGAACAGGTTCGCAAAGAGCTCGCGGTAGCGAAGTAGATCGGCGTAGACCGTCATGGTCGCGCACTAGTGTAGGGACGGATTGTGCGGGCAAACACAGCCCTAACACCCCTCCACTACCCTCGCATCGCGTGAGCACTGTCGTGGCCCTCGTAGCGCTCCCGATCGCGCTCATCGTGGTGTGGGCCCTGCTTCGCTCTCGCTACTCGCACAACCTCGAGCAGTCGCCCGACCAGAGCCGCTGGCGGACGTCGGCCACGCCGCTCGTCGGCGGCATCGGAATCTACGCCGCACTCACCGGCAGGCGTGTGGCTCGCCGTCCTCCTCGGACCGCTCACGGTGACGACGCAGCTCATCGGCATCTTCGCCGGTGCAAGCCTCCTTTTCCTCGCCGGCCTCATCGACGACATTCGCACGTTGCCGCCTGCCGCGAAGCTCGCGACCCAGATCGGCGCTGCCGACGATCGTCCTGTCGACCGGCACGGGCGTGCAGATCGTCCACAACCCCTGGCTCACGATCCCGATCGGGCTGCTCTGGCTGGTGGGCATGACGAACGCCTTCAATCTGCTCGACAACATGGACGGGCTCGCAGGCAGCCTCGCGGTGATCGCCGCCGCGTTCTTCGCCTGCGACGCGTGGCTGCAGCACGAACCGAGGCTCGTCCTCGTGATCGCCGTGGCGCTCGGTGCCGGCGTCCTCGGCTTCCTGCCGTTCAACCTGCGGCCGGGGAAGCAGGCCCACGCCTGGATGGGCGACAGCGGCTCGCAGTTGATCGGCTTCACGCTCGCCTCGCTCGGACTGGCCTCGAGCTACACCGTCGCGACGTCGACGGTCGCGACGCTGGTCCTGCCGGTTCTGATCCTCGCCGTCCCGATCCTCGACACGACCCTCGTGACGGTCGTGCGGCTGCTCGAAGGCCGGCCCGTGTCGCAGGGCGGCCGCGACCACACCTCGCACCGGCTCGTGTCACTGGGAGTCTCCGAGACCGGAGCCGTCGTCCTGCTCGCGCTGATCTCGGCCGGCGCTCGGAGCGACGAGTCTCGCCTACGAGGCGTTCGGCAACGGCCGCGTGGCCGCCGTCGGCGTCCTCGTCACCTTCGCGCTGCTGATCCAGTTCGGCACCTTCCTGGCAGACGTCGACCACGGTCGCCAGCAGGGAACGAGGAGGCCGTCGATCTACGCGCGCCGGCTCGCCGAGGTCGCCGTCGACGGCGCGCTGATCGCCGCATCCTTCCTCGCCGCCTATCTGCTCCGCTTCAACGGAATCGGGACGCCCAATCAGCGCCACTACTTCCTGCTGACGCTGCCGGTGCTCCTGCTCTGCCGGTACATCGCGCTGCTCCTCTTCGGGATGTACGCAGGCGTCTGGCGGTACGCGAGCTCGCGTGACGCTCTCCGCGCAGGAGCGGCCGTGGTCGTCTCGGGGATCGGAGCGATCGGCATCGTCGCCCTCACCCAGGGGCCGCTCGGGGACTTCTCACGCAGCGTCTTCGTGATCGACGCGCTGATCTGCGCGGCGGCGATCACCGCAGCGCGCTTCGCCGAGCGTGCGATCGTTCACTTCATCGACCTGGCCCGCAACCGCTCCGGCCGCCGCGTGCTGATCGTCGGCGCCGGCCGGACGGGACGGAGCCTGCTGCGCGAGCTGCGAGAGACACCCGGGGAGCGGGTTGTCGGCTTCGTCGACGATGCGCCGGCGCTTCGCGGTCGCAGGTTGAACGGCGTCAAGGTCGTGTCGACCACTGCCGGCATCGAGCGAGCGCTCGAGCGGCTTTCACCCGACGTCGTGTTCGTGACGATCCCGAACGCGCCCAACGACCGGCTCGCGACCGTCGTCGAGACGTGCGCCCGTCACGACGCCGACTGCCGGTTCGTTCGCCGAGATCTCGACCTCGATCCGCAGGTCACCATGGCAACCGAGCCGCGGTGACCGACGCGTCATCCGAGTCGCAGCCGTCGTTCCTCGACCGGCTGTTCTCCGTCTACCCGCTCGTCCTCGCCTACGTCCTGTTGCTGGTCCTCTTCGCGTGGCAGGCGAGCAAGCACACGACTCCGTGGCTCTTCACCGACGAGCTCGAATGGGCCGGCCGCTCACGCGGCGTTGCCCATCACGGCGTGCCGCAGCTGCGCCTGCACAACGTGTCTTTCAGCTCGCTGTACGAGTACCTGATCGCGCCGGCGTGGTGGCTCGGCGCGACGGGCGGGCGTATGCGGCCGCGAAATACATCAACGTCGCCGTGATGACGGCGTCGATCTTCCCCGCGTACGCGCTGGCGCGGCTCTTCGTCTCACGTGGCGCGGCGATCGCGTGCGGCGTGGCGACGGCCGCGATCCCGGCGCTCGTCTACACCGGCATGCTCATCCCCGAGCCGCTTGCCTACTTCTGGTCGACGCTCGCCCTGTGGCTGCTCGCCCGGGCCCTGATCGCGCGCACGCGTCGGTCCGTCGCTCTGGCCGTCGCGGCGATCGTGCTTGCGCCGGCGATGCGCTCCGAGCTCGAGGTCCTGGTCCTCGCCGGGCTCGTCGCGGCGGCGCTGATGGCGGCGACCGGGGGCCGCGGCCGAAGGCTGATCGGCGGCTGGTCGGTGCGTGAGCGAGTCGGCGCGATCGTCCTCGGCCTGGGTGTGCTGATCATGCTCGGAGCCTTCGCCAACCAGCACTCCTATTCGTGGTAGATCGGCACCCACTTCCATCACCGCCTGTTCACGTACGGGCTCTGGGCGGTCGGCGCCTTCATGATCGGCGTCGGCGTTCTGCCGGTCCTCGTGGCGCTGACGTGGCTGTTCGGTGCCAGGTGGCGCCTGCCCGACGAACGCGCGCTCGCCGCGACCCTCGTCGGAGCGATCGTCGCGTTCGGTCTGTACACCGCCGTGAAGGCGTCGTACCTCTCGACGAACTTCGCGATCCGCGTCGAGGAGCGAAACCTGATCTACATCGCACCGGTCGTCTTCGCGGTGACCGCGCGCTGGGTGATCGCCGGCCGGGCGCGCCCGATCCCCGTCCTGCTGTCGGCCGCAGCCGTCTGGTACCTGATCGACACGACGCCGTACCACAACACGGAGCACTTCTACTCGGACGCGCCCGGCCTCTCGATCCTGCAGTGGCTGAACCGCAAGCCGTTCTACTTCACGACCACCGACGCGCACCGGCTGCTGCTCGGCATTCTCTTCGGCTCGGTCGCGCTGATGGTGCTGCGCGAGGTCGCGCGTGCGCCGCGGCTCCCTGCGCCGCCTCGCCCTGCCGGTCGGAGCGCTGGTGGCGGTCGCGATCATCGGCTGGAACCTGACCGGCGAGATCGCCGCCGCGAACGCCTCCAATTCGTTCTCGGACTCGATGCGCGGCGTCCTGCCGACGCCCCCCGACTGGATCGACCGGGCGACCGGGCGGGCGCGAACGATGTACATCGGCCAGTCGCTCGGAGGCTCGAACGCGTTCTGGTCGGTCGAGTTCTGGAACCAGTCGATCTCCGACGTGTGGTCGGTCGATGCCTCGGCGCCAGGCCCCGGGCCGACCATAACGCCCGAACTATCGCGACCTGACGGGTGCCGTCGAGCCGCAGCTGCCGATCGACTGGATCGTCGCGACGCCGGGAGTCGACCCCGCCGGGGAACTGCGCGAGACCGTCGGCGGCCTGCGCCTCTTCCACGTGCGCCGCCCCATCCGCATCGCGGATGCAGAAGGCGGCATCAGCACCGGACGCTGCCTGGATGTCGACCGCTTCGTGGTACTACCACTTCGCCCCGGCCGGAACGAAGCCCGGCTACGCGACGGTCAGCCTGTCCCGCGCGCGCCGCGTGCGGCGGGTATCCCGCCGTCTCACATGACGATCGTGCTGTCGTCGCTCGCGCATCAACGGAGAACGCCAGCCGGTGGCCGGCCGCGTGCTCGCGACCCGCAGGCTCACCCTGCGCTCCACCCCGTGCCAGACGAAGATCGTCCGGATCCCCGCGGTCACGCCGTTCCGGATCGACGTGACCGCACGGCGGGACGTTCCAGCCTTCCCAGTACGACCTGCGTCAACTGAGCGCCCAGGTGGCCTTCGGCTTCGCCCCGCGCCGCTAGAGCGCCCGGAGCCGTTCGGGGTGCTTGCGCACGAAGCGCGCGATCCCCGCGCCAGTGCCAGAGCGTACGGCGCGTCAGCCAGCGCGTGTCGGTCTCGGCCTTGTGCTCGTGCGAGACGACCGCTCCCGGCACGTACCAGCGCTCCCACCCGGCCTGCATGGCGCGGTACTGAAGGTCGATGTCCTCACCGTAGAGGCGAAAGCCCTCGTCGAAACCGTTGAGCTCAGCGAGCATCGAGCGGCGGAGCATCAGGAAGCCGCCCAGCATCCAGTCGGCCTGCACCGGCGCCTCGGGCGGCGCCTCGTCGAGGTGGAAGTGGTGTCGCTGCGGGACGACGAGCCGTAGCGGGGTGCGCCGCACGATCGTCCCGAACACGGTCGGGAACCGCCGCCGCGAAGGTTGCCAGCGGCCGTCGGGAAACACCATGCGCGGTCCGGCGACGCCGCAACGTCGGACGAGCCTCCATGAACGACCGGAGCTCGGCGACCGCGCCAGGCTTGGGAACGGCGTCCGGGTTCGCCGAGACGACGAGCTCCGCTTCGGTCATCGCGACGCCGCGGTTGACGTTCGCCCCGAATCCGAGCGGGCGGTCGTTGGACACGGCGTCGATCCCCTCGGGCACGGAGCCGGGAACGTTGGCGATCACCACGAGCTCGTCGACCTGGGGCTCGAGGGCGGGCAGCGATTGCGCGAGCTCCGCCGGATGGCCGTGCGAGACGACGATCGCGGCGACTCTCACGACAGAACACCGCGGTAGGTTTCGGCGGTCCGCCGCGCGGTCTCACGCCAGGTGAAGTGGCGCGCCCGCTGCAGCCCCGCCTGGACATAGCGGTCGCGGTCGGCGAGCACGCGCTCGACCGCCCGGCCGAAGTCGCCGTCCGCCGCGATCTCGGCCGCACCCCCGCAACCTCGACGAGCGCGGCGTCCCCGGAGATGACGGCGGGCGTGCCGCTCGCCATCGCCTCGATCACGGGTATGCCGAAACCCTCGTAGCGCGACGGGAGAACCAACGCGTCCGCGCGGCGGTACAGCGTCGCCAGCTCGGACGGCGTGACGAAACCACGAACGTCGGCGCCACCCGTTCGCAACTGCCGTGCCAGCCGAGGCTCCTTCTCCGGCCCTGCGACGACGAGCGGCAGGCCGACAGCGTGCGCGGCGGCCAGCGCCGCGAGCGGGTCCTTGCGCTCCTGCACCGCTCCGACGAAGAGGAGATAGCCGTCAGTGTCGCCATCCCCCGGGCCGAACACGGGGTCGACGCCATGCGGCGTGACGATGACCTTCCCCGGCGCGATCCCGTACAGCTCGACCGCATCGGCCTTCGTTCGCTCCGACACCGCGAGCACGCGGTCGGCACCGCGCGCGGCGCGCGGAACGACGCGCTTGAAGACGAAGCGGTCGAGCGGCCCCATCACGCCGGGGTCGCGCTCGAAGTGCAGGTCGTGCAGCGTCACGACGGCTCGGCCGTGGTAGCCGAGCGGAAGGGCGTGTTGGAAATGAGCGCACGCGGGCCGCAGCCGCCGCAGCAGACGGGGCAACGTCCACGCCATGCGGAGCTCCTGAGACCGCGCGGCCAGCTCGATCGGCTCGATGCCATCCGGAACGAGCTCGGGGTGGCGGGTGATCGCGGCGATCCGCAGGTCGGGGGCGACGTCGGGCAGCAAGCGCAAGCAGGTTCAGGACGTACGTCTCCTCGCCGGTGCGACGGCGACCGAGGACGTCGGCGTCGACAGCGACGAGCGGGACGGTCAAGCGACGGCCTTCCGGTAGGCCCGCACCGTCGCGTCGGCGCTCGACTCCCACGTGAAGTCCCGCGCTCGCACGAGGCCGGCCGCGCGCAGCTCGTCGCGCCGCGCAAGTGCGCGGTCGATCCCGGCCGCGATCGACTCCACCTCGCGCGGATCGACGAGCTCAGCGGCGCCGCCGGCTACCTCCTCCATCGCGCTCCGCTCGCTCGTCACGACGGGCGTTCCGCAGAGCATCGCCTCGAGCACCGGGATGCCGAAGCCCTCGAGGAGCGACGGATACGCAAGGCAGAGCGCGCCGCGCAGCTCGGCCGCGAGCTCGTCGTCCGTCGGCCGTCCGAGCCAGCGGACGTGTGCCGCGTCGACAGCAACGTCGCCCCAGCCTCTTGCGCCCGCTACCCGCAACTCGAGCCCGAGCCTGCCCGTCGCCTCGATCAGCCGCGGCAGGTTCTTGCGCGGCTCGAGCGTCCCGACCGCGAGGACGTACTCGCCGGGCGATGCAGGACCGTCGGGCGTGAACACCGATGCCGACGTGGCGTTGTACGCGACGTCGATCCGGTCAGCAGGCACGCCTGCGAGCTCGACGACCTCTCGCTTGGTGAACTCCGACACTGCCAGAACGCGCGTCGCGGCACGTAGGACGGGGAGGAGCAGCGTGCGCGCGTAGAGACGCGTCCACGCGGTGAAAAGCTCGGGCCGGCGAACGACCGCGAGATCGTGAACCGTGACGAGCACCGGCAGCGTCGCTCGCAGCGGCGCGCGGAACGTCGTGCAGTGGAGAACGTCCGAACCGCGCGCCTGCAGCGGCAGAAGAGCCGGGTACCACGCCACATCGCGGATCGCCGCCGTCGCGCGACCGGGCCCGCCCCAGTTCACCTCCTGAACGTCGACGTCGTCCCGCCGGCGCAGGGCGGCGAGCACACCCCGTACGTACCGCGCCGTTCCGGCGTTGTCGAGCACGAGCGGCGCGACGTCGAAGGCGACGTTCATCCCGCCTGTTCCCATGCCGCGAGCATCGTCTCGCCCACCCGCCGCCAGGTGAACCGGCGGGCATGCTCGAGCCCGCGGCTTCCGAGCTCCTCGCGCCGGGCGGCTGCTTCGACCAGGGCGCGCGCCCAGGCGGCCGGGTCGTTGGGATCGGCACGCAGCGCCACGTCCCCCGCCGCCTCGTTCATCGAGGCATGTGACGAGGCCACCACCGGTACACCGCTCGCCATCGCCTCGACGATGGGAATCCCGAAGCCCTCGAACAGAGAGGGGTAGGCGACCACTGCTGCGCCGCGGTAGAGACGGGCGAGCTCCTCGTTGCTCTGGCGGCCGAGCAGGCGAATGCCGGGCAGGTCCAGCGAAGGCTGCTCGCCCCAGCCGGCGCCGCCGACGACGGCGAGCAGTGTCGGCCCGTCGGCCAGGCGGTGCGCGTCGACGAGCACCTGCAGGTTCTTCCGCGGTTCGAGTGTCGCGACGGTCAAGACGTATGGAGCACCGAGCTCGGCGCGCTCCCCGACGGGACCGAACGCGGC
Source organism: uncultured Thermoleophilia bacterium (assembly GCA_963703445.1). Classification (GTDB taxonomy): domain Bacteria; phylum Actinomycetota; class Thermoleophilia; order Gaiellales; family Gaiellaceae; genus PALSA-600. The sequence continues at coordinate 17,204 of CAVPEK010000007.1, read as the reverse complement.
GTCGACGCCGGGCGGCGCTACATGCACACGCGACGGGTCGAGGCCGAGCGTTCCGATCACATCCTTGCTTGTGTACTCGGAGTTGACGAACACCGTGTCGCAGTTCTTCGCGTCGCGATACTTCGCCGAATGCATCGAGTAGGTTCGCGGCGTGACCCATTCGCGATGATGGAGCGGGACGAGGTCGTGGATCATCGTCGACCGAAGCCCGCTCCGCTGCGGAGGGAACATCCAGTCGGTGTAGTGGAGGACGTCGATCGGGCCGAGAAAGCGCTCGACGGGTGGACGGCCGACACGGCTCCAGGCCTGCCGCCAGTGATGTGCGAACGGCAGGAAGCGCAGCTTCGTCGTCAGGGGAATACCGGTGAGCGCCTCCGGGATGCGGCGCAGGCCCGCAGGGCTTGTCGGAGCAAACGCGACCACCTCGTGACGACCAGCGGCTACTTCCACCAGCGCCGCGAGTGAGCCACGAATGTAGTTGCCGATCCCGGTCGGTTCATGCGAGAGCGGGCTGACGTCGAAAGCGATCCTCACGATGCCGTGAAGTCGAGGAACCTGATCCCGAGCTCGCGCGTATCGGTGCTCGACGGCTCGACCCGCGCGGGGACGCGCGTCCGCGGGATCCGGAAGTGAACCGTGCACGAGCCGCGCGGTCCGCGAACGAGCGGCACCTGCAGCGTCTCCTCGTGATACGGCCCCACCAGTTTCGACGCAACGAGGCGACCGTGCACGTATGCCTCGACGAGCTGCGGGCTGCGGAAAAGGCGCGCGTCGCTGCCGAGTCGCACGGCGAGCAGTCCGCCGCTGCACCCGAACTTGCGGTAGAGGGCGGAGTGCCCCGCCCACAGGTCGGGGTAGTCAATCCCGCTGGTGATCTGACCGGCGCGCAGCGGCCCGCCGACGTGCAAGAGCACGAGGCCTTTCTTCGGATCGCCGCCGATCCTGCGTCCCGCGATCGAGATGCTGGTGTCGGTGAGCACGTCGTGCACCCGCACGACCCGACCGGCCGCCAGATAGTTCCCGGTCGTACGGTTCACGACGACGGGCGTCTGAGCCAGCCCGCCCGGAACGGGGCCGTTCGTGGTGAAGATCGGCCCGACATCGCGGTTGAAGAACTCGTTCTCGTTCACGGTGAGCCGGTCGGTTGCGCCCGTCCAGACGACCGCGACCCGACGCGGGTCGGCGGAGCCGACGATCGCCGTGATCCAGTCGCGGTCGGGCCTCGTGATTCCCTGGAAGACCGCTCCGATCGACGCCCGCTTCGTTCTGCTGTCGACCGGCCGTGCCGCGCCGACGTAGAGCAGGAAGACGAGGCCCGGCAAGCACCACCAGAGCCGCCGGGGGGCAAGCAGGGCGACGACGACGAACACCGCGGCACCTCCTGCGACCAGCCACCGGATGTCGGGGGCGGGTAGATGCAGCCAGAGTGCCGTCGACCACAGCGCGAGCACGCCGAACGTGTCCGAGGTGGCCGATGTGTTGATGAACCGCTCGTACGGGACTGCTGCGGCGAGCGCGACGACACCGGCTCCTGCGGCGACGGCCGCGGCGCGCGGGCCGCGGCATCCCGCGCTCGATCCACAGCACCAGGCAGGTGAAGAGCAGCGGCGCGACGTAGAACAGATTGCGCTCTTCGATGCGCACGACGCTCGGTTGCGACGCGAACGCGGCGACCTCGACGGCGAGCAGCGCGACCAGAGAGACCGTCGCAGCGACGACTGCGCGCTCGGCCGCGGACAGCGCCTTCCCCTGGACGCAGAGGAGGACGAGCGCGAAGAGCGGCACGAAGCCGACATAGAGATCGAGCTCCGACAGGTGCCAGAGGAGCCACCGCGACACGACGCCGACGTCGTATGACGAATGGGTCGCCGCCGCGTAGGCGCCGAGCAGCGACGAGATGCTGCGACCGCGCACGAGCTCTGCCAGAACAACGAGTGCGGCGATTCCGCCGATCGCGGCGTAGAGCAACTTGTACCCGAGCAGCTCACGGGCGCTCCGCGCGAGAGCAGCGCTCACGAGCGGAGCAGCGAGCGCGGCGGCGAGCACCGCGACGGCCTGGGCGCGTGTCTCGTAGGCGAGAGCGAGCGCCCCGAGGAAGAACAGCACCGTGGCGAGCCGCGGACGCTCGAGCAATGCGACGAGCGCCAGCGCGACGAGCATGAAGATCGGATAGAACGCGTTCTCCGTCATGATCGTTCCCGCGTAGAACGTCGACGGCACAGCCACGGTGAGCAGCGAGACGACGAGCGCCCCGCGTTTCGACACGACCCGGCGCGCGAGCAGGAACGCCGGGACTGCAGTGAGCGACATGAGCAGCGCGTTGATCAGCTTGATCGCGCTGTAGACGGTCGGGATCGAGCGAAAGAGTGCGTACGCCGGGCTGATCAGGATCGGATAGACGACGCCGTAGCCTCCCGTCGGCACCTCACGGACGGCGAACGATCCGGTGGCCGCGAAGCTCTTCGCAAGCTCGGAGTAGACGATCTCGTCGATCATGATCCAAGGGCCGACCATGTGGCGCGCGAAGCCGAACCGCACCGCTGTCGAGACCGCGACGAGCGCACCGAGCCAAGCCCACGCCGGAACGGCGCGGGCCTTCTCACGCACCGATTCCGACCTCGCGGAGGCGCTGCGCGAGCAGCGACATATCGGTCACGCCGGCTTCGGCGGCAGCCTCGGCGATCCGCCACAGCACCGCGTCGTCGACGGCGTCTCCGCCGGCTGCGACCTCCAGCGCGGCGACGTATGCGTCGGCCACGCTGGACAGTGAGTGCTCGCGCTCGACGTAGTCGCGCGCGGCAGAACCGAGCACGCCGCTGTGCTCGGCCGCGAACTCGAGCGCCGCGGCCAGCGTGACGACCTCGAGCTCATCCACGGGGACCTTGAGCACCACGTCGTCCGGCAGCTCGCTGAACCAGCCGACGTCGGAAACGAGCAGCGGCTTGCCGAGCGACAGCGCGCGTATCACCGAGCCCGACGTCTCGCCCATGGTCGGGTAGCGAAGGTTGACGAGCACGTCGCAAGCGGCCATCAGCGACCACATGCGCTCCTCCGGAACGTAGTCGAGCCGCTGAACTCCTTCGGTCAGGCCGAGCCGTTCCAGCCGGCGCTGGACATCGAACCGCTCCCCGGTGGCGCCGACGAGCAGCAGGCGCGCACCCGGGTGCCGGCGGCGCAGCGACGCGAACGCCTCCAGCAGTTGCGGGATGCGCTTGTTCATGTTCAGGTAACCGAAGCAGCCGATCAGCGGCTCGCCGCTCACATCGGCCGCCGGGTCGGCCTCGGCCGGCGGCCAGACGGGGTGCGGGATCCGCCAGAGGCGCCCGTCGTAGCCCGCCGACCGCGCGTGGTCGCCGACATAGCGGGAATGCACGATCAGTCCGCGCGCCTGGTCGAGCACGACGCCCGCGAGTGGGAAGCGCTCCGGCTGGGTCTCCCAAAGGAGAGGCAGGAGGTTGTCGAGCACGCCGAGCCCGAGCAACCGGCCGGCGACGCCGAGCTCGCGCTCCATCGCGTCGAGGTACCCGCGAGCGTTGCCCCGTCCGATCGTGATCCCCGCGATCAGATGGTGGAGGACGTACTCGTGCAGGACGACGACGCCCGGGCGCTCGTTCAGGGCATCGACGATCCAGCCGTGGGCTTCCGGGTCGTTGCCGATGTGGTAGAGAGCGACGTCAGCTGCGGGGGCCTTCTTGCCCGGCTCCGCCACCACGACCTCGACCCGCTCGCGTAGAGCCGGCAGGAGCAGCGTGGAGTAGTCGGCGATCCCCGAGCGCGACGGCGGCAGCGGCGAGTAGTAGGCGACCTTCACGAGATGAGAGCGTCGACGCAGGCGTCCCAGGTGACACGCTCGGCGATCGCGTGACCGGCTCCGCCCCACAACTTCGCCTCGTCGACGTGGCCCGCGAGGTACGCGCACGCCTGCGCGATGTCGGACGGCTCCGGAGCGACGACGAGGCCCGTTTCGCGGTCGTGCACGACCTCGAGCGGGCCGCCGGCATCCAGCGTCGTCACGACCGGCTTGCCCGAGAGGAACGCCTCGTAGGGGACCATGCCGAAGTCCTCGTCGAGCGGCGCGTAGTAAACGGCCAGGCAGCGCGCGTAGAGATCGGCGAGGCGTTCGTCGTCGACGCGCCCGACGAACTCCACCTGGCCGTTCAGCCCGGCTGCCAGTCCCTCGAGCCGCTCGCGGTCCGGCCCTTCACCGGTGATCACGGCCCGCAGCCCAGGCTCGCGGCGCAGTGCCTCGATCAGCAGGTCGATGCGCTTGGCGCGATCGAGGCGGTTGACCGACAGCACGAACCCTTCGGGCTCGGAGTTGCGATAGGCGAGCGCCTGCGGAGGATGCGGCAGAACCTCGGCGTCGATCCCGTTGAAGCGTCTCAGTCGATCGGCGACATTGTGGGAGGTGGCGAAGACGCGCCTCGCCTCGCCGAGCGAGACGGTGTCGAGTCGTTCGACTGCCCGCCGGGTGGCGCGATCCTCCGGTGATTCGTCGAACTGCCCCAGATCGGTGCGGTCGTAGTCGTAGGCCTGCCGGAACTGGTGCAGCACCCAGGCGACCTTGTTCGGGTGGCGCACACAGTAGGCCGGGAACTTCGTCGCGATCGACACGGTCGATCGGGCGGCCATCCGACTCGGTGAGGTCGACGAGCCGCCAAAGGAACGCCTGATCGAGGACCCGCGTGCCCGGGTACCACTTGAAGGGCACGCTGACGAGCTCCGCTTCGTGACCGCGCTCCTGGAGCGCGGCGACCAGGTCCTCGGCCATCAGCTCCGCCCCACCGCGCACGAACGGCACCTGCGGCGCGCAGACGGCGACCCTCATCTCTCGAGCTTCTGGAGCCGCTCGTCGAGATCGTCGATCAGCTTCAGCACCGCATCGTTGAAGGCGCGCTGGTCTGCGAAGGCGGGCTCCACGTACCAGCGCATCAGCCGCCGGAGGAACGACTTGAGCGGGCCGCCCTTGCCGACGATCGGCCGCTCGGCCGAGACCGGCCAGAGCCGTTCGGCCTGGTCGCGGATCGAGAGTCGCACCTGCGCCGGCGGCACATTGGGGTCACGTGGGCCGGCTGCGTGCAGCTCCTCCTTCAACCGCGCGAAGAGCGCAGCGACGTCTTCCGTGTCGTCGGCCACTCCGCCGGAGTGTAAAGAGCGGGCATTACGGCCCTGTAAGCGGAACGGCGCGAACACAGGCGGGACGGCCATTTCGAGACCCCTGAGACTACGATCGCCCGATGGTCGGCATCTCACTGCTCACTCTCGTCCCCGGCGAGCTCGGCGGGAGCGAGACCTACGTGCGCGAGCTCCTCCGCGGGCTCGGGCGGGTCGGCGAGCTCCCTTACCGCGTGCTGTTGCCACCGGTCGCGCCCGGCGCCGCCGAGGGCCTGCCGGCGGAGACCGCGACCGAGTATCGACGCGCAGCGACGGTCGGCGAGCGGCTCCTCGCGATGACCGAGGCCGCCGCACGACCAGGACCGCTGCGCCGCCGGCTGCGCGGCGCCGACGTCGTCCACTACCCGCTGACGCTGCGCATCCCCCCACTCGCGCCCAGCGTGGTGACGCTTCACGACCTGCAGCACCTCGATCTGCCGGCCATGTTCCCGCGCTCGGAACGGCTCTTCCGCCACGTCGCCTGGCACCGTTCCGTTCGCAGCGCAGACCGCGTGATCGTGGTGAGCGAGTTCGTCCGCGAGCGCGCCCTCGCCGGGCTTCGCCTCGATCCGGCGCGGATCCGCGTCGTCCCACTCGGGCTCGACCACGCGGTGCTCGCACCGGGCAGCGTGGCCCGCGAGCCGTTTCTGCTCTATCCCGCGCGCCCCTGGCCTCACAAGAACCACGCTCGGTTGTTCGAGGCGTTCGCGCTCGTGCGCCGCGAGCGCCCGGAGCTGCGCCTCGTTCTCACCGGCGGCGGGGACTTCCCGACGCTGCCGGACGGGGTCGAGGCGCGCGGGCACCTTCCCTGGCGCGAGGTGGTCGACCTGATGCAGCGCGCGTCGGCGCTCGTCTTCCCTTCGCTCTACGAGGGCTTCGGGCTGCCGCCGCTCGAGGCGATGGCCTGCGGTTGCCCCGTCGCGTCATCGAACAGCGGCGCGCTGCCCGAGGTCGTGGGGGACGCGGCGCTCCTCTTCGACCCGCTCGATCCGGACGCGATCGCCGCTGCAATCCTCGACCTGCTCGCCGACCCGTCCGCCGTGGCGCGAACGCGGGCTCGCGCGCGCACAGCTCTTCTCGTGGGACGAGACGGCGCGCGAGCACCGACGCGTGTCTACCGCGAGCTCAGCACCCGCTCGTAGGCGGCGGCGTAGCGCTCGGCCGCTGCCTCGATCGAGTACGCCGCGACGAGTGCCGCCGGCCGGCGGCGCTCGGGCGGCGCGGCGAGCACCTCGCCGAGAGCCCGGGCGAGCGCGGACCAGTCGCCCGGCGGGGAAGAGCGTTCCCGCTCCGCGCAGCACCTCGGCGATCGCGCCCGAGTCGCCGCGACGATCGGGAGCCCTGCGGCGGCCGCCTCGGCGAGGACCATCCCGAACTGCTCCTCCCACCACGCCGTCGGCAGGCTCGCGAGGACGAAGCACGAGGCCTTCGCGAAGACGTCCGGCATCTCGCCGTAGGCGACCGAGCGAGCGCCACTCGATCGAGCCCTCGAGGCCCAGATCGCGCGCATGCGTCCCGCAGCCGCGGCCTCCTCCGGGCCTGCGCCGACGATCAGCGCCCGCGCCGCGTGGCCCTCGCGGCGGAGCCAGGCGAGCGCGCGCAGCAGATCCTGGTGGCCCTTCTCCCAGACGAGGCGCCCGACCGACAGCACCAGGTGCTCGGCGGGAGCGGCCGACTCGCCGAACCGCGCGGTGTCGATGCCGGGCGGCGCGATCTCGATCCGGTCGTCGCGGGCCCCTTCGAGCAGGAGCGCTCGCCGTGCGCGCTCGGTCGCGGCGAGGAACAGGTCGACCTGCGGGAATCGTCTCGCGCCGCTGCCGGCGGCCGCGGAAGCGCCGGTAGGCATCGCCGAACGGGATCGTCTCCCAGACCGTCGAGCACGAGCCCGAAGCCCAGCTTGGCCTTGAGGAGCGACGGCCCGTGGCTGAAGGGCACGCCGATCTCGGCGGCGTGCACGAGGTCGACGCCACGAAGCGCGGCCTCGAGCCCGAGGTAGCGGTCCCCGAGCACGAGCGCGCCCGCGTTCGCCCGCCCGGCCACGCGGCAGGCGATCGCGAAGAGCACGGACGGGCTCGACGGTGCAGGTCGAGAGAGGCGAGGTCGAACGCGTTCGAGCCGGTGGCGAGCACGCGAACGTCGTAGCGATCGGCGAGCAGCTCCCACGGGCGCAACTCCCACGGGTTGGCAGAGTGGCCGCGCAGCACTGCGACGACAGGTCTCTTCATCGGCGACGCAGTGCGTGGTTCAAGCTCGGGCGGAATGGCGCGCAGCGCAGCGGCGAGGGCGATGAAGACGACCAGCGCCGCGGGCAGGGTCGATGATCCACGTCACCGGCAGAGCGACGATCGCGAACGCGGGCAGAGCGGCGAGCACGACGCGCGGCGTCAGGCCCGCCCGCGGCGCGACCGCCGGAGCGTCGTGCCGGAGGAAGAGGTAGACGAGTGCAGCAAGGAAGCTCTCGCCGAGGACAGCCCCGGCGGCGGCTCCCGCGCGCGCCCCACAGCGGAATGAGCACGGCGCCGAGCACGAGCACCAGGGCGAGTGCGCCGGCGTTCGCCCAGGCGAGCGCCGCCTGGCGTCGCAGCGACAGGAGCCCGAGCTGCCAGACCTGGCCGACGAAGACGGCGATCAGCGCGAACGACTGGATCTGCAGCACCGGCGCTGCACCGGCGTACTGGGCGCCGCCGAGCAGCGGGATCAGCGTCGGCGCAAGCGCATAGATGGCCAGCACGAACACGACGGAGACGGCGAGCGAGACCTCCGTCATCCGCTGCAGCCCGAAGCGCAGTCGCTCGCTGTCGTCGCGGCCGGCGACCGACAGGAGCGGCAGCGCCGACGAGAGCACGAGCAGCGGCAGCGAGAAGAGCACCGCGAACACCTGGAACGAGGTCGCGAAGTAGCCGGTCTGCGTCTGCGACGCGAGCAGTGAGGTCATGATCATCAGGACGCGGAAGTAAATGACGTTCATCGTCAGCGCGACCGCCAAGGGAAGCGCTTCGCGGAGAAGCGACGCGACCACGCGCCGGTCGAACGCCGGCAGAAGCCCGCGCCGCCAGGGAACGACCAGAGGCGTGAGCGCGAGCACCGCCGCGCCGACCGGGATCTGTGCGCCGAAGAACGGCAGCAGCGACGACCCCGAGAGCGACGAGCACGACCACCACGACGAACATGAGCGCGGTCTTCGCGACCTCGAAGGCGGTGATCGTGAACAGCCGCAGCTCGACCGAGAGCGGCATCATCATCGTCGCCTGCGTGTTCACGAGCAGCACGCCGATGCCGCCGAGCACCGTGCCCCAGAACATGGTGCGGTCGTAGGCGACGAACGCGAAGATCGCGGCCGCAGCGATCCCGACTGGCGTGATCGCGAGCCGCAGCGAGACGAGATTCCCGAGCAGCCTCGGCCGCTCGGCGGCCGGCGCGAGCGCGAGCTCGCGCGAGCCGACCGCGGTCAGCCCCGCGTCGCTGATGCCGCTGATGATGCCGAGCAGCGCGGCGATCGTGCCGTAGCGGCCGAAGTCATCGCGGCCGAGATACCGCAGCAGAAAGACCGACGTCCCCGCGGCGAGCAGCGTCCCGATCGCCGTAGCCGACGCCGCGCGCGAGCCCGCCTCTGCACGACGCGACCGCCCGCCGCCGGCGTCGAGAGCAGATCGGGGATCGTCTCCGAAGCACTCACCGCTCGCACTATCGTGCACTACGTGCAGGCGACCGTCGTCATACCGACCTTCAACGGGTGCCGACTGCTCGCCGAGGCGCTCGAGGGGCTCGGCCGCCAGACGGTCGAGCACGAGGTCGTCGTCGTCGACAACGCCTCGACGGACGGGACGATCGAGCTGCTGGCCGAGCGATTCCCACGCACGCGCTTCGTCCGGCTGCCCGAGAACACCGGTTTCGGCCGCGCCATCAACCGGGGCGTCGAGGCCGCCGAGACGGACGTCGTCGTGCTGATCAACAACGACGTTGTCTGCGAGCCGGACTTCCTCGAGCGGCTGCTGGAGCCGCTCCACGACGAGACCGTGGCGATGGTCGCGGGCGTTCTCCTCCAGCACGACCGGCCGCAACTCGTCGACTCCGCAGGGATCGAGCTCGACACGACGCTTCGCTCGTGGGACGCCGCGTGGAACCGGCCCGCTGCCGGAGCTGGCCGGCGCCTCGGAGCCGGTCGGGCCCTGCGGTGGCGCGGCCGCTTTCCGGACCGCGGTCTTCCGAGAGGTCGGCGGCTTCGACGAGACCTTCTTCGCCTACTGGGAGGACGTCGACCTCGCTCTTCGGCTGCGGCTCGCCGGGCACCGCTGCGTTCGCGCGACGAATGCTCGCGCGCTGCACAAGCACGGCCAGACGCTCGGCGCCGCCTCACCGGCTCAACGGCGCCTCGAGGCCTTCGGCCGCGGCTACGTGCTCGCGCGGTATCGCGTCGCACGGCGCAGCCTGGCGACGCGGGCGAAGATCGCGCTCCTCGACTGGCCGGTGCTCCTCGTCCACCTGCGTCGTTCGCCGCGAGCTCGGCCCGCTACGGGAACGCCGCCGCGGCACCCGTGCGGGGCTCGCGAGGCCGGCCTTGCGGGCGCCGTTCGAGCTCGCGACGGTGAGCTTCGGCGAGGCTCTCGGGCGTCAGGCCGGCCAGCTGCGGCTCCGCGCGAGCGGCTCGCTGCCGACGCATTTCGACCAGAGCACCCCCGGTGGGGTCTAGGAAGCGGCGGCTCGGCGCGCGAGCGCCGACCACTGGTAGACCAGGAACTCGGCGCTGAGGCCGCCGGTCGCGCGCTCGGCGAGGCGGCCCGCCGGCGTGAGGGGTGCGTGCGCGGTCTCCTGGACGCGCCAGCCGGTCGACTCGAGGAGGCCGACCAGGTCGGCGCGCGTCAGCCAGCGCAGGTGCGTTCGGTCGCGGTGCCCCCAGTCGGTGTAGCCGAACGTGCCGCGCACGACGAGATCGCGAAGGAGCGACCAGTGCCGGGCGTTCGGAACGGAGACGTGGAGCAGCGCGTTCTCCGAGGCGACGTCGTGCAGCCGTCGCAGCACCTCCTCTGGTTGAACGAGGTGCTCGAGCAGGTCGTAGGCGAGCAGCGTGTCGAACGGCCCGTCGAGGTCGTCGAGCACGTCTTCGACCTTCCCGGTCAGGACCTGGTCGTAGACGGCGCCTGCTTCTGCTGCGAACTCGGGCTCGAGCTCGACTCCGGCCAGGAAGTCGACTCGGTCACGCAGCGCACGGCCGACGCCGCCTGCCCCACAGCCCACGTCCAGGAGCCGGCCGAGGCGACCGCTCGGAAGCCGGGCGACGAGTTCCGGGCGAGCCTGGCTGAAGTACGACGAAGGCTTCGCATTCCCAGACGGAACCTTCATAGACGATGGTTAGGCTTGGCGCGCATGGCGACATCAGATCAGACCTGGGACGAGACCGCGAAGGCGGAGCTGCGCCGGGATTTCGAGGCCGCGTACGCCAACCGGACCTGCCTCGTCACCGGCGCAGACGGGTTCATGGGCTCGCACCTCACGGAAGCGCTCGTGGGCATCGGCGCGCACGTGGTCGCGTTCGTGCGGGCAACTTCCTCGGGCGCGCTCAACAACATCGGCGCAGCTGCGAGACGACCTGACGGTCGTGTTCGCCGACCTGACCGACAAGACCTCGATCGACCACTGCGTTCGCGACCATCTCGTCTCCGCGCCGGACCGGCCCTATGTCTTCCATCTCGGCGCCCAGGCGCACGTCGGAGAATCGTGGCACCGCCCGTACGAGACGGTGATGGCGAACACGCTCGGCACGCTCAACCTGCTTCAGTCGATCGTCGACCTCGACGTCGAGCTGGAGAAGTTCGACACCGCGGGCACGTCCGAGGAGTACGGGAACGTGCGCGAGACGGTCGCGCATCACCACGACTTCGACTCCGCCGGGTCGCTGATCCTGCACGAGCGCTCGCCCATCAATCCCAAGTCGATCTACGCGACAGCGAAGGTCGCCGCCGACTTCCTGACGATGAACTACCACGACGCCTACGCCGTCCCGGGCGTCGTGACGCGGATGTTCAACAACTACGGCCCGCGCCAGAACCCGCGCTACGTCACGGGGACGATCATCACCCAGGCGCTCTCGCGGCCCGAGATCGAACTGGGGGCGCTCGAGCCGCTCCGCGATTTCTGCTTCTGCACCGACGGCGTGCGCGGTCACCTCACGGTCGCCGCCCAGGGCATTCCGGGTGACGTCTACGTCTACGGCCAGGGCGAGAACATCTCGATGGCCGACTGGTGCGGCATGATCCTCCGTGTGGGCGCCGAGCACGGCTTCTGGCCGGACGATCGGCACGTCGTGATCGACGACCGGCGGCTGCGCCCCGGCGCGACCGACGTGATGGCGCTGCGTGTCGGCTACGAGAAGCTGCACGCCGAGACCGGCTGGGAGCCGAAGGTGTCGTGGGAAGACGGCGTCCTGCGCACGATCCGCTGGTATGCGGAGCACCGCGAGAGCTGGCTCGGGCGCGTCGACTGGCTGACGCGCCGGCCCGCCGAGACGCGATGAGCCGTGTCCTCGTCACGGGCGGCGGGGGATTCCTCGGCTCGCACCTCGTCGAGCGGCTCGAGACCGACGGGCACGACGTGTTCGTCGCGCGGCAGCCGCGACTACGACCTGACGCGCTTCGACGACGCGGGCCGCATGTTCACCGACGCACGGCCCGAGCTCGTCTTCCATCTCGCGGCCGAGGTCGGCGGGATCGGTGCGAACCGCGCGAACCCGGGCCGCTACTGGTACGCGAACCTGATGATGGGCGCGCATGTGCTCGAACAGGCGCGAGCCCACGCGGTCCGCAAGCTCGTGATCGCGGCACCGTCTGCGCCTACCCGAAGTTCACACCGGTGCCGTTCTCGGAGGACGACCTGTGGAACGGCTACCCGGAGGAGACGAACGCGCCCTACGGCGTCGCGAAGAAGTCGATTCTCGTCGGCGCCAACGCGTATCGCGAGCAGTACGGGCTCGACGCGATCTTTCTGCTGCCGGCGAACCTCTACGGGCCGCGCGACAACTTCGACCTCGACTCGTCGCACGTGATTCCGGCGTTGATCCGCAAGATGCTCGAGGCCGACGGCGAGGTCACTCTCTGGGGTGACGGCTCACCGACGCGGGAGTTTCTGTACGTCGACGACTGCGCCGAGGCGCTCGTGCTCGCCGCCGAACGCTACGACGAGCCGGCGCCGGTGAACATCGGCACGGGTGTCGAGACCTCGATTCGCGAGGTCGCCGAGACGATTGCCGAACTGACCGGCTTCGACGGGCGAGATCGTCTGGGACACGTCGATGCCGAACGGCCAACCGCGTCGCAGCCTGGACGCCTCGCGGGCACGCGACCTGTTCGGGTTCGAGGCGCAGACGTCGCTTCGCGCCGGGCTCGAGAGGACGATCGCTTGGTATCGGAGCTCGGCAGCCGTCAGCGCATAGCCGTCGGCGCGCTCGGTGCGGCCGAGGTCGTCGTCGTCGCGCTCGTCGCGGCGACGCAGACGACCGGTGGGGCCTTCTCCGTCGCGGTGGCGCTCGTGCTCGCCCCGGTCGCGGTCGTCACCACGGCGGCTCTCGGAGCCAAGATCGTCGAGCGGTCGCTTCGGCGTCGCCGCGGCCGCGGTGTACGTCCTGCTGCCGTTCCTCGCCAACCGCTTCATGCTCCCCACGTATCGCGGGACGTTCGACGCGCACGCACTGCCTGCGCTCGTCGGCGTGCAGCACACGGAGGTCTTCGCACTCGGCGTCGCCGCCGCGGTGGCCACGCTGCTTCTGCCGCGAATCGTCGCGGCGGCCGGCGGCGTGCTCGCATTCGTGATCGCCGGGCTCGCATGGCAGTTCGCGGGCGTCGGACACCTCACGGCGGCGTTCCACGAGACGGTGTGGAGCGTCACCCTGCTGGAATGGCTTCTCTTCGCCGGGCTCCTCGGCGCGTTGCTGCGGTCGCCCCTCCTCGCGCTCGCGATCGGCGGCTGGCTCCTCGCGGCGATCGTCTGGGGCGCGCATCGCGGCTACGCCGACGCGATCTTCTGGGAGTCACTCGCGGTCGCGGTGCCCGCGGCCGCGCTCGTGCTCAGTTCGCTGGGGCTTCTGGTGCCGCGGCTTCGTCCGGAGCGAGCCCGGGAACCGGTTCCGAGCGAGCACTGAGCTCGAGCTCCAGCAAGGCGACCCGCTGCGCCAGGATCACGTTCTGGTCGGCCAGCTTCGAGATCACGGTCGAGTAGTGCAGGAGCACCGCGAGCACGAACAACAGCGCGACGGCGAACAGAACCGCGGGCGGGTAGGTCTGGACACCGAACCAGCCCGCGATCACATTCAGCCCGCCGCGCCAGGCCGAGAGGACGAGCAGCACGAGCCCCGTCAGCACCCAGAGCAACGCGTATCGCTCGCGGAGCCGGCGCGAACGGATCAGCTCGAAGACGACGAAGAGCAGGAACAGCGACGCGGCCGTCGCCGCGAGCGAGACGGCGAGCGGGGTCTGGCCGGCGGCGATCATGCGTCCTCCAGCGGTGTTGCCCTCCGCCGCAGCGAGCCGATCACGATCGCGAGCATCACCTTCGCCATGTAGTACACCGTCAGGAGACCGCGAATCGAGGAGCGTCCCCCCGTGCGCTCGCGCATCCGCACCGGCACCTCGGCGAGCCGGAGGCGGTTCTTGTGGGCCATCACGGCCGCCTCGACCTCCGGGTAGTCGTGCGGATAGTCGGCGGCGAACAGCTCGATCGCCTTGCGGTTCAGCACCTGGAAGCCGCTCGTCGTGTCGGTGAGACGCTGCGCGGTGAGCAGCGAGACGGTCTTTGCAAGGATGCGGATTCCGATCCGCCGTGTCGCCGACGACCGGTAGCCGTCGGCTCCGGCGAACCGCGAGCCGACGCAGACGTCGGCGCGGCCGGAGATGACCGCGTCGAGCAGCGGGCCGAGCTCGGCCGGGTCGTGCTGGCCGTCTCCGTCGACTCGGATCGCGAGCTCGTAGCCGTGTTGCGCCGCGTAGCGGAACCCCGTCTGGACGGCTCCGCCGATCCCGAGGTTGAACGGCAGCGTGACAACGGTCGCTCCGTGCCGCCGCGCACGCTCGGCCGTCGCATCGTCGGAGGCGTCGTCGATGACGAGAACGTCGACGCCGGAGTCGAACGTCACCAGCTCGTCGACCACTCCTCCGATCGCGTCCTGCTCGTTGAACGCGGGGATGATCGCGATGCGCTTCACGCGACTACCGCGAGCCCGACCAGTTCGAGCAGCCGCCGCGCGCGGTGGCGATAGGTGTGCTCGTCGAGCACCCGCTCGCGCGCGCGACGGCCCATCTCCTCGGCCTGAAGCCGGATCGGCGAGCAGATCGCGATAGGCGTCGATCGCCTGCTGCTGCATCCTCGACGATGAGGATCTCCGCGCCGGGCTCGAACCACCGGTCGATGCCGTCGTACGGGTTCGCGACGATCGCCGCGCCGGCAGAAGCGAGCTCGAACGGCCGGCACGCAGGACGACGCGTAGACGGTTGCATGCGAGCGGCGCGTGATGCAGAGGTTGACACGCGCCGCGGAGATCGCGCGGGCGAACGCGTTGAACGGGACGTCGCCCGTCATGCGGCGCGTTCCCGATGTCCCCCTGGAAGTCGCGCCCGCCGAGCGCGAAGTCGACGTCCGGCGAGCGCCCGCGAAGGGTCGCCGACCAGCGTCTGCATCCAGTCGCGCCGGAACTTGTCGCCGTAGCCGTAGAAGAACACGTCCATCTCCTTGTCGCACCTCGCGCGGCGCGAAGAACTCCGGGTCGGCGCCCCAGAAGACCGCCTCGGCCCGGCGCGCGCCCAGCTCGCGCAGCCGTTCGAGCCCTCCCTCGGAGTTCGAGACGACGAGGTCGTACTCGGACGGGTCGGCGTCGTGGTACCAGTTGAAGCCGGTGTCCATGCCGCCGAACTCGGGCAGGCTCATCGGCACGTCGCCGTCGTAGAAGACGATCGGCAGGCCGAAGCGCTCGCGCAGGTACGACGGGATGCCGCGCAGGTGGGCCATCGGCACCGTGAAGACGACGACGGCATCGGGGCGCTCGTCTCGACGAGCGCGTCGAGATGTCTGCGCCAACGCGGCGTCACCCAGCGCCAGATCACCTCACGCGTCATCCGCTCGCCGAGGCCGTCCTCCGGGTTGTCCTCGGCGCGGCGCAGGTACGAGTCGCCCTTGAGTCGCGCGACGACGTCGCGCGCGCGGGCGAACGACTCTCCCTCGACGAAGGTCGGGTTCGGAGCAGTCCGCCACCACGGCGACTCGACCGCCCGCCCGCGGTACGGGGTGACGACGAGATCGACGCCCTCCTCGTAGAGGCCCTTCCAGAGCTGCCACCACGCAGGCGTGCACCCGTAACGGAAGTCGAGATCGACGGCGGAGGCGGCAACGAGCAGCTTCATGCCTCAAAGTGTTTCATGAGGTCGTTACGGAGCCGTTAGCGGTTTTGCGGGTTGAGAGATTAGGCAGCCGAGCAGCCCTCGAACGTGGTCCGTCCTCCGCCGGCGTCTTCGGGCGTAATAACACTCGCCCATGCGACCCTGCGTTAGTGAACCGGCCTGAGCGGATATGTACGGATGCATCTTCGGCAGCGGAGCCGATCGACCGAAGGGAGTTTTTATGAAACCTCACATTGCGATCATCGGCGTCGGCGTCAGAGATTTCGAACGGGCGAAGGGGTTCTACCGCGACGGGCTTCATTGGCCGATCCTGCAAGAGCAGGGAGAGTGGGTTTGCTTCGGCCTCGGCGATGGCACCTCAGCGCTGACGCTCTACCCCTGGGCATCAACTGGCAGGCGACGCCGGTGTACCTGCGGAGGGAAGCGGCTTTCGTGGAATCACATTCTCCTACAACGTCCGCTCGGAAAAACGCGTCGCAGACGTCCTCGCTGAAGCACGCGATGCCGGCGCGAAGGTCACAAAGCCTGCAGAGCGAACGCCATGGGGCGGATTCAGCGGTTCGTTCGCAGATCCAGAAGGCAACGTCTGGGAAGTCGCCACAGGTGCCGCGAAGCTCCCGTTTTCCGAGTGAATGTGGCTTTGGGGTGGTGGAACGGGAAATGGTGTGACGGAGACGGCGAGGGTGGCGCTCGTCGCCGGCGCGACTCGGGGCGCCGGCCGGGCGATCGCGGTCGAGCTCGCCCGGGCCGGCTTCTTCGTCTACGCGACCGGCCGTAGCAGCCGCAGTGCCGGGCCTTCCGAGATGGGCAGGCCCGAGACGATCGAGGAGACCGGCGAGCTGCTCACGGCCGCCGGAGGGGAGGGATCTGCGTGCGTGGTGGATCACGAGGATCCCGCAGCGGTCGCAGGGTTGGTTGTAGATGTCAAGCGTGACCACGGTCGTCTGGATGTCCTCGTCAACGACATCTTCGGAGGCGACAGGTATATGGAGTGGGACAAGCCGGTTTGGGAGCACGATTGGGCCGGCGGCTTGCGGATGTTGCAGATGGGGGTGCACACGCATCTCATTACCTGCCACGCGGCGATCCCGCTGATGCTGAAGAGCGCTGACGATCAGAGCACGCCCGGTCTGGTGGTCGAGATGACTGACGGCACGTCGGATGCGAATGCCGAGTTTCGGCGCAACGTCGGTTTCTATTACGACCTCGTCAAGGCGAATGTTGAGCGGATCGTGAAGGCGCTCGACGCCGAGTTGGGTGGCCTCCCCGTGACGGCCGTCGGCGTCACGCCCGGCTGGTTGCGTTCCGAGAAGATGCTGGAGAACTTCGGCGTCACCGAGGCGAACTGGCGTGACGCGGTGCCGAAGCGCCCTGGCTTCGGGATCTCCGAATCGCCGACTTACGTGGCCAGAGGTGTCGCCGCGCTCGCTGAAGCTGACGACGCCGGCCGCTGGTCCGGAAGGATCGTCAGCGTCCGCCAGCTCGCAGACGCATACGACTTCACGGACACCGACGGGAGTCAGCCGGACTGTTGGGGCCACATCGCCGCCTACGGGTGGGAGCACGACGATGGCCGCGGCATCGAAGAGTTTCGCTAGTCAGAGCAGCCCAACCTCCAACAAGCCGCTCAGCTATCCCGTCACGGCTACGGCTCAGACGTCATTCCGGACG